>NZ_JBVKBY010000004.1:0-778951 GCF_055656945.1 Streptomyces sp. NPDC111606
TCCCCGACGGACGCCGCGCTCGCCGCTGATCTGGCGCTGCCGATCGAGGAGCTGGAGCTCACCGTTCGGTCGTACAACTGCCTCAAGCGCGAGGGTGTCCACTCGGTCGGGGAGCTCCTCGCTCGTTCCGAGGCCGACCTGCTCGACATCCGCAACTTCGGTGCGAAGTCGATCGACGAGGTCAAGGCGAAGCTGGCCGGGCTGGGCCTGGCGCTCAAGGACAGCCCGCCCGGATTCGACCCGACCGCCGCTGCCGACGCTTTCGGCGCCGACGACGCGGACGCGGGCTTTGCGGAGACCGAACAGTACTGACCGTGGCGCCAGATCGGTGGGGCCAAGATCTGCAAGACCTTCCCCCACCGACGACCTGGCCCGCACCATCATGTCCATGCCCAGCATGGACACTCATCGCCGACAGCGACCTTCGTCCCGGGGCTGGCCTTCCAGTGTTTGAGGGGCGAGCGCAGGGTGGTGCCCACGCACTGCAGGGGCACCACCTTGGCGGGGTCGAGCGGCTGAGGGACCTTGAGGACTAAGTCCTCGTTGTACAAGTCCTGACCCTTCAGGCACTGCGCGCTCTGACCGCAGGACCCGGACTCGCAGCCCACACCGACCCGGTCGCCGACTCTGCCCCGGACTGGACCAGCGCGACACGCTCACGACGCAGCGAAGATCACATCAGGGCGCGGTGCTGCCGAAGTCCCTGAGAAGGCCCTGGGTGTCGGATTGGCCGGCGGCGCGCAAGAAGCCGCCCCCCAGGCGACCCGGCTGGATGCGTTCAAGCCGCTGATCGACCCGGTGCCGCGGGCAGCCCTGGACGCACCGCGCAACAGCGGCACCCGGTGCGCCGCTGACCTGATCTCTACTCCTCGGTCATCAGCTGCAGCAGGTCGCGCAGGTCGCGGCGCTGGCCTTCGTCAAGGGCGGCGAGCGGGTTGCGGGCGAAGCTCAGACGGCTGCGCAGGTCTTGAGCTGCCGCTTTCCCGGCGTCCGTGGTGGCAAGAAGCTTGATTCGCCGGTCGCTGGGTTCCGACCGGCGTTCAACCAGGCCCCGGTTTTGCAGGCGGTCCACGATGCCGGTGAGGTTGGACGGTTCAGCCCCCAGCCGTTCGGCGACGCGACGCATGGGCAGAGGAGCCTCATCCAGGGCGATCAGTGCCTTCACCTGCTGAGGGGTGAGGCCGTGGTGAGCCGCGGCGGCCTCGTATTCGCGGGCGTAGCGGTCGGTGACCTTCGCGAAAAGGTGGATCACCTCGGAGGTCATGGGGTCGTCTGCCGTCATTGCTCCAGAGTATGAAAAGTCATTCGACGCGACAAGTATTGACCATAATGGTTATGCAGCATAACTTTATGACTGTGCGGCTCCGGCTGTACACCCACCTCCTTCCGCCACAGCAAGGAACCCCCACTCATGAAGCAGCGCACTCTGGGCATCGACGGACCCGCGGTCTCCGCCGTCGGACTCGGCCTGATGGGCATGTCCGAGTTCTACGGAGCCACCGACGACTCCCAGTCCATCGCCACCATCCACCGCGCCCTCGACCTGGGTGTGAACCTCCTGGACACTGCCGACGTCTACGGCGCCGGCCACAACGAAGCCCTGCTGGGCCGTGCCCTGGCGGGCCGACGGCGGGAGGAAGCCGTCGTGGCCACCAAGTTCGGGTCCCGCCTGCACGAGGGCACCTTCACCGTCGACTCCACCCCGCAGTACGCCAAGAAGGCCGTCGATGCCTCCCTCACACGGCTGGGCCTGGCCCACATCGACCTGTACTACCTCCACCGGCGTGATCCCGCCGTTCCGATCGAAGACACCGTCGGCGCCCTGGCCGAACTCGTCGCGGCAGGCAAGATCCGCCACATCGGACTGTCCGAGGTGAACGCGGACACCCTGCGCCGGGCACACGCCGTTCACCCCATCACTGCTCTCCAGAGCGAATACTCCTTGTGGGAACGCGGCCTGGAGACCGAGATCCTCCCGACCACCCGGGAACTCGGGATCACCCTTGTCCCCTACTCACCGGTCGGCCGCGGCTTCCTGACCGGCGCGATCAAGGACACCGCTGCACTCGCCGCAGACGACTACCGCCGCTTCGACCCCCGCTTCCAGGGCGACAACCTGCGCCGCAACCTGCAGCTGGCAGACCAGGTCCGCACCCTCGCGGCAGAGGCCGGCCTCACCCCGACACAACTCGCCCTCGCGTGGCTCCTCCACCAGGGCGACGACATCGTCCCGATTCCCGGCACCAAGCGCATCAGCTATCTGGAGGAGAACACCGCAGCCGCCGACGCCCGTCTCGACGCCGACCACCTCGCCGCCCTGGACGCAGCCCTCCCTCCGGGCGCCGCTGCGGGGCCGCGCTACCCCGACCAGCTCATGGACCGCGTCAACAACTGACTCCTGCCCTCTGATGCGCTCGTGGCAGACGGGCAGGTACGGGGCCACCTGAACCCGCCGCCAAGTGGATGAGCGCGGCCGCAGCGGCCGGTCGGATCCTCAATCCCGTTACCCGTCGGCCGGTGCCTTCAGCAGCCGGTCCAGTTCGTTTCCGGCCTGGTCGTAGCCGGCGTCGGAGATTCGTTGCAGCTCGCGCAGGTCGCCGGCCGAGGTCGCCCGTCGTGTGAGCAGGAATCCGGCGTGCATGGACCCTTCGTCCAACAGCTCGCTCAGCTCTGCGAGGTCGCCGGCTGCGTCGGCGAGGTCGGCCAGGCGGTCCAAAGCGGTTTCGTTGCCCTCGTCGGCCAGCTCGCGCAGAGTCTCCCGATCGATGTTCGTGTTCGCCATGACGCCATGCTGCAACCCTGCCCCAGGGGAAGGGTCAAGTGGGACGATGGCCGGGTGCTCACCATCGGCCAGCTGGCCAGGTACGTCGGAGTGTCGATCAAGACCATCCGCGTCTATCACGACAAGGGGTTGCTCCCTGAGCCTGACCGCGATGCCTCCGGCTACCGGCGGTACGGCGCCAACGACGCCATCGACCTGATCAAGATCCGGACACTCGCCGAGGCCGGCGTTCCCCTGGCGCGTATCCGGGACCTCAGATCAGCGAACGACGAAGAGTTCCAGCAGGCGCTGCGCGAGATCGACGACGAACTCACTGCCCGCATTCGTCGCCTACGGGCAACGCAAGGGCGCCTGCGACGGCTCGCCGCCGGGCGTCTGGCACCGCTGCCGAACGAGGTCGGAGCCCATCTGGAACACCTGGCCCGCTGGGGATTCACCCCACGCTGGGTGGACCTGCAACGCGACCTGTGGATCCTTGTGTTCGCCACCCACCCGGACCGCGCGATCACCCTGTTCCACGACCAAGCCGAGACCCTGGCAGACCCGGCGCTACGGCAGCTCTTCCTGGACTACGACCGCGCGTACGACCTCGATGCCGACGATCCACGCATCGACGACCTCGCCCGCCGGATCGCCGAGGCGACCCGGGAGCGCTACGGACCTGACGAACCGCCCGAGCTGGATGCCACATCCGAGATCCCCGCCCTCATCCAGAGCACGGTCAACGCCTCGTCCCCGGCATGGCAGCGACTCGACACACTCATTCGCGCGCAATGGGATGGGTGACTCGACGTGTACAGACACACAATCTCGGCTGTGGTCGGGAAGCAGCCAGCGCGGGCCACGAACTACAGGGTGAACGTTGCCTGATGCGGTACTAGTTCCGGTACCGGAACACGATCCGGCCGCGCGTCAGGTCGTAGGGCGGGAGCTCCACCAGGACCCGATCCTCCAGCACGATCTTGATGTAGTTCTTGCGGATCTTCCCGCTGATGTGCGCGAGCACCTGGTGGCCGTTCTCGAGCTCCACGGTGAACATGGCGCTGCGCAGGCACTCGACGACCTTGCCCTCGACTTCGATGACGTTCTTGTTCTTCGTCATCGCACCAGCTCCAGGTTGCTGCCCATCGGTCGGGCGCCGATGCCCTCGAACAGCGCCGAGGCTGCTTGGTTGGACTCGTGGACTTCGGTCCAGGCCGCGGCGAACCCGGTGCGGTGCAGCGTCCCCAGTGCGTGGGCCAGGAGCGCCCGCGCGATGCCGCGGCGCTGCTCGCCGGCCCGGACGGCGACCAGCCCGATGCGCGGCCGGTTCACCGTCACCACGCGGATCAGACCCAGGTAGCGGTCCGGCGCCGCGGCCACCGCGTACTTCGACGGGTCGACGATGGTGTCGCCTTCGGGGCGTGGAATCACCTCCGCCGGCATCGACTGCCACCCGACGGTCGCCTCGACTTCGTCACGGATCGCGCGGTCCACGGCCCGCAGCAGACTCTCGTCCGCTTGACCGGCGGGCACGAGCGTCACGCCCGAGGGCGGCAGGACTGCGTCGAGCCCTGTGACCCGCGGGTCGGTCGGCACGACGCACTCCCACTCGCGGCGCCGGATGGTGAACCCGGCCCGCCGCCAGCCGGCCGTCAGCTCGACGTCGGCTTCGTCGACCACCGTGTACAGCGGCGCCGGCAGTTCCGCCAGCATCGCCTCGGCGAGCCGGTCGAAGGTGGCATCGTGCCAGGCGTCGATGCTGACGAACAAGCGTCCGTCGGGCCGGTGCTCCGCATACCCGCGGCCGACCACCAAGTCGTCATCCAGGGCATGCCATTGCCTGTCCGCGACACGCGTGATCATCAGCGCGTTCCCGCTCAGGCCGGTTGTAAAAGGCTTCGTGTTCATCGGAGTCTCCTTCAGGAGTGCCTCGATCTCAGGCGCTCCTGGCGACACCGAACGTCAGCCGCCGGACCGTGACGGGTTGAGGGAGCACCCATGGGTAACTGTGTTCACGGGGCTCACCTCCAAACGACGACTTCACGGTCCACCACGAAGGTAGCAACGGTGCGCCGCCTCGCTCCAATCCTTTTCCATGAGCTCGTGACGCGATCATGATCGCGTTTTCTTGAGGCGTCTTCAGCAGGTGAGGCTGCAAGGGAAGGCCCGGGCACGGAGCTGTACGGGCAGAGCCTGGGCATCGTCTTCGGAATGCGCACGGAGCTGTCGGCGGCCGGCGCGAAGGACAAGGGCGACCTCGACCAGCTGACGGTGGGCCCGCTGCCCGTCCAGGAGGCAATCCTCGAAGCGCTCGGCCAACTCGACTTCGGCTTCAAGCCAGCCGACCTGGAGTACGGCCGTATCGGCAGCACCGGCCAACAGCTGCCCTTCTACCAGGAGATCGAGCTCACCCCGGCACCGCAGTACGCCCATCAGATCAACGAGATCGAGCTGACCTTCCTCGCCGGCCCGGGCGGCATGGAGATCGTCCTGGAGGCAGACAAGCGCGGCGGGCGCCTCTCCGAGGACCACGAAGCGCTCACCCGCTTCACGGTCTCCCACGACAGGGTCGGGCACCAGGACTGGAACGCGATCGTCGACGGCTGGATCCGCCGGCTCGTCGAGCACCGGGCGTCCCACGACTCGCACTCCGCCTACGGCCACGACGGCCACCGTTCCGGCCCCGGCATGGGCACCGCTGTCGCCGCGGGCGCCGCCGGTCTGGCTGTCGGTGCTGTAGGCGGCATGCCGCCGCGTACGCACCACTTCGCCGAGCAGCAGCGGCACCAGCGGCCACAGCATCTCCAGCACGGGGAGCCCCGGGGGGTTCACGACGTCGTTGCCGATCCACAGCGCGACCGCGCCCGAGGTGAGGGAGGCGACGAGGGCGGTCCACAGGGCGCGGCGCCGGTCGCCCTGGACCGCGACCGTGTACAGCGCCACGATCGTCGGCAGGTTCAGCAGCTCGCCGACGTGTCCGTAGAGCGCCCAGCCGGCACAGGCCGCCCCGCTCACCATCGCGACCGGCACCGGCCACCGCCGCCTCCACACCAGCGCGGTGAGGGACACGGCGAGCAGCAGCCAGGTGAACCAGTCCGCCTGGCGGTAGGGCGGTTCGTTCACCGCCGCGTCCGGGCCGGTGAACAGCGCGACCACGGCGACGACCAGCAGATCCGCGGTGCGCTGCGGCAGCGCCCGCAGCCGGGCGGCGAGCTGGTCGAAGGACGTCACCTCTTCACCGTATGAGCGAGGCGGTCGGCGCGCATACGACGACGGGAGTAGCCGCACTCGGACGAGCCGACGGCACGCGCCCAGCCAACCCCGAGCCAACCCTGAGACGTCCCCCATGCCACCCCCATCTGCCCCCGATCCGCCCCCGATATGTGTCAGGAATCTTTGACAGGTACCGGAAGAGGCTGTCAGCCTTTTCTGACAGGTACGACGGAAAGGGGCCGCGATGCCCGAGGTCCCGCCTCCGGCACCGACGGGCGATGAGTTGCTGAAGGTGCTCTCCGCCCTCGCCAATCCGCACCGCATGCGGATCGTCGGGGCGCTGCTGGAGAGCCGGAACTACGTCAGCGCGCTGGCTCGTGAGATCGGGATGAGCCGTCCGCTGCTGCACATGCACCTGCAGCGGCTGGAGGCGGCCGGACTGGTCGTCGGCACGCTCGAACTCGCGGAGGACGGCAAGGCGATGAAGTACTTCGATGTCACGCCGTTCTTCTACCAGTTGACTCCCGGCGTCGTCGCGCGGGGGGCCGCGACGCTCAGCGAGGCCGAGAAAGCCCAGCCGGAGAAGACCGAGGCCGAGAAAGAGGAAGCGAAGTGAATGGGGAACAGGTGACGCTCGCCGACAGCGCCGACACCGTGGGCGCTGTGGTCGGAGCCGTGGGCGCGGCCGGGGTCTTCACCCTGCTGATCGTGATCGTGTGGCAGGCCGCCGCCACTTGGCGGGCCCGGATGCTGGCCGCGCGCGAACAGCAGTACAAGGACCTCGCGGCGAAGTACGCCCAACTCCTGGAGGACACCGTGGAGTTGCAGCGTCGCACCGCCGAGGGACAGCAGCAGACCCTCAACGAGCTGACGCAGACCCGGCTGTCGGTGTCCTCGATGGAGAAGATGATGCGCGAGATCGAATAGCCCTCGGGGCGCACTGAGAGGCGCCGACAAACGCACGTACGGCCGGGAGCGGCAACTCCCGGCCGTACCGAGGAAGAACACACCCCTCGGACACACCCCACCCGTACACCACGGCAGGTCATCACACCTGCAAGCGCCGTGGTGCGGGCCCCGTGCGCCCTGGTACCGGTCGTCAAGCGGACCGGTGGCGCGCTCCCTACCCAAGGAGACTACTCATGCGTGCGCTGCTTCAGCGCGTCGCCCGCGCGCCCGGCGGACGCCGGGGCTGGGGGCAACCCCTCCGGGCGATGCTGGTCCTGGCGGCCTGGCTGATCCTGGTCGTCGCCCTCGGCCCGCTGGCCGGCAAGCTCGGCGATGTCGAGGAATCCGGGCCCAACGCCTTCCTGCCGCGTGGTGCCGAGTCCGCGCAGGTCAACACGGAGCTGGAGAAGTTCCGTACGGACACGGTGATGCCGGCCGTCGTCGTCTACACCGGCGGCAAGGGCACGGAGGCTGCTGCGGCGGCCGATCGGGATGCCCTCTCGCGCTTTGTCCCCACCGGCCGGGCGGTCTCGCAGCCGATCCCGTCCGAGGACGGCGAGGCCGTGATGACGATCGTGCCGCTGGACAGCGAGGACGACATCACGGAGAAGGTCGACGAACTACGTGACGTGGCCGGCGCCAACGCCCCGCCCGGCGTGGCGGTAGCCGTCGGCGGTCCCGCCGGCTCCCTCACCGACTCGGTGGCGGTCTTCGACGACCTCGACACGACGCTGCTGCTGGCCACCGGCCTGGTGGTGGCCGTCCTCCTGCTGCTCACCTACCGCAGCCCGGTCCTGTGGCTGCTGCCCCTCGTGTCAGTGGGCTTCGCGGCCGTCCTCACCCAGGTCACCACCTACCTGCTGGCGAAGCACGCGAGCCTCCCGGTCGACCCGCAGAGCTCAGGCGTGCTCATGGTCCTGGTCTTCGGCGTGGGCACCGACTACGCCCTGCTCCTCATCGCCCGCTACCGCGAGGAACTGCACCGCCACGAGGACCGGTACGAGGCGATGCGGATCGCACTGCGCCGCTCCGGCCCGGCGCTCCTGGCCTCCGCCGCCACCATCGCCGTCGGCCTGTCCTGCCTGGCGTTCGCCGACATCAACTCCTCCCGCTCACTGGGCCTGGTGGGCGCGGTCGGTGTCGTCTGCGGCTTCCTCGCCATGGTCACCGTGCTTCCGGCACTGCTCGTCATCACGGGCCGCTGGGTGTTCTGGCCCTTCGTCCCGCGCCACGGCACGCCCGTCCGGAACCCGCGCACCGTCTGGTCCCGGGTCGGGGCCGCCGTCGCCCTGCGCCCCCGCTGGTCATGGCTGATGTCGGTCGCCGTCACCGGCGTGCTCGCACTGAGCGCGGTGGGCATCAACATGGGCCTGACACAGGCGGAGATGTTCCAGGACAAGCCCGAGTCGGTCGTGGCACAGGAGAAGATCTCGGCACACTACCCCTCGGGCGCCTCCGACCCGGCGGACATCGTCACCCGCACCGACCGCACCGCCGAGGTCAGGGCGGCGGCGGCCTCGGTGGCCGGCGTGGCCCGCGTCGAGAGCGACACCGACCGCACGCCGGACGGCGAACTCACCACGCTGTCGGTGGTCTTGAAGGACGCCCCGGACAGCCAGGCCGCCAAGGACACGATCGACGCCCTGCGCGACGCGGTACACCCGATGAACGCGCTCGTCGGGGGTACGACGGCGGAGGCCCTCGACACCCAGCGGGCCGCCGACCGAGACCTGACGACGGTCGTTCCGATCGTGCTCCTCGTCGTCCTGGGCGTCCTGATCCTCCTGCTGCGAGCCCTGGTCGCCCCGCTCCTGCTCCTGGCCACAGTCGTGCTGTCGTACTTCGCGGCCCTCGGCGCCTCGAACCTCCTCTTCGAGCACGTCCTGGGCTTCGCGGGCGTCGACTGGTCGATCCCGCTGATGGGCTTCGTCTTCCTTGTGGCCCTCGGCATCGACTACAACATCTTCCTCATGCACCGCGTGAAGGAGGAAACCGGGAAGCTGGGCCACGAGCGCGGCGTCCTGGAGGGCCTGACCAGCACCGGAGGCGTCATCACCTCGGCCGGCATTGTGCTGGCCGCGACCTTCGCGATCTTCGCCGGCCTGCCGCTGGTGACGATGGCCCAGATGGGTGTCCTCGTCGGCATCGGCGTCCTCCTGGACACCTTCCTCGTCCGGACCGTCCTGGTGCCGGCCCTCGCCCTCGACCTGGGCCGCTGGTTCTGGTGGCCGGGCAGCCTCTTCCGCACTCTGCCGCGCACCGGACGAGACGCGACCGGAGGTGCTGCCTCTTCCACGACACCGGACGCGGCCCACGAGGCGGTGTGAGCCCCCGCCCCCGACCTTCTGTACTCGGTGCTACGCCGAGAGGGACCGGGGGCGCAGGTCGGTCCAGTGGGCCTCGATGTACTCCAGGCACGCCTCTCGGGTGTTCTCCTGGAAGACGATCGTCCATCCCCCGGGCACATCGGCGAAGGACGGCCAAAGAGAGTGCTGGCCCTCGTCGTTCACAAGGACCAGGAAACGGCCTTCGCTGTCGTCGAAGGGGTTGGTGCTCATGGCGAGTTGCCTCCTCGGAACGTCAACATTAGGTTAGCCTGGCCTAATTGACAGGAGCTTAGCCGTCGCCGCTTCCCTCTCACAAGGAGACGTTCGTGCGCCTCGTCACGGCCGACATGGAGAACGCGTTCGCCGAGTTCGGACTGCCCGGCAAACCCGGCACCGACGCGTTCTGGGCAGCGGTGGGGGCACCCCCGTCGGTACCTGCCGACGGCGGCGGTTGGGTGACCCTGTTCCTGTGGCGCGGGTCTGAGGCGAGCATCGGCTTCGAGAGCTGGTCGGGGCCGGTCCCCCTGCGCCGGTGGGGCGAAACGGACTGCTGGTACGCCGAGGTGAGGATGCCCGCGCGGCTGCGGGTGACCTACCAGTTGCTCGCGGGCGACTCGGCGTACGCCGACCCGTTCAACCCGGTGGGCGCGGGCGGTGACCGGTCCATCGCCGCGACCCCGGACGCCCCCGGCCAGCCGCACTGGCCCGTCGTCGGCGCCGACGACGTCCTGCCCCTCCCCCGCACCCGGATCCGCTGGGCCGGCGAAGGGCTCGGCGGGCGGCGCACCGTACGCGTCCATCCGGCGGGCGGCGGTGGACCGGTGGTCCTGCTGCTCGACGGAGACGACTGGCTGTATCTGCATCCGGCCATGACGGCGTTCGACTCGGCCGTCGCCAGTGGCGAGATACCCCCGGTCACCCTCGTGTTCCTGCCTGCCAAGGACAGGGCTGCCGAGTTCGCGTGCAGGCCCGAACTGTGGGAGGCGGTTCGGGACGAACTGCTGCCGCTGGTGGCGGAGTCCGGCGTACCCGCCGACCCGGACCGGCTGGTGGT
Source organism: Streptomyces sp. NPDC111606 (assembly GCF_055656945.1). Lineage (NCBI taxonomy): Bacteria > Bacillati > Actinomycetota > Actinomycetes > Kitasatosporales > Streptomycetaceae > Streptomyces > Streptomyces sp. NPDC111606. Next base: position 10,307 of record NZ_JBVKBY010000004.1, read on the forward strand.
CGCCGGGCAGAGCCTCGGCGGACTGAGCGCGATGTACGCGGCGCTGGAGTTCCCGGACCTGGTGTCCCGCGTCGCCTGCCAGTCGGGGTCGTTCTGGTGGACTCCCGACGCCATGGGCCTACCGGACCCGCTGGGCGGCCCGGTCGGCGGCGCCATCGCCGCGCGTCTGCGGGAGCGCCCCGAACTGTCCGGTCTGCGGGTTGCGTTCGACGTCGGGGAACACGAGACACGGATGCTGCCCCACTGCGAACTGACCGAGTCCCTGACGGAACAGGCCGGTGCGACCGTACGGGTCTCGCGATCGGCCTCCGGCCACGACCGAGCGGGCTGGCGACACGCCCTGCTCAGGGATGTCGCCTGGGCCCTTGGTTAGCCGGTCGGGTCACCGGGCCACAGCCCGGCAGTAGTCCGCGTCGGTGGACAGCAGGTTCCGATGCGTGTCCTCAGCCGTGATGACCCCGTCGTCGAGTACGAGGACACGGTCGGCGGCGTCCAGGAGTGCCGGGCTGCTGGTGATCACGACCGTGGTGCGGCCCCGGCGCAGCTTCGCGACGTTGCGCGCGACGAGCTGTTCGGTGACCGCGTCTACGGCGGTCGTCGGGTCGTGCAACACGAGGACGTCGGTGTCGGCGGCCAACGCCCGGGCCAGGGACAGCCGTTGCCTTTGCCCGCCCGAGAGGTTCGCGCCGCGGTCGCGGACGCCGTAGTCGAGTCCGTCGCGGTGGAGTGCGACGACGTCCGTCAGCATGGACGCCTCGACGGCCTCGGGGACCGACCGGCTGGTGCCGGACGGGTCGATGTTGGTGCGGAGCGTGCCCGCGAAGATCTCACCGTCGTACGGGTTCACCAGCAGGTGCGCGCGGACCGCCTCGATCGACAGGTCCGCGAGCTCCTGTCCGCTGACCCGCACCGCACCTTCGTACGCCTCGGGCGGGACATTGACCGCCAAGACCGAAGCGAGATCGGCCGCCGCGCGCGGCTGGTAGGCGGCGATCGCCACGAACTCCCCGGCGGACACCTGGAACTTCAGGTCGCGCAATGTCCCGTATCGGACGCAGTCGAGCTCCAGGTCCCCGCCCGCGGCCGGGCGTTCGGGCCCCGGCGTCGTGACCGGCGGCGCGGTCAGGACCAGCGCCATCCGCTCGGCCGAGGCACGCGCGATCATCACGTACTTCGGCATCTCCGAGAAGAGCCTGAGCGGTTCCATGATGAACTGCGCCAGCCCCACCGCCATGACGAGTTCCCCGATGTTGATCTGCCCGTCGAAGGCCAGCCAGCCCGCCGTCAGGGTCACGGCGCCGGCGAGGACCGCGTTCAGGGCCAGCGCCGTGCCCGCGTACGCGCCGTTCACCTTGGCGACGGTGATCGCCTGGAGTTTCGCCTCGGTGCTGACCTTCCGGTAGGACCGGAACGCCGCGTGGTTGCCGCCGAAGCCGTGCAGCGGACGCAGGCCGGTGATCAGGTCGGCGACCTTGGCACCCGCCCGCGCCACCCGGGCCTGCTGTTCCTGGGTGCTGGAGCCGATCCGCCTGGACAGCACGCTCAGGATCGACATGATCGCGACGGTGCCCACGATCACCAGCAGACCGAGCCGGAGGTCGGCCAGGCCCAGCGCGACCGCCGCGACGGCCACCGCGACCAGCGAACTGATCAGCAGCGGCACCACCTCGATGATGTCGGCGGTCTGGTCGGCGTCCTCGGTGGCGATGGTCAGTACCTCGCCGGACTTGAGGTCGACGTCCCTGGCCACCGGCTGGAGTCCGCAGGCCGCGACCCTCACCCGCCAGCGGTGCGCCTCGGTCGTGTTGGCCTTCTGCAGGACGCGCATCCCGAACCGCCACGACAGCGACACGGTCGTGATGATCACGGCCAGCGCGACGATCGACAGGCCCAGCGAGCCGAGGCTCCGGTCCTGCATCGTGTGCTCGACGATCAGGCCGAGCGCGATCGGGAAGGCCGTCTCGCCCGCCTGGTACAGGCCCATGAGGACGGTGCCCCAGACCATGGCGCCGAGGTTGCGGCGCAGAGCGGTCCGGAGGATGTCGGACCCCGCGCGGGGTCGCTGCGTGTCAGGAGTTGTCATCGAGGTGGCGGGCAATCGCTTCCGGGGTTCGCAGGGTGAACAGGTCTCGGATCGTGATCACTGGACCGTACTCGCGGCGGAGCAGTCCGTTGAGTCGTACCGCCAGCATGGAGTGTCCTCCCAGGGACACGAAGTCGCTCACCGCGCTCACCTCGTCATCGTCCAGGTCCAGTGCCTCGGCGAAGAACTCGCACACCACGGTCTCGGTCTCGGTCTCGGGACCGCGCTCCCCCGCCGTGGTCAGCGCGCCGAGCGGCTTGGCCTCCGGCAACGCCTTCGTGTCAGCCTTCCCGTTCACCGTGAGCGGGATGCTGTCGACCTGGGCGTAGTGCGTCGGGCGCAGGAAGTCCGGCAGTCCGGCGCCCACCTCGGCGGCCACCGCCGCAAGGTCCGCGCCGTCCAGCACGAGGTAGGCCGCCAGCCGGTACGCGCCGTCGACCTGCGGGTCGGGCTGGGCGACCGCCGCGACGAACCGGACCGCCGGGTGCGCAGCGAAGACGGCCTCGACCTCGCCGAGTTCGACCCGGTGCCCCCGGATCTTGACCTGCTGGTCGGTGCGGCCCAGGTACGTCAGGTTGCCGTCCGGCCGCCGGAGCACGAGGTCCCCGGTGCGGTACATGCGCTCGCCGGGTGCGCCGAAGGGGCACGCTACGAAGCGGTGCGCGGTCTGGGCGGGCTGCCCGAGGTAGCCCCGCGCGATGCCGATGCCCGAGACGTACAGCTCGCCGGGGACGCCGTCCGGCAGCGGCCTCAGCCACGGGTCCAGCACGTACACGTCGGTGTTGTCGATGGCCACGCCGACCACCGGGTCCTCGCACTCGAAGGTGCCGACGCCCAGGGTGTTGATGGTGTACTCGGTCGGTCCGTACAGGTTGTAGCCGACCGTCCCCTCGGTCTCGGCGAGCCGCTGCCACAGCGTCGGCGTGACCGCCTCACCACCGAGGAGCACCAGCGGCGGACGCCGATCGGGGCTGTCCAACAGGCCCTCGGCGACGAGCTGCTGAGCGTAGGTCGGCGTCACGTTGATGACGTCGATGCCGTGCTCCAGGCAGTACTCGACCAGGCGGGGCGCGTCGCGGCGCAACTCCTCGTCGCAGATGTGCACTTCATGTCCGTCGGCGAGCCACAGCAGTTCCTCCCACGACATGTCGAACGCGAAAGACACGGTGTGCGCTATCCGGAAGATCCGATGCCCGTGCTCGGCCAGTACCGGTTCGAAGATCCGGCGCTGATGGTTGATCAGCATGTTGGTGAGCCCTGCGTACTCGGTCACCACGCCCTTGGGCTTCCCGGTCGAGCCGGAGGTGTAGATGGTGTACGCGGGGTGCCGCAGCCGGTCGGGGTCGTCCGGCGCGAACGTCACGAACGGCTCGGCAGCCGGTAGGGGACGGTCCAGCTCGAGCAGCTCGCCCGTCAGGCGGGGAGATACGGCACTCACCGTGAGGATCACGTCCGGGCGGGCGTCCTCGACGATCGCCGCGATCCGCTCGTCCGGGTGGTCCAGCTCCAGCGGCACGTAGGCGGCGCCGACGCGCAGGACTGCGAACAGTGCGACGATCCAGTCGAGGGAGCGCGGGATCGCGAGCCCCACGGTCGTCTCGGGGCCGATGCCACGCGCTGCGAGCACACCCGCCACCGCGCGGCTGCGGTCCCGCAGTTCGGCGAAGGTCATGCTCGAGCCGTGGGCTACCAGAGCCACCCGCTGCGGATCACGGTCCGCCGCCTGGTCGAACCGGTCGACCACGGTGTCCGTGCCTACGTCCGTACGCTCGCCCGGCGTCGGCCGCGGCCCCAGCCCTCGCAGCGCCCCGACCGGTCCGGTCGCCCGGGCCAGGTCTTCGAGTACGTGCAGGTAGTCGTCGAGGAGACGCCGGGCGCTCTCGTCGTCCTCGTCGCGGTACTCCAGCTTGACCGTGAGCCGGTCGCCAGGGGTCACGACCCAGGTGTACGGATAGTGGGTGGAGTCATCCGCCTTCACCGAGGTGATGCCGTGCCGGGCGTTCATCTCCGCGAACGCGTCCATGTCCAGGAAGTTCTGGAGCACGAACAGGTTGTCGAACAGCGTGTCGTGCCCGCTGGCCCGCTGGATCTCGCCGAGCCCCATGTGCTCGTGCTCCATCGCCTCGACCCTGGCCGTCTGTACGGCCGACAGGTACTCCCGGACCGTCTCGTCGGGCCTCGCCCGCGTCCACATCGGCACGGTGTTGAGCAGCACGCCGACGATGTCGGACAGCCCCTCGCCCTCCCGGCCGGAGACGGTCACGCCGAACACGGCGTCACCGCGGCCCGTGCGGCCGCCGAGCAGCAGCCCGAACCCGCCGGTCAGCACCGAGTTCAAGGTGACGCCGTGCACCCTGGCGGCCTCCCGAAGCAGCTCCGACTGCTCGGCGGACAGCGTGTGCACGAGCGCGCGCGGCAGGTCGTCCGAGAGGGTAGGCGTCGGTCCGGCGAGCAGTGTCGGGCCGGGGAGGCCGGCCAGCTGATCCGACCAGAAGCGTTCCGATACGGCGGCGTCCTTGGCGTCGAGCGCCCGTGCGTGATCCTCGAAGCTCGGCGTGGCCGGGGTCGGTACCGGCAACTCGCCCGCGAGGACGGCCTGATAGGCGTCGAACAGGTCCCTGAGGACGATCTCGCGGGACCATCCGTCCCACAGCAGCAGGTGGTAGCTCAGCAGCAGGCCGTCGCGGTCGTCGGGGAGCCGTACCACGGTCATCCGGATCAGCGGCGGCTCGCCGGGGTCGAATCCCGTGTCGCGGTCACGGACGCGTAGTGCGTCGACCTCCGCCTCTGTGGACAGGGCGATCGTACGGACCTCGACGCTGCGGCCCGCCGCGAGCGTCTGGACGGGGTTGCCGTCGTCGTCGGTGGTGAAGCCTGCGCCGACGACCGGGTGCCGGGCGATCACGTACGCCATAGCCTTGGCCAGTGCGTCGGTGTCCAGACGCCGGTCGAAGGTGAACCAGCTCTGCGCGACGTAGTGTCCGGCCGAGCCCGCCATCTGGGCCTGGAAGAACAGGCCGCGCTGGAGCGGGGTGACGGGCGCGGTGCGCTCGGCCGTCGCGGAGGCGTGCACGATGCGTTCCAGCGCGCTGTGCCAGTGCTCCGTGATCTCGTCGGGGATGCCCTCGGCGAGGGTGAAGGCCGCGTGCAGGCTGCCGGTGGCCTCGTCGAGCCATGCGTTGACCTCGACGGCGTACGGGCTGCCCTGGTCACCACCGGTGATCTGCAGCGCCTGAGACTCGCTGCCCCGGCCCAGGTAGTTGAACAGTACCTGTGGGTGGGCGGTGAGCAGCGGGGGCGTCTGCGGGTTGAGGTACCGGAGCTGCCCGTAGGCGACATGTGCGCGTTCGTCCGGCTGGCGGTCGGCGAGCTCGCGGGCCGCCGCGACGGGGTCGGTGTGCGCGGTGAGCCGTACGGGCGCGATGGAGGTGAACCAGCCGACGGTGCGGGTGTAGTCGTGGTGGTCGAGGGCCGGGACCCGGCCGTGTCGCTCCAATTCGATCGCGAGGTCGGTGGGCGTCGGCTGGATGCGGGTCAGTGCGGTGCGCAGGGCTCCGCACAGCAACTCGGTGATACCGGTTCCGAGTGCGGCGGGTGCGGTACGGGTGACGCGGTCGCTCACGTCGGGCGGGAGGACGACCGTTGTCTCGCGCAGCCCGTCGACGGCGGGCAGCAACGCGGGCGCCTGGAGCGTGGTGGCCCAGTGCCCGAGGTCGTCGATCGCGTGGGCCGAGTGAAGCGTCAGGGCTTCGGCGTACTCGGCGTAGGACGTGGTGGGCGGCGCCAGGGGCTCCCCGCGCAGGGCCGTGGCCAGGTCGTCCAGGAGGACCAGCCAGGACACCGAGTCGACGGCGAGATGGTGCACGGTGACCACCAGGGTCCGGGTCGACTCCAGCCACGCGAACGCGATGACCTCCCCGGACTCGGGGTCGAGGCGCTCGGCGGCCTCGTTCGCCGCCGTCGTGGCATCGGGCGTGTCCGGCCGTACGACGGTGACGTCGTGGTGGGGTTCGGTGCGCAGGTCCCAGACCCCGTGCTCGACTCGCAGACGGAGCCGGAGGGCCGGGTGCGCGGCGACGACGGCCATCGCCGCGCGCTCGGCGTCGGCGAAGCCGGTGCCCTCCGGGGCCAGAAGTGTCCTGGCCTGGGCGAACCGGGCGAGAGATCCGCCCAGTTCGCGCTGGCGCAGGATGATCGGCGTCGCCATGAGGGGACCGTCCTCGCGACGGGCCTCGGTGGGAGCGGCGGCCTGCGGTGTGCTCGTGGCGAGGTGCTCGGCGAGCGCGCGGGGGGTCCTGAGCAGGAAGACGTCGCGGGGCGCGATCGTCAGGCCGAGCGCCCTGGCCCGGTTGATGACGGTGATGGCGACGATGCTGTCGCCGCCGGCCCTGAAGAAGTCGGTGTCGGCGTCCACCGCGGTGCCGGGCAGGGTTTCGGTGAAGATGCCGACGATTGCTGCGAGCCCGAAGTCACTGCCTCGTCCGTCGGGGGGCGCGGGGCTGTATCGATCAGCGGCTCCGCCGCGGGGCGCGACCAGTCCGGGCGTGGCCGCAGACAACGGCGCTGCGGTGGTGGCACTGTCTTGGGAGCGCATCTCCAATGCCTTGCGGTCGAGCTTCCCGTTGACCGTCAACGGCAGCGCGTCGACCGGCAACACCCGACCGGGCACCATGTGCACCGGCAGCTTCCTGGACAGCAACTCGGTGAAGTCACCCGGTACGCCACCCACGACGTGCGCGACCAGGTGGTCGCCGCTGTCCGCCACGGTGACGGCCACGTCGACCACGCCGGCGAGTTCCCTGACCGCCGACTCCACCTCTCCCAACTCGACTCGGAATCCCTTGAGTTGGACCTGATCGTCGGCGCGTCCGGCGAACTCCAGCTCGCCGTCGAGCGTACGGCGGGCGAGGTCGCCGGTGTGGTACATGCGGGAGCCGTCCCCCGCGAACGGGTTCGCCACGAACCGGCCCGCGGTGAGCCCCGGCCTGCCCAGATAGCCGAGCGACACCTGGTCGCCGGCGACATAGATGGCACCCACCCGCCCCGGCGGCACCGGCCTGAGCCGGTCATCGAGCAGGTAGGTGACCAGGCCGGGAATCGGGCCGCCGATCGGACTGACGTCGTCGCCGAGCTCGAAGTCCTCGTCGGTCAGCACCCGGTGGGTGACGTGGACGGTGGTCTCGGTGATCCCGTACATGTTGACCAGCTCGGGCGAGCCCGTGCCGTGCCGTTCGATCCAGCCGCGCAGTCGCCCGAGCTGCAGCGCCTCGCCGCCGAAGATGATCCGACGCAGGGCGGGCAGCGACTCGTCGGCATGCCGGTCGGCCTCGATGAACTGGTAGAACGCCGACGGAGTCTGGTTGAGGACGGTCACCCCGCGGTCGCGGACCAGCCGGTGGAAGTCGACCGGGGAACGGGTCAGCCCGTACTCCGGCACCAGCAGCTCACCGCCGTACGCGAGAGCGCCCCACAACTCCCAGACCGCGAAGTCGAAGGAGAAGGAGTGGAACTGGACCCATACGTCGTGCGGGCCGAAGTCCATGTCGGGCTGGGTGTTGGCGAGGAGCGTGACCACGCTGGAGTGCGGGACGACGACGCCCTTGGGCCGGCCGGTCGATCCGGAGGTGTAGATCACGTAGGCGGGGTCGTGCCGGCTCACCTCGGGCTCAGCCGCGCGCCCCGTCGGCAGCTCGTCTCCCAGCACGAGCACCTGGGCCTGCGCACCCGCCCTGGCCAGCAGCTTGGTGAAGCGGTCCCGCTGTTCGCGGTCCACGAGGACGACCTGCGGGGCGGCGTCGGCCAGGATGTACTCCAGCCGTTCGTCCGGGTACGCCAGGTCCAGCGGGACGTACGCGCCGCCCGCGCTCACGATGGCGACCAGCGCGACGACCTGCTCGACGGAACGCGGGACGGCGACGGCGACCCGCTTGCCCGGCCCGACGCCCGCCGCGCGCAGGGCCGAGGCCAACTGGTCCTTCGCCGCGGCCAGTTCGCCATACGTCAAGGACCGGGTACCACCGTCGAGACCGCACTGCGTGACCGCGACGGCCGCCGGGTCACGGTGCGCGGCGGCGTCGAAGAGTCCTCCCAGGGTCGTCGGAGTGATCCCCGCGGGAAGCCGGTCGTTCTCGGGGGCCAGGTCGCCGACAAGGGAGTCCGGGCGGGTGAGCAGGCCGGTGAGTGTCGCGGAGAACGTGTGCAGGATCGCCTGGGCGGTCGCCTTCCGCAGGAGCTCACCGTCGTAGATCAGGTTGAAGATCGGACGGCCGTCGACGGTTCGCTCCACCACCAGCGTCAGGGGGTAGTGCGGAGCGCCCTCGTTCACGATGTCGGCGATGATCAGCGAGTCGCCGGGCCGCCGCAAAGCATCCACGTCGGTGGCCACGTCGAACACCACCAGGGTGTCGAACAGGGAGCCGGAGCGAGCCTGCCGGCCGATCCTCGCCAGTGACACGTGCTGGTGCGGCAGTACCGCGCTCTGATGCTCCCGCACCGAGGCGAGAAGGTCGCCCGCCGTGGTCGTACCGGCCCAACCGGCGCGCACGGGAATCGTGTTGATGAACAGACCCACCATGTCCGCGATGCCGGGCACATCGGCGTCCCGCCCGGACACCGTCGAACCGAACACCACGTCCGTGCTGTGCAGGATGCCGCCCAACGTCACCGCCCAGGCGCTGTGCACGGCGACGCTCAGCGGCACGCCGGCCGAGCGGGCGGCGGCGTCGATGTCGTCCTCCGGCTCCACGGCGATGTCGGTGAAGCGGTCGGACGGCGTGTGCCCCTCGGCGACCAGCGAGGGGCCGGGCAGCTCGGCGAGTTGCTCGCGCCAGACGCGGTCGCTCTCGTCGGCGTCCTGTCCGGCGAGCCAGCCGACGTAGTCGGGGAAGCCGCCGACCGGGTGGACGGTGCCCGGCGCGTGGTACTCGGCCAGCAGCGCGCGGAGCATCGGCGGTACCGACCAGCCGTCGGCGATGATGTGGTGCACGGTCTGCACCAGGACGGTGCGGCCGGAGCCGGCGCGTATGAGGGTGTACCGCATCAGCGGGCCGGTGGCCAGGTCGAACCCGGCGCGGCGATCCCGCTCGGCGTACTCGCGTATCTCGGCGTCGGTGATGCCCGGGCGGTCCAGCGTGGTGAAGGGCGCCTCCACACCGCTCTCCAGCACGGAGACGACACGGCCGTCGGCCAGTGCCACGAACCGCGCCGCCAGGTTCGGGTACAGCGTGAGCAAGCGGGTTGCCGCCGCCGCGAACCGGTCGGCGTCCACGTCGCCGTCGAGCGTCAGGAGTTGCTGCTCGACATAGGCGCCCGCGGAGTCGTCATCGAAGACGGAGTGGAAGTACAGGCCCTCCTGCAGCGGGGTCAGCGGCAGGACGTCCCGCAGTGCCGGGCTGTCCAGGTCGTCGACATCGGCCTGGATGAGCGGGACCAGGGCGAAGTCGCTGGGCGAATGGCCGCCCTGTTCGAGCGCGGCCAGAGCCGTCAGGGCCACCCGGAAGTACTCGCCCAGGGTCGCGATGTCCTCGTCGGTGAACAGGCCGTCGGGCCAGGAGATGCTGGTGACCAGTTCGTACTCGCCGGTGGAAGCGGGTGCGGGCTCGGCGATGGCGTTGAACTCCAGGGGACGCGGCAGGCGCATCCTCGGGTCTCGCTTCTCCCCCAACTGTCCTGTGGTGCCCGCGAGTTGCCAGTCGCCCGAGGCGCCGGCGTCGAAGCGGCCCAGGTAGTTGAAGAGCACCTGCGGTGCGGGGGCGTCGAACTCGGTGTGGGTCAGGTAGCGCAGCGCGCCGTACGAGACCCCGTGCTCCGGCACCTCGGCGAGGTTCTCCTTGACCGCCTTGAGCGCGGCGGCCAGGTACTCGGGCGCCGTGAAGTCGGCCGCCGCACCGGGGTCCACGAGCACCGGGAACAGCGTGGTGAACCAGCCCACGGTCCGCGACAACTCGGGCTCGAAGCCGGCGGAGCCCGCCACGAACTGTCCCTCGCGGCCGTGGCCTTCGAGTTCGATGTGCGCGAAGGTCTGCGACTGCCCGAGGTCGCGGCGCCATCGGGCGAGGGCGACGGCGAGCGCGGTCAGCAGGACGTCGTTGACGCCCGCGTGGAACTTCGCGGGGATCTCGCCCAGCAGCCGGGCCGTGACGTCGGGGCCGACCGAGACGGTACGTATTCGCTCGCGTGCGACGGTGTCGGCCGCGGACAGCGCCCGCCTGCTCACCGGCCCGTCCTCTCCTGGCAGGGTACGCCGGTAGTAGGAGCTGTCCGCGTCGAACGCGGCGCGTTCCAGCATCTGCGTCCAACGCCGGAACGACGTGCCCACCGGGGGCAGCTCGATCGGCGTACCCGCCGCGAACTGCCGCCAGGCGGTGGCCAGGTCCTCCATCAGGACTCGCCAGGACACGCCGTCGATCACCACGTGGTGGGCGACCAGGACCAGTTGTCGTGCCATGCGGCGCCAGACGGCCCGCAGCATCACCCCGCCCACCGGGTCCAGCCCGGCGGTGGCGAGCGCGACGCACTCGTCGAGGGGCCGGTCGCTCTCCTGCCACCCGGCGACGGCCTCGTCGGCCTCCGGAATGTCGAAGCTCCAGCGCTCACCGCGCACCAGCTTGGCCCGCAGCATGTCGTGGCGCCGGACCAGGGCGGTGAGAATCTCGTCGAGAGCGTCGACGGTCAGGTCCGCCGGGGTGTTGAGCACCACCGACTGCACGAAGCCATCGATCGCGTCCGTGGTCCGGCCGAGCCACTGCACGATGGGCGAGCCCACGACGGAGCCGGTCGCGACATCACGGCGGTCCACCGTGGAGGTGTCCTCACGGCTCGCCACCGCCGCCAGCGCCCCTACGGTGCTGTTGGTGAAGATCTGCCGTGCCGTGACGTAGAGCCCGGCATCGCGCAGCGCGCTCAGCAGCGAGATCGCCAGGATGCTGTCCCCGCCGAGCTGGAAGAAGTCCTGGTCGACGCCCACCTCCTCGAGCCGCAGCACTGTCGCGACCGCAGCGCACACGGCGCGCTCGTTCTCGGTCGTGGGCTGCGTCAGCGAGCCCGTTCCCACCGTCGGCTCCGGCAATGCGTTCCGGTCGAGCTTGCCGTTCGCGGTGAGCGGGAACTCCGTCATGACGACGATGTGGGCGGGCACCATGTACTCGACCATGTGCTCGGTGGCCCACGCCTTGACCTCGTCGGCTCGCAGGTCCTCGCTCCCGGCGGCCGGGATGACGTATCCCACGAGGTAGGTGCCGCCCGCGGTGTTCTTCTTCGCGACGACGCAGGTGTGCCGTACACCGGGGTGCTCCGCGAGACCGACCTCCACGTCCTCGATCTCCAGCCGCATACCGCGGATCTTGATCTGGTTGTCGGCACGGCCGAGGAAGTCCAGCGACCCGTCCGGGGCGAACCGCGCGAGGTCACCGGTGCGGTACAGCCGGGAGCCGTCGCCGGCGAACGGGTTGGCGACGAAACGGGACGCCGTGAGGCCCGGGGCGCCCACGTACCCACGCCCCAGGAGGAATCCGCCCACATAGAGTTCGCCGCCGACGCCGACCGGGACCGGGCGCAACTCGTCGTCCAGTACGTACAGCTGGGTGTTCGGGTTGGCCTTGCCTATCGACGTCGACAGGCGTTCCGCCGCGCCCCGGTAGATGACGTGCGAGACGCCGATCGTCGTCTCCGCCGGGCCGTAGCCGTGGTACATGGGGATGTCGAGCTTGGTGCGGAACCGCTCGTACAGCTCCGGGGTCAGCACCTCGCCGCCGCACCATACGTGCCGCAGGCTGTCCAGGCGGTCGGAGTCGCCCGCGATCTCCAGCAGCACGTCCAGCATGGACGACACCAGGTACGTGAAGGTGACGCGCTGCTCGGCGATCACGCTCAGCAGATGGTGCGGGTCGCGTTCGCCGCCGGGCCGCAGAACCACCAGCCGGGCGCCGCTCACCAGGGGCAGGAAGATCTCGTTGATGGAGATGTCGAAGGACAACGGCGCCTTGAACAGCGACGCGTCGTCGTGGCCGAAGCCCAGGATCTCGTTGACCTGCCACAGCAGACGCTCGCTGATCGCCTCGTGCCGGATCATCGCGCCCTTGGGCCGCCCGGTCGACCCGGAGGTGAAGATCACGTATGCCAGCGCGGCTCCGAGGACGGCGACCTCGGGTCCCTCGGTGGGACAGGAGCTGAACCTCCAGTCGCCCAAGTCGAGGGCCACGGCCTCCGGTTCGTCCGGGTCGTGCTCCCCCGAGTCGTTGAGTTGCACCACGACCCGGGCGTCCTGGATGACGACGGCCCGGCGCTGGGCGGGCCACTGCGGATCGAGGGGTACGAAGGCGCAGCCCGCCTGGAGGACGCCGAGCAGTCCGATCACCATGTCGGCGGAGCGGCCCAGCGAGATGCCGACGACCTGTTCGGCGCCGAGTCCTCGATCGATCAGGTGGTGGGCCAACTGCCCGGAGAGCTCGGCTGCCTCCCGGTAAGTCAGTGAGCGGTGTTCGTCGACGATGGCGACCGCTTCCGGCCGGGTCCGCGCCTGCTCGCGGAACATCTCCACGATGGTCGGGCGGACCCGCTCGGCCCGGGTGTCGTTCCACTCGGCCAGGGCTGCGAGCCTCGCCGCCACACTGGACGGGCCGATGGTCCCGAGGGGCCGGTCCGGGAATTCGGCCAGGTCGTCCAGCGCGAGCTGTGCCTCGGCGAGTGCTACGTCGTCCGGGACGGCGATGCTCCGACCGTCCGCGCCGACCTCCCAACCTCCCGGCCCGTCCCCTCCGTTGTCGACCCATCCGAGGACTTCGGTGAAGAGCGTGCCGGGGGTGAGGTCGATACCTTCGGGGCCGAGGCCCGTCGCCCAGTACGACAGCCCGATGGCGCACGCCTCGGCAATGGTCCGGTCGGATTGGTCGCCGATTCGCCGGCATACGGCGGCCAGTTGCTCCGGGGACAGCAGGACGTGACGAGCGCTCGGTTCCATCATCGAAGACTCCGCGTTCCTTCCACCGTACGAAAGTCGGCCCAACTCACATCAGGGGGTTGCTCAACTGCCCTCGCGCCAGGCCCGCCACAGTCGTGCGTACCGGCCGCCCAGAGCCACCAGTTCCTCGTGCGTGCCCTGCTCGACCACGCGTCCCGCGTCCAGCACCGCGATACGGTCCGCGGCCATCGCCTGGGTCAGCCGGTGCGCCACGAACAGCGTGGTCCGGCCCGAACACGCGGCCAGCACCGCCCGCTCCAGCTCCGCGGCGCCTTCGCTGCCCGCCTCGGCCGTCGACTCGTCGAGCACCACGACGGGCGAGCGGCCCAACACGAGTCGGGCCAGGGCGATCTGGGCTTCCTTGGTGACGTCAAGACGCTCGCCACCCTCCCCGACCAGGGTGTTCAGCCCGTCGGGCAGCGCGTCGACCCATCCGTGGGCGCCGACCGTGCGCAAGGCGTCCGTCAGCTCGGTGTCGGTCGCGTCCGGTGCGGCCAGCCGCAGGTCGTCGGCGAGCGGGCCGGAGAAGACGTGCGTCTCCTGCGTCAGGATGCTCACCAAGGCGCGCGCCGCTGCCTCGTCCAGACCGGCCAGGTCGGTCGACCCGACGCGCACCGACCCGGACTGCGGGGTGCCGATGCCCGCGATCAGCGCGGCCAGCGTCGTCTTGCCCGCGCCCGTCGCCCCCACCAGGGCGAGCGAACCGCCGGCCGGGATCGTCAGGCTGACATCCCGCAGAACCGGCTCCTCGGCGTCGGGGTAGCGGAACGTCAGCCCCTCCACCGTCACCGGGTACGACCCGGCGCCGGCCGCCGCAACTGCCGTGTCACCCACCAGCCGGTCCTCCGTGGGCTCCTCCAGCACCCCGACCAGGCGGGTCAGGCTCGCGCCCGACTTCTGTGCCTCGTCGAAGGTGAACATGATGGCGCCGAGCGGGACGAACAGCCGATGGAACAGCAGCGGGGCCGCCGACACCTCGCCCAGGGTGGCGGCATCGGTCTCCAACAAGGCGTATCCGACCAGGAGGATCAGGGTGAGCCCGATGAACTCGGCGCGGTTCTCCCGGCCGACGAACCGGCCGAAGAACCGGAACACCTCGATACCGAGATTGCGCACCCGCCACGACTCGCTGGTGACCTTCTCGCGGAAGGCGTCCTCCAAGCGGTACGCGCGGACCGTGTCGATCCCGTTCAGACCGCTGATCAACGCCTGCGCGCGGTCGGCCTGGGCAATCCGCTGCTGCTGGTAGAGCGGGGCGGACCGGGGCAGATACCAGCGCAGGGCCAGCACGTAGGCGGGCAGCGCGCCGGCGCCGGCCAGGCCGAGCCGCCAGTCCAGTCCGAACATGCCCACCGTGGCGATGACGACCAGCACACCCGCCGAGAACACAGTGGGGATGGCCGTACGGATGCCCTTGGAGATGACGGCCACGTCGTCACCGACCCGGGAGAGTACGTCTCCCCGGCCGACCTGCTCGATCCGGGCGCTCGGCATCCCGAGGACGGCCCGGACGGCGCCCTCGCGCAACCGCGCGAGCAGATCCGCCCCCAGCCGCCCGACCAGGTAGGTCGACACCGCGGTGGCCGCCGCGCCGAGCAGTGCGGCGGCCACCATCAACGCCCCGATCGTGACCAGGATCGAACGCTCTTCGCCCTCGACCACCCCGTCGACCACGCGGCCGAGCAGGAGCACAGGGAGCACCTGGAGCGCCGCCCCGGCCACCGTGGTGAGCACGGTGGCGACCGAAAGCCAGGGCACTTCGCGGCAGTGCGCCGCTACCCATCGGGTGGCCTCGCGTCCGGTCGCCGTGCGCAGTGTTGCCGGGGCGACGCGCGTGTCGGTGATGCTCACACCTAGCCGGCCGACTTGACGAGCTCGTCGATCGCGTACGGCATGGAGAGCAGGGTGCCCTGGGAGATGGCCGCCCCGACTGCCGGGCCCTCACTGTCCAGCAGGTAGGACACCTTGCCGTTCTTGACCGCGTCCAGGTTGGTGAACAGCTTGAACTTCTTCAGCGCCTCCGTGTCCGCCTTGTCGTTGATCACGAAGATGCGGTCGACGTCGACCAGGTCGATGCGCTCGGGCGAGAGCTTGGTGTAGAAGCTGCCGTCCGCGACCTTGTCGATCTCGGTCTGGTACTTGAAGCCGATGCCCGACACCAGCCGTCCGCGTACGTCGGTGGAGGTGAACGGTGCCACCGAGTTCTCGTACCAGGACAGTGCGACGGCGGTCTCCTTCCCGAACTCGGGGTGCGCCTTCTTGGCCGCGTCGAGCTGGTCCTGCACGTCCGCGATCATCTTCTCGCCCTCGTCGGCCTTGCCGAGGGCCTTGGAGATCTGCAGCGCGTTGTCCTGCCAGGGCGCGCTGAACGGCTCCTTCTCGGTCTTGGTACGACCGACGGTGGGAGCGATCTTGGAGAGCTTGTCGTAGGCGGCCTGGTCGACCTCGGAGTAGACCGCGATGATCAGGTCGGGGCGCAGGGCGGCGATCTTCTCGTAGTTGGGGCCGGAGTCACCGTTCTTCATGATGACCTCGGGCTTGGTGTCGCCCCACTTGTCCTTCACCCAGGGCCACTGGGTGTTGATGTCGGGGCTCTGGCCTGCCGGGTTCGGGTACTGGTCGGTCATGCCGACCGGCTTGATGCCGAATGCCAGGACGGTCTGGTCGTCCGTGTAGCCGACGGTGACGACCCGCTCGGGAGACTTGGTGACCTTCGTGGATCCGAATGCATGCTCCACGGTGACCGGGAATACGCCGGCGGCTGCAGTCGAGTTGTTGTCGCTCGCATTGTCCGCCGAGTCGGACGAGTCGGAACCACACCCCGCGAGGAGGCCGACGCCGAGAGTCGCCGCGGACAGTACGGCTGCCAGCCGCCGCCAGGGCTTCATACGCGTCGTTCTGGTGAGGAGCATCCGCATTCCCCTTGCTTTCGTGCTTTCCACTGCACCCCCGTCTAAGGGCAGGCAAACCCTAGCGTGAGCAGATGAGGTAAGCCTAGCCTAACTTCTCCAACTTTATCTGGATCTAAGGGAGTTGGACGTGTGTGCGACCGATCGGCACGATGAGCGGCCTGTCGCCCGCCGGGTCCTCGATCACCAGGGCGCGCAGACCGAACGCCTCGTGCAGCAGCTCGGCGGTGATCACGTCGCGTGGGTGCCCCTGCGCCAGAATCGAACCGTCCCTCATCACAATGAGGTTGTCGCTGTAGCGGGTGGCCAGGTTGAGGTCGTGCAGCACCATGACCACGGTGCAACCCGACTCGTGCAGATCGTCCACAAGGTCGAGCACGTCGATCGCGTGCGCCAGGTCGAGGTAGGTGGTCGGCTCGTCGAGCAGCAGCAGGTCGGTTCCCTGTGCCAACGTCATGGAGATCCAGACACGTTGACGCTGACCGCCGGACAGCGAGTCGACGGGGCGGTCGCCCAGGTCGGCCACCCCGGTCATGGCCAGCGCGCGCTCCACGACGTCGGCGTCGTCCGACGACCACTGCCGCAGCCAGCTCTGGTGCGGATGGCGGCCCCTGGCGACCAGGTCGGCCACCGTCAGCCCCTCCGGCGCGACCGGCGCCTGCGGCAGCAGGCCGAGCTTCTTCGCCACGTCCCTGGTCCTGAGCCGGGCGATGTCGTCGCCGTCCAGCACGACCGTCCCATGGGTCGGCTTGAGCAACCGCGACAACGTCCGCAACAGGGTCGACTTCCCACAGCCGTTGGGCCCGATGATCGTGGTGACGACGCCGGACGGGATCGCCACGTCGAGATCCTCGATGACCGTCCGGGCGCCGTACCCGACCGTGATGCCCTTGGCTGCCAGCCGTGCGTCGTCGACGACTTCGGTCCCGGTCTTGGTTGTTGTCTGCTGAGCGCCCACCATGCCCCCTCCGTTCACGCTTCCTGACCTTTGCTCCGGCTATCTGAGGTTGGCCCGCACCAGCAGATAGACAAGGAAGGGGCCGCCGATCGCGGCGGTGACCACGCCGACCGGGAGGCTGATCGGCAGCGCCGTGCGCGCGACCAGGTCCGCGCCGATGAGCAGCAGGGCGCCCGTCACGCCGGACGCCACCATCGGCGGCGTCGGGCACCTCGCCAGTCGCATGGCCACCTGCGGCGCCACCAGCGCGACGAACGGGACCGGGCCCGCCGCGCTCACCGCCACGCCGGCCAGCAGGACCGCGCACAGCAGGAGGACCGCCCGCACCCTCGTGTACCGGACGCCCAGGCCCGCGGCGACGTCGTCCCCGAGATGCAGCGGCTTGAACTGGAAGGACACACAGGCCACGACGACCATGAGGACGAGTGTGCCCCAGATCGCCACCCGCACCTCGTCCCACGACCGGTCGTCCAGCGAGCCGACCAGCCACGCCTGGGCCCGGGCCACGTCTCTGATGTCGGCCGAGACCAGCAGCCAGGTCGTGATCGCCTCCATCACGGCGCTCACCGAGATGCCGATGAGGATGAGCCGGAAGCCGTCGATCCCGCGCCGCCACGCCAGGAAGTACACGAGTAGACCCGTGCCGAGCCCGCCCGCGAGCGCCGCCGCGGACAGGCCCACGGAGTCGACGATCGCCGCGGCGGTCCCGCCCGACACCGTCACCAGGAAGACGGCGACCGCGCTGGCGCCCCCGGTGATCCCCAGGATGTCCGGGCTGGCCAGCGGATTGCGTGCGATGGACTGCGTGATCGCCCCGGACACGCCAAGCGCGATCCCGACGACGAGGCCGGCCAGGGCACGCGGCATCCGCAGGTCCATGATGACGAACTCGTCGACCTGCTCACCCCGGCCGAGAAGCGTGGCGATCACCTGGTCCAGCCCGATGGGGAAGTCCCCAACCCCGATGGACAGGCAGAACACCAGGAAGGTCGCCGCGGCGAGCAGCAGCGTGACGAGGACGATCCAGGGGCGCCAGACGAACGACACGCTTCCGAGACGCACGCCAGGCGTCACCGCAGGCTTCATGGCTGTCCGGTTCGGCTGCACGTCTGCCCCGCTCGGCTTCAAGTCCGGCCCGTTCGCCCTCAAGTCCTTCCCGTTCATGCGTTCTTGAACTTTCCACGCCACACCAGAACCGCGAAGAACGGGGCGCCGAGCAGAGCGACGAGGACACCCGCGTCCAGCTCGCTCGGCCGCACCACCAAGCGGCCCACGATGTCACAGACGAGGAGGATCACGGCTCCGAGCAGACCGGCGTACGGCACCAGCCAGCGGTAGTCCGGCCCGGTCAGATAGCGGGCCACATGGGCCACCATGAGCCCCAGGAACGCGATGGGGCCGCACGCGGCCGTCGCCGCGCCGGCCAGCAGGGTGATGGCCGTGATGCCGATGGTCCGACTCAGCGCGATGTTCACGCCCAGCCCTCGCGCCACGTCGTCCCCCAGGTTGAGCAGGTTGATGGCGGGCAACGTGGTCAGCGCCAGCACCAGCCCGACCACGATGAATCCGGTGACCGGCCAGATGACGTCGAAGCCGACACCGGCCACGGAGCCCGCGTTCCAGAATCGCAGCGCGTTCAGCGACTCCTTGTCGGCCAGCGCGACCGCGGTGGTCATCGCCATGAGGAACACCGCGACCCCTTGCCCGGCCAGCGCGAGCGTCAACGGGTTGCCCGCCCCCCTGCCGATGCTCGCCAGCCCGAACACGACGACACCGGCGGCCGCGGCACCCAGGAAGGCGAACCAGACGTACTGGAAGGGATCATTGAACCCGAACAGGGCGATCACCGACACCACGGCGAACGAGGCGCCGGTGTTCACCCCCAGCAGGCCCGTGTCGGCGATCGGGTTGCGTGTGTATCCCTGGATCAACGCCCCGCCGACGCCCAGGGCGATGCCCGCGACGATCGCGAGCACCGTCCGGGGCACCCGCACGGTCTGCACGATGAGCCTGATCTCGGTGAGCCGCTGGTCGGAGTCCGGCGCCGCGAACAGTCCGTGCCACACCTCGGCAGGACTCAACGCGCGCGCACCGACGGCCAACGACGCCAACCCCGCGATCACGAGGATCAGCAGCAGCGTGCCCAAGCCCACAACCCGTCGCCGACGGGCCGGTGTTGTGCCCCTGAGCGCGGGGCGCTCGACTGCAGTCGTGCCCATTCGACGTACGTTATCCCTTTGGTTCAGGAAGGATCACACCCACAACATGCCCTACATTCGGCCCTGTTGGGGGCTTACGGCAAGTGGGCGTACTAGCGTGCGGCGGTGCTGCCGGTTCCGTCGGCGACCGTCCGGGCCTCGTCGGCTGCTGACTTGAGGCTCCGGTCGAGGAGGGACTCCAGGATCTCGCCGACTCTGATGGCGGTGTTCGACAGCAGCGCCGACGTGATGCCGTGGGTGTGCTCCGTGCCGCCCTGCAGATAGATGCCGCAGCGCAGGTCGGGGTCGGTTGCGATGCGGTAGTCGCGCTCGACGCGGACGCGGCCCTCGTCGTCGCGGAGGCAGCGATCGGCGACCTCGCCGAGGAGGCCGATGGGGTCGGCGGGACTGTAGCCGGTGGCGAAGACCACGACGTCCGCGTCGAGGGGCGTCTCGTCGCCGGTGACGAGGGACGTCACCGTGGCACGGACCTTGGCCGGCGTCTCCTTGACGTCGGTGAGCCTGGAGACGTTGAGGAAGCGGAGCCGCTCGGTGCCGAGGACCTTCTCCTGGTACATCTGCCGGTACAGGTCGTCGATCAGGTCGATGTCCACCACGGAGTAGTTGGTGTTGCCGTGGTAGTCCATCAGCCGGCGTTTGACGTTCTCCGGTGCGGCGAAGTACTCGTCGACCGCCGCCGGGTCGAAGATGCGGTTGGCGAAGCTGCTGTCGTCGGCCGGGCTGTAGCCGTAGCGGGAGAAGACCGCGCAGATCTCGGCCTCGGGGAAGCGGCGGTGCAGGTAGGCGACGTTCTCGGCGGCACTCTGCCCGGCGCCCACGACGACGAACCGGGAAGGCGAGGCGCCTTCCAACTCATCGACTTTCGCCAGTAATTCGGAGTTGTGCCAGACGCGTTCGCCGCGCTCCATGCCCTCCGGCATGAGGGGACGCAGGCCGGTACCGATGACGAGGTTGCGGGCCCGATGGACCAGAAGCCCCTCCCCCGAACGGACCGTCACTTCCAGGTACTCCACGGTTCCGTCACGGACGACTGGCGCGACGCCGACGACCTCATGACCGTAGGAGACCATGTCCTCGACCTTGGCCGCCGCCCACTCGAAGTAGTCGTGGAACTCCACCCGCAGCGGGAACAGGTTCTTGTGGTTGATGAAGTCGACCAGCCGCCCCTTGCTCTTCAGGTAGCAGAGGAAGCTGTAGTCGCTGGCCGGGTTCCGGAGCGTCACCAGGTCCTTGAGGAAGGACACTTGCATGGTCGCGTCGTCGATGAGCATGCCGCGGTGCCAGCCGAAGGAAGGCTGCTGTTCGAAGAAGTGAGCGGTGATCACCTCTTGCCCTGCGGCTTGTGCGTTGTGCTCGCCGAGGGCGATCGCCATGGCGACATTGGACGGTCCGAAGCCGATGCCAATGAGGTCGTGAACCGGTGTTGCGTCACCAGGAAGAACCTGTGACATGTCTCTCCCATCGTGCGGGGCAGTCGCCTGTCAGGCGTGGGGGAAGTACGAAAAGCGGGCACGCTGACGGAGCGGCAAACTGGGAACTTAGGTGAGCCTAAGCTAATCCTGTGAAGCTGTCGATAGGGACGAGGTGAGTATCGGAAGCTTCGACATCGCCTCAAGTGACGTGCCGCATAGGCCCGTTGTGCACTAAGGCAAGCCTTGCTTTACTGACCTTGGTCAGTCCCTGTCTCAAGGAGGAAGCCCATGCGGGTCGTCATGTTCGGCTACCAGACCTGGGGGCATCGCACCCTTCAAGCCCTCCTGGACTCCGAACACGACGTGGTCCTGGTCGTGACGCACCCCAAGAGTGAGCACGCGTACGAGAAGATCTGGAGCGACTCCGTCGCCGACCTCGCAGAGGAGCACGGCGTCCCGGTGGTGATCCGCAACCGCCCGGACGACGACGAGCTGTTCGAGCGCCTCAAGGAGGCCGACGCAGACATCATCGTGGCCAACAACTGGCGGACGTGGATCCCTCCGCGCATCTTCGACCTCCCGCGCAACGGCACCCTGAACGTGCACGACTCGCTGCTGCCGAAGTACGCCGGCTTCTCCCCGCTGATCTGGGCCCTGATCAACGGCGAACCCGAAGTGGGCGTCACCGCACACATGATGAACGACGAACTCGACGCCGGCGACATCGTCCGGCAGGAGGCGGTGCCGGTCGGACCGACGGACACCGCCACCGATCTCTTCCACAAGACCGTGGACCTCATCGCCCCGGTCACGATCGGCGCGCTCGACCTCATCGCCGCCGGGCAGACGGAGTTCACCAAGCAGGACCGGTCCCAGGCCAGCTTCTTCCACAAGCGGTCCATCGAGGACAGCCGAATCGACTGGACCTGGCCGGCGGCGGACCTCCAGCGCCTGATCCGCGCCCAGTCCGAGCCGTACCCGAGCACCTTCACCTTCCACAAGGGCAAGCGACTTGAGGTGCTCGCCGCCGTGGTCTCCGAGGGCCGCTACGGCGGCACGCCCGGCCGCATTTTCTACCGCGAGGGCGACGGCGTGGTGATCGTCACCGGAGCCGACGCCCGCACCGGCCGCAACCAAGGCCTGGCCATCACACGCGTACGCACCGAAGACGGCCGGGAGTTGGGCGCGACCGAGTACTTCACCTCCATGGGCGGGTACCTCACCGGTCACCCCTGAGCACCTGCGTAACGGCACTGCGCCACCCGTTCAGCCTTCAGGTCCCCATAGCGCGCCTGTGCCGACGAAACCACCGCCGCGCGGATCCCAGTCCGCGCGGCGGCGATCGTCCGCCTCGGCACGCTGACGCTAGCCTGAGAGCGTGTAACGGAACATGTGCAGGGTCCAGGACGGCTCGGCGGTCGGCTTCGTCGCGTACTCCACGGCCCCCATGGCTGCGTAGAACGGAGCGGCGTTCGGATCCGAACCGATGATGAACTCGGATCGCCCGAGCTCGCGCGCAGTCCGGATCGCATGCTGCCAGAGAAGCTTGCCGTAACCCTTGCCGATCACGTCGGCGTCAACGAAGAGCTTGTCCAGGAGCAGGTCACCGTCCTCCTCGGTGAAACCGTAGAAGCCGAGACTCCTGCCGTCCTCCTCCAGGACGAAGACCGGGTGGTCCCGGACATAGGCATCCGGAATCGCCCGAGCATCACCCGCCCAGTCAAAGTAGCCCGGTGGGTACCCCCAGTGAGTCGACGATCGCTCCTGGAGTTCTTCCAGCTCGCGAGCCTCGTCAGGTTCGGCGCGTCGGATCCGCCAGCCACCGTTGGTAGACACGGCACGGACCACCCTTCTCGATCGCTTCCTGCTCGATCGCTACCTGAAGCCGTCGTTCCGACCAGATCACGCTTCCACGCCGGCGAGCCACACCCGGAGACGAGGGCAGCAGCGCCGCGCCCTCGCATTCCCTATGATGCAGCGGTGTTCGATTCCCGGTATGTGCGTACCTTTCACGAAGTGGTGAGGACCGGCTCGTACTCGGCTGCTGCCCGCGCTCTCGGCTACACCCAGCCGGCGATCACCCAGCAGATGAAGGCTCTTGAACGGGACGTCGGCATGCCGCTGTTCGTCCGGGTGGGCCGCGGGATACGACTCACCGAGGCGGGCGAGACGCTGTCACGGCACGCCGGCGACATACTCGGTTCATTGTCGGCGGCGCAGGAGCAGATGAACGCCCTCACCCGGCTGCACGCAGGACAGGTCCGTGTCTGCGCCTTCCCCAGCGCCAACTCCACGCTCCTGCCGGAGGCTCTGGCCCGTCTCGCGGCTGCCCACCCGGGCATCCGCATCGATCTACTGGAGAACGAGCCGCCGGAATCCCTTCGCCGCCTGGCGCGGGGCGAGTGCGACATCGCCCTGGCGTTCACCTACCCGGGACTGCACGAGCACGTCCCGGACGATCTGGTCGAGACCCCGCTCCTGGAAGACCAGCTGACCGTACTGCTGCCCAGCCGGCACCGGCTCGCCCGGCGCAGGTTCGTCAAGCTCACCGACCTGGAAGGGGAACGCTGGATAGCCGGATGTCCACGCTGCCGGGCCAACCTGCTGCACGAGTGCGAGGAGGCGGGCTTCGTACCCGACATCGCCTTCACCACGGACGACAACATGGCGGTGCAGAGCCTGGTGGCGGAAGGGCTCGGCGTGGCCATGGTTCCCGCGCTGGTGCTGACCTTCATGCACCGCGCCAAGGTGGCCGGAAGGCCGCTCCAGCCCGCTTCCCGGCGCAAGGTCTCGGCCTACGTCCTGCGGGAGCACCTGCGCATCCCCGCCACGGCGCTGGTTCTCCAAGAACTGAAGGCAGTGGCCGCGAGCAAGACGGGCTGTTGACCGCTCAATTCATAAGCGCTCCTTGGGAGATGCGAAGAAACTGTCGTTGGACGTGATGGCAGGCGCGGTCGGACGCTCTGCGTATGACTTCTGCGTCGACCGCTCCGGGTGCCTTCACCGCGGCCCGCACCACCGACCGTCTCGAAGCCCTGCTCGCCGGGTTACGAGAAGACGTCGGTCGAGGCCTTCCGCCCGACCTGACCGCTCACCTCGTCGGTGAACGCCTCGCACCCCACCTGGGCGCATCCGACCTGCTCACCGAGGAGCAGCGGCAGAGCGATCCGACCCGGTACCGGCAGCACCTGCTGCACGCGGAGCACGACGGGAGCTTCTCCGTCGTCGCGCTCGTCTGGCTGCCCGGCCAGGGAACCTCCGTCCACGACCACGTGTCCTGGTGCACCACGGGGGTGCACCAGGGCCAGGAACGCGAGCGGCGCTACCGGCTCCTCCCGGGAGCGGACGGCGCCGCAAGGCTCGTCGCCACCGCCGACGTGGTGAACATGGAGGGCGAGTTCTGCGGCTTCGCCCCTCCCGGGGACATCCACCGGGTCTGGAACGCCGGCCCCTCCACGGCGATCTCGCTGCACGTCTACGGCGCGGACATCTCCCGCCTGGGCAGCAGCGTCCGCCGGGTCTACCAACTGCCTGCCGACTGCTGATGGCTCTGCTCAGGGAACGTCCTGCGCAACGGAACCGGGTGCGTGAAGCGCCCGCCCTGTACCCGGGACTCATCCTCGCGGCATGCGGCCTCGCCTTCGCCCTCGCCCTCCACCGGCTGCTTCCCGCCGTGCCGATGCTCACCGTCGCCGTGGTGCTCGGAGTCCTTGCCGCGCACCTGCCCCGGCTGCGAAAGGTGGTACGGGGATCCGCCCGCCCCGGACTGGCCTACGCGGGACGGCGGTTGATGCGTGTCGGCATCGTCCTCCTCGGGCTGCAGCTCGGCCTCGACGACGTGGGCCGTCTCGGCTGGGCCACGGTCGCCATGACGCTGGCTGTCGTCATGGCCACGCTGTCCGGCACCTGGTGGCTGGCGCGGCGTCTGGGACTGCCGAGGGACCAGCCCCTGCTCATCGCCGCGGGATACGCGATCTGCGGCGCCTCCGCAATCGGCGCGGTGGGCGAGGCCAGGGGCAGCGACGAACGAGACGCGGCCACCTCGGTGGCCCTGGTCACCCTCTGCGGGACGCTCGCCATCGCCGTACTGCCACTGCTCCAGGGGCCCTTGGGCCTGGGCGACGCCGAGTTCGGGCGCTGGGTCGGCGCGAGCGTGCACGATGTCGGCCAGGTCGTCGCCACGGCGCAGACAGCCGGTGACGCAGCCCTCGGCGAGGCAGTGCTGGTGAAGCTGGTGCGGGTGGCGCTGCTCGCACCGCTCGTCGCCGCCGTCGCGCTCTCCACGCGGCGCCCGAGCCGTGACGTGGTCGGGTCGGGCAAGCCGGGCCGCAAAAGGGCACCGCTGATACCGCTCTTCGTCGTCGGCTTCCTCGCGGCGGTGACTCTGCGCAGCACCGGACTGCTGCCGGCCGAACTCCTGGAGGCCGCTCACACCGGGCAGGAACTCCTGCTTGCCGCAGCCCTGTTCGGACTCGGCAGCGCGGTCGACCTCCCCTCGCTCACACGCACCGGCGCACGAACGGCGCTGCTGGGTCTCTCGGCCTGGCTGGTCGTGGCAGGCCTCTCGTACGCCGGGGTGCTGCTGGTCGCGCGGTGACGCCAGGCCGCCACTACTCCGGGAGGTTGACGGAGAACACCGGACCCTCAGCATTCGGATCCTCCGACCCGTTGTAGCTGACGGTCCCGCCCTCGTCGCCGACGTCGAGGATGAGATGTCCGGTGACGGACTGACCGGGCTTGTACCACGAGTCGACACTCCGCCCGTCGCCGATGCCCTCCAGCGTGGAGGCGCCCTGAGCGGCCGTGTCGGTGTCCTCCCACTCCATCCTGCCGTACGTCATGAACTTCGCCGGAGCGTCGCCCACGTTCTTCAAAGTCAGCGTCAGCTTGACGTACTGACCGTTCTCCGGCTCCTTCGCCATGTCCACCTGCTCAGCAGTCACGTACTCCGCACTGACGACCTTGACGGACATGGTCGACGTCACCTTGTAGTCCTCACCGGACTCGTCCGTCTCGCCGGTGGCGAACTCGCCCGTCTCCCCGACCTCCAGAACGGGGCCGGAACCGGATGAGGACGCAGACTCCGACGCCTCGACGGCCGCTTCTTCGGCCGGTGCCTCGCCCGCCGGCTCCTGGCTTGCGACCGAATCCCCCGAGTCGCTCTCCGACGAACACCCCGCCAACAGAACGGCGGACAGCAGCACTGCCGGCACACAGGCACGGCGAATGTAGGCGCGCATCGCGCATCCCCCCGTGAATCGGTGGCCTCCCCTGGCCACACGGAGCGTCAAGCGTAGCTTTGGAATCGGCCCCTGTGCGAACCCTCTAGGCTGCAGCGAACGCGGCACTTCAGGAGGATGGATGGGCGGCAACGAACGCACGTCCGCGGCCACGCGCAAGAGCGCAGCCGCGCTGCTGGCACGACGCCGCCCTCCCTCGGTTCGCGCAGCCGTGTTGTTCCTGCACGGCGGCAAGGCGCACAGTCGGGCCACGTCGCGCAGGTGGTATCCCTCGCCGGTCCGGATGAGACCCTTCGTGCGGGCTGTCGCCGCGGCTGTGCCGGATGACGATGTCCTGCTGGCAGAGGTGCGCTACAGAGTGTGCGGCTGGAACGGTCACGACGCTGATCCTGTCCGCGACACCCGGCAGGCGCTCAGGGAACTGACCGCGCTGGCCGAAGACGTACCGGTCATCCTGGTCGGCCACTCCATGGGAGGCCGTGCGGCGTTCCGCGCGGCCGACGACCCGCGAGTACGGGCGGTCCTCGCGCTGGCGCCCTGGTGTCCGGAAGGGGAGCCGGTGGCCCACCTGCACGGCAAGGACGTGATCGTGCTCCACGGTGACCGCGACCGAGTCACCGATCCGCGCGCGTCGGCGTCGTTCGTGAGCCGCGCGCGTGCGGCCGGCGCACGGGCCGAGCTGAAGATCATGGCCGGAGGGGGCCACGCCATGCTCCGTCGGAGCGGCCACTGGCACCGCACCGCCGCGTCGACCGTGGCCGGCCTGCTGGCCGACGGAAACGCGACCCGATGACCCGGTCGCGTCCCACCCGCCCGCAGACGGCCCGTTCGTCTCCCCGGTACGTGGACTGTCAGTCGGTGTAGACCTCGGCGCGGTCCACGCTCACGAACGCCGCCGCGGAGGAGGAATTACGTTCCCCGGTGACGCGGACCTGCAATGTGTGCGCGCCGTACGGCAGGCGTGGACTGAGGTACTGAACTGTCTCACCGGTGCGGATCGCTCCGTAGAAGTCGACGCGTTGTTCGGCACCGCCGTCGATGCGGATGGCCGCGATTCCGTTGCCTGTGTCCTTCACGGACAGCAGCGCGATCCTGGTGCCGGTGAAAGTGAACGTCGCGGTGTTGCCGGCCCGATCACTCCAGTGATCGTCGCTCCAGAAGCACTGCGCCGCGCAGCCCGTGCCCGAGTTCCAGGCACCCTGGTAAGTCACTGTGCCGCTGCCACTGGAACGGCCGTCATCGTTGATCCAGTAATTGCCCGACCCGGGGTCGCCGGCGGGCAGGTCCTGTGTGGCGCCCAGGGCGAGCGGGGAGCCGAGGTCCGGGCTGCCGTCGGCACGCCAGCCGATCTTCTGGGCCCGGGTCGTGCGGTTGGTGTAGGTGAAGTCCGACGTGGTCTTCGCGTGGTAGATGATCCAGTCCTCCGTTCCGTCGGGAGAACGGAAGAAGGAGTGGTGACCGGGACCGAACACGCCCCTGGCGTCGTTGCGCGAGAAGACGGGCCCGCTGTGCTGGGTCCAGTTGCCGGGCACCAGAGGGTCGGCGCCATTCGGCAGGGACATCATCCACACCTGGTAGTCGGGCTTGCCGGTGTCGCACGCCGAGTACGTCATCCAGGTGCGACCGTTGCGATACAGGAACTCGGGGCCCTCACGGACCTCGGGGCATCCTCCGGCCCCGTCAAGGGCAATGGCGTTGCCGGAGACGGTGTACGGGTTCGACATCGGCGCGATGTTCAGGCCGTTGTGCTGGTAGGCGTTGATGCCGCTGTAGGCGAGGTAGAGCTTGCCGTTGTGCTGGAGGATCCCCGGGTCGATGGCGAAGTCGTTGGTGTGGTTGGGCGGGGTGAGCTTCGCCTTGAAGTGATACGGCCCCGCCGGGTCGTCGGCCTGCGATTCAAGGACGTACAACCGGTGGTGGTCGTCCACTCCGTCATCGGCCGTGTAGTACATGTACCAGCGGTTGTTGAAGCGGTAGAACTCGGCTGCCCAGATGTGCTGGTTGCGTGAGGCGTCGCTGTCTTTCCACACCGTGATCGGGTCGCCCGCGAGCAATGTGCTCAGCGAGGAGGAACGCCACATCTTGATGCTGTCGCCCTGAGTGGTGGTGAGGTGGTAGGCCCCGTTCGCGTACGTCATGAACGGGTCGGGTCCTGTGTTGAGTGGATTGCGGAAGGTTCCCGCTGCCGCGGCTACCGGCGCCCCGTCCGCCGTACGGTCCGTGGCAGTGGCAGTGGCGGCCTGCGGTACCCAGATCAGGCTGACGAGCAGGGCTAAAAGGGCGGTCACCAAGGGGGTGACAGGACGAGCGCGCATCGGCGACTCCCCACATCTCTCGAAGTGGCTTGGCTTGCGGACAGCGCAACATGAGCTGGCGGCTGTCTATGGCACCACGGTCGTTACATCGATGTAAAGAGCGGTGCGGCCAGAGGTAACGGCTCGTCAGCCGACATACCGCACAGATGGCTTGCGATGACGAGAAAGACTCGGCCGGCGCCCGGGCGGTCAAAGGGGACCGGGGACCGCCCGGACACCGGCCGAGTCGATTGCGCACCGGGACCAGTCCTCTGTTTTGTGGTGCCGGGCCGTCATCGAGTGTGGTCGCTTTCGTGACGGGCCGACGTGGGGGAGAACAGGCCGGGGCGATCCGGGCCATGAGGCGGCACGAGTAGATATGTCGCCATGCCGGCCGTGACCAGGCCCGCCGCGAGGAGCAGACCCTGCGGCAGCGTCACGCCCGTGATCAGCATCGCCACGGAGAGCGTCAGCAGGGCCCAGGCCCGGCCTCGTCGTCGCCGGTCCTCGCGCGGCTGAAGCCCGCTTCTCGGACTGCGGGCGGCATGAGGGCCGCTTGGCCGCGTACGGGTTTCGTCGTGCAGAGGGTCGGTACCGGGGTGGGGCATGACTCCCTCCTTGCGGGAACCGGCAGGTTGGGCTCTACACCACCGTCACACGCAGCCGCGCGGCTTCACCATCGGGCGCAGTACCCATTTCGGAGGGGGCGTACGGACCCCACCGTGCGCAGGTCATGGGTTACGGCCTCGGTGGCCTGCGCGTTTGTGGAGTTCGATGGCGAGGGGTGTGGCGGTGAACATGGAGGAGTAGGTGCCTACGGCGAGGCCGATGAGCAGGGCGAGGGCGAAGTCGGTGAGGGAGTCGCCGCCGAGGACGGCCAGGGCTGTGAGGATGAAGGCGGCTCCCATGCCCGTGTTGATGGTGCGGGGCAGGGTCTGCAGGAGAGCGCGGTTGGCGATGGCTGCGAAGGGTGCCTTGTGGTCGCGTCGGCTCAGGTCCCTGATGCGGTCGAATACGACGACGGAGTCGTTGACCGAGTAACCGATGACGGTGAGCAGCGCGGCGAGGAAGACTCCGTCGATGGGTTTTCCCAGCCAGGCGAAGATGCCGGTGAGGATCACCACGTCGTGGGCGAGGGCAGCCACCGCAGAGGTGCCGAACAGCCAGCGGAAACGTGCCGCGAGGTACAGCAGTTGAGCGCCCAGCGCGACTGCGAGAGCGATCAGAGCACCCTGGCGCAGTTCCTTGCCGAGGCTGGGGCCGATGGC
This sequence comes from Streptomyces sp. NPDC111606, assembly GCF_055656945.1. Lineage (NCBI taxonomy): Bacteria > Bacillati > Actinomycetota > Actinomycetes > Kitasatosporales > Streptomycetaceae > Streptomyces > Streptomyces sp. NPDC111606. Next base: position 39,647 of record NZ_JBVKBY010000004.1, read on the forward strand.
TTCGTCGCGGAGCTTGTCGACGTCACCGGCGAGGGCGCCGATGGTTTGGGTGACGGTGGCCGCTTGCGCGTTCGTCAACTGGTCGGTGCGGACGGTGAGCTGGGTGTCGCCGGATGTCTGGACGACGGCGCGGGGGAACCCGGCGTCGGCCAGGACGGTGCGGGCGCGGTCGGGGTCGACGGGGCTCGCGGTGGTGTATTCGATGAGGCGGCCTCCGGTGAATTCAATGCCGAAGTCAAGGCCGCGTGCGGCGATTCCGGAGGCGGCCAGGACCAGGACGGTGGCGGAGGCGGCCAGCCAGCGCCGGGGGCTGCGCATCAGATGGGGGTTGGTGCGGGTGAGGCGGTCGCGGACCGCACCGGTGTGGGCGATGCCGGTGAGGCGTGGGCGGCGGCGCAGCCAACGCCGGGAGGCGGCGTACTCGGCAAGGGCGCGGGTGATGACCAGGGCGCTGAACATGGAGGCGAGGACGCCGATGCCCAGGGTGACACCGAAGCCGCGCACGGGCCCGGAAGCGAGGAAGAACAGCAGGCCGGCGGCGATGAGGGTGGTGACGTTGGAGTCGGCGATCGCGCTGAAGGCGCCGCGGAATCCCGCGGTCAGGGATGAGCGCGGGCTGGGCCGGTTGCGGGAGGCGTACTCTTCGCGGGCGCGTTCGAAGACGAGGACGTTGGCGTCGACGGCCATGCCGATGGCCAGAACGAACCCGGCGAGACCCGGCAGGGTGAGGGTGGCACCCAGGGCGGCCAGGGCGGCGTAGGAGATCAGGCCGTAGCAGGCCAGCGCCATGGTGGCCAGAGCTCCCATGAGCCGGTAGATCACGATGATGAACAGCGCGGTCAGCGTGGTGCCCGCGGCGGCGGCCCAGGCGCTGGCGGTGATGGCCTGCGCGCCCAGGGTGGGGCCGACGGTGCGCTGTTCGACCGTTTCGACGGGTACGGGCAGAGCACCGCCGTTGATGAGCAGGGCCAGTTCCTTGGCCTCGTCGTCGGTGAAGGATCCGGTGATCTGGGTGGTGCCGCCGCTGATGCCGGAGCCGCATCCGACCGAGGGGTCGACCTGCGGCGAGGAGATGATCTTGTTGTCCAGGACGATGGCGACCCGGCGGGATGGATCCCCTGCAGGGTGGCAGGCGGCCTGGCCGGTCAGGCGGGCCCAGCCGTCGCTGCCGGAACCCTCGAAGTCGACGGCGACCTGCCATCCGGCAGCGCTCTGCTGGTCGAACCGGGCGGCTGCCTCCTTGACGTCCTTGCCGGTCAGCGAGGCTGCTTCAAGACGCAGCAATTGGCCGGACTCGTCGGCCAGAACTTGCTGGCGGGGCCGTTTGGGCAGCGGTTCGGCGGTGTCGTCGGCATTGGTGGCCGTGCCGACGACGCGGTGGAAGGTGAGCTGGGCGGTGCGGCCGAGCAGGTCCGCGGCCTCGGCCGGGTCCTGTACGCCGGGCAGTTCGACGACGATCCGGTTGTCGCCGGAGCGGGCGAGGGTGGGTTCGGCGACGCCGAGCGCGTCGATGCGGCCGCGCAGCACCTCCAGGGTTCGTTCGGTGGCTTCGCTGTCGGCGTCAGCGGTGTCGGTGGGGCGGGTCTCCAGCACGATCTGTGAGCCACCGCGCAGATCGAGTCCGAGGTGGACAGGGACGGTGAGGGCGACGTACAGCGACAGGGCGAGAGCAGCGAGGGCGAGCAGCCCTCGGATGCGTAGGGCGCGGGTCAAAGTGGGCCTCCGGCAGGCGCACCACGGCCAGGACAGTGGCAGCGGTGACGAGGAAGTTGGGAGAGGTTCAGGTGCCTGAGGCCGGAGGTGGTGCCCGCCCTTGGTGACGGCTTGTCAGGTGCGGAGATGCCGGCCGGTTCGCCGTCGGCAGGGACGTGTGTGCGGACCGCGGCGGGCTGTAAGCCCTGCAGTACGAGGCGCGGGTGGTGGTGACCGGCGGTGCAAGACGCTCGTCGGGGATGTCGCGATGGCCTCGGACCAGCGCGTTGCAGACAGCGAAGTGCCCATCGTCTGCGTAGGGTTCGCCCGCGGCGTGTGCAGCTCCATGAGTCAGGGCCGTGCTGTCGGTGAAGTCAGGGGTGCCCTGCGCCGGCGGGCTGACCACCGCAGCGAGGAGGGCCAGGAGGACAGCGATCACCGCGGCTGGGCCGAGGCCGCCCGCGCGGGGGACGGCTTGCAAGGACCGTGCCATGCGCCGCCCCCTTCTTGGTTTGGTGATCCCTCGGTGAACGCGGGGCTGTCGGGTACCTCAAGGTCCCGGCTGGGGAGTGGCAGCCGGAACCTTGAGGCAGTTCAGAAGAGCGAACCGCGTCAGGGCTCGATGAGGCCGGCGCGGATGGCATAGCGGGTGAGTTCCAGACGGTCCCGCAGGCCTAGCTTGTGCAGCAGGTTCGCCCTGTGCCGGTGGACGGTCTTGATGCTGATGAAGAGCATCTCGGCGATCTCCTTCGACGAGTGGCCCTCGGCAACGAGCTTGAGCACTTCCTCTTCCCGGGGCGTCAGCACCTGGTCGGGAGCTTCCTCGCCCTGGCGGACGCGGTCGAGGTAGTTGCGGACGAGGGCGGTGACCGCACCCGGGTAGAGGAAGGGCTCGTCACGCGTGGCCGCCCGGCAGGCGGCGACCAGGTCGCGGTCGGCCACGGACTTCAGCACGTATCCGCTGGCGCCTGCCTTGAGCGCCTGGAAGAAGTACTGCTCGTTGTCGTGCATGGTCAGCATCAGCACGCGCAGGTCCGGCTTCAGCGCGATCAGTTCGCGGGCGGCCTGCAGGCCGGTCATCCGGGGCATGGCGATGTCCAGCACGGCCAGGTCGACCTCGTGGGTGCGGGCCAATGCGATCGCCTCGGCGCCGTCGCCGGCCTCGGCGACGACCTGAAGGTCCGGCTCCTGATCCAGGATGAGCCGCACTCCGCGCCGCACCAGCGCGTGGTCGTCGGCGAGGAGAATCCGGATCACGGGCGTGTCGGTTGGGGTCATGGCTGCTTCCTGGGAACGGGCACGGTCAGCCGGACCTGCGTGCCGGCCGCCGGCTGGGAGGTGACATCCAGCGTGGCCCCGATGAGCAGAGCCCGCTCGCGCATCCCGCGGAGCCCCGCGCCCTCCCGTGAGACTCCTGTCCCTCGGCCGTCGTCCGCAACGGCCAGCACCACCGTGCCGTCGGTGTGGCTCAGGCTCACCTCCACCCGGTCGGCCTCGGCGTGGCGGGCCACGTTCGTCAGGGCCTCCTGAGCGACGCGGTACAGCACCAGTTCGGTTTCCTGATCCAGTTCGGGCAGGCCGACATCGAAGTGGCGCACCACGCGCAGCCCGGTGTGGGTGGCGAACTCGGTGGTCAGCGAGGTGAGGGCGCTGACCAGGCCGAGATCATCCAGTACGCCCGGCCGCAGCCTGCGCACCAGGCGGCGGACCTCGCCCAGGCTCTCCCGGGTGATCTCCTGAGCCTGCTGGAGCTCACCGCGCAAGGGCTCATCAGCGTCGTCCGCTGCCCGTTTCAGCGTCAGCAGGACCGCGGTCATGCTCTGGCCGACCTCGTCGTGGAGTTCCTGGGCGATGCGGCGCCGCTCGGCCTCCTGCGCGAGCAGTGCGCGGGCGCTGCTCGCGGCCCGCTCATGCTCAAGCCTCTCCAGCATGGCGTTGAAGGTGCGGATCAGCTCGGCGGTCTCACCGCGGCCGTGCTCCGGCAGCCGCTGCCCGGGGCGCAGAAGGTCGACGGTGGTCATCAACCGGGTGAGCCGGTCCAGGGGGGCGAGCCCGATGCGCAGCAGGGCCGCGTTGGCGATCAGCATGACAGCCAGGCCGGCTACGAGGATGATCGCCTCGGTCAGCAGCACCGGTACGGAAACCGTGACCGGAGCCCACAGCAGCAGCGCGGTCGCGCCTCCCAGCACCACGGCGTTGAGAGCGAAGATCCGCCAAAACAGGGACACCGGGATGACGCCTTCCTTTTCGTGACACGGCTCTGTCCGTCTTGTCGGTCACCGCGTTCCCCGAGCTTGAGCTGCGGCCACTGCTCCGACCGGCCTGCTGCCAGCCTGCCCCGCCCAGCTGGATCCGTCGATGGGCTCCAATGCCCATTTCCGCACCCCGGCGTGCATACGGCGCGGTGGGGCCGGTCTCTGCCGCAGATGGGTATCGCGCCCGATGGGTTTCACGCGGCGTATCGGCCACGGTGGGGGCATGACCACCAACCGTGATCCCCCGACACCTCGGCTCCCCCAACCGCTTGAGTACGCCATCCGCGCCATCCGCCTTTTCGAGGTAAGGACCCACCATGTCGCTCGATACGCCCCGCACCGCAACCCGTCCCGAGCGTCTGACGGCGCACGAGGCCCGCCAACGCCTGGAGCACGAACGAGGCTCCCGGCTGACGCAGCTACAGGCCATGGACGAGGCCGGGCCTGACGCGACGGAGCAGCTGATGGCCGTACAGAAGGACACGATTGAACGGGTCCTCAAGGAGATCGAGGCTGCCTTTGCCCGTGTCGACGACGGCAGCTACGGAATCTGCCTGGGCTGCTCCGCACCCGTCCCGGTCGAGCGCCTGGAGATCCTGCCCTACACACGGTTCTGCGTCTCCTGCCAGCGCAATGCCGCCTGACCCAACCGCCCACCCAGTCTCCGTCTCCCGCCCTGCCCGAGGGGTGAAGTGGTGAACCAGCAGATCATCAGCGGCCGCGACACGACCCTGTCGGTCGAGGACCTTGCCGCGCTGCGCGAGAACCTGCACGAGCAGCGTCTGTTCCGCCAGGAACAGCTCCAGCAACTGACAGTCCCCGCCACGAGCCGCACCGAGGCGCTGCTCGACCGGCGGGCCGCTTCTCAGCTCGAAGTGCACGTCAAGCTCGCCGCCTCCGCCCGCATGGTGCTCGCCGACGTGGAAGCGGCCCTGACGCGGATGGATCAGGGCAGCTACGGCACCTGCCACCTGTGCCGCAGGCCCATTGCCCCCGAGCGTCTGATGATCGTGCCGCAGGCCCGCTACTGCGCCCGCTGCCAGCAAGTCAGAGAGGCCGGACGATGACGACATCAGCCCGACCCCGTGCCGCGACCGGCCCGAACCGCGCCTGGCCCTTGTACCGACAGCGTTCCGGCATCGCCCTCGACCTCGGAAGTGCCCGAACGCGCGCCTGGGTGTCCGGCCGCCGAACAGTCCTCGACGTGCCCACGGTGACATTGCCCGGCGACGGCACGATCCACCCTGTCCTGCGCGGCACCATCGTCGACACCCCCGCCACCGCCCGGATGCTCGACCGCTTGCTCGGCCACCTCCTGCCTCGCTTCGGCAGTCGCCTGATCGTCCTGACCACGCCCGTCCTGGGTGGAGTCACCTTCCGGAAGGAGGCCCGCACCGCACTGGAGCCCCTAAGGCCACACACCGTGCTGACCGTCCCCTCCGCGCGAGCCGTGGCCACGGCCGCCGGTGCCGATCTGACCCGGCCGCTGCTCGTGGTGGACATCGGCGCCGACATCACCGAGGTCGTCCTGCTGGCCGACGGCACCGTGACCGATGCCCGCCACGCCGTCCTGGGCACCAGCGACCTGGACAGCCTCACCCCGCCCACGCAGATTGCCGACGCGGTCACCGCGATGGTGACCACCATGCTGGAGGAGGACCACACCGCGCAGACGCTCGACGCCCTGCAGCGAGGTGTACTCCTGGCCGGCGGAGGCGCGCTGCGCCCCGACATCACCTACCCCCTCACCGCGCGGCTGCACGCCCCCATCAAGCCCGTCGCCGCCCCGCACACCGCCGCCGTCCGCGGCGCAGCAAGACTCCTCGAGGCCGCGCACACCCACCCGTCGACGACCGGAACCACCGAACTCCCCGGGTTCTCGCACTGACTTCGGGCTACGGCTGTCGCCCTCGCCGGCTGGATCCTCGCCACCACCGTCGCGGCCGGACTCGCACGCTGGCCCGGAGATAAGTCGACAGGACACATCGGGCGAGCTCCGGGTCGGTGCAGGCCGTGCGGCCGCGGACGTGGCCGAGCGGCCCGGCCAAGCTGCCCGGCCGGGCGACCTGTTGTGGACCAAGAGGCCGCCGTCCGCGTTCGCACCTGCGCGTTCGGAGTCATTGCCATGCACTGCAAGTATCTTGCGACGCATGGCAATGCCTGACTATCTTGTACCGCATGACAAAGGGGCGGCCCGCCAACGGTGACCAGCGTCGTAGTCAGATGCTGCGCGGAGTGCTCGATCTGTGCCTGCTGTCACTGATCGCCGAACGGCCGCGCTACGGCTTTGAGTTCGTGACGGCACTCGCCGACAGCGGGCTCGATCTCGTGAGCGAGGGCAGCATCTATCCGTTGCTCGCCCGGATGGAGCGCGAGGGACTCATCTCCTCGTACAGCGCCCCGTCGGCCAGCGGTGGCGCCCCACGTAAGTACTACCGCCTGACCGAAGCGGGACGTACCGAACTGACCAGCGGCCGGGCCGTGTGGCACGCCTTCAGCGGGCGTGTGGGGCGGATCCTGACCGACAACGAACCCACGGGGGGAAGCGCACCATGACGGATCAGCGCACCATGACGAACCAACAGGTACTCGCGGTCTGCCGCAGCAACTGGGAGTACCGGGGCATCGACGACGGATCCGTCCGGGAGATGCTCGACGAGCTCTCCGCTCATCTGGAGGACGCGGTGGCCGCAGGCCGCAGGCCCCAGGATGTCGTGGGCGACGACGTCAAGGAGTTCGCCGCGTCCTGGGCGCGGGCCCGCGCTCCGCTCCCCCGCCGGCTGCTGCGCACGGCCGCGATGGTCTGCTTCGTGATCGGCTGCCTGCTGCTGGCCACGTGTCTGGTCCGGTGGACCACCGAACGGGTCGTGAGCGTTGACGAGATCGCCTTCTGGGCCGTCGTCGCATCGGTCACCGTCGCCTGGGAACTGCGGCGCGGCCGCCTGGGGCTCGGTAAGAGTCTGGCGGTCGCCCTTGTCGCCGGCTTGGGCGCAGTGCTGCTCTCCCAGTGGCTGGTCGGCGACAGGGCGCTGTTCACATTGCCACTGTGGGTGGCTCCGGCACTCCTCCTTCCCGGACTGCCGTACGCCGTCGCCGATGCGCGGAGCAAGAAGAGCAACGCGCCCGGCGTCGACTAGGAGCCGCCCGTCCGATCAGGCGACTGTCCGGCTGTTGTGTCGTTGTCCCAGACATGGCCGCAAGGTGACTTGACGCGACCTGCCCGGTGGGTCCGGGCCATGGAAAACGATCCTGAACGCCACCGGCCGTGGTCGGCCGACGCAGCAGGTGCCATCGACTGGGATATCGCGGTGAACTCCACCATGGTGCCTGCGCATCAGGTGCGCGGCCGATGGGCAGCGCCCGACTGGACGGTGGCGAGGGCGACGGGCACGGGGGGTGTGGGCGTCCTGGCCGGTGACGTACGGGCCGCCAGGGACCGGCGGTGTCGGCGCAGTCGTCCGGTGGAAGGCATGACGGGTGAGTTGAAGCCTGCCCGAACGATGCTGGCCATGCCTGTGCCTGCGCCCGCTATGCCCCGGGGGATGGGCTGGCGAGCCGAAGTTATGGGCAGGGTTTCTCGCCGTCGTAGTTCCCTACTGGCGTGGGCTCAGTTGAGGGTCTGGGCGGCGTACAGGGCGCCGAGGGCTGTGGCGAGGGTGCCGAGTAGAAGCCGTAGGGCTCGTTCAGGCAGTCGGGGTTGGAGGCGGGCCCCGAGGTTACCGCCGATCAGTCCGCCGATGCCGCAGGCGAGGCCCAGCCACCAGTCGGGGGCGACCTCTCCGGAGCTCACGAGTGACAGCAGCGCGTAAGCGGCGGCGCCGACAAGCGAGGTGGCGAAGGTAGCGGCGAGCGCAGCCGGGGCGACGCGTGCGACGGGCAGACCGCTCCCGACGAGGATCGGGCCGAGCAGCGAACCGCCGCCGATGCCATAGATGCCCCCGAGCACGCCGACCGCCAGTGCGAGACCGGTGAGCGTGCGAGGCGCCAACTCTCCGGCGGAGGGCGGCCGGTGATGTGCCGGGGCGAGGGCGCGTAGGCACAGCCACAGACCCAGCGGCAGCAGCAGGGTAGCGATCAGGAGCCGGAAAACCTCCGGGCCCGGCAGGGCGAAGACGCGGATGGCAGCGCCGAGGACGACGCCGGGCAGTGAGCCCAGCACCAAGCGCCGGGCGAGGTCGCCGTGCAGGGCGCCGTCGCGGCGAAAGCGCCACAGGGCACCGGGCCCGGCGACGACGTTGAACAGCAGGTTGGTCGCGCTGACGGCCGGGTTGGGCACGCCGAAGACGCTCAGCTGGATGGGCAGGAGGAACACCGCGCCGGACACGCCGACCGGGGCGGTTACGGTCGCGATCAGCAGGCCGGCGACCAGCCCTCCCAGCACTGTCCAGTCCACCGTCGCCCCCGGCCCTTCGATCGCCTGCCAAGTATTGGCGCCCGAATGGGAAGCGAGACGGCTTGCAACAAGATGTTCATGATCAGCCGAGTGTTGCCGGGCGGGACGAGCAACGCTCGGATGCAGCTGCCGTCCCGGACGCGACGCTGCAAATGATCGGCCGCCCGGGTGCTGAGCAGTTTCGATGCCCGTCGGCCTGCGGGTGGAATCCAGATTGCGGCGAGTGTGAACGCCCTCTTCTCAGTGGGCGGGTTCAAACAGTTCGATCAGGTTGCCGGCGGGGTCGGTGAGCAGGATCTGGCGCCCGCCTGGGCCCGAAACCACATCGCTGCGGAAGGTGAGTCCGGCGCTACGCAGCCGGTCGACCTCGGTGTCGAGGTCGTCGACGATCAGGTGGATGCGATTGCCCCCAGCCCCGAGGTCGCCGGGGGTGGCGCGGGCACCCGAAGTGGTCGGGCCGGACAGCAGCAGCCGTAGCGGACCGCGAATCACGTCGGCGAAGGCGGGGGCGGGGTGGCTGCGGAGGGTGAAGCCCAGGTGGTTGGTGTAGAAGTCGATGGCCGCCTGGACGTCGTCGACGAGGTAGCGGACGCTGGCGAACTGGTCGGGGGTGGTCACGGCTGAACCTCCTGTGGCGTGGGGATGAGCAGCGGCAGCAGATAGCGGATGCGCGTGTCGATCTCTGCTGCTGTGCGAACGAACGCGGGGTAGCCGACCGGGCCGGGGCCACTGGCTGCGGCGGGGTCGGGGATGCTCCAGTGGACCAGCCGTGACTGGTCGCCGAAGTCGGGGCAGACCTCGCGGACCTTGTCGCACAGGCTGATCACGTAGTCGAAGCGCCGGCCGAGCAGGGTGTCCAGGTGCCGCGGACGCTGCCCTGAGATGTCGATTTCGTGCCGCTCACGCAGGACCTGTACGGCGTCGTTATGGATCCGGGTTTTGGGGTGGCTGCCGGCGCTGGTCACCTCCACCTGACCGTCGGTGCGGTGGCGCAGCAGCGCCTCGGCGATCGGTGAGCGAGCACTGTTGCCCGTACAGGCGAACAGGACGGCGGGTCGTCTCGGCGGTGGCTGCGAGAGTCGTGGCGGTGGGGTCGGGGCGAAGCCCAGCGCCGGGTGCAGGGCGGTGCCGGCGCCGGCGAGCGCGTGTGCGCATTGCTGCAGGTCCAGGTGGTAATAGCTGTCGCGGGCGTCGAAGCTGCTGCGGCGGGCGGTGACCAGCCCGCCGCCGCGCAGCAGCCGCAGATGATACGAGACCAGGTTCTGCGGCTGGCCGACCCGCTCCACCAGTTCACGAACCCGGTAGTCGCCCCCGGCCAGCTCGGTCAGCAGCTTCCACCGCAGCGGGTGGGCGGCCAGCTGCACGAACGCCGGGGCGGCAGGTTCCGAGGGCCTCATGCCACCAAAATACATCAATCCCAATTGATGTACCCGACTGTCGGGCGCCTCACCGCTCACTGCCCGAAGACGGAGGCACGCTGCAACGCCGTAGTTGTGGCGTGATGAGGCGCCATCAACAAGCAGCCGAGTGCAGGAGAGGCGATCGGAGTGAGTGCTCACTCATTGACGGAGTGAGCACTCACTCCGTACGCTCGCAGTCATGACGGCACATAAGGAGAACCCAACCACCCGCCGCCGCGCCCCCGCCATGTCGCCGGAGCAGCGCCGCGAAATGATCATCCAGTCCGCGATCCCGCTGATCGCCGAGTACGGCGCCGCGGTGACGACCGCGAAGATCGCCCGCGCCGCGGGCATCGGCGAGGGCACGATCTTCCGGGTCTTCGCCGACAAGGACGAGCTGCTGCAGGCCTGCGTGGCCGAGGCGCTCTCCCCCGAGCACGCGGTCCGCGAACTCGACGCGATCGACCTGTTCCAGCCGCTGCCCGACCGGCTCGCGGAGGCGGCCGAGGCGCTGCAGGCGCACATGTCCAGGATGGGCGCGATCCTCGGCTCGCTGGGGCATCGCGGCGGCAAGCACCCCGGCACGGTGCGCGGCGCGGGCCGCGACGAGTCGACGACCCGTATCCGCGCGGCCCTCGCGGAGCTGCTGGAGCCCGAGAAGGCCGCCCTGCGTCGGCCGCCGGAGCAGATCGCGGCTCTGTTCTTCGGGCTGCTCTTCACCCAGCCGCGTACGGAGGACGAGCCGGACCTGACCCCGCAGGAGCTGGTGGAGGTCTTCCTGCACGGGGCGCTCTCGGGGGGCGCCAAGTGAGCGCGCGGAGAAGGCGCCTGGGGGCTACGGCCTTGGCCGTCCTGGCCCCCGTCCTGGTGTGGCTGGTCGCGGACCCCCTGCTGGGGCACCGGCTGCGGATCTCCGACGGCGAGCAGACGCTCGACATCGGCGCCGTGCCCATTGCGGTCGTCGCGCTGCTCGCGTCACTCTCCGGCTGGGGACTGCTGGCCGCCCTGGAACGGTTCGGGGCGCGGCGCGCCCGCGCCATCTGGACCGGGGTGGCCGGCGCCGTACTGGCCGTGTCCTTCTTGCCGTTCATCGGCGACGGTCTGGACGGCGGTACCCGGGCCTCCCTCGCCCTGATGCACCTGGCGGTGGCGGCGGTGCTGATCCCGGGGCTGGGCGGCACGCCATCCGGTGCGGGAGCCGGTGCCGCCAGGGGGTGACCTCCAGCACCAAAGCCGGAGGGGCCAGGACGAGCAACGGCTACTGTTCGGCGGGCAGTTCACGGCGCAGACATCATTCGTGCTGTCCAACTGCTCAGCCACATCGTGCAGACCCTGCCTTCCACACGTTCCTCCGGTGGCGCGACGCCAACACCCGCCACCCGGGACGTCCTGGTTGCCGAACGTCGTGAACGCGCCCGCTCCGCAGTGAGAATCGAATCGCCTACGGTTTTCTGCCTCCGACGCGCCCGCGCTGCAACACCGTCAGCTCAAGCACAGAGTCATAGGCGGATGACGATGAGGGCGATGTCGTCGGGAGCACCCTTTGCAACGCCGAGGCGGGTCAGCAGTTCGTCGGCGAGCTCGTCAGGGGTGAGGGAACTGACCTGGGCCAGGGCCGTCGTCAGGCGGGTCAGGCTGGCGTCGATGTCCTCGTCGCGGCGCTCGATGAGGCCGTCCGTGTACAGCACGAGGGTGTCCCCCACGTTGTAGGCCAGGCCGGCCTGGGGGCGGGGGACATGGTGCTCACGGGCGCCGAGCGGTGGATCGGTGGCTTGGTCCAGGAGTTCGCAGGTGTCGTCGGAGTGCAGCAGGACGGGTGGCGGGTGCCCGGCGTTGCTGTAGATGATGAGCCTGCTGCGGGTGTCGATCAGTACCTTGACCGCGGTTGCCGCCGTCGCGCCGTCCAGGGAGCGGGCGTACAGACCGAGGACTTCCAGGGCCTGGGCGGGGCTGGGAGTGGTGCGGATGACCGCGCTCAGGGCGCTGCGGAGCATCCCCATGACGGCGGCGGCGTGCAGGCCGTGGCCGACAACGTCTCCGACCGCGGCGGAGTAGCGGTCGGGTGGCAGGTCGACGACGTCGTACCAGTCGCCGCACACGTTCAGTGAGGTGCTCGCCGGCAGGTAGCGGACCGCGATGTTTTCGGTGTGGTGGTCCAGGTCGGGGGCGGAGAGCATGGCTTCCTGCAAGGTGACCGCGACCTGCCGTTCGCGGGCGTGGGCCTGGCGCAGTTCCTCATTCAGGTGGTGCAGTTCGCGGGCCCGAGCGAACAGCTCGGCCGCCATGCCCTTCTCCCGTTCGGTGAAGCCCGCAGTGAGCGCGCGTGCCCGGCGTGACCGGACGAAGACGGTCACGTCTTCTGCCCGTTGAACGATCCACTTCACCCTGCCGTCGGACCCGGCAATCGGGGTGTGGATCTCCGACCACCAGCGCTCTTCGAATTCGCCCGGATGCTGGAGGGCGGGGATGTCGTACCGCTGGAGCACCAAGGTCTCCGGTTTCCCGGTCTCGAGGACCCGGCGCAGTGATGCCTTCAGGTTCAGCTGCGCTTCCTTGGGGGCATGGGGGTTTTCCGGCAGGGCGTCGAAGAAGTACTTCCCGACCAGCTCGCTCCGTGACCGCCCGGTGGCCTGCAGGTAAGCCTGATTGACGTAGCGGATCACCAGGTCCGTGTCCAGCACCAGGTACGGGCTTGGTGTGGCGTCGAAAAACGCCGTGAACTCAATCTCCGATGTCATCCGGCGATCTCCCAAGGCTGCGAGCGCGACCGCCTGCATCTCCAATCTACGAGCGAATCGGCAGCCGGGCCCCCGGCTCAAGACGTCAGCGCACGGGCCGCGACTGCGCCCAATGCCCGGCTCACCTGCCAGAGCTCTGTTCGGGGCCGTCCGGGCCCACTCGCGCAGGAATCGGAACAGTCGCGCCGAACGGTCGGCCGCGATGCACACAGAGTCGCCGCAGTCGGACGCGCAAGCCTCCAGCGTTGTGTCGGACAGCCATCCGGACGGCTCGCCCGCCCGGGAAAAGCCCCCGCAGTCACGAACGCAAGGGAACGAGCCGGTTGCCGACGGTGACCTCGGCTGATCGCGCGACGAGGTCGAAACCAGTACGGCTCCCTGCACGTGGATCTTCGCTACGGTCGAGCTTTCCGCCGAGTGTGCTCGTCGCCCTCGCGATAGAGCACCAGGTGCTCGTGGAAGAGAACGCCGTCACGGACGTCGCCGGTGGCGGTGAAGCCGGTGTCGTCGACGTAATCGATGTGGTTGCCGATGACGGTGTAGCTGCCGGTATAGGCGCTGCGCCGGTTTCCGCGGGCTTCGTCGTAGCGGCCGTCGGGCAGGAGTTCCTGGCGGATGAAGCCGTCCGCGGTCACCCACATGCCGACGTAGGGGTGCGGGTCGGGGGACGTGTCGTTGCTGGTCACGGCTCTACGATCGCCACCGCGGCCGGGGGCAACCAGGCCGCGGTCTCCCCAGGGGAGGGCTTCCTGGGAGTCGCGCACCCAGCATCCCGAACGACGGGGCCCACGGTGCCGTGCGGCGCCGGCGCGACCCGGTTCCAGGCCCCTTTGGCGTGGACGGCGGGACGGATCGTGGGTGTCCGACACCTAGGGACAGGGCGGCCTGGTTCCGGCGCCACCGCGCGACGAACCTGGTGGTCAGGCGGCCACTGCGGCCGCCGGACTCTCACCTCGGACCTGCACCGGCGCCTCGGACTTGCACCGGCGCCTCGGACTTGCACCGACGCTCATGTCGCGCGGCGGGGAAACCGGTGAGGCGATCCCGCTGAGGAGCATGCAATGACCAGCACCGACACCAGCACCGTGCGCTGGAACCCCGAGGCCCTCGAGGAGATCCTGTCGAATGACAAGGGGCGTCCCGTCCTCTTCACCAACGCCCGCATCCTGACGATGGACCCGCTGATCGGGACCATGAGCAGCGCCGACCTCCTGTTCGTCGGCGCCCTGCTCGTGGGGGTCGGCCCAGGCATCATCACCGCGGCGGCGGACGACAACGCCATCGTCGTCGACTGCACCGGCCTGACCATCGCCCCCGCTGTCGTGGACACCGTCGCGCTGGTCGGCGGGCGCGGCCACCGCTCCGAGTACGTCGCGACGCTGACCCCGGGCAACAACCCCGAGTTCCTGGTGGTGCCCGACTCGCTCGCCGCCGACGTGCCGGGCGCGGTGGCCACCCTCATGACCCGGCCCGAGCAGGTCCGCGCACTCGTCGCAGCCGGCCGGCCGGTCCTGTGGTCCGGCACCGACGTTCCGGGGCGGTCCACCGCCCCCGAGGCGGGCATCCCGGCTGCCGCGAACCTGACCGACAGCCCGCGCCTCGGCATCTGGATCGACAGGAACGACTTCCTGCACCAAGAGCTCACCGCCGACGGCCGCTACGACGAGACCCGGGGCGGGCGCCCGCACTCCTACCAGGGCCGGTACTGGATCGACGGCAACCGCATCGACTACCTGGACGACCTCGGCTTCTGGGCCTACGGCGAGTTCCAGGGCGACGAACTGCACCACGCGGGCTACGTCATGAAGCTCGGCTGACCCTCCCGGTCGGCGCGCCTCACTTCCCGCCTGGCGTTCGAGACTTCTCGCCTGGCGTTCGAGCATCTCAGTCTCCCCCTGAAAGCTCCCCTCCCCACCCCCCTCCAGCGCACGGCCCATCCTCACGGCTCTGTCCGCCGTACCGAAAGAAGACCTCTCATGAACGTCAACGACACCACCAGCGCCGCCGTCCTCGAAGAACTCCGGCGTCGGCCGGCCGACCGGCGGCGCATCCTGTTCACCGGCGCGACCATCGTCACCATGGACCCCGACCTCGGCGTCATCAACGGCGGCGACCTCCTCGTCGAGGGCGACACGATCACCGCCGTCGGCCGTCACCTCGACGCGGACGGTGCCGTGGTCGTCGACGCCACCGGCACGATCCTCTCCCCCGGATTCGTCGACACCCACCGGCACGCCTGGCAGGCCCAGTTGCGCCGGATCATGCCGGACGTCGACGACCTCGGCGGCTACGTCATGTCCACCCTGGCCGGATACGCCACCGTCTACCGGCCCCGGGACATGTACATCGGTACCCGGCTGGCCGCCCTGACCGCGATCGACAGCGGCATCACGACGATGCTCGACTTCTCCCACAACTCCCGCACCGGCGAACACTCCGACGCCGCCATCGAAGCCCTCGTCGACACCGGCATCCGCGGCGTACACGCCTCCATGGGACCGCACTTCGGCGAGTGGGACCGGCAGTGGCCCGGCGACCTGACCCGCCTCAAGGACCAGTACTTCAGCAGCACCGACCAGTTGCTCACGCTGCGCCTGGCGACGCTGGCCACCGACGAGATCGCCAGCCCGGTTCTCGCCTACGGTCCCGAACTCGCCCGTGTCGCCGCGAAGTTGGACATCGGTGTGAGCGTGGACGCCGTCTTCGGCACGTCCTCCTCCGAGGCGGTCCTGCGTTGGGCCAAGGACGGCATCCTCAGCCCCGACGTCACCCTCATCCACTCGACTGGACTGACCTCCGAGGCATGGAAGACCATGGGAGGGACCGGTACCACCGTGGCCCTCGCCCCCACCTCCGACGCACAGATCGGCCTCGAGACCGCGATACCGGCCGTCGACGAGGCCCTCGCCGTCGGCATCCGCCCCGGACTGAGCATCGACGTCGAAGTCGCCCTGGCCAGCGACATGTTCACGCAGATGCGGACCCTGCACGCCATCCAGCGGATGCGCGCGGTCCACGCCGCCTACGGCACCGACAGTCATCCCTTGCGCATCACCACCCACGACGTCCTGGACTTCGCCACCCTCCAGGGCGCCCACACCAACGGCCTGGCCGGCGTCACCGGCTCACTCACTCCGGGCAAGAAGGCCGACCTGCTGGTCATCCATGCCGAGGACCTCAACAACATGCCGCTCAACGACCCGATCGGCACGATCGTGCTGGGCTCCGACGCCCGCAACATCAGCGCCGTTCTCATCAACGGCGAGCCCCGCAAGTGGGACGGACACGTCCTCGACGTCGACCTGAACGCCCTGCGCAGCGAGGTGCACGCCTCACGCGCATACGTACTGAACACCCCGGCCGCCTGAACATCCCCGCCGCCCCGGCATTTCCCATCATCATCGTTCTACGGCGACTGCTTGTTCTGGTCGGCCGCAAAACGCCTAGTCTTGCCACATGAGCAGTGGGACGCCTTTGGGTGCTTTCCTCAGAGCCCGCCGAGAAGCCCTCAAGCCACACGATGTCGGTCTTCCCGAACACGGCCGACGCCGGGTGCCGGGACTACGCAGAGAGGAAGTCGCGTTCCTCGCCGGGGTCAGCTCCGATTACTACATCAGGCTGGAACAGGGGCGCGAGAACAGCCCGTCGCCGCAGGTCCTCGATGCCGTGGCACGGGCCCTGAAACTGGGCGCGGAAGCCACCGACCATCTCAACCGCCTCTGCCTCACCGCCTCACAGCGCCCGCGCGACTGGGGTAATACAGATGTCAGCCAGCAGTTGTTGCAGCTGATGGACGGATGGGAGCACACTCCGGCCTTCGTCGTCAGCCCGGCCCTCGACGTCATGGCGGGCAGCTCCCTCGCCACAGCCCTCCACAGCGGGTTCGAGAAGTTCGACAACCTCGCCCGCATGATGTTCGTCGACCCGGCAGGACGCGAGTTCTACCAGGAATGGGAGCGAGCCGCGCACTCCTGCGTCGCCGAAATCAGGGCCGCGTACGGACACGACCCCGAATCGGTCCGCATCGCCGAAGTCGTAGCGGAACTGTCCGCCCAGAGCGTGGAGTTCGCCGAAATCTGGCGGATGCACGACGTGAAGGGCAAGTCCCAGGAGGGCAAGCATCTCAAACACCCCCAGGTCGGAGACTTGCACATCAAGTTCGCGGCTTTCACCGTCAACGGGGCCTCGCACCAGCAACTGGTGGTCTATCAAGCTGAACCGGCCAGCCCGACCGCGGCCGCCTTCGAGACGCTGAGGGCCATGACCACACAGCCGGAGCAGGCCCAGGCAGGGGTGCCCGCTGCGAGTCTCGCCGCCACTGAGCAGTAGCGGCATACAGGAGCAGGTGAGCTCGGTGGCGGCTGGGCCTGCCGCCACCAGGTAGAACGCGGCCTGTTCAGCGGCAGCGTCGTACCGGGCGGGGAGCGGGCGGGCGTCCGCACTGAGGATTCCCTCTCGGGGAGAAGCGGTTCGGCGGCATCACGGCCGCTGCCGAAACACCCGGGAAAGTGTGAACTGCTGCAGATGCACGGGGCGTTCGGACGTAGGTTGTGCCGTGAAACATCCATGTTGCGGTTCAAGAACGGACACGACTAATGACCGACCCTGTGACGACGCCGGAACCGACGAACCACCAGAACATCGATACTTCGGTGCCGCACTCCGCCCGCATCTGGAACTACTGGCTCGGCGGCAAGGACAACTACCCCGTCGACGAGGAAGCAGGCGATGCGTACACCGCAGTCTTCCCCGGCATCGTCACCATCGCCCGCTCCAGCCGGGCCTTCCTGCGCCGTAACATTTCGTATCTGGTCTCCGAGGCGGGCATCCGGCAGTTCCTGGACATAGGCACCGGTCTTCCAACCGCCCAGAACACCCACGAGGTCGCCCAACAACTGGCCCCCGAGGCCCGGATCGTCTACGTCGACAATGATCCGATGGTGCTTGCCCACGCTCGCGCCCTGCTCTACTCCACCCAGGAGGGTGCGACCGCCTACATCGACGCCAACGTGACGGACCCGGACCGCATCCTGGCCGCCGCCTCCGAGACACTGGACTTCGGCCGCCCCACCGCGCTCATCCTCAGCAACATCCTGGGCCATGTCGCCGACTACGACCAGGCCCGCTCCATCGTCACCCGGCTGATGAGTGCCCTGCCCTCGGGCAGCTACCTCTCCATCAACGACGGGTCCCGCGGCATCGACCCGGTCTTCGAGCAGGCCCAGGACGCCTACAACGACAGCGGCGCCGTTCCTTACAATCTGCGCACGGTCGACGAGATCACCACGTTCTTCGACGGCTTGGACCTCATCGCACCTGGTGTCGTCTCGGTGACGCAGTGGCGACCCGAGCCCGGCTTGCCCACCGCGGAGGTCGTTGCCGAACACGGCGGACTCGCCCGGAAGGCGTAGGAGTGAATGACCTGCAGCTCAGAGCTGGGCCCCGCAGCTCCGAGAAGGTCGTACACGTTGGCATGCCTCTGCCCACGTAGACCGGCCGTCCGCCGATCATGCCTGCCTGCCCGCTGGCGAACTGCAGCCCCGCCGACGAGCCCGGCGAGATGCCGTCCAGCCGGCTCACGCTCCTCGCCGACGCTGGTGTGCACGCGTCGGCTGTGGAGGAGGACGATGGGATTGCCGGGTACTGGCGCCAACACCTGTCAGCCTGGCAGGGCGGCAGCCTGATCTGCGGCGGGAAGGAGCCTGAAGGTATGGGCGCGACCGAACCCTTCCGCGACGATCCCGGCACGGCGGGTGTGGTTGCGTCCAGGCCGGGCGGCCTGCTGGATGTGCTGAACGTGGCCGCGGTCCTCCTCAACGCCGAGGGCCGGATCGATCTCTGGAGCCCGCAGGCCGAGATCCTCTTCGGTTACAGCGCCGAGGAGGCACTGGGCCAGTACGCGGGCCGGCTACTGATCGACGAAGAGCACCTCGAGACGGTGCTGGCGCTGTTCGCCCGGGTCATGCAGGGCGGCGAGGCCTGGGCCGGGGTCTTTCCCGTCCGGCACAAGGACGGCAGCACGCGCATGGTGGAGTTCCGCAACATGCGGTTGCAGGACGACCACCGCGAGTACTGGGCGCTGGGCCTGGCCACGGATCAGGCGACGCTACGGCAGGTGGAGCGGAACCTGGCCCTGTCCGCCCAGCTGGTGTCCCAGTCACCGATCGGGCTCGGCATGCTGGACACCGATCTTCGGTATATCTCGGTCAACCCCGCCGAGGAACGGATGAACGGCGTGCCGGCCGCCGAGCACATCGGCCGCCACGTCCACGAGGTGGTGCCCTACCTGGACAAGTCCTTCGAAGGCGCCATGCGGGAAGTCCTCGCGTCCGGGACACCGATTGTTGACCAGTACATCGTCGGCCGCACGGCGGCCGACCCGGACAACGATCACGCCTGGTCGATCTCGTTCTACCGGCTCGAATCCCCCAACGGGAAAGTGCTGGGCGTGGCCACCTCCAGCGTCGATGTCACCGACCGGCACCACGCCGTGGAAGAACAGCGACGTACCGCCCTCACCCTCCAACGCAGCCTGCTGCCCCACCCCCCTCGACAACGACCCGGTGTCGATGTCGCCTTCCGCTATCTCCCCGCCCAGGCCACCATCGAGATCGGCGGCGACTGGTTCGACGTCATCCCCCTGAACGGCGACAAGACCGCCCTCGTCGTCGGCGACGTCATGGGCAGCGGCGTCACAGCCGCTGCCGCCATGGGGCAGCTACGTACCGCCACCAGAACGCTGGCCGACCTCGATCTACCCCCCGATGAGGTCCTCCACCACCTCGACCACATCACGGACGACCTCGAGACCATCGCGACCTGCGTCTACGCCGTCTTCGATCCGCACACCGCGCAGTGCCACGTCTCCCTTGCCGGACACCTGCCGCCCGTGCTCCTCCGCCCGGACGCCACACGTGAGCTGCTCGACCTACCCACCGGAGCGCCCTTGGGCGGCTGCGGCATCTCCTTCGACTCCACCACGATCAGATTCGGGCCCGGGAATCAGCTCGTCCTGTACACCGACGGCCTCATCGAGACCCGCGACCAGCCGATCGACGCACGCCTGGACGCCCTCCTCAACGTCCTCGACGACCCCAACCGCTCCATCGACGCCACCTGCGACCTCCTCCTGCACACCCTGCGTGACGATGACGACCACGACGACGTAGCCCTGCTCATCGCCAGGGCAGGGCCCAGCCCAGCAGGCGAGGCCCGAGGCAAGACATGAAGATGCAGAGACCCTGCGAGAACGCCGTCCTTCGGCATGTGGTGCTCCTCGACGGGCAATGGCTCTAGCTTCATCAAACGCGACGAACAGACCTGCGAGCACTTCCGGCAGCCCCAGGAAGGCTGCCGGAAGAGCAGAGACGAATCGGTGCCGTGCAGGCGCATGCTTCAGCAGCCGCCGCAGTTGTAGTAGAGGACGTCCCAGTGGTTGCCCTCGTCGGCGTAGATGTTGCCCGAGCCGGAACGCCACTGGGGAGCCCCGTCGCCGCGCGGGCCGATGTAGGTGAAGGTGTTCTTGATGTAGTTCCCGAGACAGGCGTACTTGCCGTAGTCGAGCTTGTAGCCGTTCCAGTGCGAGTACGTGCCGGAGGCGTGTCCGGTCTCGGTGCCGCCCGTGATGTTCAGGGCACAGCCGCTGGCACGCTTGAGCGTCTGCGCGCCTTGGGCGGTGGCGAGGTTGAGCTGCTCGAAGGACGTACAGGTGGGGTTGTTGCGGTTGGAGCAGTTCCCGGACGACGACCAGGTGATGCCGACCTGCTGGAACATCGAGGTCGCGGTGGCGTGACTGATCTTGGTGTCGGCGAAGGCATCACCGGCGGTACCGATGACGACGGCACTGGGGGCGATGACGAGCGCGAGAGCGGTCAGGACCGAGCGGAGCTTCAAGGCCTGGGTGACCTTCATGCGGGGACCTTCCTGCGGTGGGCCACGGTTCCTGTGGGGCGGCTGTGCAGGTGGTACAGGAAGAATGGTGCCCGCGGTCTACGCGCGTTGGCCAGAGGACAAAGCGGAACACGTGGCCTCGTGCCACCCACGCCCCGGCCAGGTGAAGCGACACCCCCACGACGTCCCTTTACTCGGCGAGCCTCGCCATCCGCGCTACTCGTGGCGCCGCCAATCACGGCCCCCGTCACGAGAGATCCACAGCCCTTCGCCCTTCACCAGGCTGTACGTCGCTGTCGTCGCGTCCGCGATGCCGTAGAACGTCTTGCCGTGGACGGTGAGCGACGTGAACGTGGTCGGCGTCTTCAGTTCGTGGAAGGCGCTGTTGGTGTGGTCGGCGGCGAGCCAGTAGCGGCCGCCTTCCTCGCCGATGAGCAGTCGCCCGTCGTCAAGAACCTCCAGGACCAACGACTCCGGGCCCCGCTTCAGGACAGTCCACGCAACGCCGGCGTCGAGGACCGTCCGCCAGTGCTCGCCGCTGTCCGTCGTCACCAGCAGACCGCTCACGCTCTCGTCCCGGGTGAGGGACAGCGCCGCGGTGCCACCGCGCGCGACGAGGACGCCACCCGCGTACGGCTTCGGGACCGCCGTGGAGCCCAAGTTGCGGCCGTCGAGCTGCCACCGGATGCGATCGGGGTCCTCGGCCAGTGACTGGTCCAGGCTCCAGATCGTGCCCCGCTCGTCGACGGCGAGACGGACGGCGTCTTCCGGCACTCCGGCCGGGGGCGCCACGGTGCGCGTGGCGGGGCGGTGGATGAGGGTCGGCTCCAGTTCGGCGAGCAGGACGTCGCCGGGGCGGGTGCGCAACGGGGTCTCGGTGATGACGACTTCCTGCCGCTTGCCGCGTACATCGAGGGCGTAGGCTCCTTGGGCTCCTTCACCCGGCGGCACCCGCACGAAGCCGCCGGTCACTCCCTTGTACGCGGCTCGTGTCGCCTCCGCGTCGGCGTGTTCCGCGTGCTGAGCGACCGTAGCGCCGTCCGGGTCGATGATGCGCCAGGCGGACGCAGCCGGCCCTTCGTCGTCCTCGACATTGCCGGCGTAGTAGGTGAGAAGCAGCGAGCCCTCGCCCGCGCGGACCACTCCGGTGGGTGCGCCGGCCATCTCGATGACGTCGGCGGGGCGCGGGTGAGGGTCCTCGATGACGCGCTGGTACTTCGCCTCACGGTCCCCCGAGGACGCGTCGTCAGGTCTCCCCGGTCCGCAGGCGGTCAGCGCCAGCGCCGCACTGACCGCGCACACGAGCCCGACCGTCTGCCTACCGGGTTTCCTCAGCCACGACATTTGCACACCCCCACATCCCGGAGCAGCGACCTCAGCGGGAACCATACGACGCATCGACACCTGGTCAGCGCAGCAAGGTGACGACGGGACGTCGTAGGTGCGGGGTCGTGGCCAACTGATGCCGGATGGACGCGTCACCCGGCCTGCGAGCCGCGGTGTGTCGGATCAGGGGCGTACATCGACGTAGTCACCGGTGGCCTTGGCCGGGCCGGTCGTGGTCGTGCCGGTGAAGTTCCAACGCCAGTAGCCGTCCTTGACCGCCTTGACCGTGGTGCGCAGTGTGCCGGTGCTGCTGGTCTTTACCGCGGCCACCGTGGTGTAGGTACTGCTGTCCTTCGGGCGGAATTGCAGGTGCACGGTCCGGCCCGTGTATCCCGCATACCGATAGGTGTCCCAATTGGCCCGCACGAGCTTGCCGGTGACGGTGATACGAGCGCCCTTCGTCACCGGCTCGGGTGACGCGTTGACCGTGAGCTGCGCGGCACGCTTGAGGCTGAACGACCCCACGCGCGGGGCGAAGACGGATGCTCCGTCGTTGGCGTCGGCCAAGGCGTCGACCGACCATGTTCCCGCGTTGGCGTTGGCCAGGTCCACCGGATCGTCGCTGCCTGGAGCCGGGTGGGCGTTGACGGTGAACACCGTCGTGCAGGCCGTCGCGCTCTCGCAGAACGCGTCGGTGGTGTAGAAGCCGCCGTGCGGTCCTTTCAGATCCACGTCTACGAAGGACAGGCCGGAGTCGTCCGATCCGCCGACCGTGACCGGGAAAGCCACGTCGTGCGTGATACCCACGATGACGTCCCGTCCGGAGTTGACTGTGGCACTGCTGACCACGGGTTCGCCGGCCGCCGCATCGGCCGGGGCGCCAACACCGGCCAGCAGAACGACGGCAGCCCCCAGCACGACGCCTCGGCTCGCCCCGCGACCGACGGGCCTGCCCTGCGGGGCACTTGCGCCGGCGGTGGGCGCTGCGATGTCGTCCCCGCCGCTCGGTCTGTCGCCGAGCGGTGCGGCGTAGCGGCTCATGAACCCTCCCACGGGTGACAGGCCCTGCCGCCAACCACCGGAAGGGGAACGGCGGTTGGCAGAGGGCTCCAGTGACGGAAGTCCGTCACTCCCCTACGACTGCCGAACCGGCCGGATCGTTGCCCCCGGAGGTGGAGGGACCTTGTGCGACCTGGAGGGACGGTACGGCCATCGGCACGGAGGCTCTGGGCATGAGCCGGCTTCGCCTACTCGAAGAACTTGAGGCTCCAGCCGGTGTTCGTGTTCGCACCGGGGACGTTGGCGCGGCTGTAGGTGGTGTTGCCCCACCAGCAGAACGTGCCGGTGTACCAGTACCGGTTCTCCCACGCGTACGGCGTCCCCTTCGGGACCGCGTGGAACATCAGGGGGAATCTCGGGCCGGCGGGTGGGCTCGTGCCGATGTCGCCGTCGAGCAGGACGAAGCTGTGGTGGCCGGGGCCGTTGACGTTCAGGGTCGGGTCCCAGCCGGGCATCATCGTGGCGCGGTTGGAGCCGAAGAGACAGCCGTTGGACTTGTACCAGTCCCACACGTACGTCGGGTCGCCCCCGGCGCGCAGTCGCAGGTCGGCCAGGCAGTACTGCTCGCTCCAGCTGCCGTTGGCGGAGTACACGATGTGCGGTTGACCGTTGGGGTCCTTGATGGCCTCGGGAGCCTCGTTGATGAACGGGTCGCCGACCACCCGCTCCCAGCTCTCCCGAGGCTGGGAGATGATGTGGCGCGCGCCCGTCGGAGTGGTGGGGCTGCTCATGCGGGCGATGTAGAGGTTCTGCTCGACGTTGGTGTCGCCGGCCCAACCGGACCACACGAACCAGCGCTGCCCATTGAAGGTGAACAGCGTTCCGTCGATGGCCCACTTGCCATCCGGCAGGGCCAGTTCGGTCTCGGCCGAGTATCCGCTGTCCGGGGCGGCTGAGCTGATGACGTACATGCGGTGGGCCGGTCCGCGGCCCGCCGTGAAGTAGATGTAGTAGCGGCCGCCGTCCCGCACGATCTCTGGAGCCCAGACCTCACCGAGGTTGCGGGCGTCGGTCCAGACCTGCCGGGCGGGCGCCGTCGCCAGGGCGTCCGTCGACGGGGCCTGCCGCACCACAATGCCGCCACCGGCCGACTGCACCGAGACGTAGGTGCCACCGACCCGGAGCACGCTCGGGTCCGCAGCCCGCAGACTCGTCTGGCCTGCCTGCGCCGGATCGGCAGACGTCAGGGACAGCACGGCAGCGAGAACGCCGGACAGCAGCAGGGCCACGGCGCCGGTGATGCGACGAGGAAGTTTCATGGTCACCTCGGCGTCTCGCTTTCCATCGATGGAACAGCTCTCCAGCAGCATCGTTACGAGTCGCGGGCATGTCAATGCCACAGAGGGCCGAGTGCAGCAAGTCGCCTGCCGCAGAAGCCTGGTGAGCGTGACCGACAGAGTGGTGCGCGAGGTCTGGACAGCAGTCGAGGGCCGTGTTGTCATTTCGGCTGTCGCAGGATTTCCAACGTTGAAAGAGCCGCCCGACCGCGTCCGTAACAGCCTTCCGTCCTTCAGGTGCGGCCTGGTCTTTCCACATGACCGGCCCCGGTCCGCGGCCTCTGTGCGAGGAAAGGTTCGATGACAAGACAACACATCCGCCCACGGATCAGACTGTGGGCGCTGCTGGCTACGGCCGCTCTCGTTGTGCCCCCGAGCGGTCTGGCCGCCACCGCGTCGGCAGTTGAGCCGACCGGCAGCGCCTCAGTGGTCGCCACCGAAGCAGCCGACGTCGAGGTGCACGGCCTGAAGGGCGAGTACTTCAGCATGTCGGCCCCCGGCGCACGGGACTTCGCCGAACTCGGTGGCACGCTGCTCGACCCGCAAGTCAACTTCTCGGGCCTGACCAGCACCTTCCAGGAGCTCACCGGCAAGACGGAGCACACGACCGCCCGTTGGACGGGCCAGATCGAGGCGCCCGCCACCGGCGACTACACCTTCTACGCCATCGGCGACAACGGCTTCCGCCTCTACATCGACGGCGAGCCGGTCATCGACCACTGGGAGCCGGACTGGGACAAGGAGCAGACCAGCTCCGCGATCCGGCTCACCGCGGGCGAGAAGCACGACTTCCGCCTGGAGATGTTCCAGGACCTCGGCGGCTCCAACATGTTCCTGCGCTGGGCCGGCCCGGGCCTGTCCAAGCAGCTCGTGCCGATGTCGGCGTTCACTCCGCCCGAGGGCTTCGAGGTCTACCCGGTGGAGCTGTCCGTGGCCGCGGACGGACGCCGTCTGCGGGCCCGGTTCGAGGGCAGGGTCGGTGATCTCCGCGCGGTCAAGGACCACTTGAAGGTCGAGGCCGACACCACGGCCATGCCTTTGAAGTCGGTCACCGTCGCTCCTGGGGACCGCAACTCCCTGCTGGTGACGCTCGCCGAACCCATCCAGAAGAACCAGCAGGTGCGGGTCACCTACGACGGCGCCGGCGGCCTTACGTCCGGCGGTGAGACCGTGCCGAAGGTCATCCGCTACGCCGACAACGCCTCCACCCACCGGCTCACCACCAAGTGGGGCGACAAGGTCGACGAGAAGAAGCCGCTGCCGGAGTACCCGCGTCCGCAGCAGGTGCGCTCCAAGTGGAAGAACCTCAACGGTCCTTGGCAGTTCAGCGGTGCCGAGGCGGGCGAGCAGCCGGTGTTCGGCAAGGACCTCGACGAGAAGATCGTCGTGCCGTACCCGGTGGAGTCGCAGCTCTCCGGGCTGGAGCGGCACGAGGACCACATGTTCTACCGCAAGCTGGTGAACGTCCCCAAGGACTGGAAGGTCGGCAAGGACGGCAAGGGCAACCGGCTGAAGCTCAACTTCGGCGCCGTGGACTACCAGGCCCGCGTCTTCGTCAACGGCACGAAGGTCGCCGAACACACCGGCGGCTACGACGCCTTCAGCGCCGACGTCACGGACGCGCTGAAGGGCACCGGGCCGCAGGAGGTCGTGGTCGCGGTCACCGACACCGGGGGCGCCGACCAGCCGATGGGCAAGCAGTCCACCAACCCGGGCGGCATCTTCTACACCCAGTCGTCGGGCATCTGGCAGACCGTCTGGATGGAGCCGGTCGCGGGCGCCGCGATCGATAACGTTGTCTCGACACCCGACATCGACACGAGCAGCCTCGCGGTGACGGTGGAGTCGGGCAAGGCGTCCGCCGGGGCCCGGGTCGAGGCGGTAGCGCGCGACAAGCGCGGCAAGGTCGTCGGCAAGGTCAGCGGGCCGGCCAACAAGCAACTGCGGCTGCCGGTGGCGAACCAGCACCTGTGGAGCCCGGACGACCCCTACCTCTACGACCTCGACGTCAAGCTCACCGACGGCAGGTCGAGCGACCAGGTCGGCAGCTACTTCGGCATGCGCGAGATAGGCATCGAGAAGGTCGGCGGCTTCCAGAAGCTGGTTCTCAACGGCAAGCCGGTCTTCTCCCTCGCCACTCTCGACCAGGGCTTCTGGCCCGACGGCCTGTACACCGCGCCCAGCGACGAGGCCCTCGCGTTCGATCTGAAGGCCCACAAGGAACTCGGCTTCAACGCCGTGCGCAAGCACATCAAGGTGGAGCCCGCGCGCTGGTTCTACCACGCCGACCGGCTCGGCCTGCTGGTCTGGCAGGACTTCGTCTCCGGGAACATCACCAACGAGACCGGGCGTCGCGCCTTCGTCGACCAGGGCCGGGACATGATGCGGGAGCACCACAACGCGCCCTCCGTGATCGGCTGGATCGTCTTCAACGAGGGCTGGGGCGAGTGGGACCGCACCGAGACCGGCAAGATCGCCGAGGCCGTGAAGGAAGCCGACCCCTCCCGTGTCGTCAACGCCCACAGTGGTGTCAACTGCTGTAATTCCAAGGGTGATTCGGGCAAGGGCGAGATCATCGACCACCACGACTACAACAACGAGGACCCGCCGTTCCCCGACGAAAAGCGGGCCGCGATGGACGGTGAGCACGGTGGCTTCACCCTGCGCACCCCCGGGCACATGTGGCCGGGCGCCCCGACGGTGATCTACAGCGGTGTCGCCGACAAGGAGGCGCTGACCCGCAAGTACGTCGAGAACACCGAGAAGTTCTATCTCGACCAGGCCGGCGCCGAGCTGTCCGGTTCGGTCTACACCCAGATCTCCGACCTGGAGAACGAGCTCAACGGCCTGTACACATACGACCGTCGGGAGATCAAGGTCGACCCGGTCAGGGTCCGCGAGGTCAACCGCGCGGTCATCGCCGCCGGTGCCGCCGCGGGCGAACGGCAGACGCTCAAGGGCGGCGGGTCCTGGGCCCTCGACGAGGGCAGCGGGAACACGGCGAAGGACTCCGGTCCGAACGCCAAGGGCCTGACGCTCAGCGAGGGCACCACCTGGACGCCCGGTGTCAGCGGCAGCGCGCTGAAGTTCGACGGTCAGGGCCAGTACGCCGAGACCGCCGGGCCTGTGCTCGACACCACCGGAAGCTACTCCGTGTCCGCGTGGGTCCGGCTGGACGAGCTCCCCGGCAACTACGCCACCGCGGTCAGCCAGGACACCCGGCGTCAGGCCAGCCCGTTCTACCTCCAGTACGGGCAGGGCGCGTTCGCCTTCAGCACACCGGGCGAGAGCCGTGCCCGCCTGGTCACCACCGCGGAGAAGGGCCGCTGGTACCACCTGGTCGGCGTCCGCGACAGCGCCGACAACACGATCAAGCTGTACGTCGACGGAAAGCCGGCGGCGAGCGCCACCGGCGGAGCGGCCTACCCCAGCACCGGTTCCCTGGCCGTCGGCCGCGCCCAGTGGGGCGGCAACGACACCGACTTCTGGAACGGCGCGGTCGACGAGGTCCACGCCTACGACAAGGCGCTCACCGCCGAGGAGGTGAGCGCGCTCCACACGGACGAGAAGCCGTAGCGGAAGCGGGCGACGAAAGGGCCCCGGCGGGACACCACTCCCCCGCCGGGGCCCGTTCGCGTCAGGTCACCGCGCGGGTGAGACCGCCACGTTGTCGAAGGAGGCCGCGGTGCCGAAGACGCGGACGCCGGTGGCGCCGCTGCCGTACGTGCTGTCGGTGACGGAGATCTTCGGCGTCGTCATGTCGTCGACGTACACCTTGATCGAGGCGCCGACGGCAGTGACCCGCAGCCGGTGCGTGGAACCCGGGGCGATCGCCAACTCGTGGCTCCCGAGCGGCGTCCAGCCGCCGTCAGCCCGGCCGAGCACCACCTTGCCGCCGGCGCCGATGCCCGCGTAGTACCCGGAGTAGCTGTCCGGGCCGACCCCCGGCCCGGTCACTCTGAAGGTCACTCCGGCGTCGCCACCGCGCCCCTGAGGCATCACGTCGGCGTCGTAGGTGAGGTCGGCGAAGTTCGTGTCGAGAAGTGCCTTGCCGCCGGCGGATGAGCCCGTCCGGTACCGGCCGCCACCGGCCGACCAGGTACCGCCGTAGGTTTTCCAGCCCAGCGCGTTGCCGTCGGCGAAGTTGTCCCGCACCCGCATCTCGACGCGGCGGATGGTCCCGTCGGTGTTGAAGTGCAGCCGGTCGTATGCGAGTTGACGGTGGTTGCCGTCGGTCTCGCCGAGCGGACGGCGGTGGTAGACGATGTACCAGATGTCGGTGCCCGGTACGTTGACGACCGAGTTGTGGCCGGAGCCGCGGGCGACGGCGGGATCCTGGGCGAGGACCTTGTCGATCTTCCGGAAGGGACCGGTGGGTGACTCGGACATGGCGTACGAGACCGAGTAGTCCGGGCCGGTCCAGCCTCCCTCGGACCACATGAAGTAGTACTTGCCGTTCCGTTTGAACATGAAGGAGCCTTCGGTGTAGTTCTCCGGGGTGATCTCCTTGTAGGTGGTGTTGTCGTCGAAGGTGCCGAGGCTCGTCATGTCCGGGTTGAGCTTGACGACGTTGGCGTGGTGCCAGCCGCCGTAGTACATGTACGCCTGGCCGTCGTCGTCGATGAAGACGTCCTGGTCGATGGGCTGAGCACCGTTGTGGAACCGGGAGATGAGCGGTTTGCCGAGGGCGTCCTTGTAGGGGCCCTCGGGACGGTCGGCGACGGCCACGCCGATGCCGCCGAGCTGGGAGTCGTTCTGGATGTCGTTGGCGGCGAAGTAGAGGTAGTACTTGCCGTTGCGCTCCACCGGTGCCGGCGCCCACAGCGCGTACTCGGCCCAGGAGATGTCCGGCGTGGACAGCACCTTCGGGTGTTTGGTCCAGTGGACGAGGTCGGTGGAGGAGAAGGCGTCCAGGTAGGTCTGTTCGGCGTAGACCTTCGAGGTCGTGGGGAAGACCCAGTACCGGTCGCCGTACCGGACGGTGTCGGGGTCGGCGTACCAGCCGTCGACGAAGGGGTTGCCGGACTCGGCGGTGGTGTGGTCGGGTGCGGCGGCGGCCGGGGTCGGCGACAGCGCGACCAGCAGGCCGCCTGCCAGCAGCACGGCGCAGGTCTTGGCCGGCAGGCCGGTCGTTCGAAGGGTCATGGGGGGCTCCAGGTGAGGCCGGAGGGAGACGATCGGGGTACGGCCGGGGCGGCGGCGCATCCCATGACGCGCCGCCGCCCGTACGGCTCCGTTCACCGCGCCCCGGTCACGGGGCCCACGGGGACTCGACGGCCCACGTGGTGTCCGCCGTGAAGAGGGCGGGGTTGTCCCAGGCGTGGGTGCCGCCCGGGGTGCCGAGCCACAACTCGGCGTTGTAGTGGCGCAGGTACTGCTCCGGGTAGTTGTAGGCGGACAGGCGCACGCCCCCGTTCGCGCCCGGGACGGGGCAGAAGGTTGCGTCGGCCCGGAACAGATCGCCGCTGCCGGACTCCTTGTACACGCGGTACTCGCGGTGGCGCAGGTACTCACCGGGGTAGTTGCGCGACTCGAAGCTGTAGCAGGAGCCGTTGGCGAGGCCGGGGGTGATCTTCCAGGTGGCGTCGTTCTTCAGCAGGGCGTCGCTGCCGCTGCCCACGACCTCCGTGAAGGCCGCTCCGTCCTTGTGGCGCACGTACCGGTCGGTGTGGCCGGGTGTCGTCACGCGCAGGGACTTGTACTGGTTGGCGGGCAGGGTGCTGGGGGCCGTCGATCCGCGGGAGGCGTCGATGAGGGCGCGGTTGGCGGCGCGCACCCGGGCTTCGTCGACCTTGACCACCTGACGGTCGTAGGTGAGCAGGCCGTTGGCCTCGTTCTCCACGTCGGTGATCTCTGTGTAGACCGAGGCGGACAGGCCGCGGGGCATGCGTACCTCGCGGATGGCGTCGATGAGGCCCACGAAGCGGTTGTTGAGGTGGGCGAGGTCGGGCTGGTCCTCGTAGCTGAAGCCGCCGCCGGGGTACCACTCGTGGCCGGCGACCTTGAAGCCGAGTCCGCCGAATTCGCCGAGGACGGCGGCGCGGGTGGCGCTGGGCACGGTGGTGCCGGGGCCCACATAGACGTGGTGGTCGACGACGTCGCCGTTGCCGCCGTCGACGGCGCCGCAGCAGTTGACACCGCTCATGTTGTCGACGAGGCGGGAGGGGTCGTAGGCCTTGACCTCGTCGGCGATGCGGGCCTGGTCGTACTGACCCCAGCCCTCGTTCTGGTTGACCCACATGACCAGGGACGGTGAGCTGCGGTGCTGGTCGATGATGCGGTCGTACTCGGCCTCCCACTGGGTGCGGGCGGCGGCGTCGGGGGTGTGTTCCATGGACGGCATGTCCTGCCAGACCAGCAGTCCGAGCCGGTCGGCCCAGTAGAACCAGCGCTGCGGCTCGACCTTGATGTGCTTGCGGACCATGTTGAAGCCGAGGTCCTTGTGCTTCTGGAGGTCGTGGCGCAGGGCGGCGTCGGTGGGCGCGGTGTAGATGCCGTCAGGCCAGTAGCCCTGGTCGAGGGTGCCGGTCTGGAAGACGAACCTGCCGTTGAGGACGGGGCGCAGAACGCCGTCGACCCGGGCGATGCCGATGGAGCGCATGCCGGTGTAGCTTCCGACGGAGTCGACGGCCGTGGTTCCGGAGAGCAGGTCGGCCTTCACGTCGTAGAGGAAGGGGTCCTCGGGCGTCCACAGGCGCGGGTTCGGGACTGGCACGGTGAATTCGGTGCCGACCGGGCCGGTGACGGTGCCGACCGTGGTGCCGCCGGTGGAGACGGTGACGCGGGCCTGATGGCCGTTTGTTCCGGCGCCTCGGACGGTGACCTTGAGGCGGTTGTTCGCCAGGTCCGGCACCATGTCTAGGCGGGTGATGCGCGCGGGGGCCGTGGGTTCGAGCCAGACGGTCTGCCAGATGCCGGAGGCGGCGGTGTAGAAGATGCCGCCGCCGGGGTGTGGGGCGACGTCGCGGATCCGCTGCTTGCCCACCGCCTGGCCGCCCGTCTCGGTGGGGTCCCAGACGGAGACGACGATCGTGTTGGTGCCGCCGTTGAGGAGGTCGGTGACGTCGTAGGAGAAGGCGTCGAAGCCGCCACTGTGGGTGGCGCCGGCCTGGCGGCCGTTGACCCAGACGGTCGTACGCCAGTCGCTGGCTCCGAAGTTGAGCTGGACGCGGCGGCCGTTCCAGTTCGACGGGACGGTGAAGGTGCGCTTGTACCAGAGCTTGTCGCTCTGGGTGATCCTGCGCTGGATTCCGGAGAGGGCGGACTCGGCGGCGAACGGGACCCGGATCTGCTCGGTGAAGGAGGCCGGCTGGCCGGCGTCCGCCGAGGTGACGGCGAAGTCCCAGATGCCGTTGAGATTGGCCCAGTCGGGGCGGGTCAGCTGGGGGCGGGGGTATTCGGGGAGCGGGATGTCGGTGGGGACCTGGTTCGTCCACGGGGTGGTCATGGGTGAGGGCTTGGGGGTCCAGGCCCTCGGTGCGGCGCCGGCGCTGCCGGCGGCTGTGAGGACCGTGCCGCCGAGCAGGGCCAACGCGGCGAGCGCGGTGGTGGCCCGTCGTCCTCTGCGTCTCAGCCAGGGGAACGGTGAACGGCGTACGGATACTCGACGCATCGTGGCTCCTTGATGAGTGGGGTGGGAGACGTGCGTGTGCGAGAAGCGGCCGCGCGGTGGCCGGGGTCGGCCGCCTGGAACCGGACGCGGCAGCCGGGGCGGAAGAGGGGCCCGACTGCCGCGTCCGGGGCTTTACATGAGCTGCCGTCTGCGGCCCAGCCAGGTCTGGGCGATGACGACGACGGCGAGGAAGGCGCCGCTGACGACCTGTTGGTAGGAGGAGTCCAGGGAGCCGATCTGGTTGATGACGTTCTGGATGACCTTCAGCAACAGGACACCGACCAGGGAACCGCTGACGTAGCCGAGGCCGCCGGTCAGGAGGGTCCCGCCGATCACCACGGCGGAGATGGCCTCCAATTCCATGCCGTTGCCGAGGATGGTGACCCCGGAGGCGAGCCAGGCGGCGTTGAGCGCGCCGGCCAGACCGGCGAGGAGGCCCGACAGGGTGTAGACGAGGATCTTGGTGCGTGCCACGGGGGCGCCCATCAGGGCCGCCGCGTCCTCGTTGCCGCCGACCGCGTACACGTGCTGTCCGAAGCGGGTGCGGCGCAGCACGACGGCGCCCGCGCCGAACAGGGCCAGGGTGATCCACACCGGGTTGCCGAGGCCCAGGGTGGTGCCCTGGCCCAGTTCGGCGAGGAACGAGCCCTTGCCGATCAGGAAGGTGTCCGCGCCCTCGTCGGTGATGGCGAGCAGCAGGCCGCGCGCGCCGAGCATGGCGGCGAGCGTGACGATGAACGGGGCGAGGCGGGAGCGGGCGACCAGCAGACCGTTGACGACACCGATCAGCCCGCACACCGTCAGCGGCAGCAGCAGGGCCACCAGGGTGCCGTGGCGTGAGCCCCAGGCCGCCAGGACGCCGCCGAGGGCGAACAGCGAGCCGACGGACAGATCGATGCCCCCGGTGATGATCACGAAGGTCATGCCGAGGGCGACGATCGCCAGGAAGGCCGAACTGGTCGCCATGTTGCCGATGTTGTCGCCGGTGGCGAAGGCGTCGAAGGAGAACGACGCCACCAGGGAGACGAGCACCAGCACGGCCAGCGCGCCGTGCTGCTGGATCAGGGCGCTCAGCCGTTCGGAGCGGGCGGAGCCGACCGGTTCGGTCTCCCCCGTCGGCTCGTTGCTCGCGGTGGTCACGGGCGCGTCCGCTTTCGTGACGGTCATCGCTTCCCCCGTCCCCGTGCCGCGTAGACCGCGGCGACGATCACTATGGCCTGGGCGATCTGGGTCCAGGAGGGCGGCAGATCGTGCTTGATGAGGGTGGCGGTGAGCAGTTGGATGAGGACGGCTCCGGCCACGGTGCCGGCGATGTTGACCCGGCCGCCGGTCAGTGGGGTGCCGCCGACGACGACCGCCGTGATCGCCGAGAGCTCCATCAGGTTGCCGAGCGAGGTCGGGTCGCTGGCCTGGAGGCGGGCGGTCGCCAGCACGCCTGCCACGGCGGCGAGCAGCGCGCACACGACGTACACGATGATCAGTACGCGACGCACCGGCAGACCGGCGAGCTGCGCGGCGGGCCGGCTGTCGCCGATGGCGAGGAGTTGGCGTCCGAAGGTGGTGCGGCGCACCACGAAGGCCACCAGCAGGGCGAGGACGGCGGCGATCAGGATCAGGTAGGGGATGCCGAGGATGTCGCCGGAACCCAGGGAGGCCAGGGAGGGGTTGCGCAGGTCCTCCAGCTGGGGCAGCAGCACCAGGGCGAGGCCCCGGCCGCCGACCATGAGCGCCAGGGTCGCCACGATGGGCTGTACGCCGACGAGCGCGACCAGCGCGCCGTTGGCCAGCCCGACCCCGGCGGCGAACAGCGCGACCACGAGCAGCGCGGGCAGGAGTCCGTAGCCGAGGTAGAGCGCGGTGACGGAGGCCGCCAGCGCCATCACGGCACCGACCGACAGGTCGACGCCCTCCGTGCCGATGACCAGGGCCATGCCGAGGGCGACGATGATGACCGGGGCGACCTGGACGGCCTGGGTGCGGAAGTTCTCCGCGGAGAGGAAGTGCGGGGTGATGACGGTGTTGACGACGAGCAGCGCCGCCACGCCGGCGTAGACGCCGTAGGTCTGGAGCCACTGGAGTACGCGGGCCTTGTCCAGGGGGGCGGTGCGGAGGGTGGCCTCAGCCATCGGTCGCCACCTCCTTGGCCAGGTGCTCCACCGCGGCGTCACCGGCGATGGTGCGCATCAGCTTGTCCTCGGTGACGTCATCCCCGGTCAGTTCGCCGACGACGGCACCGTCCTTCAGTACGACCACGCGGTCGGACCCTTCGATCAGTTCCTCCAGGTCGGAGGAGATGAGCAGAACGCCCAGGCCGTCGGCGGCCAGTTCGTCCACGAGTTTCTGCACCTCGGCCTTGGCGCCGACGTCGATGCCGCGCGTGGGCTCGTCGAGCAGCAGCACCTTGGGGTTCATGGCGAGCCAGCGGGCGAGCAGTACCTTCTGCTGGTTGCCGCCGGACAGCTCGCCGACCTTCTGGTGTGGTGAAGAGGCCTTGATGCGCAGCCGCTTGATGAACGTGTCGACGACGCTGTCGACGCGGGCCTCGGAGACGAGACCGAAGCGGGACAGGCGGGGCAGGACGGCGAGGGCGATGTTCTCCCGGACCGACAGTCCGGGGACGATGCCCTCGCTCTTGCGGTCCTCGGGCAGCAGGCTGACGCCCGCCCGGATTGCGGCCGGCGCCGAACCGCCGCGCAGCGGGACACCGGCCACCGTGACCCGGCCCGAACGGACGGGCAGGGCACCGGAGATGGCTTTCGCGGTCTCGGTGCGTCCGGAGCCGAGCAGTCCTCCCAGACCGACGACCTCGCCGGGCCGGATACTCAGGGACACTCCGTGCAGTTTGTGCGGCACCGTCAGTTCCGCGGCGTCGAGCACCGGTTCGGTGTCGGCGGCCTGGTGGTCGCCGGCGAACTTGGTGAGGCCTTCCTCGCGGACCTCGCCCAGGTCGCGGCCGAGCATCGTGGACACCAGGGCGAGGCGGTCGAGGTCGGCCAGCCGGCCGTGGTGGACGCGTCGGCCGTCGCGGAGCACGGTGACCGTGCTGCACACCGCGTAGAGCTCGTCCAGACGGTGGCTGACGTAGACGACGGCGATGCCCTCGTCGCGCAGCCGCCGAATGACCGAGAACAGGGTCTCGACCTCGCGCGGTTCGAGGGACGAGGTCGGCTCGTCCATGATGACGATGCGGGCGTCGGTGGCCACTGCGCGAGCCAGGGCCACCATCTGCTGGGCGCCGACCCCGAGGGTGCGCAGCGGCCGGCGGACGTCCACGCGGACGCCGTAGCCGCGCAGGATCTCCTCGGCCTCCCGGTTCATGCGTGCGATGTCCAGTACGCCGAAGCGGTTGCGCGGTTCGCGGCCGAGGAAGAGGTTGCGGGCCACGCTGAGCAGCGGGATCAGGTTGACCTCTTGGTAGATGGTCGAGATGCCCGCCTTCTGAGCCTCCAGAGGGGTGGCGAAGGAAACCTTGCGGCCCTGGAAGGTGATCTCGCCGGCGTCGGGGCGGTACACGCCGGTGAGGAGCTTGATGAGGGTCGACTTGCCGGCGCCGTTCTCGCCGATCAGGGCGTGGACCTCGCCGGCGTGCAGGGTGAGGTCCACGTCGTCCAGGGCCCGGACGCCGGGGAAGGTCTTGCTCAGTCCGCGGACGGCGAGGACTTCGGCGGGGGGTGCCACCTGTGCCTCCAGGAAGAAAAGGGGTGGAGAAGGTCGTGAAGGAGGTTGTGCGGGACAGGCGTTGGGGCCCGGACGACGAGCCCGGGCCCCTGCTGGATCAGTACGCCTTGGCGATCTCCGTCTTCGCGTTGTCCGCGTCGTAGGCGCTGTCCTGGATGATGACGTCCTGCGGGACTTCCTCGCCCTTGGTGAAGCTGTCCAGGGTCTGGAACGCCAGCGGGCCGAAGCGGGGGTTGGACTCGATGACGCCGCTGATCCAGCCGTCCACGATGCCCTGGACGGCGTTGCGGGTGCCGTCGACGGTCACGATCTTGACGTCGCCGGCCTTCTTGCCGGCGCCCTTGAGCGCGGCCACCGCGCCGAGGCCCATCTCGTCGTTCTCGGCGTAGATGCCCTTGATGCCGGGCTTCGACTGGATGAGCTGCTCGGTGACCTGCTGGCCCTTCTCGCGGGCGAAGTCACCGGTCTGCTCGAACACGACCTTCAACTCCGGTGCCTTCTCGGCGATCCGGTCCTTGAAGCCCTTGGTGCGCTCGGTGGTGACGTTGTTCCCGGCCGAACCGAGGAGGATGGCGACTTCGCCCTCGCCGCCGGTGGCCTCGATCATCTGGTCGGCGGCCCGCTTGCCCTGCTCGACGAAGTCCGAGGCGATGAAGGAGACATAGTCCTTGCAGGCGGTGGCGTTGATCTTCCGGTCGATGGTGACGATGGGGACCTTCTTGGCGGCGGCGGCCTGGAGGACCGGGTCCCAGCCGTCGGAGTTGAGCGGGGCGATCACCAGCAGATCGGCGCCCTTGGCGAGCAGGTCCTGGACGTCGCTGATCTGCTTGGAGAACTGTGACTGGGCGTTGGCGGTGAGCAACTTGACGCCCCGCTTCTTCGCCTCGTCCTTGATGGACTGGGTCTCGGCGATGCGGAACGGGTTGGCCTCCTTCTCCGACTGGGAGAAGCCCACGGTCGCGTTCTTCAGATCCAGCTTCTCGGCGCCGTAGGCGTCGATGGCGCAGGACTTGCTGCCCGGCTTCGGCGTGACGACCTTCTGTTCGGCGCCCGCGGCCGCCGGGGACTCGGTGCCCTTCGACGCGTCGTCCTCCGACTTCGCGCAAGCACCGGCGGTCAAGGCCACCGCGGCGGCCAGGGCCACGACCCCGGGGCGGGCAAGGAGACGAGGGCGGTGAGTGGTGCGCTGCATGGTGACCCCGATCCGGGCGACGCTGAAAGGGAACTGGGGAGCTGACGCATGAGCAGAAACGGCACATCTCCCCCGGCGGGCAACGTTGTCGGGCCCGCTGCATGAGGTTTTTACATCGTTGGAAGGAGGCTGTAAACCCCCTGTGCGCACACCTGTGTGCATCGTGAGGATGGGGGGGCACGTGGGAAGCGCTTGCCGGACGGGCGTCCTCGCAGCTGGCATCAACTCCCGTACGGCCTCGGGACGTAGGGCGGCCAGGCTCTTTGCCACTGCAGGCAGGGATGTGACGCCCGCGGGACCGGCCGCCGGTGCGCCGAAGGATCACGAGCCTCTGAACGGCGGTGCCGACACCGGCGTATCGCCAGGGCCGTCGGCCTCGATGGGGTGCTGCACAGGGACCCCGCGGTGTGCTGGGCCGACACGGCGGAAGCGCGGGCGAACCGGCGAAAAGTGGGGGGCGCCCGAACTCGCGTGACGCGGCATGGGAACTCCCATGACGGCGGCACGGCCGATCGGGGCGCGGGCCGGGGCGTCGGCCCGAACTCGCCTGACGCGGCACGGGAACCCCATGACGGCGGCACGGCCGATCGGGGCGCGGGCCGGGGCGTCGCAGATGGCGGCGGTCGGCCCCACACTGTCAGGACCCCACCACCTTTTCGGTCGACCAACTGACGGGGTTCGCTACGTACTTGACTACGGGCGAGTCAGGCTTGGGGCCCGTCCTTCGCCGCCCCGCGTCCGACGGTGCTCTCCCGCTCGACCAGGCGGTAGTCCGCCCAGACGCGGCGGGGTTCGGGAGCGTCACCGCCCAGGTGGGCGAGCACCGACTCCACGGCAAGTCGGCCGATGGCCTCCTTGTCGGGCGACACCGAGGTGAGCGTCACCGCACCGAAGTGCCCCTCGACGACGTCGTCGAAGCCGACGACCGCGATGTCCTCGGGGACGCGCAGTCCGCGTTCATGCAGGACGCGCATCGCGCCGATGGCCATCGGGTCGTTGTACGCGAAAATCGCGTCGGGACGCCGGCCGGAGTCGAGGATGCGGGTCATGGCCGCCGCGCCGTCCGCGTGGCCCCAGCCGTCGGTGGCGGCGACAAGCCCGTCGTCGGCGGGTAGTCCAGCTGCGGTGAGTTCCTCGCGCCAGCCGCGTACGCGCAGTTGTGCGGGCTCGCTGCGGCCGCGCCGGTCGCCGATGAACGCCACCTCCCGGCGTCCGAGGCCGACCAGGTGCCGGACGGCGGCCCGGGCCGCGGCGACGTTGTCGATGGCGATGTGGTCGTACGGCAGGTCGTAGTCACGCTCGCCGAGCAGCACCAGCGGGACGTTCTCCGCTCGGTCGCGCAGGTCTTCGGTCTCCAACTCGATGGGGCTGAGGATGAGTCCGTCGATGACGCGTGCGCGGAAGCCCTGGCTGACCAGGAGTTCTTGTTCACGGCGTCCCCCGGTGTGGTCCAGGAGAACGATGTAGTCGTGGGCGGCGGCGGCATCGATGACGGCGGCGGCGAGTTCGGCGAAGTAGGGGTTGCCGAGTTCGGGAAGGGCGAGGGCGATCATGCCCGTGCGGCCTTTGCGCAGGTGCCGGGCGGCCAGATTGGGCCGGTAGCCGAGCGCGTCGATGGACCGTTGGACGCGTTCGCGCATGGCGGGGGTGACGTGCTGGTAGTTGTTCACCACGTTGGAGACGGTCTTGATGGAGACCCCCGCGTGGGCGGCGACGTCCTTGAGGCTGACCCGCACGGCATTCCCTTTCGAAGCGGCCCGACTCGGGTGGTCGGTGCGGGTACGGTGTGGTCACCGTGAGCCTGGCGCCGAGTCCCAGTGCTTGACTTTTACAACGTTATACATCCGACCTCTTCGCGCTGACAAGGCGTTGGACGAGCGCCCCCTGTGAGCACCGTACCTGCGCGTTCGGCGGGCCGAATCCCGGTCTGGAGGCGCTTGTCCTAGTGGTCGGCGCCGAAAACTCTTCAGGGTTGTTCACGCTGCCGGTGCGACAGAAGATTTCTCGTGGTGATCGGCGGTGTGCCGGTCGAGCCTGGCCGGCAGATCGTCCAGGTCGGAGGTGGTCTACCGCCACTGGAACGCCTGTGCCGTGGCGTTGTAGCAGTCTTCGAAGGCTCGGAGCCCGCCCCCGACCTCGGCGAGGTCGGTGAAGCCGTTGGGCGAGAGGGCCTTGCGCTGGACGGCAGAGGAGTAGATCTCGACTTGGTGAGCCAGGAGGCGTGCACGGGGGTGTGGATCATGACCTGCCGCAGCCTGCCCCGCCCGTCACCCCCAGCCCCCGAAATGACCGGTGCAAGAGGCCACTTGGACAGGGAAAACGCAACTTCGACATGGCCCGCACAGGCAGCTACCTTCACCTGGTCCTCGGCGATCGCCCATGGTCGCGCAGGAGTTCCCTCAGGCTGAGCCACCCGCGACGGGATGAGTTGGTCATGCCCCACGAACCCCCGCCCCCCGTGCGTAAGCCACCGAACCGGGTCCACCCCCGGCAGCCCCAACCAGGGAGAGACGCATGCCCCATCTTGCTCTGTACACGTTCGGCGTCCTGAAGTCACCTCTCGCCGATCCCGCACCCCTCACGCGCGAGTTCTACGACATTGGTGAGGCCGTCTACCGGAAGATCAGCCAGCACCCCGGATACCTCGCGCGTGCGGAACCGGCAGATGGTGACCGGGGCATGCTCTTCGAGGCGGACTGGGGTGCATGGGGAGAGTTCGCCGTACCGACCTGGTACGGCAAGGGCCGTACGGTGGAAACCACCGCCCTGGCCGCGACACTCTCACTCTGGACCGACCTGCGCCCCGCCCTCGACGCCGTCTACACCGGTCTGCACCGTGAGGCGCTGAACAGGCGTTACGACTGGTTCGAGAGGACAGGACACCCGAACTACGTGTGCTGGTGGGTCTCCGACGGCGCGATACCCACCTGGCAGAACGGGGTTTCCAGGCTGGAGCACCTCCACGACCACGGCTCCGAACCGCACGCTTTCACCTTTCACCACTCATTCGCCCCGGACGGAACTCCGACCAGGCTCAAAGGCAGCGGGGCGACGAGCGACCAGGTTCGCTGACAAGGAAGTTTCCTACGCTGCCCATC
Organism: Streptomyces sp. NPDC111606; assembly: GCF_055656945.1. Taxonomy (NCBI): domain Bacteria; kingdom Bacillati; phylum Actinomycetota; class Actinomycetes; order Kitasatosporales; family Streptomycetaceae; genus Streptomyces; species Streptomyces sp. NPDC111606. The sequence continues at coordinate 79,257 of NZ_JBVKBY010000004.1, forward strand.
CAAAAGACAACGCCTTGAGCCGGATCAGGCGGTGATCGAGTGCCGGGTCGCCGAGATGCGTTCATCGATTAGCGGCCAACACTGCCGCCAAGCCGTCTTGCAGATCTTTGACGAAATACTCGGGAACCTCCAGCGACGGGAAATGCCCTCCGCTCTCGGGCGACCCCCATCGGACGATTTGCCGGTACCGCTCCTGCGCCCAGGGGCGCGGACACTTCTCGACGTCGCCGGGATACATAGTGATTGCTGACGGGACGTCGACCCGAAGTTCAGGGTCCAGCGAGTTGTGGCTTTCGTAGTAAATGCGGGCCGCTGACGCGCCGGTCCGCGTCAGCCAATACAGGGTGACGTCGTCAAGAACCCTGTCTATGGAAATCGTCTCGAACGGGCTGTCCTGGGTGTCTGACCACTCGGCGAACTTGTCAAGGATCCAGGCAAGCAGCCCGACCGGGGAGTCGACGAGCGAGTAGCCGATGGTCTGCGGTCGGGTCGCCTGCTGCTTCGCGTACGCCGCGCGGTGGCGCCAGAAATCGCGGGTCTCCTCGGTCCACTTGCGCTCTACCGCCGTCAGCCCGTCCGTTGTCAACCCGGGCGGTCCCTCCGCGAACGTTGTGTGGATGCCGAGAACCTGTGCCGGGAACCTGCCGCCGAGAACCGTGGTGATATTTCCTCCCCAGTCGCCGCCGTGGGCTGTGAACTGGCTGTATCCGAGCCTTCCCATCAGTTCCACCCATGCGGCCGCGATCTTTTCAGTTCCCCACCCGGTGGTGGCCGGCTTGTCGCTGTAACCAAAGCCCGGCAGCGATGGGACCACGACGTGAAACGCCGGCGCGTCTGCATCTTTCGGATCTGCCAGCTCGTCCACTACATCGATGAACCGAGCAATGCTGTCCGGCCAGCCGTGCGTCATGATCAGAGGAGTGGCATCTGCGCGCGCGGATCGGCGGTGCAGGAAGTGGATTCCCAGATCATCAATGGTCGTGCGGAACTGGCCGATCCGGTTGAGGCGCGCTTCGAACGACCGCCAGTTGTACCCGGTGCGCCAGTAGTTCACGACATCGACGAGGTCGGCGAGCGGAACGCCCTGATCCCATCGGCGAGGGCCGGGCGCGGCGCGATGGACCGTCTCGGCCTCCGGCAGTCGCGCCGCGGCCAGTCGCGCGCGCAGATCGTCGAGGTCGGCGTCAGTTGCGTGGGCTTCAAATGCTTGCACGTCGCTGGTTGGACGGGGCATGAGACCTCCTGGCCGTCGCGGAACCGGCCGCGATCTGTCGCGAACCGTCTAAGCCGGTTCTAGCAGTCCTCCGAGCCACGCCGCAACCGGCTAAGGTGGTTCCATGCGTGCTGGATTCCCTGACTTCCGCCTAGGTACTGTGCTGGCGACCAGTTTCACGGGGACCCTGTCGGAGCGTTATGGCGACGCTGTGGAGCGCATTCCCGTGCCGCAGCGACTCATCGACTGGCTGGCAGTGAACGGTCTCGCCGTGGACTCCTGCACCGCTGCCCAGCTCGACCTCGCCCGAGAACTGAGGGAGTCGATTCACGCCGCCGCGACAGCGGCCGCGATCCAGGACATTCTCCCTGCGTCCGCGGTCCAAGTCATCAATGACTGCAGCACTCAGGGTCGGGCCGCAGCGATCCTGACGCCCGAGGGTGAGCGCCGATGGCGGCTCAGCTCCGCTTCCTGCGTGGAAGATGCCCTCAGCGTGATCGCCGCCGACGCCGTCAGCATCATCGCAGGCGAACGAGACGGCAAATTGGCCTTGTGTGCATCACCAACCTGCCAAGCCGCCTTCTTCGACACCAGCCAAAGCCGCACGCGCAAATGGTGCGACATGAACACGTGCGGGAATCGCCAGAAGAAAGCGCGCTTCAATGCCAACCGGCGCAAGAACCCCAGATCAGCGAACTGATCGTTACCTCGGTACATCCAAGTGGGCCCCACGCCTGCGAGTACGTCTACGTTTCAGTTGGCGTCGTTTGCCGCTGCCGCACCCATGAGGATGCCGGCCTTCCACCGGCGGACCCGCAGTGCCCTGGCGGGGGCCGCCGGTGGACGCGCCTCAGTACCGGCACCGCGTCACCCACTCCGCACGGCGGATCTTTGACCTGCCGAAACGGCCTGTCGCCCCCGCGGAACCTCGCAGGAGTGCTTTCGTTGTGCGCGGTATGTCCCCCACCAACCCCGCATCAGCGGAACACCCAACCACCGCCGCGCGGCCCGTGTATCGCTCCCTGTCGCGGCGGGCGGTGATGAGTCATGATCCATCGCTGCAGGCGGCCTATCGGCTGTGCCGGCGACAGACCAAGGACCAGGACCCGGCACAGTACGCGCTGATCCAGCTGGTCCCCGCGGCCCTGCGCCCGGCGTGCTGGGCGCTGTGGGCAGCAGCCAACGCCATCGACGACTTGGCCGACGACCGAACGGCCACCGCCGTTGAGCGGGCCGCCCTGGTCGAGGAGTGGATCACCGCACTGGACCACGAACTGCACGACGGAACAAGCACGGACCCGATCCGTCACGCCCTGGTGGACACCGCCCTGCGCTGGCGCCTGGACCTGACCCGGCTGCGCGGGGCGATGCTCCTGGTCCGCGACGACGCCCACGGCCGGCACTTTCCCGACTGGCCTGCGTGGCGAGCCTGGGCACGTGACAACTTGCTGCCGTGGTTCGACCTCCTCCGTGACCTGTTCGACCGGGCCGGCGTGCCCGTGGCCCTGCGCATGGACAACCAGGAGGTCTACGAGGAGTTCCTGGACGGCCTGCGGCTCACCGACACCCTCACCGACCTGTCCGCCGACCTCGCCCAGCACGACCTCCTCCTGCCCGACGAAGTTCTCGACCAACACCCCGGTGCCGCGGACGATCTGATGCGCCGGCGCTGGAGCCCCGCTGTCGCCGAGATGATCAGCCACCTGACCGGCCTGGCCCACCAATGGGTGAACCAGCCCTTGCTCACCCGTGGAATGCACCCCGCTCCCGCCACCATCTGCCACACGATGGCCGGCCTGCTGCGCGCCCAGCTCGACGCCGTCACCAGCGCCGGCCCCACCGTCCTGCACACCCCGCCCCGGCCCTCGCTCCTCACCAGCGCCCGCATCCTCGCCCCCGCCCAGGCCCGCGCAGCCCTGGCCTGGAGCCTGACCCCGGTGACCGTGCCACCCCCGAACGGTGCCGTGCAGCGAAGACCGCCCGGCCCTCACCGAGGTGTCCCACGATCAACATTCCGAACCCCGCCATCGCACGGCAGCGGCGAGCGGCCCACTCAGATCCCGGCCGGGCAGATGCCCACCCACGTTGCCGTGATCATGGACGGCAACGGCCGCTGGGCCCAGCAACGCGGTCTCCCCCGGCACGAAGGCCATCGCGCCGGCGCCACCGCCGTACGCGAGACGGTCTACGGCGCCCTGGAAATCGGCCTGCGCCACCTGACCCTCTACGCCCTCTCCACCGAGAACTGGAAACGCGACGCAGACGAGATCCACGCGATCCTCGACCTCCTCCACAGCGAGGTGAGCGCCGACCCGTTCCAGGACCTCGACGTCCGCCTGCGCTGGCACGGCGGCGCCGACCGCCTGCCGACCGACCTGGTCGATCTCCTGCGGCTTCGCGAGCGCACCACCCGCACCCGCACCGCTCTGACCCTGACCATGTGCATCAACTACGGCGGCCGCGACGAAATCACCCGTACCGCCGCCGCGCTGGCCCGCTCGACAGCCAGGGGTCAGCTCGACCCCGACCTCATCAGCGAGAAGGACTTCGCACAGCACCTGCCCCACCCCGACATGCCCGACGTCGACCTGCTCTGGCGCACCGGCAACGAACAGCGCACGTCCAACTTCCTGCCCTGGCACACCACCTACGCCGAGCTCTACTTCACTCCGAACCTTTGGCCCGACACCGACCGGCGCGATCTGTGGCACGCCGTCACGGAATACAGCCGCCGCCAGCGCCGCCACGGCGCAACACCGCACCAGCCCGAGCGTGCCTCCCACGCCGACGACGACCCGCGCGACGGCTAGTGGCGAGGTGCCCGGCCCAGGCCAGGGCCTGCGTCACCGTTGTGCCAGTTTCTCCAGCCAGGGATGTCCGGGGTGCACGCGGGTCAGCCATCCGGTGAGACGGTCGCGCCGCGCCTGGCTCAGCAGCGGCAGGGCTCCGTCGAAGTCCGCCTGATCATTAGGTCGTGAAGCCTTCGCTTTGAACAACAGCACCAGTTCCGGCACCAGATAGGGGATGCCTTCCGCAGTCCGTTCGATGACCGCGTCGTACGGCAGCCGCAGGCTCTCGTCCCTGCGGCAGATCCATGTCCCGCCGTCGTGCGGTTCGCGGAAGACGTCGAACAGGAACTGACCGCTCGCCGGATCCCGCAGCCAGGTCTGGTGCGTGGCCGCGAGCACCTCAGGTCCTGCACTCGCCCAGACCCGTCCCGAGCCCACCGCGTCAAACACGTACTCGGGGAAGCGGTCCCGAATCTCCGTGAACCCCGCCGAGGGCACCGCGATCTCCAGATCACCGTGCGGCCGAGACTGCCGTCCGCGGAACATATCCAGCGCCCATCCTGCGGCGACACACCAGGGCGCCCTGACCCCGGCCAACCGCTCCGCGACCTGTTCCGGCCGCCAGGCATCCTCCCACCTTGCGGCAAGTTCGTCCGCATGAAGGACAGCCCCGCCCGGCGGCACAGAGTCGGTCATCGGTACAACGTACTGCGTCAACCGGTAGTGCACAGAAGGGCGCCTCAGGCTCGGCTAGACCAGCACACCGAGCTCCTCGTGCCCGATCCCCGGCGCGCTGAGCGCGAGCCACCCGTGCCCGCACACCCGGGTTCCGGCGCCGATCTCCGCAGGGTCGACGGAGAGCGCACCGCAGGCCTCCGCGGCTCCTGCGGTCCCCTCGACGTCGGGCTCGTCCCCGTCGAAATCCTCGCCATCGGCGCCTGGTTCCTCCCAGGGCAAGGGCGCGCCGATCCACTCCGGATCACTCTCGGCCGCGTACCGCCGACGGATCAGTCCCTGCTCGGCAACCACCCAGACGTCCGAGCCGCCGGCGCCGTCCATGAAGAACATCTGGGCCCGGCCGCAACGCGCGCTGAGGCGTTCCACGGTCCCCATCCAGTCGTCCCAGTCCACCCCCACGACGCTGTCGAGATTCCCGAACACGAGCCGCCACCCGTCCAGTTCGGGGGTGATGAACACGGGCATCGCTCCGCGCCTGTGCCGCATGTCCTCCACGTCGGCGCCTTCCGACAAGGTGCAGGGGAAGCGGTCATGCAGCCCCAACACCTCGAAGACACCCTCGTATGCGTCCGCAGGCACTGCGTACCACCAGCCCCGGGGATCGACCGGTGACGCCTCTTCGCCCGCACCGGCCAGGTCGGCACGCCGCTCGAGGACCCGCTTGTCGCGAGCGTTGAGGCGGTCCATGAGTCCGGTGTCGAGGAGGGCGCGCAGGCGGGTGTCGTGGGTCATGGGGCGAGCCTAAAGGAGCAGTTCCGAGGCGCTCAGAGCGGTCACAGAGCTGATGCGCCATCTTCAAGAGCATCGCCACGCTCCCCTTGGCCACGCCCCTCGGGCGCGCCGGCATCCGCCGAACCGGCACCCTGGCGCCGGAGCCCACCGAGAGCGGCGAATCAGTTCCACTCAGCATTTTGACAGGGCCTTGACATATTCAGCGTCGGCCATCAGCATGCAAAATGCAATCAGAGTGCCGCAATTCCCTTTGCCTACAGCGCAATTCGCGTACAGCGCTCACACGCGGTGGTCCGACAGGTCCGTAGTCGTGCCCCGCACCACCATGCGGCAAGCGCGGCCGGCGCGCGCCTTGCCTGACATCTCTCACCGTCAGGAAGGACAACCCCCCATGCTTTGGCGCCCTCGCGCGGGGCTGAGAACGCTCACCGCGCTCGCGCTCCTCCTGGCCGGCGTCGCCACGGCGGCTCCCACGGCCAGCACCGCCTCCGCCGCCCCGGCGGATCTTCCGCCCGGCGACTACCAACAGGTTCAACTCGCCACCGGCGCCGCCGAGATGGGCGAACCCATGTCGCTGGCCGTACTGCCCGACCGGTCGGCCCTGCACACCGCCCGCGACGGCACGATCCGCCTCACGGACGCCGCGGGCAACACGAAGCAGGCCGGGAAGCTGGACGTCTACACGCACGACGAGGAGGGGCTGCAAGGGATCGCCGCCGATCCTGCCTTCGCCTCCAACCGGTACGTGTATGTCTACTACTCCCCCAAGCTGAACACCCCGGCGGGCGATGCCCCCACGACCGGTACGGCCGCCGACTTCGAGCCCTGGAAGGGCCACCTCAACCTGTCGCGGTTCACGCTGCGCACCGACGGCACCCTGGACATGGCCAGTGAGAAGGTCGTCCTGGAAGTGCCCAACGACCGCGGCCAGTGCTGTCACGTCGGCGGCGACATCGACTTCGACGCAGCCGGGAACCTCTATCTGACGACCGGCGACGACACCAACCCGTTCGACTCGTCCGGGTACGCGCCGATCGACGAACGCACCAACCGCAACCCCCAGTTCGACGCCCAGCGCAGCTCCGGCAACACCAACGACCTGCGGGGCAAGGTGCTGAGGATCAAGCCGACCGCAGCCGGCGGGTTCACCATCCCCTCGGGCAACCTCTTCGCACCGGGCACCACCGGCACCAGACCCGAGATCTACGCCATGGGCTTCCGCAACCCGTTCCGGATGTCCGTCGACCGTCCCACCGGCACCGTCTACCTCGGCGACTACGGCCCCGACGCCGGCGGCACCGACCCCAACCGGGGACCGGGCGGCCAGGTCGAGTTCAACCGCATCACCTCGCCCGGCAACTACGGCTGGCCGTACTGCACCGGCACCAACACCACCGGCGAGACGTACAACGAGTACACCTTCCCGAGCGGCCCCTCCGCCGCCAAGTACAACTGCGCGGGCGGGCCCGCCAACAACTCCTTCCGCAACACCGGGCAGGCCCAGCTGCCCCCTGCCAGGCCGAGCTGGATCAAGTACGGCCTGGACGGCTCACCGCCCGAGTTCGGCGGCGGCTCGGAGTCCCCGATGGGCGGCGAGGTCTACCGCTACGACCCCAACTCGACCTCCACCGTGAAGTTCCCGCAGTCCCTCGACGGCCGCTATTTCGCCGCCGAGTACGGGCGTCAGTGGATCAAGGCCATCGAGGTCAAGAGCGACGGGTCCTACGGCACGATCGAAGACGTCCCCTGGAACGGCACCCAGGTGATGGACACCGACTTCGGCCCCGACGGCGCGCTGTACGTCCTGGACTACGGCACCGGCAGCAACAACTCGGCCCTGTACCGCATCGAGTACATCGCGGGCAGCAACCGCAACCCGGTCGCCCGGGCGTCCGCCGACCGCACCTCCGGCGCCCTGCCGCTGACCGTGCGGTTCTCCTCCCAGGGCAGCTCCGACCCCGAGGGCGGGACGCTGACGTACTCCTGGAACTTCGGCGACGGCACCACGTCCACGCAGGCCAACCCCAGCCACACGTACACCGGCGCGGGCACCTATCGGCCCACGCTCACCGTCCGTGACCCGGAGGGCCTGACCGGCACCGCGAGTCTGGTGGTCACCGCGGGCAACACCGCGCCGACCGTGACGCTGCAACAGCCCCTGGACGGGCAGCCGTTCGCCTTCGGCGACACCGTGCCGTTCAAGGTGCAGGTCAGCGACCCCGAGGACGGCTCCGTCGACTGCTCCAAGGTGAAGGTCACCTATCTTCTCGGCCATGACAGCCACACCCACGCCATCACCTCCACCAACGGTTGCGAGGGCAACCTCACCGTGCCCGCGGACGGCGAACACGACAGCGCCGCCAATCTGTACGGTGTCTTCGACGCCGAGTACACCGACGCCGGCGGCCTGACCACGCACTCCGTGCGCACCCTGCAACCGCGTCATCGGCAGGGCGAGCACTTCGGCGCCCAGTCCGGCATCCAGATCGCCAATCACGCCACGGCCGAGGGCGGCAGGACGGTCGGCTTCACCGATGACGGCGACTGGATCTCGTTCAAGCCGTACGTCCTCGCAGGCGCCACGAAGTTCACCGCCCGGGTGGCATCCGGCGGCGCGGGCGGCACTCTGCAGGTGCGTGCCGGTTCCGCCACCGGAACGCTGCTCGGCACCGCGTCCGTGCCGGTGACCGGCGGTTGGGACACCTTCACCGACGTGACCGCCAACCTGTCCGGCGCGCCCGCCGGCACCACCGAGCTGTTCCTGGTGTTCCGCGGTCCCACCGGGCAGGGCAATCTGTTCGACGTCGACGCCTTCACCCTCGGCTCCGGTACCACCACGACGACGCCGTGGGAGGCGGAGTCGTACAGTTCGGCCTCCGGTGTGCAGTCGGCCGCGCACGGTCCGGCCAGCGGTGGTCTGACGCTGGGGTACATCGACAACGGCGACTGGGCCGGGTACGCCTCCGTGTCCACCGCCGGCGCGGCCTCCGTCTCCGCCCGCGTCTCCTCGGCCGGGGCCGGCGGCACCCTCCAGTTCCGCTCCGGCTCGCAGACCGGTCCGCTGCTGGGCTCCGTGACCGTGCCGGTCACCGGCAGCTGGGACACCTTCACCACCGTCGGCACCACACTCAACGGCGCTGGATCGGGCCCGCTGTTCCTCACCTTCACCGGCGGCTCCGGGTCCCTGTTCGACGTCGACACCTTCACGCTCAACTCGTCCGCCTCCGCGGCGCGAAAGGGGCGATGACCATGACCATCCTGATGCGGCGGCTGCGCCGCGGCACCGCGGCCCTCGCGCTGGGCCTGCTCGGCGCCCTGATCACCCCGGCCGGCACCGCGCACGCGGCCGCCTTCGAGGTCCTGGTGTTCTCCAAGACGGCCGGCTTCCGGCACGACGCGATCCCGGCCGGCATCGAGGCCCTGCGCACGCTCGGCGGGCAGAACGACTTCACCGTCACGGCCACCGAGGACGCCGGGGCGTTCACCGCGTTGAATCTCGCGAGCTACGAGGCCGTGGTGTTCCTCAATACGACCGGCGATGTCCTCAACTCCGCGCAGCAGAACGCCTTGCAGTCCTACGTCGACTCCGGCGGCGGCTACGTCGGCGTGCACGCGGCGGCCGACACCGAGTACGACTGGCCCTACTACGGACAGCTCGTCGGCGCCCGGTTCCAGAGCCACCCGGCGATCCAGCAGGCCACGATCCGCAACGAGGACCGGACCCACCCGGCCACCGCCCACCTGGGCGCGACCTGGACCCGCACCGACGAGTGGTACAACTACCGCGCCAACCCCCGCCCCAACGTGCGCGTCCTCCAGACACTGGACGAAAGCACCTACAGCGGCGGCTCGATGGGCGCCGACCACCCCATCACCTGGTGCCACAGCCAGGGCACGGGCCGATCCTTCTACACCGGGCTCGGCCACACCATCGAGTCCTACGCCGACCCCGCCTTCCGTTCACTGTTGCTGGGCGGGGTGCGGTACGCCGCCGGGCAGGCGACGGCCAACTGCTCGGCGCCGGCCGGCAACGGACCGATCGAGGCCGAGTCGTACAGCTCCGGCTCCGGTGTGCAGGTGGCCGCGCACGCCCCGGCCAGCGGCGGACAGACGCTCGGCTACATCGAGAACGGGGACTGGGCGGGCTACTCCCACGTCACCACCGCGGGGGCGAAGACCTTCACGGCGAAGGTGTCCTCGGCGGGCACGGGCGGCACCATCGAGATCCGGTCCGGCTCTGCCGGCGGCACCCTGCTCGGTTCGGTCACGGTACCGGTCACGGGAGGCTGGGAAACCTTCACGACCGTCACCACGAACCTGGCCGGTTCCGCGTCCGGCCCGGTCTTCCTGCGCTTCACCGGAGGCGGCGGAGCCCTGTTCGACATCGACACCTTCATCCTCGGCGCCGAACCCACCGCCGGGACCCTGTCCCACGACGTCCACCTGTTCTACTACCCCTGGTACGGGAGCCCGGCGGTGAACGGCGGCTGGCGGCACTGGCAGCAGGGTGGGCACACCCCACCCGACGGCGTCGGCGCCGACCTCTACCCGGCACTCGGCCCGTACGACTCCGGTGACTTCGACGGCGCAGTCGACCAGCACATGAAGTGGGTCGCCCGGTCGGGCGCCGGCGTGATAGTCCTCAGCTGGTGGGGCCGGGGCAGCTACGAGGACCGGCTCGCGCGCGGCGTACTCGACGCGGCCCAGGAGCAGGGCATCCAGGTGGCCTGGCACCTGGAGCCGTACTCGGGCCGCACCGGGGCGTCGACGGCCGCCGACATCGAGTACATCAACAGCACGTACGGCAGCCACCCCGCCTTCCACCGCTCGGCGGACCACGGAGGAAAGGGCGCGTTCTACGTCTTCCAGAGCCTCGACATCACCGACTGGACGGCACTGGACCAGGTCACCGACACGAGCATCGTCCTCGCCCAGACCACGGACACCACCAAGATCGCGCACTTCTCCGGTATGTACACCTACGACGGCATCGCGGGCGCCACGGCTCCCGGTTGGAAGCAGGCCGGCGACTACGCCCGCGCCCAAGGCATGATCTGGGCCCCGTCCGTCGCGCCGGGCTACATCGACGACCGGGCGGTGCCGGGCAACGCAACCCCCACCGTGGCGCGCGCCGATGGCGCGGCCTATGACCGGCAGTGGTCCAACGCCCTGGATCCGGCGATCGGCGGGTCGCCGACCTGGGTGTCGGTCACCTCCTTCAACGAGTGGCACGAAGGGAGCTCCATCGAGCCGGCCGACTCCACCCCGCCGGCCGGCCACGGCTACCAGACGTACAGCGGCGCATACGGGCAGACGGGAGAGGCGGCACAGACGGCGTACCTGGATCGCACCGCCTACTGGGTCGGCCGCTTCCAGGGGGCGGCCGCCGACTGAGGCCGCACCGGCGAGATGCCCGGTCGCAGCCGTCGGCTCGACCGGGCATTCGGTGCATGGCCCGGCCACTTCGCTCGCTCTCCACCTCCAACTCGATGCCGGTGGAACGGGACCCGAGTACTCCCCTCGGGTCGTTATCGGCTGCCACCATGAGCGGATGGGGAGACGGGGGTGGAGTGCCGCCTTGTATGCGGCCGGTGCCATCGGCTTGGGGCTGGTCGTACTGCTGCTCACAGCGGTTCTGCTGGCCAAAGAGACCAGGACGGGCAGTACCCGATGCCGGTGGTGTGGCGTCTGACGTCGCGGGACGACGGCCACGGCCAGAGGTTCCTGGCTGGTGCATCGACCTCTGACGAGGCACGGCGGCAGGCAGCCGAACTCGCCGACACTTTCCTTGGGTTGCCCCAGCGGGGGCTGGTTGTCAGTCCGCTGCGCAACAAGGAGTGACAGCCCGGTCGCCGCGTCCATCTCCGGGGAGACTCAGGGCAGGCCCTGAGGTCGGTGGGTGTGATCCCCGATGCCCGGTGCTGTGCGGCGCGGGTTGACTGGTGAGCAGGGAAGGCGGGGCGTGCGACGGCATGGCCTGCCGCGTTCAAAAGCGCCGAGCGTTGACGGACAGGGGGAACACGAGTGGCAGACAGCACGTGGTTATCGAAGTTGTCGAAAAGGAGCGTCCCTGAAGGGCCCGGCTCGGAAGGGTACGGTCCCGAACGCGGTCCGGATCGCCGCTCCGCGCGGCGTCGATTGGCCGTACTCGTGCTGGCGGGGGCACTCGTGGCCGGCGCCGGCAGCCCTGCCGTGGCCGGGCCGGGTTCCGCCGACCGACCATCCGGTGCCCGTAAGGCACATGCCCCAACACAGGCGGCGCTGGACGCGATCACGGCGGCGGGGACACCCGGCGCGCTCGCCCAGGTCACCGATGCCCGGGGGCGGTGATTCGGGGAGTCGGGTGAGGCGGACGTCGAAACGGGAGAGCCGCGCCGGCCGGTCGACCGGTTCCGGGTCGGCAGTCTCACCAAGACCTTCACTGCCACGGTGCTGCTGCGGCTCGACGCCGAGGGGGCCCTCTCGCTCGACGACAGCGTCGAGCACTGGCTGCCGGGGGTGGTCCGAGGCAACGGCAACGACGGCCGGACCATCACGGTCCGCCACCTTCTCAACCACACCAGCGGCATCTTCAACTACAACCGCGACGCCGGCTTTCTCGCCAAGTTCACCGGTAAGCCGTTCCTCACCCACCGGTACGACGGGGTCACCCCCGAAGAGCTCGTGGGGATCGGCCTCTCCCACGCCCCCGTGTTCCCTCCGGGCGAGGGCTGGGAGTACTCCGACACCAATTACATCCTGGCCGGCATGGTCATCGAGCAGGCGACTGGAAACAGTTACGCCTCCCAGGTCCAGCAGCAGATCATCAAGCCGCTGAAACTCCGCGCCACCACTGTGCCCGGCACGTCGGCGCGTGTACCCGGCCCGCACGCCCGCCACTATTCCAAGCTCTACGAGGACGACCCGGACGCGGCCATCCACGACGTCACCGAATTCAACCCGTCGGTGGCCGGAGCGGCGGGCCAGATCATCTCGACGACCTCCGACCTCAACCGGTTCTTCGGAGCGCTGTTGCGAGGAGAACTGCTTCCCGCCGAGCAGATGGAGGAGATGCTGACGGGCGTCCCCATCGATGGCGAGGAGGAACCACCCGGGCGACCGAGCACGGGCGAGACAGCGATAGCCACCGCCACGTACGGTCTCGGCATCCGCTCCGACAGGCTGTCCTGCGGAGTGACCGTCTGGGGCCACGGCGGCCAGGTCCCCGGCTCCCTGTCCCGGGCGGCTGCGACCCGCGACGGTGAGCACGTGCTCACGGTGAACAGGAACGGTGACTGGGGGGAAGAGGCCTTGGAGCACGCGGTGCTGGAAGCGGAGTTCTGCGACGGCTGAGGTTGAAGGGTGCTGCAGGACATCGCCTCATGAACACCGGTTGGCGGCTGCTGTCACGGCTTGGGCGAAGTCGATACCTGACAGAGTCAGGCGGTCCCATGATGAGTGAGCCGCCTGGGCACGGCCCACGGCCGCTGGCCGGGCATCCCCGGGAGCGATGACATCGGGGGCGCGCTATGACGGCATTACTCGGGGTCCGCATCGGTGGGCTGTTCCTCGCGGGAGCTCTGGTGGTGGGGACGGCGACAGCCTGTGCGGGCGGTTCGGATGGCGATTCGTCCGGGGCCGGCGGTGCCACGAGCTCGTCGGGTGGAGGCTCGAACGGCGGTCGCGGTGGTACGTCCGGCGATCAGAGTAGTGCGACCGGTGGTTCGGGGGAGAGTACGCCCACCTGGCGGCCGACGGATTCCAGCGGTAGCGGATCCGGTGGGACCGGGACCGGGACCGGCGGATCGAGCGGTTCAGGGGGGACCAACGGGTCCGGCACGTCGGGAGGTCCGGGCAGCGTCGGTGGGAAGGACGCAGGTGGGAACGACGTGGGCGGCAGCAACGGCGACGGGGACAACGGCGGTGGCGGCCGGGACGACGAGGGCGGGGACAACGGCGGTGGCGGCGGACACATCGAAGGTCCCGGCTGGCTCCCGCCCGGCCCGCACTCGCCCAACACCGAGAACGCGCCTGACCCGGAGAGCGTCTACGACGTCCTGCGCACGCCTGCGAGGTGCAAGGAGGCCCTCGACAGCATCTCGCGGCAAGAACTCGACACTGATTGGCAGGTGCTGCGCGGGCTGGCCAACGCCTGTCTGGCCATCGAGGGGCGGGGTGGTAGCTGGCGACAGGCCGCGCAGGACTACTCCGCTGTCGCGAACCGGGTCAACACCTGCAAGAGTCGCGCGGCCCATCGCGTGCTGGCCGGGCTGCTGGACTTCCACCGGCTCTACCCCTCGGCCACCGTCGAGCTCGCCGGCGCCCCGGGCGGCACGCAGGCCTGCGAGTACGTGATCAGCTCCGTGGACGTGGGCGGCGATGGCGAGGCCACGCCCGGCGACACGATCTGGATCGAGGTCCGCGGCACCTACTTCGACCACTCGGAGCTGCTGCGGGACGGGAGCGTGCACATCGGCGGCGTGCGGCTGGAGGGACCGCCGAACCATCTGTCGGAATCGGGCGATCAGTTGGTGTTGGCCGCCGTCGTCCCGGCCCTCGGGGGCAAGTACGGGCAGGCGGTGGACGTGCGCGTCCACTACAACACGACCGACGCGATCAAGGAGGCCGCCTTCACCGTCATGGACCCCGGCACGCCCGGCGGCGCCACCGGTTCCGCGTCGGCGAGCCCGTGACCGCCTCCACCCCGACGCGCCGCCTGCGTACGGTACTGAACCGAGCGCGCACCCGACTCCGCCGCTCGCCTGGCACGCCTGAACCGACGCCCACACCGGCGCCCGAGCCGGACCCCACGCCCACACCGGCGCCCCCCAGCCCGCCGACCACTCCCCCACCGGCCCCGCCACCCACGCCTGAGCCCCGGAACTGGCTGGAACTCCTCGGCACCGTCGGCTCGTTCCTCTCCCTCTTCACCGCCGTCCTGTTCTACTTCGGCTGGGCGAGCACCGACGCCGAAACGCAAGCGCTCGGACTGCGGGACACGCTCTTCCGGTTCTCCACGGCCGACTATCTGCTACGCAGCGTGGACGCGCTCTACCTCCCCGTCCTCGTGGCTGCCGCCGTCGCGACGGCGTCGACGGCGTTCCATCAGCGGGTGCAGCGTGAGCCGGCGCGAGCCGCGCGGGTGCTGCGAAGGCTGCGGCACGCGTGGCTGCCGGCCCTGCTCCTCGTGCCCCTGTCCTACGTCGCGCCGGGCGTGCTGGGGCTGGTTCTCCCGCTGGCGATACTGGCGGGCGTGCTGCTCAGTGCATACGCGCGCACCCGCCCGGAACCGGAAGGAGCCGCCGCCCTGCCACGAACCGCGCGTATCTGGGCGCCCGCCCTGCTGGTGGCCGTGGTCGCGCTGTTCTGGGCGGTGTACGCGTACGCCGGGATAGTCGGCCGGGGCCGGGCCGAGAAGACAGCCGCCACCGTGGCCGACGGCTTTCCCGCAGTCGTGGTGTTCAGCGAGCAGGACCTGCTGATCCGCGGGGGCGGCAGTTGTGTCGCCGTCGTCGACGAGAAGGGCAGCCCCTATCGCTACCGGTACGCGGGACTGCGGCTGTTCCATGTCTCCGGCGACCGGCTGTTCCTCGTACCGAGGTACTGGGCACCCTGGGACGGCACGCTGTACGTGCTGAGGGAGCAGGACGAGGCCGTGCGAGTGGAGTACGTCAGCGGGAGCAAGTACCGCGCCTCCGAGTGCCCGTAGAAGATTGGTGGCGGGCGACTGCAGATCTGCCAGGGCGTGGCACCGCTCAGCCATGGCGAGGGCGGCTCAGGGTGTTTGCTTACGGGATCGGGCCGCCCGTAGGCGGACGGTCCCGCGGGCTCGCCGCGACGGCACCATGAGTGACGGGTGGGCTGTGAAACCCGCGTCGGGCGCGATGAACTCATGCCCACGGTCTCTTTCTCCCCTCACTGCGCCCCTTCCCTCTGCGCCTCCTCACTGCACCCCTCCCACTGCGTCTCCTCCCGCTGAGCCACTCACAGCCGTCGCACGCGCAAATCGCAACTCGGTGCGGCCTCCGCTCTCGGCTCCCTCTGCCTGAAGCTCACCGCATCCTGCACATCCAGTCGGCTGCACCCCGGAACGGTTGACAGGCCCCCGAGCCAACCGCAGACTCCTCCGCACCAAAACTGAACCAAATTTCACCAGGCGGGCAACTCGTCGCACACAGCCGCGACGGTGAGCCCTTCTCCGGCCCCACCGAGCCGCAGGCCGCAGCGGTCCGCCCGCACCTGAGCCGAGACACGCCCCCGCCTCGCTCATCACGAAGATGTGACAGAAAGTGAGCAACCAGTGGCACCTCCCGCGTCCCCGCCGACCCGCTCGTTCAAAGCCGTGGCCCCGGTCATCGCGCTGTGCTGGCTCGCCGTCTTCTTCGACGGCATGGACGTCAATATCTACGGCGCGGTCATGCCGCACCTCCTCGATGACCCGGACCTCGGCTTCTCCCCCTCGACGGCGGGCACGGTGGGCAGTTGGACCACCTTCGGCATGCTGATCGGCGCTCTCGCGACCGGCACGCTCACCGACTGGCTGGGCCGCAAGCCCCTGGTCACGGGCAGCATCCTGCTGTTCTCCCTGGGATCGGCACTGTGCGCGGTCGCGCCCGACGCCACGGTGTTCGGCGCAGGTCGCTTCATATCGGGTCTGGGGCTGGGCGGCCTGATGCCCATCGGGCTGGCCCTCGTGGCGGAGTTCGCTCCGCCGGGGCGGGCGGCGCTGGCCACCGGCGTGATGATGACCTCGTACCACGCGGGCGGCATGGCCGCCACGGGCATCGGCCTGGTCGTTGCCCCTGACCACGGTTGGCGCTGGGTCTTCTGGGCGGGCGCGCTCCCCGCCGTCATCGCACTGCCGCTGGTGATGAAGTGGCTGCCCGAGTCCCCTGGTGTGCTCTTCGCGAAGGGCCGCTCGGAGCAGGCGTACGCCGTCGCCGACCGGTACGGACTGGAGCGACCGGGTGCCGCCGAGGTGCCTCTTGCCGGAGCCAAGGGACGGATGGCCGCGATCGGCGCCCTCTTCGCCCCCGGCACCCGCCTTGCGACGCCGCTGCTGTGGATCGCGTCCTTCGCCGGCCTGCTGCTGGTCTACGGCGTCTCCACCTGGCTGCCCGAACTGATGCGTGCCTCCGGCTACTCGCTCTCCTCCTCCATCACGTTCCTCATGGTGATCAACGCCGGCGGTATCGTCGGGATGCTGATCGCGGGCCGTACGGCGGACCGCTTCGGACCGGTCAAGGTCTCGGCGATCTGGTTCCTCCTCACCGCAGCGGGTGCGTTCCTGCTGCGCGCCCAACTGCCGCTGAGCGTTGCCTACGTGGTCGTCTTCATCACCGGTGTGTGGCTCTTCAGCGCGCAGGTGATGGTCTACGCCTCCACGGCACGGTTGTACGCGCCGGGTGAGCGTGCCACCGGTCTCGGCTGGGTCACCGGAGTGGGCCGCACCGGCGCCGTCGTCGGCCCCTGGCTCGGCGGCATGGTGATCGCGGGTGGCAACGCGGAGCTCGGCTTCACCACCTTCGCCGTGGCCGCCGTGCTCGCCGCGGTCGCGATCTCGCTGGTCCCGCTGGCTCGGCGGGGCAGGCCGGACACGGCAGCCAACCGCGAACCGGCACTGGCGGGTTCCGCGGACTGACCCGGTGCCGCACGGCCCCGGGCCGGTGCGGCCACCGCCGGCGGACGAACCCGGGGTCCTGCGGCACACCCGCCGAGGGACTCGGAGGCTCATCAGCCCGGCCCGGCCCACCCGTTGGCCGGGCCGTTAGGGTCGCTGCCATCAGCCCCGACCCGCCGTCAGCCCCGTCCCCATCCGCCATCGACCCACGGAGCGCCCATGACCAGCCTCATCAGCTCACCCTCCGCCCCGGTGGCACCGGCCGAGGCCATCACCCCGCTGGTCCGCGGGGTCGTCGTGCTGCGGACGCTGACCGAGGCAGGCGGCACGCTGAGCCTTCGCGACCTCTCGTACTCCACCGGGTTGGCCCGGTCCACAGTGGACCGGATCGCGGCAACGCTGGCCCACATGGGGTACGTACGGCTCGACGGCCGTGACGTGACGGTCCTGCCCGGCGTGATGGAACTGGGCAACGCCTATCTCGACGCCGTACGCATCCCCGAGGTCCTCGGCCCGCACGTGCGCGAACTCGCCGACCAGCTCGACGAGTCGGTGTCACTGACCGTTCCGGACGGCACCGGCCTGCGGATGATCCACCAGGTCAAACACCGCCGGGCGAGAATCTTCAGCTTCGGCATCGGAGACCTGCTGCCGGTGGAACGGGCCGCGCCCGGGGCGCTGATGGCAGCCGACTGGTCCCCCGACACCTGGGCCGAGTGGTACGAGGAACCGGCCCTGCCGACGATCCACGGATTCCCGGCCCAACCTCCCGGGGGCGATCCGCGGGCACTCTTCTCCCCGGACGTCTGCGCCGAGGCCGCGCGGCATGGCTGGGCCGAGGACGACCAGCGGATCGCCGGGGGTCTGCTCGCCCTCGGCATCGCCGTACGCGACCCGCGTGGGCGCCGGGTCTGCGGCGTCAGCGTGGTCAGCCACACCAGTCGGCACACCATGGCCTCTCTGCGTGACGCCGCCCTGCCCGGGCTCCGGCGAACGGTGGCGCGGATGGAGGAGGCCCTGCGCCGCATCCCCGTCCCCACGTCGGAACCGCCGGTCGGGACGGCGACCTGGACCGGTACGTCGAAGCAGGTCATCGGGCGCGAGTTCGTCGAGTCGCTGGCCCGCGGCCTCGCTGCGATCACGGCCTTCGGCTCGGGCCACGAGTCCCTGTCGACCACCGGCGTGGCCGAGGCGACGGGTTTGCCCCGGGCCACGGCCCGGCGCGTACTGATCACGCTGGAACACCTCGGGTACGTTGTCGCCGAGGACCGCCGGTACCGACTCGCCCCGCGTGTCCTGGAACTCGGTTTCCCACCGATGTCCCGGACCTCGCTCGCCCAGCTCACCGAGCCCCACATCGGCGCCCTGGCAGCCCGGGTACAGGATTCCGCCTCCATGGCGGTGCTGGAGGGAAGCGACATCCGGTACACCGCTCGCGTCCCCGCGTACCGCGTCATGAGTGTCAACATCACCGTGGGCACCCGGTTTCCCTCCTACGCCACCTCGATGGGACGCGTGCTCCTCGCCGGACTGCCGCCTGCCGAGCGCCGGGATGTCCTGGACCGCGTCGGCCCGTTGGAGCGACTGACGGGCCGTACGATCACCGATCGCGGGCGGCTGGAGGAGTTGCTGGACCAGGTGGCCGAGCAGGGTTACGCGCTGAACGAAGGCGAACTGGACGAAGGACTGCGCTCGATCGCCGTCCCGGTGCACGACCGCGACCGGAAGGTGGTGGCGGCCGTCAACGTGGCGATGCACAACAGCCGCCGCACCCCGGAAGAGTGCATCGCCGAACTCCTCCCCCAACTCCGTGCCGCGGCAGCCCGCATCGAGACGGAGTTCGCGACGGCGACGCGCTTCGTGAAGATCCCGGTGATCTGATCACCGACCGCGGGGGCAGCCCAACGTTGTGCTGCTTCAGGCACTTCCCTGGCGCGGGTGAACTGCCCATGCGCGGCTGACGTCGTACGATCCTGTCGCCACGCATCCGCACGCGCGCCGGCCTGAGACATCTCCTGCCGGACCGCAACCGAGACGACATACGTCCGAGGAGACACGAAGGCTGATGATCTTCATCACCGCCAAGTTCCGAGTCCGTCCCGAGCATGCCGATCGGTGGCCGGACATCACCGCCGACTTCACCGAAGCCACGCGCCGGGAGCCCGGCTGCCTCTGGTTCGACTGGTCGCGAAGCGTGACGGACCCCACTGAGTACGTCCTGGTCGAGGCCTTCCGCGATGACGAAGCCGGGGCGGCTCACGTGCAGTCGGCGCACTTCAGGGCCGCGCAGCAGACGCTGCCGCCCCATCTGACCGAGACACCCCGCATCGTGAACGCGAACATTCCGCAGGACGACTGGTCGCTGCTGGGCGAGATGGCGGTTCCCGAGCAGGGGTAGGGCCCGCCAGCCGGCTCAGCCGAGCAGTTGCGCGCTGCTGACCGGTTCACGCCGCTGTTGTCCATTGATGCGGTGCCGCTCGATGGACGAGCGCCGGTACACCTCCTGCCGCACCCGCTGGATCTCGCCGATGGGCCGGTGCTCCTCTCGGGAGCGCCACGGTGTGATCGACGTGGCGTCGGCGGCCGCCACGTTGTCCTCCCCGCCGATGTCCTGACGCGGGAGGTCCACACGGGCGACGGTCACCCAGGGGGACAACTCTTCGGGCCACTTCACGGAGGTGTTGTCCACCGGCATGCGCGTCAGATCGGTGTTGAGCTGCACCTGGAGCTCGAAGGAATGGTCGCGCTCCGCGGCCTCGGCAACCAGCGTGCGGCGGAACGCCTCGTTGTCCGCGCGCACGTCCACGATCTGGTGCGTGAGGGCGGCCAGGGACTCGGCCAGCGGCACGGTGCGGATCTTGGCGATGTGGTCGCCGTACCGGAAGGCCCCCATGCTGTTGTAGGTGTACGACAGCAGGTTCCTGCGCGGGACGGTGGTGAACGAGAGCATGGCGAACAGTTCGTCCCACAGCCAGCCGTCGGGATCGGTGAGCGTGCCCCGGCGGGTCAGGAACTCCGCCATCCAGGTCTTGCGGCGGGCGGGGTTCGCCAGGCCTTCGGGCAGTTCCGCGAACAGCTCCTCGATGACCATGTAGTCGTAGGCGGTGTTCGCGAAGAAGACGTCATTGTTGATCAGGTTGAGGTCGAAGGTACCGGTGTCCGGTTCATCGGTCAGGAGTGACCGGCCGGGGACCCCGAACAGCTTGATGCCCATCCCGCACGCCGCGCCCAGCTGGTGGTCGGGACGCTGGTGGCCCAGACCGTTGGAGTAGCGGACGACGGCGTCGTACACGGTGGGCCGGGCGAAGACGCCCTGCCCGTGGGAGCCCTGGTTGTCACCGACCGTGACGGTGGCCTTGAGGAGGCCGTACGTCTTTCCGTGAGCGGTGCGGACGGCGCGGCCGACGGTCTCGCGCTCGACCGAGGCACCGGTGCGCTGCGCCACCTGTGCGACGACTGCGTCCAACTCCGCTTGATAGGACGGGCGTTCGGCGGGGCGGTAATCCTCATAGCGGACGGGATCCATGGTGCTGCCTCCCTGTGACGATGCCGTTGATTCCCAAAACCTAGCCAGCAATTAAATTGTGCACAACATAACTTGCTGTGATGAATCACACGTCGATGAGGGAAACCGTGTCCGGGGCACCGCACCCGCCCGGATCCGAGCGGTGGTGAAGGGTCAGGCCGGCGTGCCGGTCAGTGGTTGTTCGGTCCACACGGTTTTGCCTTCGCGGGTGTAGCGGGTGCCCCACCGTTCGGTCATCTGGGCCACCAGGAACAGCCCGCGCCCGCCCTCGTCGGTCGTACGGGCGCGGCGCAGGTGTGGTGAGGTGTGGCTGGTGTCGCTGACCTCGCACACCAGGCTCCGTTCACGGATCAGCCGTAGTGTCGCGGGACCGTCGGCGTAGCGGTAGACGTTGGTGACCAGTTCGCTGGCGATCAACTCGGTGGTGAACGCCAGGTGCTCCAGACCCCATTCGGTCAGTTTGGCCGAGGTCAATGCCCTGGCCCGAGCGGCACTGGCAGGCTCCGGGGGTAGATGCCAGGAGGCGACATTCTCCGGCGGCAGCATGCGGGTGCGAGCGATCAGCAATACGACGTCGTCACTGGGGAGCGAGGGGACCAGCGCGTCGACCACTGCTTGGCATGTCCGTTCCAGCGTGTCGGCAGGGCGGGTGAGCGCTGCACACAGCTTCGTCAGGCCGACGTCGGCATCGATGTGGCGTTCACCGATGATTCCGTTGGTGTACAGGCACAGCAGACTTCCCTCGGCCAGTTCGATGTCCCGGGCCTCGAACGGCAGGCCGCCCAGGCCGAGCGGTGGGCCGGCGGGCAGGTCGAGCAGAGCCACCTGCCCGTCCGGAGCGGTCACCACCGGCGGTGGATGACCGGCGCGGGCCACGGAGCAGCGTCCGGAGACCGGGTCGTACACGGCGTACAGACACGTGGCTCCGACGACCTGCTCACCCACGGGCCGTTCGCCGACTGCTTCCTGTTCGGCCGCCACCAGGTTGACCAGGTCGTCGAGGCGGGAGAGGACCTCGTCCGGTTCCAGGTCGAGGCTGGCGAGCGTATGGACCGCGGTGCGCAGCCGGCCCATGGTGGCGGCAGCATGGATGCCGCGCCCCACCACGTCGCCGACGACGAGGGCGACCCGGGCCCCGGACAGGGGAATGACGTCGAACCAGTCGCCGCCAAGGCCTGGGCCCGCGCTGGCCGGCAGGTACCGCAGGGCCACCTCGAAAGCCGACTGATCCGGAATCGCCCGGGGCAGAAGGCTGCTCTGCAACGCGAACGCGGTCTGCTGATGCTGCGTGAAGCGCCGGGCGTTGTCGATGGCGACGGCGGCGCGCGAGGCGAGTTCCTGAGCAAGGGTGAGATCGTCCGCCTCGAAGGCATCGGGGCGGCGCGAACGCCACAGGGTCATGACGCCGAGCACCAGGCCACGCGCGGCAAGAGGCACCACGATCAAGGAGTGGGTGCCCGGATCGGGAGCATGGGCCCCCTGATGGCCCACCGCCGAGAACCAGTCGGGCGGGAGAACCGGCTCCAGGACAGGTCGTCCCTCGGCCAGGCATCCGGCCTGAGGTGTGTCGGGCCCGAACTCCACGGGCTCGCCGTGAGGGTGGGGCGGGCCGGGCTGCTGGGCACCGACGCTGCAGGCCCCCAGTCGCACCAGAGGCCCTGCCAGGGCGCGCGTCGGTTCCTCACCGCGAGTCACCGGCTCAAGCAGGTCCACCGACGCATGGTCGGCGAGGTGAGGCACCATCACCTCGGCGAGTTCCCGGGCGGTCTCGGCCACGTCGAGAGTGGTTCCGATACGACTGCCGACCTGGTCGAGGAGCGCGAGCCGACGCTGTGCCCGATGACGTTCGGTGATGTCCTCGATCAACTCGGCCACACCCAGGATACGACCGGAGGGCTCCTCCATCCGAAAGGACGAGACCAACGCGACCCGCTCTCGTGCCGGATCCCGCTCCAGGCGAACGAACTGCTCGGAGTAGACCAGGGGTCTTCCGGTCTCCATCACCTGGCGCACCCGGTCCACAGCCTTGCGTGCGTCGTCAGGGAGGAGCATCCGCCCGGTGGGCAGCCCCCGAAAGTCGTCTGCCGGGACGCCGGTGAAGCGTTCGATGGCCCGGTTGACCCGGAGAATCCTCAGGTCGGGGCCGTGGATGACCAGACCGATCGGGCACTGGCGGTACAACCCGTCGAGAACCGCGCGGTCCCCTTGCCATTCCAGGACGTCAACCGCGGGTGCCCCCGCAAGAAACCACTCACGGTCCCGGCCATCGCGTGACAGCTCCTGGGCCCTGAGCCCCAGCCCCACGAGCCGCCCGTCGCGGTGCCGCAAGGTGAGGACGCCGAACCAGCCGCCGGCACTTCTGCAGGTCACCGCGGCCTCGGTGGCAGCCGGTAGATCACGGGGATCGACCAGAACCTCGAGTGCCGGGCGACCGATCACGGCTGTGTCCGGATGGCCGAGCAGTTCCTGAGCCCGCCGGTTCCATCCGACGACGACCCCCCGGTCGTCGAGCACCGCCAAGGCGGCGAGATGCAGGCCGAACGGATCGTCGTGGCCTTCGCTGAGCTCCGTCATCCGCTTCTCCACCGCTGGACACCACCGTGTACACGGTCACCGATGGTCTGCCGCGGGTCCTGACCGCGGCCGGTGACCGGCATGACGGCGTCCGTGGCGGTGGCTCGGCGTTCCCGAATGCACGTTGACCTGCTGACCATGTAAGCCTATTGAATCCCGGCGGAGGATGCGGCTTGTCCGCGGCGTGGCGCGGCGTGGCGGGCGCGAGGGACTACGGCAAGCAGGTTGACATGGATGTACGCGCTGCCGGCGCGTTCGCGGATGTGCCGTTTCTCCAGGTCCAGCAGCCTGCCAATGGCACGGAAGGACCAATGCGTCGCGGCCACCGGCCGACACCCTTTCAGAGGTCAGGGCATCGACCGGGGCCGCCCCCGCCGGCTCACTTCGCCAGCGGGCCGAACTCCTTGCGGGTGTCCACCGGCTCGCCGAACAGCTGCCACCGCTCGCCCTTGAACCGCATCAGCTGCATCGTCTCGATCGGGAAGGCGTCATCGGGCCCGGTGGTGAGGGTGACACCAGGCAGCAGCATGTCCACCTTGACGTCCTTGAGGTTGCGCACCGCGTCCCGCATCCCCTCCCTGGTCGGACACTTCATCGCGTCCAGAGCCTTGTGCAAGCTGGAGGCGGCGGCCCAGCCGTAGGCGTTGAACTGGTTGGCCGGGTCGGAGTCGGGTGCGTACTTGCGCAGCGCCTCCTGGTACGTCTTCATCTCCGCGTCGTCGGCCCACTGCGGGTCGGCGGGGTCCTTGAAGTAGGTCGCCGAGACCACTCCCTGGACGTTCTTGAACCCGACGGGCTTGAGCACGGTGGCTGACGAGGACACGTTGTTCACGATGTGCAGCGGGTTCCACTTGGTGTTCTTGGCATCGGCGGCGAGGGCCTGGCTGCCGAACTTCGGCGTGGTGACGTTGAGCAGCACATCCGCCTTGGACCGCGCGAGGCTTGTCATCTGCGCGGAGACGGAGGGGTCGGTGACCTCGTAGCTCTCCTCGGCGACCACCTTGATGCCGCTGCCTGCGAGGGCCGCCTCGAACCCGCCGAGCAGGTCCTTGCCGAAGTCGTCGTTCTGATAGAGGACGGCGACCTTCGCCTTCGGCTTCTCCTCCTTGAGGTATTTGGCGTACACCCGTGCTTCGGCGATGTAGTTGGGCTGCCAGCCGGTGGTCCACGGGTGGTCGCCGTCCGTACCCCAGACGGAGGCGCCGGTGGCGACGAAGGGCTGCGGCACGTTCCGCTTGTTGAGGTAGTCCCACACGGCGGCCGTGGACGGGGTGCCCAGGGTCTGGAAGACGGCGAAGACCTTCTCCTGCTCGACGAGTCTGCGGGCTTCCTCGACCGCCTTGGGCGGCTGGTAGCCGTCGTCGCGGACGGTGAACTCCACGGTGCGGCCGTCTATGCCGCCCTTGTCGTTGACGTGCTTGAAGTAGGCGCTCACGCCCTTGCTGATCGTGCCGTAGGCGGAGGCCGGTCCCGACAGGGGGTAGATGCCGCCCAGCTTGATGGTCTTGTCGGTGATGCCGGTGGTCTGCTGGCCCTGGCAGGCGCCGTCGGCGGCGGCGTCCTTGTCGTCCTGCCCGCGCTGGCTGTTGCAGGCGGTGGCGAGGAGCAGGGCGGCGGACGCGGCCGCGGCCGCGCGCAGAGTGGTCGTCATGCGCATGTGATTCATTCCTTTTCCATGCGGGGCGGTGCGCCCACGGGTTGGGCATCGACAGGTGCGGGCTCCGCCGGGGTGGCAGGCGCGGAGGGTTCGGCGTCGGGTTCGCGGTCGCCGGGGACAGGGGTGGTGGTGCGGGTGAGGCGACCGGCGGCGCCCCGGACACGGCCCGCCAGACCGGCGAGTCCCGTAGGCGCCACGAACATCACCGCGATGATCAGCAGGCCGAACACCACGCCGGGCGCCGCCTCGCTGATGTCCTGGGCCACGCTCGGCACGTACATCACGAAGGCCGCGCCCAGCAGCGGTCCGTACAGTGAGGCGAGCCCTCCGACCACCAGGCCGGCCAGCAGCGTGATGGAGAGCACGAAGCTGAACGAGTCGGGCGAGACGAAGCCGATCACCCAGGTGTAGACGCATCCGGAGACACCCGCGAACATCGCGCTCCACGCGAAGGCAAGGGTCTTGTGCAGCGACAGCCGTACGCCCATGACCTCCGCGGCGCTCTCGTTGTCCCGCACCGCGAGCAGTGCCCGACCGACCCGGGACCGCAGCAGGTTGCGGGCGAGCAGCAGAGCCACCGCGGTGACGGCGAGGACGACGAAGTACGTCCACTGGTCCTCGGCCAGCCCGCTCCACGCGGGTGGTTGCAGCTTGTCCACGGTCAGGCCCATGGAGCCGCCCGTCACCGGTTCGAGCCGCTTGAGCAGCGGTGGCAGGAACACCGCGAAGGCGAGCGTGACCAGGGCCAGGTACAGCCCGCGCAGCCGCAGGGCGGGCACGCCGAAGCCGAGGCCGAGGAGGAAGCATCCGACGGCCGCGACCGGCAGCGTGGCCAAGTGGCCGGTGTCGTAGCGGTCGAGCATGACCGCTGCCGTGTAGGCCCCTGCCGCGAAGAACGCGCCGTGTCCGAGGGAGATCTGCCCGCCGAATCCGACGAGCAGGTTCAGGCCGGCCAGCGCCACGGCGTACAGCAGCACCATGGTCAGCTGGAAGACCTGGAAGGGGGCGAAGTAGAACGGTGCGCCGACGGCGACGCCCACGGCAAGCAGCACGGTGAGCGCGGCCCGCAGGCGCCGGGCGCGGTCGGTGCCGAGTGGTGCGGCGATCGTGCTCATGCGCGCTCCACCGCCGCCCGCCCGAAGAGGCCCTGGGGTCGCACCAGCAGCACGCCCAGGATGATCAGCAGGGGTACGCCCACCTTCAGATCGGCACCGATCACGTCCACGTACGCCCCGGCCAGGGTCTCGGCCACGCCCACGACCAGGCCGCCGACGACCGCTCCGACCGGGCTGTCGAAGCCCCCGAGGGTGGCCGCGGCGAACGCGTAGATCAGTACCCCGCCCATCATGTTGGGCTCGAGGAACAGCAGCGGGGCGACGAGCACGCCGGACACCGCGCCGACTGTCGCGGCCAGCCCCCAGCCGAGCATCAGCACCCGGCCCACTCTGATGCCCGACAGGCGGGCGGAGGCGGGGTTGCAGGCGACCGCCCGCATCACCAGGCCGGCGGAGGTGTGCTGGAACAGCAGGTACAGCAGGCCCATCACGACGGCCACCACCCCGATGATGCCGAGGCTCGACCAGTCCACGCGCACCCCGGCCAGGTCGATCCCGCCGTCGGGGAACGGCTGCGGGAAGTCCTTCACGGTGAACGACCAGATCAGACCGGCCATCGCGTTGACGAAGATGAACAGGCCGACCGTGACGATGACCATCGTCAGCTCGGGCGCGTTCTGCACCGGGCGGATGACGATCCGTTCGACCAGCATGCCGCCGGCGAAGGACACCGCCAGGGTCACCGGCAGCGCCAGCCAGAACGACATCCCCGACGCCACGAGTTGCCACGCCACGTACGTGGAGATCATGGCGAGCTCACCCTGCGCGAAGTTGACGATTCCGGTGAACCGGTGGATCAGCACCAGGGCCAGCGCCAGGCTGGCGTAGACGGCACCGGAGCCGACCCCTTCCACCACTTGCTGAAGCAGTTCGGTCACGGCGCTCACCCGCCCTGTCCGGAGCGGACGGAGACCCCGAGGTACACCTCGGCGACCTGCCCGTCCTCGCGGATCTCCCTGGACGGTCCGGACAGCACCAGGCGGCCGGCCTCCAGTACGTGCGCCCGGTGCGCCACATCCAGCGCGAGTTGGGCGTTCTGTTCGACGACGACCACAGTGGTGCGTTCCTCCTCGTTGACGGCACGGACGATCTCGAACAGCTCGCGAGTGACCAGCGGTGCGAGCCCCAGCGACGGCTCGTCCAGGAGCAGCAGCGAGGGCCGCAGCATCAGCGCCCTGCCGATGGCGAGCATCTGCTGTTCGCCGCCGCTGAGGCTCCCGGCGGTTTGGCGGGACCGCTGGCGCAGCTTGGGGAAGTAGCCGTAGATGCGCTCCATGTCGGCCGCCACGCCTGCGCGCTCGGCGCGGCCCCGCTTCCATCGGCCGACGCGGACGTGGGCGCCGATGCGCAGGTTCTCCTCCACGGTCAGGTCGTTGAAGGTGCCCCGGCCCTCGGGTACATGGGCCACGCCGAGACGTGCGGTCTGCTCGGGCGAGCGGCCCAGCAGCTCCGTACCGTTCAACGTCACGGAGCCGCGTCCGCGGACCATGCCGCACAGGGCCCGCAGAGTGGTTGTCTTGCCCGCGCCGTTGGGCCCGAGGACGGCGCACACCTCGCCACGTGCGACGGAGAAGTCGAGCCCCTGGAGCACGCGGGCCTGGCCGTATCCGGCATGCAGTCCGGCGACCTTCAGGAAGTCCGGCTCCCCGTTCGCCTGTCCGGCCTCGGTGCTGTCGGCGGTGGATTCCGTCATGCCGCCACCCCCAGGTACGCCTCGATGACCGCAGGGTCACGCTGGATCTCCTCCGGCGAGCCCTCGGCGATCTTGCGCCCGAAGTCGAGACACACGACCTTGTCGCACAGGCCCATCACGAACCCCATGTGGTGTTCGACGACCACGAGCGTCAGGTCGAAGTCCTCGCGCACCGACCGGACCAGATCCGCGAATTGGTCGACTTCGCCGTGGCTGAGCCCGTTGACGGGTTCGTCGAGCAACAGCAGCCGGGGCCGTACCGCGAGCGCCCGGGCGAGTTCGACGCGTTTGAGTGTGCCGAACGGCAGCCCGGAGGCGGGGTGGTCGGCGACATCGGCCAGACCGAGACGCCGTAGCAAGTCGTCTGCCTGGTCACGTAGTTCCCTCTCCTCCCGCCGGACGCGGGGCAGCCGGAACGCCGCGGCGAGGTGTCCCGTACGCCCCCGGCTGTGGGCGCCGACCATGACGTTCTCCCGGACCGTGAGCCGTGGGAACAGACCCAGGTTCTGGAAGGTGCGGGCAATGCCGCGCCCGGCCACGGAGTGCGGTGGGAGGGCGAGCAGGTCCTCGTCCTCGAATCGGACCGTTCCCGCATCGGGGGTGCAGCGCCTGGTGAGGCAGTTGAACAAGGTGGTCTTGCCGGCTCCGTTCGGTCCGATGAGCCCCACGGCGGTGCCCGGCTCGACGGTGAACGCGACACCGTCGAGTGCCGTGATCCCGCCGAAGCGCACGCTGATACCGTCGACCGCGAGCATGAGTGACGCCCCTTCCGAGGTGCTGGGGGGTGGGCGAGCGTCACAGTAAGTGAGCACCTTCCGAGCGCACATTGGGTGCGAGCACCCAACTTCGCGGCCATCGACTTGTGCGCCACGCCCAATGCCCCCGGAAACTCGCCCGCCGAGCCTGTTGACGGAACACGAGGAGGCCAGCGACGATCGGCGCCATGCCTCGCGGACCCGCCCTGGGCGCCCCCGCACTCTCCGAACCCCTCAGCCGGGAGCGGCACCGGATCCTGCACACCGTCCACGACCGGCTCGAGGACGTGACGAGGACCGCGGTCGCGGTGATGCGCACGGAGATCCCGTCGTACGCGCTGCAGGACGAGCGGTTCTTCGACGACGTTCGGGACCAGGTCCTCACGCACTACCGGATGCAGCTGGCGGCGCTGGCCGGCGACCAGGACATCGCCCCCGAAGACCTGGTCTTCAGCCGCGCGGCAGCCATGCGCAGAGCACGCGCGGGGTTCGCCCTCGAGGACTGGATCAGTGCCTTCCGGGTCGGCCGGCAGGTGTTGTGGGACGAACTGCTGGACTGCGCGGGCACCTCCGCCGAGGCGCAGCAGGCCGCGCTGTCCCTCGTCACACCGCTGATGCGGTACGTCGACTACGCCAGCACTCATGCCGCGCAGGCCTATGTCGAGTACCAGCAGCATGTGGTCGCCGACGCGGACCGGGAGCGCCGGGATCTCCTGGACCAGCTCCTGGCCGGCGCGGCACCGACGCGCGGTCCGCTGCTCGCCGCGGCGCAGGCGTACGGCATCGGACCGCACTCGCCGATGATGGCGGTCGTGGCGGTGTGCGTCGGCGACACCCGCACCGGCGACCTCACCTCGGCCGAGCAGGGCTACGCGACCAGCGCGTCCATCGGCGTGGCCGGTCCTTGGGCCGGCCGGACCCTGGTCGTCGTACGCCACGGCGAGGTGGTGGCCGTGCCCGTGGTCCGCACCGGCATGGACGCGGAGGACATCTGCGCCCACTTCGAGGCGGTGCAGCAACGGCTCGCGCGAGAGGGAACCATGCTGTCCATGGGCATCAGCAC
This sequence comes from Streptomyces sp. NPDC111606, assembly GCF_055656945.1. NCBI lineage: Bacteria > Bacillati > Actinomycetota > Actinomycetes > Kitasatosporales > Streptomycetaceae > Streptomyces > Streptomyces sp. NPDC111606. The sequence continues at coordinate 108,711 of NZ_JBVKBY010000004.1, forward strand.
GGTCGCCCAGGGCGCCGGCGAACTGCCGCGCGCCTACGAGGAGGCACGGGCCGCTCTCGACCTCGTGCCGAGCGGGGGCGGGGTGGCGGCACTGCCGCGGCTGTCCCCGTTCGACTACCTGGCGCTGCGCGCCGACGACCTCGCCCGGCAACTGGTCGATCCCCGCGTGCGTGCGCTGCTGGAGGAGGACCGCAGACGTGGCGACACGCTGGCGGCCACCATACGGGCCTTCGCGGAGGCCGACCTCAACCTGCGGCTGGCCGCCGACCGGCTGCGGGTGCACCACAACACGGCGCACTACCGGTTGCGCCGGATCGAGGAACGCACCGGGCGCAATCCGCGCCGGATCGCCGACCTCCTGGAACTGCTGGTCGCCCTCGCCATCCGCGACGGCGCCGGGGAAGGTGGGGAATGCAGGTGAGCGGCATCGTGGAGGCTGCCGGGACCGAGGCGCTACGTCAGCCGGCGGACGGGCAGGAGGGAATGGACCGGCCGGAGGCAGCCACCGGGCAGCACCGAACGGTCCGCGGTGCGCTTCTTGACGCCGCGCTGGAGGTGTTCACCGAACGCGGTTTCGCCGACGCCGGTCTCGCCGAGATCGCGGCGCGCTCCGGCATCCCGGTGGGCAGCCTCTTCCAGCACTACGGCGGAAAGCGGGGGCTTTACCTGGCCCTTTGGGAGGAGTTCCGGGAGGAACAGGAGCGCCGGACCGCGGCCACGCTGACCGCCGAGCGGGGCCGTGGCGTGGACGACCCCCTCGCCCTCTTCGTGGCGGGAGCCAGGGCGTACCTGGAGGGTGCCTGGGACAACCGGCGGCTCGGCAGACTCATCGCCGGGGACGACGGCCCCGCGGGCTTCGACGCCCTGCGCCGCCAGTGGGACCGCGCGTGGGTACGACGCAACGCCCGGCTCCTGGAGGTCGACGAGAAGCGGCGCGCCGGCCGGGTGCGGGTGAGAGTGCTCACCACCGTGATCGGCGGTGCGGCACGCGAGCTGGCCGAGTGCGGGGACGAGACGGAGGCCCTGGAGATCGTGGACGAGGTGTGCGGCATCCTGATCCATCTGACGGCACCGCCCGGCTGAAACGCCCGGCGCGTGCCGGGGCGACAGGAACCCGGCCGCAGCCCGACGACCACCGACTCCTGGACAGCGGGCACCGGCTGCTGAGCCAGGGCAACATCGGCCACTCGACGCCGGGGCGGTGAGCCTCAGCTCACCGCCCCGGCGTCGAGTCCGCCGCTGTCCGCGCTAGACACCGATGCCGGTGCCTTGCCTGAACGACCGTGCGTCACCGAGGAGTTGACCCCCGTCGATCACCATGGTCTCGCCGGTGATCCAACTCGCGGCGTCCGAGACGAGGAAGGCGACCGCGGAGGCGATGTCGGCAGGCTCCCCTATGCGGCCCAGCGCCACCGAGGCGGACACCTCCTGCTCGTGCTCCTTCCACAGGGCCTCGGCCAGCTTCGTGCGCACCACACCCGGTGCCACCGCGTTGACGCGGACCTTCGGCGAGAGCTCCAGGGCCAGTTGCCTGGTGAGATGGATCAGTGCGGCCTTCGACGCGTTGTACAACCCGATGTTCGCCTCGGAGGCCATGCCGCCCACCGACGCGGTGTTGACGACCGCCCCGCCGTGCTCGCCCATCCAGGCCCGCGTGGCCAGTCCCGTCCACAAGACGGGCGCCCACAGGTTCACGTCGAAGGTCTTCGCGAACCGACCGTAGTCCTGGTCGATGACCGGTCCGAAGGCCGGGTTGGTTCCCGCGTTGTTGACGAGGATGTCCAGGCTGCCGAAGCGCTCGAGCGTCAGATCCACACAGCGCTGGGCCGCCTCTTCGTCGACCGCATGCGCTCCGACGCCGACCGCTGAGCCCTTGACCTGGGCAGCGGCGGCGTCCGCCGCCTCCTGGGACCGGGAGGTGAGGACGACGTTCGCGCCGGCCGTGGCGATGGCCTGGGCGATCGCCAGCCCGATACCGCGCGAGGCCCCGGTGACGACGGCGGTACGACCGGTGAGGTCGAGTCCTGCCATCTCAGTTCGCCGCCGTCGTCGCGGCGTCGCGGTACTGCCGCAGCTCCTGCTTGGCGATGGCCCGCTTGTGAACCTCGTCGGGACCGTCCGCCAGCCGCAACGTCCGCAGACTCGCGTACATCATCGCCAAGGGGAAGTCGTCGGTCACTCCCGCTCCCCCGTGCACCTGAATCGCGCGGTCGACGATCTTCAACGCGATATTGGGGGCGGCCACCTTGATGGCCGCGATCTCGGTGCGCGCCTCCTTGTTCCCGACCGTGTCCATGAGATGCGCTGCCTTGAACGTGAGCAGGCGGATCATCTCGATGTCGATACGCGCTTCCGCGATCCAGTCCTGGATGTTGGACCGTTCGGCAACCGGGCTGCCGAAGGTCACCCGTGACTGTGCGCGCCGGCACATCAGTTCCAGCGCCCGCTCGGCCGCGCCGATGGCACGCATGCAGTGGTGTATGCGGCCGGGCCCGAGCCGGGCCTGGCTGATCGCGAAACCCTCACCCTCGCCCTTGAGGACGTCCTTGCCCGGCACTCGGACATTCTCGAAGATGATCTCCGCATGGCCCTCGCGATCCGCGTACCCGAACACCGGGAGGTTGCGGACCACAGTGACCCCGGGGGCATCGATCGGGACGACCATCATCGACTGCTGGCGATGCGGGGCCGCCGTGGGGTCGGTCTTGCCCATCACGATGAGCACCTTGCAGTTCTTGTGCATCGCGTTCGAGGCGAACCACTTGCGGCCGTTGAGCACGTACTCGTCACCGTCGCGCTCCATCCGCAGCTCGATGTTGGTGGCGTCGGAGCTGGCGACACGCGGCTCGGTCATCGCGAAGGCCGACGCCATCGTTCCGTCGAGCAGGGGCTTGAGGTACTTCTCCTTGTGCTCGTCGCTGCCGAACAGCGTGAGCACCTCCATGTTGCCGGTGTCGGGCGCGTTGCAGTTGCACGCCTCGGAGGCGATGTGGCTGCGGCCCATGATCTCCGCCAGCGGCGCGTACTCGAGGTTGGTCAGACCGGGGCCCCAGTCCGGGTGCGGGTGGAACAGATTCCACAGTCCGCGCCTGCGCGCCTCGGCCTTGAGCTCCTCGAGGATCGGCGGGTGGAAGTGCGGGTCACCCGACGCGTGCATCTGCTCGTGGTACACCGCCTCGGCGGGGTAGACGCGTGCATCCATGAACGCGAGCAGATCCGCCCGGTACTTCTTGGCGCGGTCCGACATCTCAAACAGGGACATCCGAACTCCTGACGGGTAGGGAGGGAAAGTTGGGCGGGCGCTTGTCCAGATGGCTGGCCACGCCTTCGACGACGTCGGACCCGCGGAAGGCCTGGAGCATGAGGCCTTCCGCCCGGCTCACGGAATCGGCGTAGGTGCCGTCGGCGTCGTCGCTCAGTTGGCTCTTGATGACGGCCATGGATGCCGGGGAGCAGCGCCTCGCGAGATCGGCGGCGTACGCGACAGCGGCATCCACCACGTCAGCGGTGGGGACCAGGTGGTCGAGGAGTCCGACACGGAATGCCTCCTCGGCATCCACCATGCGGCTCGACAGCAACAGGTCCGCTGCCCTGCTGTGCCCCACCAGCCGGGGCAACAGCCAGGAGATCCCGTACTCGGCGATCAGCCCGCGTTGCGCGAACGCCGTGGTGAACCGGGCCGAGGGCGAGCCGAAGCGGATGTCGCAGTAGAGCGCCTCCACCATGCCCAGGCCGGCGGCCACCCCGTTGATCGCTCCGATCAGCGGTTTGCGCAGGGTCCGCGGAATGTCCCGCGGACGGCGCCGTGCCCTGTCCGCCTCGGCGACCTCGCCGGCCGCCTGCAGCAGTTGCAGGTCGGCTCCGGCGCAGAATCCGCGTCCCGCGCCGGTGACCACGACGGCACGTACGTCCGGGTCGTCCTCGGCGGCGTCGAGCAGCGCGAAATAGCGGTCCTCGAGTTCGTCGGTCCAGGCGTTCAGCTTGGCGGGCCGGTTGAAGGTGAGCACCAGCACCGGCCCTCGGTGTTCGGCGAGGACGAGCTCGCCCGGCGCGCCGGTCATCCTTGCGCCAGCAGGGCGCTCTGGTACCGACGCATTCCACGCAGCCACCGGTCGTAGTCCGAGCCCTTGTGCCGGTACATCTCAAGTACCTCTTCGTGCGGCAGGACCAGGAAGCGCTCGTCCTCGATGGCGGCCAGGACGGCGTCGGCCACTTCGGCCGGCTCCAGGACGTCACCGGCGGAGGTGACGGCCCGCGTCGCGGCTCTTCCCAGCGCGTCCCCGGAGTCCTCCCCGGAGGACAGCAGCTTGGTGTTCACCCCCATGGGGCACAGGCAGCTGACGCGGACCCCGCGATCGCCGTAGGTGACACTCAGCCATTCGGCGAAGGCGACGGCCGCGTGCTTGGTCACGGCGTACGTGGCGGAGCCGATCTGGGTGAGCAGTCCGGCCGCCGAGGCGGTGCTGACGAAGTAGCCCTCACCGCGCTCGAGCCACTGAGGTACCAGCAGCCTTGCCGCACGGATGTGGGCTCGCAGGTTCACGTCGATGGAGTGGTCCCAGTCGTGTTCGCTCGCGTCGAGGCCGGGCGCGCCGGCGATGCCCGCGTTCGCGAAGTAGAGGTCGACCGGGCCGAAGGTGCTGTCCGCCAGGTCGACCAACTGCTGGATCTGCTCGGTGTCCGACACGTCAGCGCCGGCGCTGACGGTGCTTCCCGGATGGTCGGCGTTGACCCGCTCCGACACCGCCCGCGCGCTGTCCGCGTCGAGGTCCGCGACGACCACCCGGGCGCCCGCGCGAGCGAGCCGTGCGACCAGCGCACCGCCAATGCCTGCGCCACCACCGGTGACGACGGCGACTCTTTGTGCAACGTTCACAGCGAACCCTCTCGGTGGCTGGGCGTGCGAGGCCGGGGCACGGCCCGGAGATCGTGAGCCGTGCTCTGCCGAAATGTATAGTTGAATCCGACGTCAAGTTCAATAGCAGGATGCGGAGCGCCGCATGAGGAAGAACCATCCGACCGGCCCCTGCAAGGGAGGCGGGAAAAGAAGAAGCACCCGGCGGTGCCGGGTGCTTCTGAGGCAGGTGGTCCAGCCGCCGGATCAGCGGCGGTCGGGGAAGCGGAGGGCGTTCGCCCAGAGCCGGGTGACCGTGGACACGAGCTCCTCGAAGTCCGACGGCGTACCTTCTTCCTGCCGTCCGCCGAGCACGAAGGCGTTGTAGGCCATGACGCTGACCATGCCGGACAGTGCACGGGAAGCCATCATCGGATCGACCTCACGGTCTGCGACACCGCGCGCCTGCAGGTCGGCGATGCCGCGGGCATTGCGGCGGATGAACGCGTCGCCACGCCGGCTTCGGAACTCACGGAACTCCGGCTCCACTTGGGCGACCTGCTCGAGCAGGCCCATCAGCTTCGCGTTCCGTTTGTATGCCTCGAGGTACGCCCGATTGCTCGCCTCGAGTACCGCGTAGGGATCGTCGGTGTCCTGCACCCGGCGCATGCCGGGGTGCATCATGTCCTCCTGTGCCTCCAGGAGGACGGCGGCGAGCACTTCTTCCTTGTTGGCGAAGTAGGTGTAGAAGGATCCCGCCGCGCACTGAGCTTCTTTGGTGATGTCGGTCAGCCGGGTGTCGAGGTAGCCGTCCCGCTCGAACACCTTCCGTGCAGCTTTCACCAGTGCGGCCCGTGTCCGGGCTCCGCGCTTCGTCGCAGGCGGCTCGCGAAGGTGCGAGAGGGGCGCCATGGGGGGCGCCTCGTCGCCGTCGATCTCCTCGGGAGCAGTGGTGTCCATCCCGGAAACTGTACTTGAATCCGACACCATGCTCACAATCCGTAAGGTGGGGACGCTCAGTGGCGGTCGGCGGCAACGTCGACGCTCGGTGTGTCACGGGCCAGAGCGGTCCGGTCGATGGACCGCTTGTGAATCTTCCCGGTCGGGCCCTTGGGTAGCGCGTCGACGAACCGGACGATGCGGGGGATCTTGTACGCGGACAGCCTCTCCCTCGCCCAGTTCGACACCTCGGCGGCACCGAGCTCGGAACCGGGCCGGGCTGCGATGAGCGCGGCCACCTCCTCGCCGTAGTGCTCGTCGGGAACGCCGATCACGGCCGCCTCGACGATGTCCGGATGCTCGTAGAGAACTTCCTCGACCTCGCCGGGGTACACGTTGTAACCGCCGCGGATGATCAGGTCCTTGAGACGGTCGACGATGCGCAGGTCCCCGTCCGTGTCGGTTTCACCGAGGTCGCCCGTCCGGAACCAGCCGTCGGACGAGAGGGCCGCGGCGGTGTCCGCGGGGCGGTTCCAGTAGCCGCGCATCACCGTGGGCCCCTTGATGTGCACCTCGCCGACGCCGCCCGGCGGGCACTCGTCGCCGTCGTCGTCCCGCACCTGAACCTGCATCCGCGGCACCGCCCTGCCGGTGTACCCCGTCTTGCCGCCGCGGTCGAGGTCGTTGAAGGTGCCGAACGCAGTGGTCTCGGTGAGCCCATAGCCTTCGAGGATCGTGCAGCCGAAGCGGGCCTCGAAGGCCCGGGCGATCTCTCCGGGAAGCGACGCGCCGCCGGAGACGGCGACGCGGAGCCCGGCGAAGTCCGCCGGGTTCGCGTCACCCGCCGCGTGCAGCAGCGCGTTCCACATGGTCGGCACGCCGGCCATGATGGTGAGGCGGTCGCGGCGCAGCATGTCCAGCATCGACGCCGGGTCGAAGCGGGCCAGCAACGACATCGAGCCGCCCACGGTCAGGGTCGCCATCATGACCGATGCCTGGCCGAACACATGGAACAGCGGGAGTCCGGTGCCGGTGCGGTCGGCGCTCGAGGCACGGCTGCACTCGGCGCCGATCTCCCCGGCGGACAGCAGGTTCCCGACGCTGAGTTGGGCACCCTTCGGCCGGCCCGTGGTTCCCGAGGTGTACAGGATGGCCGCGGTCTCGTCGCGATGCCGGTCGACGACGACGACAGGCGCAGCGGCGACCGACGCGCCCGGGGACAGCGTCCAAGCGGGCACCGAGAGCGCCGCGGCCGCCTCCGCCACAGCGGGGCCGAGGGCGTGCCATGCGATCGCCGTTGCGCATCCGGCGTCGGCGAGAACGTACTCGACCTCAGCCCGGGTGGACATCGTGTTGACCGGCACCACGACACAGCCCGCGGCCTGAATCCCGAGGTAGGCCACCACGAACTCGGGCACCGACGGCGCCGCGAGCAGCACCCGGTCCCCCGGGGCAAGGCCCGCGGCGACCAGGGCGCCCGCGTACCGCAGACTCGCGTCACGCAGCTGAAGGTAGGTCCACTGATCCGTGGCGCCGCGCAGTGCGATGTTGTCGGGGGTGGCGGCCGCGTGGCGGCACACAGGATCGAAGACGCTGGTCATGGGTGTGCCTTCCGGTGGATCGTCAGGTGGTGATCCCGAAGCGTTCGGCGAGTTGGCGGCGGGTGTCGGCGGCGCTGGTGTGCAGTACGCCCTCGATTCCGATCCGCGCCGCTCCGTCGAGGTTGTGCTGCAGATCGTCGATCATGACCGCCTCCTCGGGGTCAATGCCGAGGCGTTCACATGCGATCGCGTAGATCCGCCGGGAGGGTTTGCGGATCCCGACCTCCGCGGAGATGACGATCACATCGGCGACAGCGGCGAGTTCGACCCCGTCGTAGGTTCCGGTACCGAAGGAGTTCGACACGAGCGCAACGGGACGGCCGGCGGCTCGGAGATCACCGAGCAGCGCGAGCATGTCCTGGTCGATCGACATTGCCGCCTGCATGCGGGCCGTGAGCCCCTCGGCCACCACGTCGGCGCCGTGCGCACGGAGCCGTTCGGCGAATCCTCGCTCGAACGCCTCGGCGTCGATACGGCCGCACTCGTGGTCGACGAGGAGGGTGCGTGATGCCTCGTCCCGGCGGAGGAGGTCGAGCGGCAAGCGCGGGTCCCCGCCGAGCGAGGCGCCGAAGTCGGTGAAAGCCTGCAACACACTGGAGGTGATGACCCCACCGAAGTCCACGAGGACCGCGGTTCGCGCCTTGTCCGTCACTGTCGACACCTCAGGCAACCTCGAACAGTCCGGCTGCGCCCATTCCGCCGCCGATGCACATCGAGATCACCACGTACCGGACGCCCCGGCGCTTGCCCTCGATGAGGGCATGCCCCACGAGTCGGGCGCCGGTCATTCCGTACGGATGGCCGACCGAGATGGCGCCGCCATCGACGTTGAACCGCTCCGGGTCGATGTGCAGTTCGTCCCGGCAGTACAACGCCTGGGAAGCGAACGCCTCATTGAGTTCCCACAGGCCGATGTCGTCAATGGTGAGGTCGTGCTGCTTCAGCAGCTTCGGAATGGCGAACACCGGCCCGATGCCCATCTCGTCCGGCCCGCATCCGGCAACGGTCATACCCCGGTAGACGCCCAGCGGTTCCAGCCCGCGGCGCTCGGCCTCCTTCGACTCCATCAGCACCGACGCCGAGGCCCCGTCCGACAACTGCGAGGAGTTGCCCGCCGTGACGCCGGAATGCTCGCTCACCTGACCGTCCGGCAGCACCGGCACCAACCCGGCCAGGCCCTCGAGCGTCGTCGACGCGCGGTTGCCCTCGTCCCGGGTCAGGGTCACAGCCTCGTCCCGCACCTCCCCGGACTGCTTGTCGAGGACCTTCTTGACGCTGTCGAGCGCGACGATCTCATGGTCGAATCGGCCGGCGTCCTGCGCGGCAGCGGTGCGCTGCTGCGACACCAGCGCGAACTCGTCCTGGCGTTCCCGGCTCACGCCGTAGCGCTCGGCGACGATCTCCGCCGTGTGCAGCATCGGCAGATAGATGTCCGGCTTGTGCTCGACGAGCCAGGGATCCGCCATCCGGTGGGTGTTCATGTGGTCGTTCTGGACCAAGGAGATCGACTCGACACCGCCGCCGACGGCGACCTGCATTCCGTCCGCGATTATCTGCTTGGCGGCCGTCGCAATGGCCATCAGACCCGACGAGCACTGACGGTCGATCGTCATCCCCGACACGATGTCCGGAAGTCCGGCGCGCAGAGCGGCCTGACGCGCGACGTTGAAGCCCGAGGACCCCTGCTGCACAGCGCAGCCGAAGATCACATCCTCGACCTCACCTCCCTCGAGCCCGGCGCGCTGCACGGCGTGCGAAAGGGCATGGGCGGCAAGTTCCTGCGCCGGGGTGTCGTTGAACGCACCGCGGTAAGCCTTTCCGATCGGCGTCCGTGCCGTCGAAACGATGACTGCTTCCCTCATGTCGCCTCACTGTTTCCTGTTGGTCCGGTTCGCCCGGGACCGTCGGGGCCGGAACTCCGAATGCCGCGAGCCGGCTCGATTGCGCATGTCATGGCCGCAGGGGTGACAGGGGTCGGCCTGGCCACTCGTTATAGTTGAATTCGACGTCAGATTCAATCGGCCCGGGAGTCTTGACAGTCCGCCTCCTTCCCGGGAGGGTACCGACCAGTCGGTACAATGAGGTGGATCGTGACTCAGCTGAGCATCTCCACGGGTGCGGGCGTGTTCGACGCGATCGTGGCGGGCCCGCCCGAGGGCCGCCCGGTGCTGCTGCTGCACGGCTTCCCGCAGACGGGGCTGGTGTGGCGACGGCAGATCGAGGCGTTGGCCGCACACGGCTACCGGGTGGTGGCACCCGACCAGCGTGGGTACTCCCCCGGTGCCCGCCCCCAGCGGCCCGAGGACTATCGCATCGGCCTTCTCGTCGATGACGTGGTCGCGATCAGTGAGGAACTGGGCTGGCCGGCGTTCGACCTGGTCGGCCATGACTGGGGAGGCGCGGTGGCCTGGTGGACCGCGCACACCCACCCCGGCCGCGTACGCACCCTGACGATTGTCTCGACCCCGCACCCCGGCGCTCTGGCCACCGCCCTGCGCACCGACCAGGATCAGCGCAAACGCTCCCAGTACATGCTCGACTGGCGCGACACACCCGCGACCGAGGAGCGCATGCTCGCCCACGATGCCCAGGAGCTTCGCGGTTTCTACGCCGGAGGGGTCCCGCAGGACAGTGCGGACGCCTATGTGCGCCACCTGTCCCGGCCGGGCGCTCTCACCGCGGCACTGAACTGGTACCGGGCAGGCCGCCCCGACGGCGCGATCGACGTCATCGACCTGCCCACGCTGTACGTCTGGAGCACCGAGGACATCGCGTTCGGCCCGGCAGCCGCGCAGGAGACCGAGCGATGGGTCACCGGGCCGTACCGGTTCGAGACGCTCCAGGGCGCCGGCCACTGGATCCCCGAGGAGGCGCCCGAGACACTGAGCCGCCTGCTGCTGGAACACCTGCGCGCGCACGGCGAGTACTGACCCCGCAGCTCATATCCCGTTCGTCGACTCTCCGCAAAGGTGACCCCATGGAGACTGCGCGTGCGGCCTGGCGCCGCCTCGAGCCCGTCCACGCAATGATCTACTTCGTCCCCGAGGGGAGGCGACGGTACGCGGACCTGGGCCTGAGCCGTCGCGCCGGGTACTTCACCTCCAGGAGCGCCGCGTTCGGCCGCTCATCCGCCGAACTGGTCATCTCGACCTTCTACAACTTCAACCCCGATTTCGTACGGCAGGCGGTGGACGGAGCCTGGGACGCAACTACGCCGCAGCAGGTGTTGGACGCGCGGTACGCAGCGGCGGGCGATGCCCTGCGACGGGCGGGAATCCACGGGTTGCCCAACTTCGACGAGGTGCTGGCACTGACCCGTCGGGCCGCCGAGGCGGCCTGCGAACACGCGCAGGGCCGCCCGCTGTTCGCCGCGCATGCCGCACTGCCGTGGCCGGAGGAGCCGGTACTGCAGCTGTGGCACGCTCAGACACTGCTCCGGGAGTTCCGTGGAGACGGCCATGTCGCGTGTCTGCTGAGCGAGGGCGTCGGAGGATTGGAGGCCCTGGTTCTGCACGCCGCGACCGGTGAGGTTCCCGTCGACTTCCTCAAGGCGAGCCGTGCGTGGCCCGAGGAGGAGTGGGCCGGCACCCAGGAGCGCCTACGCACGCGAGGTCTCCTCGACGGCGACTCCCTCAGCCCGGAAGGCGTGCACCTGCGCCGGCACATCGAGGACCGCACCGACCGCCTGGCCCTCCCCGCCTACGCCGTCCTGGGTGACGCCGACTGTGAACGTCTCGCCGAACTCGCTGGCCCCTTCGGCCGCGCCGTCGTCGAAGCCGGCCTTCTCAGTCTCGGCTGACCGGATCTTCGTCCACTCGCCTGGACGTAAAGACGCCTGTGTCAGGAGCTCTCAGAAGGCGAAGGAGCGTTCAGTCGACCTCGCCGGTCTCACGCAGGAGGTCGTGGTCCGCCTCCGGAGCCGTCAGCGGGCCGGCCTTACGCGTGACCGGGACGCACGCTTCTCCGGCATCCTCCAACAGCTTCTCCAGGTCCTCGATGCGGAGATAGCAGTCACCATCGACGCCCCAGTCACGGCCCCATGAGTTGCGCAGCCGCACAACGGGGATCGTGCCGTTGTGTCCGTTGAGACGCGCCTTGAACGAGACGCCGCGGACGAGGATCGCATGGCCACCAGTGCCACCCTCAGACACTTCGAGCAGTCCGTTCGGGGCCGGCTCCATCATCGAGTCGTACCAGTTGACACCGATGACGACGGGGCCGAAGTAGCCGAGCGTGCGCAGCACGTCGTCGACACCGAACGCCCAGCGGTACTCCTCCATGTATCCACGGGCAACGACCGCCTTGGCGCCCGCCAGCACCGAAGTACCTTCGTAGTTCTCACCGGGCCACTCATCGAGCCGCTGCGCTTCCCGGTACACCTTGCGCGCGAATCCGTCGTCCACGCCGGGTACCTGCACGGGGGTGGCGATGAGCTCATGAGACCAGGCGAAGCCGACGCAGGCACCCTCGCGGCCCTGGTCGAGCCAGCTCGGACAGGCCCATCCGGCCGAGCGCAACGGTGCCCGCTCGGCAACCAGCGCCCGAATCGGAAAGTTCCTGCTGCGCTCGTCGAACTGCGGGACCCGGTCAAGGCGCGGATCGAAGGTCGTGTAGCCGTTCTTCAAAGGCAGGGCACTCATGTGGCTCCTCGTATCGCTGCAACGGTAACCAGTTGACCGGAGCCCGCACCGGAGCGCACCCGGAGTGCCTGGTTCTTACGCCAAGCGAGGCGGGTGCATGTCGAGAACGCGGCGTAGGACGAGCGGAGAAGCGCCCCCTGCGCGTCACGCGCGGGGCGGCACCGCCGATGACACCTCGGCCAGGAGGCGTTCCACCTCGGTGCCCCAGCGCGAGGCGATCACCAGGTCGCGTGCCGGGTCCACCCACAGCAGGTGGTTGCCGCCATTGCCGCGGGCGCAGCGGCCCGTGCGCGGTGCCCCGGGCCATACCGTGCCCTGGTCGTTGAGCCACCACGACAGGCCGTACTCGGGCTTGACCCGGCAGGGAGTCCACAGCTCCTCGATCCAGCCCCGCGACAGGACCTGACGCTCCCCCCATCTCCCGCCGCGCAGACACAGCATGCCGATGCGGGCCAGGTCCAGGGCGCTGATCCACAGGCCGCCACCCCAGTGCGCGCCTCCGGAGACCACAGGTACGTCCGTGCCGTCGATGTCGACCACCGAGTTCTCGTAGCCGTGCCAGGACCAGCCGTCGGAGGCGCCGACCGGCGTCATGACCCGCTCGCGCAGCACGTCCGGCAGGGCACGGCCGAACAGGACCGTGAGCGCCAGAGCCGTCAGGTTCACCCGCACGTCGTTGTAGGCCCAGCCCGCGCCGGGCGCGCCGCCCGCCGACTCCGTGCCCTCGCGGGTGCTCTGCGCGTCCACCCAGGTCGGCTTGGACCACAGCTCTCCCTCCCACTGGCTGGTCTGGTCCAGCAGGTGGCGCCAGGTGATCGCACGCCCGTGGGCCGTGCCGAACTCGGGCAGGTCCACCGACTCCGACACGGGCTCGTCCAGGCGCAACGCCCCGTCGTCGAAGGCGACTCCCGCCACCAGCGACAGCACGCTCTTCGTGGCGCTGTAGGCCATCTCCGCCCGGGTCGGGTCGCCCCACGAGGCCAGAACCCCGCCGCGCCGCACGACGACACCGCAGGCACCCTGACCGTCGAGGAGCGGACCGAGGACCTCGCGGTGGGAGGCGTCCGACACCTGGCGGGCGAGATACGCCGCCATGTCGTCGATGCCCGCCACCGCCCGCCCCGCCTGGGCCCGCACGGCCTGCGCGAGAGCTGCCGCGGCCACTCCCTCCCAGGGGTCGCCGGCCCGGTCCCGCTCCAGCAGCACCTCACCGCCGTACCGCGATGTCCCCGCTTCCACGCCACACACCTCCGTCATCGTCGGCGCACATGTCATCCGCCCTGCCACTCGCCGACGTGCTCAACGCCTACCCTCAACGGAGCGCGTCCTGCAGGCCGCTCCTGCACTGCCGGCGCCCTACTGGGCCTGCGCTCAACGAAGTTGTCGCAATACACCCTGGTAGACTTCCCGGCCTCGATCCGCAGCCGTGAGGCCCTGCGGCCATGGACACGGCAGAGCCGTCCGGTGGCCGGGGCCGGTCCCGGTGCAAGATCTCCGCTCACGCGTTGGAAGGTCTTGCTGTGGACAGGTTCGAGCAGAGTGAGAAGAAGCCGGTCACCGAAGGCATCTGCCTGCTGACCGTCGTCAGCCCGCGCAGGGACGAAGGCAACAGCCCGACCGGGATCGTCGGCCGGTGCCTGGCCCGACAACTGCTCGCCATGGGGCGGCACGTGCGGGTGATCGCGGAGCCGGACCAGTGCGATGGCTGGCCCGACACCGTCGACGTCGTGGAAGGGTCCATCACCCGGCCGCTGGAGTGTGCCCGGGCCTTCGACGGTGTTGAGGCCGTGTTCCTCGCCGGTGCCCATCCGTCGACGGTCCAGGACGCCCTCGCCCTGGCGCGAAACGCCCGCGCCACCAAAGTCGTCGTGTTGTCGTCTCATGGCCCCGAGTACGAGGCGGCCCATCCGCCGGAGACCTGGTTCTGGCTGGCGATCGAGAAGGCGGTGGAGCGCTCGGGCATCGCCTGGACGCACATCCGGCCGTCGGCTGTGATGGGTGCCGTCCTTGAGGGCACCTACCCGGCAACAGGGTCGGACTGGTCCGACACCGTCCGCGCCGACGGAGTGGTCCGGGAGGCCTTCCTCGATCAGGGCCACTACCCCTTCATCCACGAGGAGGACCTCGCGGCCGTAGCGGCCGCAGCCCTGATCAGCAACGAATACACCGGGATGGTGGTCGAGGCCGCGGGCCCACCGTTGAGCACACGTGCACGGATACGGAGCATCGCGACCGCTCTCGGCCGCGACATCGGCACGGTCGATCTGGCGGCGGATGAGAGTCGGGAGATCTGGCGGCGCCGTGGCTGGCCGGACGGTGCGATCGACGTGACCTTGTACGCACTTGAAGAGTACGGCGCCCGCTTCGACGAACTCGTTCAGTGGACGGCCGACCAGCGGCCGTCCGTGCAGGACATCATCGGCCGCCCTATGCGGACTTATGACGACTGGGTGAGCGAGAACATCGACTCATTGCGCTGACCTCAGCTGTGCGGGACGTCCGGGACGTCCTTCACGAACACGATGCCGTCGGTGTCCGCCAAGTGGGCCGGGTCGAACGAGGCGTAGCCGAACCAGGAGGATTCGCGGAGCGGGGGCGGCGTTTCGCCGAGCGCGGCGGCCAGGCGCGGGGCGTCGATGACGCAGCGGTCGTCCGGGAGCGCGTACAGGAGCCCTTCGAGGGTGTCGGGGGGCGGGGTGTCCACTCCTCGGTGTCGGATCGTGCCGAGGGTCGTGGCCACGAAGGCGTATTCGTCACCGAGTTGGGCGCTCACCAGTGCACCGGCGCTCCACCATTGCACGGGCCCCTGCCACATCTGCATCGTGCTCTTCTCCCGCTGGAGATGGGAGTTGTGGGCGTGGATGAATGCCGGGCCGCGAGTGGCAACGGCGAGGAGGTTGTGGGACATCAGCAGATCCCGTTGTGCGCACAGCCGGGTCATGCGCGCCGGTGAGGTGTCGGCCATCCAGTGGTGGTAGCGCAGCAGGCCGGTCGCGGTACGTCCGTACAGGCGTGCCCGGTCCCAGTCGTCCCGTGCGGTCGCCGTGAGCAGGTGAGGGGTCTGGGCGTCGAGCAGCGCGACCAGATCGTCGGCGAGCAGGCGCAGTTGACCGGCGTCGGCGGACTGGCCCACGGACTGGGCCGGGTCCATCATCGCGGCGGGCTCGGTCCACCGGTCGTCGGCACCGAGCAGGCGGTTCAGTGTCTCCGCGGTGCAGGGGAGCAGATCCGCGTCCACTCGGGCCGCGAGGTAGCCGTGGAGTGCGGTGAGGGCCTGTCGGGGGCTCGCGGCGCGGGTGATCTCCAGCGGGCCGTCGAAACCGGCGAAGCGGAGTTGCTCGGACGCGGGCCGGCCGTCGTTGTGGGCGCGCATCCAGCGCACGAGCTCGCGGTTGCCCGCGTAGGCGCCCCAGCCGTGGCTGAACCCGTACTCCATGACCTCATCGAGAGACCCGCTGCCGGAGGTGACGTAGTCGTCCACGAGCAGGCCCATCATGCAGTCGCTCTCGATCGCGATCGTCCGGTAGCCCTCCTGCTCGACGAGTTGCCGGAACAGCTCGTTGCGCAGTTCGAGCAGCGTGTCCTCCCCGTGGGTGGGCTCGCCCAGGGCGAGCAGCCGGGGCCGGGCGGGCAGCAGCCTCATGACCGCCGCAGCCTCGAAGGATTGGACGGCATCCTTGATGTGAGTCGCCATGCCTTCAACGGTATCGTTGAATCTCCGGTTGAAAGTTTCTCGCGATATCGGCAGGGACATGGGACAGAACCTTCAAACCGAGGAACGGCTCAGGCCGGTCGATCTGGCGCGCGGGCACGGTCTGTCCACGCAGGCCGTCCGGAACTACGAGGAGGCCGGCATCCTTCCGGCCGCCGGCCGCACACCCCACGGCTACCGCACCTACACCTCGCTGCACGCGGGGGCTCTGCGCGCCTTTCTCGCGCTGGTGCCCGGCCACGGCCACCAGACGGCGACGTCGATCATGCGGGCCGTGAATCGGGGCGCCGTCGACGAGGCGTTCCGTCTCATCGACGAGAGCCACGCCCAGCTCCTCGACGACCGGCGGACCCTCCAGGCAGTGGAAGGCGCCCTGCGCGACCTGGCGCCCACTACAGCGGCCGAGCCGGGTGGGCGGTCCGGGCCAGTCGCGGTGTCCGGGGCCGGCGGAACCTTCATCGGGCCGCTGGCGGAGGAACTGGGAATCCGGCCCGCGACGCTGCGCAAGTGGGAACGCGTCGGCCTGGTGACGCCCCGCCGTGACCCGCGGACCGGGTACCGCCGCTACGACGAGACCGACGTGCGGGACGCCCGGCTGGCCCATCAACTCAGGCGGGGCGGCTACCTGCTGGAGCAGATCGCCCCGCTGATCGCCCAGGTGCGGACGGCCGGCGGTCTGGAACCCCTGGAGGCCGCCCTGTGTGACTGGCGCGGCCGACTGTCCGCCCGCGGACGGGCGATGCTGACCGGGGCCGCGGAGCTGGAGGCATACCTCCGTCAGCGAGGATAGGTTCTGGCCGCGGGCTTCTACGTCGCTGAAGCCGGCCTTGCTGCTGGAGAACTCGGCCCGCTGAAGCCGACCACTGCGGTGCCGGCTATCGGAGGCATTCCCCGGAACGTGGGCGCGGTCTGCCTTGAACGCGAGGCACGAGCAGGCGGCTTCGAGGTAGACGTGAGGCTTGCTCGCAGCGGATGGGCGACGAAGCCTCGCCAACTGCGCGGCAGCCGAGGCGCCACTCCGCCGCGCAGCTACTCAAAGACGTCAGCGCTGCGCGATCGCCGCTTCAGCCGCTGCCTTGATCCGGGCACCGAAGGCGTTGGCATCCTTGCGGGCGGCGGCGAGTGCAAGGCCTACCAGGAGCTTGCCGACGCCGTGGCCCTCCAGGACGTTGTAAATGCGGACCCGGGTCCTGCCCTCGGCAAGGGACTCCAGGTCGTAGCCGCCTTCGCGGACCGTGACGGTGTTCTTCGATGCCTCGGCCCACCGGATTCGCACCGGGGCTTGGAGGTCGGTGATGCGGAACTCCCTGGCAGTCTTCATGCCGGCGTCCTTGACCGTGCTGCGGAAGACCGTACCGACGGCGGTCGGGGCGTCCGGAACCCGCTCGATCCCGAGCACTCGGGGGCTGAACTGCGGATCGTTGCGTCCGTCGGCGAGGTACTCGAACACCGCCTCGACAGGTCGATCGACCTCGACCGTCGCTTCAAACTGTCCTGACATCAGCGCTCCTCGTATCGGCACCGTGACCCTATGGGACCACCGAGCATCTCGCGAGGCGAGGAGCGCAGCAACGAGGGCGGCCAATTGGGCAGTACGGCAACGTCCGCCACCGAGCCGAACGGGGTCGGGCCGCGACGGGTCCCGACCGTGCCGGTTCATGTGCCGGCAGGAGCGGGCGGATAGGTGAACATGGTCGGCATGGACGCGTTCACTGCCAGGCTCAACCCCGACATGTACGTCGTCACGGCCACGGCCGGGGACGAGCGGGCGGGCTGTCTCGTGGGGTTCGCCTCGCAGTGCTCCATCCGGCCGGTGCGGTTCGTGGTGTGGCTGTCGAAGGTGAACCGCACTTATGAGGTGGCCTGTGCGGCCGACTTCCTCGCCGTGCATCTGCTGACCCGGGAGCAGCAGGAACTCGCCGCCTTGTTCGGTGGCGAGACCGGTCACCAGGTGGACAAGTTCGCGCGTACCGCTTGGGCCCGGGGGCACAGTGGGGCCGCCGTGCTGCAGGACGCGTGCGCGTGGTTCGTCGGCAGTGTCGAGCAGAAGATCGACGCCGGCGACCACGTCGGCTTCATCCTGGCTCCCGTGCAGGGCAGCGAGGGCGGGAACGCCGACGGCCCGGCGCTGCTGCGGCTCTCCGATGCCCTCTCCAT
This sequence comes from Streptomyces sp. NPDC111606, assembly GCF_055656945.1. Classification (NCBI taxonomy): domain Bacteria; kingdom Bacillati; phylum Actinomycetota; class Actinomycetes; order Kitasatosporales; family Streptomycetaceae; genus Streptomyces; species Streptomyces sp. NPDC111606. The sequence goes on from NZ_JBVKBY010000004.1 coordinate 126,594, forward strand.
TGAGCCCGGGCATCCGGTGGGCTGAAGGGGGCTACGGCCCCCAGCCCTACCTGGTCCGGTAGGCCCGGAGAAACGTCCGCACTCCCTCGACGACGAGCGGCCGGACACGGGCATCCTCCGTGGCGTTCGCCGAACCGAGCCTGTCCAGCGCGACGCCGAACGTCAGGGCGATGAACTGGTCGGCCGCGAGGCGCGGGTCGGGGACCTCGAGCAGCCCGGCCGCGGCGAGGGCGGCGAATCGCTCGGCAATTGCCTCGTCGGGGGTGTCGGCCATGGAGTTGTAGCCCCGGTGCGGCAGGTGGGCGGATTCCGCCCGGACCAGTCGTTGCAGGGTTGCGTACTCCGCCGAGCCGAGCATGTCGGTCGCGATGCGCATCGAGGACGTGACCAGGGCGTCCTCGAGTTCGGCGTCCTCGGTGAGGTCGGTGAGGGTGTCGTCGAGAGTGCGCCGGATCGTGGTGACCAGTGACTGGCCGACGGCGTCGACGACCGCTTTCAGCAGCGTCTGCTTGTCGCCGAAGTAGTCGTAGACCGTCCGCTTGGACACCTCGGCCCGGGCGGCGACCGCGTCGACGCTGGACCGGTCGAAGCCGTCGGCGAGGAACAGTTCCTGGGCCGCCGAGAGGATGGCGGCCCGCTTCGGCGTGGACCCCTCGCGCAGCGTCTTCGTGGTCGGCATGGGTACATCGTAACCGTCCTACACTGCACGGTGTAGTGTAATCTCGAACTCATGGCACGGGCCGCACTCGTACACCCGCTCCGCCCGGTGGGGCCGTTCATGCGCCAACTCGGCCGCCACTGCCCCGGGTTGCACTGGCAGCACTATGCGTGCGGCCGATCCCTCACTCGCCCGGCTATGACGGAAAGGACGTCCATGACCGCAACGCTCGCTCCTTCGGTCCGCATCGGGAGGGCCGCTGTCGGGGCCCTCGGCATGCTGGCAGTCGCCACCGGTGCCTTGGAGTCGGTGGTGACGCCGACGCTCCCGCTTCTGCAACGGGAGCTGGATATGAGTCCCGCCGAAGGCGCGTTACTCAGCATCGTGCTCCTCATCACCGGCGCGCTCATCACACCCGTCGCAGGCAAGTTAGGCGACCGCTACGGCGGAAAACGGGTCCTGATACGGCTGATGGCGGTGGTCTCGGCCGGCGGCCTGGTGTCCGCCCTGGCACCGAACTTGCCCGTGCTGCTGCTCGGCCAGGTACTGCAGGGGGCGATGGTGGGCGCGCTGCCCCTGTCGTTCATCCTGGTGCGCGAACACCTCCCCGCGGGCGAGTCGAAGGTGGCCATCGGGGTGGTCAGCGGGTTGTTCGTGGGCGGCGGGATGGCGGGAACGCTGTCGGCCGGGCCCGTGGCGGAAGGGCTGTCCCGGCACTGGATGTTCGCGCTGCCGACGATCGCGGTCATCGGGGCCACCCTGCTGGTGAACAAGCTGATGCCGCATGATCTGCCGGGCCGGTCCGGCCGGTCGGCCGCCGCCGGGGTCGACTGGCCCGGCCTGGGTCTCCTGAGCGGAACGCTGGTCACTCTCATGCTCGTGCTCGCGCTGGCGCCCGACATCGCCGCGCAGCCCCTCGTGCTCGGCGCCCTCCTCGTGGTTCTGGCCGCGTTCGTGACCGGATGGATAGCCGTTGAGCGTCGTGCGGCCGAGCCGATGGTCGATCTGCGCATGCTGGCGCGGCCCTCGGTGTGGAAGTCGTGCGTGCTGACGTTCGTGATCTGCGTCGGCACCGCCGTGCCGGTCTACCTCGTCCCGCAGCTGTTCGCGGTGTCCTCCGACGAATACGGCTTCGGGGCCGGCGCCACCGAGATCGGCTTCTATCTGCTGCCCGGCGCCGTGGCCGCGTCGCTGGCCGGGCCGCTGGGTGGGATCGGGGCTCGGCGTTTCGGCTCGCGTGCCGTGGTCACCGCCGGGATCGTCATCATGGCCGCCGGACTGATCGCCCTGGCAGCCGTGCACACCGAGGTCTGGCACCTCGTCATCGGCAAGATGATGATCGCGCTCGCCAACGGCCTGTGCGTCACGGCACTGGTGACCAGCACCGCCACAACCGTCGAGCAGAGCGACACCGGCATCGCCACCAGCCTGGTTCTGGTGACTCGCGTGCTCGGCTACGCCGTGGGTGTGCAGGTCAGTGGCGCCATCCTCACCGCCGGGACCCCCTCCGGGTCGGATGTCCCGGCCGAATCGGCCTTCGTCACCGGCTTCGTCATAGCCGGCGCCGTCACGGCGCTGTGCCTGCTTGTCGTCCGGACCATGAGCAAAGGAGTCAAGGAATGACGCGCACTGACCTGCCGAGGGAGTCGACAGGGTCGCGGGAGTCGAGGGACGTCCGTACGACACCGAAGCGCAAGGTCCTGATATCCGGGGCCAGCATCGCGGGGCCCGCCCTCGCGTTCTGGCTCAACCGCTACGGATTCGCCGTGACGGTGGTCGAGAAGGCAGGCGCACTTCGTGGCGGTGGGTACCCCATCGACGTACGCGGCACCGCACTTGAAGTCGTCCGGAGGATGGGAATCCTGCCGCGACTGCGGGACGCCCACATCGACCTGCGCCGGCTGACCTTCCTCGACAGGGACGGCAGCGAGGTGGCCTCGGTCAGCCCGCACTCCGTCACCGGCGGTGTCGCGGGACGGGACCTGGAGGTGCGGCGCGGGGATCTGACCGACGCGCTCCATGCGGCGGTCCGTGACGACGTGGAGTTCTTGTTCAACGACTCCATCGACACCCTCGACCAGTCCGGCCACGGGGTCGACGTCACCTTCCGCGGGGGCGGCAGGCGTACGTTCGACATGGTCTTCGGTGCGGACGGTCTGCACTCACGTACCCGCGAGTTCCTGTTCGGCCCCGAAGAGCAGTTCCACCGATACCTCGGCTACTGCTTCGCCGGGTTCACCATGCGCAACACCTTCGGGCTCTCCCATGAGGCCGTGCTGTGGAACACCCCGGGCAGGGCCGCGGTGCTTTACGCCGTGGGGGACAACGACGACGTGCACGCCTTCCTGAACTTCGCCCAGCCGGAACCGCCGTTCGATGCGTTCCGGAATCCGGAAGCCCAACGGGACCTGGTCGCCTCGGTCTTCGCCGACGCCGGATGGGAGGTCCCGGGCATGCTTGCCGCCATGCGCGATGCGGATGACCTGTTCTTCGACGGGGTCAGCCAGATCCGCCTGCCCCGCTGGTCCAGCGGCAGGGTCGCGCTGGTGGGCGATGCCGCGTACGCGCCCTCGTTCCTCACGGGACAGGGCTCCAGTCTCGCGCTCGTCGGCGCGTACATGCTCGCCGGTTCCCTGGCCGCCCGGCACCACGCCGCGGGCTTCGCCGCCTACGAACACCACACCCGTGAGTTCGTGACCGCGAACCAGGATTTGGTCGGCGACGGTGATGCCGCACTCTTCCCGACCACCGCCCGGGCTTTGGAGCAGCGCAACGACATGCTGCGCACGCTCAGCGCGATGCCCCCCGCGGAGGGACGACCGGCCCATTCGGCCCTCACCCTGCCGGAGTTCACGCCGGTACAGGCCCCTGACATCTGTCAGGGACCGTTGGGACCGGTGGCCCTCTAGGTTGCTGTCGGTCGCCCCCTCGCAGCTGGTGCCCGTCGGCGATCACATCACCTGCGACACGGGCAACTTCTGCGCCGGCGTATGGGACCCCACGGTCGGCCAGTGGCGGGTCTTCTTCCTGTACGCCTGCAACCGTTACTACCTGGCGAACTGGCACGGCACGGGCGAGGTCATGAACAGCCAGACCGACAACGCCCAGGCGACGATCTACGGGCAGAACGGCAACGTGATCCAGACCTTCCCGGTCAGCACCGAGTCACCGGACGTGGACTGGGAGCCGGTCTGGTCGATCCGCAACTGCTGACCAGCGCTTGGGCGCCTACGCCTTGGGACGGACAAGGTCTGGTCCGGGTCATCGGGCAGGGCGAGTGCCTCGGTTCGAAGGGTGAGTTCCCCGACCACCGGGTGGTGAATGGGCTGATGCCGCCCGCGGCCATCTGACGCGACGGAGGGCTGGTCACGCTGGTCGGTGCTGTGATCATCCATGATTCCTGGATGACGCGGTCGGCCGTTGAGGGCGTACGGCCCGGAGGTCAGGGGCTGCCGGAGTCCGGCTCGCGGAGAGTGATCGCCCCGGAGGGGCAGACGCCGACGGCCATCCGTGCTGCCGCGAGCTGGGCTGTGGACGGCTCGGTATGCAGCAGGAGCACGCGGCCGTCGTCCGGATCCTGGTCGAAGACCTCGGGGGCGGTCAGGGCGCACATCCCGGCGCCGATGCAGCGCTCGCGGTCGACGTGCAGGTGCGTCGTTTTCATGACCCCGCCTTGTCCCAGGTGACGGGGAGGCTCTTCACTCCGTAGATGTCGGCGGTCTCCGGGCGCAGGCCGACCTCTTCAGCCGGTACGGCCAGACGCAGCGTGGGGAACCGCTCGATCAGCGCGCGGAAGGCGACCCGCATCTCGACGCGGGCCAGTTGCTGGCCCAGGCACTGATGGATGCCGTGGCTGAAGGCCAGGTGCCCGGCCGTGTCCGGCCGTTGGAGGTCGAGCGCGTGAGGGTCGGCGAAGCGCTCGGGGTCGCGGTTGGCGGTGTTGTAGGACAGGACGACGGTGGTGCCGGCCTTGATGGTTCGGCCGCCCAGTTCGACGTCCTCGAGGGCCGTCCTCATGAACGTCTTGGCGACGCTCAGGTACCGCAGCAGTTCCTCCACGGCCCGGTCGGTGAGCGCGGGGTCGGCGCGCAGCGCGGCCAGTTGTGCCGGGTTCTGAAGGAGCGCGAAGGTGCCGAGGGAGAGCATGTTCGCGGTGGTGTCGAATCCTGCGGCCAGCAGGATCAGGCTGATCCCCTTCAACTCCTCGTCGGTGAGATCGCTGTCGGTGAGTTCGCTGAGGACGTCGTCGGTGGGGTTCGCGCGCTTGGCGGCCACCAGTTGGGCGAGGTACTCCTGCGTTGCGGTGTAGGCCGCAATCAGTTCCTCGTCGCTCGTCTCGCCTCCCATGAACGTGTCGATCTGCTCCTGGAACGAGCCCCGGTCCTGGTACGGCACGCCCAGCAGCTCGCAGATGACGATGGTCGGGATGGGCTTGGCGAACGCGCTCACCAGATCGGTCGGCGGCCCGGCCTTCTCCATGGCGTCCAGGCAGTCGGCGGTGATCTGCTCGATCCGCTCGGTGAGAAGTCGCATCAGCCGCACGGTGAACTTGCCCACCAGTGGCTTTCGGTAGCGCCCGTGCTGCGGCTCGTCCATGAGGAGGAACTCGCCCGGCGGTGCCGGAGGAACCTCGAAGTCGCCCACGTTCAGCAGCTCCTTGCGCGAGCTGAACCGCGAGTCGGCCAGAACCGACCTGACCAGGTCGTATCCGGTGATCAGCCAGCCGGGTTTTCCGCCTTCGTGGGTGAAGCGGCTGATGGGCCCGTGCCGACGGGCATCGAGCAACTCTGCCGGCGGGTCGAAGGGGCACCCGGACTGACGAGCCGTCGGCAGCGTCGTGACGGTGTGGAGGGACTCGCTCATTGCCATTCCTCATCTCGCGATACGACGTGTTTGACGTTGCTCGAAAGCTACGTTGCATTCACGATCGCGTCAATCTAGGTGAGTACGTAATGCCAGGTGAGCAACGCCAAATTGAAGCAATGGCTCTGCCGACAAACGCAACGACTCGTTGCAATGAATGAAGCCGAAGGCAATAGCCGAAATGCTCGACCCGGGGCGGAGCTCGCCCGCGACTGGCGAGCGGCACACGACACGCCGACCCTGACGCCAATCACCATCGCCGCACCCGATTTGTCATATTTTCTGATCGTTCTCCGCCTCCCCAACAGGAACACCGAGGCCTGCCCTGCCATGCACGACGGACAGCCCAACCGGATGCACCCAACTCACGACCTCCTCGCGCACACCCTGAGGGTCTGCGCCGTCTGCGCTGCCACCGCAGTCGTGGTGTCGCTCGCGGCCTGCTCCGCCACCGGCACGCCTCACGCGCACGAGACGCAAACGCCCTCCGCGCGGGCGGGCGCACCCGCCCGCGGGCTCGCGGCGCCGCCGCGAGAGAACCTGCGTGCCACTCTCGCGCGGGCGCTCCGGCCCGTCCTGCCGGACGGCGACACGCGGTTGGCGGTGGCGGTGCTCGACCTGGACAGCGCCAACCAGCGGATCACCTCGTACGGCGAGGACACGACCTTCGTCACGGCGAGCATCAGCAAGGTGAACATCCTCGCGACGCTGCTGCTCCAGGCACAGGACGAGGGCCGCGAGCTGACGTACCCGGAGCGCATGTACGCCGAGGGGATGATCCGGACGAGCGACAACGCAGCGGCTGACGCCCTGTGGCGGGTGATCGGCAAGGCCGAGGGACTCGACGCAGCGAACGAGCGGCTGGGGCTCTCCTCGACACAGGGCGGCCCCAGCAGCTGGGGCCTCACCCGGACCACCGCAACGGACCAGGTCAAGCTGTTGCGGGCGGTCTTCGCCGAGGGCCGGTCGGCTCCGCCCGCTCCCAGAGGGCTGACCCAGGCGTCCCGCGCCGCCATCGGGAACCTGATGGGCGGCATCACGGACGACCAGGACTGGGGCGTGTCCGCCGCCCGCTCCCCCGGCTCTCGATGGGCCCTCAAGAACGGCTGGCTGCAGCGCAACACGACCGCCCTGTGGGTCATCAACAGTGTCGGCCAGGTCAGGGTCCACGGTCACCGGTATCTCGTCTCGGTCCTCAGCGACGGCAATCCGACGATGGAAAGCGGGATCTCACTCGTCGAACGAGCGGCGAGAGCGGCGATCGGCGCGGCCAGCACACATGCACGGCCTTGGCCGGAGTGAGGGTCCTCGGTTGTCCCACCCGCGCTCACGGCAGCCCGCATACGCACGCGGTTCAGCGCCGCGCTCGTCCCCGCCTACGTCGTAAGAGGTATCGCCGCACCGGCGGACTCATCCGCACGGCGGAAGACATCGCGACCGGTGACTGACGTGTGCGGGGCGGGCGTTGAGCAGGATCGGTCGTGGCGGAGCGAGGGTCGTCCACTCGCTCCGGCGCTGCGTTCCACGACCCCGAATGGAGTTCCGTGATGTCCCGATCCAAGCCGCGCGGCCGCGCCGTCACGTTCCTCGCGGCGACCGCCGTGGTGGCGACCACCGCGGGGATCGCCTCCGCGTCAACAGCCCCCGCGTCCACGCCCGGCAAGCCCCCGCGGGCCTCCGCCTCTTCCGCGGCTCTCATCTCCAGCCTGAAGGGCTGGGGCCGCATGGACTACCCCGATGCCGGTCACGACATCCAGGTCACCGTCGACGCCCATGCCACCTTCAAGGGCGTCGGCTGGACCAAGCCCGACAAAGCATGGGGCAGCTTCCGCATCTACCACCGGATGCCTGCCGCCAACGGCGAGCCCGCGAAGGTCAATTGGGGTGACTTCGAGGTCGACTGCCTGACCAGCGGCGGCCCCACCGCCACGGTGACCGGGCGCATCGTGCGCACCGGGGGCAACGTCGGCGCCTGGGACGACTATCTGAAGCGCCGTGTCCGCATGGGGATCAGCTTCTACGTGGGAGACGGCTCGGGCAGCGGTCCCAGCCGCATCGGGCTCTCCGGAGGCACAACGGACGGCGAGCCGCTGCTGAGCAAGTGCATGGCGCCGGCCGCCGACTCCAAGGTGATCAAGGGCGGCTACGACCTCACGGACAGAGCGCCTGCCCGGTAGGACTGCTCGTTGCAACGGCCGGGGCCCCGACCCTGATCCGCCGGCCGTCGCGCTCGCCGAAGAACTCGCCTTACGGCCGAGTCCGTTACGCGTCCCGCCGGTCTCCACCGGACAGCAGGTCCTGACGGCGCAGGATCAGCATGTCGGCGACTAGGCAGGTGATCTCGCCGTCGGCGTCCCGGCCGATCCACACCGGGTACGAGCCGTCTCCCATGCCGCTCGGGTAGCCGATGAGGTTGCCCCCGGATTCCGGGTCGTCGAGGGTGAAGATGCCGTCGGCGCTGTCGCGGTCCGGGAGGGTGTCCTCCCCGCCCGCGAGCGTGCCCGCCGCCACGGCGTCGACGAAGCAGCCGGTGCCGGTGTCCACGCCGAAGCCGTAGAACTCACCCTCTCGCAACGTCCGCACGTCCTCACCGGGCCGCAGCGCCAGCTCCCAAGCCGCCGTGGGTTCCTCGGAGACGAGAATGCGCGCTCCGATGAAATCCTCCATGCGCAGCGACTTGCCCCAGTGCTCGACCGGGTAGACCGCGGTCGCGATCTGCATGCGGTAGCTGCCGGGCCGTACGGCCACAGTGAACGGCTCGTCGGGATCCGTCCAGCCGGGATCGCATGCGACGACCCGGCCTGTGGGCAGCCGTAGCAAACCGGCATCGATGATGCGCTCGACGACGTACGGGCCGGTCGCGTGGCTGTCCGGCGGTGAGAAACAGGTGCCGGGTACGAACATCTCGTCGACGTGGCGGGGGCGCAGCGGGCGGGGCGGACTCCACCCGGGGGCGACAGCTCCGCCGTCCTCCTCCCGGTCCTGCGCCGTACCGTCTCGCTGAGGAGTTTCCTCCGGTACGTCCCGCAGGTCGACGTCGTCAGCAAGTCCGCCGGTAGCCAGGGCCACCGCCCATGCCCAGTCACCGAAGGCAGAGGGCGACACCCAGCGCTCCTCGTCCGGAACACCGGCCAGGGTGTGCAGCGAGCTGCCCAGGGCGCCCTTCGGTTGGAAGACCTTCCCGCCCGTGCCGTCCGGGTAGAGGTCGACGAGGACGCGTCCCGCGTCGTCATCGAACTCCTTCATCGTCTCGGTGGCGTAGTGCCACTGCGCGATGTGGCGGGAGAAGAGCCGGCCGGGTTCCAGGCGCCGCAGGTCGAACTCACGGAAACGACGGCCGTGCTCGTCGTACGCCCAGACACCGACATAGTCGTGAGCCCATGCGATGTTCAGCACGGCGATCGGCTGCGGGCGCCCTCGCTCGCGCAGCACCACGGCGTACTGCTCACCGGCGGCGTCACGGCTCGCGGCGAGCTTCCGGCTGATGGGTCCGAGGACCGTACGGGAGGCGGAGTCCCAGCCCTCTCCGTACGTCACGTCAATGATCACGTTGATCTCAGCGTAGGAGAGGACGGACTCGTCACTGCGGATGCCGTCCCTCAAGAGTCACCAGCTCGCAACGCGAGGTCGGCCCCGCTACGCGGCCAGCGTCTTGTCCTCTCGCGTGGGGCCCTCACGGTCGGCGCAGTACCTCTGCAGCAGCGCATCCGCTGCGAACAGGGCGTCGGCGGCGGTGCGGGCGTCGGTGATGACGCAGAGCGTGTACGTGGCGTGTTCGAGAGCGCGGCTGGTGCGACCGGTGGGGAGCACGTCGTGGGCGATGCGCGCCTCGGCGAACCGGGCCAGCGCGGCACGCAGTTCCTTCTCAGCCGGAAGGAGCATGGCGATTCCTCTCTCAGGGCACAGCTCGCTCGGCGGCCGACGCCGCCGCGAGGAACAGGCTGCATACATGGCTCACGCCCGTGATCGACACAGAGCAGCGCGAGCAGAAGTCCAAGTGCCCCGCCTGGAAAGGTCTATGCCTGTGGACCGCCGTGATCCCTCGCTCGGGGGAACAGCCGGCCGGCCTCACCTGCCCGGTCCGGGGTCCGGCCGGACCGGTGATTCGATGCCGGCGCGGGCCGCTTCCAGCTGGGCGGCGAACGCGATGCCGAGGAAGAGCGCGACGGCGGTGAGGTTGGCCCACAGCAGCAGGGCGATGAAGGCGGTGAGAGGGCCGTACACGGCGCCGAAGGCACCGCTCTCCTTGACGTACAGCGCGAGCAGCCAGGTGGCCGACACCCACAGCAGCAGGTGCACGGCCGAGCCGAAGGCCAGCCACGTGTAGCCGGGCTGGACGCGCCGCGGTGACCAACGGAAGATCACGGCGGAGGCCACCCAGGCCAGCGCGAGCCCCAACGGAATGTCGAGCACACTCCACCACTGCGGCACGCTGTCCGCCCAGCCGGCGGCCTCCGCCACCGCGTCGCCCACGGCCTCGCCGGCGACGAGTACCACGAACCCCAGTACCAGCGGCAGACCGGCCGCGACCGCGAGAACTGTCGCCCGCGCGTATTTGCGCGGGAAGGGACGGTCGCGCTCGATGCCGTAGATACGGTTGGCGCCGCGCTCGATCTGGCCCATGGCCGAGGCGAGGTTAAGCAGCGCGAAGCCCAGACCGAGCCACAGGGCGAGCGTGCTCCAGACATCGCCGTGCGCGGTGCGCCGCGTCCCGTCGAAGGCATCCTCGACGATCTCCGCACTCGCGCCCGGCACAATTCGGCCGAGCGTGAGCTCGACGACCCGGCCCACGCCCTCGGTGTGCACCGATGTCGCCAGGCCGACCAGCGCCACGGTGCAGGGAACAAGCCCGAGCACCACCTGGAAGGCCAGCGCCCGGGAGTTGGTGAACCCGTCCGCGTAACGGAACCGTGCGAAGGAGTCGGCCAGCAGCCGCAGCCCCCCGTAGTGGCGCAGAGCGGCGAACGCCTCGTCTCCGGAGAGCTCCTCCCCGATCATGTCCCGGGTCTGCGGCACGTGGACGGCGGTACCCATGGCCTCGCCCCTCCTTGTCGTACGACTGCTCCCTGACCGAATGCCCACCGAACCCGTTCGTCCGACCTCGGATTTCAGGTATGCCCTGGAGCCGGGTCCACGTCTCGAGCCCGGCATCCCTTGCCTCACGCGCATCGGCACCGTACGCTCACGGGCCATACCGACCGGATGGTATGCCTGTCGACAGGTCACCGCGAGGACTGAGGAGTCGCCGAAGATGAGCCGAACCAACCACCAGGTGCGCCTGGCCGCGCGTCCCGTGGGCGAGCCGCGGTCCACCGACTGGGACCACGTGGAGGAGCCGGTCGGACAACCGGGCGACGGGGAGTTCCTGGTGCAGGTGCTCTGTCTGTCGATCGATCCGGCGATGCGCGGCTGGATGAACGCGGGCAGGTCTTACATCCGCCCGGTGGAGATCGGTGAGGTCATGCGTGCTGGTGCGGTGGGACGCGTGATCGCCTCACGGCACTCCGGATTCGCGGTCGGCGACCATGTGTCGGGGTCGTTCGGCGTGCAGGAGTACTGCATGTCGGACGGGCGAGATGTGATCAAGGTCGATCCGGCGGCGGCCCCGTTGCCGACGTATCTCGGCACCCTCGGGATGTCGGGGCTGACGGCCTACTTCGGCCTGATCGACATCGGGCGTCCCGAGCCGGGCCAGACGGTCGTCGTCTCCGGTGCGGCGGGAGCGGTCGGCAGCGTCGTCGGCCAGATCGCCAAGATCATGGGCTGCCGGGTCATCGGCATCGCCGGTGGCGAGGCCAAGTGCCGGCTGCTGGTCGACGAGTTCGGGTTCGACGCCGCGATCGACTACCAGAACGAGGACATCCGCAAGGCGCTGCGCACCCACGCCCCCGACGGCGTCGACGTGTACTTCGACAACGTCGGCGGTGACGTCCTGGACGCTGTACTGCTGCGGCTCGCACGCGGCGCCCGCGTCGTCGTCTGCGGCGCGATCTCCCAGTACAACAGCGTCAAGCCGCAAGGCCCCGCGAACTACCTGTCGCTGCTGGTCAACCGGGCCACCATGACGGGCATGGTGGTCTTCGACTACGCCGACCGGTACGCCGAGGGAATCACCCGGATGGCCACGTGGCGGCAGGAAGGCAGGCTGAAGTCACTCGAGGACGTGGTGTCCGGTGACGTGGCGGCGTTCCCCGACACCCTCATGCGCCTGTTCCGCGGTGAGAACCGGGGCAAGCTCGTGCTGAAGATCGCGGACTGACCCGGCAGGGGGAGGAGCGATCCGATGAAGGCACTCACCTACCACGGCCGTCACGACATCCGTTACACGGACGTCCCCGATCCGGCCGTCACGAGCCCCACCCACGCGGTCGTCCAGGTGACCACGGCCGGGATCTGCGGCAGTGACCTGCACATTTACCAGGGCACGCCGTTCAGTTCGGAACTGGGCTACACGCCGGGACACGAGTGTGTCGGCGTGGTCGTCGACGTCGGCGACCAGGTCACCCGCTTCAAGCCCGGCGACCGGGTCCTGGTTCCGGCCTCGGCCGGCTGCACCCGGTGCAAGACCTGCGCGGCCGGGTTCACCGCCCGGTGCGAGTACGCCAAGTCCAGTATGGAGCTCTGCTACGGCGTGAGCCCACAGCTCCCCGGCAGCCAGGCCGAGGCGCTCGCGGTGCCCCATGCCGACATCAACCTGGTGCACCTGCCCGAGGGCATCTCCGACGAGGCCGCCGTCGTCCTGACGGACAACGCTCCGACGGCCTGGTACGGCTGCCGTCGCGCCCGGATCCAGCCCGGCGAGACCGTACTGGTGATCGGCCTGGGTCCGGTCGGCCTGATGGCCGCGCAGTCCGCGTTCGCGATGGGCGCCGCGCGTGTGCTCGGTGCGGACCTGGTCGCGGAGCGACGCGCGTTCGCCGCATCCCTGGGCGTCGAACCGGTGGAGGGCGAGGACACGAAGGCCGCCGTACGGGAGATGACCGGTGGACGTGGCCCGGACGCGGTGGTGGAGGCCGTGGGCTCGGACGCCACCATCGAGCTGGCCCTCAAGGCGGTCCGGCAGGCCGGCCGGGTCAGTGTCGTCGGAGTCAGCCACAGCAAGGCGTTCCCCTTCCACATGGGACTGGCGCAGATCAAGGAACTCGAGTTCGCCATCGGTCTGTGCTCGATCCACTACGAGCTTCCGACCCTGATCGCGCTGGCCCAGGCGCGCCGGATCGAGCCGGAGGTCGTGGTGTCGCACCGTTTCCCCCTCTCGCAGGGCCCTGCCGCGTACGAACTCTTCGCCGACCGCTCGGACGGGGTCCGCAAGATCCTCCTCGATCCCACCGGCTGACCTTGATCGGCCCACACCCGGTTCGTGACGACTCGCTAGAAACGCAACGCCCGTACGGTGCAGGGTGTTTGGGTGTGGGTATCTCCATCTGATCCGGGAGGGCCGGGTCGGGCGGATGCGACGGGGGCGGAGCGAGTGGGCAGAGAGGTGTGGAGCGGCAGCGCCGGGATCGAGGCGGCCGACGCCGTGTTCGAGTTGATGAGGCGACTCATCGACAACTTCCGGGACAACCCGCCGGTGACGCCGCTGGTGGTGCTGCAGGCCACCGAGGAGGACGACAGCGGGACCCTCGACCGGCGGGTGGAACAGGTCGTGGACTTCGTCCGCCAGGGCCATCAGCCGCGGGGGCTGATCGCCAAACGGCTGGACGGCGGAGGCGGCGTGGACGCCTATTCCTCCGCGATCGACATGGTGCGCCAGCTGTGCGAGCACCCTTGGGACAACCAGAGCCAGTCGCAGTACAAACCGTTCACCTTTCCGCGCTCGCGGCTGCTGCGGGCCATCGAGCAGGCCGCGCCGGAGGTCGGCGGTGAGGTCAGCACGGTGTGGTCCGCAGCCCAGCGCCGCGAACGGCTGATGCGACGGCTGGCAGAGCTGCGCTGGCGTCCGGGGCGCGACCCGGACGGCGCCGATGAGGAGAACCGGGCCTCGGCGCTGACGGACACCGTCGGCGCCGTGGTGAACCCGTCCGGTTTCGTGGGGGCGATGTTCATCGCCTGCCTGAGCGTGCTGTTGGGCGAGGGCGGTTGGCAGACGGCAGTGTGGGGCGGCGCCCTGGCCTTGGCGGCGTTCGGCGTGGCGCATCTGCTGGCGCGCAGCGCGCCGCCGCTGCTGTGGCTGCGCCGGGCCAGCCGGTGGTTCGCGACCACGACGTTCCTGGCGCCTTCGAGCGACCGGCCGGCCGCCGCCGAGTGGTCGCGGTGGCGGCCCACGAAGTCCTGGGAGACCATCCGCGGCCGGGCTTTCGCCGCGGCCCAGCAGATCGTCGCCGCCGAGAGCGGTGATGTGACGGCACGTCAGTTCCACTTGGAGCTACGGGTGCTGGCGTTGCTGGAGGACCTTCGCGAGAACTTCCGGCCGCGGACGCTGGACCTGCGGCGGCGTAAGCGCACGGTCCCGCCCGTGGTGTACCTGCCGTGCGCCACCGAGGACGACGGCGGCCTGCTGTTGCTGCGCGCGATCAGTAACGTACGCAGCCGTCGCAGCGAAGTGGACCCGCTGCTGGTGCTGGCCGCGATCCCGGCGGCCGAGCGGTTGCGTCCGCCCGGATCCGAGGAGCCCGGGCTGCCCACAAGGGAGCCCGGCCTGCCCGCCGCACCGTCTCCGGACGGGTCGGCGGGGCAGGATCCGGAGCGCGCCTACGGAGCGGACGCCAGGTACCAGGAGTGGGTGACCGGCCTCAACGTCGGCCAGTCCCCCGGGCGCGCGGCCGCGCTGCCGTGGATCCTGCGGATACCGCTGTCCGCCGACGAGTTGGTCCGCCGGCACTCCACGCAGCACTCCACCACCAGGATCCGCCGTACGCCGGCCTGGCTGCTGTGGTCCAGGCCCTGCCTGGCGGTGGTCCTCGCCATCGCCCTCGCCCTCGGCTTCCTGGGCAACCGGTGGATGGCCCAGCGCTACTGCGAGGGCCGGCTGGTCGGCTCCAACACGGACTCGGTCCTGGTCGGCGGCGAGTGCGTGGGGGTCGCGACCGGGGACGTCCGGCTGGCCGCGGGCAACGCGCTGGAACTGTACGGCGCCGGCAAGGGCGTCACCTTCGACGCCGTCGAGCAGGCGATCCGGGCCGAGAACGCGAAGATCGGCCCGCAGGACAAGTACGTGACGATCGTCTACGCCGGCCCGGTCACCGCGGCGGACGAGTCCGGCACCCGCAAGGGACTTGAGGAGATCACGGGCGTCTACCTCTACCAGAGGTACGCCAACGTCAGCACTCATCAGCCGACGAAGATAAGAGTCCTGCTGGCCAACGCGGGCGAGAACATGCTCCAGGTGCTGCCCATGGCCCGCCACATAGCCGAGCTGGCGCGGCGCGACCGTTCGGTCGTCGGCGTCGTCGGCCTGGGACGGGACACCACGGAGAGCGATGACGCCGTGGAGATCCTCAAGGGCGCGGGCCTGCCCGTGGTGAGCACCACCAACTCCGGGAGTCATCTGGCGCGCAAGTTGTCGAACTGGTTCGGTCTGGCCGCCACCGACGAGGAGGAGGCGAACGCACTGCTCGTCGTCGCCGAACAGCTCGCCGAGCGCGAGGGCGGCGGCCGGGGCGTGGTGCTGGCCCGCAAGGTCGGCAGCGAGAAGGACTTCTACACGACCGAGCAGGCCAGAGTGGGCAAGGGCATGCTGGACCGGGCCGGCTTCACCCTGCTGCCCTCCCGCTCCTACCGGCTCAGTCCCAACGGCGAACCGGAACTCACCGACCCGGTCGAGGACATCTGCGCCAGTGACCCCGTGCCCCGGGCCCTGTACTTCGCGGGCCGGGTGGAGGACGTGCCCAACCTGATGTCCCAACTCGGCTCCACGCCGGGCTGCTCCGGCCGGCACATGACCGTCTTCACCGGCGACGACCTGACCAAGAGCAACTACGACGAGGGTGAGAGTCTGCGCATCCCACCGGAGGTCACCCTCTACCACTTCGCGCTGGCACCGATGGACCTCGTCGGCGCGACCGGCTTCTACCAGGACTCCCACCGCGTGCTCAGCGAGCTGCTCCCGGCGGGCACGTCGGCGACCGCGCTCGCCGACCCTGCCCGGCCGTGGAACGACGCGCTGTTCTCCAGTGGTCAGTCGGTCCTGGCCTACAGCGCCACCGCGGTGCTGTACCGGGCCTCGAAGAACGGCGACGCCCCGCAGACCGCTCCGGAGACCTGGGCCGACCTGCGCTGGCGCCCCAACCCGAACCTGCCGGTCGGCACGGTCAGTTTCGCGGGCAGCCAGCCGTACGCCGACCAGCAGGGGCACGGCTACAAGATCGTGCGGGTCACCTACCGCGACCACAAGGTGCGCTCGGCGACCGTGTGCGGGCGGCCGGCGGGCAGCGACCAGCCGCTCTCCGCACCGCCGGGCCGCAAGGGGGCCGATCCTCGTACGGTGTGCCGGGAGGAGTGACCCCGACGGCACGGCACCTCGCGCAGGCGCCCTGTGTATGCTGACGGCTGTTCGTGTCAACAGGTGATCGGTGAAACAGGGAGGTGGGGTTGATGACCGCGCTCGTGGCCACCGTGTGCAGTGTCCGGGTCTCCCTCACGTCCCGGGCCGTGGCCTGACGTCACCCTGTCCGCCCTCGCTGGGAGCGTGAGCTCGCGGGGCGCCCGCACGAACACCACCTCGAAACGGATCATCATCCATCATGCGCAACTGGATCACGCGCGCTGAGACCAGCGCCGACATCCCCGCCGTCCGCGACATCAACCTGGCCGCGTTCGAGACTCCCTTGGAGGCCGACCTCGTCGACGCACTGCGCGCCGACCCCGCCTGGATCGAGGGCCTGTCCCTGGTCGCCACGGACGACGACGGCCGCCCCGTCGGCTACGCCCTGCTGACCCGCTGCCACATCGGTGAGGTCCCGGCCCTGTGCCTGGCCCCGTGCGCCGTGCGGCCGGAGCAGCAGAGCAGCGGCGCCGGCTCCGCGGTCATCCGCGCCGCCCTCGCAGCGGCCAAGGAGAGGGGCGAGCACTACGTGGTCGTCCTCGGGCACCCGACGTACTACCCCCGGTTCGGCTTCAACCGCGCCTCCGCCCACGGCATCGGCCTGACCATCGACGTCCCCGACGAGGCCCTGATGGCCCTCACGTTGGACGCCACCCACCCGCTGCCGGGCGGAACCGTCCGCTACGCCGCACCGTTCGGCATCTGACCGACCCGCGGTGCGAGGCCACGACATTCGGCCTCGCACCGCGGCCGTGGGGGTGTTGGCCGCCGCTCAGTCGCGGCCGCCCCGCACGGCCGCGAGGCAGTCGTCGTACAGGTCTGCCAGGTCGAGTCGTCCGTCGTGGCCGGCCCAGAGCTCGGTCGCTGTGTCGATACAGGCGAAGACCGTCGCGACGATCGCCTTGGCACGCGGGTCGGGGTCCGGGCCCGGGCCCGAGCCGGACGCGGCGCCCAGCCGTGCCTGGATGACCGGGACGAGCTCGGCCTGCCAGCGCAGCCGCTTCTCGATGTAGCGGGCGTGCAGCGAGGGAGTGTCGAAGATGAGGCGGGACAGCTCCAGCACCCGCTCCGGGGCGTGGTTGGCGGTCAGGACGACCTCGAATCCGGCACGCAGGGCATCCCAAACGGACGCCTCGGCCGGCTGCTGCTCGACGGTCCGCTTCAGCAGCTCGCCCAGCGCTTCCTGGTCCCCGCAGACCAGGTCCTCCTTGGTGCCGAAGTAGCGGAACAGAGACCGCTGCGAGATCCCTGCCTCCCGGGCGATCTGCGCGATCGTCGTCTGCTCATAGCCCTGCTCGCCGAACAGGCGAACCGCCGTGTCCAGGATTTCCTGGACGGCGACCTGTCGCGAGCGGTCCCACAAGGTCGTCATGAACATCAGGCTACTCCTCTAGACAGCAGCCGCCTACCTGGCATTAACTGCCAGAAAAGCAGCGACTGAAAGAAGGGCAGCCATGACAGCCGTCGACTACCACGGGCAGACCACACTGATCACCGGAGCCAGCGCGGGTCTCGGCGCAGAGTTCGCCCGTCAGCTCGCCGCCCGCGGTTCGGATCTGGTGCTGGTCGCCCGCCGCAGGGAACGTCTGGAGGAGCTGGCGGCCGAGCTGCGCGCGGATCGCCGGATCCAGGTCCACGTGGTCCCGATGGACCTGGCCACGGACAACCCCGGGCAGGCACTGGCCGCGCACGTCGAGGGGCTCGGCCTGCACGTCACCAGCCTGATCAACAACGCCGGGTTCGCCACCTTCGGCCCCTTCCACCGCACGGATCCGGAACGGATGCGCCGGGAGATCGCCGTCGACGTGACCGCGGTGGCCGACATCAGCCACGCCTTCATCGAGCAACTGCGTACGGCAGGGCGCGGGGTACTCGTCAACGTGGCGAGCATGGCCGCCTACCAGCCCAACCCGCGGATGGCGCTCTACGGGGCGACGAAGGCGTTCGTACTGAGCCTCACCGAGGCGTTGTGGGAGGAGTCGCGCGGCACGGGTCTGCGGGTGCTGGCCCTGTCCCCCGGCGCCACCCGGACCGAGTTCTTCGACGTCGCGGGCACCACGCAGGCCGCCGGAGGAATGCGGCTCGCCTCCCCCGTCGACGTCGTCCGCACCGCGCTTGGCACCCTGGACCGCAGAAACCCCCCGCCCAGCGTCATCGCAGGCCGCATGAACCGGGTGTTGGCCTTCCTCGCCCGCCGCCTGGCCAGCCGGCGGCAGGTCATCAGGGCCATCGGCCGGCTCACGGCCGACGCGGCATGACGAGGGGCACGGTCGGATCAACCAGGGGCGACAAGGTGGACGGCCCAGACGCCCCGCCTCACCCGTCCGCCCCGGTCAGCGCCGGGGTCAGCCCGGACCAGGGGTTCGGTGGTTCGCCCGTCACCGGGCCGCACACGCCCGCGCCCCGCTCCTGTGCGGTTCTCATGGCGAGCGGCACGAGCGGTTCGGGTACGCCGTAGACCAGGTGGCACAGCCGGTCGGCGGGCAGCCGCTCGGTCCACGAGGGGCGGCTGAAGTCCGACACGTATCTCGACCAGGGGCCCTCGAAGGTGACCGTCAGGTCGGCGAGCCGGGCGTAGCCGGGCGCGGGATGGACGCCGGGGTTGAGGACGACGGTCGAGGCCCCGAGCCGGCGGGCGGAGCGGACCAGGCGGCGGCAGTCCGGCAGTGCGTCCGGGGCTGCCGGTACCTGGTCCAGGAAGCAGCCGTCGACGGCGTACCACTCCTGATGCCGGCGCAGATCCGCGGTGATCTCGGCGGGTTCACGGGCTCCGTAGTCCGTGTCGAGGTAGCCGAGCAGGCGGGCTCCCGCCGCGCGCAGTGCCTCGGCGGCCTTGACGAACGCCGGATCCGGGGCCCGGCCGGGGCCGTTCGCCGGGTTCAGCACGACGGCGTAGGTGCGCGCGGCGCGCGTGATGAGCCGGTGCCAGGCGCCCGGGTCCTCGGCCGGATGCACGTACAGCGGAATCAGCAGGCTCACCGCGCCGGTGCCCCCTCGGCGCTGCGGGCCCGTGGGCGGACGGCCGCCCACAGTGCCGCCAGGGACGCGTCGAGGGTGTGGGACGGCGACCAGCCCAGGGTGTCGCGGGCGGCGGTGATGTCCGAGCACTGCCACGAGACCTGCGCGGAGCGGGCGGATCCGCCGGACTGCGCCTCGTCGATCCGGCCGCGGAAACCGGCCGCGTCCGCCAGCCCCCTCACCAGGTCCCGCACCGGGCGGGCGTCACCGCCGCCGATGTTGAGCACCGGCGGCAGTGGTCCCGCGGCGGTGACCGCCAGTTGGGCCGCCCGCGCCACATCCCGTACGTCCACGAAGTCGCGGTACGCGGAGAGGTCACCGAGCCGCAGCGTCGCCGCCGGGTCGTCCCCGGCGGCGGCCAGCAGAGCGGCGACTCGGCCGGGCAGCCCGGTGGGCGGCGCCCCCGGGCCCACCGGGTTCCCCACCCGCAGCACCACCGCGTCCAGCCCGGACGCGGTCACCGCCACCGTGCCGGCCAGCTTGGTCGCGCCGTACGGGCCGGCCGGCCGGGTAGCCGCCGACTCCGTCACCCGCGCTCCGGCCTCGGTGGGTCCGTACTCGGCTGCCGAGCCCAGATGGACCAGGCGGGCCCCGGGCGCCGCGTCCCGCAGTGCCGCGCACAGCACGGCCGGGCCGCGGGCGTTCACCTCCGCGAGGGTGACGGTGTCGCCCCCGGTCGCGCCCGCGCAGTTGACGACGGCGTCGGGCGCGATGTCGGCCAGAGCTGCCGCCAGTTCCTGCGGACGGTCGGCGGCCAGGTCCACCCTGACGTCGGCGGCAGGCGAGCGGCCGCCGACGAGGACCCGCGCGTCGGGCAGGGTGCGCAGGTGCTCGGCGACGTGCGTGCCCAGGTAGCCGGTGGCGCCGAGTACGAGGATGTGCATGGCTCCTCAGGCCCCCTTGAGCAGCAGCGACTTGCGGCTGGTGAACTCCGCGTTGGCCCGGTCGTAGTCGTCGGGGCGGCCGATGTCCAGCCAGTAGCCGTCGAACTCGTAGGCGTGCGGCGGGCGTTCGGCCGCGAGCAGGTCCATCACCAGCTCGTCGAAGCCGAGCGGCAGCCCGGGCGTGTAGCCGTCGAGGGTGGCCCGGGAGACGCCGTAGACGCCCATGGACACCCGGTAGTCGATGCTGGGCTTCTCGGTGAAGGCGACCACCCGGCTGTCGTCGGTGGTCAGCACCCCGAAGTCGATGTGCACCTTGCGGGCGTAGGTGGCGATGGTCAGGGGCGTGCCGGACGCCTCGTGCCTGCGCAGCACGTCGGCGTAGTCGAGGTCGGTGAGCACATCGCCGTTCATGACCAGGAAGTTCTCGGGCAGGCGGTCGCGCAGGGTGAGCAGCGGGCCCATGGTGCCGAGCGGGCTCTCCTCGGTGGCGTAGTCGACGCTCAGGCCCCACTGGGTGCCGTCGCCGACGTAGGCGCGGATGATCTCGCCGAGGTGACCGATCGCGATGGTGCAGCGGGTGAAACCGGCCGTGGACAGCTGGCGCAGCACGATCTCCAGGATGGCGTGCTGGTCGCCGATGGGGACGAGCGGCTTGGGCAGCGCGGTGGTGTACGGCCGCAGCCGGACGCCCTTCCCTCCGGCCAGGATGACTGCATGCATGACATACCTCCTGCGGGTACGTGCCGGTCGGGTCAGATGTTGTAGATGCCGGTCTTGTAGCGGGCCAGGTTGGCCGGATCGACGAACCACCGGGCGGTTCGCGCGAGCCCTTCCTCCAGCGTGTGGCCGGGCTGCCAGCCGGTCGCGACGGTCAGCCGGCTCGCGTCGGCGACGAGCCGCATCACCTCGGAGGCCGCGGGCCGCAGGCGTTCGGCGTCCTCGCGGACGTCGAGGGGGGCGTCCATGACCTTGCCGATCAGCGCGACGAGGTCACCGACGGAGATCTCGCCGCCGGTCCCGGCGTTGAAGGTGCGGCCGACGACCTGCTCGGCCGGGGCGGTGCCCACCGTGAGGAACGCCCGCGCGGTGTCCTCGACGAAGGTGAAGTCCCGGGTGGGGCGCAGGTCGCCGAGCGTGATGGTGCGCTGCCCGGCCGCCACCTGCCCGATGACGGTGGGGATCACCGCGCGCATCGACTGCCGCGGGCCGAAGGTGTTGAAGGGCCGCAGCGTCACCACGGGGGTGCCGAAACTGGCGTGGTAGCTGTCGGCCAGCCGGTCACCGCCCGCCTTCGAAGCGGCGTACGGGGACTGCGTGTTGATGGGGTGGTCCTCGGTGATCGGCACGGTCTGGGCGGTGCCGTACGTCTCGCTGGTCGAGGTGTGCACCAGGCGCGGGGTCTCCAGGGTGCGCACCGCCTCCAGCACGTTGAGGGTGCCGGTGACATTGGTGTCCACGTAGCTGTGCGGGGCCTGGTAGGAGTACGGGATCGCGATGAGCGCGGCCAAGTGGTAGGCGCAGTCGGCGCCGTCGAGCAGGCCGCGTACCGAGCCGGGATCTCGTACGTCGCCGAGGACGATCTCCACCTCGTCGAGGACGTCGGAGGACAGGGTCTCCAACCAGCCGTAGGAGGAGAAGGAGTTGTACTGGGCCATGGCCCTCACACGGTGGCCGGAGGCGACGAGCGCCTCGGTGAGATGCGAGCCGATGAATCCTTCGGCCCCGGTGACGGCGGCGAGCGGTGCGGAGGTCAACTCTTTTCCCTTCGTAGTGGTCGTCAGACGCGAGACCCGGCGTGGACGGACTGGGGTCTGTGGTCTGCCAGGGGTGGTGCGCGTGGTCAGGCGTGCGGGGAGGGCCGGCCGAGCAGGCGTATCGCGCAGGCCGCGAGACAGACGGCGGCCACTCCGCAGGCGGCCGGCAGTACGGCCGCTCCCGGTGGCAGGTGCAGCAGGGTCACCGCTCCGGCCGCTCCGGCGGCTGCCAGGCAGAGAACGGCTGGTGGCCAGGCCACCCCGAACGCCTGCAGGAGCAGGGCGGTCCACAGGGCCGCCGCGAGCAGGAGGAGGGAGGCCTCGGTATCGGTGAGCAGGGCCGCCGGCAGCAGCAACAGCAGATAGCCGGACAGGCACAGGCCGAGCACGGCGGCCGAGCGCAGCAGGAACGTGCCGGGGGTCGCGCTGACCCGTAGCGCGGCGACCGACCAGCCGCGGTAGCGGTACAGAAGCCATTCTGCGGGGCCCATGCTGAGGGTCAGCGCGATCACCGCGTACGGCTGCCGTCGGCCCTCCAGCATGACGAGCACCGCCGCCGCGAGTCCGAACAGGCCGTACGGCACTGATGCGCGAAGTCGCGGCCGCCCGGCGTCGGAAGCGGCCGGGCCGGCGCGCCCCGCCCACAGGACTCGTCCCGCGGCCACCGAGGTGGCCAGCAGGGCCAGAAGAGGCAGCCCGACCCGTAGCACCGGTCCGGGCTCCCACCACGGGAGCACCGCGGCGCCGGCAATGAGCGGGCTGAGCGCGGCCAGGAGCAGTCGCTCGCGGCCCAGGACGAGCAGCACGCTCGCTCCGGCCAGGTACAGCGACTGGGCCGCCGCCACTGCGATGGCCAAGGGGCCGTCGGCAGGGAGTGCGGCGAGGGTCGTGGCCACCGCGGCGCCGAGCACGGACCCGGTCAGCAACGTGCCTGACGCCTCCCGGCGTCCGGTCACCAGCCGCAGGTGCGCGCGATGGCCCAGTGCCTGTCCCCACGCCCATGAAGCGATGCCCGCGACGATCAGTACGGGGGCGTGCCGGTCGATGGGCCACAGCGGCGCGATGAGCAGGTAGGCCAGGGCGGGCAGCGCGAAGAGCACGCCGCGCAGCAGGCAGCGCAGGGTGTCGGGTCGCCACGGGTCGGTCGCGGGTGGCGGCTCGGGGAACGTCCGGGGCACCCGCTCGTACAGCGCGGTCGCCAGCGAGAAGAGGTTGGGGTGGCCGTACCGCTCCTTGATCAGCGAGGCGGACAGGCCCTCCGCCTCCAGGAGCGCCGCAACCTCGTAAGGATGGACGGCGGGCCCTATGGCGTCGGCGAGTTCGGCGGCGAGCGTACTCACCGCCTCCTCGTCGGGGCCGTGGCCGGGCAGCCGTATGGCGAGTGTGGCGTCGTCCAGGGCCCAGCGTGGGCGGCGGCGCGGCGGGCGGGGTTCGGCCAGCCGCAGGGCGAGGGTGTCCTGCCCTGCGTCGCCGGGTTCGAGGGATATCGGTCCGCTCATCCGGTGAGGCTCCTCGTGCCGGTGACCGCGGGGGCGGGCAGCACGACTCTGGCGGGCAACTCCGCTTTCTCTGCGGCCAGTTCGTGGTAGATGGCGCGGAACGTGTCGATGGTCTGCCGCAGGGTGAACTGCTCGATCACCCGCAGCCGCGCCGCCTCGCCCATCGCCCGGCGCCGGACGGGGTCGTCCAGCAGCTCCAGCGCGGCGGCGGCCATGGCGGCCGGGTCCCGCGGCGGCACCACGAGGCCGGTGTCGCCGACGGCTTCGCGCACGCCTCCGACGTCGGTGGAGACGGTCGCCCGGCCGCACGACATGGCCTCGATCAGCGTGAACGGGAAGCCCTCGCTGATGCTGGACAGCATCACGACGTTCCCGGCCGCGTAGGCGTCCTTGATGTCGTCGACGCGGCCCTCGAAGGTCACCGCGTCGCCGTGTCCCAGCTCGGCGGCCAGGGCCTCGCAGCGCTCGCGGTATGCCTCTCCGCCCCTGGGCGTGCCCCCGAACAGCCGCAGGCGGGTGTCCGGCAGTCGGTCCCGGACGAGGGCGAAGGCGCGGATCAGGGTCTCCAGGTCCTTGATCGGGTCGACCCGCCCGGCCCAGCTCAGGGTGAGGGCTTCCGGCTCCGGACCGGCCGGCGGGAACGCGGCGGGATCAACGCCGTTGTAGACGGTGCGGATCGACTCCGGGTCGGCGCCGCCCTGCTCCTCCCACAGCCGGTTGTAGCGATTGCCGGGGGTGATCAGGGCCGCCTGGCGGTAACTCTCCTCCGCCAGCAGCCGGAAGAAGCCGAGGATCACCGCCTTGACGGGCCAGCGGTACGGCGCGGTGCGGTATCCGAGGTAGCGCTCGCGCAGGTAGACCCCGTGCTCGGTGAGCAGCAGCGGGACCCCGTGCCGCTCGCGGGCGGCGAGCCCCGGCAGGACGGCGACGCCTCCACTGACGGCGTGCGCGACGCCGTCCTGCGGGGACGGCGCGGCCAGCGGGCGCAGCGCGTGTTCGAGCAGGGCGGTGGCGGTGAGCGCGTCGTGCAGGGTCGGCCGCGCCTCGCGCACGGCCAGCCCGGGGCGCGTCCATACGGCGGTCAGGATCGTGATCGCCGTGTCGCCCCGCAGGAAAGGGCTGAGCTCGCCGCTCGCCGCCGCCCGCGCCATGGCGTGCAGGGCGGATGCGAAGCCGCCCTCGGCGCCGGGGTCGACGAGCGCGGTCAGGAACCGCTCGTACGCGTCGGTGAGCTGCCTGCGGGACCGGCCGCGCGGTGGGCGGCCCTCCGGAGCGGCGCCCCACATGGGAACGGAAAGGACACCGCGGACATGGTCGGGGAGGTCCCACACGATCGGCTCCCGTCCGGTGCCGGTGACGGCGATGACGTCGAACTCGATGTCGGGCATGCCGGTGACGAGTTGGTCGCACCAGACGCTCACACCGCCGTGACTGTGCGGGTAGGTGCCTTCGGTGAGCAGGGTGACGCGCGCGGCATCGTTGCGTCGCGCGCCGTGGTGAACGTGCATTGATGTGCTCCACGGCCGAAGTGTGGGGAGGGGTGCCGGTCCCGGCCTGCCGACGGGCGGCCGGGACCTCGCTGCCGGTGCGCCGGTCAGTTCCCCGCGGGAAGGACCGGCTCGGCCACGCCCTCGGGCACGCGGGCGTCCGGTGCCGGGTCGGTGGCCGGCGCGGAGCCGCCCGTGCCGGGGGCCGTGGAGGAGGCCGCGGACTGCGGCAGGGTGAGGGTGAGCGGCTCGGCGGCCGGGGTCGTCCACCCGGACCGTTCGCCGGCGTACGCCTCGCCGAAGGCCGAGCCGGCCCGGGTGGTGCCCTCGGGCATGGTGGCGGGGACGGTCACGCCGTCCGGGCTCTCGACGGTGACGGTGTCACCGATCCGGTAGGCGGTGACCTGCCCGTCGCCCACTGCGGTCCGCCAGGAGGCGCGCTGCTTCAGCTCGTTGCCGATGTCCTTCATCCGCAGGTTGACCAGCGGCGTGTTCTGCGCGAACAGCGTGTCGTAGGTGTCGAGCACGCCGTCCAGGACCGGGTAGGCGATCCGGTCCTCGGCCAGGTTGGACTGGTGGATGAAGTGCGGCTTGGGGTCGTTGCCGAGGACATGGCCGAGGGCGATCTGCCGCTCCAGGGGCACGATGTGCTGCGCGTAGCCGGTGGCCGTGTCGAGCGGCGCGGGCAGGCAGGTCGTGGTGTCCGGGTTGTCCTCGCAGATGCCGCTGCCGCCCTGCGCGCGGCTGGTGTAGATCCAGTTGTACTCGTCGACCTGCTCGGCCGCCCGGCCCGCGTTGTAGAAGATGTTCATCGGGTAGCGCGGGACCGTCGTCGCGGGACCGACCTGCCGCTGGCCGGGCTCGCGGGAGTTGTCCGAGGCCAGCCAGCCGATGCCGGTGTCGGCGAGGGCGAGCGCCAGGTTGGGATTGTCGGCCGACTGCTGCGGCAGCACCCGCAGCCCGGAGTGCTCACCGGTCACCAACTCGGCGTTGTCCAGCGGCAGCTGGGCCTGCTGCCCCCACACCTGGTTGTGAGCGATCTCGTCTGCGACGTCCGCGCGGCTGACCCACTTGGTGCTGCCGTCGGCGTTGGTGGCGCACCGCCACGGCACGACCGAGGTGTCCTGTTCGCAGCCGAGGAAGGCATGCGTGTAGGTGTGGTTGATCCAGCGGAACTCGGCGCGCTCGGCGATGAGTCGGTCGGCCAGCGGGTCGGCCCCGTTGTTGTCCTCGCGGTGGTCGACGCTGCCGGCGCCGTTGTAGGCGAGGTCGAGGGTGAAGTCCCGCTCGCGCTGCCAGGCGACGGCGTGGTCGACATCGGCAGGCGTCATCCTGATCGGATCGGGCGTGGCGTCGGGGTCGGTGCAGTCCACGTCACCCGGTGTGCAGTTGAGCGTGGAGTTCCACCGGTCGTCGGCAGCGAACACGTCGTCGACGTGTACGGCGAAGTAGTTGCGGGAGGCCCCCAGGTGCACCCCGCCGGTCATCCACTCGACGATGCCGCGGGCCAGCAGCCGGAACTGCTGCTGGTACTGGTTGTAGACGAAGGTGACGACGAGTTCACGCCGCCCGTCGTGCCGGTACTCCCCCACCAGCGAGCCCTGCTTGCTCGTGCCCGGGATCGTCGCCTGCACGTACGGGGTGAAGTCGGCACCGGCCATCGGCGTGGACAGGAAGGCGTAACTCTCGCCGACGGTGGGCGAGTTGTCCTCGAACGGCACCGGGCCGTCGAGGTAGTCGAACGGACCCGACCGCCCGGCGTCCGTCACCTGGGCCTGCACACCGTCGACGCTGCCCGAGTAGCCGCCGTACACCGGGTACTGGAGTCCGGCCTCGGGGCGCGCGTAGGTGTACGCGTCGACCTGCGGGATGTCGTAGGCCTTCTCGTAGGCCACCAGTGCGGCCATCTCGGGCGAGTTCGCCGGGAACGGGTTGTCGTTGGGCAGGACGACCGCCTGGAACTTGGCGCGGTCCCGGCCGTCCACGGTGTCCGCGAGATATCCGGCATCGATCACCGGGCGGCCGGACTGCGTGAGGTCGATCTCCGTGTACGGCGTTCCCGCGGTGTCCAGTTCGGCGGCGATGGCGTCGGTGGCCGGCCCTCCGTCGCTGACGACGAGCACCCGCAGGTCGATGCGGGGCGGCGGCGGGTCCGCGGCATGTGCGGCCGGTACACCGAAGGCGGCTATGAGCGCGCCCGTCGTGAGCAGAGTGGTGCTTAAGGTCCGCTTCATGCGGTGCTGTCCCCTCCCAGGGCAGGGGTGAGCACGGCTCCGCTGAGCGAACGCACCCCCGCGCGTGACGCCGGCTTCCCCCTCAGAGACCGGTCGTCGACGCATCCGTCGCGTCAAATAGTGAGGTATCTGTGGAGCTTTCGTGGTCTTGCTGCGCAACCTGACGGAAAAACGCAGGTGCGTCGCGAACGCCCCCTCCGGGCCGACGGCGTCCTCGATGGTGGATCACGGAAGACGGCGGCGGGGGGCTTCGGGATCTGCGGCCCAGGTGGGAGGGGGGAATACAGCATCTGCGGGCTGCTCGGGTCCGCCTGTTCGACCGCCACTGGTATGGACCGGTGGGCGGGGGTGGGCGCGGGCCGGTTTCAGGTCATCCTCTGCGTCAGTCCATGTTCGAGCTGGACAGAGCCTCGGTGACCATGCGGGTGGCGAAGTCGCGGTCGTCGGTGATCCGGTTGATGTGCTCCGCGAGCAGGAAGGCCGTGGCTTCCAGGGGGTTCATCTCGTCCCCGGTCCAGTCTCCGAACTGCTTGCGCCACAGGCCGGGGCTCAGGCCGGTGCCGGCCGCGACGACCAGAGCGGCCATGGTGGGGATGGACTCCGGCGGGATGCTCTTGGGCATCATGCGCAGCGATCCCACGAAGCTGGGCACCACGCACTCGATGACGTCCTTGTCGTGGTCCTCGTACGCCATCCGCAGCCACTGCATGAACATGTAGATGAGCGTGCACGCGCCGTCCACCAGGTCATCGACTTCCTCGGGGCCCAGTGACGCGATGAACTGGTCGACCAACTGCTGCTGTTCGGGGTCGGTCTCGGCCCTGCCCTCGTAGATGGTTCTGAGCCGAGAGTCGATCATCATGAGCGCTGCACCTACATCGCCGACCGGAGCGTACTGGGGGTCGCAGGGCGATGACACAGGATTCCTCCTCGGACGACCGTGAACAACGCAAACGCAAACGCAACGCACCACAGCGCGTCCGTACCGTAGCCCGCCGATGTGACGACGTCCTGACGAATCGGGATGGAGTCCTCCTGGTCTACGCCCAGCTGACCAATCCCCAGTAGGAGGGCCGTACAACCCCTGGCCGCGGTGACGTGTCTTCACCACTGACCGGAACGCCTCCGGGCGTTTCTTCCCAACTCGTTCCAACGGGGGAACACATGAGCTTGGTACGCACCCGCACCCGATCCCGCCGCGGCACGGCCGTGGCCCTCACCATGCTGATGGCGGCCGCGCTCGGCGCCGCCGGTGCCGGATCCTCGACGGCCGGCACCGCAGCGGCAGCCGCAGCGCCGCAGACACGGCAGATCGCGTCGTCCGTCCTCGGCGGTGACTACAAGATCACACTGACCGCGCTCCGATCGACGCAGGACGAGTACGCCGCCTCCGTACGCCTGCAGGTCTACACGCAGTCCGGCGGCGCCTGGAAGGAGTCCGACCGCGTCACCGTGGGCGATGTGGACGGCTGGTTCTGGTTCCCCCTCACCGGTGCGAACGCCGTCTGCCAACTCTCCACCGCAAGCACCGAACCCGCCCCGCTGACGGTGAGCCTGCTCCTCACTCCGTCCCTCGGCTGCTCCGAACCGACCCACTTCGTCATCAAGGACGGCCGGGTTTACGCCGACTGACCAACGCCCCCCTCCCTGGCCCCCGGCGGAATCACAAGCCCTCACCACCACGCACAGTTCCCGCGCCGTACGCTGATCGACAAATCGACGCGGTTCGTACGAGGGGGATGCCTGGTGGGTGTGGCGGACGTGTTCGAGGTGCGGTCTGTCCCGGAGTTGCTCGTCGGCAACTCCGTACGCCATGGCGACAAGGTCGCGTTCGCCGACGACCGGCGCGCGGTGAGCTGGGCCGAACTGGAGCGTCGGACCGCTCGGTTGGCCGTGCGGCTGGCGGTCGGCCGGGGTACCAGGGTGGCGTTCTGTCTGGACAACGGCGTGGAGGTGGTCGAGGGCCTCCTCGCCACGGTGCGGGCCGCCGCGGTCGGTGTGCCGTTGAGTTCCCGCGCCACCGACGCTGAGCTCGCGGCGTTGCTGGCCGACTGTGATCCGACCGTGCTGGTCACCGACCGGCGGAATCTGCCGCGGATCGCCCGACTGACGGCAGGTCGGGCCCTACGGCTGGTGGTGACCGGCGACGGCCCGGCGCCCGACGTGGCCTCACGCTTCGAGGACCTCGTCGCCGAAGCCTCGGCCCCGCCCCCTGACGATCTCGGTCTGGACGAGCCGGCGTGGCTGTTCCACACATCCGGCACCAGCGGCACGCCCCGGGCCGCGGTGTCCAGTCAGCGCTCGGCACTCTGGTCCGCCGTCGCCTGTTACGTCCCCCGGCTCGGGCTGTCGGCGACGGACCGGGTGCTGTGGCCGTTGCCGCTGTCGCACACCTACGCCCACTCGCTGTGCGTACTGGGCACAACCGTGGCCGGCGCGAGCGCACGGATCACCGCGGCACCGGAGCCGGGCGAACTGGTCCGACTGGTCGAGGAGTACGCGCCGACGGTCCTCGGTGGAGTCCCCCTCACGTACCGCCAGCTACTCGATGCCGGTCTGGGGGCGGTGCCCTCGCTGCGGTTCTGCGTCACCGCCGGCGCGCCCAGCGGGCCGGATCTGCGGGAGCAGGTCGGGATGCGGTTCGGTGCCCCGCTCCTCGACGGCTACGGCAGCACCGAGACCTGCGGCAAGATCGCCGTGGAGCTGCCCGACGGGTCGTCCGTACGCGGTAGCAGCGGGCCACCGTTGCCCGGTACGGACGTTCGGCTGGTCGATCCCGAGAGCGGACGGGCGGTCACCGGCGGCGCGGAGGGCGAGATCTGGGTCCGCGGCCCGGGCGTCATGCTCGGCTACCACAACCGGCCCGAGGAGACCGCCGCTGCCGTACGCGACGGCTGGTACCGGACAGGTGACCTGGGCCGGCTCGACGAGGACGGCAGCCTGACCGTCACCGGCCGGGTCAGCGACCGGATCGTGCGCGGCGGCGAGAACGTCGACCCCGCCGAGGTCGAGCAGGTGCTGCGCGGCCTGCCCGGGGTGCGGGACGCGGCCGTGGTGGCGCGGGCCCATCCGCTGCTCGGCGAGGTTCCGGTGGCGTTCGTGGTTCCCGCACGGTCCACCCTCGACACGGCAGGCCTGCTGCGTGCCTGCGCCGCGGTGCTCTCCGCGCACAAGGTCCCGGACGAGGTCCTGTTCACTCCGGCCGTTCCGCGCACCGCTGCCGGCAAGCCGCGCCGGGCCCTGCTGCGCGAGGCCCTCGCCGAGCGGACGGCCGAGCCGACGCTCGAGTTGCTGGCCGACCGCACGCCCGGTGAGCGGCGGGCCGCGCTGACCGACCTGGTGTGTGCGGAGGCGTCTGCCATCCGCGGGTCGGCCGCCGATCCCGGCACCGCGTTCGCCGATCTCGGTCTGACCTCCATGGACGCGATGTCCCTGTGGCACCGGCTCAGCCTGCGCACGGGACTGCGGCTGCCGGCGACGCTGGTCTGGGACCACCCCAACCCCGCCGCGGTCGCCGCCCATCTGGACACCCGCCTGCACGGGACTGCCGCGCCCAGGACCACGTACCCGACCACGCACACGCCCGCGGTACCGCAGCGCGGTCCGCATGCCGAGCCGGTGGCGATCGTGGCCCTCGGCTGCCGATACCCGGGCGGGGTGGGCTCGCCCGAGGATCTCTGGCGCCTGGCGGCCGACGGAGTGGACGCCACGGGCGAGTTCCCGACCGACCGGGGCTGGGACATCGACTCCCTGCACCATCCCGACCCCGACCGGATCGGCACCACGTACACCCGCCGCGGCGGCTTCCTCGACAACGTGGCGGACTTCGACCCGCTGTTCTTCGGTATGTCACCGCGCGAGGCGATGGCCACCGATCCCCAGCACCGCCTGCTGCTGGAGGTCGCCTGGGAGACGCTGGAACACGCCGGCATCCCCGCGCCGGAGATGCGCGGCACCGACACGGGCGTGTTCGTCGGACTGATGCACGTCGGCTACGGCCACGGCATCGCGCCGCACGAGCTGGAGTCGCACATCGGCATCGGCTCGTCGGGCAGTGTCGCCTCCGGCCGTATCGCCTACGTCCTGGGGCTGCGCGGCCCGGTCATGACCCTGGACACGGCCTGCTCGTCCTCGCTGGTCGCGATGGACCTGGCCGCCAAGTCGCTGCGCGCCGGGGAGTGTTCGCTCGCGCTGGCCGGCGGCGTGACGGTGCTGTCGAGCCCGCAGCCGTTCGTCGCGTTCAGCCGCCAGCGCGCCCTGTCGCCGGACGGCCGTTGCCGGCCGTTCGCCGCGGGCGCGGACGGCACCGCCTGGGGTGAGGGCGTCGGTCTGGTACTGCTGGAGAAGCTGTCGGACGCCCGGCGCAACGGCCATCCGGTGCTGGCCGTACTGCGCGGGTCCGCCGTGAATTCCGACGGTGCGTCCAACGGCCTGACCGCCCCCAACGGCGAAGCACAGCGGGAACTGATCCGGCTGACCCTGGCCGATGCGGGGCTGCGGGCGGCGGACGTGGACGTGGTGGAGGGACACGGCACGGGGACCGCGCTCGGTGACCCGATCGAGGCCGGCGCCCTGTTGGCCACCTACGGTCAGGACCGCGACCCGGGCGACCCGGTGTGGTTGGGCTCGGTCAAGTCGAACCTCGGGCACACCCA
Organism: Streptomyces sp. NPDC111606; assembly: GCF_055656945.1. Lineage (NCBI taxonomy): Bacteria > Bacillati > Actinomycetota > Actinomycetes > Kitasatosporales > Streptomycetaceae > Streptomyces > Streptomyces sp. NPDC111606. Next base: position 158,132 of record NZ_JBVKBY010000004.1, read on the forward strand.
GGCCGCGGCAGGCGTGGCGGGCGTGATCAAGATGATCGAGGCGATGCGTCACGGCGAACTGCCCGCCTCGCTGTACGCGGAGCAGCCCTCCCCGCACGTCGACTGGTCCGCAGGCGCGGTGCGGCTGCTCGACCGGCCGCGACCGTGGCCACCCGGGGACCGGCCGCGACGTGCGGCTGTCTCGTCCTTCGGTATCGGCGGTACGAACGCGCACGTGATCATCGAGGAGCCGGCGGTGGCCGATTCCGGCGATGCGGCTGGGGGCGCCGGGTTCAGGTCCGATGCTGGAGCGGGCGCCGGTTCCGGTGTGGGATTGGGCACGGAAGCTGGCGTCGGCCCCCGTGCGTCATCGGACGCGGAAACAGTCGCCGGCCCCGGTACGGCATCAGACGCCGGGCTCAGGGACGGAGCAGGAGCGGAGCCGCGCGCCGAGTCGGAGCTGGCACCCGGTGCCGACGTCCTCCCGCCCCCGACCCTGACCCCGATCATGCCGGCAATCCGACTGCCGATCACACCCTGGCTGATCGGCGGCGGCGACGAGGCCGGCCTGCGCGCCCACGCCGCGAGGCTCGCCGCCGCGCTGGCCGACGTGGCGGACGGGTCGGCAGCGCTGGACGTCGCGTACTCACTGGCAACCACCAGGGCACCGCTGACCCGCAGGGCCGCTGTGCTGGCCCCCGATGCCGAGGGGCTGCTCGCCGGGCTGCGCGACCTGGCCGACGGTGCCGGCACACCGGCGCTGCTGCGGGGCACCGCACGTACCCGTCCGAAGGTGGCCCTGCTCTGCGCGGGCCAGGGCGCCCAACGGCCCGGTATGGGCCGCGAACTGCGCGCCGTCTTCCCGGTCTTCGACGCGGCGTTCACCGGGTGGTGCGAGGAGTTCACGCCGTGGCTCGACCGGCCGCTGCTGGAAGTCGTCGACTCCCCCGATGACGGCCTGCTGAACCGCACCGACTACGCGCAGCCCGCGCTGTTCGCCTTCGCGGTCGCGCTGCACACGCTGCTCGCCGACTGGGGGGTACGGCCGGACCACCTGGTCGGTCACTCGATCGGTGAGCTGGCCGCCGCCCACATCGCCGGTGTGTTCTCCCGCGCCGACGCGGTCCGACTGGTCGCCGCCCGCGGCCGGTTGATGGCGGCCCTGCCCACCGGCGGCGCGATGATCGCGGTGCGGGCACCGTTGGCCGAGGTGACTCGCCATCTCGGCGAGGAGCCCGGCCCGGTGGCGGTCGCGGCGGTCAACGGACCGACGTCGGTCGTGCTGTCCGGCGACGAGGATGCCGTGACGGCGCTCGCCGCCACCATCGGACGCCCGTCCCGCCGGCTACGGGTCAGCCACGCCTTCCACTCACCGCTGCTGGACCCGATGCTGGCCGAGTACCGGTCCGTCGCCGAGACGGTGACCTACCACCGGCCGTCCGTCCCGGTGGTGTCCACGCTGACCGGCCGTCCGGAGCAGGACGCGCTCGCCGACGCCGAGCACTGGGTACGGCAGGCGCGTGAGACGGTTCGGTTCGCCGACGCGGTGCGGTGGTCGGCCGACAACGGCGTGACGGCGTTCGTCGAGGCGGCACCCTCCGCCTCGCTCGCGGTGGCGGCCGAGGACTGTGTCGCGCCGGACGCGAGCGCGGTGTTCACGTCGTGCCCCGATCCGCGTACGGCACTCGATGCGCTGGCCGCGCTGCATGTGCACGGGGTGCCGGTGGCCTGGCGGCAGGTGTACGCGGGCAGCGGTGCCCGTCGGCGTCCGCTGCCCACCTATCCCTTCCAGCGACAGCGCTACTGGCTGAACGCCGTGCGGCACCGCACCCCGTCCGGCCACCCCCTGATGGGGCAGCCGCAGCACGATGCCGACGGGCCCGGGATCCGGCACACAGCCGTACTGTCCACCACGGACCACCCCTGGCTGGCCGACCACGCGATCGGCGACCGGGTGGTGGTGCCCGCCACCCTCTTCGCCGAACTGGCCTGCCGGGCCACCGGCGCCCCCGGCGCCGTCCGGCTGGCCGAACTGGCCTTCCACGAGCCGCTCGTGCTGTCCCCGGCGGACGGAATGCAGGTGCAGGTGGTCGCCGGGGCACCGGACGCAGCGGGCGGCCGGCCGGTCACGGTCTGGGCCCGCGCGGTCGGCGCCACGGGGCCGTGGACCCGGCATGCCACCGCGACGACCGCCCCGGCCCAGGATCCACCCACCGATCCGAGCGAGTCGTGGCCGCCCGCGGGCGCCGAGCGGATACCCGTCGACTATCCGCGCCTCGCGGCGTCCGGCCATCACTACGGGCCCGCCTTCCGCGCGGTGAGCGCCCTGTGGCGCCGGGACGGTGAAGTCTTCACCGAACTGGCGCTGTCGCCCGGCGAAGCGGCGACGGCGGACTCGTACACCCTGCACCCCGCTCTGTTCGACGCGGCGCTGCACGCCGCGCTGCTGGCCGAGGAGCCGGGCGAGCGACCGCGTGAGCCGCGGGCGCCGCTCGCCTGCACGGGCCTGACGGTGTACGCCACCGGTGCCTCGGCGGCGCGGGCCGTCGTACGGCGCCTCGGCGAGGACGAGTTCCGGGTCACCCTCACCGACCCCGCAGGCCGGCCGCTGGCCGCCGTGGAGTCCGTGGTCACCCGCGCGATCCCCACGGCAGCCACAGCACGTGCCGAGACATACCGCCTCACCTGGCGGCCCGCGGCGCCGGTCCACGACGCGAGCCCGGAGCACGAGTTGCTCGACGTGGCCCAACTCGCCGCGGCCCTGCCCGAGGGCGCCACCCCGCCAGAACGCGTCCGCGAGCTCCTCACCGCCGTGCTGGAGGCCGTACGCGAATGGACCTCGGATGCGCGGCCGGGCCGTCTGGTGGTGCTCACCCACAACGCCACCGGCGACGACCCGGACCTCGCCGAGGCCGCGGTCGCAGGGCTGGTGCGCAGTGCCCAGTCCGAGCACCCGGACCGGATCGTGCTGGTCGACCGGGCTGGAGTCCCGGCCTCACCGGGGGACTTGGCGGGAGCACCGGGAGACCTGGAGACAGCGCTGCGATCCGGCGAGCCACAGCTCTGCCTACGTGACGGTCTCGTCCTGGTGCCCCGGCTGGTCCTCACGGATCCGCCCACCGCCGAGCCACCGGCGCCGGACCCCGAGGGGACGGTGCTGATCACCGGTGGCACGGGCGCGCTCGGAGAGAGCCTCGCCCGGTATCTGATCGCCGAACGCGGCGTACGACACCTGCTGTTGACCGGCCGCGGCGGCCGCGTCCCGGACTGGGCGGGCGGCCTGCCCGCGAAGGTGAGCGTGGTGGCATGCGACGTGAGCGACCGTGCGGCCGTCGACGCCCTGGTCGCGTCCTGCCGACCGGCTCCGACGGCCGTCTTCCACCTTGCCGGGGTGGTGGACGACGGCGTGGTGGACGCCATGACCCCCGACCGGCTCGCGACGGTGCTCGCGCCGAAGGCGGACGGTGCCTGGCATCTGCACGAGGCGACGAAGGACCTCGGCCTGTCCGCATTCGTGCTGTACTCCTCGGCAGCCGGAGTCCTGGGCCGGCCGGGCCAGTCGAACTACGCCGCTGCGAACGGCTTCCTCGACGCGCTCGCCCGGCACCGCGTGGCCCACAAGCTGCCCGCCCAGGCCTTGGCCTGGGGGCCGTGGGCCACCGCGGACGCGGACGGGATGGCGGCCCGCGTCGCGCCCGCACGTCTCGGTGAGGGCGGCGTCCTGCCGGTCACGGAGGGAGAGGGCGTGCGTCTCCTCGACACGGCCATGCGCCTTGCGGAACCGGTGCTGGTGCCGATCCCGTTGGACCTCGACGCTGCGGGCGGCCCGGCCGCGCCGTCCGTCCTCGCGGACCTGGTGGCGCAGCGTGCGGCTCGGTCCGAGCGGTACGTCACTGACGTACCGCCCCCTGGGACTGCTGGGGCTGAGGGGGTCGTCAGGGCCACTGCGCAGGCGCCTGGCGCGTGGCGCGAGCGGCTCGCCACCGTCGCCGCGCCCGAACGCGAGACCGTGCTGGCAGAGCTGATCGGCGTCGAGGTCGCCGCGGTCCTGGGCTTCGCCGACCCGGCCGCACTCCCCGCCGAACGAGCCTTCACCGAGCTCGGCTTCGACTCCCTGACCGCCGTACAGCTCCGCAACCGCCTCAGCGCGTTCACACGCGTGCGACTGGCTCCCACCGTCGTGATGGAGTACCCCACGCTGCCCGAGTTGGCGGCGCACGTCCATGCCGCCCTGATCGAGGCGGGCGCGCTGCCGCAGGACGGAGCCGGACCACCAACTCCCGCGGCCGCCACGGCGGGCAGTAGTGCGGAAGCAGAGAACGGACGGGACGCCCCCGACCTCCAGTCCCCGTCCTCCTCCCCCTTCCGGTTCAGCACCCTTTACCACCGAGTGCTGTGCGAACAGGGACCGTTGGAGGCGATGGCGCTGCGCCACCTCGCGTCATACGCCCTGCCGGCCTTCTCCGACGGGGAACGCACCGAGCATGCGGTCCCGCCGGTCCGGCTCGCCCACGGCGACGGCACTCCGCTGGCGTACATCCCGGACTACCTCTCACCGCTCTACCGCGAACCGACCACTCTGGCCGAGCAGTTCGACGGCGAACGCGACCTGTTCCTGCTGGAGCATCCCGGATTCGGAACGCGCCGTGCCGTCCCCGACAGCGTGGCCACCCTGGTGCGGACGCACGCCGAGACCGTGCGCGCTCTGCCCACGGACCAGGCACCGGTCATCGTCGGCTACTGCGCCGGCGGTGCGATCGCGCACGCCGTGGCCCGTCATCTCGCCCGCGCGGGGCACCCTCCGGCCGGCGTGATCCTGATCGACTCCCATGCCGGAGTGCTGCGCCGCGACGACCCTCGTGGGCTGGCCCTGATGGCCGCCGGCGCCGCTCTGCCGGACGACGTGGTCGACGAGTTGGACGACTCGTTGCTGATCACCGGAGGCGGCTATGCGCGTGTGCTCGAGAACTGGCAGCCCGAACCGTCCGTGGTCCCTGCCCTGTTGCTCCGCGGCCGGCCCACGCCGCACATGCGGCAGTCGGCCCCCGACGGGGACTGGCAGCCGCGCTGGCCGCTGCCCCACGACAGCGCGGACCTGCCCGGCGACCACTTCTCCGTGCTGAACCGCGACGCCGGCAGCACGGCAGCGGCTATCCGTACGTGGCTGACGAGGTGACCTCGTCCCACACGTCTTCTTCCTCAGCGGTCGATCGCCGGCACCCGGTCCAGGCCCGTCTCGCGCATGATGCGGTCCACGGTCGCGTGCAAGGAGCTTCCGGCGTCGATGACGGTCTCGATCCCGTCGGGCAGCAGGTCCCGTTCGCGGTACCAGTCGCGCAGGTGCTGGTCGGTGACCTCGGCCAGCAATGCCGGGTCGGGCTTCGTCGCATGCCGTGCGAGGGTCTCCTGCAACGGCACGTCCAGGTAGTAGCAGCGCGTGGTGCCGCGATGGTCGTGGATGAGGTCCTTGAGCATCGGACCGTACCGGTCGGCGTACAGGATGCCCTCGACGACCGTGTGGAACCCCGCGGACAGTGCGTAACGGACCGTCATGTCGATCAAGCCGATGTTGGCTGCGCCGGGCCGATCGCGCTCGCGCAGCACGATGCGGCGCAGGTTGTCCTGGCCGACCAGGGCCAGATTGCGGCCGAACCGCTCGCGCAGGCCGGCCGCGACGGACGACTTCCCGGAGGCGCTGTTGCCGCGCAGGACGACCAGCCGGGTGTCATCCGTTCCCACCATCACGAACGGACACGTTACCGACGGACGGCTACTGCTGCGGGGCACACATCAGGGATGCGGGCAGATAACCGGACCGTACGCCCAACTGCCGGCCGTGCGCGAGGGAGGCAAGCGCGGCCGGCGCTACGGCACCCACCGGCAGCAGGCTCCGCGGGGCCGGGTCGCTTCCGGCGTTCTCGTGGTGCGCCACAAGCCGCTCTTCAGACAGCACGCGTGCGTGTGGACCTTGAGGTGCCTCGCCGGCCCGAGTCAGCTGTCGTCGGTCGAGTCCGGCAGGATCAGATCCCGCCCTCGACCTCGCGCCAGAAGTCGCCGACCCGTGTGTTGTACGCGTCCGGAGACTCCTGGAAGGGCTGATGAGCCTCCCCGGCCAGGATCTCGAAGCGGGCGCCCGGGATGGCGTCGGCCACGATCCGCCCGAACCGCGGAGGCGTGGTGATGTCCAGCTCCCCGGCGATGACGAGGGTCGGTGCCGTGATGCCGGGCAGCCGGTCGAGTGTGTCGTGGGGTGTGAAGCCCTCCAGTTGACGCTGGAAGGCCTCGGCGGACTGCGCGTACGGGAAGGCCAGCGTCTCCTCGATGAACCGCTCGACCGTGCCGTCGGCGTGGGCGCGGGGCGTGTAGATCCACAGATAGAACGCCTCCAGCATGGCCCGCTCGTCCGGCGCCTGGGTCGCCAGCCACTGCCAGAAGCGGGTCATGCCGGTGAAGTAGGCATCCGCTCGCGCCCACGTACTCGTGAGGACGAGGCTGCGGACAGCTTCCGGGTGACGGAGCGCCAGCTCCTGCGCGATCGCACTGCCGCCCGAGAAACTGACCACATGCGCCCTGTCGACCTGGAGCGCACGGAGCAGTTCCGCGGCATCGTCGGCCATCATCGCGACGGACAGGGGCCCGTCGGGCAGCGGCGTCCGCCCCGCCCCCCGGTTGTCGAAGGCGATGACCTGGTACCGGTCCGACAGCCCGTCGAGCTGCGCCTGCCACGCCTCGGCGGGATCGCTCAGCCCTGCGATCAGCAGAACCGCGGGCCCTTGGCCACGGCTCTCGGTCCAGATCGTGGTTCCGTTGGCTTCCACGTACGCGCCCATGGAAAACACCTGCCCCAGGACGCCGACTTCGTCACCGCAGCGGCCCTGACCGACCGGAAATTCCCCTGGCCGGCGGCATGGCAGCGTGTGTGACGGCCTTGCCGGGGCATTCGGTCTGCCGGGAGGTCTCCATGGACACGAGTGCGTTGGCACGGACAGGACGGTTCCGGGCTGAGCGGGCAGCGCGAGGTTCGGTCACCGAGGGGGCGGCGCGGGCGGGTCTCGCCGCCCGGGGAGTGATCTATCTGCTCGTTGGTGCGCTGGCGCTGCAGATCGCCTTCGGCAACACCGGCGAACAGGCCGACCGAGGTGGGGCGTTGGAGGAACTGGCGCACCAGCCCTTTGGTGCGGTGCTGCTGTGGGCGCTGGGCATCGGCCTCGTCGGGATGGCCCTGTGGCGGCTGTCCGAGGCGCTGTTCGGCTCCGTCGGGAAGGACGGCCGCAGCGCGCGCAAGCGAGCGCTGGCGACCGTCCGCTTCGCCTTCTACGTGTTCGTCGCCTACTCGGTGCTGTCCTTCGCGGCGAGCCGGAACCAGAGCGGCGGATCCAGCGACCAGCAGTCGCGGGACGCCACCGCCAGGGCACTGGAGATACCCGCCGGTCAGTGGCTGGTCGCGGCGGCCGGCATCGGCGTCGTCGTGGCCGGCGGCTGGATCGCCGTACGGGCCGTCCTGCGCAAGTACCACGACAAGCTCAAGCTCGGGCAGCTGAGCCGCCGGGCACGGCAGCTGGTGGACGTCACCGGTGTGGTGGGCGGTGTGGCGCGCGGGCTGGTGTTCGCCGTGGCGGGAGTCTTCGCCGTCCGAGCGGCGATCGACTACGAGCCCGACCGGGCAAAGGGGCTGGACGACACTCTGCGTACATTCGCCGACACTCCGCTCGGCCCCTGGCTGCTGGCCTGCGTCGCGACCGGTCTGGTGCTGTTCGGTGTGTTCTCGTTCGCCATGGCTCGCTGGCAACGTGTGTGAGCGGCGTCGTGCTGGAAACACGAAGCAGATGAGCGATTCCGAGATTCCGAATGGCGACGGCCGGCCCGTGGACGCGTACCTGGACCTCCTGCGCATCCGGATGGACACGGAGGACTACCGCCTTCTGCGGCGCCTGGTGGAACCGGTCCTCCAGGCGATCGCCGAGGAGCGCCTCTCCGGCCTCGACGTCGCGCTCGACTCCGGGGCCGGCGACGAGCTGCCCCAGGAGGTGCGCGACGAGGCCGCACTGGTCATCGCCACCGCCGTCACCGGTCGAATGGACAACGAAGTGGTCGAGATCGACGTCGACGACACCGGCCCGGTCCGCATCGTCACGGACGCGACCACCGCTGCCGACCCCGCCCGCCTCAGCGAGATCGCCGACTACATCAGGGAACGACACAGGGAGACAGAAGAGCTGCGGGGAATTGCCGAGGCAAGCGGGCTGCCCACGGACTTCTGAGCAGCGGCGACAGCGGCGGGCATCACCCGATCGGGCCATGCCCGCCGCACCGCCGCAGGGTCCCGAAGCCCGAGTACGCGCACTACGAGGCAGGTGCGCTCGGCGACGAGGACGATCCGCTGTCGCCCCCCGTGCCCAGGACGCCACGTCCGACGGCGAAGAGCCGCGCACACCGTTGCGCCATGGCCTCGGGCGACTGGTCGGGGTGGGTGATCCACCAGCGGACCAGGGCGGTGCACAGGCCCCGCCAAGCGTGCTTGAGCGCGTCGGCGTCGAGCGGATCGCCGGCACCGTCCGCGTGCACGAGATCGGCGGTGCCGATCGCCGCCAGGTCGTCGATGGCACCGCGGTAGTACGCCGCGCGCTCGGCGGCGTCGCTGTCGGGCGGCAGTGACGCGTCGTACAACACGAACCACGCCTCGCGCTGCCCGTCCAGAGCCGTGAACAGGCCTTGCAGCACACGCAGGGGCGTGGGCGGCCCACCCGTGTCGCCCGCAGCCATCGCGGCGCGGATCGCTTCGAGCAGCCGGTCGCCGATCGGGGTCAGGCAGGCGAGGTAGAGATCCTGCTTGCTGCCGAAGTACTGGTGCACCAGCGGTTTGGTGACGCCCACGCGCGCGGCGACGGCCGCCACGGTCGTGGCTTCGTAGCCGTGCCGACCGAACTCCTCCGTCGCCGCGGCCAGGACCTGCTGTTCGCGCGCGGCCCGTGGCACGCCCTTGGTACCGGCCTTGGAGCCCAGTCTTGTCATGCCCTCCAATTTACCCTACGGTAATTTACCGTTGGGTAAATTCGAGTCCCCTGGGAGTGCCGCCATGCCCGAGTCCGCGATCCACCCGATCGACCCCGGCGCCTCCCGCCTCCGCTCCTGGTGGGGCTGGGGCTACACCGACGCCCACCCGGACGACGCCGAATGCGCCGCCCTGGGCGCCCTGCTGCCGGGCACCCTGGCCCGCCCGCTGCCGGTACCCCGGGTCTCCGACCTGGCCATCGGCCGTCCCGGTGTCAAGCCACCGGCCGCCCTGGCGCACCTGGTCACCGACGACCCGGAGGCCCGCGCTGCGCACTCCATGGGCAAGGCTTACCGCGACGTCATCCGGGCCCTGCGCGGCCACCCCCGCCGGATCCCGGACCTGGTCGCCCGCCCCACCGACGACCAGGAGGTGGCCGACCTGCTGGAATGGGCCGGCGAGCACGGCGTGGCCGTCATCCCCTTCGGCGGCGGCTCCTCGGTGGTCGGCGGTGTGGAGTACCGCGGCGACGCCCACCAGGCCGTGCTGTCGCTGGACCTGACCTCGATGGACCGGGTCCTGGAGATCGACACCGCCAGTCGCGCCGCCCGCATCCAGGCAGGGGCCCTCGGTCCCGCCCTGGAGGCACAGCTGCGGCCCCACAACCTCACGCTGCGCCACTTCCCGCAGAGCTTCGAGTTCTCCACCCTCGGCGGCTGGCTGGCCACCCGGGCCGGCGGCCACTACGCCACCCTGCACACGCACATCGACGACTTCGTACAGTCCCTGCGCGTGATCACACCCGCGGGCGCGGGCACGTCCTGGCGGCTGCCCGCGTCGGGCGCCGGGCCGTCGCCCGACCGGCTGTTCCTCGGATCCGAGGGCACGCTCGGCATCATCACCGAGGCGTGGATGCGGCTGCAGCAACGCCCCCGCTTCAAGGCCTCGGCGTCGGTGGCCTTCGCCGACTTCCAGCGCGCACTGGACGCGGTGCGCGTGATCGCCCGGTCCGACCTCTTCCCGGCCAACTGTCGCCTTCTCGACCCGGGCGAGGCCGCGCTGTCCGGCGCCTCGCACGACGGCTCCGCCGTCCTGGTCCTGGGCTTCGAGTCCGCCACCGCCCAGGTCGACGATCGCCTCGCGACCGCCCTGGACCTGGCTCGCGCCCACGGCGGTCGCGGCGAGGCACCGACGGCCCACGGCGACGCGCCGGCCGACGGGCCGGTGAACGCCTGGCGCTCCGCCTTCCTGCGTATGCCCTATCTGCGCGACGGCCTGGCCCGCATGGGCGCCGTGGTCGAGACCTTCGAGACCGCCACCACGTGGGACAGGATCCCCGCCCTGATCGAGGCCGTCCGCACCGAGGTCGGCGCCGCCGCGTTGAAGGCCACCGGACACGAGGCCGCCATCAACTGCCGCCTGACCCACGTCTACCCCGACGGCGCGGCCCCCTACTTCACCGTGGCCGTGGCCGGCCGTCCCGGCGACGAGGTCGAGGTCTGGGACGACATCAAGGCCGTCGTGACCGACCTCCTGCACCGCCACCGCGCCACGGTCACCCACCACCACGCCGTCGGCCGCGACCACCGTCCCGGCTACGACCTCCAACGCCCGGAGCCCTTCGCCCTGGCCCTGCGCGCCACCAAGAACACCTTGGACCCCCACCACATCCTCAACCCCGGCGTCCTGCTCGACTGACGCAAGGGCGCTGCTTGTCCGGGGATCTCCTCTCCCGCCACAGGCAGCGCATCAAGCGGGAGTACCGGCCCAGGCGGTCAACGCGCGGGCCCGCTGATCATCACGTTCGTCGGCATCCCCGGTCCGGGTGGCCCAGGCCACGTGCCCGTCGGGTCGTACGAGGACCTCGCGCACCCCGTCCAGCTCCGCATGCTCGTCGTACGTGTCGACACTCACGGCCGTGACCCGATCGGCGTACCCGGAGTCGACGGCACCCTTCGGGCCCTGGTCCCCGGCCGGCGAGAGCAGAACGAAGCGGCCCTGGTGGAGCAGCTCGTACACCCGTGTCGCCGCCGAATCCACGGCTTTGAGTCCGACGTCGGGCATGCGCCGCCCCACCAGTGGATCGGCGTCCGGGGCCGTCGGCGGATAGACGGTGCCGAGCGCCGAAATCCGGTCGGCGAGCCGTCGGTTGACCTCCGGCATGCCCAGCAGCTGGTCGAGCAACCCGCGCAGCGCGGCGCCCGGCCGCTCGTATCGCGGGACGAGTGTCAGCTCCACGAGCAGGGTCTGGACCTCGGTGTTCTCCGTGACCGCCTGCCCGACCGGCCGACGCTCCGCGTCGTAACTGTCGAGCAGTCCGGGCGGCGCCCAGTTGTTGATGACGGCCGCCAGCTTCCAGCCCAGGTTCATGGCGTCCTGGAGCCCGGTGTTGAGCCCTTGCGCGGCCGCCGGGAAGTGGATGTGGGCGGCGTCGCCCGCCAGCAGGAGGCGCCCGGAGCGGTAGTTCGCCGCGAGCCGGGTCGCGTTGCCGAAGCGCGACAGCCAGCGGGGCTCAGCGATGCCGCAGTCGGAGCCGACGATGCGGATGAGGGACGTACGGAACTCCTCCAGCGTCACCGGCTCCGGGGACGGCACCCGCATCCGTTCCGGGTCCAGGTAGACGATCCGGGTCAGCCCTTCTTCGAGCGGCGCGATGATCAGCCCACGGGCCCGCGCGTCGTCGAGCGCTCCGGGCTGCGGGTCCATGACGGCGAAGTCCCCGAGCACTCCGGTCAGAGTCTCGTCCGTACCCGGGAAGTCGATCCCCGCGGCCTGTCGAACGACGCTGCGTCCGCCGTCGCAGCCGACCGCGTACCGCGCACGCAGTGTCTCGGTACGGTCCCCGGGGCCGCGCACCTCCACCGCGACCCCGGTGCTGTCCTGACGCACGCCGACGGTCTCGTGTCCCCGGCTGATCTCCACACCCAGCTCGCGTGCCCGCTCCTGGAGGAGGGCCTCGGTACGGGCCTGGGCCAGGAACAGCGTGTAGCCGTGCCGGGAGTCCAGGCGGCTGAAGTCCAGGTGTGTGGGCAGCCCTGCGAAGTGCCAGCCCGGCACGGTCCGCCCGAGCCGGAGGAACCGGTCGAGCAGCCCCCGCTGGTCCATCAGCTCCACGCTGCGTGGGTGCAGGCTCAGCGCCCTCGAGTCGCGCTGCGCTTCGGTGCGGCGCTCCAGGATCCGGGTACGTACGCCCGCCAGTGCCAACTCGCAGGCGAGCATGAGCCCGGTCGGTCCGGCACCCACGACGATCACATCGACGTCCATCAGAATCGCGCCTCCCATTTAGTGAACAGTGTTCACGTGAACGCCGTTCACTATAGTGAGAGCCATGAGTTCCACGTCAACCCCCGCTCGAGGACGGCCCGCGCGACTCGACCCTGTGCGCACCGTCGAAACGGCACTTGACCTGCTGGATCAATCCGGTCTCGAAGCACTGACCATGCGGCGGCTCGCCGATGCGATGGGCGTCCAGGCCGGTGCGCTGTACCGCTACTTCGCGACCAAGCAGGACCTGCTGACGGCGATGGCGGAGAGGATGCTGGCGGGTTTGGCGGAATCAGACGGGGAGGCGACTGACGGCGACTGGAGCGAGCAGCTGGCCGCCCTCGCCCACGCGATGCGCGCGGCACTTCTCGCCCATCGCGACGGGGCGCGCGTCTTCGCCGGCACGCACTCCACCGGGGCGAACACCCTGTGCTTCGCCGACCGCCTCGTCGGAGTTCTGCGCGATGCGGGATTCGCCGACGAAGAGGCCGCCCGGGCCCTGTTCGCGGTGGTCAACTTCACCGTGGGACACACCCTGGAGGAACAGGCGGCCGTCCAGCCGCAGAGCGGGGCTCCGGCAGCTCCGGAAGTCCTGCACGCCGCGGTGACGGCAGGCTCGTATCCGCATCTCAGCGCCACCCTGCCCACGCTCACCAGCACCGACTTCACACCCCACTTCGAGTTCGGGCTCGGCCTGGTGGCGGAGGGGCTGCGAGTGCGTCGGGGCTGAGCTCCAGTTCCGGCTCACCGGGGCCCCTCAACCGGCACTGCACTCCTCGACAGGACCCGGACCGCCGCGTCCCACTCGATCTTGTCGGTCGGGCGGCATACGGTGTTCGTGTCCCACGCCCCTTTCCACGCCACCGCAGTCAGGCACCGACGGGACGAAGGAGTCCGTGATGGGAATGTACGAGGATGTCTTCCGTGCCAGCACAGAGGACCCGGAGCGCTTCTGGCTGACGGCGGCGGAGGCCATCGACTGGGACGTCGCTCCGCAGCGCGCCCTGGACTCCTCGGGCGCCCCGTTCTACCGCTGGTTTCCCGACGGGCGGCTCAACGTCTGTTTCAACGCGCTCGACCGGCATGTCGAAGCCGGCCGCGGCGACCAGCCCGCGCTCGTCTACGACTCCCCCGTCACCGGAACCCAACGCACGTACACCTACGCGCAGTTGAGGGACGAGGTGGCGGCCTTCGCCGGGGCGCTCGCGCAGCTCGGCGTGGGGCGGGGCGACCGGGTGGTGATCTACATGCCGATGGTTCCCGAGGCCGCCGTCGCGATGCTGGCCTGCGCGCGCATCGGCGCGGTCCACTCGGTCGTGTTCGGCGGATTCGCCCCGCACGAACTCGCCCTGCGTATCGACGACGCCGCGCCCAAGGTGGTCGTCTCCGCCTCCTGCGGCGTCGAGGGCAAGCGTGTCATCGCGTACAAGCCGCTGCTCGACCGGGCGATCGAACTCGCCACCCACAAGCCGCAGAAGAGCATCGTCCTGCAACGCCCGCAGGGGCAGGCCGAGTTGGGGCCGGACGATCTCGACTGGGCCGAACTGGTCGCCGCCGCACCGCCGGCCGACTGCGTTCCCGTCGCCGCCACCGATCCCCTGTACATCCTCTACACGTCCGGAACGACCGGAAAACCCAAGGGAGTTGTCCGCGACAGCGGCGGCTACGCGGTCGCGCTGCACTGGTCGATGGGCGCCGTGTACGACGTGGGTCCGGGCGAGACGATGTTCACCGGCTCCGACGTCGGCTGGGTCGTCGGGCACTCGTACATCGTCTACGCGCCCCTGCTCGTCGGCGCGACGACGGTCCTGTACGAGGGCAAGCCGGTCGGCACTCCGGACGCGGGCCAGTTCTGGCGCGTCGCCGCCGAGTACCGGGCCAAGACCATGTTCACGGCGCCCACCGCCTTCCGGGCCATCCGGAAGGAGGACCCGAAGGGAGCGTTCACGGCCGAGTACGACCTCTCCCACCTGCGCTATCTCTTCCTCGCCGGCGAACGGCTCGACCCCGAGACCTACCACTGGGCCGGCGCCCTCCTGGACATCCCGGTGATCGACCACTGGTGGCAGACCGAGACCGGCTGGCCCATCGTCGCCAACCCGGTCGGCATCGAAGCCGCCCCGGTCAAGCCCGGCTCCCCCACCCGTGCGCTGCCCGGCTGGGACGTCCGCATCTTCGACGCGTCCGGCGCCCCTGTACCCCCGGGTGTCGACGGCGCGATCGTCGTGAAGCTCCCCCTGCCGCCCGGCGCGCTGCCCACCCTCTGGAACGACGACGACCGCTACGTCGCCTCGTACCTCTCCGCCTTCGACGGCTACTACCTCACCGGCGACAGCGGGCACATCGACGAGGACGGCTACGTCTTCGTCATGGGCCGTACCGACGACGTCATCAACGTCGCCGGGCACCGGCTGTCGACCGGCAGCATGGAAGAGGCCCTGGCGGCCCACCCCGACGTCGCCGAATGTGCGGTCATCGGTGTCGCCGACGCCCTCAAGGGACAGGTGCCGCGCGGCTTCGTGGTCCTGAAGGCCGGTACCGCCCGCGACCCGGGCGAGGTCGAGGCCGAACTCGTCCAGCTCGTACGCGACCGCATCGGCGCCGTCGCCTCCCTCAAGGACGTCGCGGTCGTGGCCGCTCTGCCCAAGACCCGCTCGGGGAAGATCCTGCGCAAGACGATGCGGGGCATCGCCGACGGCCACGACGAACCCATCCCCTCCACCGTGGACGACGCGAGCGTCATCGAGGCCCTACGGCCCGTGCTCCGCCGCTCCGGTCAGACCTCGTGAACGGCTGAGTCAGGTCCGGACGACGAAGGGGCACCGCTGCCGCTCACCCTTGAGTGGGCGGCACCGGGAACAGCATGCAGCTACTGGTGGCATGCGCGAGCAGGCGATCCTTCGCGTCGACCAACTGCGCCTGCGCCAGGGCGGTTTGACGCCCCTGGTTGACGACCGTACCGATGGCGCGCACCGTCCCGGTGTCCACGGTGATCCGCCGCAGGAACTTCACCGTCAGGTCGAGTGAGGTGTACGCCATGCCCTGCGGAAGGGTGGACTGGACGGCGCACCCCGCGGCCGAGTCGAGCAGCGTGGCGAAGATGCCGCCGTGCACGCTGCCGATCGGGTTGTAGTGCTCCTCGCCCGGCGTCAGGGAGAACACCGCTCTGCCGGGTTCCACCTCGTCCAGGGTGAAGTCGAGGGTGTGGCTGACGGGTGGTCCCGGCAGCCGCCCGGCCACCAGCTCACGCAGGAAGTCGATGCCCGCCATGCGTCCGGCGGCTTCCGCCAGGACGACGGGGTCGTCCCAGTTGTACGTACGTGTTCGTCCCACGGTCCAGTGCCTTCCCCTCTGACTTCGTCCATTGAAGCTAGCTCTGTCTGCGTCTGACTGTCAATGGCGAAGCCAGGCTCGTACGATGGGGGGATGGAGTGGCTTGAGGCGAGCACGGAGAACTGCCCCGTCCAGCGCACGCTCGACGTGGTCGGAGAGAAATGGACGATGCTGATCCTGCGCGACGCCGCCAACGGAGTCCGCCGCTTCGACGACTTCCACCGTCACATCGGCCTTTCGGAAGCCGTCCTCAGCGACCGCCTGCGCAAGCTGACCTCGGCCGGCATCCTGAAAACCGTCCCCTACCAGGAGCCCGGCAGCCGCGCTCGCAACGAGTACCGCCTGACCCGCAAGGGCTGGGACCTGTGGCCCGCTCTCATGGCGCTCGGCCAGTGGGGCGAGACGTACCTCCTCGACCCCGAGGACACCCTGCTGGACATCCGGCACACCGACTGCGACGCTCCGGTCCGGGTCGTCGTCGAGTGCTCCGCGGAACACTCCGCCCTCAACCCCTGGGACGTCACGGCCCGCCTGGGACCGGGCGCCCGTCGCCGGTCGTGAGCCGGCGACCGGGCCTCAGCCGTGCTGTTTCCGCCGCGACGCGTCAGTGACCCTGGCCGTGTCGGCCGAGGGTCTCCACGGGAGTCGCACCGGGGCGGGTCCACTGCGGTACGGGGCGGCCCGTCGAGCCCCAGGTGGCGACGCCCTCGGCGTCCGTGCGCCAGTACCAGCAGATCGGCGAGCCGTGCCCACCGACCGGCGCGCCGGCCTCAGGGGCCTCGGGCCAGCCCTGCGGGTTGTCCTCCCACCCCTCGCGGCGGCCGAAGGGCGTCATGTCGAGCAGGCCGAGGGACCCGTTGACCGGCTCGTTGCCACGCCCGGTCGTCGAGTAGGTCAGGAACACGCGGTCGCCGTCGCGCAGGTAGCAGGTGAGGTACCCCATGTCCCCGCCGACCGGCTCGTCGACGTCGCGCACCGAGTACCAGGGCTGGGTGTAGCCCATGAAGTCCACGAACGAGGCCACCTCGTCCCACTCCCCCGTGGTCACGATGGCGAAGGAGACGCCGCGGGCGTTGAGGTAGACGGCGTCCTTCATGTGCCAGGCCGTGGTCGTGCAGCCCTCGCACTGTCCCTGGTGCGGCGCGCCGTCGTACCACATGTGCTTGTAGACGATGAGCTCGTCGCGGCCCTGGAACAGGTCCAGGAACGGGACCGGCCCATCGGGTCCGTCGACCTCGACCGTCCCGTCGAACTCCACCATCGGCAACCGGCGGCGGGCCGCGGCGATGGCGTCGCCCTCGCGCGTGTGGGCCTTCTCGCGGACCAGAAGCCCGTCACGGGCGGCCTGCCAGGTGGCCAGGTCGACGACGGGCGGGCGGCCCGGCAGCTCGGTGGTCGGGTCGTGCGGCGTGGTCGTCATGGTGTCCTCCGTGGCGATGCATGGCCGGGCAGCGTCGTACGGCGCCTTTCGGCGGTCACCAGAACAGACTCGCAACCCGGACGGAACTCATCGCGGCATGGGCGCGCATGTGGAGCAGTACCGCCTTCGACACCGCCGCCCGACGGTCATCGGCATGGGTGCCAAGGTTCTCGATCCGATGGCCGTCCTCGACGAGTCCGTGCCACGATGAAAACGTCCCGCGGCGAAGACGCGGCCGAGGCACACGCATGATCGACCTCGGTGGCGGCTTCCAGCGGCCCGAGGTGGTGGCTGACCGACGACTGGGAGTAACCCGGCCAGGTTGCCGATCCGGTCACCGCATCCATTGCGCAAGGGAGTCGCCAGCCATGTCACGCGCCCGCGTCCACAACTTCTCCGTTTCGCTCGACGGTTTCGCCACCGGTGAGGGTCTGAGCCGTGACGCGCCGTTCGGCCACGCCGGCGAGAGGCTGCACCAGTGGATGTTCGCCACCCGGTGGTGGCACGAGAGGGTCGGCGAGCCCGGCGGTTCCGACGGCCTCGACGACGCCTTCGTGCGGCAGTTCACGCCGGGGATCGGGGCCGAGATCATGGGCGCCGGAAAGTTCGGCTACCCCGGATGGCACGACGACCAGGAGTGGAAGGGGTGGTGGGGACCCAACCCGCCCTTCCACACACCGACCTTCATCCTCACCCATCACACGCGCCCGTCGATCGAGATGGAGGGCGGCACGACGTTCCACTTCCTCGACACCTCGCCCGCCAAGGCGCTCGAGACGGCCCGCGAGGCCGCGGGCGGCCAGGACGTACGCATCGGCGGCGGGCCCACCGTGATCCGCGACTTCCTCGCCGACGGGCTCATCGATCACGTGCACGTTGCGGTGGTCCCGATCGTGCTCGGCCGAGGCGTCCGCCTGTGGGACGGGCTGGAGGACCTCGAGAAGGACTACGACATGGAGGCCACCTCCTCGCCCAGCGGAGTCACGCACCTGACGCTCACCCGATCGGGTCTCTGACCCCACCCATTTCGCCGGCCCATCCCGACACCGGCACACCTTCCCGCATGCAGACCACCGTCCCGGAGGTAACCGCAGCGTGAAGCGCCGTCAAGGTGCGTACGTCTGCGGCCGTTTGCACGTCCTCGAGTTCGTCCAGGCTGACGAAGGCGTACTGATCGTGCTCGGGACTCAAACGAATCGGGGTTCCCTCCGCGAGCGTTCCGCCGTCGAAGAAACAGTCGAGCACCGGCCCCGTGCCGCAGACGTCCACGCGGTGGTCGATGCCGATCAGCCTCAGTTCGGACCGGAGCTCAACTCCGATCTCCTCGTGGGTCTCCCGCCAGGCCGCCGCGCACGGGTCTTCGCCGTGATCGAGCATGCCGCCGGGCAGCCACCAGTCCGCGGCAAGCGGTTGACCGGGGGCGTACCGCACGAGCAGCATCCGCCCCTGACTGTCGAGGAGCATGACGCATGAGGCGATGAGCGCCTGAGGCTGGGTCTTGATCCACTCCTCGCGGGGCACCCACACCACGCCGGCCGCTCCTCCGGCATCCGCCTGCGGCGATACCGCGGCCTCTTCGTTCACGGTCACTTGCAACACTCCCGTAGAGATCGCTCTTTCCGATGAGGTGCGGTCGCGCGGGCCGAGCCCGCCGGCCCCTGTCCTTCGCCGAACGGGCGGCCCCGCCACCAACCGGCTGAATCCGCAGGCTGAGCAGCGTGGCTTCGAGGGCCAGGGCTGTCGGCCCGGAGCAGGGTGGTCGGTGCTGTCGTCGTCGAGGAGGACTTGTGAAGCGTCGCGTCGTCGCCGTACTGGCCACCGTCTTCGCCGGGCTGATGCTGTGCGCCGCCCCGGCCCCCGCTCATGACGACCATGGCACCGTCGAGAGCAACGACTGGAACATCCCACTCACCAGCATCCGTCTGCCCTAGCGCCGAGTCCGCCGGGGCCGAGCCGAACGGGCCGGCCGGCCCGAGCCGGCTGACCCATTCGTGAACTGCCCGACACCGCACCACCGAGGTGACTGTTCGTCAGCAGGTACGGCCGACGTAGTGGGCGCCCTGGATCTTGGCGGCGGAACCGAGCCAGCTCTTGCCCGGGCCGACGCACCGCTCGTAGTCGGCCGCGAGGGCGACCTCGACCTTGATGACCACCCGCGAGCCGTCGGACGTGCAGTGGTTGTAGAAGGCGTCGGAACCGGTCTCGTAGAAGCCGCACGGGTCGGCTGCCGCTGGGCTCGCCTGGGCGGTCACCGCGCCCAGGGACGTGAGGACGAGAGCGGCGGAACCGAGAGCACCGGTCAGCATACGACGAATGCGCAAGGGAGACTCCTTGGCCAGGGCAGGGCTGAAGGGCCCAAGGCCCGGTGCCTGCCGATCAGTTGGATCCTGCATCAGGATCGCCGTGCCGCCCCACGCTGCTGAGGGAGTAGCGCGCCGTTCACCTGGCGAATCGTTCTGTCGCTACATCCATGGGGTGATCTTGCCCGATTCCCCGGTCCGGACCGGTCAAGGCTGTGCAGACAGCTGAGCCCGGGTCAGGGGGCACGCCTGCCGGTTGCGGTGATGCGGGCGATCGCCTCGACCGTGAGGGCACGGTCGTGGGGTTGACGCGACAGGGCCCGGTGGAGCGTCAGGCCCTCGATGAGCGCGTCGAGCTGGCGGGCGGTGTCCGGGTCGAAGTGCTTTTCGAGGTGGACGCGGCTGCGGCGCATCCATTCGTGGGTGAGTTCCCGGTAGGCGGGCTGGCGGGCGGCCAGGGTGTACAGCTCCTGAGTGAGCACGAGGTCGCGTCCGCTTCCCTCGGACAACATGTGCACGAGGTCGGCCACTGCCTGGCGGGCCTGGTCGGGATCCGCCGGGGCGGACAGGTGGGCGTCGAAGACGGCAACGATGTGGTCGGTGAAGCGGCTGAACGCTTCACGCAACAGGTCGTCCATGCCGCTGAAGTGATAGGTCATCGATCCCAGCGGGACGCCGGCGCGCACGGCGATCTTCCGGTGGGACACGCGCGCGATGCCCTCCTCGGCGATGAGGTCGAGGGTGGCGGCGATGATGCGTTCGCGGCGCTGGGGGTCGGTGTGTCCGGTGGCCATGACGACAGACTTACAGGCTCCGCACCACTCGAGCAGGGTTCCCGACGGCGACGACATTCGCGGGGATGTCCTTGGTGACCACCGCGCCGGCACCGATGACGGAATTGTCCCCGATGGTGACACCGGGCAGGACGATCGCGCCACCGCCGAGCCAGACATTGTCGCCGATGGTGATCGGTCGGGCGGCTTCCAGCTTGTCGCGGCGGGGCTGCGGCTCCAGCGGGTGCGTGGGGGTGAGCAGTTGGACGTTCGGGCCGATCTGGCAGTCCTCACCGATGGTGACGGCCGCGACGTCCAGTGCGGTGAGGTTGTGGTTGACGAAGGTGCGCGCCCCGATGGTGATGTTGCTGCCGTAGTCGACATACAGGGGCGGCCGAACGTGGGCCTCCTCGCCGAGCGCGCCGAGCAGTTCGGCGAGGATCGGCCGGGCGGCGTCGGCGTCCTCGGCGTAGCCGGCCTGGTAGCGGGCGGCCAGGCGTACGGCCTCCTGCTGCCGGCGGGCGATCTCCGGATCGTCGGCGATGTAGAGGTCGCCCGCCTGCATGCGCTCGAGGTTCGTGCGCGGATCCTGCGCGAAGTAGTCCGTCGGCATGGGCACGAGCGTACACGGCCGAGTGTACGAACGTACATTCTGGGGCGTGGGGCAGCCCGGGTTCAGAGTCGATACGGGGGTTACCGGCGTCGGTTCTGCAGTACCTGGGCGAGGAGGATGACGAGCAGCCCGGCGAGCGGCACCACCAGCAGGCCCACGCGCAGGCTGGTCGCGTCGGCGACGAGGCCGACCACGGGCGGGGAGAACAGGAAGCCCAGGCGCATGAGCCAGGACACGATCGTGAGCCCCGATCCCGGCTTGAGGCCGGGCAGTTCGTCGGCCTCCTGCATCGCGGCAGGCACCAGGGTGGCCACGCCGCACCCGGCCGCGGCGAAGCCGAGGATCGTGCCGGGCACCGTGGGCACGGCCAGCGCCAGCCCCATGCCGGCCGCGGTGATGAGCCCGCCGGTGCGCGCCACGGTGCGCTGACCGAACCGGTCGACCAGGCGGTCGCCGACGAGACGGCCGACGAACTGGGCTCCGACCAGGGCGATGAACCCGGAAGCCGCCACGGTGACGGACGCGTGCAGGGAGTCGGAGAGGTAGAGCGTCGCCCAGGAGTTGCCCGCGTCCTCGACGACCGTGCCGGCCGTCGCGATGACGACGAGCGCCGCGAGCACATAGCCCACGCGCAGGCCGCCCCGGGAGGGCTGCTGCGGACTCTCGTCCTGGACCTCCGCCTCCTCCCCCACGGACTCGGTGTCGGGACCGGGCAGGCAGTGGCGCAGGGCCACGAGAGAAACGATCCCGAACACCACCGCCGAGATCAGCAGGTGCTGCCCGCGCGACAGGCCCAGTGCGATCGCGCCGGCGGCCATCGAACCGCCCGTGACGGCCCCGACGGACCAGACGGCGTGGAAGGAGTTGATGATGGAACGTCCGTATCGGCGCTGCACCCGCAGGCCGTGCGCGTTCTGGGCGACATCGGTGATGGCATCCATGGCCCCGGCCAGGAACAGCGCTCCGGCGAACACGGCCACCGACCCCGCAAGCCCGGCGGCCAGGGCTCCCGCTCCGGTCAGCAAGGTCCCGGCCACCGCGACACGGGCCGACCCCAGCCGTCGGATGAGCACGCCCGCGGCCAGGCCGGCCGCGATGGCACCGGCCGGAAAGGCCGCCACGGCCAGTCCGTACGCGGTGTTCCCGATGCCGAGGTCGGCCTTGATCTGCGGGTATCGCGGAATGAGATTGGCGAAGAGGGCCCCGTTCGTGAAGAACAGCATGGCGACGGCCGCACGGGCATGCCGTTCATGCCGGGTGGGCGGACGCAGTACGTCAACTGTCATGCGGCGGAGCCTACAAGCTGGAGCGTACGAACGTACACTCCCTTCGGTGAAGGCCACCGAGTTCCACGTGCCGCACCGGCGGGCAGGGCATTTCAGCCCTGCCCCTCCTGTTGGCGGCGGACCTCGTCGATGACGCGGCGCAGCAGCTCACGGGCCGCGGTGATCTCATCGGCCGGAATGTCGGCAGCCAACCGGCGGTGGACCTCCGCCGCGCGGACCGTGATCTCGTCCAGGACGCGGCGCCCGGTGGGCGTGAGTTCCAGGAGCGGCGAACTGCGGTGCTCCGGATTGGGGCGGAAGTCGACGAGGCTCTCGCTTGCGAGGTCGTTGGCGAGGCGCTGCACGCCCTGGCGGGCGACTCCCAGACGGCGGGCCGCCTGGGCCACGGTCAGCGGAGTCCCGGACGCGACGCTCAAGAGCTGCCAGCGCGCCTGCGTCTGACCCTGGGATGCGGCGATCACCTCCCCCGACTTTCGCAGCGCTCCGGCCGCCTCGAACACGTCTGCCACCAGCAGCGCCACCTCGTCGGACATGCCCGCCCCTCAGATTGACAACATGTTTCCACTTCGGAAACATGTTGTCATATTACGGCTGGGGTCACCGCATCGCACCCCCGCACCAGCCACCGCCCTCCTGGAGGAGATCATGAGCACCGCGATATCGAACCTGCAGGCCACGTTGGAGCGCGCGGCCACCATCCGGCCCAAGGTCGGCGGCTTCCCCTACCTGGCCGAGTCGCTGCGGCAGGCCGGCGTTGCCCACTGCCGCATGGCGGTGCCGTCCAACGCCATGCTCTACCTGACCGACACCGGCCCCGTCGCCGTTCAGGGCGAGCCTCTGGTCACGGGCATGGTCGATGTCCTGCCGTTCGACGGCCAGGCACTCGTGGCGGCTCTGCGCGCCGATCAGGCAGGCGAGACCACCTTCCCCGAGTTCGTCGAGGGCTGCTGGAGGGCCGGCGTGGTCTGGTACGACGTCGACCTCGCCGCTCGCACCTGCACCTACTACGGCGCCGACGGCGACAGCTACACCGAGACCTACCCCGAGGTCGAGATCTGAGCTTCGCCAAGATGGGGGGCCGTCGGCTAGATTCCAGGCGCGACGGCGAGGAGGCCAAGGTGACCGAGACGACAGTGGCGCAGGTCATGGCCGAGTTGGCCGTGCTAGAGGACCCGAAGATGCGCGCGGCGAATGAGAAGCGCGGCGACGATCACGGTGTGAACCTCGGCAAGCTGCGCGCGCTCGCGAAGCAGCTCAAGACGCAGCAGGATCTTGCGCGCGACCTCTGGCAGACGGACGACACCGCGGCGCGGCTCCTCGCCTTGTTGATCTGCCGGCCGAAGGCATTCGAGCGGGACGAGCTGGACACCATGCTCCGCGAGGCACGTGCCCCCAAGGTGCACGACTGGCTCGTGAACTACGTGGTCAAGAAGAACCCGCACTCCGAGGAACTGCGGCTCGCCTGGTTCACGGATCCGGATCCGGTGGTCGCCAGTGCCGGCTGGGCGCTGACCACCGAGCGGGTGGCGAAGAAGCCCGAAGGTCTCGACCTCGCGGGGCTGCTCGATGCCATCGAGGCGGAGATGAAGGACGCCCCGGATCGTCTGCAGTGGGCGATGAACCACTGTCTGGCTCAGATCGGGATTCAGCACGCCGAGCACCGCGCCCGCGCCATCGACATCGGCGAGCGCCTGGAAGTGCTGAAGGACTACCCGACTCCCCCGAACTGCACCTCTCCTTTCGCGCCCATCTGGATCGGCGAGATGGTGCGCCGTCAGCAGGAGAGTTGAACAACCCCCGGTGCCACATCGACGGTGAGGGTCACGCTGCCGCCCGGCACGACCGGGCGGTTCAGCGTGCCGAGGGCCGGCGATGCATCACCGGAGTGGAGTTGTTCGAATCCGGTGGCACCGCCCGGTCCTCCCCACCCCGGATGGTCCCGGGTCCTGATGCCCGTCGGGCTCCCGGGATCCATCGGGGCGTTCGGGCTCATCCGGGGGTGATGCGGCCGCGCCAGCTGCCGGACTCGATCCCGCGGTGCTCGATGTAGTCCTTGAAGCGGCGCATGTCGCCCTTGATGCGGCGATCGATGGTCCCCGTCATGTCCGCTGCCTTCTCCGCGGCTCCGCTCGGTTCGACGTCCATCACGAGCTCCACCCGGGTGTGGGTGTCGTCCACGCGCTGGAAGCGGACCGTGCCCTTCTGATGGGTGTCGCCGCTGACGGTGCGCCAGGTGATCCGCTCGTCAGGGAGCTGGTCGACGATCTCGGTGTCGAACTCCCGCCGTACCCCACCGATCTTGGTCGTCCAGTGGTTGTGGCTGTCGTCGAGCTGCCGGACCTCCTCGACGCCCTCCATGAACTTCGGGAACTCCTGGAACTGCGTCCACTGGTTGTAGGCGGTGCCGACGGGAACCCCGACTTCCACGGTTTCCTTGACTGTGCTCATGCTTGATCCTCCTTTCACGGTGTGCGGCGGGTACCCAGGAGCCGTACGTCTACAAGGGAAAATCCAATGCGGTCACGGCACAGTGCTCCGGACGCCGATCAGATCGGTGACCGCCTCGATGCCGCCGTCGGCGAGGGCGGTGCGCTGACGGTCGGCGCCGGTCCCGTCACGCAGGAGCCGACGTACCAGTGCCGTGACCAGCCGGGTGTCGCCGGACGCGTCGAGTGCGGGAGAGATGTGACTCAGGAGCTGCTGCAGCACCGCCGAGGCAGGCTGCAGCGTGCCGCCGAGGCCGATCAGGGTGTCACTGAGACCGTGGCGGGCTGCATGCCACATCGCGGCCCGGAGAAGTTCGGGTTCGTGGGTGAGCGCGGGCGCGCCGGCGGCGGCTTCCCTCAGGGCGGTCTTCACCAGGGCCCGGATGATCCCGGCGAGCATGACGGCCTCGTCCGCGGTCAGCTGAACGTCCGAGCACCGCACCTCGATGGTGGGGAAGCGGGGTGAGAGTCGGGCCTGCCAGTACACCTGGCCGGAGTCGACGATCAAACCGGCGTCCTGCAGTCGCTCCACGCGCCGGTTGTAGTCCGCGGCGTCCTCGAAGCACGGGGGCAGGCCGCTGACCGGCCAACGGCTGAAGATCACCGTGCGCCAGCTCGCGAACCCGGTGTCCTGCCCGTCCCACAGGGGGGAGTTCGACGACATGGCAGTCAGTGTCGGCAGCCATGCCCTGATCCGGTTCAGCACCTGGACGCCCTCTTCGCGGCCGGGCACGGCCACATGCACGTGCATGCCGTTGACCAGCTGCTCCGCCACCAGCTGCGGCGCCTGCGTGACCATGGCCCGGTAGCGGGCCTCGTCGGTGACGGCCACCGGGCTAGCGCGTCGCAGGGGCGATGTCCCACAGGCCGCGAGCCGGCAGCCATGTTCCTCGGCGGCCACCGCAACCGCCTGCCTCAGACGCAACAGGTGCCCCCCGGCCTCGTCCAGCGTGTCGCACACCGGGGTGGCCACCTCGACCTGCGCCTGGAGCAGCTCGTGCTGCACCTCCCGGTCGGCCGCGAGACGCCCCAGCCCCGCCGCCTCCCGCACCTCGGCCCCCTGCGGCACCGGCAAAGCCGTGGCCGGGTCGAGCAGCAGGTACTCCTCTTCAACGCCGATCGTCGTCATCGACCGCCCTATGCTCCGCCCGACTGCCGGGCCAGGTCCCCATGCGTCTGGCCGACGCACCGCACACAGCGATGATCACCCCGCAGGACACCATCCATGTGGCTGTCCGAGTGCCGCGGCAGTCGCACGACAAACCAACGTTGCCGATCAGAGACGGTGTGCCCGCCGCACACGATCACGCTCAAGGAAGGGCACCGGGGGGCCGATGCCGGTGGCATGGAGACTCGTTCCCTCGCCGTCGCGCACCCTCGCGTGCGCCGTCGGCCGATCGCGGTGGCCGCCGCGCTGTTCGCCGTTCTCTGGGGGGCCGTGGTGCCCGGCCCGCAGGCCTTGGCGGCCAGGGCCGCCCCGCCTCGTCCGGTGGCGGCCGCGGACCAGGAAGGCCTGCGGGCACTGTTCGGATCGGAGAACCGTGTGATCCGTACGGACGAGCGGGTGATCGCCGTGACGTTCAACGCGGCCTGGAACGATGCCGGCTTGACCGGCATCCTCGGTGACCTCGAGCGGCGGCACGCGCCGGCCACGTTCTTCCTGACCGGTGACTTCGCTGATCGACACCCCGAGGTGGTGAAGAGGGTCGCCGCTGCGGGGCACGGGCTGGGCAACCACTCCTACAGCCACCCGTACTTCGCGGACCTGTCGGCGGAAGGAAGGCGTCGCGAAGTGCAGGCAGCGGACCGGTCCCTGCGTGCGGCCGGGGCGGGCAAGGCGTTGACCCCGTTCTTCCGGTTTCCCTACAGCGAGACCAGCCCTGCCCAGATCAGGGAAGTCAACGGGCTGGGGTTCGCGGACATCGAGTTCACCACCGACACCAACGGGTGGATGGGCTCCGAGGGCGGCATGACCGTCGACCACGCGGTGCGCAGAGCGCTGGACGCCCTGCGCCCGGGCGCGATCCTGCAGATGCACGTGGGCGCGTCGCAGGGCCGCACCGAAGTGATCGATGCCGGAGCCCTGCCACGGATCCTCGACGCGGTCTCCGACCGTGGGTACCGGGTCATCGACCTCCGTGCCCTGCTCGCGTCCCCGGCCACCCTCGCGGCGCCCTCGGGCAGAGGCATCGAGGGCGACGCGTCCCGGGGGTGAGCCGACCGGTCTTCCGGCCGGCTCGTCCGCCTTGCGGTGGTGGCCCGGTTCAGCTGTTGCGGGTGAAGACCTCGTTCTTGGTGGAGCCGTTGGAGCAGAGCTTCTTCTCGTCGGCCGTCATCTTGCGGGACTCGACCACGACCGCGTTGTGCTTGCCGTCCGTGCCGTTCGGGGCGGGGCCGGTGATCACGTCGGGCACGAACCAGTAGTAGTGGCCCCACTTGGGGTCGTCGTAGTGGGTCTGCCAGGTGCCGGATATCTGCTGCATCACCTGGGCGCGGGAGATCCAACCCACCTCCCCCGGCTGCACGTTCACCGTGAAGGAGCTCGTCTCCGTGCGCGAGCTCTGCCACGTGTAGTTGTACGTCGCGGTGACACTGGCGGTGATGATGCCCTCGATGCCGCCGCCAACGGTGACCGAGCCGCCCACCGAGTGGGAGGAGCCCACGGTGTCGGCCCACGACATCGTCTGGGCGGCGGGCGAGGCGGTGCAGTTGTAGAGCAGTTCGGAGACCTGACGGGGCTTGCCGAGGTAGGCCTCGCCGATCTCGGGGGAGTTGAAGCTGCACTTGCCTTCGCCGGAAGCGCAGTCGGCCAGGATCTGCTCCGCCGTGGGCTGTTCGTCTGCGGCAGCGGGCACGGCCGCCGCGATCGTCCCGAGGGCGGTCGCTGTCAGCGCCAGCGTGCGGCCGCCGTACCGCAGAGCGCGGTTGATCATCATCGTTGTTGCCTTTCCACCGTGCGTGGGGGGATGGTGACGAGGCCGCTGCACCGTGTTACGGAGGGGTCTGCAGTCACCGCGTGGTGCCCACGAGGCTCACGCAATCCACGGCGGAGCTACACCAAGAAACAGCAAAGTTGTACTTGATGTTCAGAACTGGTGAACAGTCAACTTCCAGCACGGCGGCTTGGTTTGATCCCGTCGGGCGTCAGGGCGAGGCCGAGGACCGCCCGGTCGTCGTTGTCCGACTGCGTCGACCAGCGCTCGGCGTCGGTGCGTACGAACGACACGACCGTCTCCGGGTCGATGGCGCGCCGGCCCGAGAAGCGTTCACCGAGCCGCTCCTGAACCGGATAGAAGACACCGTCCGCATTGCGCGCCTCACTCACGCCGTCCGTGTGCAGGACGAGCACCTCCAAGGGCCCGAGCAGGTGGACGGTCGTATCGACCGCGCCCGGCGCCATCGCGCCCAGGCCCAGGGGCAGACCGGGCGCCGTGAGCAGCCGTCGGGCGCCCTGCGGGCCGACCACGACGGGCGGGGGATGGCCGCGGTCCACGATCCGCACCTCGCCGCCCTCCGGCGGGAACTCCAGCACCAGTGCGGTCACGAACAGCTCGGGGTCGCCGTCGCCGCCGGCCGGGCTGTTGCGGGCGATGCTGAGCTCCAGGCGCTCGGCCAGGCTGCTCAGGTTCTGCCATTCGTGGGCCGAGACCCGGAAGCTGCCCAGCACCGCCGCGACCGTCTGGACCGCGTCCAGGCCCTTGCCGCGGACGTCGCCGATGATCGCGCGGACTCCGAAGGGCGTCTCGCACACGTCGTACAGATCCCCGCCGACGAGCGTGCCGCCTTCCCCCGCCTCGTAGAACCCGGCGGCGCGTACCGGGCCGAGCCTGCGTGGTACGGGACGCAGCAGGGTGCGCTGCATGGCCTCGGCGACCGAGTTGGCCCGGATCAGATGCTGCCGGGTGCGCTCCCGCTGCCAGGCCAGCGCAATGCTGGCGATGCCGATGAGGGCCGTGGCGAGGTACATCGCGACATGATGCTGCTCGTCGAAGTGGCCGGGACGCCGGGCGGCCATCCACATCTGGAGGCCCAGGCACACCACCGCCGACATGGCGGTGCCCCGCGGGCCGCGGGTCGCGGCGGCCAGCGGCGGTACGGCGATGAGCATGAAGCTCACCGGTTCGCGCCCCCGGACGATGAGTTCGGCCGCCACGTCGACGAGCACCGCGGCCAACGGCAGCCACCACACCCACCCTCGCGCGGAGGGCGGCCGGAGTTCGGAGCGGAGGTTCGTGCTGGACACGGCGCGCCCCCTAACTTCCGTGGCTTCCACGGACGGCCGTCGTGCCGCGGGCCGGCCGGCGCAGCGCCTCGAGCAGTCCCGCCTCGATCCGGGCGAGCTGGACGGTGAGGCTGCGCAGCCACGTGTCGAGGTCGACCAGCACGGGCAGTGGCGGCCCTGTCGGTTCCGAGGCCGGCGGCCGTGTCCCGACCGGTGGCGGACGGTCGGCGGTGCACAGGGCGGCGAGCCGGTCGGTGACCTGAGCCAGCGCGCGGGCGCCTGCCCGTGCCCGGTCGGCGGTGTCCGGAGGCAGCGAGCTCGCGGGCAGGTCGAAGCGGGCCAGCCACTGGGCGCCGAGCAGGATGTGGTTGGCCGTGATGAGCACGGCATGCCAGTCGGCGCGCGCGGGCGAGTCGACTCCGGGCTCGCTGCGGAACTGGGCGTAGGCGGACTCTGCGAGGCGCAGCCGGTGCAGGGCGGGGAGCGTCGGCGGGGCCGGCGCAGATCCGGGTGGTACGGCGGTCAGCATGTCGACGGTGCCCTTGATCAGCGGGCCGCACTCCCGCAGCAGCTCCGCCATGGTTCTGCGCACCTCGGTGCGGGCGCCGGCCGGCCAGGCGAGCATCGCGCACAGGAGCCCGATGGCGCTGCCGGTCACCACGTCCACGATCCGTGCCTCGGCCAGCCGCCAGGAGACCGGGGCGATCTGGGCGAACGCGGTGGCCACCACCAGCGTGAACAGGCCCTGCGCCCAGGCGATGCCGAGCAGCGGCCCGAGCGCGAAGGCGATGAGCATGGCCGGCGCGAGAATCGCGGCGTACGCCTCGGTGTGCCGGTCGAGCCCGATGAGCAGGGCGCCCGCCGCGACGGCGCCCACGAGGTTGCCGGTGACGGCCTGCCGGATGGCCGCCCACGTCGCCCCTACGGTGGTCCGGCTCAGCGTCAGCACCGCCAGCAGCACCCAGAAGCCGTGGGTCAGATCGAGCGAACCGGCGACGAGCCGAGCGGCGGCGAGCGCCAGGGCGATCCGTACGGCGTTCTGGAACTGCACCGAGCGCAGCGTCATGTTGCCGGTGAACCGGCGCGCCCACAGCTGGGGCGCCGCAGCATGCGTGTACCAGAAGAGTTCCCGTGGCCGGATCGGCGGGGTGCGTCGCCCGTCGAGGCCGACCCGTACGGAGATCTCCAGGATGCGCGTCGACTCGGCGACGGCCAGCAGCGCCGCCTGCCGGCGCAGCACCGGCACCGGCGGCACGTCGGCGGCGGGTCCCGTCGCCTGCCGGACGCGCAACTGCTGGAAGTCGTCGATGGCCTTGTCCATCCGCTGCGGGCCGGGGGCTGGCCGGCCCGTGCGCAGGGCGGCGTCGGTCTCGTCGCACAGGGACGCCACCTGGGGCAGCAGCGACCCGGACGGCGTGTCGGCACGGCCCACGCGCACGCCGACCCCGGCGCCTTCCCGGACGAGTTCGCGCAGTTCGCCGGTCTCGGTGAGATGGGCCAGTTGTTCGAGCAGCCGGCGGGTCGCGGACCCCGCCTGGGCGAGACCGCGGGGCACACGGCCGGGGCCCGCGGGGCGCTCCGCGGGCGGGAGGCTCGAAAGTCGCAGCCGCGCGCCTGTTTCCCGCAGTGCCTCTGGGGAGAGGCTGCTTCGCCCCGCGATGGTGTCGCCCGCCGTCGCAAGGGCCGCGGCGAGGGTCGTCCGGTAGGGCGGATCCGGCGGCTGTGGGAGCAGGAACAGCTCGCACAGCACCAACGCCAGCACTCCGAAGCTGAGCCCCGCCAGCCGCAGCCCCAGCGTCTCGGGTTCGTACGGCGGGAAGCAGGCCAGGATGTAGAAGAGCTGGAGTCCCGGCGCCGCACCTGCCGGGCGCGGGCCCGCGATCGCCGCGAAGGCGAGGAAGAAGCCCACGACGAGCATCCCGAGCACCGCCGCCCAGGTCTTCACCGCCAGCACGGTCCCCAGCGTGACCAGGAGCAAACCCACGGGCAGCGCCTTCAGCATCACTTCGGCGCGCTGCCGCCCGGACCCGGGGATCGGGGACAGCAGGCCCAGCGAGATCGGCGCGAACAGGGCGTACAGCGCCAGCACCGGTTCGTCGAGCCCGTACACGAAGCTGTAGAAGCCGGCAGCGGCAGCGGCAGTCACCCGCACCGACCGGTGCAGGATCTGCGTCCGCTCGGCCCCGCCCTTCACGGCAGGCGCCCGCCACGTGGCGCCCGCGAACCTAGCGGCGGGACACTGCCGAGGACCACGAGCCGGTGGCGTACGGCCATGACGACCACGGAAGCCGCGAGGATCACCGCGCCTCCGAAGCGCAGGATCGTGTCGTAGGCGGCCTCCGCCGACCGCTCCGGCGTCATGGCCGTGATCGCGGCCGCGGCACCCGCCAGCGCCACGCCGCCCAGCGTGACCAGGAACGTCAGCAGCACGCCCGAGGCCTCACCGGCCCGTTCGGGCGCCACCACCTGCTGGGTGGCGACACTGGCGAAGGTCCAGCCGAGACCGAGGCCGAGTCCGCACCAGGCGAACACCGGAACGTATAGCCACCAGGCCGTGACGAGGCTGAGCACGATCATGCCCGACCCGGCGACCGCCCCGGCAAGCGCCATCACCACCGTCGGCTGCATGTGCAGGGACAGTCTGGCGCCGAGCGGCCCGCTGAGCGCCACGAGCACGGCGGGTGCCAGGAACACCACGCCCGCGACGAGCGGGGACAGCCCCCGCACCTGCTGGAGGTACAGCGTCGAGACGAAGACGGTGACGGCGTAGCCCATGTTGGTGACGGTCCCCGTGCCGGTCACCAGGACGTAGGGCGTGTTACGAAAGAGCCGCAGATCGATGAGCGGATGCCGGGCGCGTTGCTCCCGCCGTACGAACAGGGCGCCCGCGACGGCGGCGATGACCAGCAGGGTGAGCGTGCGGGCGTGGTCCCAGCCCCAGGCGCTGCCCCGCTCCACGGCCAGCGTGAGCGCCGCCAGGGCGCACACGACGGTCAGGCAGCCGGTCAGGTCGAGCTGGCGTGGGGCCGTCGGGTCCCGTGAGTCGGAGACGTACAGGTACGCCACGATCAGCGCGAGCACGCTCAGTGGCACGAGGAGCCAGAAGATCCAGCGCCAGCCGGGCCCTTCGGTGAAGCCGCCGCCGACGAACGGTCCCAGGGCCGTGCCCACGTTGGCGATCCCGAACACCGCCCCGAGCGCCCTGGCCCGGATCGCGTCCGGGAAGGCGTTGGTGATCACGGAGACCGACACCGGGAAGACGAAGCCCGCGCCGATGCCCTGCACGATCCGTGCCCCGACGAGCGCCCAGAGCCCCGGCGCGAGCGCACAGCCGACCGACCCGGCCGCGAACAGCGCGGTCCCGCCGAGCAGGGCGCCCCTGCGGCCGAAGACGTCGCCCACTCGGCCGCCCACGATGAAGCAGCAGCCGATGGAGAGCATGTACGCGGACAGCGTCCACTGGGCGGCCGAGGCAGTGGCACCGAATTCGTCGGCGATCCCGGGGACGGCCAGGTTCAGGGCGAAGAAGTCGAGCTGGATGCAGAACAGGGCGACCGCCACCGCGATGAACGCCCCCGTCCGCGCGGCCGGCGAAGACTCAGCGCGCATGAGCACGTTCCTCTCGGGCCGACGCCGCCGCGGCGCCTTGGGCGGGCCGGACATGTGATCCACTGCCCATTGTCGGCCGACCCGGTACGAACCGCAGCCCGACGCCTCCGCACGGTGGCGACGCCCCGCGGGCACAGAATCCACCGGCACCGCGATCGGCTCATGGTGCCGGTGGCTGTCGGACCCATCTGTGACGGGCTGTCAGTTGAAGGGTTCGAGGGTGAGGTAGGCCTGGCGCGGATCGCCGTCGTGCACGAGCGACTCGTGGTGGCCGACGTCGTCGAAGGCGAAGGCGTACGCCTTGCCGTCGGCCATCTGCGCGTGGATGTGACGGGCGTAGTGGTTGGTGACGCCGTCCTTGTAGAAGGCGCCGGCGTCGGAGTCGGGCTGGTTGGGGTTGACCAGCAGCGTGGAGCGGTTGAACCCGGCGCACAGCGTGCGCGAGATCGGGCCGCGCACCTGGTCGTTCGGCGCGTCGAGGAGCCGGTGACAGCCGAAGACGGAGGAGGCGTCCGGCTTCTGGAAGCTGGTGACGACGGCGCCGGCGGTGTTGGTGAAGTTCATGACGCCGCCGGAGACCCGGCCGTAGTACTTGGTGTTGGGCTGGTTGGCGAAGGGCGTGACCGTCAGCGTCGTGGAGGAGTATTTCTGCCAGACGCGATTGATGTAGTCACTCATGACGGCGGCCGGGAGGGCTCCGGTTTCCAGCCCGTACAGCGGCGACAAGGCGCGCAGCACGGTCCCGTCGGGTCGGGTCTGGATGAGGTTGGCCCAGCCTCCGGGCTGTGATCTGAGGGCGTTGAAGAAGGCGTTGTATCCGCCGGACTTGAGCCGGCCGGTGTTTGCCGTGCTGCCGTCGGCGCGCTGGACTCCGACGGCGTACGGCGCGGAGAACATGTCGACCTGCGTGCTGTTGATCCACAGGCCGGAGTCGTTGAGTGTGTATTCGGACCAGTTGAACAGGATGTTCCGGTTGGGGTCCGTCGGGTTCTGTACGGCGGGCTGGACCAGGCCTCCGGTGGTGAGCTTGAACACCAGTTTCTGGCCGTAGGAGAAGTACACGCGGCCGGAGAACTTCGGCATTCGGATGGTCGTCGACCGGCCCGCCGCCGGTCCCGGTATCGCGGCGTCGGGTGCGGGGGTCGGCGGGTTGCCGCCCGCGGGCCAGGGGTGGAAGGTGCCGCCCGCGTCGGCCCAGCCCTGCCGTCCGGTCGACAGTTCGGTGCCGAGGTTGTAGATGTACACCTGCTCGCCGCGGGCGGAGTTGTTGGTGATCTTCAGGGGGATCGTCGCCGGAACGGCGGCCTGGGCCGGCGACTGCGCGCCTGCCGTGAGCAGCCCTCCGGCGAGGACCGTGGCGATGGTCAACCCCACGGCCGAGGCTCTGCGTTTGAGTGTGCGCAGCATGCTCTGTCTCCGTTCGGCTCCGGTCGATCAGGACGATTCTGAGAGCGCTCTCAGAATCGCGCTCTGGTATGGACCTGTCAATGAGTTGGGGCTTGGCGCAGACCGGTCCGGGAGGTGGGAGAGGCACCGGCGCCACTCGGCGGGTCGTCAACTCCCCTTGCGGGCGCCGGCGTCGACGGTGGCGCCGGCCTACACGGAGACCGTGGTCTCGGCCGTCTCGTCGACGCGCCTCGCCGCGGCCGGCCTCAGAGTCACGGCCGCCGCGGCTCCCGCCGCCAGGCCGAAGGTCAGGGCGGCCGGGACGCCACCGCCCAGGCCGGCGAACAGTTGCAGCGGCCCGTAGCCCATGCCCGTCCTGTCGGTGGCCATCCGCAGCATCTGGCTCGCGAGCAGCCCCAGGACGGTCGCGCAGACCGCGCCCACCGCCATCGCCGGGACCGTGGCCCGGGTGAGCAGTGCCGGCAACCGCCGAAGCGCCCACCACACCACGGCGAGCAACAGCACGTCGCCGAGGCGGACCACGAGCCAGTCGCCGAGAGCCGCCCCAGTGGGGCCTGCCCAGGCGCCCAGCAGCAGCCACTGGCGCAGCAGGTCACCCGGTTCGGAGAGCAGCCCACCGCCTGTGGCGGCCGTCTGGATGGCGGCGGCGACCGGCTGGTACGACAGCACCACCAGGGACACCGCGATCACCGCGGTCCCAACAGTGGCGGCCAGGCGGGCGGCACCCGCCGGAACGGCCTCCGGCGCCGGCGGCCCGGTCCCCTTGTCGGTGACCCGCGCGGTGAGCACCGTGCCCGCCGCCGCGACCAGCGCCGTCACGACCAGGATCTGCCGCCCGGAGGAGCTCACACTCGCCAGCTGCGGCAGGAAACGGTAACTGCCGTGCCCCCACGCGGCGATCAGCCACGGCGCCGAGACGGTCACCGCGAGGGTCCCGGCCACCAGACCCCAGCCCCACAGCGCAAGGAACGCGGCCGTCATCCGTCCCCGCACCGGCGGCAGCCGGCGGACCAGGAGCAGCGCCCCGAGCACGAAGAAGGCGAAGACCGCGCAGAAGCGGATCTGCAGCGCGGTGGCGTACAACTCGCGGTAGCGGTCGCCGGGCTGAAGCGATGCCGGAGGATCGTACGACCAGGGAGTGAGCCACTGTTCGAGTCCGGCGGCGGTCTGCCCACCCAGCACGCCATCGGCACCCGGCAGGTCCAGCGCGTGCGCACTCGCCCCCGCCCACCAGAGCAGCGCCGCCAGCAGCACCCCTCCGACCAACGCCGGTATCACCGCACGCCGATACGTCATGTCGCCCCGTCCCCCCGCCTGTGGTACCGCATCCCCGTTGCTCTGAACGGGGGAGACTACGGGACGCTGATCACGTACGGCGAGCCCGCCACAGGTCTCGCAGGAGGGCGATCTCGGCCATGTGGTGGATCAACTCGAGGTTGGCACCCCACAGGGCGGAGATGAACGGCTCGTCGGGGTCGGAGCCGTAGGGGTACTGGGAGAAGCCGAGCGTGTCGAGTTGCTCGTCCGTCATGGCGCCGACGCTCTCGCGCCAGCGGTCGATCACCACCCAGAACCGGTTGAGCGTCAGGGCGGCGGACGGGCTGAAGTCGACCATCAGCTTGGGGTCCTGACGCCGTTCGCCGAAGGTCCACTCCCACTGGCCCGCGAACTGGTAGTGCAGATGGCCCAGTCGCCAGGCGATCGTGGTGATCGGTGTCTCGTCCGGTTCGGTCGGGCCGGTGTGGGCGAGGATCTGCTCGACGCGTTCGACGCTCACGCTCCAGTCCTCGGCGATCTTCGCCACGGACATGCCGCCGGCTGCCTGCCGGCCGATCTCGGCGTACTCGTTGGAGGGGATGTCCGGGGCGCCTTGGTCCAGCAGCCACTCACCCGGCCCGAAGGCTCTCGGCGTCGTCGCCTCGGCCCGGCGCCGGATCGACCAGCTGCCGGGTGCCGGCTCCCACAGGTACTCCTCGTCGCCGAGTCCCGTGAGCCGCACCTCGGCCATCTCCCTGGCGCGGTCGAACTGGTCGAGCAGCAAGCCGAATCGGTCGGTCCGCACGCCACCGATGTCCATGCCGGGCCCCCTTCGAGGAAACGCATCTCACTGCGTCTCAGCCGGAGGCTAACGGCTCACGCGTGCGGGGCGCGACGGATTTACGTGCCCCACGCGTCCACGCGCCCACGTGTCCACGGAAAAACGTCCGCGCGTACAGGATCTCCGGCGTGTCACGATGGCTTCGGGGAAGCGAGGTCTCGTGGACGAGTTGACGCGATGGCGCCGCGCGGTGGTCGCTTGGGCGGCCGGCGGAGCGGGGGCAGGCACGGCCGCCGCGACGGCGCGGGAGCTGGCCGGCGGCCAGGTGCGGACGATCGTGCTCGTCGAGGGAAGCAGCGATCAGGTCGCGCTCGAAGCGCTGGCCACGCGGCACGGCCGTGACCTCGGTACGGAGGGCATCGCGGTGGTGCCGCTGGGAGGCGCGACGAATATCGGGCACTTTCTGGACGTGTGCGGTCCGCCGGGGCTGGGCCTCCCGCTGGCCGGTCTCTGCGACATCGGTGAGGAACGGCATTTCCGGCGCCATCTGGAGCGGGTCGGACTCGGGTCCGGTCTCACCCACGCCGGGCTGGAGGCACTCGGGTTCCACATGTGCGTCGCCGACCTGGAGGACGAGCTGATCCGCGCTCTCGGCGCCGAGAACGTGCGGGAGGTGATCGAGGCCGAGGGCGAGTCGCGCCCCTTCCAGACCTTCCGGAACCAGCCGGCCCAGCGGGAACGGCCCGTCGAGCACCAACTGCGGCGCTTCATGGGCACGCACAGCGGTCGCAAGGCGCTCTACGCGCAGTCGCTGGTCGCGCACCTGGACCTCGCTCGTGTGCCCCGGCCGCTGGAACGCCTCCTCGCGCACGTCTGACGTCCGGCTTCTCGCCGTGCCCCTGCTCCACGTTCGGGGCTCCCACCGGCAAGGCATCTCGACTCGTCGACCCGGAAATGGCACCGTAATCCGGCATGAAGCTGACCGATTCCGGACAAAAGGTAAGTTCGGTGCGCTGGAGGCTGGTACTCGCCAGCACCACCATGCTTTTCGTAGAGCTGGCGCTGATCAGATGGGCAGGCGCCAACGTCGTCCATCTCAGTTACTTCTCGAACTTCATCCTGCTGGGATCGTTCCTCGGCATCGGCATCGGCTTCCTGATCCCCGCGGCGCGCGGACAGTGGCTCAAACGCTGGACCCCGATCCCCCTGGCACTGCTCGTCATCCTCGTAAGCACGTATCCGGTCCAGGTCCGTCAGAGCAGCAGTGAGGTCATCTACTTCACCGCCGTGAAGACCACCGGCCTCCCCCAGTGGGTGACATTGCCGGCCATCTTCCTGCTGACCGCGGTGATCATGGCCGGGATCGGCAAGATCACCGCCGACCTCTTCCGCCAGCTCCCCTCCCTCGACGCCTACCGCTACGACCTGCTCGGCAGCATCGCCGGTTCGGTCTCCTTCGCCGTACTGTCCTGGCTGCGCGCCCCCTCGGTGGTGTGGGGCGTACTCGCCACCGTGGCCCTGCTGATCCTCGGCGGCCGCCGCAACACCCTCGTCTACGGCGTCCCGCTCGCGGCGATGGTCGCCACGCTGTTCGTGGAGACGGCCACGGCCGGCATCTCCTGGTCGCCGTACTACAAGATCGAGCTGAAGTCCTCACCGACCACCACGCGGACGTACTACATCTCCGCCAACGGCGTTCCGCACCAGAGCACCGCGCCGCTCCCGGTACTGATGCGGGAGAACTCGCCCTATCGGCAGGCGTACGACCAGACACCCCGCAACCCGCACAAGCGCGTGCTGATCATCGGAGCCGGCAACGGCAACGACGTCGCCGTCGCGCTGGCGCACGGAGCACAGCGCGTGGACGCGGTCGAGATCGACCCCCGCCTGCAGGAGATCGGCGCGCAGCTGCACCCCGCCAGGCCGTACGACGACCCCAGGGTGCACGTCTACATCGACGACGGGCGGGCCTTCCTGGAGCGGACCAACGCCAAGTACGACCTCATCATCCTGGCGCTCCCGGACTCCCTGACGCTGGTGTCGGGCGCGAGCAACCTGCGGCTGGAGAGCTACCTCTTCACCCGGCAGGCGTTCGAGGCCGCCCGCGATCACCTGACGCCGGACGGCGCGTTCGCGATGTACAACTACTATCGCAAGAGCTGGTTGGTCGACCGCTTCGCCGGTGACCTCGACGACCTCTACGGCCACGCCCCCTGCATGACGACGTTCAAACGGAACGCGGCCGTGCTGGTGGCCGGAATGACCCCCGCCGACCAGTCCTGCAAGCAGACCTGGCAGCCCAGCGGCCCGGTCCCGGCGGCCGCGACCGACGACCACCCGTTCCCGTACCTGCTGCACCGGACCATCCCCACGATCTATCTGGGCGCGCTGGGCGCGATCCTGCTGGTGACGCTGCTGGCGGTACGCCTGGCCGGGGTCCGCATCCGAAGCACGTTCCGCTACGCCGACATGTTCCTGCTGGGCGCGGCCTTCATGCTGCTCGAAACGAAGAACGTGATCGGCTTCGCGCTCTACTTCGGTACGACCTGGCTGGTCAACGCCCTGGTCTTCTTCGGAGTTCTGCTCTCCGTGCTGGCCGCTGTCGAGGTGCGGCGCAGATTGCGGCGGGTCAACCTGCTGGTGCTGCAGCTGATGCTCTTCGGCTCCCTCGCGGTGGCCTTCCTCGTCCCGCCGCAGGCCGTGCTCTCCCTGCCCACCGTGGGCCGGCTGGCCGCGGCCATCGCCCTGGCCTTCGCGCCCATCTTCTGCGCCAACCTCATCTTCTCGGACCGCCTCGCGCAGGCCTCCGACCCGACCTCGGCGTTCGGCGCGAACCTGCTGGGCGCGCTGACCGGGGGCGCGCTCGAGTACCTGGCCCTGATGACGGGCTATCAGGCGCTGCTGCTGGTGGTCGCCGCGCTGTATCTGGGGGCCTGCATCGCCATGCACTTCGCCGGACGCGGGCCGGGCGGGCAGACGACGCGGATGCCCGACGAGACAGTGAGCGTCAAGACCTGACGTCGGCGGCGGATCCGGTCGAGCCGGGGGCCCGGTCGTCCCGTGGACATGCAGGGCGCCCGGCCGAGTGCTGCAATGGCTGGAGGGGCCCGACCCTCCGGCTGCGCCGCGGGCGAGCGATGCCCGACGATGTGTGACCGGGCCCGTACCCACCTCTGAGGAGTGGCCATGAACCAGGACATCGGGGACATGGGGCCCGTCGACTACCTGATCGTCGAGTTCCCCGGCAGCCGTATGACGGGTGAGGGGCTGCCCCTGCTCGTCGACCTGGTCGAGGGCGGCATCATCCGCATCCTCGACCTCGTCTTCATCCACAAGGGCACCGACGGTTCGGTCGAAGGGCTGGAACTCCGCAACGTCGGGGACGAGGTCGACCTGACGGTGTTCGAGGGAGCCTCCTCGGGACTGCTGGACCAGGGCGACCTGGACGACGCCGGTGCGGCGCTGGAGGCCGGCAACTCCGCCGCCGTCGTCGTGTACGAGAACGTCTGGGCCGCGCCCCTGGCGCGTGCGCTGCGGCGCGGCGGGGCCGAGGTGGTGGCCGGCGGGCGTATCCCCGTGGACGCGCTGCTGGCGTCGCTGGCGGCCGCCGAGGCGACGGCGGCGCCCTAGGGGACCGAGGCTGTCGTCACCTGGGTGCCACGCCACCCAGCGCGACTCCACCCGGGCGCTACTCCGTCCGGTGCCACTCCATCCACGGATCACAGGGGAGATGACTGACATGCCAGGACTCCTTCGCGGCGTCGCCCGCACCGCCGTCGTCGCGGGGACGGCCACAGCCGTGTCGAACCGCGTCTCACGGCGGCAGGCGGGCCGGTGGGCCCAGCAGGACGCCGAACGACAAGTCGCCTACCAGCAGGGCGTCGCGCCTCCGACACCCGCCGCGCCCGCCGCACCGCCGTCGACCGCCGACGAGATGACCAGCAAGATCGACCAGCTGAAGCAGCTCGGCGACCTCAAGGACCAGGGCGTGCTCACCGAAGAGGAATTCGCGGCCCAGAAGCGCCAGGTCCTCGGTTGACGCGGGGGGAACGGGGTCGTGCCTGAGCCGGGGTCTTCGGCTGCGCCCGCCACCGGTACGCAGCCGGAAGAGGCCGACCGGCTGCGTGAGCTGCTGCGCAGCCCGGCGTATCAGAAGACGCTCGTCTTCTCAGCGCTGATCGGTATCCCGGTCTCCCTTGCCGCGTTCTGGTTTCTGGCCGCCCTGCACGAGCTCGAGCACCTGATGTGGGCCGACCTGCCCTCGGGGCTGGGCTGGGACACCCCTCCGTGGTGGTGGCCGCTGCCGTTGCTGACGCTCGCCGGCGTCGCCGTCGGCCTCGTGGTCCGGTATCTGCCGGGAGCCGGCGGTCACGTTCCCGCCGGCGGTCTGCATGCCGCGGGGCTGCCTCCGGTCTCCCTGCCGGGGGTCATCCTGGCGGCCGTGGCCAGCCTGCCGCTGGGCGCCACCCTCGGCCCCGAAGCGCCGCTGATCGCGCTCGGCGGCGGCCTTGCCCTGCTCTTCGGGCAACTGGCACGTGCCCCGGTGACGACGCAGAGCGCGGCACTTCTCGGAGCGGCCGGCGCCGCTGCGGCGCTTCCGGCGATCTTCGGCAACCCGCTGGTGGGAGCAGTGATCCTGATCGAGGTGGCCGGAGTGGGCGGGCCGCGGCTGTTCGCCGTCATGCTGCCGGCGCTGCTGTCCAGCGGGATCGGCTCGCTGGTCTTCACCGGATTCGGCCGCTGGACCGGCCTGTCCATCGGCAACCTGACGCTCACGCTGGGGGTGCCCACGCCGCGCCTCGACGCCGGGGACGTGCTCTGGGCGATTCCGATGGCCGTCGCGATCGGAATCGCCGTGCACCTGATGCTGGACACCGGGCGCCTGGCCGCGGTGTTCGTCTCCAAGAGGCCCGTCGTCCATACGGTGGCCTGCGCCCTTGCCGCCGGGGCGTGCGCGACGGTCTACACGCTGGCCGTCGACCGGACGCCGGTGGACGTGGCGTCCTCCGGCCAGGCCACGCTGGCCAAGCTGGCCGAGGACCCCCACTCCTGGGGTGTCGGTGCACTGATCGCCGTGCTGCTGTGCAAGGGGGCCGCGTACGGGCTGTGCCTGGGCAGTCTGCGCGGCGGTCCCATCTTCCCCGCGCTGTTTCTGGGGGCTGCGTTCGGCGTCCTGCTGGCACCCCTGCCGGGGTTGGGAGTCGTGCCCGGCCTGGCGGCGGGCATGGCGGCCTCGGCCGCGGCGGCGCTGCGGCTACCGGTGAGCAGCGCGGTGCTGGTCGTGCTGC
The DNA here is from genome assembly GCF_055656945.1 of Streptomyces sp. NPDC111606. Lineage (NCBI taxonomy): Bacteria > Bacillati > Actinomycetota > Actinomycetes > Kitasatosporales > Streptomycetaceae > Streptomyces > Streptomyces sp. NPDC111606. The sequence continues at coordinate 199,142 of NZ_JBVKBY010000004.1, forward strand.
TCATGGGCAGCGGAGCGATGACTCCCGTGGTGCTCCTCGCGGCGGTGGTGAGCTTCGTGACCGCCCAACTCCTCCCCCCGGGCCGTCCCGTGCCACCGCTGGGCAAGCCGGCCCCGGTACCGGGCGGGGCCACGGTCGGCCCGAGCTCCGGTCCACCGGACGGGCACCCGTCTGACCGGGGCGCCGGGACGGCGGCGGAACGGGCCGAGGGCGCCTGACTCGACTGGGAGCTGTGGCCAGGTAGGGGCATGCGGCACTGTCGCGGTTGTGTTCGGCTGGGACGGGCCGAGGCTCCCCGTCGTGGTGGGCCGGGGACACCGCAGCGGGCCCCGGGATGCCCCGCAACCGCGACGCGCCAACATGCGTGGCCGCCCTGCCCGGTCGACAGTGGAAGCCAGAGCCCTGCGGACAAGGAGCTCACATGGCCGATCGCCGGAAGCGCACCGCGCTCGCATTGCTCGTAGTGCTCGTCCAGCTCGCCGCGCAGCGGAACCCGGCCGGGCCGGGCTCGCCGTCGTGATGAGTTCGCGTCCGAAGGCATCGGCGCCGGAGCGCATGTCCGAGGCGGCCTTCCGGGCCCTGTACCGCCGGTTGCGTGAGCAGGCGGGCGGCACCTGTGGTGACCGCGGGGCGCTCGGCCGGCTCACGCCCGAGCGGGTCGTCGCCGCCGTCGGCGAGGTCCGTACCGGGCGTACCGTCTCGCTGGCCGCGCCCATCGAGACCGAGCCGGGGCCGGACAATCGGCAGCCCGCGTCCCACCGGATGATCGCGCCGACGGACAAGAAGGAGACCACCGCCCCGGGGCTGCACTTCGCCCGCGACCGGTTCGCCATGAACGTGCACGGCGACGCCGACAGCCACCTCGACGCGCTCTGTCACGTGATGTTCGACGGCCGGCTCTACGGCGGCGTCCCGGCGAGCACGGTGACGCCGGACCACGCCGGCGCGCTGACGCTGGACCTGGTGCGGGAGGGCATCGTCGGACGGGGTGTGCTGCTGGACATCCCCCGGCTGCGGGGCGTCCCGTGGCTGGAACCCGGCGAGCAGGTGAGCGCCGAGGACCTCGAGGCCGCCGAGGCCGCGCAGGGGGTCACGGTCGGACCGGGCGACCTGCTGTTCGTGCGCGTGGGGCATCGCAGTCGGCGACGCAGCCTCGGCGCCTGGGACCCGGCCGAGGCCCGGGCCGGACTGCATCCGGAGGCGATGCGCTTCCCGGCCGAGCGGGGCGTGGCCGTACTCGGATCGGACGGCAACAACGACGCCGGACCGAGCGCGGTGACCGGGGTCGACTACCCCGTGCACGTCCTGGCCGTGAACGCCATGGGACTGCACCTGCTGGACTGGCTGGACCTAGAGGAGCTTGCGGAGGTCTGCGCCGGGTCGGCCCGCTCGCGGTTCCTGTGCGTGGTCGCCCCGCTGCGGCTTCCCTCGGCCACCGGATCGCCGGTGAACCCGATCGCCGTTCTGTGAGCGCCGGCAAGGGCACCCTTGCCGAGGCGGGCTCCCTTGCGGATGCCGCACCGGCGGCCTCCGTATACGTTCGAAGTGGGCCCCCAGACGTGTCCGGGTCACCGCAGCGGCGGGAGACCACCCCAGCCAAGGACGGTGGTCGTCATGGGCGACTCCCCCCAGTACGACGTCATCATCATCGGCACCGGAGCCGGCGGGGGAACGCTCGCCCACCGGCTGGCTCCCTCGGGCAAACGGGTCCTGGTCCTGGAACGCGGTGACTACCTGCCGCGCGAGCGCGACAACTGGGACTCCACGGCCGTGTTCGTCAAGGGCAAGTACCGGGCCCCAGAGTTCTGGCTCGACAAGCACGGCAACGAGTTCCCGCCCGAGGTCAATTACTACGTCGGCGGCAATACCAAGTTCTACGGCGCGGCCCTGTTCCGGCTGCGGCCCGAGGACTTCGGGGAACTGCGCCACCACGACGGCCTCTCCCCCGCCTGGCCGATCCGGTACGAGGACCTGGAGCCGTACTACACCCAGGCGGAACACCTCTACCGCGTGCACGGCCGGCACGGCGAGGACCCCTGGGAGGGCCCGTACAGCGAGCAGTACGCCCATCCTCCGGTCGAACACGAGCCGCGCATCCAGCAGTTGAGCGACGACCTGGAGAAGCAGGGCCTGCATCCCTTCCATCTGCCCATCGGCGTCGACCTCACCCAGGACGCGAACGGCGGGGCGACCCACTTCAGCGCCTGCATCCGCTGCAACCGGGTCGACGGGTTCCCCTGTCTGGTCCGGGGCAAGTCCGACGCCCAAGTGGTCTGCGTGGAACCGGCCTTGCGGCAGCCGAACGTCGAGATGATCACCAACGCCCACGTCACGCGCCTCGACACCGACCCGACGGGCCGCAGCGTCTCCGCGGTCGTCGCCACGCTCGCGGACGGGCAGGAGGCCCGCTTCGAGGCGGACATCGTGGTCGTGGCGTGCGGAGCGGTCAACTCGGCCGCGTTGCTGCTCGCTTCGGCGAACGACCGGCACCCGGGCGGGCTGGCGAACAGCTCCGACGTGATCGGCCGCCACTACATGCGGCACAACAACCTCGCCCTGATGGCCGTGTCGAAGGAACCCAACGACACCCAGTTCCAGAAGACGCTCGCACTGCACGACTGGTACCTCGGCGCGGACGACTGGGAGTTTCCGCTCGGCGGCATCCAGATGCTCGGCAAGTCGGACGCCGAGCAGATCCACGGCGAGGCCCCGCGCTGGGCCGGGGCGGTGGCGCCCGACATGCCCTTCGAGGTGCTGGCCCATCACGCCGTCGACTTCTGGCTGTGCGGGGAGGACCTGCCGCTGCCGGACAACCGGGTCACGCTGGAGGGCGACGGCCGCATCCGCCTGACGCTCGACGAGAACAAGAACACGGCCGGACTGAAGCGCCTGCAGCACAAGCTCCAGCACCTGCTCGGCCACCTCGGCATGCACGAGCACCACCTGCTGTCGCACAGCATCTACCTGCACAAGGGGATGCCCATCGGCGCGACCGCGCACCAGGCGGGCACCGTGCGGTTCGGCACCGATCCGGCGTCCTCCGCCCTGGACGTCCACTGCAAGGCGCACGACGTCGACAACCTGTATGTGGTCGACACGAGCTTCTTCCCGAGCATCGGCGCGGTCAACCCGTCCCTGACGGCCATGGCGAACGCCCTGCGGGTGGGCGATCACCTCTTGGAACGCCTGGGTTGAGCGGTCCCCGGCGACTCGCCTTCGAGCGGGCGAAGTTCCTCCGCCGGTCGGCCCAACACCGGCTCGTGCCACGCGCCGCCGCGCGCCCCCGGTGATTGTGTGACCCCTTGACCTCCGGGCCACGGCCCGGGCGACCCAGCCACGCAATGGAGAGACAGTCATCGTGAGTTCCCCCGAGGGCGCGCCCCGCGACGTGATCCCCGCCCACCTGCTCAAGGGCCAGAAGGCGTTGGTGACCGGCGCGAACTCCGGCATCGGCAAGGCGACGGCCGTGGCCATGGGCCGGGCCGGCGCCGATGTGGTGGTGAACTACGTAGCCGGCCGCGACGAGGCCGAGAAGGTCGTCGAGGAGATCAAGTCCTTCGGCGTGCGGGCGGAAGCCTACGAGGCGGACGTCTCCGACGAGGACCAGGTCGTCGCCATGACGAACCGGATGGTCGAGGAGTTCGGCACGATCGACATCCTGGTCGCCAACGCCGGCCTGCAGCGCGACGCCGCGTTCACCGAGATGACCCTCGCCCAGTGGCAGAAGGTCATCGACGTCAACCTGACAGGGCAGTTCCTGTGCGCCCGGGAGGCCACCAAGGAGTTCCTGCGGCGCGGCGTCGTCCCCGAGGTGTCGCGCGCGGCCGGCAAGATCATCTGCATGAGCTCCGTGCATCAGGTCATCCCCTGGGCCGGGCACGTCAACTACGCCTCGTCCAAGGGCGGCGTGCAGATGATGATGGAGACACTCGCGCAGGAACTCGCGCCCAAGAAGATCCGCGTCAACGCGATCGCCCCGGGTGCCATCGCGACCCCCATCAATCGCAGTGCCTGGGAGACGCAGGCGGCCCGCGACGACCTCCTCAAGCTGATTCCCTACGACCGCGTCGGCGACCCGGAGGACATCGCGCACGCGGCCGTGGGCCTCGCTTCCGACCTCATGGACTACGTGGTGGGCGCGACGCTCTACGTGGACGGCGGGATGACCCTCTTCCCCGGTTTCGCCACCGGCGGCTGACAGCACACACGCACGACGGCCCCGGACGGAAACCCCTGTGCACACGACTCTGCACGTGCTTGCGGACGCGCCGGCGCAACTGCTGCCGGCCAGGTCCCTGATGGCCTTCACTCTGGCGTCCCACATCATCCTGGTGCCCCTGGGTGTGGCACTGCCGCTGATCACGCTCATCCTGCACGGCTACGGCCTGCGCCGCGGCGACCGTACGGCCCTGCTGCTGGCCCGCCGCTGGTCGGCGGTGATGGCGGTCCAGTTCGCGATCGGGGTGGTCACCGGCACCGTCCTGTCGTTCGAGTTCGGGCTGCTCTGGCCGGGCCTGATGGGAAGGTGGGGCGATGTCTTCGGCATCGGCTTCGGCGTCGAGGCGTGGGCCTTCTTCCTGGAGGCCGTGCTCATCGCGATCTACCTGTACGGCTGGCGCCGCCTCCCCGCCCGGACCCACTTCCTGCTGGCGCTGCCGCTGCCCGCAACGGCCCTGCTCGGCGCCTTCGGGATCCTGGCCGCCAACTCCTGGATGAACACGCCGCGTGGCTTTCGCCTCGACTCGGCGGGCAACCCCGTCGACGTGAACATCTGGAAGGCGATCTTCACCCCGATGTTCGGCCCGCAGTACTGGCACTTCGTCGTGGCGATGCTCGTGACGGCCGGCTATGTCGTGGCCGGCGTCTACGCCGTGGGCTGGCTCCGCGGGCGCCGGGACCACTACCACCGGCTCGGCTTCACCATCCCGTTCACGGTCGCCGCGGTGTTCACGCCGGTGCAGTTCATGCTGGGCGACTCCATCGCGCGGCAGGTCTTCCACAAGCAGCCGGTGAAGTTCGCCGCCATGGAGATCGTCTGGAAGACCGACACCCACGTCCCCGAGTACCTGTTCGGCCGTCTGCATCCGGACGGGAGCATCTCCGGCGGCATCAAGATCCCGCAGTTCGACTCCATCCTCGCCGGTTTCAGCCCGGACACCCGGGTGACCGGGCTGACCTCCGTCCCCGCCGACCAGCGGCCGAACCCCACCCAGGCGACCATCGCCCACTGGGCCTTCGACACCATGGTCGGCATCGGCTCCCTGCTCGCGCTGCTCGCCCTGTGGTACGCCCTGATCTGGTGGCGGCGCCGCCGACTGCCCGCCTCGCCCTGGTTCTACCGGTGTGCCGCCGTGTCCGGCGTGGCCTCCGTCGTCGCCGTCGAATGCGGCTGGATCACCACCGAGGTCGGCCGCCAGCCGTGGATCGTCTACGAGAACATGCGGGTCGCCGAAGCGGTCACCTCGACCCGGTCCGGCACGCTGTGGACCATGTTCGGCCTGGTCGTCGTCGTGTACGCGTTCATCTTCGGGTCGTTCCTCGTGATCCTGCTGCGGATGCGCACCCGTTGGCGGCTCGCCGACGAGGCGGACAGGGCGGGAACCGGGAAGCGGACAACGGCCGAGGCACCCGAGACGGACACCCCCTACGGGCCGCGTCCTGCTGTCCCGTCCGGCGCTTCGCCGCCGTCCGGGAGTGACGGATCGTCCTCGTCCGCGGAGGGCCGGTCGTGATCGCCGATGTCATCGCCGTCGTCCTGCTGCTCGCGATCACCGCCTACACCTGCGCGGGCGGCACCGACTACGGAGCCGGCTTCTGGGACCTGATCGCCGGCGGAGCGGAGCGCGGCAAGCGGCCCCGGTGGCTGATCGACCATGCAATGGCGCCCGTCTGGGAGGTCAACAACGTCTGGCTGATCTTCGTACTCGTCATCATGTGGACGGGTTTCCCCGTCCTCTTCCAGCAGTTGTTCCAGTCGATGTGGCTGCCGCTCGCCCTGGCCGTCGTGGGCACGGTCCTGCGCGGCGCGGGGTTCGCGCTGCGCAAGCCCGCCCAACGGCTGGCCGGACGGCGCCTGTACGGCGCGGTGTTCGCCGTATCCTCGCTCCTTACACCGTTCTTCCTCGGCGCCGCGGCCGGTGGTGTGGCGTCGGGCCGGGTGACGGCGGACGCCAAGCCCTCGGACCACGCCTGGGCCCACCCCACCCCGTTGCTGTTCGGGGTGCTCGCCGTGGCGACCACCGCCCTGCTCGGTGCGGTGTTCCTCGCCGCGGACGCCCGGCGCTTCGAAGCGCCGGATCTGGACGGTTACTTCCGTCGGCGGGCGCTGGCCGCTCTGGCCGCCGTCGCCGTGCTGTCCGTGGTGACGCTGATCGTCGCGCACGGCGATGCAGAGCATGTGTGGCACGGGCTCACGCACGGTGCCGGACTCGTGTTCGTGATCGTGGCGGCGGTGAGCACCCTGGCCACCGCCTGGCTGCTGATCCGTCCGTCCGGCGCCTGGTCCCGGGTCACCGCGGTCGGTGTGGTGGCGTCCGCGGTGGTCGCCTGGGGCCTCGCACAGCGGCCGTACCTCGTCCCGACCTCCCTGACCATCGCGGAGGGCGCGGGCGCCGACACGACGCTGCGCTGGCTGGGGGTGGTCACCCTCGTCGCCGTCGTGCTCGTCATGCCCGCGGTCGTCCTTCTCTACTGGCTGGACACCCACGGGGAGTTGGAGGGCCTCACCGACACCGATCTGCGGCTCGGTGCCGGTGACGACGGCTGAGGTCCGCGGCGAAGGGTGAGGGCACGGTGAGCGAGGACGACATCCTGCTGGGGTTCGCCCTGATCGTGGCCCTCGCCGTCGGCTCCCAGATCCTGGCCGGCCGACTGCGGATCCCGGCCCTGATCGTGCTCCTGCCGGCCGGGTTCACTGCGGGAGCCCTCACCGACATCGTCCACCCGGACCAGCTCGTCGGAGAGGACTTCTCGGCGCTGGTGTCGCTGTCGGTGGCGCTCATCCTCTACGACGCCGGGCTGGGGCTGGACATGCGCCTGCTCAAGGGCGCGACCCGCAACACCGTCATCCGGCTCCTGGTGTTCCAAGTAGGGCTCACCTGGGCGGCGGTGTTGGCCCTGGGACCGGCGCTGTTCAGCGTTCCGGCGGCCGTGGCCACCATGATCGGGGTGATCCTCGTGGTGTCCGGGCCGACCGTCGTCGGTCCGCTGCTGGAACACGTCAAGCCGTCGGACAAGGTGCGGCGCGTGCTGGTGTGGGAGGGCTCGCTCATCGACGCCGTCGGCGGCATCCTCGGCGCCGTCGTCTTCCATTCCATCGTCTCCGGCGGCCTGCAGACCGGTCACTTCCGGGTGGGCTCGTTCCTGGGCAGCATCGCCGTCGGGCTGGCGGGCGGCGTGGTCGGGGCCGCGCTGCTGTGGTTCACCCTCCGGCTCCTCCACCTCGGTGAGACCCTCGGCACGCTCGCCCAGCTCGCCGTCGTCGTGGTGGTGGCCGCGGGCTGCGACGCGGTGCACGACGACACCGGGCTCATCGCCGCGATCGTCACCGGCCTCGTCGCCGCTAACCTGCCGGGCTTCGACATGCCCGCGCGGCGGCCGTTCTTCGAGACGCTGGTCCAGCTGATCATCGGTCTGCTGTTTGTCTCCATCTCGGCGTCGGTGACGCCCGAGTCGCTCGAGCCGGTGCTCCTTCCCACCCTCGCGCTGGTCGCGGCGCTCGTCCTGGTCATCAGACCCGTGATCGCGCTGCTGTCCACCCTCAGGACGGACTTCACCGGCCCCGAACGCGCCTTCATCGGCTGGATGGCCCCACGCGGCATCGTCGCCGCCTCCACCGCCACGACCTTCTCCGCCGCCCTCACCAGCGAGGGTCTGCGCGACGCGGACAAGATCCTCCCGGTCACCTTTCTGGTGATCGTCGGGACGGTCCTCGTCTACGGACTGACCGCGAAGCCCGTGGCCACCAAGCTGGACGTCGTACGCACCGCGCGATACCGGCCGTTGCTGCTGGGCGACGACCCGTGGGTCGTGGACCTCGCCCGTGCACTGCGCATCGCCGGCCTGGACGTGCTGATGTGGGCGGGATCCACCCAGGGACGGGCCCGGATCGAGGCGGCGGGCATCGAGCAGACAGCCGGGGAACTCATGGCCGTGGCCACCGATCCGCAGGCCCGCCTGGAAGGGATCACATCGGTCTTCCTGCTCACGGACGACGACGACTTCAACGCGCTCGTCGCGGTGGTCCTGCGGGACAGCGTCGACGGTCCGGTCTACCGGGTGGGCCCACCGCCGGCCACCCGGGGCGTGGTCGCCCCCTACACCTCCGGAGAGATCCTCTTCGGCCGGCAACTCGTCCGCCACACCCTCGCGGAGCGCCATGGGCGCGGCGCCCGCTTCCACGTTCAGCCCGCGTCGGCGCCGTATCCGCCGGGGTACGAGACGCTGTTCGTCGTACGGCCGGACGGGCGCCTGGAGCCGACGACCGAGGCACGGGCGGTCACGGCCGGGGAGGGCGACACGCTCGTGCTGCTCGGCCCCACGCCGGCACCGGGCGTGGACACCACTGGTTGAACCGGGGCGTCAGGATCGGCGCTCGAGCGCCGCGTTCAAAGTGATGGCGGCGTCGATGAGGGCGAGATGCGTGAACGCCTGCGGGAAGTTGCCCAGCTGACGTCCCGTCGGGTCGATCTCCTCCGAGTACAGGCCCAGGTGGTTGGCGTACCCCATCATCTTCTCCAGCACCAGCCGCGCCTTGCCGGTCCGTCCCGCGCGTGCCAGGGCGTCGACGTACATGAAGGTGCACAGCGAGAAGGTGCCTTCGGAGCCGCGCAGGCCGTCGGGGGAGGCGTCGGGGTTGTAGCGGTAGACGAGGCTGTCGCTGACGAGTTCCTGTTCCATGGCGCCGAGGGTGGATATCCACATCGGGTCCTCCGGCGTGATGATCCCGACCGTCGACATGCGCAGCAGCGAGGAGTCGAGGACTTCGCTGCCGTAGTGCTGGACGAAGGCCCCACGCTTCTCGCTCCAACCCTTGGCCATGACCTGCTCGTAGCAGTCGTCGCGTGCCTGGCGCCAGCGTTCGGACGGGCCCGGGCGTCCGTTCGCGTCGGAGAGCCGCAGGGCCCGGTCGAAGGCGACCCAGGACATGACGCGGCCGTAGGTGAAGTCCTGCCGGCCGCCGCGGGTCTCCCACAGTCCTTCCTCCGCCTGGTCCCAGTGGTCGACCAGCCAGTCGAGGTTGGTCAGCAGTGAGTTCCATCCGTGGTGCCCCAGCTGCAGACCGTGCCGGTGCGCGAAGTAGATGCTGTCCAGGGCCTCGCCGTAGATGTCCAGTTGGAGTTGGGTGGCGGCGCCGTTGCCGATCCGTACCGGCGCGGAGCCCGCGTAGCCCGCCCAGTGGTCCAGGATCTGTTCGTCCAGGTCGGAGGAGCCGTCGACCTTGTACATGATGTTCAGCGGCCCGGTGTCACCGTGCCGTCCGGCGCGCTCCCTGACCCGGTCGGCGAGCCACAGGATGAACGCCCTTGCCTCGTCGGTGAATCCCAGTCCCAGCAGGGCGTACACCGAGAAGGACGCGTCACGGATCCAGGTGAACCGGTAGTCCCAGTTGCGCTCCCCGCCCAGTTGCTCCGGGAGTGCGGCCGTCGGGGCGGCCACCACGGCGCCGGTGGGGGCGAAGGTCATCAGTTTCAGGGTGATCGCGGAGCGCTCCACGGCTTCGCGCCAGCGTCCCGTGTAGCTCGACTGGCCCAGCCAGGTACGCCAGAACTGCACCGTCTCGTCGAAGAGCTGATGGTATTCGGCCAGGCGCATCTCCCTGGGCGGCCCGTCGGCGCCCCACTCCAGCGCCAGCCCCCGCTCCTGGCCCGCCTCCAGGGTCAGCGTGAAGTGCAGGGCGTCCCGCCGGTCGGCGAGCAGGTCGAGCAGTCGCTCGTCCTCCGCTTCGCGTACGGGGTGCACGGTGAGCTTCGAGCCGTCCTCCGCTACGAACGCCGCCCCATGCGTGGTGATGTGCAACCGGTGCGCCTGCCGGCCGTAGTCGAACCGCGGCGCTATCTCGACCTCGAACGTCATCCTGCCGCGCACGCATCGGACCATGCGCACCAGTCGGTGACTTTCCGTGACCTTCGTGCCCGTCACGGGCATGAAGTCGATCACCTCACCGGCGCCCGCCTCGGTCATGAAGCGGGTGACCAGGATGGCCGTGTCGGGAAAGTACAACTGCTTGGTCGCGTAGGCGCCGTTCTGCGGCCGGACCGTGCAGTGCCCACCCTTGTTCTGGTCCAGCAGGGCCCCGAACACACTGGGTGAGTCGAATCTCGGGGCGCAGAACCAGTCGATGCAACCGTCGGTCGTCACCAGTGCGGCGGTCTGCAGGTCGCCGAGGAGGCCGTGGTTCTCGATCAGCGGGTAGTCGTCCATCGAGGCCACCTCTCGGCGTGCGCTTCACCCGAATGCCCCCCGCCTCAGACTAAGCCGGGAGTCGGAGATCGGCGCGCGGGGATGAGGGCGGCGGGGGTGCGGGGGCCGGGCAGCGGCCGTCCGGCATCCCCTAGCGTCCGGATGCCGCGGCCCGTCGGGTCGCGCGGTGCCACAGTCGCCGCTGGGCACGGAGAGCGAGGACTCCGACGGCCACGAGAACGATGACGTTGAGCAACAGCTGGACGAACGAGCCCCACACGTGGTCCCAGTCCCCGAACGCCAGCGAGACCGCCATGTCCGAGGCGGCGGGGATGGTGGTGACGGAGATGAAGACACCCAGCAGGGCGCTGCCGCGCGCCTCGGTCAGCGACACGATTCCGACGATGCCGGCGAGGAAGGCCACGACGACGGAGAAGAAGTTCGGCGTGCCGATGAGGTTGGACACGGGCCGCAGGCCCAGATCGAAGGCCTCCGACTGAAGGCCGAGGCCCCGGGCCACGGCGGCGAATCCCAAGGTGGCGACGATCGCCAGGGAGAACCCGACCACCAGCGCCCACACACCCTCGCGGACCCTGCGTCGGCTACGGCGGTCGAGGCCGAGGGCGACGCTGGTGATGGCGTTGTACTCGGGGCCGACCACCATCGCCGCCACGATGAGGATCTGAGAGTTCGACATGATGCCGACAGAGCCGATGATCCCGGCGATGACCAGGAACAGGTAGAACGACGGCCGGTAGGTGCCCTCAGCCCGGATGCGCGCCTCGACGCCGGCCCACAACGGCGCGTGGACGAGCGCGCTCGGCTGATCGGCCTCGAGCTGCTCGGCCCGCTGCGAGAACATCACGTCGATGCTGTCCACGGCGATCGACCCCGTACGGTCGACGCCCAGTTCGCGCAGCTGCCCCAGCACGTCGTTGGCGGCGCCCTGCACCACGTCGCACTCCACCGCGTCGCCCTCGGGGACCTGGCCCGACCTCACCACGACGAGATTGAGCACGCTGCCGTGCGAGGAGAGCAGGGCGACGGTCGGCCGGGTGAGGGCGGACGGCATCACCATGCGGAAGTGGACCAGTTCCATACGGGTCTCCTGTGGACGGGAAACGGGACGCCCGTGTGGGCGGGAAGCGGCACACCCGCTATCCGTCCGGTTCGGCCACCGCTCGCAGCGCCGCTGCCATGACCTGCTCCGGGGTGGCGCTCGCGTCGACGGTGACGCCCGGCTCGTCGGCCTGCAGCGGTTCGAGAATCGCGTACTGCGAGTCCAGCAGCCCCGGTGGCATGAAGTGCCCCTTCCTGCGGGCGATCCGCTCCCTGGCCGACCGGCGATCGATGGCCAGGTGGACGAAGCTCACCTTCGCGCCCTCGCCCGCGCTCCGTAACTCGTCCCGGTACCGGCGCTTCAGAGAGGAACAGGCGACCACCCCACCACGCCCGTGTGACACGGCCGAGCGGATCCACCGGGCCAGGGCCGCCAGCCAGGGCCGGCGATCGGCGTCGTCGAGGGGGTGCCCGAGGGCCATCTTGGCCCGTTCGGCCGCGGAGTGCAGTTCATCGCCCTCCAGGAAGGGCACACCGAGCCGTTGGGCAAGGCGCGCACCGACGGTGGACTTCCCGGACGCCGACACGCCCATGACGATCACGACCCGGGGGCTGTCGACCTTCGCGGTCAAGCTCCCTCCCTGAGGTGACGGTGGAGGTCCGGTACACGCCCACTATCGCCCCGGGTCCGGCCGGGCGCTGCGCGGGTGGTCCTTCCGGGACGTCAACTGGCCAGCTCGTAGACGCTCTTTCCCGTCAGCCACAGGCCGATCGCGACGCTGCCGAACACGATGGCCTGGTGGGCGTGGTCCGCCATCCAGGTGCGCAGGCCGAGCAGTCGGCGCCGGGCCGAGGCCGGTTTCAGTACGACGTACAGCTCGGCGGCGAGCAGGCCGGCCGTCGCGACGATGCAGAACGCGACCAGCTCCACCCAGGTCGTGACGTGGGAGGTGTCGGCCTCCACCACGGTCACGGCGCCCGCCGCGACGAGTCCCCACGGCTGGAGGAGGACGGCCAGTCCCGCCGCCGGCCAGATCGCGCCGCGGTCCAGCCGGGTGGCGAGGAAGGAGGACGACTTGCCGCGCGACGGCGAGGCTCCGGCGTCATCGGGCGCAGCGTTCGCTGTGCGGTCGTGGCCAGGTGGTCGGTGCCGGTCCCGCCGGCGGTGCCGGTGGAGGCCGTACCCGATCAGCGACACCCCGATGAGGAGTTTGGCCGCGAGGTTCGCCGTGGACGGAGGCGACCTGGGAGCCGGGGGCTGCCCGCCGGTCAGCGTCAGGACCAGGGCGATCACCGCGACGAAACACGCCATCCACCCCGCGATGAAGGCGAGCCCTGTCCGTACCCCCCTGCCGGGGATGCCACCACCAGCACGAACGCCATGAGAGGGAGGGGGTCGAGCGTGATGGCGAGGGCGATGAGCAGCAGGTCCACGACCATGGGCGATCCCATCAGGCGCCGTACGGCACGAGGGTAGGCACGGCCGTGATCCGCCGCATCTCTTGACCGACGGCCCCGGCTTCCCCGGCGTCCGTGTAGTGCCCCTTGGCGGGCGACGGAGTGCCGTGGCCCGCCAAGTCACGCAATCTGGAGACCGGGAAGGAGCGGCGCGATGGAGACTTCCGCACGGATGCCGTCGACGGCAGGGACCGGGACGCCATGCCCGGGCTCCACGCGCGCCGGTGAGTGATGCCGCGCGGGGGCACGGGCGAGGACTCCGCCGACGGCCACCGGCGGAGCCGCTCCCTGCTGCACGCGTCATGGTGGCGTGGCCGCATCAGGAAACTCACTGCCTGGCTGAAGGCCGTCCACGCACGGGTGGAGACCCGCTTCCCGGTGGTCACGGGGATCGTGGACCGCATGGTGTCGGTGAACATCTTCGACTCCGCCACCCGCATCGCGGCGCAGTGCTTCCTGACTGCCGTTCCCCTGCTGTTCGTGCTGAGTGCGTACGCGCCCCAGGCGGTGCAGGACCAGGTCACCGCGGCGGTCAGTGCCGTCTTCGGTCTGAACGGGCAGGCGAAGTCGCAGATCGAGCAGGCGTTCCAGCCCCCGACCGACGATCTGCGCCAGGCGACCGGCTTGGTGGGCACACTGATGGTGCTGCTGTCGGCCACCGCGGTCAGTCGTGCGGTGCAGCGGCTGTGCAGACGGGCCTGGCTGCTGCCCCGGTCAGGGGCGAAGGTCGCTCCGTGGCGGTGGCTGGCATGGATCGTCCTGTGGCTGGGCGCACTGGTCGGGCAGGGGCTGCTGCACAACCGGGTCGGCCTCGGGGCGCTGCTGGGAGTCCCGGTCATCCTGGTCGTGGAGACGGCCCTGTGGTGGTGGACCCAGCACCTTCTGCTGGGCGGCGGCGTCCGCTGGTCACCCCTGTTGCCGGGGGCGGTCATCACGGCGATCGCGGTCAGCGCCCTGTCCCTGACCGCGCACTTCTACATGCCTCGGGCGCTCAACCGGGCACTGGAGAATTACGGTTCCGCCGGTCCGGTCTTCGTGCTGCTGTCCTGGCTGATCATCGTGTGCGTGGCCGTCGCCGTCGGCCTCAGCGTGGGGGCCGTACTGTCCCAGGAGCCGTTCATGCAGCGCCGCCTCGGAACGCCGACGTCGCCTCCCGGCACGGCACAGGACGTCTGATCCACATGCCGTGCCGCCGGGTCGGGCTTAGCGTTCTGAATATGGGCGTTGGGTGTTGCGCCGAATGAGCGGGTCCGATGAGCAGCCGGAGGTGGCTGATCCGCTCGGCGACGCCTTGGCGGCGGCTGTGCGGCGCACCGGTGCCAGGTCCGGGGGTGTCTACCTGCTGGACCCGGCCGAGACCGCATTGGGCCTGCTCGCCCTGTGCGGTCTCCCGGTCGATGCCTTCGCACCGTGGTGGCGGATGTCGTTCGCCATCCGCGGTCCGGCGCAGGATGCGGTTCGCCACGAACAGCTCGTCTGGGTGAGTTCCCTGGAGGCGCTGGCCCGCTCCTACCCGCGTGCCGCGGCGACCATCCCCTACCAAGTCGCGTTCGCCATCGTCCCGCTGAAGCAGATCCGGCACTGCCGGGGTGCGCTGCTGCTGATCTGGGCCCCGGACCGGTCCCCCCGCCTCAGCCGCCGCGAGCGCGGCCGCATCGCCGTCAGCGCGCGCCGCATCGCCCGCCTGCTGGACGCGGAGGCCTCGCCTCCGGTCATTCCGGACCGGCCCCGCTTCGTCCATCCGCACCGCGAGGAGCCGAGGCCGCAGTCCGAGCTCGCGGCGGCCGACCTGGTGGAACGCCTGCCTCTGGGCACGCTCGCCCTTGACCTCGGAGGGCGCATCACCTACGTGAACACCGCAGCCGCCCGTCTGCTGGGCAGACCGGCGAAGCAGCTGCTGGGAACCCAGCCCTGGCAGTCACTGCCCTGGCTCGACAACATCGCGTACATGGACGCGTACCGCACTGCCATGAGCAGCCGCGAGCACCTCGCCCTGACCGTCCTGCGCCCACCGGACCAGTGGCTGGACCTGGGCCTGCACACGGACGACAGTGGCACCAGCATCCTCATCACCCCCGACCAGTCGTCCAAGCCCCTCGGCACGCAGCCGGCCTCCCCCGCCAGCACCCCGCCGACGAGCCGGATCCATCTGCTGATGGCCCTGACAGCGGCACTGACCGAGGCCGTCGGTGTCCAGGACGTCGTCGACCTGATCGCCGACCAGATCCTGCCTGCCTTCGGCGCCCACGGCATGATCATGTCCGCCGCCGACGCCGGCCGTATCCAGATCATCGGACACCGCGGCTACGAGCCCTCCCTGATCGAGCAGTTCGACGGCCTGCCCACGGACGCCGACCTGACGCCGGCCGGCCGCGCTCTGGCCACCGGCGCGTCCCTGTTCTTCGCCAACCGCGGTGAACTCGCCCGCCTCTACCCGAGGGCACCGCAGATCAGCGACAAACACGCCTGGGCCTTCCTGCCGCTGCTCAGCTCCGGACGTCCCATCGGCTGTCTGCTCCTCGCCTACAACCGGCCCCACACCTTCACCGCCGCCGAACGCTCCATCCTCACGCCTCTCGCCGGTCTCATCGCCCAGGCCCTGGACCGTGCCCGCCTCTACGACGCCAAGCACAACCTCGCCCACGCCCTGCAGCAGACCCTCCTGCCGCACGCCCTGCCCACCGTGGCCGGTCTCGAGGTCGCCGCCCGCTACCTCCCCGCCAGCCAGGGCGTGAACATCGGCGGCGACTTCTACGACCTCATCCGCCTCACCAACACCACCGCCGCGGCCGTCATCGGAGACGTGCAGGGCCACGACATGACGGCAGCGGCCCTGATGGGCCAGGTCCGTATGGCCGTCCACTCCCATGCCACGGCCGGGGCCGCTCCCGACCAGGTCCTCGCCCGCACCGACCGCGACCTCGCCGACCTGCACGCCAGCCGTTTCGTCTCCTGCCTCTACGCCCACATCGATCTCGCCCGCCACCAGGTGACTCTCGCCAGCGCCGGACACCCTCCCCCGCTCCTGCGGCTCCCCGACAACCGGGCCCACCCCGTCGACGTCCGCCCCGGCCCTCCACTGGGCCTCGGCTTCGGCACTCCCACCTACCCGCTCACCACCCTGCCGCTGGGCCCGGAGACGCTCCTCGCCCTCTACACCGACGGCCTCGTGGAAGACCCCGGCACCGACATCACCCAGACCATCGCCGACCTCGCCCACCACCTCAGCGAGTCGAGCGATCTGCCCCTGCACCAGCTCGTGGACAGCCTGGTCCGCCACACCCACCGCACCAACCGCCACACCGACGACATCGCCCTGCTGCTGCTTCAGCCCAACCGTCTCGCGGACGCGTGAGGACGCTCCCGATCCGCTCTCCGCGCGCGAGGCCGGGTGCGGGGTGCGAGCGTGGAGGCGGGACACGGCCCGAGCGGGCCTTCGGTTGCACGCGGGACGGAGCGGGACGGCATGGCTCGTGCGATCTGGACAGGGGTGATCACGTTCGGGCCGGCCAGCGTGCCGGTCGGCCTGTACACCGCGACCGAGGACCACACCGTCCACTTCCAGCAGCTGCAGCGCGGCACCGCCGACCGGATCCGCAACCGGCGGGTCAACGAGCGCACCGGCAAGGAAGTGGAGAACAAGGACATCGTCAAGGCCTTCTAGGCGGCCGAGGGCGAGTCCATCGTCATCGACCCCGACGAACTGGACGAGATCGCGCCGGGCCGGTCGAAGGACATCGAGATCTCGGACTTCGTCGACCTGGCCGACATGGAGCCCGTGTACTTCGCCCGCACGTACTACGTCGCCCCGCGCGGCAAGGAACACCTGAAGGTGTACGAACTGCTGCGCGCGGCGCTGGCCGAGGCGGACAAGGCGGGGATCGCGACCTTCGTGATGCGCGGCAGGCAGTACCTGACCGCGTTGCGCGCGGCCGACCAGGTCCTTGTCCTGCAGACCCTGCACTGGGCCGACGAGGTGCGCGACCCGGGCAGGGAACTGCCCGAGCTGCCCTCCGGCCGAGCCGGGCGCGGCAAGGAGCTGGACATGGCTTTGCAGCTGGTCGACGCGCTGAGCTCGGAATGGGAACCCGCCCGCTACCACGACACCTACCAGGAGAAGGTGCGGGAGCTGGTCAAGGCGAAGGCCGAGGGCCGGGACATCGCCGTCGCCGAGGAAGCCCCCGAGGCGACCGACGTCGTCGACCTGATGGATGTCCTCCAGCACAGTCTCGACCAGGCCCGCTCCTCCGGGAGTGGCGCTGCCGAGCAGCGCAAGAAGCCGGCTTCCGGCCGTCCGGCGCAGAAGAGCGAGCTGCGGCGGATGAGCAAGTCGGAGCTCTACCAGCAGGCCTCCGACCGGAATGTCCCGGGCCGCTCGAAGATGACCCGCGCCCAGCTGATCGACGCCCTCGCCGGGGCGGGCCGCAGAGGAAGGAAGAAGGCCGCCTGACCGAGGCACCCTGACGGCGGAGGCTGTGGTCGTACCGCCCCTTCAGTGACCCCAGGCGTCCGGGCCGCCGCCCCGCCATTCGATCAGGGCGGACTGCCGTACGTACTCGGGATCGGCGTCCTCGATCCCCGCCTGACTCAGGAACTCGGCCACGTCCAGGAGCCCGTACGCCATGCCCAGGAACCGGGTGTCCGCACGCACCCGCCGACCGCCGTCCTCGGCGGGCGGATAGATGACGATGAGCTGCGCACTTGCCATAGCACCAGGGTGCGATGCGGTGCGCCCGGGCGCATGCGGGGCGGGAGTGACGCAGCCGCTCGGCTCCTCACGTGGTCGATGCGCCGCGTCGCTCGTGCCGGGAGCGGGCCAAGTGATGGGCCGCACGCAGCAGGTCACGGGTCGCCGCTGCCGTGCGCGGGCCCGGGTTCACGACGGCCAGCCAGCCGAGGGCGCCGTACACGGGATGGGCGATCAGGGTGTCAGCGGCGCTGGGATCGACCTCGCCGGTGGCTGGTTCGCGGGGCGCGTGACCGGTCCACCGGACGAACGCCTCCTTCCCGGCGTTGACGTTCACGCGGAAGGTGTCCGCCCGGTCCAGACGTGAGGCCTCGTCGCCGGGGTAGTTCTTGGTCACTATCGTCGCGAACGGCTGGGTCGTTGTCGGGGGCACCCGATCGGGGGCGTAGTAGAAGAACGTGTCGCCCCAGCTGATGTCCGGTGTGCCGTCGCCCGGTGCCGGCCTGAGGATCAGCACACCGTCCAGTCCGTCCACGAAGCCGATGATCTCGTCCATGGTCATGTGCTCTAGCGTTGCATTGAAGTGCTTGTGGAGACTTTGAGGGGCAGACGGAGGGCTTTCGGGGTGGCAAGTCTCAAATCAGGTGTTCTGCGCACCGCCGATGTCGCGCGGCAATGCGGGTACTCCGTTCAACAAGTGCGCAATCTCGAACGCGACGGTGTCCTTCCACCGGCGACACGCACGGCCACGGGCTACCGGATCTACGGGGACCTGCATCTGCAGTCCGCGCTGGCCTACCGCACCCTCGCAGCGGGCGCCGGTCCCACCGAGGCCAAGCGGATCGTCCGGGCCGTCCACCACTCCCCCGCCTCGCAGGCACTGGCCCTGCTCGACGCGGCCCACGCCCGGCTGGACGCGGAGCGCACGGAACTGAGGCTGGCCCAGGAGGCCGCCCGGGCCATCGCCGGTGAGCCGATCGAGGACGTACGGGCGTCGGACTCGATGAGCGTTTCCGACCTCGCCGCCGCTCTCGGCGTACGTCCTTCGACGCTGCGGCACTGGGATACTGAGGAACTCGTCGTCCCGAACCGTGACCCCGCGCGTGGCACACGCCGGTACACACCCGCCCAGGTCCGGGATGCGCGGATCGTGCACCAGCTGCGCAAGACCGGCTACCGCATCGCACCCCTGCGCGCCCTCATGCCGGAGCTGCGCGGCGCCCGCCGATCGGAGGACGTCAACTCCGCGCTGGCGGCCAGGGAGTCAGGTATCGCAACTCGCTCCAGAGCGCTGCTCGAAGGGGCGGTCGCGCTCAGCGCGGTCCTCAATATGGTGGAGGCTTCGGCAGACACGACCGAGAGGACCGGCACCCGTGAGTGAATGGCAGCTGCCCGAGACATTCCGCAGTACGTCGGGCGACATCCGCTGGGGCAGCCTCGGGCAGCCCGGCCAGGATCCGGTCGTCCTCCTCCACGGCACGCCCTTCTCCTCGTACGTCTGGCGCGCCGTCGCCCGCGCGCTCGCCCGCCACCACCAGGTGTTCGTGTGGGACATGCCCGGTTACGGGGAATCGGAGATGTCCACCGACCAGGACGTCTCCCTGGCAACCCAGGGCAGGGTCTTCACCGAGCTCCTGGCCCACTGGAACCTCGACGAACCTCTGGTGGTGGCACACGACTTCGGCGGTGCCGTCTCCTTGCGGGCACACCTGCTGCACGGTGCCCGCTACCGCGCGCTCGCCCTGGTCGACCCGGTCGCGCTGGCCCCGTGGGGCTCCCCGTTCTTCCGCCTCGTCGGCGAGCATTCCGATGTCTTCGACCGACTGCCGCCCGCCCTGCACCGCGCTCTGGTGCGCGAGTACATCAGCTCGGCCAGCAGCCCCGGCCTGCACCCCGCCGTCCTCGACCGGCTCAGCCGGCCCTGGCTGGGCGAGGTCGGCCAGTCGGCCTTCTACCGGCAGATCGCCCAGGCCGACCAGCGCTACACCGACGAAGTCCAGGAACGGTACGGCGAGATCGGCTTCCCGACGCTGGTGTGCTGGGGTGAGGACGACACCTGGATCCCCGTGGCGAAAGGCCGCGAGCTGGCCGCCCGGATCCCCGGCGCGCGGCTGGAGCCGATCGCCGGCGCGGGCCACCTCGTCCAGGAGGACGCACCTGCCGAACTCATGGCCGCACTCACGGCTTTCCTCCAGGAACAGAAGAGCTGACGCCTTTCCAGCGGCAGGGGCACGGCCCGGCGGAGGAGTCCGCGTGACCGTGCCCCTGACCTTCCGGCCCTGGAGGCCGCTCAGGCGAGTTCGACCAGGAGGTCGCCGCCCTCGACCTGCTGGATGGGATTGATGGCGAGCCTGGTCACCTTGCCGGACTTCGCGGCGGTGATCGAAGCCTCCATCTTCATCGCCTCGATGGTGGCCACCGTGTCACCGGCCGTCACCTCGTCCCCCTCGGAGACCGTGAGGGTCACCACGCCGGCGAACGGTGCCGCGACGTGGCCGGGGTTGGCACGGTCGGCCTTCTCCGTGACGGGGACGTCGGAGGCCGCCGCCCGGTCGCGGACCTGGATGGGCCGCAGTTGGCCGTTCAGGGTGGACATCACGGTGCGCATGCCGCGCTCGTCCGCGTCGCCGACGGCCTGCAGCTCGATCAGCAGCCGCACACCGCGTTCGAGGTCGACGGAGTACTCCTTGCCGGGACGCAGTCCGTAGAAGAAGTCCTTGCTGTCGAGGACGCTGGTGTCGCCGTAGGTGTCGCGGTGCGTGTCGAACTCGCGGGTGGGGCCCGGGAACAGCAGCCGGTTGAGCGTCGCCCGCCGGTCCTTCGCCAGGCCCTCGCGGTCGTCGGCGTTCAGCTCCTGGACCGGCTTGGCGTCGGCGCGGCCCTGCAACGCCTTCGTGCGGAACGGCTCGGGCCAGCCGCCGGGCGGGGTGCCGAGCTCGCCGCGCAGGAACCCGATGACGGAGTCCGGGATGTCGAACCGGTCCGGCTCCGCCTCGAAGTCCTTCGGGGAGACGCCCGCACCCACGAGGTGCAGCGCCAGGTCGCCGACCACCTTCGACGAGGGGGTGACCTTCACCAGGTGGCCGAGCATCCGGTCGGCGGCGCCGTACATCGCCTCGATCTCCTCGAAGCGGTCGCCCAGGCCCAGCGCGACCGCCTGGGTACGCAGGTTGGAGAGCTGTCCGCCGGGGATCTCGTGGTGGTAGACGCGGCCGGTCGGCGAGGCCAGACCCGCCTCGAAGGGGGCGTAGACCTTGCGGACGCTCTCCCAGTACGGCTCCAGGTCGCCGACGGCCTGGAGGTCGAGGCCGGTGGGCCGGTCGGAGTGGTCGGTCGCGGCCACGATCGCCGACAGGGACGGCTGGGAGGTGGTGCCCGCCATGGACGCCACCGCGCCGTCCACCGCGTCCGCGCCGGCCTGGATGGCGGCGAGGTAGGTGGCGAGCTGACCGCCGGCGGTGTCGTGGGTGTGCACGTGGACGGGCAGGTCGAACTCCCTGCGCAGGGCCGACACCAGGGTCGCCGCGGCCGGGGCGCGCAGCAGGCCCGCCATGTCCTTGACGGCCAGCACGTGGGCGCCCGCCTCGACGATCTGCTCGGCCAGGCGCAGGTAGTAGTCCAGCGTGTACAGGCGCTCCGACGGGTCGGACAGGTCGGAGGTGTAGCACAGGGCCACCTCGGCGACGGCCGTTCCGGTGTCCCGTACGGCGTCGATGGCGGGCCGCATCTGGGCGACGTCGTTGAGGGCGTCGAAGATGCGGAAGATGTCGATGCCGGTGGCGGCCGCCTCGTGCACGAAGGCGTCGGTCACCTCGGTGGGATACGGCGTGTAGCCCACGGTGTTGCGGCCGCGCAGCAGCATCTGCAGGCAGATGTTCGGCGCGGCTTCCCGCAGGGCCGCCAGGCGCTCCCACGGGTCCTCGGCGAGGAAGCGCAGGGCGACGTCGTAGGTCGCGCCGCCCCAGCACTCCAGGGACAGCAGTTGGGGCAGGGTGCGCGCCACCACCGGGGCGACGGCGAGCATGTCCTTGGTGCGCACGCGCGTGGCGAGCAGCGACTGGTGGGCGTCGCGGAAGGTGGTGTCGGTGACGCCGATGGTCGGGGACGCGCGCAGCCAGCGGGCGAAGCCTTCCGGGCCGAGTTCGGCGAGCCGCTGCCGGGACCCGGCCGGCGGCTCACCGGCGGGCAGCGCGGGCAGCTTGGTCAACGGCTCGAGCAGGTCGGGCCGTTCGCCATGCGGCTTGTTCACGGTGACGTCGGCCAGGTAGGTCAGCAGCTTCGTACCGCGGTCGGCGGAGTGGCGGGCGGTGAGCAGGTGCGGGCGCTGCTCGATGAACGACGTGGTGACCCGGCCGGCCTGGAAATCGGCGTCGTCCAGTACTGCTTGCAGGAAGGGGATGTTGGTGGCCACGCCGCGGATGCGGAACTCGGCCACGGCGCGCCGGGCACGGCCCACCGCGGTGTTGAAGTCCCGGCCCCGGCAGGTCAGTTTGACCAGCATGGAGTCGAAGTGCGCGCTGATGTCCGTACCGGCGTGGGTGGTGCCGCCGTCGAGGCGGATGCCCGAGCCGCCCGGCGAGCGGTAGGCGCTGATGCGGCCGGTGTCCGGGCGGAAGCCGTTGGCGGGGTCCTCGGTGGTGATACGGCACTGCAGCGCGGCGCCGCGCAGCGTCACGGTCTCCTGGGCGAGGCCGAGGTCGGTGAGGGTCTCGCCGGCGGCGATGCGCAGCTGCGACTGCACCAGGTCGACGTCGGTGACCTCCTCGGTCACGGTGTGCTCGACCTGGATGCGCGGGTTCATCTCGATGAAGACGTGGTTGCCGTCGCGGTCGAGGAGGAACTCCACGGTGCCGGCGTTGCGGTAGCCGATCTGGCGGGCGAACCGCACGGCGTCGGCGCAGATCCGGTCGCGCAGCTCCGGGTCGAGGTTCGGCGCGGGCGCCAGCTCGATCACCTTCTGGTGGCGGCGCTGCACCGAACAGTCCCGCTCGAACAGGTGGATGACGTTGCCCTGCCCGTCGGCAAGGATCTGCACCTCGATGTGGCGGGGCTCGACGACCGCCTTCTCCAGGAACACCGTGGGATCGCCGAACGCGGACGCCGCCTCACGGGACGCCGCCTCGATGGACTCCCGCAGCTGGGCGGGATCCTCCACGCGGCGCATGCCGCGGCCGCCGCCACCTGCGACCGCCTTGACGAACACGGGGAAGCCGACGTCGTCGGCCGCGCGGACCAGTTCGTCGACGTCGTTGGAGGGCGCGGACGAGCCGAGCACGGGTACGCCGGCCTCCCGCGCGGCGGCCACCGCGCGGGCCTTGTTCCCGGTCAGCTCCAGGATGTCCGCGCTCGGCCCGACGAAGGTGATGCCCGCTTCCTCGCAGGCCCGGGCCAGATCAGGGTTCTCGGACAGGAATCCGTACCCGGGGTACACCGCGTCCGCTCCGGCACGGCGCGCCGCGCGGACGATCTCCTCCACGGAGAGGTAGGCCCGCACCGGGTGTCCGGGCTGCCCGATCTCGTAGGCTTCGTCGGCCTTGAGCCGGTGCAGGGAGTTGCGGTCCTCGTGCGGGAAGACGGCGACGGTGCGCGCGCCCAGCTCGTACCCTGCGCGGAACGCGCGAATCGCGATCTCCCCGCGGTTGGCGACCAGCACCTTGCGGAACATTCTTGATCCCTTCAGCCTTGCGGTGACGGAGCACCCATGGTGTCGGCGGCGCCCCTCTCACGCCATGTGAGCCGGGCCACTCGCGATCTCCCCTCTCACCTGCCCAGGTTCCGCAACCTGTCACCACGCAGCATCGACACCTGAGCGGCCGGACGGGCCTACGCTGTCCTTGAGCCTCCTGTGGTCAAGGGTGGCGGCGGTCCGTCGCGGACCCTGGAGCCGCGGTGGGACCGGTGCCGGGTGAGCGAGGTGCCCTTATGACCAGCGCCAGTCCCCACGGTGCGCATGCGCACGACGCGGTCGGCGAGACGCCGGACCCGGACACGTCCGCGGTGGGACACCCGGGTGTGTTCCAGGATCTGCTGCCGCTCGCCCTGTGGGTGGCCGATGCCGAGGGACGCATGGCGCAGTGGTCGCTCGCCGCCCACGACCTGCTCGGTCACACCCAGGAGCAGGTGGTGGGCCAGGAGGTCAACCGCATCCTCGTACCCGAGGAGAACCGCGACCTGGCCGATCGGCTCACCCGGTCCGTACAGGCGGGCGCCGCGGTGGTCGCGCGGCTTCCGGTCCGGCATCGCGACGGGCATCTGGTCGACATGGACATGTGGATCTGCCCCATCGCGGACGGGCCGCAGCGCACGGGTGTCATGGCCATCGCGGCGGAGACCACTGCTGTGGAGCAGATGCGCGATGCGCTGGCGGCTCTGGAGGGGCTGTTCACCCAGTCCCCGATCGGCCTGGCCATGCTCGGCTCCGACCTGCGTTTCCTCCGGGTCAACCAGGCGTTGGCCCGGATGGACGGCGTACCGGTCGCAGAGCACGTCGGCAGGCGCGTGACCGAGATCGCACCCGGCACCGACGCGCTGGAGTCGGTGATGCGGCAGGTCCTCGACCGGGGCGAGGCGGTGGTGGACTCCCGCCACTCCGCTGTCAGCACGAAGAAGCCGGGACTGGTGCGGACATGGTCCTGCTCCTACGCGCCCCTGCTCGATGGCGCCGGCCGGCGGATCGGACTGATCGCGTCGCTGATCGACATCACGGAGGGACAGCACGCCCATCTGGAGGCGGAGCAGGCGCGGCGGCGGCTCGCGCTGCTGGCGGAGGCGGGCACGCAGATGGGTTCCACGCTGGATCTGAGGCAGACGGCGCAGGAGGTGGTCCGGGTCCTGGTGCCCCGGTTGGCCGACTCCGCCGACGTGCAGTTGCTGGAGGAGGCGGTGGCCCCGGACGAGACGGCTGCATCGGCGCACGGTGTGGTGCGCCGCGCCGCGGCGTCCTTCACCGATCCGGCCGCGCCGGCCGACCAGCTCGCGGTAGGCATGACCCTGCAGGTCCCGCCGGGCTCGGTGTACGAGCAGGTCATCACGGAGGGGCGGCCGATGAACCTGTTCCTGTCCGACATCGGCCCCATGATCACCGACCCGGACGTCGACCGGCTGCGCGCCTACCTGCGCACCCATGTGGGCGCGGCACGCCTGATCCCTCTGGTGGCCCGCGGCAGCGTGCTCGGCGCGGTCGTCGTCACCCGGACCCGGCAGCGCGGGCCGTTCGACGACCAGGACACGCTGCTGATCGACGAACTCGTCGCCCGGGCGGCGCTGAACATCGACAACGCGCGCATGTACAGCCGGGAGCGCGACGCGGCCCTCACCCTCCAGCGCAGCCTGATGAACCCCGTCCTGCCTCCCGTCGACGGGCTGGAACTCACCGCGCGCTATCTGCCGGCCGGGGACCACGGGGTCGGCGGCGACTGGTTCGACGCCATCGCCCTGCCGGACGGCCGGACCGCCCTGGTGATCGGGGATGTGATGGGGCACGGCATCCATGCGGCGGCGGTGATGGGGCAGCTGCGCACCGCGGTACGGACCCTGGCCCGCCGGGAACCCTCACCCGAGCAGGTGCTGCCCGCCCTGGACACCGTGGTGGCGGATCTGGGCGACAACGAGATGGCCACCTGCCTGTACGCCGTCCACGATCCTGCGACCGGCCGCTGTCTGATCGCCAGGGCGGGGCACCCGCCGCCGGTGGTCGCCGACGAGCGCGGAACGGTCACTTTCCTGGACTGCCCTGCGGGCCCGCCCCTCGGCGTCGGCCGCAAGGACTGCGAGGTCCAGCAGGTGGTCCTCCCCGCGCACGGTCTTCTGGTGATGTACACCGACGGCCTGATCGAGACCCGCGGCACGGACCTCGACCAGGGCATGCGCCGGCTGGCACAGGCCCTGCGACATCCCGGCCGCCCTCTGGCGAAGGTCTGCGACGACCTCCTGGCCCATGTCATGCCCGAGGCGACCGACGACGACGTGGCGGTGCTCCTGGCCCGGGCGCTGCCCCGATGACCATGCCCGCAGGGACCGTAAGGAGCAGTTTCCGAAGCACGCTGTGCCCGGACACCCGATACTGGGACTGAGCCGCTGCCAGGCATGCCGAACGGTAGGAGCGCCCCGGGGCCCCAGCACGGCCCCGCGAACGGCGCGGGACGGGTGGGCGATGAACGACACATCCCCGACGACGCTCAGCGAGAGTCCGGAGGATCCGTTCTCGATCCACCAGTCCGCGTCCGCCGTCGTGGACCGTGGCGGACGGGTCGTCGCGTGGAGCGAGCAGGCCACCACACTGCTCGGGTACCGCCCCGACGAGGTACTGGGCCGGTCGGTCCGCGAGGTGCTGGTCGACAGCGGGGACGAGTCCTTGGTCGCCGAGGTGACTCACGCCTGCCTGCAGGAGGGCGGCTGGTATGGGCTGCTGCCGGTTCGGCACCGGGCAGGCCACCGCGTGTACGTGGGGTTCAGGGCCCGGTGTGTGCAACGCCTGGACTCCAGCGTCGAGTGGCTTCTGGTCGGCTCGCGCGCCGAGGACGTCATCCAGTGGGAGATCGACAGGGCCGTGCTGGACGGCCTGTTCAGCCGGTCCCCCGTGGGTGTCGTGGTTCTCGGGCCGGACCTGCGCGTGCTGCGGATAAACCGGGCGGTCGCGAGGTTCGGGGGACTGCCGCCGGAGGCGTACCGCGGGCGCCGCGCGGGCGAGTTCCTCCTGGGTGCGGACGCGGAGCGCGCCGAGGAGAAACTGCGGTCGGTCCTGGAGACGGGCCGGCCCGTGATCTTCGCCGAGCAGCCGGCCCGGCTGCTGAACGACACCCGCAAGGAACTGTTCATCTCGATCTCCGCCTTCCGGATGCAGGACCCGTCCGGAAAGGTGCTGGGCGTCACAGAGATCGTCGAGGACGTCACCGACCGCCATCGGGCCCGTCGCCGGCTCGCACTGATCAACGAGGCCGGCGCCAGGATCGGCAGCACCCTGGATGTGGCCACCACGGCACGTGAGCTGGCCGAGGTGGCGGTTCCCGAACTCGCCGACGCCCTCTCGGTGGATCTGCTGGAGCCCGTGACCCGCGGGGAGGAGCCGGCACCCGACGCCAAGGGCCCGCTGCGCAGGATGGCGGCGCAAAGCATCCAGCCCAAGGCTCGGCAGGTGATGTACCCCGTCGGCAAACTGTTCTCCTTCCCCGAGGACACGGCGCCGTCACGATGCCTGGCCGAACGGCGTGCGGTCCTCGAGCCTCTCGTGGAGGGCAATCGCGGATGGTTCGCCGCCGAGCCGGAACGGGCGGCGAAGGCACTTGCGATGGGTGTCCACTCCCTGATGGTCGTGCCGCTGACCGCGCGCGGTGTCATCCTCGGCCTGGTCTGCCTGTGGCGCTCCCAGCGGCCGGAGCCCTTCGAGGAGGACGACCTCACCCTGGCGGAGGAGTTCGCCGCCAGAGCCGCGGTCTGCATCGACAACGCCCGCCGCTACACCCAGCAGCACCAGGCCGCGGAAGCCCTCCAGCGCAGCCTGTTGCCGAGTGAGGTGCCCGAGCACCCGGCGGTCGAGACCGCCCACCGCTATCTGCCCGCACAGGCCTCCGCCGGGGTCGGCGGCGACTGGTTCGACGTCATCCCGCTGTCGGGACTGCGCGTCGCGCTGGTCGTCGGCGACGTGGTCGGCCACGGCATGCACGCCTCGGCCACCATGGGCCGGATGCGCGCCGCCGTGCGCACGCTGGCGCACCTCGACCTGGCTCCGGACGAGGTCCTCGCCCGGCTCGACGACCTGGTGGACCAGCTGGCCACCGAACAGCAGCAGATCGATGCGAACATGCCCCAGATCCTGGGCGCGACATGCCTGTACGCGATCTACGACCCCGTCTCCCGGCACTGCGCCATGGCCCGCGCGGGTCATCCGCCGCCGACCGTACTGGGTCCGGACGGGCAGGTCCGCCCGGTCGACCTGCCCGCCGGACCACCGCTCGGCCTCGGCGGGTTGCCGTTCGAGACAGCGGAGCTCGAACTGGAGAAGGGCAGCCTGATCGCTCTGTACAGCGACGGTCTCCTCCTGGCCGACGACCGTGACATCGACCAGGGCCTGGCCCTGCTGCGTACCGCGCTGTCCGGTCCTGCCGAGTCGCTGGAGCACACGTGCAAGGCGGTGGAGGACGCGATGCTGCCCGACCGGTCCGCCGACGACGTCACGCTGCTGCTGGGCCGGACCCGGGTGCTGGCGGCCGAGCAGGTGGCCACCTGGGAGCTGTCGGCCGAGGCCACCGCGGCCGCCCGGGCCCGGGCGCTGGTGACGGACCGGCTGACCGCGTGGGGGCTGGAGGAGTGCGCCTTCACCACCGAACTCATCGTGAGCGAGCTGGTCACCAACGCCTACCGGTATGCCGGCGGCCCGGTCCTGCTCCGGCTGATCCGTGACGGCCAGCTGATCTGCGAGGTCTCCGACAGCAGCAGCACCTCGCCCCATCTGCGCCAGGCCAGCAGCACCGACGAGGGCGGACGCGGGCTGTTCCTGGTGGCCCAGCTGGCCGAACGGTGGGGGACCCGCTACGGCCGCAACAGCAAGACCATCTGGGCCGAGCAGCCGCTGCCGGAGCCTCCCGCGGAGCCGGGCGTCTGACCTGCCACGACCTGCGACCGGCAGCGCGGGACGCGCGGCGGCTCAGGCCTCGCCGAGGATCCCGGGCAGCTCGTCCATCCACGCCAGGACGGCTTCCTCGTAGCGCAGCCCGAAGGCGAGCGTCGCTCGCTGATACGCGTCGAGTCCGTCGGCCGCTGCGCGTTCCCGGTAGCCGGCCAGCCGGGCCTCGTGCAGGGCACGGTGCTCGGCGACGAAGTCCAGCAGCCGCTCCCGCTCCACAGCTGAACCGAACGCGATGGTGAGCAGCAGCGGGTAGCGGATCTGCTCGGTGCCCGGCGGGCGGGTGACCCACTCGGCGAACGCCTCGCGGCCTTCGTCGGTGAGCCGGTAGGGCTGCCGTGCCCGCGGCCCGGCCGGCCCGGCACGCACCAGGCCACGATCCGCCAGCGTGGCCAGTTCCCGGTACACCTGGCTGCGGGTCAGGGTCCAGAAGTCGCCGATCAGCTTCTCCGCGACCTTCACCAGCTCATAGCCGCTGGCCTCGCCCGCGTGCAGGAATCCCAGCAGCGAGGCCGCGCTCGCGTTGAGTTCGGTACCGGGCATGAACCTTCCCTTGACATTCCACTGTGGACTGTGCTGGCCTTGATGACGTACACAATAGTCCACTATGGACTGTGAGGTGATCCGTATGAACACCAAGAAGGGTTACGCGGCCGGGTTCCGCACCCTCGACACCGAGGTCAGCGACCGGAAACTGGCCGTGGAAGGCACCCTGCCGACCTGGCTGCGCGGCAGTCTGCTGCGCAACGGCCCGGCACGCTTCGAGGCCGGGAACGGAGCTGACGGCAGGGCGTTCCGGCACTGGTTCGACGGGCAGGCGATGCTGCACCGCTTCGCCTTCGCCGACGGCCAGGTCACCTACACGAACAGGTTCGTCGACACACCCAGCAGCAGGGCCGCGCGCGAGTCGGGACGGATCGCCTATCCGGAGTTCGCCACCGACCCCTGCCGCTCACTGTTCGCCCGCTTCTTCAGCATGTTCTCCCGGCCGGAGGTGACGAACACCAACGTCAGCGTGGCCCGCTTCGGTGAGCGCTTCGTGGCGCTCACCGAGACCCCGCTGCCGGTGGAGTTCGACCCCGAGACGCTCGCGACCGCCGGTGTCGTCGGCTACGAGGACGCGCTGAAGGGCCAGGTCACCACCGCCCACCCGCACCAGGACCCCGGCACCGGCGATCTGGTGAACCAGCTGACGCACTTCGCGCGGCGCAGCGAGTACCGCGTCTACCGCCAGCCGACGCCAGGCACGAAGCGCGAGCTGATTGGCCGTCACCCGGTGACCAGGCCGGGGTACATGCACAGCTTCGCGATCACCGGCCGGTACGTCGTCCTGGCCGAGTTCCCGCTCACCGTGAACCCGCTCGCTCTGATCCTCAGCGGCAGGCCGTTCATCGAGAACTACCGCTGGGATCCCGAGCAGGGCACCCGCTTCATCGTCTTCGACCAGCGCGAGGGCGGCGTGCACGGGGTGTACGAGACGACGGCGTGCTTCGCCTTCCACCACATCAACGCCTGGGAGGACGAGGACCACGACGGTGACCTGGTGCTCGATCTGTGCGCCTACTCCGACGCCTCGGTGATCGACGCGCTCTATCTGGACCGGCTGCGGGCCGGCCGGGGCGTTCCGGTCTCGTATCCCACCCGCTTCCGGATCGGCCTGCGCACCGGCCGCGTCGAGAGCGAGCGGCTGGCGGAGGAGTCCATGGAGCTGCCGCGCATCGCCTACGAGCGGCACAACGGACGCGCCTACCGGTACGCGTACGGCGTGAGCTCCCTCGAAGGCCGCGGGGACGACTTCATCAACCAGCTCGTCAAGGTCGACACACGGACGGGCGGAACCCGGAGCCGGCACGAGGAGGGCTGCTACCCGGGCGAACCGGTCTTCGTCCCTGCCCCGGACGCGGCCGACGAGGACGACGGTGTACTGCTGTCCCTGGTCCTCGACTCCGCGAACGGCTCCTCGTCCCTGCTTGTCCTGTCCGCCCGGACGCTCGACGTACTGGCCCGGGCGCAGGCCCCGCACATTGTGCCGTACGGCTTCCACGGCCTGTTCACCGGCCGCGCCTGAGTTCCGGCCGGACAGTGCGGCCGGACGTCAGAGCATGCGGCCGAGCAGACGGTCACGATGGAGCAGCTGATGCCCGGGGTGGTCGGCCGCCAGGCGAGGCGGCGGCGCCGAGCAGCAGCACCGTGGCGCCCAGCACGACGTGCACCGTGAGCAGCGCGTCGTCGCCGACGGGGTCGTAGCCGCCCTCCCCGTCTCTGCCCCGGCCTCGCCCGTGCCCCCCGCACCTTCCGTCACGGCAGGATGGAGTCGACGTACCCGCCGTCCACGCGCACCGCGCCGCCGGTGGTGGCCGAGGCCTGGTCCGAGCTGAGGTAGACCACCATGTTGGCGATCTCCTCCGGTTCGATCAGCCGTTGCAGCAGGCTCTGCGGCCGGTGCTTGCGCATGAACGCCCGCTGGGCCTCGTCCCAGGGCAGGTCCCGGTCGACCAGTTCGTAGACGAAGTCCTCCACGCCGCCTGTGTGGGTGGGCCCGGCGATGACGGAGTTCACCGTGACGCCCGTGCCGGCGGCGTGCTTGGCGAATCCCCGGCTGACCGCGAGCAGCGAGGTCTTGGACATGCCGTAGTGGATCATCTCGGCCGGGGTGACGATCGCCGAGTCGCTGGCGATGTACTGCACGCGTCCCCAGCCGCGTTCGGTCATGCCCGGCAGGAACAGCCGTGTCAGCCGTACGGCGGACAGCACGTTCACCTCGAAATAGCGCCGCCACTCCTCGTCGCTGATCTCCAGGGGGTCGGCCGAGCCGAAGATACCGAGGTTGTTGACGAGGATGTCCACCTCGGGCAGTGTCTCGGCCACCTGGTCCGCGCCCTGTTGCGTGCTCACATCCGCCGGCACCGGCACCCATTCGGCGCCGGGCACCTGCTTGGCCAACTCGGCGACGCCCTGCTCGACGCGCTCCGGGTTACGGCCGTTGACGCCCACGCGGGCCCCCGCGCGGGCCAGTCCGGCGGCGATCGCCGCGCCGATGCCCTGGGTGGAGCCGGTGACCAGTGCCGTGCGGCCCTTCAGATCGATCTGCATGCCTGGCAGCCCCTTTCACATACGGATTCGGTGGCTGTGTACCCAGCGACGTTACTTGCACACGCGCACTACATGCAATCGCTCACATTGAAGGAACGCAATCGAGTTGTGGAAGGGCGGGACGAGGGCGCGTCGGTGAAGAAGCGTGCGCCGACAGCCCCGGCCTCCGATCGCGCCCGAGCCCCCGTCCGGGCGACCATGGCCGAAGGAAGCCAGTCGGCGTCAGGCGCCCGCCGATCCGGGAGGTGACCCAAGCTGCACACTCCGCTCTCGGTGCTCTTCGCGATCTGCGCGGCACTGAGCAATGCCGTCGCGACGGTGCTGCAGCGCAAGGCGGCGCTCACCGTGCCGAGTTCCAAGGGGTTCCGGGCCGGGCTCATACTCGACCTGCTGCGGCGCCCCGTCTGGCTGGCCGGCATCCTCGCGGTGATCGCCGCCGCCGTCTGCCAGGCACTCGCACTGGCGACCGGCCCGCTGACGATCGTGCAGCCGCTGTTCATCCTGGAGCTGCCGCTCACCCTCATCGTCGCGTCGCTGTTGATGCACCGGCGTCTGCCGGGCAGGGGCTGGCTGGCCGTGGCGGTGGTGGTGGCCGGGCTGGCGGTCGCGCTCGCCGCCGCCTCCCCCAGTGGCAACCGGACGCACGTGGACCTGGACCGCTGGATTCCCGCGCTCGCCGTCTGCATGGGCCTGGTCGCCGGCCTCGCTGTCGCCGCCCTGCGGCGCCCGGAGGGCCGCGCCCGGGCGGCGTGTCTGGGTGCCGCGACGGCGATCAGCTACGCGGTGACCGCGGCGCTGATGAAGGCCGCCATGCACATCCTCGAGGAGCAGGGACTCGGAGGCTTCCTCTCCGCCTGGCAGACGTACGCCTTCGCCGCGACCGGTGTGTGCGCGCTGTTCCTGCTGGAGAACGCGATGCAGGCAGGGCCGCTGGTCGCCTCGCAGCCCGCGCTCACCCTCGGCGACGCACTGGTGAGCCTCGCCCTCGGCATCACCCTGTACGAGGAGACCATCCGTTCCGGGTGGTGGCTGCTGCCCCAGTTGTTCGGCGTCGCGCTGATCGCCGCCGGCGTCCTCGCGC
The DNA here is from genome assembly GCF_055656945.1 of Streptomyces sp. NPDC111606. NCBI lineage: Bacteria > Bacillati > Actinomycetota > Actinomycetes > Kitasatosporales > Streptomycetaceae > Streptomyces > Streptomyces sp. NPDC111606. The sequence goes on from NZ_JBVKBY010000004.1 coordinate 231,542, forward strand.
TGGCGCGGATTCCGCTCACCCAGGCGATGGTGGCGCCGGAGGAGGGGGCCCGGGCGGAGGAACGGATGCCGTGAGCGGTGCCCTCCCGGCATACGGCGGCGAAGGGCTCCAGCGGGAAGATCCCTAGCCCACCCGGGTCCTCTGGGTCACCCGGACGCAAGCACGGCGGTGCGCCACGTGGCCGACGCCCGCCCGATGGGCCATGTTGCTGACCGTCGAGCCGTGATCGGCACCGGCCGGATCCGAAGGAGGCCCCGCGGTGGGTGAGCTGTACATCGACGGCGAGTGGACACAGGCGACGGCCGGTGGGCGGCGGGAGGTGCTCAATCCCTACGACGCCTCTGTCGTCACCACGGTCGACGAGGCCGACGCCACGGACGTGGACCGCGCGGTGCGCGCCGCCCGGCGCGCCTTCGACAAGGGTGACTGGGCGAACGCTCCGTCCCGCGACCGGGCCGACCTCCTGCTGCGCGTGCGCGACCTGCTGATGCGCGATCAGGAGGAGATCGCCCACACCGAGACACTCGACACGGGCAAGACGCTCACCGAGGCCCGAATCGACGTGGAGGACGTGGCGAACGCCTTCCGCTACTTCGCCGAGCTCGCGGGCAAGGACGGCGGCCGGATCGTGGACGTCGGCCCGGACGTCCTCAGCCGTGTCGTCTACCAGCCGGTCGGCGTGTGCGCGCTGATCGCCCCTTGGAACTACCCGCTGCTCCAGGCCTCCTGGAAAGTGGCACCCGCGCTGGCCGCCGGCAACACCTTCGTCCTCAAGCCCAGCGAGATCACGCCCCTCACCACGATCGCGATGATCCGGCTCATCGCGGAGGCCGGCGCCCCGCCCGGCGTCGCCAACCTCGTGCTGGGCTCCGGCGCGACCGTCGGCGCGGCCCTGACCAGCCACCCCGAGGTGGACCTGGTGTCCTTCACGGGCGGTCTGAACACCGGACGCGCCATCATGGCCAGCGCCTCCGAGGGGCCCCGGAACATCGCCCTGGAGCTGGGCGGCAAGAACCCCAACATCGTCTTCGCGGACGCCGACTTCGACGCCGCCGTCGACTACGCGCTCGACGCCGCGTTCCTGCACTCCGGGCAGGTCTGCTCGGCCGGTTCGCGCCTGCTCATCCAGGACTCCCTGCACGACCGGTTCGTCGAGGCCTACGCCGACCGTGCGCGGCAGATCCGGCTCGGCAGCGGCTTGGAGGAGGGCACCGAGAGCGGCCCGCTCAGCTCCGCCGAGCACCGCGAGAAGGTCGAGAGCTACATCGCCATCGGCAAGGAGGAGGGCGCCCGGCTCGTCGCCGGCGGCACCCGCCCCGACGACCCCGCCCTGAGCGCCGGCTTCTTCCTGCTGCCGACCATCTTCGCCGACTGCGACCGCTCCATGCGCATCGTCCAGGAGGAGGTCTTCGGCCCGGTCGTCACCGTCGAACGCTTCCGCACCGAGGACGAGGCGGTGGAGCTGGCCAACGACACCCGCTACGGCCTGGCGGGCGGCGTGTGGACCTCCGACGCGAGCCGCGCCCAGCGCGTCGCCCAGCGCCTGCGCCACGGCACCGTATGGATCAACGACTTCCATCCCTATGTGCCGCAGGCCGAGTGGGGCGGCTTCGGCCGCTCCGGTGTGGGGCGCGAGCTGGGTCCCACCGGCCTGCGCGAGTACCAGGAGGCCAAGCACATCTACCAGAACCTCGCCCCCGCCCGCTCCGGTTGGTTCAAGGGCTGAGGCAAGGCAGCACGCCGCTCGCCGCGCGGCACGAGGACCACCGACGCAAGGCCGCCCGCCCGCGGCACGACGGCCACCGAAGAAAGGCACCCATGGCCCCCGCCACCGCGCACATTGCGTACCACCCGGTGGGTACGCGCCGTTCGGGCGCCCCCGACGCCCCGAAGGCCGTCATCACCGGCCTCCCCGGCCACATCGAAAGAGAGGTGCAGCGGTGACCGGCACGCAGCCTCCCGCACCGGCCTCCGGCATCCCCGGAGGGGAACCGGGCTCGGAGTTCCGCAAGGACATGAGCCCCTGGGCCAACTTCGCCCTCGGCTTCACCTACCTCTCCCCGGTGGTGGGCACCTACACCCTCTTCGGCATCGCGATCGCCGACGGCGGACCGCCGATGATCTGGGCGTTCCTGATCGCCGGCTGCGGCCAGTTCCTCGTCGCGCTGATCTTCGGGGAGATCGTCGCCCAGTACCCGATCGCAGGCGGCGTCTACCCCTGGGCCCGGCGGCTGTGGGGCAAACGCTGGGCGTGGATGACCGGCTGGGTGTACATGTGGGCGCTGCTGGTGACCATCACCTCCGTCGCGTACGGCGCCGGCCCCTACATCGCCATCCTCTTCGGCTTCAGAGCCACCGTGCACACCACCGTGCTGTGCACCGCCGTACTCATCGTCGTCGCCATCCTCATCAACTACATGGGCACCAAGGCACTGTCGACGGCGGCGCTGATCGGTTTCGCCGGCGAGCTCATCGGCGCCCTCGTCGTCGGCGTCTTCCTGCTGTCCACCCACCGCCACCAGAGCATCGGCGTCATCTTCGACACCTACGGCGTCGAGGGAGACGGCTCCTACCTGCCGGCGTTCCTGGCAGCCGCCATCATCGGCCTCTACCAGTACTACGGCTTCGAGGCGTGCGGCGACACCGCCGAGGAGGTCGCTCACCCGGGCCGGGTCATCCCCCGCGCGATGCGCCGCACCATCTACATCGGCGGCGCGGCGGCCACGTTCACCTGTATGTCGCTTCTGCTGTCGGTCACGGACTTCAACGCGATCATCTCGGGCGAGCAGGCCGACCCGGTGGTGGACGTGCTGTACGACGCCATGGGCGAGACCGGGGCGCGGATGGTGATGGCCGTGGTGCTGATCTCCTTCCTGTCCTGCACGATCAGCCTCCAGGCCGCGGCCGGGCGGCTCATCTACTCCTACGCCCGTGACGAGATGATCGTCGGGCACCGGCTGCTGCGGCGGTTCGTCCACGCCCGTGCGGTGCCGAGCTGGGCACTGTTCGTGTCCGCGGCGGTGCCGCTGATCATCGCCTTCGCCTCACTGCTCTCCGAGGACGCCCTCACCAACATCGTCTCGTTCGCGATCCTCGGCATCTACGGCTCGTTCCAGATGGTGGTCCTGGCCGCACTGCGCGCCCGGCTCAAGGGCTGGAAACCGGCAGGGGAGTTCAGCCTGGGCCGCTGGGGTCTCACGGTGAACATCGCGGCGCTGGTCTACGGCATCCTCGCCATCATCAACATCTGCTGGGCCCGCACCCCGGAGAAGTCCTGGTGGGAGAACTGGATCGTCCTGCTGTGCGGCGCGGTGGTCCTGGGCACCGGCCTGCTCTACATGTTCACCACCCACCACTACGGCCGCGGCGACGCACTCGCCGGCGACGCCGTGCCGGAAGACCGGAGCAAGGCCTCCAAGGGATCGTGACCAGGACCTGATCCACCACGACAGGCGCGGTCCCGGCCTGAGCCGCCGTCACGACGAGGCGGGGCCGCGCCCGTCCAGTGCCCGAAGTGCCTCGTCGGCCGCCGCGCGAGTCTCCGCCTCCGCGGCGTCCGAGGCGAGGGCGGTGAGCCGGGCGCGCAGCCGCTCCTCGTTCTGCGGCCGGGTTCCGGTGTCCGCCAGCCAGTGGGCCAGGCCCTCCGCGGCGTGGAAGCGGACCGTCTCGTCCGGGTCGTCCAGGGCATGGACGAAGCGCGCCAGGTCCTGACCGGTGTGCTCGTCGGTGGCGTTGTACGTGTCCAGCAGGGAGAGCGCAGCGGCCCGCACCTCGGCCGAAGGGGTGCGGTCCACTGTCCGCCGCAGCGCGGGCAGCGCCTCGGCGAGGCCGATGAGGGCGTTGTGCGTCTTCCAGATCGTGTTCGGATCGGCGACGAGGTGGGCCACCAACGCCTCGGCCACAGCATGGCGTTCCCAGAGGCGAAGCCCCTCCTGCACCAGCGCGTCCAGGCCGGCCACCGCACCCGCTCGCACCTCGCCGTCGGGGTCGTCCAGATGCGGCAGCAGCAGCCAGACGGCGTCCCATCGCCCCGCCTCCCCAACGGCTTTCGCAGCGGCGGCACGCGTACGGCCGGGCAGCGTGGGGTCGATGAGAGCCGTGCGCAGCACCGCGGCGGCGGTCCGCGTCCCCGCGGCTCCCAGCGCGTACGCGGCCGAGGGTCCGACGGTGGAGTGGGTGATCCATCGCGTCGCCGGCACGGTGACCCGTTCCTCGCCCCGCCGGCCGAGAGCGTCCAGCAAGAAGTCCGCGACGTTCGCGTCCCGTTCGTCCTCCAGTGCCCCCACCAAGGCGTCCTGGGTGTGCGCGTCCTCGACGTCGAGGAGCCGACGTGTCACCGCGATCCGCACCTGGGCGGCCGCGTCGCGCAGTCCGGTGACCAGAGAATCGAGCAGGCGCACAGTCGAGTGCCCGGGCAGCAGTTGGAGAGCCTGAACGCGAGCGTCCGGTGCGCCCTGTTCGGCCGTGCGGATCAGCTCCGCGCCGACGGCCGGGGCGTCCTGGAAGCGCCACACGAGTGCACGGGCACGTCCCCACACGGCTCCGTCCGGGTCACCCAGAAGCGCCACCAGACCCGGAACATCGCCCGGCACGCCCAGGGCCGCCAAGCCGTCCAGGGCGTTGATCCGCAGGTGATGGTCGGGGTCGCGGAGCAGGCGGGAGTAGGCGTCCACGACCGCCGGACCGTCGAGTCCGAGCCGGATCGCGGCGCGCGAGGCCCGGCGCCGTACCCAGGGATCCTCGTCGCCCATCAAGGCGGGCAGCACGGTCCGGCCCGCCTCGGCGACCGCGCTCCGGCCGAGCCCCATGGCCACGGCCTCACGCACCTCGGGCGCAGAGTCGTCAGCCGATTCGACGAGCACCCACGCGTGTTCGTCCCGTCCGACCTTCCCTAGACCTTTCGCCGCGGCTGCCCGCCCCCACGTGTCGCCGGTCCGCAACGCCCGCAGAAAGAAGGCGATTTGCTGCTCGGATCCCATGAACACCCCGAGGAATCAGACCAGCGAGCGGGCCGGAGGTTGTACGGGCGCACCACGTGGGCCGCAGGCCCTAGCTGCCGACCGTCTGCGCCTCGCGGGACCGGTTCGCCGTCAGGAGGCTGTGGCCCAGGGGTGTGAGAACGTGCAGCACGGTGTTCCGGTCGCGGATCGAGGCGACCAGCCCTGCCTCCCGCAGGATCCGCACGTGCTCGCTGACCGTCGCCGGGGTCACCCCCGCACGCCGGGCGACCTCGCTCGTGGTACAGCCGTCCTCCAGGGCCCGGAGCACGGCGGCCCGCCCGTGGCCGAGCAGCCTCGCCAGCGCCCGGGTTCCGGTGCCCCCCTGCGGAGGCAGCCACCAGCGGTGCGTGCGGGTGACGGGATAGACCAGTACGGGCGGCAGCGTCGGGTCCGTCAGGGTGATCGGTGTCTGCCAGCAGAAGACGGAGGGCACCAGCAGCAGCCCCCGGCCCTCGAGGCGCAGCTCGCGCTGCAGTGGGTACGCCGTCTCCAGCACGGGTGGCCGCCAGCGCATCGACGGGCCCAGCGTCGACAGCAGCGCGTCTACGCCGCCCCGCAGTATTTCCCGCGCCCGCACCGCACGGTCGGCCTCGATCTGCGCCCGTACGGCGGACCAGTAGGGGGCCAGTGCGGCATGGAAGTACCCGTGCAGTGCCTGCCCGAGGTTCTCCAGCGCGCAGGGCTCGCCGTCGGCGAGCGGGCGCAACCATCCCGGTGCCGCGGTGAGCACGTTCATCTCCCTGCTCAGCCGTCGCCGAGGCGTGGACAGAATCGCCTGCACGCCCTCCGAGAGCCCCGCGGAAGCCTCTGCCGGATTGAGGAAATCGGGAAAGCTCCCGCGCGGTGGGGCCAACGCCCGGACGAGGTGCAGCTGTTGCCGGGGCACCCGGTTGAGCCCGGCTCGCGCCTGCACACGCCAGGCGTCGAATACGGCACGTCCCTGACGCGTCGCCAGCAGGTTCACGCTGAGTACGAGCTCCCACAGCGGGTCGGGTGCGGCGGCGACGCGTGTCCTGAGCAGATCTTGGCGCGTGAAGTGCACTCGGAGCACGGAATTCCATCTCAGTCGGTCACGTGATCAACTGAAGTTTCAGCATGGGATGGTCCTCCCGATACTCCCGGTATTTCGGTGAATCGCGAAATCTCTTTTCACGCCAACTCACCCGGCGCGCACCGTCGTCCATGCGCGTCAGCAGTGACTTTCGGCGCGCGCCGAATCACCTGGCAGGAACGGTCGATGACGGGCAGCCTGAGAGACGTAAGCGACCAAGATCTTCGTCATGCCGATCCAGGGGGAAGAAACGATATGCGCAAACGTGCCGCGATCGGGGCAGTGGCCACTGCCGCCTTCGCCACCGTGCTGGTCACCGCGCCGACCGCTTCGGCCGAACCCAATCCGCCCGGCTGTCCGAAGGAGTACTTCTGCGCCTACAGCGGAGAGAACCAGACCGGTCAACTCGTCGTGAAAACCAAGGGGAACTGGAGCGGCAACGTCGCCTTCCGCTCTGCGTTCAACAACGGAAAGGCCTTCCCGGGCGCCGACCACGTCGACGTGACGTACACCGTCGAGGGCGGCACGGAAACGGCCTGTCTGCACTACAACCCGGGCCCCGGCGCCTACAAGGCGAATGCCGTTCCGGGCACCCATGTCGTCAAGGTCGTATGGCGCGGCGAGTGCTGACCACGGAGGGATGCTCATCATGCTGACCGGAAAGCGACTCGCAGCCCTGGGCGCCGGAGCCGTCGCGGCCGCCTTCGCCGGCGTCCTCGCCCTCGCCCCCGCGGCGTCGGCGGAAGCCAACCCGCCCGGCTGCGGGAAGGGTTACTTCTGCGCCTACAGCGGCGCCAACCAGACGGGACGGCTCGTCCTCAAGGTCGCGGGCAACTGGTCCGGCAACCTGGCCGTCGGGTCCATCTTCAACAACGGAGTCGTCTACCCGGGCGCCGACCATGTCGATGTGACGTCGTTCCTCGGCGGTCAGCCGTCGACCGACTGCTTCCACTACAACCCCGGCCCGGGCAAGTACAAGGCCAACGCCGAGCCTGGGCTCACCATCACGCGTGTCGTCTGGCGAGGCGAGTGCTGAGCCGCTGACACCGCACGCACGCGCAGGGAGACTTGCCCCGCCTCCACAGGCGGGGCAGGTCTCGCTTCCACGGCCGGGACAGGCGTACGTCAGGTCAGGCGTTGCGCGCCCGTCCGGACGCCGGATGAGCCACGTAGCCCCCGATGCCGGCCAGGATCCCCGCGGCGGCGACGAGCAGCGCCACGGTGAGCCCCGCACGCAGCAGCAGTGTGCCGACGGCCGCGCCGGTGAAGACCGCCACGAGAGCAGCGGCGCGGTAGGGCTGGGAGGTGTCCGGTGTGCCGCCGCCCAGCTCCGAGTGTCTGACCAGGGTGACGAGCGTGCCGGTCACCAACGTGGTGTTCAGGCCCGCCCCGAGCCGCCACATCGTCGCGCTGCGTACACCCATGGCCAGTGCGGTCAGGGCGATCACGGCATAGTGCCGCGGCGCCAGGTCGCTTCGCACACTGTCCAGTCCGATCGCCGCCAGCGCAGCGGCCACCAGCAGCGTGGACGCGATCGCGGCGGAGGTCAGCAGCCACCGGAGACCGCGAAGCCGAGGAAGAGGATGTTGCCCGTCATGAAGGCGGTGAAGACCTGCCCCAGGCCCAGGAAGGCCACCGCGTCGACGATCCCGGTGACCGCGGTCAAGGCGATCAGCATGTTCGGCAGCGGATCGGAACGAGCCGGTGCGGACATGTACGTCCCCTTCCGCGGCCTTGCGCGGTCACCTCCTGACAGGCCTCACCTCACCACCCCTACTCCCCCACGCCACCAGAGAGCGCCCGGTCGGCGTCGGCGATCCGCCCCCGCAGCATGAGGTCCAGGACCACCATGAACCGCTGGGTGCGCGGCTCGCCGAGTACGAAGGGGTTGACGCCGTCCGGTCGGCTCCGCAGCTGTTCGACGCGTTGGAGGCCGTGGTCGTTGGGGTGGTTGGACAGTTCCACGTCCACCTTCGCGTCCCGCATCCGCTTCCGGAAGGAACGTACGGACGCCCGATAGACGCTCAGCTCCGACACCGTGCCGGGCGGGTTCACCCCGCCCCAGAGCATGGCCGTGTGGCGCTCGGCCCCCGACCGCACCGGGATGACCGGCGAGACGGTGCCCGTCGTGTGGCCCGGGGTGTGGTGCAGTCGGATCGTCGTGCCGCCGAGCGTGAGCCGTTGCCCGTCCGCGATGTCCAGATCCCTGGCGGGTGCGTTGTCCGGTCGGGTCCGGGCGATGAGGTCCCAGTCGGCGGGCGCCATCAGAACGCGCGCTCCGTACCGGTCCGCGAGATACTGTGCCCCGCCGAAATGGTCGTCGTGGCCGTGCGTGACGACGACATACTTGATCGTCGCGGGATCGGCGCCCAGCTCACGCAACCCGGGGACGAGAACGCCCTCGGCCTCCGCGGGCGAGGTGAGCGCGTCGATCAACACGATCCCGTCATCCGTCAGCACCGCCATCGCAGAGACCCAACCAACGCTCACAAAGGCCAGGTTGTCGAAAATCCTCAACGGCTCCGGCGCGGGCGGACGAGGAAACTCGAAGTCGGGCGTCAGCGCCGTCACAAGGGCGAGCAGAACCGGGTCGCTTCCGGCGAGCGCCCGGGCCCGGTCGTAGTGAACCTGCCCGTCCCGACCCACCGCAACGGCAGTCGAGCCGAGACCGAGCGCGCCCACACCACCGGCAAGTCCGAGAGCGCCGAGCTGGGCGAAGCGGCGCCTGGAGAAGGGGCCGGCTAAGTCGTCGCTGTGCGGAGAAGAAGTCATGGTGGTCCTCCCTGGTTGACCGCTCCGACTCGTGATCCGATCGGGATCACGATAGGCGAGCCTGCCGGCATCCTCCGTCTCCGCAGGCCCGTCGGCAGAACAGGCAGTGGTGGTGGGCGACATGAGCTCGGCGACGGCACCCTTGCCGTCCCGGGTGATGTCGCATTCCCGCAACCCGCCGGATCTCGGCGAGCGGTGCCCGGGCCACGAGGCACCCGCACGAGCCGCTTGTGATGCGGCGGCGCCGGGTCGGGCGCATGCTGGACGGGTGAGTGGCACCTATCCGGCGCGTGGCGAAGCCGCGCCCGAACCTCGGTCGGCACCACGACAGACCTTGGTGCTCACGGCCATGATGTTCGCGGTTGCGATGACGTTCATCGACCAGACCATCGTCGCCATCGCCGCCCCGGACATCGTCCGTGAACTGGGTCTGTCATCCTCTGGCATGCAGTGGGTCGTGAACGCCTATCTGCTGTCCCTGGCCGCCTTCTTCGCCCTGGGCGGCCGCCTCGCGGACCTCTACGGGCCGCGCCGGGTGGTCGTGATCGGCACCCTGGTCTTCGTCGTCTCGTCGGTGCTGTGCGGCTGCGTCCCCGAGGGCGACGCGGCACAGAGCTGGCTGATCGCCTTCCGCGCCACCCAGGGTTTCGGGGCGGCACTGCTGTTCCCCGCGGCGCTGGCCGTGGTGGTGGCGGTGTTCCCGCGCGAGCGACGCGGACGTGCCCTGGCCCTGTTCTTCGGGATCTCCGGCGCGCTGACGGCCATCGGACCCCTCCTGGGCGGCTGGCTCACGAACTGGACCTGGCGCGCGGTGTTCTGGGTCAACGTCCCCGTGGCGATCGTGGCCCTGGCCCTCACGGCATTTGCCCACATCGCCGACCGGCGACGACCCGGCACGCTCGACGTCCGAGGTGCCGTTCTGATCGTCGTCGGCATGGGTCTGAGCGTTCTCGGCTTTCAGCAGGCGTGGTCCTGGGGGTGGGACAACCCGGCAACCTGGGCCTGCATCGTCGGCGGTCTCGCGGTGCTCTGCGCGTTCGTCGCGTACGAGCGGCGCGTGCACCATCCGCTGATCGACCTGCGCGTCTTCAAGGACCGGGCGTTCACGGTGGACACGGTGGTGCTCTTCTTCGCCATGCTCGCCTTCGTCCCGCTGTTCTTCTTCGCCTCCGTGTACGCCCAGGTGTGCCTGAGTGCCTCGCCGAACCAGGCGGCGCTGTTCCTGCTCTACTTCTTCGCGGGCTTCGCGATCGCCTCGCAGTGGGGCGGCCGGATCCTCGACAAGCAGGGCGCCCGCCCGGCGCTGAAGATCGGCTGCGTCCTGGGCTGCGTCGGCTTCGCCCTGTGGGCCGGGAAACTCACCGATCTGAGCATGCACGACCAGTGGCCGTACGCCGCCCTTGCCGGCGCGGGCATCGGCTTCATCCTCGCCCCCGCCTCGACGGACGCCGTCAACCGGGCGATCGGTCCCTCCTACGGGGAGGTCACCGGAATCACCCAGACGGTACGCAACTACGCGGCGAGCGTGGGCCTGGCCGTCCTCGGCACCGTACTGACGCACGTCACCAACTCGAACGTGACGAACACCCTGGAAGCCCGCGGCCTGCCGCCCGACGTGGCGGAGAACGTGGCCCGCAACATCAGTGAGTCCATCACGGGCACGGGTGACAACAGTTCACCCACCGGCACGGGACCTGCCGCGACGGCTCTGCGCGATTCGATGGACGCGGTGCGCATGGACTTCGCCGAGGCCAACCAGTGGGTGTTCTACGGCATGGCCATCGCCCTCGGCATCGGCTACCTGTGCGCCCTGCGCCACCCGGGCGGACGCGCGGTGACGCCCACGTACGAGGAAACGGCGACGGCACCGTCCCGGGAAGCGACACAAACCCCCGTAGGACAGCCTGACCGGCGAACAGGTCCGTGACGTAACGGTCAGGTCCACCTTCACAGTGGGGCCCGCCGGATCCCGTTACTTGAGTGACCGACGGTCAGTCGTCACACGTCGTGCGGCCCATTGCCGGTGCCCGGCGCCGTGGGGCCGAGGCCGCCGGTGAGGCGGCGGTAGGCGGCCCGGGCGTGAAGCAGGCGGGCCAGAGCCGTTCCGACCAGGGCCGCGGCCAGGAGGCAGGTCAGCCAGAAGGTGTCGCGGTGCCCGACCCAGGTGAGGATTCCCGCGGGCGGGATGGCGAAGCCGTTGAGGAACAGCCAGCACAGGAGGGCCGTGCCGGGAGCCGCGGTGAAGCGGGCGCAAAGGCCCAGCAGGGCGGCCAGCAGGGACAGTAAGGCCAGGGCGAGTCCCGGTCGGTCGGTGCCCACGAGGGAGTTGAGCAAGGCCACCAGCACCAGCGCCCCGCCGAAGGCCGCGGCCCAGACCAGCGGGGTGGCGACGGGCCGGGGAACGGGCCTGGCACCGGAGCTGAGGGACACCCACTCGATCATGCTGACGTTTCCTCCCCGATCTCCCGCGACCCATTGTTCCAGGCAGCCCTGGGTCACCTGCCCGGCGGTCGGTTCCGGGCGCTCGTTAGGGTGTCATTAAAGGTTGTCCAAAGAAACACTCGAACCAGACAGGGGGACCGTGGTGGGCGCTCCACGCCTGAGCAGTACGCCGTTGCCGGGGATCGGGGTCCGTTACGACCTCACCACCCGGGAACAGCGTCGCGTGTCCGTGGTCGCGCACCGGGACGGATCGCGGACGCTGAACGCGTACCAGCAGGACGATCCGGACGCGTGTGCGCTGTCGGTGCGGATGACGTCGGGAGAGGCGGAGGCCCTCATCGACGCGCTGATGCCGGCGCACCACAGCCCCAACCTGCTGTCCACGACCGACCTGGGCCTGGTGGCCGAGCGGGTCGAGCTGTCGGCCACCTCGCACTGGAACGGGCGGGTGCTGGGCGAGACCCGGATGCGTACCGAGACCGGTGTGTCCATCGTGGCCGTACTGCGCCGCGCCGAGGCCATCCCCTCGCCGGCACCGGACTTCCGGCTGGCGGGCGGCGACATCCTGATCGTGATCGGCACCCGCGAGGGCGTGGAGGCTGCCGCCGCGATACTCGGACGGGAGTGAACGGCGTGCACTCCTCCGCTGTCTTCCTCATAGAGTTCGGCGCCATCATCCTCGGCCTGGGCCTGCTCGGCCGGTTCGCCGCGCGTTTCCAGTTCTCCCCGATACCCCTGTACCTGCTGGCCGGACTCGCTTTCGGCGAAGGCGGGCTGCTCCCGCTCGGCACCAGCGAGGAATTCGTCGCCATCGGCGCCGAGATCGGTGTGATCCTGCTGCTGCTGATGCTCGGCCTCGAGTACACGGCCAGTGACCTGGTCTCCAACCTCAAGACCCAGTACCCGGCCGGCCTCGTCGACGCCGCGCTCAACGCCCTGCCCGGCGCGGCCATGGCCCTGCTGCTGGGCTGGGGCCCGGTCGCCGCCGTAGTCCTGGCCGGTGTCACCTGGATCTCCTCGTCCGGCGTCATCGCCAAGGTCCTCGGCGACCTCGGACGACTCGGCAACCGCGAAACCCCGGTCATCCTCAGCATCCTGGTCCTCGAGGACCTCTCCATGGCCGTGTACCTGCCGATCATCACCGCGCTGCTCGCGGGGGCCGGTCTGGCGGCGGGCAGCGTCACCCTCGCCATCGCACTCGGCGTCGCCGGACTCGTTCTCCTGCTCGCGGTGCGCTACGGGCGCCACATCTCCCGCTTCGTATCCAGCGACGACCCCGAGAAGCTGCTCCTGGTCGTCCTCGGCCTGACCCTGCTGGTCGCGGGCATCGCCCAGCAGCTCCAGGTGTCGGCGGCGGTCGGTGCGTTCCTGGTCGGCATCGCGCTGTCCGGCGAGGTCGCCGAGGGCGCGCACAATCTCCTGGCGCCTCTCCGGGACCTGTTCGCCGCGGTGTTCTTCGTCTTCTTCGGCCTGCACACCGACCCCGCGAGCATCCCGCCGGTGCTGCTGCCCGCGCTGGCCCTGGCCGTCGTCACCGCCTTCACGAAGATCGCCACCGGCTACTGGGCGGCCAAGCGCGCGGGAATCTCCGCCAAGGGCCGCTGGCGCGCGGGCGGAACGCTGGTGGCCCGCGGCGAGTTCTCCATCGTCATCGCCGGACTCGCCGTCACCGCGGGCATCGAGCCCTCCCTCGGCCCGCTCGCCACCGCCTACGTCCTCATCCTGGTCATCCTCGGCCCGCTCACCGCCCGCTTCACCGAGCCGGTGGCCATGCTCCTGACGGCCCGTCTGCGCAAGCCCGCGCCGACGGCGCACGTACCGGCCGCGAGGGAGACTTCACCTGCGGCGCCGCTCGAAGCGGTGGACGATCAGGACACCGTCGGCCGGTCGTGAGCTCGCGGCCACCGGGGCTGAACCCGAGGCTCACAGAGGTCTGTTCGGCCAGTCCAGGAGGCCGGCGCCGATGACCGCCGTCTGCAAGGGCGTAGCGGTGGGCGGGATCGTTGGGGTCGCTGCCGGTCAGAGTGCGGATGCGGGCCAGCCGGTACGTCAGCGCGCGCACGCTGAGCGACAGGTGCCGGGCCGCGGCGGCTGCCACACAGCCGGTGTCGAAGTACACGGTGAGCGTGTCGAGCAGCGGCTGCGCGCCGCCGCGCGCCTGCTCCAGCGGGCCCAGGGTGTTGTGGACCAGGTCGACCAGTGCCTGCCGGTCGCGGGCCAGTACGGGGAAGACGAGCAGGTCGGCGGCCCGCAGAAGGGGATCGTCCAGGCCCATGCGCTGGGCCACGTCGAGGGCGTTGAGGGCCTCTTCGTAGCTGTGGCCGATACCGACGGCGCCCTGCCGGGGCCGGCCCACGGCGACCTGGCCGACGCCGGTGGCGGCGTGCGCGAGCCTGGCGAAGTGAGTGAGGACTCCGTCCTGATCGCCGGGGGCGATGCACACCATCCTCCCCTCCTTCGTGGTGAACAGGATGCGCCGGTTCTCGAAGCGTGCGAACAGCTCCCCCGCCACCTGGCGGGGTACCGGGTCCGTCTCGTCGTACTTCTGCGGCCCCTCGGCCACGGCGACGGCGTGGGCGCGGGACAGCCGCAGCCCGAACCGTTCGCAGCGCGCGGCGAGATGGCCCGGATCACCACGCCCGAGGCGGGCGGCCTCTTCCTTGCGGATGACGAGCCGCTGCGCTCGTTCGTATCCGTCGGCGAAGGCGTCCACCGCCTGCTCGATGACGGCGAGGACGCTGTCGGGGTCGGCGTGGACCGGCCGGTCGCGGCTCCCGGCCGCGAGATGGGAGCGCACCAGGGCACGCCAGCCGTGCCCCGCCTCGGCCGCCCTGGCGCCGAGGGCCCTGCGGGACTCGACCTCGTCGCGGGTCAGACGGCGGCCCGTGACGGCGGCGTCCGCAAGGATCCGCTCGAAGCCTTCGAGGAACACGTTGGTGGCGCGCTCCATCGTCGTCACCTTCTCCCCGTTCGCCGACGGCAGTTGTCGTCGGCCGGCGGCGCCGGGCGCGGGCGGCGGCGATCCGGCCGACGTCGCGCCCGCGCACCCCGGGCTGTGCGGCTCAGCCGTTCGCATGGGCGACCTCGGCCGGTTCCGCCACCGTCGTCGCGGCCGGCGTTTCGCGCGGCGAGCGGCGAGCGAGGCCGCGGGTCAGGGGCTCGGTCCAGCGGGCGGCGAGCGGTCCGAGTACGACCAGGATCAGGACGTAGGCCGTGGCCAGCGGGCCGATGCGTGGCTCGACGCCGACGGTGAGCCCGGCGATGACGATGGAGAACTCGCCCCGCGCCACCAGGGTTCCGCCCGCGCGCCAGCGCCCCTTGCGGGAGATGCCGGCTCGGCGGGCGGCCCAGTAGCCGGTGGCGATCTTCGTGAGGGTGGTGACGGCGGCGAGGGCGAGGGCGGGGACCAGTACGGGCGGAATGTCCGCGGGATCGGTGTGCAGGCCGAAGAAGACGAAGAACACCGCGGCGAACAGGTCCCGCAGTGGGGTGAGGAGGTTGCCCGCCCCTTCGGCGACCTCGCCGGACAGCGCGATGCCGACCAGGAACGCACCGACCGCCGCCGACACCTGGAGCTGCTGGGCGATGCCCGCGACGAGCAGAGTCAGGCCGAACACGACCAACAGCAGCATCTCCGCGCTGTCCGAGGAGACCGCACGGCTGACGAGGCGGCCGTGGCGCAGCGCCACGTACAGCACCGCGCCGACCGTGCCGAGGGCGATCAGCAGGGTCAGGGCGCCGCCCGCGAGGCTCACCCCGGCCAACAGGGCGGTGAGGATGGGCAGGTAGACGGCCATGGAGAGGTCTTCAAGGACCAGCACGCCGAGTACGACCGGAGTTTCGCGGTTGCCGAGTCGGCGCAGATCCCCGAGGACCTTGGCAATGACGCCGGACGAGGAGATCCAGGTGACACCGGCGAGGGCGACGGCGGCGACCGGGCCCCAGCCCAGCAGCAGGGCCATCGCGGCGCCGGGGGCGGCGTTCAGGACGAAGTCGACCGCGCCGGAGGGGTATTGGGTCTTGAGGGTGTCGACGAGTTCGGAGGCGCTGTACTCCAGGCCGAGCAGGAGCAGCAGCAGGATGACGCCGATCTCGGCGCCGGTGGCGACGAACTCCTCGCTGGCCTGAAGCGGAAGGATGCCGCCGTGGCCGAAGGCGAGTCCGGCGAGCAGATACAGGGGTATGGGCGAGAAGCCCACCCGGTCGGCGAGGCGGCCCAGCAGCCCCAGGGCGAGGATGATCGCGCCGAGTTCGATGAGCATGGCTGTGGTGTTGTGCACGGGCGTCTGACCTCCGTGATCGGTTCGGTGGCGGCGTCTGTGCCAGGTGCGGTGTCGGCGGCCGGAGTTGAGCTCCGGGACTGCCTGGGTGCGGTCGCGGGTGCGGGCAACCGCTCGGGCCGCTCGGCTCGGTGGCGTCGTACGGCGAGACGGTGTTGAGGTTCGTGTGCGCAAGCCGAGTGAGCGGCTGCGCGCATGGCGAGGTGAGGTGGTGTCCTTGCGGTGGGGCTGGGACGGGCCTGCCGGTGGGCCCGGAGCGCGGCGTGACGGGTGACGGGCCGTGCTGTGGCCGGTTGTCCTCGTCGGGCGCGGTGCGCGTCAGCGCGCGGCGCGGCCCTTCAGGCCGACGGCGTTGCCGGTATCAGGAACGCCGTCGCGGGCGGCGTTCTCGACGCGTGCGGGGATCTCGACGCGCGCACGGATGACCGGACCCATGTCACGCCCCCCATCACGTCCGCCGGAATCGGCGACGACCACCAACGACTGAGCAACCCCTCGCTCAACGGAGCGTAAGGGCTCGGTAAAGGATTCTAGCGCATGCCAAATTCCGATGATCATACGGAAGTTGTCGTATCCGCGGCCGTCCCGGCTCCGGCGCGTCAGCGACGCGGTGGGCAGCGTCGCCCTGCGCGCGGGCGATGCGGGTCGAAGAGCTGACCGGCGATGCCGGTGAGGACCAGGCCGGCGGCGATGAGCAGTCCGTCGGCCACGACGATTCCGGTGACCAGTACGGCGACCGCGCCCGTCAGCATCGACCAGACACCGGTGCGGCGGTACTCGCGGGGCCGGGTGGGTCGTCCGGCGCCCAGCGCCCGGGCGAAGCGAGGGTCATCACGCGCGAGTCGCGCTTCGAGCGCGCCCAGACTCTCGTCGTCGGACTGAGGCATGGCTCCCCCTTCCCCGTTGCCCGACATCCGCACAGCTCGGCGACGTGAACAGCCCGCTCCGGCATCCCACCCGGCATCGCCCCGGCCGCTCCCGCCATCAGGCCCAACTCCCATCTTTCCTGGGGGCGGACCTGCACAAACGCCTGGTGACGGACCTGCACGAACACTGCCGACAATGTCCGTGCCACGCACACGGACTCCGATGAGCGAAGGCCGTCAGGCCGGCTCCGGCCGCAGTCAGCTCGGGTGGCGGGCGGGCCGGCCCACGGGCGTCGGCGGTGCCAGTGGTTCCGTCACACGGCGGAAGACTCGCTGGATCGCAGGAGCGCAGAGCGCGGAAATAACCGCGACCGCGATCAGTGTGACGGTGATCTCACCTACGGGTTCCCGGATCCAGGCGTGGTCGTACCAGCCGAAGTACTTGGCCGCCTGAGCCACGAACCCGTGCAGCAGGAAGCCGGACAGGGTGCCGGCGCCCAGCACCGTGAACCACGTCCGGCGCCCCGGCACACAGGCGAGGAAGGCGGCGACCAGGACGACCGAACAGCCGAAGGTGGCCAGGGTCATCAGAGGGCCGTACCAGGCGGGTGCGGCAAGCCCCTGGGCGCTCTCGCTGTGGAAGAACCAGCCGTAGTCCATCCGCGAGGCGGCCCAGTACGCCACCACGAGTGCGCAGCCGAGGACCGGCAGGGCGAGGGTGCGCGCCTCACGGCGGCGGACCAGGAGGAAGTGCCCCGGCTTCAGTTGCAGGCCGAGCACGAAGTACGGCAGGAACTGCAGGACCCGCTGGAGACCCAGGTCGTTGCCGATCGAGGGCGAGAGGGTGGCCAGCATCGCCACGCCGAGAGCGAGCGGCAGCGGCCACCGCACCAGCCGCCAAATCGGAGCCGTCAGCCGCCAGACGAACAGGGCCGCCAGGAACCAGGTCAGGTACAGCGGGTCCAGCAGGCTGATCGGCCGGTCGGGATCCTGGCTGGTCCACCGCGTGAAGAGGGTGTACGCCACCTCGAAGACCACATACGGGACCACCACGCCGGTGAGCAGCCTCCCGATCTTCCGGGGTTCCGCTTCGAAGCCGCGCGAGAAGTAGCCCGAGATGACCGCGAACACCGGCATGTGAAAGGCGTACACGAGCATGTACAGCGCGGTGACGGTCGGGCTGCCCTCCCGCAGCGGCTCCCAGGCGTGACCCGCCGCCACCAGGAGGATCGCCAGGTACTTGGCGTTGTCGAGGAAGGGATCCCGCCGCTCGGCCCGTCTCTGCGCAAACGCCGCGAACGGCAGCGGTTGCTGCCGTCGCTCCGGTGCGAGTGTGACAGCGGGTGCGGGTGTGGCGTCAGCGGACATCGCCAGCACCCTAAGCACATTTCCCCACGCCGGTTCAAGCACACCGTGTGCTGACGCACACGTATGAGCCACCCACGACGGCCGCCGCTCCGGTCCCTGCAGGGAACTGCCGACTTCTACATTACTGTAGAAGCTGCGGCCGCCCGCTTCGGCGACCGCACAGCAGCCCCGTACCCCGTTTGGAGTTCTCATGGCCCTGTGGGACCGCATCAAGGAGTCCGCATCGACGATGCAGACCCAGTTGGTGGCGAAGAAGAACGACCTCAAGAGTGGCGCCTTCCGCGACGCGAGCATGGCGATGTGTGCGCTCGTCGCCGCCGCCGACGGCACCGTCGACCCCTCCGAGCGGCAGCGGGTGGCCCAACTGATCGCCACCAACGAGGTGTTGCAGAACTTCCCCGCCGAGGAACTGCGCCGGCGCTTCGAGGAGAACCTGAACCGGCTCACCACCGACTTCGACTTCGGCAAGGTGAGTGTCATGCAGGAGATCGCCAAGGCGAAGAAGAAGCCCGCCGAGGCGCGCGCCGTCGTCCAGATCGGCATCGTCATCGGCGGCGCCGACGGCGACTTCGACAAGGATGAGCAGGCCGTGGTGCGGGAGGCGTGCTACGCGCTCGACCTGCCGCCGCACGAGTTCGACCTCTGAGCGTTCTCCCCTCGCCCTCATAGGGCGGACGAATCCGGCCGCCGGCTGTCGCCGGGGTGGGCGGTGTCCGCCCCATGGGCTCGCTTCCGCCCCGGCGCTGCGGGTCAGCGGATGTCGTCGAGGTCGAGGTCCTTGCCGACGACCAGGGTGACCGCACCCGCCCCCGCGGCCGAGTCCGGCGTGGCCCGGACCCCTGGCAGCCGGGCGGCGAGTGCCTGGGCCTGCTTCTCCAGGCCCGCCGGGTAGGTGACCTTCGTGGTGCCGCTGTTCTGGGGGGCGTTGCCCGTGCCCGCGACCGTGATGCCGGCCTCGCGCAGCTTCTGGGCGACGGTGCCGGCCAGCCCCGAGACCCCCGTGCCGTTGAGAACCTGGACGCGCACGGAGGAGGCGTACACGGGGTTCTTCGCGTCCGCCTCCAGGCGCTTCTTGTCGACCTCCTTGTCCCTGGCCAGGGCGGCGAACAGCTCGGTGGCCTGCGGGAACTGCCAGACCACGTTGGCCTTGTCGGAGGCCACGTCCGCCTCGCGCGGGTAGTTGGGGACCGTGAGGAAGGTCAGACGGTCGCTCGGGATTCCCTTGAGCTCCGACGCGAGGCCGTACAACGGCTTGATGCCGGCGAGATCGGGGTCCGTGGTGAGGGACTTGGTGGCCGACTGCAGGAAGCCGTAGAGCGCCTTCGGGCTGGTCAGTTTGGCCTGCGCCTTCTCGGCGAGGGCATCCATGAACTCCTGCTGGCGCCCGATGCGTCCGATGTCGGAGCCGTCGCCGACGCCGTAGCGGACGCGCACATAGCCGAGCGCCTTCTCGCCCCCGACCGTCTGGCAGCCGGGCTCCATGTCCAGTCGGGCCTTCTTGGAGTGGATGGCCTGCTCGGGGCAGACCTCGATGCCGTCCAGGGCGTCGACCATGCCCTTGAAGCCCTGGAAGTCGACGGACATGAAGTGGTCTATGCGCAGGCCCGTGTTGGCCTCGACCGTCTTGATGGAGCAGGCGGCCGCACCGGCGACCTCGCCGCTGGTACCACCGAGCGCGAACGCCTCGTTGATCTTGTAGTGGTGCGGCTCGGAGCTGCTGCCGTCGCCCGTGTCGCAGGCCGGTACCTCCACCCAGGAGTCACGGGGGAACGACACCACCGTGGCCCATTTCCGGTTCGCGGGGACGTGCAGCACCATCAGCGTGTCCGACTGCATGGTGGTCAGGTCCTTGCCGTACTCGGCGTTGGCGCCGTCGCGGCTGTCGGAGCCGACGACCAGGATGTTCTTCGACCCCGGGCTGAGGTTCTCGGGCCGGTCGCCGCCGATCTTGTCATCGACGTCGGCGGACTTGATGTTGTCGTTGAGGTCCTGGTAGACCCAGGCGCCCACCCCGGCGACTCCGAGGACGACGGCCGACGTCACCCCCACCCCCCACGCCAGGATCCTCCCCCGCCGCGTCAACCGGGTCTTCCCCTCGCCGCCCGGCATGCGTCGGCGTTTCCCCGTCCCCGTCACCTGCGCCCCCCTCGATAGATGAATGGCCGAAGCCCGAACCCCTCACCCCGAACAGACGACGATCTTCGC
Source organism: Streptomyces sp. NPDC111606 (assembly GCF_055656945.1). Taxonomy (NCBI): domain Bacteria; kingdom Bacillati; phylum Actinomycetota; class Actinomycetes; order Kitasatosporales; family Streptomycetaceae; genus Streptomyces; species Streptomyces sp. NPDC111606. The sequence continues at coordinate 251,526 of NZ_JBVKBY010000004.1, forward strand.
AACATCCGTTGCCTGGATCGCAGGAACCGCCAAAATTCCCGTGCCGGAGCCCTCGACGCTCGGCCTACCGCCAAGCCCAACGCCCGCTCGGGAACCCGCCGTTCACAGAGGCGTCGCCGCGCGCAGAATGAGGACCATCGTCACCGCCGAGTTCGCGGACGACATCGCCGAGACGGCCGTCCCCGCGGCCGCGCACCACGCCGCCAGGCCCACCGAGGTGAACAGCGACGGCCAACGACGGCCCTGCGGGGCGGGCGCGAGCAGTGCGGCCACCCGGCGCGGCACCGGCCCCGCCGCCGCGAAGCCCGCCAGCGTCGCGACCGGAGTGCCCCGGGACACCAGCGCCGCCTTGCCGATCGCGCTCGCCACCGTCCGGCGGCTGCCGATCGCCCGGGCGGCCTCTTCGTCCGCCCAGCGTTCCGTGGTGTACGCCACCACTGTGCGCAGCGGGCGCAGGAAAGGGTTGGCCCGCGCGGCCAGTTGGACGGCGAGCAGGAAACGGTGGTGCCGCGCGGCCAGATGGGCCCGTTCGTGAGCGAAGAGCGCCCGGCGTTCGGCGGGTTCGAGGCGGTCCAGCACTCCCGTGGTCACCACCACCCGGTCGCGCCGGCCACCCGGCAACGCGTACGCATACGGAACCTCGTCGGGGAGTACGACCACACCCGTGCCCGGCAGCCCGGCGAGCGCCCGGTGGGCGTGACGGCGCACCCGGCCGTGCCACCACAGCGTCCGTCCGCAGACCACGACCACCGCGCACAGCGCCGGGATGGCCGCCTTGCCGACGATCTCGTCGTACGGCACGGCCGCCCGCACCTCCGGGTCCGACCAGCCGTCGGGCAGCGGATTGCCGGGCAGTTGGGCGGTGCCGACCACCATCGTCAGGCCCAGACAGACCGTGCTGCACACCGTCATCACGGCGGCGACAGCGGTGAGCAGCCGGGTCGCGGTGCGGGGATGCAGGTGCTGCTCGGCGAGGCGTGCGATCGGCCATGCCGTGAGCGGCAGGACGAGCGGGAGAAAGACGAAGACCCCCATGAGGTGTCAGTGGTCCCCTTCACTCCGGGTCCCGCCCGGTTCGCTCCCCGACTGCCCCAGCAGTTCACGCAGGAGCCGCTCGTCGTCCGGCCCCAGGCTTGTGACGAAGCTGGCGAGCACGGCCCCGCGGTCGCTCTCGGCATCCAGCACCCTGCGCATCCTGTGCGCCGCGAGGCCCGCCTGGTCCGAAGCCGACGTCCACGCGAAGGAGCGGCCCGCACGCTCCCGGGTCACCGCGCCCTTGGCCAGCAGTCGGGTCAGGATCGTGATCACCGTCGTATAGGCGAGGTCGTCGCCGAGCCGTTCCTGCACCCAGCCGGCCGTCGCCGGACCGTCCGCCTCCCGCAGCGCCGACAGGACCAGCGCCTCCAGCTCGCCCTGTCCCCGGCGCCGGGAACGCTGCCGGTCATCCGCCATGCCCTGTCTCCCTTCCGCTGACCTGCGCGTCATGTGCGATACATCGAGCGGTACATCGTAAGGAAAGCAGAAGGCGGCCTGCCATTTCTTCTACAGTGATGTAGATTTCAGAGGACCGCAATCAGCACAACCACCTCATGCGAAGGGGAGAGCATCAGTGGGAGTTTCCCTGTCCAAGGGCGGCAACGTCTCGCTCAGCAAGGAGGCACCGGGCCTGACCGCCGTCCTGGTCGGACTGGGCTGGGACGTGCGCACGACCACCGGCACCGACTACGACCTCGACGCCTCCGCCCTGCTGCTCAACACCTCCGGCAAGGTCCTGTCCGACCGGCACTTCGTCTTCTACAACAACCTCAGCAGCCCGGACGGTTCCGTGGAGCACACCGGTGACAACCTCACCGGTGAGGGCGAGGGCGACGACGAGTCCGTCAAGGTCGATCTGGCGGCCGTGCCCACCGACGTCGACCGGATCGTGTTCCCGGTCTCCATCCACGACGCCGAGAACCGCGGCCAGAGCTTCGGCCAGGTCCGCAACGCCTTCATCCGCGTCGTCAACCAGGCCGGCGGCGCCGAGATCGCCCGCTACGACCTGTCCGAGGACGCCTCGACCGAGACGGCCATGGTCTTCGGCGAGTTGTACCGCCACGGCGCCGACTGGAAGTTCCGAGCCGTCGGACAGGGGTACGCCTCCGGGCTCGCCGGGATCGCCGCCGACTTCGGTGTCGACGTCTGACAGCGGGCCCCTGCTCGGCCGTGGGACGCTGATCCCCGCTGCTCCACCTGCGCCAACACCTCACCCAGCCCACCAGAAGGACGGGACCCCACATGTTCGGACTGAGCGAATTCGCGATCATCCTCCTCGTCGTCATCGCCGTCCTGTGCGCGAAGAAGCTTCCCGAACTCGCCCGTTCGGCGGGCAAGTCGGCGCGCATCCTGAAGTCCGAGGCCAGGGCGATGAAGGACGAGGACGCTCCCGGGGCACCCCGGGTGATCCCGGGGGAGACCGTCGCGTCGGAGGGACCGAGGCCCCAGAGCTCGGGTGCGCAGTAGGGCGGCGCGGCACGAGAGCGCGAAAGGGCTCCCACAAGGCACTTCCTTGTGGGAGCCCTTCGCCGTGCCGCCTGCCGGTGAAGGTTGAGAAGACGATCACGAGCAGGACATCCGCGGCGTGTTACGGCGTCACGGCGCCAGAAGCAGGCTGTTGCCCCGCTCCTTGGCGGCGGCGTAACGCTTGGCAACGTCCTGCCAGTTGACGACCTGCCACATGGCCTCGATGAAGTCGACCTTCTGGTTCCGGTACTGGAGGTAGAAGGCGTGCTCCCAGGCGTCGAACACCAGGATCGGCGTCGAGCCCTGGCCGACGTTGCCCTGGTGGTCGTAGACCTGCTCGACGATGAGGAGGCCACTGAGCGGCTCGTAGGCGAGCACGCCCCAACCGGAACCCTGGGTCGTGGCCGATGCCTTGGACAGCTGGGTCTTGAAGTTCGCGAAGGAGCCGAAGGACTCGGCGATGGCGTCCGCGAGTTCGCCCACGCCGTCCTTCTCCAGCGGCTCGCCGCCGCCCTCGCCCGTCATGTTGTGCCAGTAGATCGAGTGCAGGATGTGGCCGGAGAGATGGAAGGCCAGATTCTTCTCCAGGCCGTTGATCGAGCCCCACGACTCCTTGTCCCGCGCCTCGGCGAGCTGCTCCAGCGTGTCGTTCGCGCCCTTCACGTACGCCGCGTGGTGCTTGTCGTGGTGCAGCTCGATGATCTCGGGGCTGATGACCGGGGCGAGCGACGCGTAGTCGTACGGAAGCTCCGGGAGCGTGTAAGTCGCCATGTCCAACGTCCTCCGACGTTATTGCGAATAGTATGCAGCTGCACATTAACAGCAAGAGCAGCAGCTTTTCGATCAGGCATTGGACCTAGGACCTGCGCCGTGTCGCAGCGCGGCACCACTGCTCGCCGAGCCCTCCACGCCAGGCCGGGCCAGGCCCGCCGTCCACTTCTCCTCGATGCGGCCGACCTTCCAGACCAGCAGGGCCAACGCCCAGGTGGCGAAGAAGAGGCCGACGATGACGTAGCCGATGATGTTCAGGTCGAGGCCGGAGACCCAGTCCCAGAACGGCCCGTGCAGGTCCGCCTTCTCGGCGATCAGGCCCAGCAGTTCGACGGTGCCGATGATGAGGGCGACGGCGACCGACAGGCCCGTGACGGTGAGGTTGTAGTAGACCTTGCGGACCGGCTTGGAGAACGCCCAGCCGTAGGCGAAGTTCATGAACGAGCCGTCGATGGTGTCGAGCAGCGACATGCCGGCCGCGAACAGGAGCGGCAGGCACAGGATCGCGTACCAGGGCAGCCCCGATGCCGCGCCCGAGCCGGCCAGGACGAGGAGCGCGATCTCGGTCGCGGTGTCGAAGCCGAGGCCGAAGAGGACGCCCAGGGGGTACATCTGCCAGGGCTTGGTGATCGACTTCATCAGGCGGCCGAGGAGGCGGTTCATGAAGCCCCGGTTGTTGAGCTGCTCTTCGAGGGCGGCCTCGTCGAAGTGGCCGGTGCGCATCTGCCGGAAGACCTTCCAGATGCCGGCCGTGATCACGATGTTGATGACCGCGATGAGGTAGAGGAACGTCCCCGAGACCGTCGTGCCGATCCAGCCGGTCACGCTGTGCAGTGCGGAGTCGTCGTCCTGCACCGGGTCGGCCAACGCCTTGACGCCCAGGGAGAGCAGGAAGGCGAGGGCGAAGACGATCGAGGAATGACCGAGGGAGAACCAGAAGCCGACCGACAGCGGGCGCTGCCCCTCACTCATCAGCTTGCGGGTGGTGTTGTCGATGGCGGCGATGTGGTCGGCGTCGAAGGCGTGGCGCATGCCGAGGGTGTAGGCGGTGACGCCGATGCCGATGCCGAAGGTCTTGCTGCCGAGGCTGTAGTGCTCGGGGGCGACGATGACCACGAGGGTGAACCAGCCGATGACGTGCAGCGCCAGGATGAACGCGGCCATTCCGCCGAGGCTCGCCCACTCCTTGCGGGTCATGGACGTGCGGATGCGGTGCCACGAGGAAGTCATGGAGTGGGGGCCTCACTGCTGGTCCGATGGCTGTTCTCAGCCGCGTAGCCCAGGCTTCTGCCGAGCAGTTGCAAGAACAACGCAGGGGCGGCAAAGCCCACGTCAGGATTCAGTCAGCCCTTATTGCACAATACTTGCAATAGCTTTGGTGATGCAGAAAGAGGTGGGTCGGCATGGGACGCAAGGCATCCCCGATCGTGCTGGGCATCGAGTCGTCGTGCGACGAGACCGGCGCGGGGCTCGTCCGGGACGGCCGGCTGCTCGGCCACGCCCTCGCGTCGAGCATGGACGAACACGCCCGGTACGGCGGTGTCGTACCCGAGATCGCCGCCCGCGCCCACGTGCATGCGGTCCGACCGGTGATCCAACAGGCCCTGGGCGGGGCCGGGTTGCGGCTCTCCGACATCGGCGCGGTCGCCGTCACCACCGGACCGGGTCTGTCGGGCGCGCTCCAGGTGGGGCTTGCCGGTGCGAAGGGCATCGCGTACGCGCTCGGCGTCCCCCTGTACGGCGTGCACCACCTCGCCGGCCATGTCGCCGCCGACACCCTGGAACACGGGCCGTTGCCCGATCCCTGCATGGTGCTGATCGTCTCCGGCGGCCACACTTCGCTGCTCCTCGTCCGCGACCTGGCCCGCGATCCGATCGTCCCTCTCGGCGACACCCTCGACGACGCGGCCGGGGAGTGCTTCGACAAGGTCGCGCGGGTCTTCGGGCTGCCCTATCCGGGCGGCCCGGCCATCGACCGGGCAGCGCGCGTGGGGGATCCGCGCGCTGTCCCCTTCCCGCGCCCCCTGACCGGCCCGCGCGACGAGCCGTACGACTTCTCCTTCTCCGGGCTGAAGACGGCGGCCGCGCGGTGGGCGGAGGGGCATGCGGGCCGTGAGCTGCCCGTGGCCGACGGCGCGGCGTCGCTGCAGGAAGCCATCGCCGACGTACTGACCCGCAAGGCGGTGGCGGCCTGCGTCGAGCATGGGGTGGGCACGCTGGTCGTGGTCGGCGGGGTTGCCGCGAACTCCCGGGTCCGCTCCCTGGCCGAGGAGCGCTGCCGCGCCGCGGGCGTCGAACTGCGCGTACCTCCCCTGCGGTTGTGCACGGACAACGGCGCGATGATCGCCGCCGTCGGCGACCTCCTGGTGCGTGCCGACGCCGAACCGGCGCCGCTGGACGTGTCGATCGATCCGTCCGCACCGCTGGAGTACGCGGCGCTGCACCCTGTGGCGGCCGTGGCGGTGGCGGCCTGATGGACATCCGCGTCTTCAAGGACGGGGCGCTGCTCCCCCACACCACCGCCCTGCGGTCCGTGTACGCCGACGCCTTCCGCGCCCCGCCCTGGGACGAGGACGAGGAGAAGGCCGCCGAGTTCGCGGCGCGACTACCCCTGAACGTACGGCGTCCGGGTTTCACGGCCGCGCTCGCCTTCGACGGTGAGGAGGTCATCGGTTTCGCCACCGCCTGGACCACTCTCTCCCCCTTCCCCACCGACCGCTGCTACCCCCAGGCGGCCGCCGGGCTCGGTCGCGACCGCACCGGCGACTGGCTCTGCGGCGCGCGCGAGATAGACGAACTCGCCGTACGCGCCGCCGCCAAGGGCACCGGCCTCGCCGCCGACCTGCTGGAAGCGGTCACCGCAGACGCTCCCGAAGGCCGTTCCTGGCTGCTCACCTCCGTCCAGTCGGGGCGAGCCATGACCTTCTACCGCCGCCAGGGCTGGACCCAGGCCACCCACCCCTCCCCCGACGGCAAGGGCATCGTCGTCTTCCTGAGCCCTCGTCACCCCGCCCGGTCCCTGGCCGCCCAGCCGCTGCCGCGGGCGTCGTCCCCGGCATCGCGGAGGTCGGCCGCACCGCCCGGCACGGCTCCTACTGCCGGCTGAACAGCAAGGTCCGGGCCCGGTCACGCCCGCCCGTCGCTGTCGACCTCGACCGGATACGGCACGAACGTGCTGCTGTGCTCGTCGACGGCGAGTGCCCGGCCCAACGGAGGAGCCGCCCGCTGAGGACAGTCGAGGCGTTCACAGACGCGGCAGCCCATGCCGATCGGGGTCGCGGCGGAGGCGTTGGTGAGGTCGAGGCCGTCTGAGTAGACGAGCCGATGGGCGTGGCGGATCTCGCAGCCCAGCCCGATGGCGTACGTCCTGCCGGGCTCGCCCCAGCCGCCGCGGTGCCGGGTGACCGCGCGGGCCGTCCACAAGTAGCGCTGCCCGTCCGGCATTTCGGCGATCTGGACATGGATGCGACCGGGTGCGGCGAACGCCTCGTAGACGTTCCACAGGGGGCAGGTGCCGCCCGCCCGCGAGAAGTGGAAGCCGGTGGCCGACTGGCGTTTGGACATGTTCCCGGCGCGGTCGACACGGACGAAAGAGAAGGGCACGCCGCGCAGCCGGGGGCGCTGAAGGGTGCTCAGGCGGTGGCAGACGGTCTCGTAGCCGAGACCGTAGCGGTCGGTGAGGCGCTCGATGTCGTAGCGGAACTCCTCGGCCGCCGCGTGGAAGGCCCTGTACGGCAGGATCAGCGCGGCCGCGAAGTAGTTGGCGATGCCGATGCGGGCCAGGGCGTGGGCGGGTGAGCCGGGCGGGAAGTCCTCGGCGGCCTGCCGGTCGAGTTCGTCGCCGTATTCGAGGAGCGCCAGTTGGGTGGCCATGCGGAACGCTCGCTGGCCGGGGCGCAGGCGGTTGGACAGGTGGAGGGTGCGGGTCGCCGCGTCGAAGTGGTGCAGACGGTCGCCGGTCCCTGCGGCCGGGCGGACATCGTGCGCGTCGGCCAGTCTCGCGGTGAGCGCGCCGACGACCTCGCCGGGCCGGATGCCGATCTCCTCGGCGAGGCGTTCGGCCGCGAGGTCGGTGTCGTGCAGGTAGTTCTGGCGGCGGTAGAAGAAGTCCCGGATCTCCTCGTGGGGTGAGCGCGGTGTCTCGACTGCGGTGTCCCGGCCGTCGGCCGCTCCCGCGAGCCGCTCGGCAAGGAGCTGGTTGCGGCGGCCCAGGTCGAGCAGGACCCGCGCGACCGCGGGCATGCGGGAAGCGAGTTCCGCGAGGTCGGACGGGGAGACGCGGGACTCGGCGATCTCGCCGGTGAGCGCCTCGCGCAGGTCGGCCATCAGGCGGGTCGTGTCGCGCTCGGAGAAGAAGTTCGGGTCGAGTCCGAAGGTCTCGGTCAGCCGGAGCAGGACGGGGACGGTGAGCGGGCGGGAGTCGTGCTCCATCTGGTTCAGATAGCTGGGTGAGATGGCGAGGACGCGCGCCAGCTCGGCCTGGCTCATCCGGCGCTCCTCGCGGAGCCTGCGCAGCCGCGCGCCCGCATAGGTCTTGCTCACCGCGTGCGTTCCTCCGTGTCAGGGACGAGCTGAGACCCGGTCAGCGTACGCGAACGGGCGGCTCCCGCACCCTTCGCAAGATTGGCAAACAGCGGCGAGAAGATTCGCAAAGCTTGGCAGGCTTCCACAGTTGATGGCACTCAGTGCCAGTGCCAGAGTGTGAGTGCGGCCCGCCGGACCCGGCAGGCTCCGCCCGGAACCGGGGCGCGATTCATGCCCTGACGTCGGAGATCCCGGCTGTACGGCAGCCCGTACCGGCAGCATTGCTCACCTTCGCCCCTTCGGGTGGCGGCGGGCCGCACCCCTTGAGAGAGACACGCAGTGCCAATCGCGCGGCGAGCCGCACACAATTGGCAGACGCAACAGACCGAGGAGACGGTGACAGTCATGGCAGAGGCGAGGACGCAGGCGGCCGAGGAGCTCGCACGGCGCTGGGCCACCGACCCGAGGTGGCAGGGCATTGAGCGCACCTACAGCGCCGAGGACGTCGTCCGGCTGTCCGGGAGTGTCCGTGAGGAGCAGACCCTGGCCCGGCGCGGGGCCGAGCGGCTGTGGCGCCAGCTGCATGAGCGGGACTACATCCACGCCCTGGGCGCGCTGACCGGCGGCCAGGCGGTGCAGCAGGTCAAGGCCGGGCTCCAGGCGATCTACCTGTCCGGCTGGCAGGTCGCCGCCGACGCCAACCAGGCCGGGCACACCTACCCCGACCAGAGCCTGTACCCGGTCAACTCGGTGCCGCAGGTGGTGCGTCGGATCAACAACGCGCTGCTGCGCGCCGACCAGATCGCCACCGCGGAGGGCGCGGGCGACGCGACGGACTGGCTGGCGCCGATCGTGGCCGACGCCGAGGCCGGCTTCGGTGGTCCGCTCAACGCCTTCGAGCTGACCAAGGCGATGATCGCGGCGGGTGCGGCCGGCATCCACTACGAGGACCAGCTCGCCTCCGAGAAGAAGTGCGGCCACCTCGGCGGCAAGGTCCTCGTCCCGACCTCGCAGCACATCCGCACCCTCAACGCGGCCCGTCTGGCCGCCGACATCGCCGATGTGCCGACGGTCGTCGTCGCCCGCACCGACGCCCTCGCCGCCAACCTCCTGACCAGCGACGTCGACGAGCGCGACGCCGAGTTCGTCACCGGCGAGCGGACGGCGGAGGGCTTCTACCGGGTGCGCAACGGCATGGCGCCGGTCATCGCCCGCGGCCTCGCCTACGCGCCGTACGCCGATCTGATCTGGGTCGAGACGGGCACCCCGGACCTGGCGCAGGCCCGCGAGTTCGCCGAGGCCATCCAAGCCCGGTACCCGGACCAGATGCTGGCGTACAACTGCTCGCCCTCCTTCAACTGGAAGGCCGCGCTGGACGACGACCAGATCGCCAAGTTCCAGCGTGAACTGGGCGCGATGGGCTACAAGTTCCAGTTCATCACGCTGGCCGGCTTCCACTCCCTCAACCACGGCATGTTCGACCTCGCCCGCGGCTACGCCGAGCACGGCATGACCGCCTACGTCGACCTGCAGGAGAAGGAGTTCGCCGCGCAGCCCCACGGCTTCACCGCCGTCAAGCACCAGCGCGAGGTCGGTACCGGGTACTTCGACCTGGTGTCGACGGCCGTCAATCCCACGTCGTCCACGACCGCGCTGACCGGGTCCACGGAGGAAGAGCAGTTCCACTAGGCCACCCGGCCGGGAACCTCACCCACGGCTCCCCATGACCGAGCGGAGGGGACGGCCGACCGTCCCCGGCACCGCCCCTCCGCTCCCACCCCTCAGGAGATCCCGATGTCCACGACCGCACTGACCCGTCACGTCCGCGTCCTCGTCGGTGCGGGCCACCGGCACGAGGAGATCCTCACACCCGCCGCACTGGACTTCGTGGGCCGGCTGGCCGACGCCTTCGGCAAGCGCCGCCTGGACCTCATGAAGGAGCGCCGCAGGCAGGTGCTGAGACTGGCGTCCGGCTCACCACTCGACTTCCCGATGGTCACCTCCGCCGTCCGTGCCGACCCCACCTGGCGGGTCGCGCCTCCCGCCCCCGGCCTGACCGACCGGCGCGTCGAGATCACCGGCCCCCCGGACCGCCGGATGGCCGTCAACGCACTCAACTCCGGCGCCGAGGTCTGGATGGCGGACTTCGAGGACGCCACGGCCCCGCTCTGGGACAACGTCGTCGGCGGGCAGCTCACCCTTCTCGACGCCGTCGAGCGCCGGATCGACTTCACCACGCCCGAGGGCAAGGAGTACCGACTGGCGGACCCGGACAAGCTCGCCACCATCGTGGTGCGCCCACGCGGCTGGCATCTCGACGAGGAGCACCTGGAGTTCGACGGGCGGCCCGTGCCCGCCGCGCTGGTCGACTTCGGCCTCTACTTCTTCCACTGCGCCCAGCGGCAGATCGACGCCGGGTACGGCCCGTACTTCTACTTGCCGAAGCTGGAGAACCGGTACGAGGCGCGTCTGTGGAACGACGTCTTCGTCCTCGCCCAGGAACTGCTCGGCATCCCCCGCGGCACGATCCGCGCCACGGTCCTCATCGAGACGATCACCGCAGCCTTCGAGATGGAGGAGATCCTCCACGAGCTGCGGGAGCACAGCGCGGGTCTCAACGCGGGCCGCTGGGACTACCTGTTCAGCCTCATCAAGACGTTCGGTCACCGCACCGACTTCCTCCTCCCCGACCGGGCGAAGGTGACGATGACCGCCCCCTTCATGCGGGCGTACACCGAACTCCTCGTCCGTACCTGCCACAAGCGCGGTGCCCATGCCATCGGCGGCATGGCCGCCCAGGTGCCCGGCAAGGACCCGGCCGCGAACGAGGCCGCGCTCGCCAAGGTCCGGCTCGACAAGGAGCGGGAGGCCGAGGACGGCTTCGACGGCTCCTGGGTGGCCCACCCCGGGCTCGTCCCCGTCTGCCACGAGGTCTTCGGCGGTGTCCTCGGCGAACGGCCCCACCAGATCGACCGTACCCGCGACGACGTCGAGGTGAGCGCGGCCGACCTGCTGTCGGTGCGAAGGATCAGCGGGCCGCCGACTGCGGAGGGCGTGCGCACCAACGTCGCTGTGGCGGTGCGCTACTTCGCCGCCTGGCTGCGCGGCCAGGGCGCCGTCGCGCTGGACGGCCTGATGGAGGACGCGGCCACTGCCGAGATCGCCCGTGTGCAGGTCTGGCAGTGGCTCCGGCACCGGGTGATCGACCGAGAGACGGTGCTGCGGCTGCTCGACGACGAGGTCGTCGCGCTCGGCGCCGAGTACCCGTGGGCGCCCGTCGACGAGATCCGTGCCCTGTTCGAACGTACCGCGCTGGCGGGCGAGTTGCCGCTGTTCTTCACCCCGGACGCATACACGCGGCACCTCGTGCAGCGGACGGAGGCCGGGGCGTGAGCGGGAGCATCCAGCGCATCGGGGTGGTCGGCGGCGGGCAGATGGGGGCCGGGATCGCCGAGGTGTGCGCACGGGCCGGACTCGACACGGTGATCTGCGAAGTGGACGCGGTCGCGGCCCGCGCCGCGCGGGACCGCGTGGCGGCGTCACTCGACCGCGCCGTGCGCCGCGGCAAGCTGGAGGAGGCCGCGGCGCGGGACACGCTCGCCCGCATGGACTTCAGCGGCAGCCTGGACGATCTCGCCGACCGGCAACTCGTCGTCGAGGCCGTCATCGAGAACCCGGCGGCCAAGACCGAGGTCTTCGCCGCCCTGGACAAAATCGTCGAAGACCCCGAGGCGGTACTGGCGACCAACACCTCCTCACTCCCCGTCATGCGGCTCGGCATGGCGACCGGCCGGGCGGACCGGGTGGTGGGCCTGCACTTCTTCAACCCGGTGCCGGTGCTGCCGCTGGTCGAGATCGTGACCTCACTGCACACGTCGCAGGCGACGACCACCGCGGTCGAGGACTTCGCGACCCGCACGCTCGGAAAGACCGTGATCCGCTCCCAGGACCGGGCAGGTTTCGTCGTCAACGCCCTGCTCGTCCCGTACCTGCTGTCCGCGGTCCGGATGGCGGAGTCCGGCTTCGCCACCGCCGCCGACATCGACACCGGCATGGAGCTGGGCTGCGCCCACCCCATGGGCCCGCTCAGGCTCGCGGACCTGATCGGCCTCGACACCGTCGCCTCGATCGCCGAGTCGCTCTACGACGAGTTCAGGGAACCCCTTTACGCCCCTCCCCCGTTGCTCCAGCGGATGGTGGAGGCGGGGCTGCTCGGCCGGAAGACCGGCCGCGGGTTCCATATCTACGACCAGGACTGAGGGCCTGGTACGACGCGGGCTGAGGGGCCCGCGTCGCCGCCGGGAATGAGGGTTCCCGCGCGGTGGACACAGGGGAAGGGCGGGAAGCGCGTATGCGGCGCGCTTCCCGCCCCGTGGCGTTGCGCGCCCCGGGCGCGCCAGGCACTCCCGGCACTCGGGTGTCCCATTTCACCATCCGAATGACGGACGCCTTCCTTCCCTCCGAGATGCCACCCCGTAGGCTGGCCGGTGCAGCTGGTTCGCCCCGCCCGCCAGGTGGGATGCGTCGCAAGAGGGAACCCGGTGGGAATCCGGGACTGCCCCGCAGCGGTGAGTGGGAACGACCGCCGTCATGAGCACTTGGCCCGACGAAAGGGCCTGGGAAGCGACGGCCAGTAGGTGTCCTCCGGTCAGGAGGACGTGCCCGCGAGTCCGAAGACCTGCCAACTGCCCGTGCGCGGACCATTCCGCGCATGGAGATCTCGGTGACCTCGAGGGCGGGTCGGCGTACATACCAGGCGGACGACCGCGGTTTTGCCGCGCGGGGTCGGTTCCGTCCGGTTCGTCACCCCTTCGCGCTCTCGTCCCGTCGCCGGGATCTCAGGGATTCATCTCGCGAAGGAGATCTCCGTGACCAGCAAGTCCGCAGCCGCGGCAGCACGGGCCACCGTGTACGGCTACCCCCGCCAGGGCGCGAACCGGGAACTGAAGAAGGCGATCGAGGGCTACTGGAACGGCCGCGTCACCGCCGACGCTCTCCGCTCCACCGCCGCCGAACTGCGCGCCGCCAACTGGCAACAGCTCGCCGAGACCGGCATCCACGAGGTCCCGACAGGCGACTTCTCGTACTACGACCACGTCCTGGACACCACCGTCATGGTCGGCGCGATCCCCGAGCGCCACCGGGACGCCGTCACGGCCGACACCCTCGACGGTTACTTCGCCATGGCGCGCGGCACACAGGACGTGGCGCCGCTGGAGATGACGAAGTGGTTCGACACGAACTACCACTACCTGGTGCCGGAGTTGGGCCCGGACACCGTCTTCACGGCCGACTCGGCCAAGCAGGTCGCCGAGCTGACGGAGGCCCTGGCGCTGGGCCTGACCGCCCGCCCCGTCCTGGTCGGCCCGGTCACCTACCTGCTGCTGGCCAAGCCCGCCCCCGGTGTGCCCGCGGACTTCGAGCCCCTCACCCTCCTGGACCGCCTGCTGCCGGTGTACGCCGAGGTCCTCGCCGACCTGCGCGCGGCCGGCGCCGAGTGGGTACAGTTCGATGAACCCGCACTCGTCCAGGACCGCACCCCGGCCGAGCTGAATGTCGCCGAGCGCGCCTACCGTGATCTCGGTGCCCTCCCCGACCGTCCGAAGCTGCTGGTTGCCTCGTACTTCGACCGGCTCGGCGACGCCCTGCCCGTGCTGGCCAAGGCCCCGGTCGACGGGCTGGCCCTGGACTTCACCGAGTCCGCCGCCGCCAACCTCGACGCACTCGCCGCCGTGGGCGGGCTGCCCGGCAAGCGGCTGGTCGCCGGCGTGGTCAACGGCCGCAACATCTGGGTCAACGACCTGGAGAAGTCCCTGTCCACCCTCGGCACCCTGCTCGGGCTGGCGGACCGGGTCGACGTGGCCGCCTCCTGCTCCCTCCTCCATGTGCCCCTGGACACGGGCCTGGAGCGGGACATCGAGCCACAGGTCCTGCGTTGGCTGGCCTTCGCGAAGCAGAAGACCGCCGAGATCGTCGCCCTCGCCAAGGGCCTTGCCCAGGGCACCCACACCATCGCGGCCGAACTCGCCGCCAACCGGGCCGACCTGGCGTCCCGCGCCGGCTCGCCGATCACCCGTGACCCGGCCGTCCGCGCCAGCGCCGCCGCCGTCACCGAGGCCGACGCCCGCCGCTCCCGGCCGTACTCCGAACGTGCCGCCGCTCAGCGCGCCCACCTCGGCCTTCCCCTGCTGCCGACCACCACCATCGGCTCCTTCCCGCAGACCGGCGAACTGCGCACCGCACGCGCCGACCTGCGCGGTGGGCGCATCGACGCCGCTGGGTACGAGGAGCGCATCAAGGCCGAGGTCCAGGAGGTCATCTCCTTCCAGGAGAAGACCGGGATCGACGTCCTGGTGCACGGCGAGGCCGAACGCAACGACATGGTCCAGTACTTCGCCGAGCAGCTCACCGGCTACCTCGCCACGCAGCACGGCTGGGTCCAGTCCTACGGCACCCGTTACGTCCGTCCGCCGATCCTGGCCGGCGACATCTCCCGCCCCGAGCCGATGACGGTGCGCTGGACCCAGTACGCCCAGTCCCTCACCGACCGCCCGGTCAAGGGCATGCTCACCGGCCCGGTCACCATGCTCGCCTGGTCCTTCGTCCGCGACGACCAGCCACTGGGAGATACGGCCCGGCAGGTCGCCCTGGCCCTGCGCGACGAGGTGGGCGACCTGGAGGCGGCCGGGACTTCGGTCATCCAGGTCGACGAACCCGCGCTGCGCGAGACCCTGCCGTTGCGCTCCGCCGACCACCCGGCCTACCTGGCCTGGGCGACGGAGGCGTTCCGGCTCAGCACGAGCGGAGTGCGTCCGGACACGCAGATCCACACCCACATGTGCTACGCCGAATTCGGTGACATCGTCCAGGCCATCGACGACCTCGACGCCGACGTCATCAGCCTGGAGGCCGCCCGCTCGCACATGCAGGTCGCCCGGGAACTCGCCGCCCACGGCTACCCGCGCGAGGCCGGCCCCGGCGTGTACGACATCCACTCCCCGCGCGTCCCCAGCGCCGAGGAGGCCGCGTCCCTGCTGCGCACCGGCCTCAAGGCCATCCCCGCCGAACGGCTCTGGGTCAACCCGGACTGCGGCCTGAAGACCCGCGGCTGGCCCGAGACCCGCGCCTCCCTGGAGAACCTGGTCACCGCGGCCCGCACGGTCCGTGAGGAGCTCTCCGGGTCCTGACAGCGGGAGCGAGGTGCCGGGGAGGGGGCGCGCGTTCCGCTCCCCGGCAGATCCTCGACGTCGAGCCCGGCAGCAGGGGGTTAACCCCACCACCGATCCGGTTGATCCCCCCATCGCGCCTCCCGCCCCCGGGCAGCCATCGTGGGACACGAAACGGGCACAGGGAGGCGGAGCACACGGCACTCCCTGCCACGACAGCGCTCACAGTCAGGGGGAAGCACACATGGCCAACCGGAAGCGTGCGATCGGCGGCTTGCTCACCCTGGCCGTGGCGGTCGGTGTCGCGGCGTACCCGCCGACGGGTGACGACGGGCCATGGCAGAGCACCGGCACCACGATCGCCGCCGCCAAGTCCGCCCACGCCACCGACCACGCTCGGCTGCGCGCCGTCCTGCACCGCCTGACCACGGTCGACGGCGGTCCCGGAGCGCTCGTCGAGGTGCGGAACCGGACCGGCCGCACAGTACTGACCAGCGGTGTCGCAGACGTGAGGACGCACGCGCCGGTACACCGTGACAGCAGGTTCCGGATCGGCAGCATGACCAAGATGTTCGTGGCCACGGTCATGCTCCAGCTGGTGGGAGAGCGTCGCGTCGCGCTGGACGCGCCCGTGGAGCGCTATCTGCCCGGCGTGGTCCGCGGACACGGCAACGACGGACGGAAGGTGACTGTCCGTCAGCTGCTGCAGCACACCAGCGGCATCCCCGACATCCTGGACCATCTGAGCCCGCAGGAAATCCTCGAGGACCCGCTGGCCCACCGCGAGATGCGTGACCTCGTGGACATCGCACTCGCCCACCCCCCGACCTTCGAACCGAGCACCGGCTGGCGCTACTCCAACACGGGCTACTTCGTCGCCGGCATGATCATCGAGCGGGTGACCGGCCATACGCACGGCGAGGAGATCCGCCGGCGCATCATCACGCCGCTGGGTCTGCGTGAGACGTATGTGCCGGGTGACTCCTCGGAGATCCCCGGACCGCATCCGCGCGGGTACGTGCGGCCCGGCGAGGACGCGCCGCTCCGGGACATCACCGCGATCAACCCCACGGTCGGGGGCCCGGCCGGCGAGATGATCTCCAGTGGCGGCGACGTCAACCGGTTCCTGGCCGCTCTCCTGCGCGGCAGGCTGCTGGGCCCGGGCCAGCTGCGGGAGATGACGAGGACCCGCCCGACGGGCAACTCGGACGGCCGGGCGTACGGACTCGGACTGGAGAGCAGGCCGCTGCCCTGTGGCGGCCGCTACTGGGGGCACACCGGCGACATCCCCGGGTACGAGACGGCCGGCGGTGCCACGGTCGACGGCAGGCAGGCGACGGTCATGGTGAACCTCGGCCCGGGTGGTCCGGACGCACAGAGCGACGACATCAAGGCGGCTGTACAGACGGCGCTCTGCGAGGGACGCGGGAGGCACGAGGCACGCCCCGCGGATACCCGGTAGCCGGGCCGGACCCCCGCCGGACTCATATCCAGGTGTCGAGCCACATCCTGGCGTGCCAGTCGGCGTACGGGATCGTCTGCCCGCTGTAGAGCGGAAAGAAGTAGATGAAGTTCCAGGCGATGAGCAGGACCAGAGCGCCCGCCGCGACCGCACCGCCCGTACGGCGCACCTCGCCGGCCCCCGGCGGACCCAGCAGCGCGCCGAGCAGCATCGCCACGGCCAGACACAGGTACGGCACGAAGACGACCGCGTAGAAGGAGAAGATCGTGCGGTCCTGGTAGAGGAACCAGGGCAGGTAACCGGCGCCCACCGCACACAGGACAGCGCCGGCACGCCAGTCGCGGCGCAGGGCCCATCGGTAGAGCAGATAGCCGAGGGCGAGGCACGCCGTCCACCACAGCAGTGGCGTGCCCAGGGCGAGGATCGTCTGTGAGCAGTCGACCGACGTGCGGCAGCCGTCCGTTCCGGGTTTCGGGGACTCGTAGTCGAAGAGCACCGGGCGGCCGAGGATCAGCCAACTCCAGGGGTTGGACTCGTACTTGTGGAAGCTGTGCAGCCCCACGTTGAACTGGTACACCCCGTACTCGTAGTGCCACAGGCTGCGCAGCGGCGCCGGGATCCACGACCAGGGGCCGCCACGGCCGTCGGCCCAGTGGCGGGCGTAGCCGTGGTCGGAGCGGAACCAGCCGGTCCATGTGGCCACATAGGTCACCACGGCGACGGGGACGACGGACAGCACCGACCATCCGAGGTCCTTGCGCAGGACCGCCCGGTACGGGTGCCACGCCCCTGCCACGCGGCGGGAGCCGACGTCCCACAGCAGGGTCAGGACCATGAAGAAGGCGAGGAAGTACAGGCCGTTCCATTTGGTCGCGGCCGCGAGTCCCAGGAAGACGCCGGCCGCGAGCCGCCAGGGCCGTACTCCCGTCCCGGCGTGGTCGCCGGTGTGCCGGTCCGGGCGCGCGTGGCCGTCCTCGCCGACCGGCAGGGCGGCCGCGAGTCGGGCCCGGGCGTGGTCCCGGTCGATCAGCAGGCTTCCGAAGGCGGCCAGTACGAAGAACATGACGACCAGGTCCAGCAGCGCCGTTCGGCTCATCACGTAGTGCAGACCGTCCACGGCCAGCAGCGCTCCGGCCAGGCAGCCCAGTGCCGTCGAACGGAACAGGCGGCGGCCTATTCGGCACAGCATCAGCACCGACAGCGCGCCCAGGACCGCCGTCATGAAGCGCCAGCCGAAGGGGTTCAGGCCGAACATCCACTCCCCGACGGCTATCACCCACTTCCCCATCGGCGGATGGGCGACGAAGGCGCCGGTGTCGGAGAGCGGGATGATCTGGGGGTCCGCGAGGATCTGCGGGTCGGCGATCTTGCGGTCCGGCCAGGTGCCCTCGTAGCCGAACTGCAGCAGGGACCAGGCGTCCTTGGCGTAGTAGGTCTCGTCGAAGACGACGTCCCGTGGACGCCCGAGGTGCCAGAGGCGGATCGCCGCGGCCAGGGCGGCGACGAGTACCGGCCCCAGCCATTCGATCACCTTCGCGAGGGCGTGCGCGCGTGCCGGGCTGAGGCGCGTGCGGTACGGGATGCGGGTTGAGGGCTCGGGGAAGGGCGGAACGAGACGTTCGCGGGTGTCGGTCCGAGGGCGGCCGACGTATCCGAACCGGCGCAGACGGGCCTGCCAGTCGTGGGGAGTTGTCGTCGGCGGGGTGCCGTCGAGGACCTGGGCCCGCGACACGCTGCTACTCGTCATCGGATGACCTTAAACGGTCACAGTTCGTTGACGGTGCCCTGAGCCGGCCAAGCCCGCGGGAACGGCACCGCGCGCAGGGACCGAGCGGTGACAGGGGTGTGCTCGGCCGCCGCGTGGAGCCTCCCGGCGCGCAGGACGACGGCACCGCTGCGGAGCATCGTGTCGACCAGCTCGGTGGCGAAGTCCTCGCGCTTCCGGTCCAGTTGTCGTGCCGCGTCGGTCAGCCATGCCCGTGCGAGCAGGTAGGACTCGACCTCGGCGGAGGGCACTCCGCCTCGGATCATCAGGGCGAAGGCGAAGATTCTCCGGGCGCCGTACCAGACCGCTCCCGCCGGATCGTCGACGAGGCGCTGTGCGCGGCGCAGCGCGGTGGCGAAGGCGGCGCCGGAGTCGATGGGGATCGGTCCGTGGGCGGGCAGCAGCACCTTCGGGTTCAGGTCCGCAAGTCGGCGCAGGGAGTTGAGGGCGAGGGCAGCGGCGTCGGGTCCGTCGAGGGCGAGGTTGACCCAGCCGACGTCGTAGTCGGACAGCGCGTCACCGACGGCCAGCAGCCGTTCCTCCGGCTGCCACAGGGCCAGGTGGCCCGGCGTGTGCCCGGGCGTGGACACGACCTGCCAGTCGGCATCGCCCAGGCGGAGCACCTGGCCGTCCTGGAGCGGCATGTCGACGGTGTAGGGAGCGACCGGCTGGTCGAGGTACTCCGCCAGACAGCACCCGGGGTCGCGGCGGGCAATGGCTCTCGCGTCCGGGGCGCCGGCCGCGATGGCCGCGCCGCCCGACTGCAGCAGCGCGTTCGCGCCGACATGGTCGGAGTGCCAGTGGGTGTTCACGACCATGGCGAGGCTGCTCTCCCGGGCGTGCACCCATGCGGCCGTCTCCTCGGCGTGGCCGACGAAGCCGCTGTCGACGAGGGCCGGTCGACGGCCGTGCAGCAGGAGCAGGTTGGCGTCGGGGAACGGCCTGCGCTGCCATGTCACCCAGGCCGGGAGACGTTCTGTGCCGCGGTCCATCGAGTCCTCCCTGCGGCCCGTCACCACGGTGCCGGGCTGCCCTTGAGCTGCTGCCAGTACCGCCGGTGCGCATGCCGCGCCCCGTCGCTCATTCCGGCAGGCAACTCCTTGTCGAGCGGATCGGCCAGCTCCGCGATGTCCCGCAGCGCGGCGGCCTGGCAGGCCCGCTTGGTGAACGCGTACTGCTCGACGCAGTCCTGCGGCGTCGACCCGGCGACCTCCACCGCCCGCTCCACCACCTCGTCGGTATCGGCCAGTTCGTGCACCATCCCCAACGCATGTGCCTGCGCCGGGCTGAAGATCTCGCCGAGCAGACAGGTGCGGGCCGCCACCGGTTCACCCCACGCGTACGCGAGCATCCGCACGTACACCGATGGCATCGGGATCCCGATGGGCACCTCGTTCAGCCCGAACTTGGCTCCCTCCGCCACCGATACCCGGTAGTCGCACACCGCCGCAGTGATCAAACCCCCTGCGAACGCATGCCCGTTCACCGCCGCCACCGTCGGACGCGGGTAGGTGAACAGCCGCATGTTCGTCGCCCGGTAGTCCTCGAACCACGAGGCCACGGCCTTCCGGTCCCCCGCGAACAGCGGAAAGTGCTCGCCCAGGTCCAGGCCGGCGGAGAACCGGCCGCCCGCGCCCGTCAGAACGACAGGGCACTGATCATGATCTCGCTCGAGGCGGTCGAACGCCTCATGAAGATCGGCGAAGAAGGCACGGCCCTGCGCATTCACCGGATTCGTCGTCATCGTCACCACGGCCACCCGGCCCCGCCGCTCAATCGTCCAGCTCATAGCCATGCCTCCGGGTGAAATCGGGCCGTGCGGCGGGCGGGGTGCGGTGCCAAGTCGCCGTTCATGGCGTGGTGTTGTCGACGGTGGGGCGATGATCAGCGCTGTTGTCCGGGGAGCCGGCAAGAGCGGAGCCGTCCGTGCGGGCCTCCAGCGCATGCAGTACGGCCACCATGTCCTCGCCGCCGTGGCCCTGGACGACGGTCTCGCCGTACAGGGCGTGGCAGACGTCGAGGAGGGGCGACGCCACGGCGGCCTTGCGGGCGGCCTCGGCGATCAGCCGGTTGTTCTTGAGGACGTCCGCGGCCCCGGCCTGGACCGCGAAGTCCCGGGCCAGCAGCTTGGGCCCCTTCACCCGGGAGACGGCGCTGGCCATCGGTCCCGCGTCCAGGACGTCGCGGAGCAGGCGTTGGTCGAGCCCGTGCCGGTCGGCGAAGTGGAACGCCTCGGTCAGGCCGGTGACGAGGGTGATCAGGAACAGGTTGACCGAGAACTTCATCAGCAGGGCGCCCGGTACGCCGCCGCAGTCGAACGTCTCGCGGCACATGGGGGCGAGGAGGGGGCGTACGGCCGCGACGGTGTCGTCGTCGCCCGCCAGCATCGCCACCAGGTCGCCCTGTTCGGCGGGGACGCGGGAGCCGGAGACCGGCGCCTCGACGTAGCGCCCGCCCGCGGCCCGGACGGCGTCCTGGAGGGCGGCCGAGTACTCCGGCGCGGTCGTGCCCATGTGGACGACGGTACGTCCGGCGATGTGCGCGGCGAAGTCCGGGGTGCCACGCCCGAGGACCGTGTCCACGGCGGCCTCGTCGGCCAGCATGAGGATGACCGTCTCCGCCCGTGCGAAGACCTCGGAGGGTGTGTCCGCGATGTGGGCGCCTGCGGCGCGCAGAGGTTCGCTGCGGTCGCGGCTGCGGTTCCACACGACGAGGGGCGTTTCGGCGCGAGCCAGGTTGAGCGCCATGGGCTGTCCCATGACCCCGAGACCGATGAATCCCACGTACACGATGCACCGCCGATCCTCTATGACGGTGGTCATAGTAACCCGACACTATGACCGCGGTCATAGAATGGACTCCGGATCATTTGGGGAACGGTCGCTGGAGGTCGGGATGGCGGTGTCCGAACGAGGCCCGCGCGAGCGGATGGTCTTCAGCGCTGCCCAGCTCATCCGGCGCGACGGGGTCGCCGCCACGGGGATGCGTGAGGTCGCCGCACATGCCGGGGCGCCGCGCGGCTCGCTGCAGCACTACTTCCCCGGCGGCAAGGAGCAGTTGGTCAACGAGGCGGTCGGCTGGGCGGGCCGGTACGCGGGCAACCGTGTCGCCCGGTTCCTTGCCGCGCTGGACGAGCCGACGCCCAGCGGGCTGTTCGCGGAGATGGTCCGCCAGTGGACCGACGAGTACGAGGCCGCCGGCTTCGCGGGCGGCTGCCCGGTCGCGGCCGCCACGGTGGACTGGGCCGAGTCCACCGAGTCGACGCGGGAGGCGGTGGCCGCCGCATTCGGCACCTGGACCGGGCCGGTGGCCGGGGCTCTGACCGACCTGGGTGTGCCGCAGGAGCGGGCCGGTGCGCTCGCCACGCTCATGATCAGCGCGCTGGAGGGGGCGATCCTCATGGCCCGGGCGGAGCGGGACGTCCGGGCGCTGACGACCGTGGCGCGGGAACTCGGCCCGCTCCTGGACGCCGCGGTGCACAAGGCGGGTTGACACGAACCGGCGCCCCTTGAGGCCGTGGGCCGTCACGGCCTCGCCCCTGCGGGAAACACGCCCTTCATCCAAGGCGTCCTCAGGGGAAACGACTCCTTGCGGGAGCCCTCAGGCATGCCGTCCGCCGTGCACGCGGACCCCGGGTACACAGCACCCCGGCCCTTATTGCATACTCATCGCAATAACGAGACAGATGCAGAGGAGGGCAGGGTCGCATGGGAACGCCGGACCGCTGCCGCACCCAGGCCGCCTCCCTGCCGTTATGACCACCCCGCAACTCCGCCTGCACACCCGCGAGATGCTCCCGCGCTCAGGACTCCTCGCCCGTCGGGCCCGCCGATCCGCAGCGGACTGACGCAGGCCGGGCCTGGGTAAAGCTTTCTATCGCACTTAATGCGCAACAACTATTGGCAAGCAACAAGGGTGTGACGCTCATGACGACCCGTCGAATACGTAGTGCTGCCGTGACGGCGGCGGCGATGGTGGCCGGGGTCGCCGCCTGCTCCGCACCCAGCAGCGGCGGCAGCGACGGCAAAGCCGCCGACTCCGTTGTGATCGGGGTTGCCTCCGAGCCGGACACCCTCAGCCCGCTGCTCGGCTACGGCAAGGACGGCAACTCGAAGCTCTTCGACGGTCTGCTCGCCCGCGATGCCGACCTGAAGCTCAGACCCGCCCTCGCGAAGGCGCTGCCCGAGATCGGGGCGGACGGCCTCACCTACACGTACACCCTCCGCGACGGCGTGAAGTTCAGCGACGGCGAGCCGCTGACGGCCGACGACGTGGTCTACACGTACCGGACGATCCTGGACGAGAAGACCAACAACACGGCACGCAGCGAACTGGACGCCGTCAAGGACGTGCGGGCCGGCGGTGACGACAAGGTCGTCTTCACGCTGAAGTACCCCTACGCGCCGTTCGCCGGGCGCACGGTCCTGCCCATCGTCCCCGAGCACGTCGCGGGCGAGCAGGACCCCAACACCGGCTCCTTCAACACCGAGCCCGTCGGCACCGGCCCGTACGTCCTGTCCGCCTGGCGCAAGGGCGAGAAGCTCACCTTCAAGGCCAATCCGGACTACTGGGGCGGCGCGCCGAAGGTGAAGACGTTCACCATGGCGGTCATCGCCGACGACAACGTGCGCGCGACCCGACTGCGCTCCGGTGACCTGGACGGCGCGGTCCTGCCGCCCAACCTCGCCGCCACCTTCAAGAACGACGACGGCACGAAGTCGTACGAGGCGCGGTCCTACGACTTCCGCGCCGTCACCCTGCCGACCGCAGGCAAGGTCACCGGCGACCGCGCGATCCGGCAGGCGCTGGATGCCGCCGTGGACCGCGAGGCCATGGTCGACAAGATCCTCGACGGTGCGGGCACACCGGCGTACGGGCCGCTCCCCGTCGACGATCCCGCGTTCGCCAAGGGCATCGAGCGCAAGCAGGACCTGGACAAGGCCGAGCGGATTCTGGACGCGGCGGGCTGGAAGGCAGGCAAGGACGGCATCCGCGCCAAGGGCGGGCGGCAGGCCGCGTTCACACTGCTCTACCCGTCCGGCGACAAGGTCCGCCAGGACCACGCCCTCGCCTACGCCTCCGACGTCAAGAAGGCCGGCATCAAGGTGACGGTGGAGAGCGCCACCTGGGAGGTCATCGAACCGCGGATGAAGGACACCGCGGTCCTCGCGGGCTTCGGCAGCACCGGCGACCCCGACTTCGGCCTCTACACCCTGCTGCACTCCTCCCTCGCCGGAGACGGCTTCAACAACATGGCCCGCTACGACAGTCCGGCCGTGGACAAGGCCCTCGACACCGGCCGCCGCACCCAGGCCCCGGCCGAGCGCGAGGCCGCGTACGAGGCGGTGCAGCGCGAGCTCGTGAAGGACCCGGGCTACACGTTCCTCACCCACATCGACCACCTCTATGTGCTCGCCGACCGCTGGGACGGGCTGACCACGCAGCTCGAACCGCACGAGCACGGCTTCGCCAGCGGCCCCTGGTGGAACATCGAGGACTGGCAGCCGAAGAAGTGAGCATCAGGTCCCTGCCCTGGGGAGCGATGGCACGCCTGGCGGGACGGCGGACCCTGTTCGCCGTCCCCGTCCTGATGGTCGTCACGTTCGGCGTGTTCGCCATCGCCGCCGCATCCCCCTTCGACCCCGTCAAGGCGTACGCCGGCACGGCCGCCCTCGGTGCCGACCAGGAGACCCTGGACCGGCTGCGGGACAACCTCGGTGTGGACCAGCCCTTCACCGCCCGCTGGTGGCACTGGCTGACCTCCGCCCTCGGCGGCGACCTGGGGCACTCCAGCGTGCTGCGGCAGCCCGTGGCGCAGGTGATCGGTGAGCGCCTGGTGTGGTCGACGCTGTTGTGCACGGTCGCGTTCGTCGCCGCCGTGCTGATCGGCACGCTGCTCGGAGTGCTGGCCGCCCGGCGTCCGGGCTCGATGCCGGACCGTGCCGTCAGCTCGCTCGCGTACACCTTGGAAGCGGCGCCGGTCTTCTGGATCGCCCTGCTCGCCGTCTGGCTGTTCGCCCTCCAGTTGGACGTCCTCCCGGCCGGCGGCCTCACGGACACCGCCAGCGAACAGGTCACCCCGGGGCAGGTGGCGAGCCATCTGCTCCTGCCCGCCGGGGTGCTCGCCGTCTCCCAACTCCCCTGGTTCACCCTTTACGTACGGCAGGGAGTCGGCGACGCCCTTGCGGAGGACCCCGTACGGGGCGCCCGGGCCAGGGGTCTGAGCGAGAGCACCGTCCTGCTCGGCCACGCGCTGCGCTCCGGTCTCCTGCCGGTCCTCACGCTGATCGGCTCCCGCGTCCCCGAACTGATCACGGGCGCCCTGCTCGTGGAGACCGTCTTCAGCTGGCCGGGCATCGCCGCGGCCACCGTCGAGGCGGCCACCGCCGTCGACTTCCCCCTGCTCGCGGCCCTCACGACGCTGGCTGCCGCCGCCGTCCTCGTCGGCAACCTGCTCGCCGACCTCCTCTACGGACTGTTCGACCCGAGGGTGAAGCTCAGTGAAATGTGACTCCCATGACCCCAGTTGAGACCGACGTGCGGTCAGGGCCCGCATGGCGCTCCCCCGGCACCGAGCGCCGCTCGACCCGCACGCTGCGGATCCGCACCTCGGCCGCGCTGGTCGCCGTGACCTTCCTCGCCGTTCTGCTCGTGCCGCCGCTGGTGCAGCTCGACCAGCAGGCCGTCGACCTGGCCGCCAAACTGCAACCGCCGTCCTGGGCCCATCCCTTCGGCACCGACGACGTCGGCCGGGACCTGCTGCTGCGCTGCGTCTACGGCCTCAGGGTCTCCCTGCTGGTCGGCGTGGCCGCCGCGCTCACCGCGACCGTCATCGGCACGGCCGTCGGCGCCACGGCCGGGGCGGTGGGCGGCTGGGCCGACCGCGCGCTGATGCGGGTGGTCGACACGGTCTCCTCCGTGCCCCATCTGCTGCTGGGCATCTTCATCGTCGCGATGTTCCGGCCGGGCGTCTGGCCGGTGATCGTCTCGGTCGCGCTCACCCACTGGCTGTCCACCGCCCGGATCGTGCGCGCCGAGGTCCTGTCCCTGCGTTCACGCCCGTACATCGACGCCGCCGTCTCCGGCGGCGCCTCGCGGTGGCGGGTCGCGGTACGGCACCTGCTGCCCGCCGTGCTGCCCCAGGCCGCGCTGGCCGCCGTACTGATGGTGCCGCACGCCATGTGGCACGAGTCGGCGCTGTCCTTCCTGGGACTCGGCCTGCCCACACACCTGGCCAGCCTCGGGAACCTCATCCAGGGGGCTCGGGGCTCGCTGCTCGCCGGACAGTGGTGGCCGACCCTGTTCCCGGGCCTGTTCATCATCGTCCCCACGCTCGCCATCGCCGGACTGTCCGGGGCCTGGCGGGAGCGGATCAACCCGCGCCGCCGATCGGAGCTGATGCTGTGACCGAGCGACCTCCCGTGCTGTCGGTGCGTGGGCTGTCCGTGCGCTTCCTCATGCCCGGCGGACGTCGTGTCGCGGCCGTCACCGACGCCCGCTTCGACGTGGCGGCCGGCGAATGCCTCGCCCTGATCGGTGAGAGCGGCTGCGGCAAGTCCGTCCTCGCCTCCGCCCTCCTCGGCCTGCTGCCGGCCAACGCCCAGACCGCCGGCGAGGCCCGGCTCGGCAACCTCGACCTGCTCGCCGCCGACGAGCAGACCCTCGCCCGCACGGTACGGGGCCGCCGTATCGGCCTGGTCCCGCAGAGCCCGGCGGCACACCTCACCCCGGTGCGCACCATCCGCTCCCAACTGGAGGAGACGGTCACGGCGTTGACGGGCGTGCGCGGCCGGAGGAGCGTACGGGCCGCTGCCGAGGCGGCCGCCGAGCGCACCGCCTTCCCCGTGGACCACCTCGACCGCCACCCGCACGAATTGTCCGGCGGGCTCGCCCAACGCGCCGCAACCGCCCTCGCGCTGGTCGGCGACGCGCCCCTCCTGCTCGCCGACGAACCCACCACCGGGCTCGACCGCGACCTGGTGGAGCACACGGTCGACGAACTGCGACGCCACATCGACGACGGCGACCGGGGCCTGCTGATGATCACCCACGACCTGGCGGCTGCCGAGCGCATCGCCGACCGGGTCGCGGTCATGTACGCGGGCCGCATCGTCGAACTCGCCGCCGCAGCCGCCTTCTTCGGCAGCCCCGGCCCCCGCCACCCCTACAGCCGCGGCCTCCTCGACGCCCTCCCCGACCGTGCCTTCGCGCCCATCCCCGGCATGCCCCCGGAGCTCGGCGACCTCCCCGCCGGCTGCGCCTTCGCGCCGCGCTGCGACCGTGCCACGGACGCCTGCGCCGGTCTGCCCCCGGTGACCGAGGCCGTGGCCTGCCACCATCCGTACGTCCCGGAGGACGCCCGTGCTTGAACTGCGCGCCATCACCGCCGGATACGACAGACGCGCACCCGTCGTACGGGACGCCTCCCTGACGGTCGAACCCGGCGAAGCCGTCGGCCTGCTCGGCCCCAGCGGCTGCGGCAAGTCCACCCTCGCCCGCGTCGCCGCGCTCCTGCACCGCCCGGAAACCGGAACCGTGCTCCTGGACGGCACCCCGGTACGCCGCTGGCGCCATGCCGCCCCGCGCGAACAGCGCACCGCTTTCGGCGTCGTCTTCCAGCAGCCCCGCCTCTCCGCCGACCCCCGGTTGCGCCTGGCCCAGCTGATCGCCGAGCCCCTGCTCGCCACCGGCCGGCGGGAGGGCTCGGCCGACCGGGTCGCCGAACTGGCCGGAGCCGTCGGCCTCACCCCCGACCTGCTCTCCCGGCGCCCCCACGAGGCCAGCGACGGCCAGCTCCAGCGCGCCTGCCTCGCCCGCGCCCTCGTGCTCCGCCCGCGCTGGCTGGTGTGCGACGAGATGACGGCCATGCTCGACGCGTCCACGACCGCCGCCTTGGTGACGGTGGTCGAGGACTACCGCCGGACCACCGGCGCGGGCGTACTGGCCATCGGGCACGACCGCACGCTGCTGCAGCGGTGGTGCGACCGCACGGTCCACTGGGACGAGGTGGGCGCCGAGAAGCCCCTGGCGCGACGGTCCTGAACAACTCCACGCGCCCTGGACGCGGGTGTCAGTCCTCGGCCGGCATCACCCGGGTCACCTTGCCCTTGGTGTCGGCCTCCAGGTAGCCGGCCTGGTACGCGTCGGTGAGATATACGGCGATGCCGGCCGGGGTGTCGAAAACGTCGCTGGGCTGTCGCACCAGCAGGTAACGGGATTCCGGCTTGTCGACGTTGAGTTTCTTCTCGGCCTCTTCGAGGAGCGCGGGAACCCGGTCCCAGTTGAAGTCGTCGAGGCTGACGGGCTGGTCGCCGCCGGAGAGGGTGCCGGAGATGATGCCCTTCTCCACACCCTGCCCCGGGCGGTAGGTGTAGGAGTCGTACTTCGTGTCGCTGCCGTCGACCATCAGCTCGGCGGACGCGTACTCCGGGTACACGGTGAAGTCGCCGAACCTGTCCCGGCCGGTCTCGTCCTTGAACGCCTTGATGGCTTCGCGGATGCCGTCCGGGGTGAGCAGGGTGCCGGTCGTCGGCTGCTCCGACTGCCGGGCCGCCGGATCGGCGCCGGTGTCCGCGTCGGTCGGTGAGACGGTCGGCTTCGGGGTCGATGTGGCGGGCGTGTTGCCGCGCGCGTCCGCGTCACCCGACTCGCCTCCGACGGGCAGCAGCCACCACAGCAGAGCCAGCGCGCCGGCGAGCGAGGTCCCGGTGACGGCCAGCAGGGCGGTCCGGCCCGGGCGGCGTCCGGGGGCTGCTTGCGCGGGCACCGTCAGCGGCTGGGGAGGGGTCTGCCCCGGCCATGGGTGGACCGGTGGCGGCCCGAATCCGGCAGGCGTGGGCGTCGAGGCGGGGCCGCCCGACGGGAAGGACGTGGTCGGCGACGAAGTAGTCCCGCCGGGGTATGAGGGGGCTGTAGGGGCGGAGCCCGGGGCGGACATGTACGTGGGACCGGGCGGCGGGTTCAGCGGATACGACGTGGCCTCGTCCCGCGCCGCCGGGCCGTCCGGCCCGCCCGGAGCGGACTCGGCCTCCGCCAGCTTGAGGTCCAGCACGGCGGCGGACGGCCGCGCCGACGGGTCCCGTACGAGCACGCTCATCAGTACGTCCCGCAACGCGCCGGCACGCACCGGCGGCGGCACGTCGTCGTGGAGGACCGCGGCGAGGGTGGCCAGGGTGTTGGCCCTGCGCAGCGGGTGGTGCCCCTCCACGGCGTTGTACAGCATCATCGCCAGCGACCACAGGTCGGAGGAGGAGCCGCCCTCGTGCCCCGAGATGCGCTCCGGCGCCATGAAGTCGGCCGTGCCGATGATGGAGCCGGTGGCGGTGAGATTCGTCGACTCACGGATCGCGGCGATGCCGAAGTCGGTGAGTACGGGACGACCGTCGGGCCGCAGCAGGACGTTGGCGGGTTTCACGTCCCGGTGCTGGATGCCGGCGTCGTGCGCGGCGGTCAGCGCGGCGAGCACTCCCCGGCCGATGCGCGCCGCCTCGGCCGGCGGCATCGGGCCCTGGGCCAGCCGGTCGGCCAGCGAGCCGCCGCTGACCAGCTCCATGACGATCCACGGGTAGGTGCCGTCGCCACCGTCGACGATGTGGTGGATGGTGACGACGTTCGGATGGTCGATCCGGGCCAGGGCCCTGGCCTCGCGCAGCACGCGTTCGCGCAGCATCCGCGCGCTGTCGGGATCGTATTCGGCGAGGTCCCGGTCGGGCGGCCGGACCTCCTTGACCGCCACCAGCCGGTGCAGCACCAGATCCCTGGCCCGCCAGACCGTCCCCATCCCGCCGCCACCAAGGCGGGCCTCCAACTCGAAGCGCCCGTCGACGACTCGTCTACCGGGACCTCTGTCTGCCTCACTCATGGGCGGGAGCTTAGTTGTCGCCACGGACAGTGCTCGCCGGCGGTCATGGCTACGGGGCGGATCGCGGGTGAGAGTGACGGGAGCGCC
Organism: Streptomyces sp. NPDC111606; assembly: GCF_055656945.1. NCBI lineage: Bacteria > Bacillati > Actinomycetota > Actinomycetes > Kitasatosporales > Streptomycetaceae > Streptomyces > Streptomyces sp. NPDC111606. The sequence continues at coordinate 280,664 of NZ_JBVKBY010000004.1, forward strand.
GTCTCGTACAAACGCACATGCAACCTCCAGAGGCGCCCCTCCCAGCTCATGCGATGCGACAGGAGACTTCCTCCTTGCATCTGCGGCATTATCATCGACGGATGCGGCCGAATGGCGGCGTGGTCCGTCGGGACCGCCAGTGATTGTGCGTCCGTCAGGACCAGAGGGAGTGGACCCGTGATGACCCGTACCGCGCGCCGGAACCACCGGACCCTGCAGGTGGCCGGCGCAGGCGCCGCCGCGCTGCTGGCGCTGAGCGCCTGCTCGTCGTCCGACGACTCCTCCTCGTCGAAGTCGGACTCCTCCGCGTCCGCTTCCTCGTCGGGCAAGCTGTCCGGCGAGGTGACCGTCTTCGCGGCGGCCTCGCTGAAGGAGAGTTTCACGACGCTGGGCAAGGAGTTCGAGAAGGAGCACCCGGGTACGAAGGTCACCTTCAGCTTCGGCGGCAGCGACTCGCTCGCCGCGAGCATCACGGGCGGCGCTCCGGCCGACGTGTTCGCCTCGGCCAGCCCCAAGACGATGAAGATCGTCACGGATGCGGGGGACGCCTCCGGCACGCCCTCGACCTTCGTCCGCAACGAGCTGGAGATCGCCACCCTGCCGGGCAACCCCGACAACATCTCCTCCCTCAAGGACCTCACCAAGTCGGGCCTGAAGATCGTGCTCTGCGACAAGGAGGTGCCGTGCGGTGCCGCCGCGCAGAAGGCGCTGGAGGCGAGCGACCTGAAGCTCACGCCCGTCTCCTACGAGCAGGACGTCAAGGCCGCCCTGACGAAGGTCGAGCTGAAGGAGGCCGACGCGGCCGTCGTCTACAAGACGGATGTGCACGCGGCGGGTGACAAGGTGGAGGGCGTGGAGTTCCCCGAGTCCGCCGACGCCATCAACGACTACCCGATCACGCTGCTGAAGGACGCGCAGAACGCCGAGGCCGCCAAGGCGTTCATCGCGCTGGTGCAGTCCGCCGAGGGCCAGCAGGTCCTGACCGCGGCCGGGTTCCTCAAGCCGTGATCCCGAGCGACAAGGCCGGCGCCGCGACCGACTCCCTCCGGGGTGGGCCGCGGCGCCGCCGCATCCGTACGGGCGTGCCACTTCCCCTCCTGTTCCCCGCCCTGATCGGTGTGGCGTTCCTCGTCGTGCCGCTGATCGCCCTGCTCGTACGGACCCCGTGGCGGAGTCTGCCCGAGCAGCTGACCAGCGCCGAGGTGTGGCAGGCGCTCCAGCTGTCCCTGGTCTGCGCAACCTTGGCCACCGCCGTGAGCCTGGTCCTCGGCGTGCCCCTGGCCTGGCTGCTGGCCCGCGTCGAGTTCCCCGGCCGGGGCCTCGTACGGGCCCTCGTCACCCTCCCTCTCGTCCTGCCGCCGGTCGTCGGCGGTGTGGCGCTGCTGATGGCGCTCGGCCGCAACGGCATCGTCGGGCAGTGGCTGGACTCCTGGTTCGGGATCACGCTCCCGTTCACCACGGCGGGAGTCGTGGTCGCGGAGGCGTTCGTGGCGATGCCGTTCCTCGTCATCAGCGTCGAGGGCACCCTGCGTGCCGCCGATCCCCGCTACGAGGAGGCCGCCACCACCCTGGGCGCCTCCCGCTTCACCGCGTTCCGCCGGGTCACCCTGCCCCTCATCGCCCCCGGCATCGCGGCGGGCGCGGTCCTGGCCTGGGCCCGCGCGCTCGGCGAGTTCGGCGCGACGATCACCTTCGCCGGCAACTTCCCCGGCCGCACCCAGACCATGCCCCTGGCCGTGTACCTGGCGTTGCAGAGCGACCCCGAGGCGGCCATCGCGCTCAGCCTGGTGCTGCTGGCTGTGTCGATCGCGGTGCTGGCGGGATTGCGGGACCGATGGATGACAGCGGGATGAGCGGGGGTGCGGGACCGGGAGGGCATGACCGTCACACGCCCGCTCCCACCCACCACAACGCGACGACCAGGCTTGAACCACCGCAGGATCGCCCGACCGCCCCAGGCCGGCCCTGCCCGACCGTGAGATGACTGCCGGATGACCGAGACCTACGACGTCCACGCCGACGCCGTTCCGGACGGGCTCGACGCCCGCCTCGTCGTGGACCGTGGTGCCTTCCGCCTCGACGTAACGCTGACCGTCGCTCCCGGCGAGGTGGTCGCGCTGCTGGGCCCGAACGGTGCGGGCAAGACCACCGCCCTGCGTGCCCTCGCCGGCCTGACCCCGCTCAGCGCCGGCCATCTGCGGCTGGACGGTGCGGAGTTGGACCGTACGCCGCCCGAGTCCCGGCCGGTCGGCGTCGTTTTCCAGGACTACCTGCTCTTCCCCCACCTCACCGCGCTCGACAACGTGGCGTTCGGGCCGCGCTGCCAGGGCGTCTCCAAGGCTGAGGCGCGGGCGCAGGCCGCCGAGTGGCTCGGCCGTCTGGGGCTGACGGCTCACGAGGGCGCCAAGCCGCGCAAGCTGTCCGGCGGCCAGGCCCAGCGTGTCGCCCTCGCCCGCGCGCTCGCCACGAGCCCCCGGCTGCTGCTGCTCGATGAGCCGCTGGCGGCGCTGGACGCCCGTACCCGCCTGGAGGTCCGCGCCCAACTCCGGCATCATCTGGCCGAGTTCGAAGCGGTCGCCGTGCTCGTCACGCACGATCCGCTCGACGCCATGGTCCTGGCCGACCGTCTGGTCGTCGTCGAGCACGGCCAAGTCGTCCAGGAGGGCGCCCCGTCCCACATCGCCCGCCACCCCCGTACGGACTACATCGCCCAGTTGGTCGGCCTGAACCTCTACCGGGGCGAGGCCGAGGGTCACACCGTGCGACTCGCCGCCGGGCCGTCCGTCACCACGACGGAGGACCTGTCCGGCCCCGTCTTCGTGGCGTTCCCGCCCAGTGCGGTCACGCTCCACCGCGACCGCCCGACCGGCTCCAGCGCACGTAACCTCTGGCAGTGCCAGGTGGCCGGCCTGGAGACGCACGGCGACCAGATCCGCGCCGATCTCACCGGCGAACTCCCCCTGGCCGCGGACCTCACCACGGTCGCCGCCGCCGAACTCGATCTGCACCCGGGCGCGGAGGTCTGGGCGACGGTGAAGGCGGCACAGACTCACGCGTATCCCGTCTGAGAACCTCAGCAAGGTGCAGCCTGGGCGCCGCCACTCGCGTGAGGTGGGCCGGGGCGCAGCAGCGTCCTGTCGCTACGACCGCCCGCCGAACTGCCAGTCGTGGACCTCGACATCGGCGTACCGCTTCGGCGTCAGTACGGCACGTGCCGTCGCCGGGTCCGGTGCCCGCACCAGGGCCGCCGTCCCCAGCCACGCGGTGCCGTCGTCGGACAGCAGGGAGCCGTAGGCGATCAACTCCTCCCGCTCGGGCGGCAGATCCTGGTCGGCGGCCTGTCCCGAGCCGAGGCCGAGGACCAGATAGCGGCAGCCCTCGGTGGCGCCGCCGGGGAAGTCCCACATGGTACGCCCGAGCAGGTTCTGCCAACGGCGCAGCAGCACGTCCCGGTACACACCGGCCTGATAGTTGGGCTCGTCGAAGGCGAACGCGCGGGCGGTGGCGGCATCGGGCAGGTCCACGATGTGTACGCTGCCGGACGGCGTGTCACCGTCGGCGGCGAACGTCGGCCCCCGGGCGATCATCTGCGCCGCGAAGAGGTCCATGTACGACCAATGCTCCTCCAGCAGTTGGTCGCGCAGTTCCAGAGAGTCGGGCCGGTCACGGTGGTAGCAGAAGAACTCCATGCCAACAGTCTTCACCACCCCCCTCGTACGCCGCCGAGAGCGGAGCGGAGCTCGCCACTTCCCGTAGGCGAGGGCCAATGCCTCACTCGCCGTGGCATGATCCGCTCCCATGCCGTCGTTACCCGCGTGGTCGTCAAGGGCCGCTGGCCGTCTGCTGATTGTCCTGCTCGCGTTGCTCGCCGCGCAGGGCGCCACCGGGGCCGATGCCGTCACGGCATCCGGGGCCGAGGCCACGGCCACCACAACGCCCGCCGGGACACCCGATCGGCTGCGCTACGACGTGTCGCTGCGCGGCAACGCCGACGGCTCTCGCTGGACGGGTCGGCAGCGCGTGTCGCTGCGCAACTCCTCCGATCGGCCGCTGCGCGAGGTGTACGTCCGGCTCTGGGGCAACGGCGTGGACGAATGCGGCGCGCCGGGAGCGCCGTCACCGGTCGAGGTGTCCAGGGTCAGCGGGGGCACAGCGGGCCGGCTCTCCGTGAACTGCACGGCTCTGCGGATCGCTCTGCCGAGGCCGCTCGCGCGCGGGGAGCGCGCGGTCGTCGCCTTCGACGTGTCCATCTCCGTGCCCGAGCGCAACAGCCGCTTCGGCCGCGAGGGCGCCTTCCGTTTCCTGGGTAATGCGCTGCCGGTGCTGGCCGTGCACGATGCCAACGGCTGGCACCTCGATCCGTATGTGCCGACCGGGGAGAGCTTCCATACCCTGGCCGGCGATTTCCGGGTGGCCATCGACCACCCCACGGCGCTCAAGGTCCCGGCCACCGGACGCACTTGGACGCGCCCCGGCAAGCACGGTCGCAGCCTGACGCTCAGCGTCGCGCACCGAGTGCGGGACTTCGCGTGGGCGGCGGGCCCGTTCCGCACCGCCACCGAGACCACGCCCGGCGGCGTGCGGGTGAGGTCGTACTGGGCGCCGGGCACGTCCGCGGAGGGGGTGCGCCTCACCCGTGAGGACGGTGCCGCCTCCGTCGACCGGTTCGGCGAGGAGTTCGGCCGCTATCCCTACGGCGAACTCGACCTCGTGATGACCAGCGGGTTCGGCGGCGGCATGGAGTACCCCGGACTGGTCCTCCTCGGCACCACCGAGGAGGGCAGCGCCGTCGTCCACGAGGTCGCCCACCAGTGGTGGTACGGCATCGTGGGCAACGACGAATACGGCGCGCCCTGGCTCGACGAGAGCTTTGCCCAGTACGCCAACGCCCGCTTCTACGGCTGGGAAACCCGCGACTGCTGGTCCCAGGTCGACTGGCCGAGCGACGAAACGGCGCTGACCAATTCGATGGCGTACTGGGCCGGACACCCCGGCGAATACCACTTGCTCTACACGGCCAGCCCCTGCGCGCTGGCGGACCTGGAACGCACTCTCGGCGCGAACACCATGGCCCGCCTCCTCAAGCAGTACGCCCGCGACCACTGGTACGGCGTTTCCACCACCGCGGAATTCAAGAAAGCCGCACAATCCGTGACGGGCAAGGACCTGAACCCGTTCTGGAAGCTGCACCGGATCCGGTGAAGGACGGTCAGGGAACCGGCCTGATCGAGTTGTACGGCCTCAGCGAACCGTGGAACGCCTTCCCGGCGGGAATCGTCTTGTACGTGCCGTAGTAGTAATGGCGATGCTCGGGGACCGGGTTGCCCATGGGAATCAGCGATTACCGGTCGCATCAGTCCTTGGAGAAACGGCGCTGCACGTCGGGCCGGGACCTGAGGCGGTCCGGGTAGCCGGGGCCCATCCGCGCGGTCGTGTCGTCGGCGTGCAGCGGCTCGTGGCACGCGGAGCACACCACCTCCGCCCGACCGTCGTGGCCGCAGGTCTCGTGGTGCAGGGTGACCGGAGGTCCCTCGGGCCCGGCGAGCCAGCGGTCGCCCCAGCTCGCCATCGCGGCGAGGACCGGGAAGAGGTCCTTGCCCTTCTCCGTCAGCACGTACTCGTGGCGTGGCGGCTCGCTCTCGTAGAGCCGTCGCTCCAGCAGCCCCGCCTCGACCAGGCGGCGCAGCCGGTCGGTGAGCGTGTTCCGGGCGATGCGCAGCTCTGCCTGGAAGTCGTCGAAACGACGGCAGCCGTAGAACGCCTCCCGCAGGACCAGCGGGGTCCAGGCGTCCCCGACCACGTCCAGGGTCCGCGCGATGGAGCACGGCCAGTTCGCGAAGGACGTCCGCGCGCTCATGTCCGCACTCCGGCCTCGTGGACCAGCTCGATCGCTCGGCCCAGGGTGTCGAGCCGGGCGGCCAGGTCCGCACCGGCCGGGTACAGGCGGACGGTGTCCACGCCCGCGTCGCGCCAGACGCGCAGCCGCTCCCGGACCATGGTCTCGGTGCCGATCAACGTCGTCGCGAGGACCATCTCGTCGGTGACCAGCGCGGCTGCCCCGTCCCGGTCGCCGGCCTGCCAGCGCTGCCGTACCTCTGCGGCGACCTCCGCCCAACCCTGCCTGCTGTAGGCACGGTTGTAGAAGTTGGTGGACGCCGAGCCCATGCCGCCGAGGCTGAAGGCCAGTTCCTTCTTGCGGCCGGCCACCATGGCGCTCAGAGCTTCCTCGTCGGGAGCGAAGGCCACTTCGGCGCCCTGGCAGACGTCCAGATCCGCTCGGACGCGCCCGCCGTGCGCCAGCCCTTCGTCCAGGTGAGCGAAGTAGGCACGCGCCGCTCCCTCGGGCACGAAGCTCGTGCCGAGCCAGCCGTCGGCGACCTCGCCGGCCAGCCGGAGCATGGCCGGTGACAGTGCGGCCAGGTACAGCGGCACTGGGTGCTCGGCCCGCATCGACAGTTTCATCGGCACGGCGTCGCCGCCGGGCAGCGGGATGCGGTACTCGGTGCCGGAGTGGTCGATCTTGCTGCCGGCCAGGACCTGCCGCACGATCTCCACCGTCTCGCGGACGCGTGCCAGCGGGCGGGCGAAGGGAACGCCGTGCAGTCCCTCCATCACCTGCGGGCCCGAGGGGCCGAGGCCGAGCAGGAAGCGTCCCCGGGACAGGTTGGAGAGGGTGATCGCGGTCTGCGCGAGCGCGACCGGGGTGCGCGTCCCGACCTGCATGACTCCGGAGCCCAGCAGCATGCGTTCGGTGCGGGCGGCGTAGTAGCCCAGGGCGGAGGGCGCGTCCGAGCCCCATGCCTCGGCCACCCAGCAGATGTCCAGGCCCAGCTTCTCCGCCTCGACGACGAAGTCCGCCTGCCGGGTCCAGGAACCGAGCCCCGACGCCTCGACCGTGATCGCGGCCCTCATCACGCCTCCGCCAGCTTCTTGATCTGTCCCAGCGTGACGGCCATGTTGCGCTCGAACTCACGCAGGCGCACGAACACGATCTTCTGTTCCTTGTCCGGCATCGCGTCGATGGCGAAGGACAGACCGGACCGGCCGGGGCCCATCTGCATCCACTCGGCCAGTTCGGTTCCGCCGTCCTTGGACTCCAGGCGGAAGCGCCAGACGGCAGAGGGACTGGCAGGGTCCGACACGGCCCAGGCGAGGAGGTGCGGGGGCCGGCACTCGATGACATGCGAGGTGGTCTCCCACTCGCCCAGGGACTCGTGCCTGCTCCTGCCGACGAACCGAGCGCCCACGGCGGGCCGGACCGCGCCGTCGAGCCACTGCACCGACTGGAGCTCGTCGCTCATGTCCGGCATCAGCGTCACATCGGAGACGATCTCCCACACCCGGTCCGGCGGCGCGTCCACCCACGTCCGCACTTCGACCGTGGGCGTGTCCGCATAGCGTGCGCCCGTCCACTCCACTCCGCACCAACTCCATCCCCGACGAAGGTCCGTGACGCCTGTGACCTTTAGAGTTGCGTAACGAGACTCGCTGCGTCAAGAGTGCTGCGGAGCCAGGTCTCCCCCGCCCTTGTCCCTTCGCGTCGCCCCTTACGCGTCAGCCTTACGCGCCGACGTCGCCCGTCTCCTTATGCCGGACGGCTCTCCTCACTTGCGTCTCGACATCGCTGCGCTGCTCGCCCTGCGCCTTCGCATAGTCGGCAACCGCGGTCCGCGCATCCCGAGCCAGGTCCCGCCAAGCCCGCAAGGCGGTGTTGTACGTGGTGGTCTGCCGCTGGCTCCAGCCGCCTTCCTGAGTGGGCGGCCCGTACATGCCCCGCAGCTTCTCCACGCGGTGGTGCGCCTGCTCGGCCGCGCGCTGCTTCTCCACGAGCTCATCAAAAATGTTCGTCACACAAATGGAGCATAGGGAGGTAAATGCCGCACCGCGCGTCGAGCCGGGACCTGGCTTGGGCGGACGCCCACCGGAGGTATCGCCCGGCTCAGGCCGACGGCGCCACGGCGGCCCGCTCGGCCCAATCCTGCGCCGAGAGATCGAGCATCGCTTCCATGTCCTGCGGGTCGGGCAACGGCCCATGATCTCCCGTCACTTGGAGGGCGGAGGCGGCGGTGATGTGGCCCAGTCGCAGGGCGCGTGCCGTGGTCCCGCCCCGCAGGAGGCCCGCGAGGAAGCCGGCCGCGAAGGCGTCACCGGCGCCGACGGCCTCCACCACCGTCGTGCGCGGCGTCGGCACCGTGGTTCTGCCTTCGTCGCTGAACGCGCTCGCGGCGTTCGCCCCGTCCTTGACGACGAGGATGTGCGGGCGCGGGAGGTGCTTCCGTACGTCCTCCGGTGTCAGGTTCTCGCCCCACAGGGCCTGTGCCTCGTCCAGGCCGACGAAGACGATGTCCGCCCGGTCCGCCAGCTCACGCAGCACTGTCGGGGCCGAGCCGTCCGGCCACAGGGCGGCACGATGGTTGACGTCGAAGCTCACCGCGTACGGGCGTACGGCGCCCCCGGGGTCCAGCGCCCGCGCCACCAGGCGACGGCACGGCTCGGAGAGCGCGGGCGTGATGCCGGTCAGATGCAGCAGCGAGGCCGTGCGCAGGGGCTCGCAGTCCAGGGCCTCGGGGCCCAGGGCGGAGGCGGCCGAACCGCGCCTGTAGTAATGCACGCGGGTCCCGGCGGGGCTCGGGTCCTTCACGAGCAGGCCGGTCGGGCGGTGGGGGTCGGTGCGCACGTGCGACACGTCGACGCCGGCGGCGGCGACGGTGGCGCGCACACGCTGTCCCAGCGGGTCGTCGCCGAGCGCGGAGAGCCAGGCCACCGGGATGCCGTGGTCGGCGAGATACATGGCGACGTTCGACTCGGCACCCGCCACGGACAGCCGCAGCTGCGCCGCGGTCACCAGCGGGGTCGGCGGGTCGGGGGCCAGGGCCGCCATCGTCTCGCCGACGCAGACGACGGGGCCCGGGGTGAGGCGCCAGGGGGTGGTCGTGGTGGAGGGCTGGGCGGCGGGCGTAGGGGGTGCCTCCGGGGGTGCCGTATCGGATGGCGGCGCGGCGGTCATGCCGGACGGCTCGGCAGGTGCGGTCCCGGACGCTCGCAGGGCTGCCACACCGAACGGCAGCCCGGCCGTCACGCCGGAAGCCCCGGCACGTGCGGCGCCGGATGCCTCTACGGCCGCCTTGCCGGACGGCTGCCCGACACGCACCCCGGACGCCTCCGCGGCAGCCGCAGCAGACGGCCGAACACCAGCCGCACCGGAAACCTGAGCAGGCGCGGCGCCGGACGCCCCTACGGCTGCTATACCGGACGACCACCCGACCCACACCCCGGACGCCCCCGTGGCAGCCGCAGCAGACGGCCGAACAACGGCCGCACCGCAAACCTGAGCAGGCGCGGCGCCAAACGCCCCTACGGCTGCCTTACCGGCCGCCCACCCGACCCACACCCTAGACGCCTCCGCGGCAGCCGCGGCAGACGGCCGAGCAACGGCCGCGCCGGATGCCTCAGCAGCTGCGGCTCCCGATGCTCCCAGGGCCCCCACAGCGAATGGCAGCCCGACCGTCACGCCGGATTCCTCCGCGGCGGCAGCGGATCCCGTACCGGACAGCCCCGCGGCGGTCACGGCTGGTCCCCGACGGCGGTGGGCCTCGGGGGATCGCCGGCGGTGGTCGGGCTCGTCCGATCCCAGGTGGTCCCAGCATGCCGGGCGATGTCCAGGCGGACCGCGGGCGTCGGCGTGCCCGGCACGTTCACGCGGGTGGTGAACAGGGCGCCGTCGTCCGGGCCCGGTGCGGGCAGGCCCACGTGGGCGGTCGTGATGTGCAGGACGTCGTGGGCGAGGCACAGACCGGCCGGCTGCCGTGCGGGCAACCGCAGAGTGCGGTCGAGCGTGCCGTCGGGAAGATGGCGGCGGACGGTGCCGATGCCCCAGACGGCGATCCACACGGCGCCCTCGACGTCGACCGCCATGCCGTCGGGGCTGCCCTCGCCGATCGTCACGAAATCCTGGGGTGCGCCGAGGGCCGCGGTGACGGGGTCCACGGGGTAGCGCCGGACCACGCCCCGCGCACTGTCGGCCAGATACATGACGCTGCCGTCCGGCGTGAACGCCGGTCCGTTGGGCACGGTGATGCCCTCCAGTACCCGTACGACCGTGCCGTCCCGGTCGAGGCGGTACAGCGAACCGGCGCCCTCCTCGGCGTCGTAGGCCATGCTGCCGGCCCAGAAGCGGCCGAACGGGTCGGCGACGGCGTCGTTCATGCGCATGGGGGTCCGGGCGTTGTCCTCCGGCCGGGCCAGCCAGTCGACCTGGCCGTCGGAGTGGAGGATGCAGATGCCGGTGCCCGCGGCGGCGACCCACGTGCCGACGTGACCGGCCAGGGGTGCCACGGCGCCCAGCGGGACGGGGAGTTGGGCCACCGTGCGCAGGGGTGCCGCGGGGTCGTCCGGGGCCGACAGGAGGCGACCGGCGAGGATATCGACGAGGACGATGCCGGAGCCGGTCCAGCGGATGCCCTCGCCCAGTTCGAGGCGGTCGGGTCGGGTGGTGCGCAGCTCCGGGGTCACCGCGTCGCCTCTTCCACAACCTTGCGGAAGGCACCGGCCCGCTCCCTGAGGGCGGTGATGCTGCCGCCGTCGGCCGCGTCGCATACGAGGGGGGAGCCGACGCCGACCGCGATGGCCCCGGCCGCGAGGCAGGCGCGGGCGACGACCTCGTCGACTCCGCCCACCGGGACGAACGCGGCGTCGGGGAACGGGCCGCGCAGGGCCTTCAGATAGGCCGCTCCCCCGGCCTCGGCGACCGGGAAGACCTTCAGCGCGGCCACTCCCATGGCCTGCGCCGCGATGATCTCGGTCGGGGTCAGCACGCCGGCCAGGACCGGCATGCCCAGCTCCTGCGCCGCGCGGACGCCGTCGCCGAGTCCCGGCGTGACGGCGAAGTCGGCTCCGGCACTGTGGGCGGCGCGGGCGTCCTCGGCGGTCAGGACGGTGCCGACACCGAGGGGTCGGTCCGAGCCGAGCGTGGTCCGGGCGCGTTCGATGACGGAGAGGGCGCCCGGGGCGGCGAGTGAGACCTCGATCAGTTCGACGCCCTCCTCGGCCAGGGCCAGCACGGTGCGCAGGGCGGCATCGGGGTCGCCGCCCCGCACTATCGCGACCAGGCGGTGGATGGCCAGCGCGGCAGTCAGGTCCACGGACGGTGCTCCTTCGGTGCGGGGGTCGAGGGGCAGCGGCAGGCCCCGGTGAGGGTGAGACGCCAGCGGACCTCGCCGGACGCCGGTACCCGCGCGGCGTCGGCGGGGCCGGCGTCGGCGAGGTCGAAGACGCGGCCGAGCATGGGCTCCACGCCCGTGCTCCGGTACGGGTGCGGCCGGGGGTAGCCGGCGAGGTTGCGCCACAGGGCGATCGACACGGGTTGTCCGTCCGTCACCAGTTCCAGGGCGAGCCGGTCGCGGGCGTCGTGGACGCAGCATCGCGCCGAGTCGACGACCGCCCCGACCGCGGTGCCGTCGTCGGGGCCGAGCCGGTCGAGGGGCAGTCCGTGGGGTGCGGGCCAGCTGCCGGTGATCCAGGGTGCCCCGGCGGGCCAGGCCCGGGCCATGAGAGGGGCGGCCTCGGGGAACAGGCGGGTGGCCGCGCCGGCCGGCATGCGCAGGGTGGCGTGCGGCGAGAGGTCGAGCAGGGCGTGCGCGGCCCAGACGAAGCGGAACCCGGGCCGTGCGGTGAGGAGGTAGTCGACGTGGGTGCCGTCGGACGTTTCGCGGACGGACCGTGCGAGGGCGAAGGACTCGCACTCGACGTGTTCGGTGTCGCCGGTGCGGGTCCAGGGGCGTGACCAGGCGTCGCCGTGATCGGGGAGGCCGCGGACGGTGGGGATGCACTCCTCGAGGCCGCCCGCGTCCACGAACGCATCACCCGGTACGGCCTTGTCCCGTTCCGGCGCCGTACGGTGCCACAGCCATTCGCGGCCCCCTGAACGCAGGGACGTCCAACGGCCGCCGTGCGCGGGGTCGGTGGTGATGGCCGGCACCCTCGTCACCATTCGGCGAAGGAGCCGTCGGCGTGCCGCCAGACCGGATTGCGCCAGGTGTGTCCGCTGCGGTCGGCCGCGCGTACGGCCGCCTCGTCGATGGTGATGCCCAGGCCCGGGGCGTCGTTCAGCGGTGCGTGGCCGGCCACGAAACGGAAGGGGGCGGGGTCGGCGAGGTAGGACAGCAGGTCGGCGTCCTTGTTGTAGTGAATGCCTCGGCTCTGTTCCTGGATCAGGAAGTTGGGTGTGGCGAAGGCGACTTGGAGGCTGGCGGCCAGCGCGATTGGGCCGAGCGGGCAGTGCGGGGCGAGCTGGGCGCCGTAGGTGTCGGCGAGGGAGGCGATGCGGTGGACCTCGGAGATGCCGCCGGCGTGGGACAGGTCGGGCTGGGCGACGGCGATGCCCGCGGTGAGGGCGGGCAGGAACTCGGCGCGGGAGTAGAGGCGTTCGCCGGTGGCGAGCGGGATCGGGGTCGCGGCGACCAGGCCGGGCAGCAGATGGCCGTGTTCGGGGACGACGGGTTCCTCGACGAACAGCGGGTGCAGCGGGGCGAGTTCGGCCAGGACCCGGCGGGCGCTCGCGGCGGTGAAGCGGCCGTGGAAGTCGACGGCGACGTCACGGTCGGGGCCGAGTGCCTCGCGGGCGGCTGCCACACGGGCGACCACCGCCGCGGTCTCGGCCGCGGTGCCGATCGGCGAGGTGGCGCCGGCGCCGTTCATCTTGACCGCGGTGAAACCGGCCTCGACCTGGGCGGCTATCTGTTCGGTGAGCTCGGCGGGTTCGTCGCCGCCGACCCAGGCGTAGACCCGGACGCGGTCGCGCACGGGGCCGCCCAGCAGGGCGTGCACGGGGGCTCCGTACGTCTTGCCGGTGATGTCCCACAGGGCCTGGTCGAGGCCGGCGACGGCGCTGGACAGGACGGGGCCGCCGCGGTAGAAGCCGCCCTTGGTGAGGACCTGCCAGTGGTCCTGGATGCGCAGCGGGTCCTGGCCGACGAGGTACTCGGCGAGGACGTCCACCGCCGCCCGGACCACCTCGGCCCGTCCCTCGACGACGGGTTCGCCCCAGCCGACCACGCCGTCGTCGGTCTCGATCCGGCAGAACAGCCAGCGCGGCGGGACCAGGAAGGTTTCTATTCGGGTGATCTTCACTTACCGCCGTTGCCTTTCGTGTCGTCGGGTCCGTCGATCCGGTCCAGGTCGCGTCCGGCCTGGACGAGCAGGGCCCGCATCGCCGCCTCCGCGGCCTGCGCGTTCCGGTCGCGTACGGCGTCCAGGACGGCCCGGTGGGCCGGTACGGGGTCCTCGCTGTGCGGGTGGCTGTGCACGATGCGGTCGCGGTGGGCGAGGCCGGGCTCGATGACCATCTCCATGCGCTGGAGCAGCTCGTTGTGGGTGGCGCCGAGCAGGGCGCGGTGGAAGGCGAGGTCGGCCTCCACGGCCTGTCCCGGGTCGGAGCCCTGCTCGCCCATCGCCTCCAGCGCCGCGTCCAGGGCCGCCAGGTCGGCGTCGGTACGGCGTTCGGCGGCGAGGCGTACGGCGGCCGGTTCGACGATGGCGCGTACTTCGGCGAGGTTGGCCAGCAGTGTCCGGTCGGCGTCGGTGGCGACGTCGGCGCCCTCGAACTGCCAGCGCAGTACGTCGGCGTCGAGGAGGTTCCAGTCGGCGCGGGCTCTGACGAAGGTGCCGCGTTTCTGGCGGGCGTCGACCATCCCCTTGGCGGCGAGCACTTTCAGGGACTCGCGCAGGGCGGTGAGACTGACGTCCAACTCGCTCTGCAGCGCCACCAGGTCGAGCGTGGCTCCCTCGGGGATCCGGCCGCCCAGGATGCGGCGGGCGAGGGCCTCCACTGTCTGGCCGTGCACGCCGCGGCGGGCGTAGGGCGTCATGTCGTACAGCCTTTCTGCTGGGAAGTGGGGAAGGCGGCGGTCATGCGGACGCCTTCACGACGCTCCAGCCGCCGTCCACGACCAGGCTCGTGCCGGTGATGTACGCGGCTTCGTCGGCGCTCAGGAAGGCGATGGCCGCGGCCACCTCCTCGGGGGTGCCGAAGCGGCGGGCGGCCGTCTCGGCGACGCTGCGCTCACGGTCCTCGGGCGGCACCCGGTCCCAGGCGGCGGTGAGGATGGGGCCCGGCAGGACGGCGTTGACGCGGACGTCGGGCCCGTACTCGACGGCGAGCTGACCGCACAGGGACAGCAGCGCGCCTTTGGACGCGGCGTACGCGGGGTGGCCGGGAATGCCCACGCGGGCGTGCACGGACGAGGTCAGCACGGTCGCCCCGCGCCGGGCCCGCAGATCGGGCAGCACCGCCCGGAAACCGAGGAAGCTCGCGGTGAGGTTGACGGAGAGCTGCCGCTGCCACGACTCCAGGGTCATCTCGTGGGCCGGGACGACGTCGACGGTGTAGGCGTTGCCGACGAGGACGTCCACGGGTCCGAAGTCGTGGGCGGCGGCCACGATCCGCTGCCAGTCGTCCTCCGCCGCCACGTCGGCCCGCACGAACCGGGCCCGGCCGCCGTCCTTCGCGATCCTTTCGGCGACCGCCGCCCCGCGTTCCGGCGACACGTCGGCGAGGACCACGGCGGCTCCCTCCGCCGCGAGGCGTACGGCGGTGGCGGCGCCGATTCCGGAGGCCGCACCGGTGACGACGGCCGTGCGGCCGGTGAAGCGGTCCATCGTGGGTCGACTCCTTCGTGAGCGCGTTGCGCGTGCTCCGTGAGCGGGGACAGGCCGTGCGGGAAACATATGCGGCTCACTGACGTGTCAGTACCACGAGGTCCGCGTCATGATCGGCTCTCCAGGCGAACGGCAGCCCGTAGTGCAGCAGATGGGCGCCGCTGTACGTCGTCCCGGTGGCGGTGTCCCGATAGCGTGCCGTCGGCTCCAGTGCCCGCAGCCGGAGCCGGTCGGGGCGGCCGGGTACGAGGGGGGAACCGTCGAGCCGTCCGGTGCCGAGCGCGGCGACGACCGTGCGGTCCCCCGCGTCGTACTGGACCCCGCAGGTGGTGTCGGCCGGAGAGCCGAGCAGTCGGGCCTCTCCGTGGTGGACGACCTCGCGCAGATCCTTGTAGCGGGCGATCCACCGCGCGGCCTCGACCCGCTGCTCCGGAGTCCATGCGCGCAGGTCCGCGCCGATGCCCAGGACCCCGCACATGGCGTTCACGAAGCGGAAGGCGAGGCTGCGCGGGCGCGGGTCGAAGATGCCGGGCGCGTCGGTGACCCAGGAGCTCATGACGTGCGGGGCGTGGGCGTGCAGGAAGCCGTGCTGGACGGAGAGCCGGTCCAGCGGGGCGGTGTTGTCGCTGGGCCAGACGACGTCGGTGCGGGCCAGGGTGGCGTGCTCGACGCGTGCGCCGCCGCCCGCGCAGCCTTCGACGGTGACGTGGGGGTGGGTGGTGCGCAGGTGGTCGAGGACGCGCAGGTAGCCGTGGACGTGTTCGGCGTCCAGGTCGAGGCGGTCGGCGGGCCGGGCGCCGGGGCGGCCGCGTTCGGTGGGCGGGCGGTTCATGTCCCACTTCAGATAACTGATGTCGTACGTGCCGAGGAGCCGGTCCATCGTGCCGATCACGAAGTCCTGGACGTCGGTGCGGCCGAGGTCGAGCAGGAGTTGGTTGCGGATCAGGCGGGCGGGCCTGCCGTCGACGCGGTAGACCCAGTCGGGGTGTTCGGTGTGGAGCCGGCTGCCGGGGCTGACCGCCTCGGGTTCGACCCACAGGCCGAAGTCGAGTCCCAGGCCGCGCACCTCGTCGACGAACCCGTCGAAGCCCTGTGGAAAGGCGGCCGGGTCCGGATGCCAGTCGCCGAGCCCACCGGTGTCGTCGCCGCGGCCGGTGAACCACCCGTCGTCGACGACGAACAGTTCGGCCCCGATGTCCGCTGCCGCCTTCGCCAGCTCCAGCTGTCCGGCGGCGTCGACGTCGAAGCCGGTGGCCTCCCAGGAGTTGTAGAGGACCTTGCGGGGGCGGTGCAGCCGGTCGCCCGCGAGGTGGCGGTCGTAGCGGTGCCAGACACGGGACAGCCCGTCGAGTCCGTCGGGGCTGAAGGCGCAGGCGAGGCGGGGCGTGACGAGGGTGTCTCCGGGCGCGAGGAGGACCGCGCCTTCGTGGGGGACCCGACCGGCGCGCACGCGCACCGAGCCGCCCGGTTCGGCCTCGGCGGTGATGTGCCAGTTGCCCGGCCATTCGAGCGCGATGCCGTACGTGGCCTGCGCGTCCCCGTCCTGCACGGCGAGCCAGGGCGCGTACGCGTGTCCGGGCGCGCCCTGGAGGCTGCCCATGGTGAACGTCCCTCTGGGCAGGTCGAGTTGGGTGCGCTGGAACTCCTGCGACCACTGGCCGGTGAGGTAGGTGAGCCGGGCCGCGTCGGTCACCGGGATGTTCACGGCGCCGGAGTCGAACCGCTCCAGTCGCAGTTCCGCCCTGCCGGTGTGCTCGGTCCAGCGGAGGATCACGTCCGTGCCCGGCACGGTTTCGTAGCACAGGACCGTGCGCAGGCCGAGCACCTCGTCGGTGAAGGCGAGCCGTAGCGTCCCCTGCCCTTCCTCCGCCCCGTCGAAGTCCCACCACACGCCCCGCTCGTCGCCCGGGCGTGCCGCGATGAGGTCGGCGCCGGTGAAGAGCCGCAGTCCGTGCGGCAGATACTCGGCGGGGGCGGCGTCGGCGGGCGTGATGAAGTGGGTACGCCGGGACCGGTCGAGGGCGGAGGGGCCGTGCTCGACGCCGAGCGGGCCCCAGGCCTCGAGTTCGGCCCACGGGCCCTGCGGGGAGAGGCGGACGGTGTAGCTGGTGTGCTCGGTGTGCAGGGTCCAGCGCCGGTGCGAGGTCACTTCACCGCTCCCAGGTTGAGGCCGGCCACGAAGTGCCGCTGGAACCGGAGGAACACGGCGACGGTGGGCGCGGCGGCGATGACGGAGCCGGCGGCGATCACGTTCCACATCGACACGTACTGGCCCTGGAGTCCGATGAGGGCGGCGGTGATCGGCATCTTGGTGTCGCTGCGCAGCACGGTGATCGCCCACAGCAGGTCGTTGAAGATCCACGTGAACGACAGGGCGCTCAGCGCGGCGAGCGCGGGCCGCGTCAGCGGGAGGATGATCCGCCAGAAGATCTGCCAGGGCCCGGCGCCGTCGACGACCGCGGCCTGCTGGATCTCGGCCGGTATCGCCCGCATGAAGCCGTGCAGGACGAAGACGTAGAACCCGACACCGAAGCCTATCTGCACGCCGATGAGCGCGGTCAGGGTGTCGTGGACACCCATCAGTTCGCTCAGCTTGGAGACCGGGATGAGCAGGATCTGCGGCGGGAGCAGGTTGCCGCCGAGCATGAGCAGCAACAGGGAGCGGCGCAGGGGCAGTTCGTAGCGGCTGAGGGCGAACGCGGCCATGGCCGACAGGGCCAGGGTCACCAGGACGCACGGGACGGTGACGAGCAGGCTGTTGATCAGGGCTCGCTGCTGACCGCCGTCGACCCAGGCGAGCCGGAAGTTGTCGAGGGTGAAGGAGTGGGGCCAACTGCCCAGGCCGTGCGCGGCGATGTCGTCGAAGGAGCGCAGGCTGGTCACCAGGACCAGGGCGATGGGCAGCAGCCACAGCACCGCGAGCGCACCGGCGCCGAGGTGGAATCCCGCGGTGGCGGTACGGCGGCGGCGCAGCGCCGCGGAGCCGGCGGAGGTGCGCGGGGCGGAGGTACGGGTGGTCGCCATCAGTCGGCCTCCCGGAAGGCGCGCACGAGGTAGGAGGCGATGACGCCGAACGCCAGCAGGAAGATGACGACGGCCAGGGCGGAGCCGTATCCGAGGCGCAGGGACTGGAAGGCGGTCGAGTACATGTAGGTGCTCAGCAGTTCGGACGAGTGGTAGGGGCCGCCGCGGGTCAGCGACCACACGACGTCGAAGGAGCGCAGCGAGTCGATGATGATGACGGACACAACGACCGCGTTGACGCTGCGCAGTTGGGGCAGGGTGACATGCCGGAAGCGCTGCCAGGCGCTCGCACCGTCGACCTTGGCGGCCTCGTACAGCGCCGGGTCGATGCCCTTGAGCCCGGCGAGGTAGAGGACCATCACGTAGCCGATCTGCCGCCACAGCGCGGGCACGATGACCGCGTACAGGGCGGTGTCCTGGTCGGCGAGCCACGCGTGCCGCAGGCTGCCGAGGCCCACCGACTCGAGGAGTTGGTTGAGGACACCGTCGGGCTGGTAGATGGCCTGCCAGACCAGCGCGGTGGCGACCAGGGAGAACACGACGGGCAGGAAGAGGGCGGCGCGGTAGAAGCCGATGCCGCGCCGCTCCTGCTGGAGCAGCATCGCGGCGGCGAGGCCCAGCAGGGCGGAGAGGCCGCCGAAAAGGACCAGCCACAGCACGGTGTGCCCGACCGCGCCGCGGAAGATGTCGTCGCCCGCCATCTCCCGGAAGTTGTCCAGGCCGACGAACTTCGGTGCCGACACACCGTCCCAGCTGGTCAGGGCGAGGTAGAAGCCCTGCAGTGCGGGCCAGAACACCCACACCGCCTCGGCGAGCAGCGGGACGAGGACGAAGGCGACCACCAGCGGGGGTGTGCGCCTCGGTCCCCGGCCCCGGCCGCCACGGGACGGCGCCGGGACCGGGAGCTTGCGGTGGGGGGCGGTCAGGACGGCCATGTCAGGCGTTCCAGATCTTCTCGGCGTCGCGCTGCCAGTCGGTGAGGATGCTCCCGATCTCCTTGGGCTTGGCGAGGAACTTGGTCAGCGCGGTGTCGGCGGTGGGCTGGAGGGCGTCGCTGGAGTCGCGGTTGAAGTACTGGGTGATCTCGGCCGCCTCCTCGATGTGCTTACGGCCCTTCTTCACCAGCGCGGTGCCGGCGTCGGCGGCGTCGGGATGGCAGGGCAGGGCGGTGCCGGACGATCCCTTGATGTAGATCTCCTGCGCCTCGGCGGTGGCGAGGTAGCCCAGCAGATCGAGCACCCCGTCGCGGCGGCCGGTGCGGGCGCTGGCGAAGTAGCCGTCGGTGGGGGCCTCTTCGGCGAGCGGGACCTTCGCGTCGATGACCGGGAAGCGGAAGAAGTCGATGTCGTCGAGGGCGTCCTTGGGTGCCGCGTCGGCGAAGAAGGTGCCGATCAGCATCATGCCGCTGCGGCCGTTCAGGAGGGCGGTCGTGGCGTCCTGGAAGGCACCCGCGGTGCCGTTCGGGTCGAAGTATGGCAGCACTTCCTGCCAGCGGTCGAAGACCTTGCGGACCTCGGGGTCGTCGAACCGGTGCTGTCCGGCGAGCAGTTGGCGGTGGTACTCGGCGCCGTTGATGCGGATGTCGAGGTAGTCGAACCAGGCGGAGGCCACCCAGGCGGTGTTGCCGCCGGCGCCCAACCCGATCGGGGCGACGCCCTTGCTCTTGAGCTTGTCGCACAGGTCGAGGAAGTCGTCCCAGGTCTTCGGCTCGCGCACGCCCCACTTGGCGAAGTTGGACTTGCGGTAGAACATGCCCCACCAGTAGTAGGTGGTGGGGACGAAGACCTTCTCGCCGGAGCCGGCGGTGCACAGTGAGTTCAGTGCCTTGGAGTAGCGCCCCAGGTCGGGCGAGTCCCAGAGCTCGCCGAGGTCGAGCAGCAGGTCCTTCTTCGCGTAGGCGTCCGCCACCGAGCCCGGGTACCAGGTGTACACGTCCGGCGGGTTGGCGGAGGTCAGGTACGTCGGCAGCTGGGTCCGGAAGGTCTCCGCGGCGACCGTGTTGAGGCTGACGCTCCCGGCGTCCTTCTTGCCGTAGGCGGCGACGATGTCCTCCATCGCCGCCTTGGCCTGCGGTGCGGACAGGTTGGACTGAAGGGTGACCGCGCCCGTGGACGAGGACTTCGAGGAGGAGGTGGACGTGACACAGCCGCTGAGCAGCGAGGCCGTCCCGGCGGCGCCGAGTCCGGCGAGGAAGCGCCGTCGGCTGGGCTGAGGGTTGGTCATGAAGAGCTCCCTGTGGGTCCGCGCGGCGGATCCAGGTTCGCGTGGCGCTTCCACCACGTCAAGATTAATTACTAATTTATTTGAACTGGGTCCGGTGGACGTATCCGTCGACCCCGCGGAACACGACGTCGACCGCCCCGTCCTCCCCCGCGACCGCCCCGAGCGAGCCGTCGAAGGCGGCACTGGGGAACTCCTCCCGCTTCGACCAGCCCTGCCATGCCGCACCGTCGTAGCGGCGCTGCCAGAGCGTGTAGTCACCGGCCCGGGCGTACAGCACCACGGCGTCCCCCACGGCGACGAGTGTCGGACTGCCGCTCACGGTCCCGCCGAGCGAGGTCCACTCCGACCACGCCCCCGACGCGTCCCGCACCCGTGTCCACACGTCGTCCGCCGGGGTCCGCACGGCGACATGGACCCGCCCCTGCGTGTCGACCACGGCGGACGGCCTGCCGTACGTCGGCCGGTCGCCCGGCGCACCGAGCGACGACCAGTCCGAAGACGACCCGCGCTGCACGATCCGCCCGTCCGCCCCGCGCGCGACGAGCGTCCAGTTCGTGGAGTCGGTGAACGCGACCGACGGCGCGTCGGTCACCCGTCCGCCCAGGCTCTGCCAGCCGCCCCACCGTCCGTCGGCGAACACCCGCCGGTACACACGGGAGTCGGCGCCGCGCACGAACACGTCGATCCGGCCGCCGGCGGACGCGTAGGCGGCGGGCTGGCCGAGGATCCCGCCCCCGGCCGGGCCCCCGAGGTCCCTCGTACGCGGTGTACCGCCGCCGTTCGTCGCCGCCGAGTGCTGCACGAGGTTCCCGCGCGGTCCGCGGTAGAAGGTGGTCAGCGTGTCGCCGTTGCGCACAAGGGCCGGGCTCGCGGTCGCCCTCTCGCCCAGGCTCGTGCCGGGCAGGGCGTCCTCCCCGGTCAGCTTCAGGAACGCGGTGCCGTGGGCGGGGACCTCGACGGTGTACGACCCGGTGTGCGTGCCGCGATCGGCGCGCGCCCGCAGGTCGCGTACCTTGACCGCGCCGCCCAGCGCCGCGTCGGCGAAGTTCACGGTGCGCCGGACCGGCTGGTCGGAGCGGTTGAGGAGAACGACCGCGCGGCGGCCCTGCCCCGAGAGGACCTTGCTGTAGACGTCGCCGTCGGAGTCGGTGGCCACGCGGACGCCCTGGACGGCGAGCGGGTCCTGGTTCACGGCGATGATCTCGGGGTTGCGCAAGGTCTTGATCATCGACTCGGACAGGGTGCGCGGGTCGGAGCCGAGGACGAGCGGCGAGGCCATCTCGGCCCACATCACGAACTGGGTGGTGGACTCCTCCTGCGTCAGCTCGTACGACCCGTCGGTCATGCGGCGCATCGGGATGAGGTAGTCGGGGTCGTTGTAGTGGCCGGGCCCCTGAGCCTCGGGGTGCCAGGCGTTGGCGTCCATGTTGCGCAGGACGTTGGGCCACTGGCCCGGGCTGGGCGTACCCCAGGCGATGTCGGTCCCGGTGCGCCAGGAGTCCGCGATGGTCGGGGCGTAGGCGTAGGTGTTGTGCGCGTCCTGCTCGGGCGTGTGCGGCAGGCCCCAGTCGTCGGTGAGCGGGTTGCACAGGTTGAGCAGCATCCTGCGGCCGGACTTGGCGACGGCGTCGCTGAACTCCTTGAACGCGGGCCCGGGATCGAGCTTCGCGCCGATTCCGCACAGGAAGTCGACCTTGATCGCGTCGACCTTCCAGTCGGCGAACTGCCGTGCGTCCTGGTCGTAGTGGCCGCGGCTGCCGAGCCCGCAGGTCTTGCCGCCGTCGTAGGCGCCGGCGTCGGTGTAGATGCCGGCCTTCAGACCGCGCTTGTGGAGGTAGGAGACCAGGGCGGGGATGCCGGACGGGAAGCGGTCGGGGTGGGCCGTCAACCGCCCCTGCGTGTCACGGGGGTTGTCGGCCTGCCAGCCGCCGTCCAGCCACACGATGTCGTAGCCGCTGTCGCGCAGCCCGCTGCTGACGAGCTTGTCGGCGACGGCCCGGACCTCCTTCTCGGTGGGCGCGCCGAGCCCGTAGTAGGTGTTCCAGCCCATGTACGGCGTGGGGGCGAGACCACTGTCGTAGTAGTCGGGCGCGCCCTGGTCCACGGTGGTGTGCGCGGTGGCGGTGGGGGCCGCCGACGCGGTCAGGACCACGGAGATCGCGGTCGCGAGAGCGAGTGAAGTCACGTGCCTCTCCCGGAGGTTGGGAAGCAGGAGGAGGTGTGACGCGGGCCGCGCCGGAGGCCGGGGCCGTCGGCGTCACGGCGATGACTGTGGCGCGCGGCCGGAACCCTGTCAATATTAATTACTAATTTAAAGAAACAAGGATCCGGCCCTGCCGGAAGCCTTGACGGGTCCACACCCACGGTGCAGGGTTTGGCAACGTTGTCAGCGAGCGTTCGACAACGTTGTCACAGCCATGCGGCGGCCCTACGGCTGGGTCGAACCGCAGCGCTACTCTGCCGCGACCACCTACGGCAGCGGCGGTTTCGGCTTCCACACCGAGATCGGCATGCCGGTGCTGCCGACGGCGCAGACCATGCGCCGGCTCGTGGGCGACGAACCGGAGTGGCCGGTCAAGGGCGCCTGGTACCACCACGACTGGAGCACCCGCGGGAACCAGGCACCGCAGAACTACCGGGCGGCCATCGAGACGAGGCTCGGCGAGGCGAAGGACCTCGACGACTTCTGCCGCAAGGCGCAGTTCGTCAACTACGAGAACTTCCGGGCCATGTTCGAGGCGTGGAACGCCCGGCTGTGGGACAACGCGAGCGGGCTGATGCTGTGGATGTCCCATCCCGCCTGGTACAGCACGGTGTGGCAGACGTACGACTACGACTTCGACGTCAACGGTGCCTACTACGGCGTGCGCAAGGCGAGCGAGGCCGTGCATGTACAGGCCGATCCGGTCAGCGGGGAGGTGATCGCGGTCAACCACACGCCCCACCGCATCTCGGGCGCGACGCTCTCCGCGCGCCGCTACCACCTCTCCGGCCGTCGCCTCGGTGCCGAGCAGCGCGCGACCGTGGACGTCGCCGCCTCGTCGACCGCACCGGCGTTCACCGCGGACCGGCCGGACGACCTGCCCGGCCTCCATCTGCTGCGGCTGCGCCTGGTGGACGCGCGCGGGGAACAGCTGGCGAGAACACCTACTGGCGGTACCGCGAGGCCGCCGACATGCGCGCCCTGAACCAGGTCGGCGGGACCAGGGTCTCGGTGGAGATCACCGACGCGGACCGCTCGGGCGACCGCCACGGCCTCACCGCCCGCCTGCGCAACCGCGGCACGACGGTCGCGGCGATGGTGCGCGTCTCGCTGCTCGACGCCGAGTCCGGACACCGGGTCCTGCCCACGCTGTACGGGGACAACTACCTCTGGCTCCTCCCCGGCGAGTCCCGCACGGTCAAGCTGTCCTGGCCGGCCGCTTCCCTCACCTCCGGCAGGCCGGCCGTTCGGCTGGAGGGTTACAACGTGCCGACGACGACCGTGGGTCGGGCGCGCACGTGAGGCCGCCACGTCATTCAGAAACGGCATCGCTGAATCCGATGAAAAGGATGCGTTGGACGTCAGAATCAGGCAGGAGCACAGTGAACACGTCCTCACCTGGACCGAACCACCCCGACTGCACCCCTGCGGAGAACACTCGATGAACCACGTCGCGGATCCCGAGCGCTACAACGGCACCATGCGATACCGGCGCACCGGACGCTCAGGACTCGACCTTCCCGTGCTGTCCCTGGGGTACTGGCACAACTTCGGTGACGACCGCCCGTTCGAGGCCCAGCGCGAGATCGCCCTGCGCGCCTTCGACCTCGGCATCACGCACCACGACCTCGCCAACAACTACGGCCCGCCCTACGGCGCCGCGGAGATCAACTTCGGCCGGCTGATGAAGCAGGACCTGGCGCCGTACCGGGACGAGCTGGTGGTCTCCACCAAGGCCGGCTGGGACATGTGGCCCGGTCCGTACGGCCAGGGCGGCGGCTCGCGCAAGTACGTGCTCGCCTCGCTCGACCAGTCCCTGCGGCGGACGGGCCTGGACTACGTCGACATCTTCTACTCCCACCGGCTCGATGCGAGCACGCCGCTGGAGGAGACGATGGGGGCGCTCGACACGGCCGTCCGCCAGGGCAAGGCCCTGTACGTCGGCATCTCCTCCTACGACGCCGAACGCTCCCGGCAGGCGGCCGCCATCCTCCGGGAGCTGGGCACGCCGCTGCTCATCCACCAGCCGTCGTACAGCATGCTCAACCGCTGGATCGAGAACGAGGGCCTGCTGGAGGCCGCCGGGCAGGAGGGCTTCGGCGTCATCGGTTTCACCGCGCTCGCCCAGGGGCTGCTGACCGGGCGCTACCTCGACGGCGTCCCCGCCGACTCGCGCGCCACGCAGGGCAAGTCGTTCGACGAGACGTGGCTGACGGAGGACATGCTGGGCAGGCTGCGGGCGCTCAACGACCTCGCGGCCCGCCGCGGCCAGAGCCTCGCCCAGATGGCGCTCGCCTGGGCTCTGCGCGACCCCCGTGTGACCTCGCTGGTCATCGGTGCCTCGCGCACCGAGCAGCTGGAACAGAACGTGGCCGCGCTGGAGAACCTCGACTTCAGCGACGAGGAACTGGCCGAGATCGACAAGTACGCCACCGACGGCGGCGTCGACCTGTGGCAGGACGCGCGAACCGGAAATCTCGGCTGAGGTCCGGGCCGCCCGCCCTCCACTCGACCCGGTCGCTGGTATGGACCTGATGCGTCGTCAGGGCTAAGCTCTGCCCGACCCTGAATGAGAGCGCTCTCAGATTGCGGTTGTTCCACCCCACCTTGTTGGAACGACGAAGGGCAACTCCCTTGAGACGCATCAGACTCACGTACGCCGGCCTCGCCGCACTCCTGGTCCTCGGCAGTTGGACCGCGGGCGGAACCGCGCAGGCCACGGCGGACGACTCCGCCACCGTGGCGGACGCCGAACCGGCCTCCCCCGGACTGCTGCAGGCGATGCAGCGCGACCTCGGCCTGTCGAAGGAGCGGGCCGAGGCGCGCCTGGCCGCGGAACGCACCGCCATGGACGTCGCACCGAAGGCACGCAAGGCCGCCGGATCCGCCTACGGCGGCTCGTGGTTCGACGCGAAGAGCGAGCGGCTCACCGTGGCCGTCACGTCGGACGCCGCGCCCGCGACCCTGCGCAAGGTCCGCGCCACCGGCGTGACGGTACGCACCGTCACGCACAGTGCGCGCGATCTCGACGCGGCCAAGGCACGCATCGACCGTCTCCCCGCACCGTCCGGCGTGAGCAGTTGGCACGTCGATCCGGTGGCCAACACGGTCGTCGTGAACGTCGTCCGCGACAAGCGGTCGGACAACGATGTCCGAGGCTTCGTCTCCCGCGCCCGCGCGGCCGGACCCGTCACCGTCGAGACCGTCGCGGCGGCCCCGCAGACCTTCGCGGCGGGAACGGTCGGCGGAGATCCCTACTACACCGGTAACGTCCGCTGCTCCATAGGCTTCTCGGTGCACGGCGGCTTCGTCACGGCCGGGCACTGCGGTGGGCAGGGAGCGAGTGTCCGGGGCTGGGACGGCAGCCACATCGGAACGTTCCAGGGCTCCTCGTTCCCGGGCAACGACTACGCCTGGGTGAGCGTCGGCAGCGGCTGGTGGACCGTGCCGGTGGTCCTCGGCTGGGGTACGGTCCCGGACCGGCTCGTGCGCGGCTCGGCCGAGGCGCCCGTCGGCTCGTCCATATGCCGCTCCGGCTCCACGACGCGCTGGCACTGCGGCGCCGTGCTGGCCAAGAACGAGACCGTCAACTACAGCCAGGGCTCGGTGCACCAGATGACGAAGACCAGCGTCTGCGCCGAGGGCGGCGACTCCGGGGGCTCCTTCATCAGCGGTGACCAGGCCCAAGGGGTCACCTCGGGCGGCTGGGGCAACTGCTCCGGCGGCGGGGAGACCTGGTTCCAGCCGGTGAACGAGATACTCGGCCGGTACGGGCTGACCCTGCACACGGCCTGATGCGCCGGAGCTGATGCGCCGGACCTGGTTCGTGGCGCCACACCTGTGAAGCACGAGCCGCCGCGCGTCCGCCGGCGGCCGTGCGGCAGGATGAGGACCATGAGCGTAGTCAAGATCAACGTACTGACCGTGCCCGCCGAGCAGCGCGAGACGCTGGAGAAGCGCTTCGCCTCCCGTGCCCACGCCGTGGAGAACTCGGACGGGTTCGAGTGGTTCGAGCTCCTCCGGCCGGTCGAGGGCACGGACACCTACCTCGTGTACACGCGCTGGCGCGACGAGGAGTCCTTCCAGGCCTGGATGGAGGGCCCCATGAAGTCGGCCCACCAGGGCGGCGGCCAGGAAGGCGCCGAGCGCCCGAAGCCGGCGGCCAGCGGGTCCACGCTGTGGTCCTTCGAGGTCGTGCAGCAGGCCGGGCCGAAGGGCGAGTGACGACGAGCGGTCGGCGGTGAGCGGCGGGGGCCAGGGCCTGATGTGAAAGTGGCGTCGTCGCCCGAAGGGCGGCCGCGCGGCGTCCGGTGCGTGCCGGGCGTCGCGCGGCAGGCGCCACGTCCACAACAGGCCCTGCGGCAATGCCCCTGCCGTGTTCGGCTCCGGTCGCGTTCGGGATGCCAGAATGCGCGAATGGTGTCCTCGCGCAGCCTCCCCGCTTCCTCCGACGGCCGCCTTCGGGCCCAGTTGGTCGACCTCGTCGACGGCATCGACCCCTGGGACGACCTTGAGCGGGACCACCTGCGTCTGGCCGGCGAGTGGCTCGCCGGCGGCGCACCGGTCTACCGGACGCGCAAGCCTGACGTCCCGGACACTCACCTCGTGAGCTACTTCGTCGTACTGGACGCCGAGTGCGGCGAACTGCTGCTGGTCGCGCACCGCAAAGCCGGCCTGTGGCTGCCCCCGGGCGGGCACGTGGAGCCGGGTGAGGACCCGTGGGCGGCGGTTGAACGCGAGTGCCGGGAGGAGCTGGGTATCCCGGCACTGGCCTCGGACATCACCGGCGAGCACCCCCTCTTCCTCACCGTCACCCGAACCCGTGGTCAGGGGGAACACACCGACGTCTCGCTCTGGTACGTCATCACCGCGGACGCGCGAACCCTCACCTCCTACGACGAGGAGGAGTTCACGGCGATCCGGTGGCTGACTCCCGAGCAGGTGCTCGCCGAGTCACGCGACTCCCTGGACCCCCACATGCACCGCTTCACTCGCAAGCTGATGCAGACCGCCGGTGCGACCGGGTCACTGCCGCGAGGACGAACGTCACGCTGATCAGCAGGGCCCAGGCACCGAACTTCTCCACTCCCACGGGCTGCCAGCCGTCGAGTTGGTAGGGGTAGCGCCAGGCCCCCACGTAGGTGGCGAGGTTCTCCGCGACCCACAGGAAGAAGCCGATCAGGACGAAGGACAGCGCCAGGGGCATCCGGCGGCGGGTGGTGCGCACCGTGTAGCGGACCGAGGTGCCCGCGGTGACGGCCAGGAGCAGTGCGGCGAGGAGCCAGCGGGCGTCGGGGAGCCAGTGGTGGCTGAAGAAGTTGACGTAGATGGCCGCGGCGACCACGGCCGTCGCCCGCGGGCGGTACCGGACCAGCTCCAGGTCGAACAGGTGCCAGGCACGGCAGACGTAGCTGCCGACAGCGGCGTAGAGGAAGCCTCCGTACAGCGGGACGCCCGCGAATTTCAGTACGGCGGGCTCCGGATAGCTCCACGAGCCGAGGGACACCTTCACCAACTCGAAGGCCAGGCCGATGACGTGGCAGACCGCGATGACGGCGACGTCCCGCCCGTCCTCCCAGCCCCGCAGCCAGAACAGCAGCGTCAGCAGCACGCCGTAGACGACGAGCAGGTCGTAGCGGGCCACGGGAAGGCCGGGCAGCAGGGCCGAGGCGGCCACGCCGGACATCAGGGCGATGGCGAAGGCGCAGGACCGCGTCTGTATCCAGGCGAAATCGAGCAGCTGGCGCAACGACGCCGTCAGGGTGCCGGCGATGCTTGTGGTGACCATGATCCCAAAGACGAGCTCACGGCGCCCTCGGTTGCGCGGAGGGGGGTGCCTGAGAAGTCTCAGCATCCGTGTGGCCTCGCGTTTCCCTGGAGTTCCGAGCACCGGTCGAGTGCCGGAGTGCCGTCGCCCGGTCACCGAAAATCCGTTGCGGCCGTCCTCCCCTCCCCCGACCCTTGGCCCATGCCCTACGCCCTTCGTCCGGCCGGCCTCACCGACGCGCCCGCCATCACCGAACTCCTCAACGAAGTCGACCGCATCGAGATCGGTCGGCCCGAGACCGACCTGCACACCGTCGAGGCCGACCTGAAGCACCCCGAGATCGTTCTGGACCGCGACTCGTGGCTGGCCTTCGACGGCGACCGGCTGGTGGCGTACGGCCTGTTGTGGGACGACTCGGCCGGTGAGCGCGTCGACGTCGACCACTACGTGCTGCCCGACCACCAGCCGGCGGGCGAACTGATCCTGGACGCGCTGCAGGACCGTGCCCTGGAGAAGGCCCGCGAGAACGGTGCGGCCAGGGCGGTGGTGCATCTGCACCTCAACACCGAGCCCACGCTCGACACGGAACTGATCGAGCGACGGGGCTGGCACGTCGTACGGCGCTATCACGTGCTGCAACGGCCCCTGGACGGCGCGGCGGACCTCGTACCGGAACTCCCGAACGGCATACGCCTGCGGCCGTGCGCCGAGGAGACGGACCGTGCGCGTGTCCACGCGCTGTACCAGTCCAGCTTCGCCGAGCACTTCGACTTCCAGCCGCGGAGCTACGACCAGTGGCTGCACGACGTCGACGCCGAGGTGCTCGACTGGTCCCTGGTGTGGATCGTCGGCAGCGAGGAGTCGGGGGACGCCGGATTCCTCATCGCCCGCGACGACCGTGAGGCGATGGGCTGGATCCGGAGCATCGGCGTGCTGAGCGAGGCACGCGGCTGCGGTCTCGGCGGTCTGCTGCTGCGGCACGCGTTCGCCGCGTTCGCGGCGCGCGGGCGGGACACGGTGGGGCTGGGCGTGGACACCGCCAACCCCACGGGGGCGCCCGCGCTGTACGCCCGGCACGGTATGGCCGTTCACTACGCCGTCGACACCTGGGAGACGGTGCTCAGCTGACGTGGGCCTCGACCTGGCCGGAGCCCTCTGCGCGCCGCTTCTCGAGGCGCAGGGCCGCGCCCGTGACCACCGCGCCGATCCCCTCCCACAGGCCCACGCCCAGGAAGCCGGCGGGAGCACGGCCACTGACCACCGCCAGTGTGAACACCGTGCAGGTCAGCAGGCGGAAGGGGACCGTCCAGCGGAAGAACGCCTTCCAGTCGGAGAGCGCGGCCAGCACGTAGTAGACGCCCATATTGAGCGCCGCCATGGAGGAAGCGGTCAGAAAGACCAGGGTGTGGTCTCCTTCCGCACGCCGAGAGCCCGCCTCGGTGGCGAAGCCCATGGCGGTGAGCAGAGCGTCCGGGGCGACGAGCCCCACCGCGCCCATGACGGCGGCGAGGACGCCGAACACCGCCATGGTCCAGCCGGACAGGGAGCGGGGCAGACGTCGCACGCGGTCCTCCATGGGTGACGGGTCAGCGGCCTCTCGCGCCCGGCTGGGCACTGCTTCTACGGGTGTTGTTGTACAGGCGCAGCAGGTGTTTGGCGACTGCGCACGGTATCGAGTCGGCGTAGCACTGCCGGCAGGTCCGCATGTGGTGGTCGTAGTCGGCACGTGCCTGCTGCAGGGCATCGGTCTGGGACGACATCGAGGTCCTCGGAGTTGACGACGGAAGGGGGTTGGTGGCGGAGCGGGTGTCGCGGTGACTGCGAGGTCCACCTGAGGACAAAGTTGATCATGTTACTTGTGGTACGGGAAAGTCGTGTTTCGTGTGCGACCGCATGCTCCGGCGCGGGTCCCCGAACGCCCCCGGTGAGCCCCCCACCGACCGGAAAACGCTTGGACTTCGCGGTCGCCGCCACGGGACACTACGGTCGAAATGGGAACTCCTGAATCGCACAAGGTTCAGCCGGGCAAGCGCTCGGTACTTCTCGCACTTCGTTACTACGGACGGGAGTTGGCCCGGCTTCGCCTGCTGACGGCCCCCGCGATGGTGCTGTCGGCGCTGGGCAACATCGGCATCAACTACGTCGCGCCGCTGATCGTGGCCAAGCTCGTCGGCGACATCGCCGGCGGCGGGGACGTCACGGTCGGTTCGACGCTGCCGTACGTCCTCGGCTTCGTCGGTGTGCTGCTGCTGGCCGAGGCGCTGTGGCGTGCCGCGCTGCACTGCCTGAACCGGCTGGACGCCCTCGGCATCGAGCATCTGTATGTGATCGGGATGGACGAGCTGTTCGCGAAGGACGCCGCGTTCTTCCACGACAACTTCGCCGGGTCGCTGACCAAGCGCGTCCTGAGCTTCGCCTCGCGTTTCGAGCAGTTCGTCGACACGCTGACGTTCCAGATCGTGGGCAGCTTCGTGCCGCTGGTGTTCGGCGCGGTGGTGCTGTGGCGCTACGAACCGCTGCTCGTCGTCGGGCTGTTGACGATGATCGCGCTGACGGCGGTGTGTGTGGTGCCCCTCATCCGGCGCCGTCAGGCCCTCGTCGACCAGCGGGAGGAGGCGATCGCCCGGGTGTCGGGGCACGTCGCCGACAGCCTGATGAACATGGACACGGTGCGCGCGTTCGGCGCCGAGGAGCGCGAGGCCGCCGAGCACCGCTCCCGGGTCGCGGTGTCACGCCGGCTGACCTTGCGGGCGTGGGACTACGGCAATCTGCGCATCGACACGCTGGTCGCGCCGATGTCGGTGCTGACCAACGCGCTGGGGCTGCTGCTCGCGGTCACGCTGGCCGGGGGCGCGCACGGTGTGGAGGCGATCGTGGTGGCCTTCACCTACTACAACAACGCGACGCGGATCATGTTCGACTTCAATCAGATCTACCGTCGGCTGGAGAGCTCGATGACGGAGGCCGCGCAGTTCACCGAACTGCTCCTGACGCCGCCGACCGTGCTCGATCCGCCGTCACCGGAGCCGCTGCTGCCCGCGCCCGCCGACGTCCGCTTCGAGAAGGTCACCTTCGCCCACGCCGGCGGCCGGCCCCTCTTCGAAGGACTCGAACTGGCCGTGCCCGCCGGGGCGAAGATCGGCCTCGTGGGCCGGTCGGGCGGCGGCAAGACCACGCTGACCCGGCTGCTGTTGCGGATGACGGACATCGACGCCGGGCAGATCCTGATCGGCGGTCAGGACATCACCATGCTCCGCCAGGCGGACCTGCGCGGCCTGATGGCCTATGTGCCGCAGGACCCGGCGATGTTCCACCGCACGCTGCGGGACAACATCGCCTTCGCCCGGCCGGACGCCACCGACGCCGAGATCCGCCGCGCGGCGGAGGCGGCGCACGTCACGGAGTTCGCCGACGCGCTGCCGCACGGCTTCGACACCATGGTGGGCGAGCGCGGCATCAAGCTGTCCGGCGGTCAGCGCCAGCGGGTCGCCCTCGCCCGGGCGATCCTGCGCGACGCACCGATCCTGCTGCTCGACGAGGCCACCAGCGCCCTGGACTCCGAGAGCGAGATCCTCGTCCAGGAGGCGCTGTGGCGGCTCATGGACGGGCGGACCGCACTCGTGGTGGCGCACCGGCTGAGCACGGTCGCCACCATGGACCGGCTCGTCGTCCTCGACCGGGGACAGATCGTCGAGCAGGGCACCCACGAAGAACTGCTCACCCTGGACGGCGCCTACGCGAAGCTGTGGCAGCACCAGTCGGGGGGCTTTCTCGAGGACAGCCCGGCACAGGTGGAGTTGCCCTGACCGCGTCACGGCCTCGTGCGCCACTCGCCCTCAGGCGCCGCGGTGCACGATCTGCCCGCCGGTCACGGTGAGACGGACCGGCGCCTCGGCGACCTCGTCGGCGGGTGCGTCGACGGGGTCGAGGCCGAGGGCGGTGAGGTCGGCCCGGAAGCCTTCGGCGATGCGGCCCGCGAAGGTCGCCTCGCCGCGGTTGAAGCGGGCCGAGCACAGGTACGACCCGCTAGGGATTCTGATCCCGGGGCAGGAGATCTTCCCGGTGAGGTGACGGTCGGCGTTCGCCGCTGTTGTTTCAGGGCTAAGATTTCTCCGAGGTTCGCAGGGCCACGGAGCCCGCGTTTCCCGACAGGAATCCGCGAAGGGACGACATGGCTCAGCGCAGGGCGAAGCGGCCGGATGCCGTGGCGCGGATCGTGGAGGACTGGGCGCGCGAGCGACCGGGGCTGGACACCTCGCCGCTGGAGGTGCTCGCCCGGCTGCACCGCGCCTACCTGCAGTACCAGTCGCGGCTGACCGCGCAGATCGAGAAGCACGGCCTGTCGGTCGCCGGTTTCGACGTGCTCACGGCGCTGCGCCGGGCCGGCGCCCCCTACCGGCTCACCGCGGGCCAGTTGGCCGCCTCCGGCCTGATCTCCTCGGCGGGAGTGACGCTGCGTCTGGACCGCCTGGAGAACGACGGGCTGCTGGTGCGCGAGCGCGACGCGGTGGACCGCCGCGTGGTCTACTCGCGGCTCACCGACGCCGGGTTGAAGAAGGTGGACGAGGTGTTCGCAGAGCACCTGGACAACGAGCGGCGGATGCTCAGCGGGCTTTCCCTCACCGAGCGCCGTCAACTCGCCCGGCTGCTGTCCGGGCTGGAACACTCGATCGTCGAATCCGACACGGCGGGGGAGGACGCGGCCGGCTGACCAACGGGCCGCCCCCCCGCCCGGGGGGTCAGGCGGCCGGACCCGCCGCGACCGTCTCGGACCGCTGCGCCGACGCGGACTGCTGCGCCGCCTGGGCCTGGTAGAGGCGCCGCAGGCGGACCACGCCGAGGTCGTGCTGGTAAAGGTTCTCGTACTGGTCGGCGTCGGCGGGCATGGCCTCCAGCATGACGCGATCCTGTTCCAGGACCTGCCAGTGGCGTTCCTCGATGAGCGTCTTGTAGAGGAACCGCCAGTTGTCGCGCTGCCAGCCGTCGACCCTGCGGTAGCGCCAGAAGAAGACCCCGGTGCGTTCGGCGTCCACCGGGCAGGCCATGCCGACGATGCCGAAGGCGCCGCCCGGCCCCGCCGACGACGGGTACGGAATGGACAGGTCCACCCAGTCGACTCCGGTCCGGCACAGCTCCACCCAGTCGAAGTTGACGCCCCGCTGGTCGGTCTTCTCGAAGAAGTAGCCGCGCTCGGTCTCCCGGATACGGAACTTCGCCCGGGTGTCGCCGTCGTACATGGTGTGCGACTCGTGGTGCAGGAAGGCGCCGTGCATCGGGTCGAGGAGGTTCTCCATGGCGTAGCGCCACGGCACGTTCCACTCGGCGTAGCACAGGAAGGCTGAGACAGCGGGGTCGGTGAGCGGTTCGGGGAGGGTCAGGTCCGCCGGCTCCGGGTGCTCCTCGTCGCCGAAGTAGGCGAGGATCGCGCCGCCGACCTCGCGCACCGGCAGGGACGTGACGAGTGTCTTGCCCTCCAGGTTGCAGCCGGGCAGGCCGGGTACGGAGGTGACCGTGCCGGAGCCGTCGACCTCGACTCCGTGGTACCAGCACGCCACCCGGTCGCCCAGGTGTTTGCCGAGGGAGAGCGGCGCGCCGCGGTGCGGACAGCGGTCGGCAAGCATCGACAGGGTGCCGTCTGCCTTGCGGAACAGCAGCCAGTTCTCGCCGAGGGCGGTGACCTTGCGCAGACCGCCGGGCGCGACGAAGTGGGAGGGGACGACCGGGTGCCACTGGTTGCGCAGGCCGTGGGCGTAGACGTGGTCCGCGGTGTCGGATACGGAAAGTGGCATGTCAGGCTCCCAGGCGGTGTATCTCGGTACGGAAGGTCTCCTCGGTCCAGGGCTCCCCGGACGGGGTGCGGACCTGCCGGGCGTTCAGCCCGGCGACGACGTCGGCCAGTTCGTGGCCGTCGTGGGTGAAGATCTCCTCCAGCGTCCGGGCGAGCTTCTGCTCGTAAGGGGTGGGCTCGTGGTCGCGGGTCTGGTGCGGGGCGAGGTGGGGCCAGGGGGTGGCTTCGGTGGTCATCAGGGTCTCCGTACGGGTCACAGGTCCAGGACGAGGCGGTCGGAGGCGCACCGGGAGACGCAGAGCATCATCGTCTTGCCGGTGGCGCGTTCGGCGTCGCTGAGCAGGAAGTCACGGTGGTCGGGGGTGCCGGCGAGCACGCGGGTCTCGCAGGAGCCGCAGATGCCGTCCCGGCAGGAGGAGTTGACGTTCAGCCCGGCGTTCTCGGCGGCCTCCAGGACGGAGGTGGTGGCGTCGACGGTCAGGGTCACGCCCGACGTTCGGCACTCGACCTCGAAGGCGGTGTCGTCGCCGGTGCGCTCGACGACGGGGGCGGCGAACCGCTCCACCCTCAACTGCCCGGCGGGGCACGCCTCTTCGACGGCGTTGAGCAGGGGTTCCGGCCCGCAGCAGTAGACCAGCGCGTCGGCCGGCAGGTCGCGAAGGACGGCCGCCAGGTCGGGGTGGCCACGCTCGTCCTGCGGTACGACGGTCACCTCGCCGGTGAGTGCGGACAGCTCGGCGCCGAAGGCCATCGAGGCCCGGGACCGGCCGCCGTGGACCAGGCGGTACGGGATGCCGTCGCGGTCCGCCTGGCGGGCCATGGCCAGGATCGGGGTGATGCCGATGCCGCCGGCGAGGAGGACGTACGAGGAGGCGGGCTCCAGCGCGAAGTGGTTGCGCGGGCCGACCGCACGGACGCCCTGCCCGGGGCGGAGCTTGGTGTGTACGTGCCGCGAACCGCCGCGCGAGGAGGGCTCGTTGAGGATGCCGAGACGGTACGTGGTCGAGTCGGCGGGGTCGCCGCAGAGGCTGTACTGGCGGACGAACCCGCCGATGTGCAGGTCCAGATGGGCGCCCGGGGTCCAGGCGGGCAGCGGCTTGCCGTCCGGCCGGGTCAGTTCGACGGAGAGCACGCCGTCCGCCTCCCAGGTCATCCGGCGGACGAGGAGGTCGAGTTCGTGCTCGTCGGCAGTGGTGGTCATGACGGTGGCCTCCCTACGCGGTGGGGATCTTGACGGGCGGGGTGAACGGGTTCTTCATCGGGCCGAGCGCGGCGAGGTCGACCTCGACGAGGGTCGGGCCGTCGGCGGCGAGGGCAGCCTTCAGGACCGGCGCGGCGTCGGCCGGGGCGGCGATGCGGGCGTACGGCAGTGCGCAGGCGGCGGCGAGCGGGCCGAAGTCGGGCGTGAACAGGTCCACGCCGGAGCGGCGTTCGGCGTACTTGTCCTGCATGTTGCGCAGCACCCCGTACCCGCCGTCGTTGAAGACGATCAGGGTCAGGCGGGGCCGTTCCTGCGCGACGGTGAGGAGTTCACCGAAGTGCACGGCGAGGCCACCGTCGCCGGCGATCACCACGGTCGGCTCATCAGGGCGGGCGAGCGCGGCGCCGATGCCCATGCCGAGGCCCTGTCCGATGCCGCCGCCGCGCGGGAAGACGTTGGCGCGGGGGTCGTGGATCGGCAGGAGCCGGTTGCCCCAGGAGGACGACGGGATGGTGACGTCGCGGGCGACCACCGTGCCGCGCGGCAGGGCGGCGGCGAGGGCGTCGCAGATCGCGGCCTGGGGTCCGATGCCCTCGTGCAGGGCTGCTCGGACCTCCTCGCGGACAGCGGTGACACGGGCCGTCCAGTCGGTGTCGGCACGGACGGCTTCCCCGGTCAGGGTGGGCAGGACGCCGGCCGCGTCGCCGTGCAGGGCATGGCGTGCCGGGTAGACCCGGCCGAGGGCGTCCGCGTCCACGTCGATCTGAATGTGCGCGTCGGGAAGCTTCAGGCCGTAGTCGGCGGTCTCGTTGGACCGGAAGTGGGTGCCGACGGTGACGAGGACGTCGGCGTCGGCGAGCAGGGCGCGGGCGGCGGGTGTGGTGGCGAAGTTGCCGATCACGAGGGGGTGGTCCTCGGGAACGGAGCCACGCCCGGAGTTGGACGTGAGCAGTCCGGCGCCGGTCGCCTCCAGCAGCGCGAGGAGTTCCGGCCGGGCACGGCACGCTCCGCCACCGGCCCAGATCAGCGGGCGTCGGGAGCCGCTCAACAGCGCCTGTGCGGCGGCGAGTTCGGTGGCATCCGGGGAGGGGCCCGAGGCTCCGGGCCCGGCCTCTTGCGGATCCTCCTGTGCCGCGTACTGCAGGTCGATCGGCCACTCCACGCTGGCGGGGCCTCCGGGCACCGCGAGTGCCGCCGACGTCGCCTCGCGCAGGACGCGCCCGGCATCACGAGCGGAGCTGACGGTGGCCGCGTACGCCGACACCGCGCTCAGCATGCCGAGTTGGTCCTTGGTCTCGTGGATGAAGCCCCGCCCGCTGCCCAGGTACGCCGACTCGACCTGCCCGGTGACGTGCAGGACGGCCGTGCCGGACGCCAGTGCCTCGATCAGCGAGCCGGCGGCGTTCCCCGCGCCCGTGCCGGTCGAGGTGAGGGCGCAGCCGATCGAGCCGCGTGCCCGTCCGTAGCCGTCGGCCGCGTTGACGGCGGTCGCCTCGTGCCGGACCGGTACGAAGCGCAGATGCCGGTCGACGGCCTCCACGAGCGGCAGGTTGTGTACCGACACGACGCCGAAGACGGTGTCGATGCCGAGGGATTTCAGGTGGGCTACGAGGAGTTCGCCCCCGTTGTCGTACTGCATGGGAAGAGTCCTCACAGGATGCCGCGGCCGACTCCGCCGCAGACGTCGATGCTGGTTCCGGTGATGTACGAGGCGCGCGGGGAGAGCAGCGCGACGATCGCGTAGGCGACCTCCTCGGCGCGCCCGAGACGTCCGAGGGCGACCCCGCGGTCGGCGGCGAGTTCGGCCTGCCACTCCTCGTACGTCAGGCCGCCGTCCGTGGCGGCGTGGCGGCGGGTCCACTGGCCGGTGTCGATCAGGCCGAGGCAGACGGAGTTGACCCGGATGCCGTCGCCGGCGAGTTCGACGGAAAGGGTTTTGGAGAGGTTGAGGATGCCTGCGCGTGCTGCGCTGGTGGTGATCAGCCGGGTCTCGGGCTGCTTGGCGAGGACCGCGTTGACGTTGACGACGGCGGCCGTGTCCGAGGCGCGCAGGTAACTCCGGGCGGCGGACAGCGGGTTGAGCACACCGGCGAACTTCAGCTCCAGTTCGTCGCGCCAGTCCTCGGCGGTCGTCTCGTCGAGGCGCTTCATACGGGACTGGCCCGCGTTGTTGACCAGACCGTCGAGTCCGTCGCCGAAGTGCCCGGCGGCTTCCTCCGTGAAGTGCCGTACGGCAGCCGCGTCGCGGACGTCGCACGCTCCGGTGAACAGCCGGTCGGGGCCCGCGCCGAGCCAGGCGGCGGCCTTGTCGAGCCGTTCGGGGTCGCGCCCGCAGGTGGCGACGCGGGCGCCCTCGTCGAGCAGGGCGCGGACCGTGGCCAGGCCGACGCCCGAGCTGCCGCCGGTGACCAGGACGGTGCGGCCGGCAAGGCCGAGATCCATGACGTACTCCTTGCAGATCGGGTGGTTCAGTGCATGGTGAAGCCGCCGTTGACGGCGATCACTTGGCCGGTGAGGTACCGGGATTCCGCGGAGAGGAGGAAGGAGACGAGGCCGGTCAGGTCGTCGGGCTGCTGCGGTCTGGAGATGGCACGGCGCTCGGCGTAGAGCGCGTGACGCTCGGGCGGGACCGTCTCGGTGGCCTCGACCTCGGTGAGGCCGGGGGCGACCGCGTTGACGGTGATGCCCCGCTCCCCCAGTTCGCGGGCCATGGCCCGGGTGAGGGAGATGACCGCGCCCTTGGAGGCGATGTAGTGGGCGAGACGCGGCGAGCCGTGAAGGGCCGCGTCCGAGGCGATGTTGACGATCCGGCCGGGCCGGGTCATCAGCGGCAGCAGGTGCTTGGCGACGAGCCAGGGTCCGCGTGCGTTGACCGCCATGAGCCGGTCCCAGGTCTCGACGTCGATGTCCTGGAACTCCTTGCCGCCCACGCCGTTGGCGAGGGCCGCGTTGTTGACCAGGCCGTGGACCGGGCCGGTGACGGCCAGCCGGTCCGCTAGCGCGGCGACCGACTCCGGGTCGGCGACGTCGAGCGGTACGAACTCCGCCGTGCCGCCCGCCTGTCGGATCCGCGTGGCCGTACGCTCGCCCCACTCTTGGTTGAGCTCGGCGACCACGACCCGGAATCCGTCGGCCGCCGCCCGGCGGGCCATGGCCTCCCCCAGGCCACGGCCCGCCCCGGTCACGACGACCGTGCGCGCAGAGCTCTGCTCAGTCACGGGTGACGCCGTACAGCGGCGAGTACTCGGGGTAGGTCGGCACCTGCGGCTTCTGCGTGCCGATGATCACGCAGAACAGCGCGTCGGTGTCGCCCTCGTTCTTCAGGGAGCGGGTGACGCCGGCCGGCACCACGATCATGTCGCGGTAGCCGAGGGTGCGGTACTCGACCTCGTCCGGGCCGCGGTGGATGCCGACGCGGACCTGTCCCTCCAGGACGAAGAACGCCTCCTCGACGTCGTGGTGGGTGTGGGCGGGGCCCTCGGCGCCGGGCGGCAGCAGCATGTTGGAGAAGGTGAAGCCGCCGGAGGGGAGGATCCGGTTGTCGTTGTCGTGGTTGCCGGTGGCGCCGGAGCCGACGTAACGGATCTGCGCGCGCTTGTACTGCGGACCGGCCTTCTCCTGGAAGGACAGGGTGCCCCAGTCGGGCTCGCGGGAGTCCTTGGTGGCGATCAGGGCGTCGGTGTACTTGGTGAGGTCGCCGCCGTTGTCGTACTCGGTGGTGGTCAAAGGCATGGGATTCGGCCCTTCCTAGCGGTGGGTGACGGTCTGTCGGTGGGTGGCGATGTGCAGATGGGAGGCGAGCCAGGCGTTGACGTGCTCGGGCTGCTCCTGGTTGGCCAGGTGACCGGCGTCCTTGACGATCACGTACGCGGTCCTGTGCAGACCGCCGGCCAGGACCTGTGAGGCGTCGGGACCGGTGACCCGGTCCTGGTCGCCGCACAGGACGAGGGTGGGCGCGGTGACGCGGTGCAGTTCGCCGCGCAGGTCGGTGGTGGCCATGGCCTCGGCGGCGTGGCCGTAGCCGGGCAGTCGGACGGCGGCGGCCATGGTGGCGGTGACGCGCTCGACGAGGTCGGCGGGCGCGGCGGCGGTCAGCAGGCGCGGACCGCGGACCGCTGCGAAG
Source organism: Streptomyces sp. NPDC111606 (assembly GCF_055656945.1). Classification (NCBI taxonomy): domain Bacteria; kingdom Bacillati; phylum Actinomycetota; class Actinomycetes; order Kitasatosporales; family Streptomycetaceae; genus Streptomyces; species Streptomyces sp. NPDC111606. The sequence continues at coordinate 319,648 of NZ_JBVKBY010000004.1, forward strand.
GCGTCCGGGCCGAGCCGGGCGAGCTCGCCCGCGCGGTCCCGCATCGCGGCCGCCTTGTCGGGATCGGTGCCGGAGCCGGGCGTCGAGGCGACGGCCATCAGCGACTCGACCAGGTCCGGGTGCCGTACCGCGAGCCGCAGCGCGATGACGCCGCCCCAGGAGACGCCGAGGACGTGGGCGGCGCCGCCGCGAGTACGGATCACTTCCGCCGCGAGGTCGGCGTAGTCGTCCATCGTCAACGGGTCGGTCGGGTCGGCCGACTTGGCGTATCCGGGAGCGTCCCAGGCGACCATCCGGTACGACCCGCTCAGCGCCGCGAACTGCGGGGCGAAGGCGGCCGAGGACGAGCCGATGCCGTGCAGGCACAGCATCAGCGGGCCGCTGGCCCCCGCCTCCTCCAGGTGGAGCCCGGCCAGGTCGTACGGGGCCGCAGGGGCGGTCACAGGATCTGCCCCGTCCGGCCGGCGAGCGCGGCGAGGGAGCGCAGTACCGCGTACGGGACGACCTGGCTGGTCGCAGGGTTGGCGGCGTCGGGCAGGTGCCGTACCTCGAAGCGGTAGGTGCCGTGCGTGCCGCTCGCCTCCACCACATGGGAGGTGTGTGCGGCGGCGGGGTCGGCGACGACGCTCACCCGCACCGCGTCCAGGTCTCCGGTCGCGAGGGCCACGGACGCGGCCACGTTCGTCGACTTGGGGAACTTCACGGGTACGTCCCGCGCGGTGCCGGCCATCACCTCGACCGGCCCGGTGGCCGACCGCATCCGGTCGAGCAACTCCTCGTCCATCCACGGCTGTTCGAGGGTGGACGGCAGCTTGGTGGTGGTCAGCCGTACTTCGTCGAGGGGGCCCATGGCGCGTACGGCCTGGAGCAGGTCGAGGCCGCCGACTGCGCCGCCGGTGAAGTACACCCGGCCCGGGCCGGCGTTCAGGAGCTCCTTCGCCAACTGCTCGTCCGTGAGCGCCCCGGTCGAGGCGACGAGCAGGTCCGTGCCGGTGGCGAGGATCGCCGTGCCCCACTCCCGTACGACGCCCTGTCCGGCGGCCTCGACGATCAGGTCGCAGGATTCCAGGGCCTGTTCAAGGGTGCGCTGCGGTGCCGGGACCGAGTCGCCGAGCGGCCGGTTGTCGATCACGCAGACCAGTTCGGCGCCCGGAATCCCGCCCGCGGCGAGGGCACCGCCGACGACACGGCCGATGGCGCCCCAGCCGATGAGGCCGACTCGGCGGGGGGTGGCGGCCCGGCCAGGTGCGGTGCTGTTCATGCGGGGACTCCTTCGGCATCGGCTGCGGCATCGACTGCGGTGTCGGCTTCTGCGTCGACGGGCGGGACGACGGGGCTGCCGTCCGGCGTGCCCGCCATGTGCGCGCGGATCTGCGGGGAGGGCGGGCCTGCTGTGCCCCACACGTCGGAGAGTTCGGGTGTGCGCCGCCACACCTTGCAGATCCAGGCGTCCTCGACGACCTGGGCGACCTCGGAGGTGTACTCGCAGACGAGGCCGGTCGGGTCGGTGAAGTAGGAGAAGGTGTTGTTGCCCGGCCCGTGCCGCCCGGGACCCCACTCGGGGGTGACGCCGTGGTGCCGGAGCCGGCCGAGGCCGCGCATGAAGTGGTCGACCGACGTCATCTCGTACGCCACGTGGTTGAGCGACACCCAGGGCGCCTGGTTGAAGGCGATGCTGTGGTGGTCGGCGCTGCAGCGCAGGAACGCCATCTGGTGCTCGGACCAGTCCGAGACGCGCATGCCCAGGACGTCCCGGTAGAAGGCGACCGAGGCGTCGATCTCGGGCGTGTTGAGCACGGCGTGGGTGACGCCGACCGGCACGGCTGCATCGCGTCCGCGGGCCGTGACGGCCCAGGTCTCGGCGGAGAGTTCGATGAGCCGTCCGTCGATGTCGTGGAAGCGCAGGCCGTAACCGCCCCCGACCTGGTCGAGCCGTCCGGGCCCGCTGACCGGCGTGATGCCGCGCGCTTCGAGTCGCCGTGCGGCTTCGTCGATCTCGGCGGGAGTGGCCACGGCGAAGGCGAGCCGGCCGAGGCCGATCCGGTCGGCGCGGGTGAGCTGGAGGGCATGGTGCTCGTCACCGGTGCCGCGCAGCCAGCTCGTACCGGGCTCGGCCTCGACGACCTCCAGCCCCCACACCTCCTCGTAGAAGTCGGTGGCCTGCGTGAACTCCGGGGTGAGCAGCTCGACCGAGCGCAGGGCGCGCAGCCGGGCTATCGGGGGGTGAGTCATGGTGAGGGTCTCCGGGGTGCGTTTCAGTTGGCCCAGGGCAGGGGCGTGGATTCGGTGCCCCAGTACAGGGACTTCTGCCGCTGGTAGGAGCGGATGAGGTCGCGGCCCTTCTCGGTGCCGAGGCCGCTGTCCTTCATCCCGCCGAAGGGGGTGGAGATGGAGAACTGCTTGTAGGTGTTGATCCAGACGGTCCCCGCGTCGATGCGCCGGGCGAGCCGCCAGGCGGCGCGGGCGTCACGGGTCCAGATGCCGCAGGCCAGCCCGTACACGCTGTCGTTGGCCTGCCGCACCAGGTCGTCCTCGTCGTCGTAGGGCAGCGCGACGAGGACCGGGCCGAAGATCTCCTCCTGGCAGGTCCGGGCGGAGTTCGGCAGGCCGTCGATGACGGTCGGCAGGTAGTAGGCGCCGTCGGCGTAGGCCTCCCCCGCCGGGATCGCGCCCCCGCACAGGACGCTCCCGCCCTCCGCCCGGGCGAGATCCACGTACGCGGCGACCGCGTCCCGGTGCCGGTGATGGACGAGGGGGGCGACCTGGGTGTCGGGGTCGGTCCCGGGCCCGACGCGCAGCTTGCGCACGCGCTCGACGAGCTCGGCGACGAAGGAGTCGTACAGGGACCGGTGCACGAAGAGCCGGGAGCCGGCGATGCAGGACTGGCCGCTGGAGGAGAAGACCCCGAACATCACGCCCGCGAGGGCCTGCTCGACGTCGGCGTCCTGGCGGACGATGGTCGGTGACTTGCCGCCGAGTTCCAGCGAGGCTGGGGCGAGCTTGTCGGCGGCGGTGCGGGCGATGGCGCGGCCGGTGGCGGTGCCGCCGGTGAAGCCGATGCGGCGCACGAGCGGGTGGGTGACGATCGCGTCCCCGACGACACGCCCCTTGCCGGGCAGCACGGACAGCAGCGCGGTCGGCAGCCCCTCCTCGGCGAGCACTCGGTGGACCAGGCGGCCGAAAGCCAGGGAGACGAGCGGGGTCCACTCGGCCGGCTTCAGCAGCACCGCGTTCCCGCCGGCGAGGGCCGGGGCGACCTTCTGGGCGTCGGAGGCGATCGGCGAGTTCCACGGGTTGATCGCGCCGACCACGCCGATCGGCTCGTGCACGCTCATCGTGACGTACGGCCCCCGGGCGGGGGTGAGCGAATCCTCGGCGGTCTCCAGTGCGGCTGCCGTGTACCGGAAGGTGGCTGCGGCGCTCAGCGCGAGCGCCCGGGTCTCGGTGAGCGTCTTGCCGGTGTCGGCGGTCTGCAGGGCGGACAGATCGTCGGCGTGCTCCTCGATCAGGTCGCCGATGCGGTGCAGGACGCGGGCGCGCCGGTGCGGGAGCAGGTCCCGCCACGCGGGCGCCGCCACGGCCTTTGCGGCTGCCTCGGCCGCCTCGTCGACATCGGCGGGCGAGGCGGCGTGGACGGTGGTGATCGGGGTGCCGTCGGCGGGGTTCACGGTCTCGATCGGCGCGCCCGTGCCGCGCCTGAAACACCCCGCGATGAGGATCTCGTCGACTGGCGTGCGCGGCATGGCAGGACCTCCGGATCGGATGTATCGAAGTGCTGAACATCTAAGGGCTTAACTATTTTCACCGCAAGGGGAACCCGGCAAGTTTTTTGCACGACGTGAGGAAGAACCCTTGACTGGCCGCTCCACAGACGGGATAAAACTTGAGCGCTGAGAGATTTAGCGCTTAGCCAGATGGCCTGTGTGGCCCCGATCTCCGAGCCCCGTCCCCCTCTGTCGCCGAGCCGGCGTACGGCTGTCCAGCCACCGCCGACCGGCCCGAACCGTCCCGTGCGTATCCTGTGCCTTTCCCAGCACCCCGTGCGCGGGTCCGGAGGACCCCTCCATGACGACCGACACTCCCCATGCCACCGCGGGCCGGCCCGCGGACACCGCGGCGCTCGTCGCCGCGATCGGCGCCCGCTTCGAACGCCTGCCGCTGTGCCGGTGGCACGTCACCGTCCGGCTCATCATCGGCGCGGTGACCTTCTTCGAGGCCTTCGACCAGTTGCTCATCGCCTACGCCCTGCCCGAACTGCGCGCCGAGTGGCAGCTGACCACCGGGCAGACCACGTCCCTGATCACGGTCGGCTCCCTGGGCATGCTCGTCGGCGCACTCCTCTCCGGCCGCCTGGCCGACCGCATCGGCCGGGTGAAAGTGATCGCGGCGTGCATCGCCCTTTCCAGCTTCAGCAGCCTGCTGCTCACACTGTGTGACTCGCCGGGGCCGTTCATGGCACTGCGCTTCGTGCAGGGTCTCGCCATCGGGGGCGAGGTGCCGGTCGCGGCCACCTTCATCGCCGAGATCACCCGCGCCCACAAACGGGGCCGCTTCGTCCTGCTGTACGAGCTGGTCTTCCCGGCGGGTCTGACCGCGTGCGCCGTGCTGGCCTGGTGGCTGATGCCGATCCTCGGCTGGCGCTGGATGTTCGGCCTCGCCGCGATCCCCGGCGTCCTGTGCGTCCTGGTGACCCGCTTCGTGCCCGAGTCGCCGCGCTGGCTCGCGGACCACGGCAGGCACGAGGAGGCGCTGGCGACGATGGCGTCGATCGAGACGAAGGTCGAGCGGATCACCGGCGAGCCGTTGCCGCAGCCGGCGCCCGCGGCCCCCGTCGCACGGCAGTCCGCCGCCAAGGGCGGTCTGCGCGAGCTGCTGTCCGGCCGCTATCGCAAGCGCACCCTGGTCGTCTGCGTCCTGTGGTTCTGCGGCTACTTCGTCAACTACGGCATCTCGTCCTGGCTGCCCACCATCTACGGCTCCCGGTTCCACCTGGACCTGTCCGACGCGCTGCTGTACTCGACCGTGACGTCCTGCGCGGGCTTCCTCGGCTGCCTCGCCGTCGCCCTGACCGTGGACCGCGTCGGCCGCCGGCACACCGTCACCTGGTGTCTGGGCGGCGCCGCCCTCAGCCTGCTCTGCCTCGGCCTGTTCGCGGGCGGCTCGGCGAGCAGCGTGCTGATCTGGACGTCCCTGTCGGCGGTGTTCTTCTTCGGCGCCAACATCTGCCTGTACCTGTACACCCCCGAACTCTTCCCGACCCGGATGCGGGCCCTCGGCACCAGCCTCGGCGGCGCCGTGAACCGGCTCGGCGTCATCCTCGGCCCGATCGTCGTCGGCGCGGTGTACGCGGGCGGCGCCCTCGGCACCGTCTTCGTGACCCTCGCCGCGGTCGCACTGGTCGGGGCGGTCACGGCAGGGGTGGCGGCGGAGGAGACGAGCGGCCGGCGATTGGAGGACGTGGCGCCGTAGATCCCCGGCATGACGGACACGCCGACCGCCGGGATCCAACGAGCCCCGGCGGTCGGCACCGAACCGTCCTCACCTATAGGAATTCAGGGAAATAGCCCATAATGCCTGCAAGGAGAACCCTTGTGAGCAATCCCGCCGACGAGCTCGACTACCGGACCCTGCGGCTCGACCGGACCGGTCAGGCCGAGGCCTTCGACGCCATCGGCGAGCGCTATGACGAAGCCTTCCCGCACAAGGAAGGGCAGGTCGCGGACGCGGAGTGGCTCATCGGGTCGCTGCCGCCCGGATCCCGGGTACTGGACCTCGGGTGCGGCACCGGCCTCCCGACCGCACGCCGGCTGGCGGAAGCGGGCTTCGACGTCGTCGGAGTGGACCTGTCGGAGCGGATGGTCGCGCTGGCCCGCGATCATGTGCCCGGCGGCGAGTTCCACCGGGCGGACATCGCGGACCTGCGGCCCTCAGGCTCCCTGGACCTCGGCCGCTTCGACGCGCTGACCGCCTTCTTCGCCCTGCTCATGCTGCCCCGCCCCGAGATCCCCCTCGCCCTGCAGACCGTCCGCCACCTGCTGGTTCCGGGCGCACCGTTCGCGCTGTCGATGGTGGAGGCCGACGTGGACGACTTCGCGATCCCGTTCATCGGCAGCAGCATCCGCGTCTCCGGCTATCTGCGGGACGAGCTGCGCGAGGTCGTCGAGTCGGCGGGCTTCGAGATCGTCGGGGAGTCCTCGTACACCTACGCTCCGGCGGTCGCCGACATCCAGCCCGAGGTACAGATCTTCCTGCGGTGCGTACGGCACTCCTGACGACCCCTGACCCGCCCGCCCCGGCGCAGGCCGCACGGACGGAAGGACAGGCATGACGAAGCAGCTCGGAGGTGGTGATCCCGCGCCGCCGGCCACACAGGCTTCCCCCGGCACCCCCCTCGCCGGCGGACCCGACGACGCCGAGCCGCACATCGACAGGCTCCGCTACCTCGACGCGGCGACCCGCCGCATCGCCCGGGGCATGGACCTCGACGAGACCCTGCACGAACTGTGCGGCGCGGCCGTCCCGGCATTCACCGACACCGCGTTCGTCCACCTGTACGCACCCCTGCCGGTCGGGGACGAGGCGGGCGCCGCCGCCGGCGTCCTGCGGCTGCACAGCGCGGACCGCGCGTCACCTCCGGACCCGGGCACCCGGTATTCCGGACCGCCCCCGACCGACATACGCGCCGTCCCGGCGGCAGAGGTCGTGAACCCCGCCGCCGACGGCCTGCTCAGCAAGCTCCTTCAGGACGGGCGGCCGGTGTTCGGAAACACCCCGGGCGTCACCTCCGCGGCGGCCGAGCTGCTGGGGACGGCGAGCGCTCCCCCGGCGGTGCCGCCCGGGCGCCGGCTGATCATCGCCCCGCTGCACGGCCGCAGCCACGTCCTGGGCAGCGTCGTCCTCATCCGCGGAACCGGCCGCCCGGAGTTCACCGACGACGACCTGATCGTCGCCTCCCAGCTCGCCACGCACACCGCACTCGGGCTGGAGAAGGCGATGCTCTATGAGCGTGAGGCGGCCATCGCGGACACGTTGCAGCGCACCATGCTCCCGCCGTCCCTGCCGGAGGCGCCCGGTGTCCGACTGGCCAGCCGCTATCTGCCGTCCTCGCGGACCGCGCAGGTCGGCGGCGACTGGTACGACGCGATCCCGCTGCCCGGCAACCGGGTCGCCCTGGTCATCGGCGATGTGATGGGCCACTCCATGACCTCGGCCGCGATCATGGGCCAGCTGCGCACCAGCGTGCAGACCCTGGCCGGGCTCGATCTGCCCCCGGACGAGGTACTGCACCATCTGGACGAGCAGGCGGGCCGGCTGGGCAGCGAGCACACGGCGACCTGCCTGTACGCCATGTACGACCCCGTGCAGCACCGGCTGGTGGTGTCCAGCGCCGGCCATCTGCCCCCGGTGCTGCTCCATCCCGACGGCCGGGCGGAGGTTCTCCACGTCCCGCCCGGGGCGCCGATCGGCGTCGGCAGCGGCGGATTCGAGTCCGTCGAGACGCACGCACCGGCCGGTGCGACCCTGCTGCTCTACACCGACGGCCTGGTCGAGTCCCGCGACTCGGACGTACTGGCCGGCGTTGAGGCGCTGCGTGCACGGTTGCGCGCGGCCGCGTCCGGGTCCGTGCCGCCGGCGCTCGAGGACCTGTGCGACGAGGCGCTCGGCGCGCTGGGCACGGGTGACCGGGACGACGACATCGCGCTGCTCGCCGCCCGCTTCGAGGGGATCCTGCCGGAGACCGTCGCGTACTGGTACATGGCGCCCCGCCCGCAGACCGCGGGCCAGGCCCGTCGGCTGACCCGCCGGACGCTGGACCACTGGGGACTGGAGTCCTTGGTGGAGACGACCGAGCTGATGGTCAGCGAGGTGGTGGCGAACGCAGTGCGCTTCGCGTCCCGGCCGATCACCCTGCGGTTGCTCTGCACGGACGTGCTGCGCTGCGAAGTGGGCGACGACTCGCCGATCGTGCCGAGGATGCGGCACGCCCGGCTGAGCGACGAGGGCGGCAGGGGCCTGTTCCTGGTGGACCAGCTGTCACAGCGCTGGGGCGCGACGAGGGTGAGCACGGGCAAGGTGGTCTGGTTCGAACAGCCCCTGCCCGACGCATCCACGGGTGACTGAACCCGTCAGTCGGCGCAGCAGTCGCCCTCGGTGCCGCCTGCGGTGATCGCGTCGAGTCGGCAGAAGCAGGAGGCCTCGACCGGTACGTCCGCCAGCGCGGCGGCGAGACGCAGCTGCCGGCCCACGATCTGGGCCTCCCCTGTCCGGCCCAGGCGCGTCAGGCACTCGTGCAGGCCGTGCAGGGACCAGACGTTGTTGGGGTGCTGAAGGGCGCGCGGGAGGGTGCCGTCGAGGCCGAGGTCGGCCCGGTAGACCGCCTCGGCTTCCTCGACCCGGCCCTGCTCGAGAAGGAGGGCGCCGTAGGCGTGCCGGGTGGGCTGCATCCAGCCCCACGGTTCGTCGTAGGGGAGGTTGTCGTCCAGTGCGATGGAGCGTTCCAGCGCGGCGAAGGCGGCGTCGTGGTTGCCCTTGCGGTATTCCAGTTCGCCGTCGAGCATCGCCGAGGCGATCGCGAGGATGTCGGCGCAGGTGTTGTTGAAGAGCATGCGGGTCTCGGGGACCCGGGCGACGGCCTCGTGGAAGAGCCGGCGTTCCGTCTCGGCCTCCGGGACGCGGCGGGTCGAGGACAGGGCGACGCCGCGGGCGTAGTGGAGCATCGCGGTCGTCACGCAGTACAGCTCGGGGTCGGCGGGCATCGGCAGGGCGAGGATGTCGTGCCAGCGGCCGAAGCGGATCAGGGCGTGGAACCGCATGCCGAGGAAGGCCTCGAGCCAGTCGGCCATGGGCGGACTCGGCACGCGCAGCAGGTCTTCGGGGATGGACGCCTCGAGTTCCGCGGCCGTCCTGAGAGCGACTTCCGACTGGCCGAGGAACATCGCGCCGTAGATCTTGAAGTGGTAGTTGTGCGAGCGGTACAGGGTGTAGAAGTTCATCGCGCCGGCCCGGGCGTGGTACTTCTCGTCGACCGCGATCGCCGTCGTGTTGTCCGAGACCACCCGCCGGTAGTCGCCGCAGAGCACCTCCAGGTGCGAGGGCATGTGGTGCAGATGCCCGGCGTCGGGCACCAGCCCGCGCAGCCGGTCCGCGATCGACAGGGCGGCTTCGGGGGTCGGGGACATCTCCATCAGGTGGATGTACAGGTGGACCAGGCCCGGGTGGTCGCGTCCCGCGTCGGTGGCGAGGGCGCGTTCGAGGACGGCCCTGGCCGCCACCGTGCGTGCGCCTTCGGCCGGCTCGCCGGTCCTGAGGTCCCACAGCTGCCAGGGGGTGAGGTTCATCAGGGCGTCGGCGTACAGGGTGGCGACGTCCAAATCGTCGGGGGCGAGCTCGTAGACCGAGCGCATGCTGTCGGCATAGGGGGCGTTCCAGACCGAGCAGTCGTCGACGGCCTTCGCCTGCGGGTAGCGGGCACGCAGTGCGCCGATCAGGGCCTGCTCGACGGGTGTGGCGGCGGCCGCCTTCTCGTGGGCCGTCTCCACGGCGGCGTGGGTGCGGTCGACGGTGCGCACCAGGTCCTCGTCGTCGAAGAACTCCCACGGCTTGTTGTAGTTCGGGCCGAGCGCGTAGGCGATGCCCCAGTGGGCCATCGCGCAGTCGGGGTCGGCCTCGGCAGCCGCCTGGAAGCAGGCGACGGCCTCCTCGTGGTGGAAGGCGTACGTCCACATCAGCCCGCGGTCGAACCAGAGTTGGGCCTGCGCCGAAGAGGTGGTCACGGAGCGTGTGTAGGTGCCGAGGTCGTAGTACTCCATGGCTCTGTCTCCTGCCTGTGCGCCCCGCCGGTCTGTTCCCGAGTCTTCCCGAGAGCACCGGGACTCGCACCGACAACGGCGACAGGCCCTGCCCGGTTGCGGGGAGGCTGCCCTTTCGGGCGCCTGCGTCGGTCCGCGTCATCCTGGGTACCCGGCACGGTGGTGCGGTGACGAGCCCGGTGCCGCGACCGGGTGTTCGGTTCGTGCCGCCCAGGTGCGGGCGGGGGGCCTCGTGGCGCATTCTTGCTGTGTCGCGCGCGTGACGGCGTACGGACGAGGTAGGGCCGATGACTGGGAGCGCCGAGGGCGCAGAGCGGGCGCCGGGCAGGCTGGCGGCGCTGCTGATCGATGCCTCGGCGGAGGCGATCAGCGCGACCGGTGCCCACGCCGGTGGGGTCTATCTGCGCTCAGGCACGCCCGGCCTGCTGCGTCTGGCGGTGCTGGAAGGGCTGCCGGGGCCGTTGTTCCGGCCGTGGTGGCGGGTGCATGTGGACCGGCCGTTCCCCGTCGCTGACGCCTATCGGCTCGGGGTCGAGGTGGCGCTGCCCAACGCGACGGAGACGATGCGCCGCTATCCCCAGTTCGCGGCCGGGTTGCCGTTCCCGTTCGGGTCCCTGCACGTTCCCGTCGCGGGTGCCTCGAGCGTCTTCGGTGTGCTGACCGTGCTGCTGCCGTCGGCGGCGGACGGCACCGAGCTGATGCCCCTGCGCGACCGCGTCGCGCGGCTGGCCGAGGAGCTGGGGGTGGCACTCGAGAAGCTGGAGGACCAGGACGCGTCGGCGGTGTCCTGGGAGAGCGGGCCCCTGTGTCTGCGGCCCCCGGCCGGCCGCCCTCCGTCCGGGCAGCTCGGGCGGTTCACCTGGGATCCGGTGACGGGCGTCCTGGCGGCGGACGAGCGGCTGAACGTCGTACTCGGCATGGCTGAGGCGGAGGCCCACAGCACCGCCGAGGCGTTCGCGGACGCGGTCGCTCCGGCTGACGCGGTGCGGATCCTGGCGGCGCTGCGGGAGGCAGCCGGTGGCCGGCCGCCCGCGCTGCCGCTGTATGTGCGCTCGGCGGACGGGGCACTACGCCTGGTCGAGGTCTGGGGGCCGCACGACGATTCCGCACGCTCCCGTTCGACGAACGTACGGGGCGTGGTGGTCGACCCGGGGCCGGGCGCGGTGGCGGACGCGGCGGCCGATCTGCTGCCGGACGGCGTGCTGTGCCTGGACCGGCTGGGGACGGTCGTCTACGCGAATCCGCACGCGGCGCGGCTGCTGCGCCGGCCACGCACCGAGCTGCTGGGCCGGGCTCTGTGGGAGGGCGTGCCGTGGCTCAACCAACCCACCCTCGAGGACCATATGCGCGGCGCGCTGCTGTCCCCGGATCCGGTGCACTTCCACGTGCGCAGACCGTCCGCGCAGGTCCGTGAGCGCGCCACCCACCCGGTGGCGGGAGACTGGCTCGCCCTGTCCATCTATCCCGGCCCGGACATTCTGACCTGCACGATCCGTCTGGGGCACCGCGTCGCGGACAGCCCGTCAGGCGCCCCGGAGGCGCACGGCACCCCGGCCCCGACCGGTGCGCCCTCGCTGGCCCCGCTGTACCGCCCGATCGTGCTTGCCATCGCGCTGACCGAGGCGGTCACCGCCCGTCAGGTGTCGGCGGTGGTGATGCGGGAGCTGCTGCCCGTGTTCGGCGGCCGACGGCTCGCCATCTACCTGCTGCAGGAGCGGCATCTGTACCTGGCCTGGGAGACGGGCTTCCCCAAGGGGTTCCTCGCCCCGTTCGACGGGGTCGGGCTGGACGAGCGGCTGCCCGGGGTCGAGACGCTGACCAGCGGGCGCCCGCTGTTCTTCGACTCGATGCAGGAGCTCTCCGACGCCTATCCGGGCATCGCGCTGGACGCGACGGAGGGGGCCCGGGCCTTCCTGCCGCTGATCGCCTCCGGGCGCCCCGTCGGGTCCTGCATCCTCGGCTTCGACCGGCCGCGCAGTTTCAGCACCGAGGAGCGCACGGTGCTCACCGCCATGGCCGGACTGATCGCCCACGCCATGGAGAAGGCGCAGCGCTACGAGAGCGAGGCCGCGCTCGCCCGTGGGCTGCAGCAGGCGCTGCTCCCGCGGCGGCTGTCGCAGCATCCGCTGATGGAGACCGCCGGACGCTATCTGCCCGGCACCCAGGGCATGGAGGTGGGCGGTGACTGGTACGACGTCGTCGCCGCCGGGGACGGCCTGGCCCTGGTCATCGGCGATGTGCAGGGGCACGGCGTGCAGGCGGCGGCCACCATGGGCCAGCTGCGCAGCGCCGTGCGGGCCTTCGCACTCGGCGACCGGCCGCCCGACGAGGTCATGAGCGGCACCAACCACCTGCTCATCGACCTCGACGCCGGCCTGTTCGCGAGCTGCTGCTACATCCGGCTCGACCCGAGGAGCGGCATCGCCCAGGCCGCCGTGGCCGGGCATCCGCCACCGCTGCTGCGCCGCCCGGACGGCCGTACCCATGTCGTCGACCTGCCCGGCGGGGTCGTGCTAGGCGTGGATCCGCAGGCCACCTATCCCGTGGCGGAGCTGCGGATGGAGCCGGGCGCCGTCCTCGCGCTGTACACGGACGGGCTGGTCGAGCGGCCCGGCGCCGACATCGACGACGGCATCAGCGCACTGCGGGTGGCGCTGGCCAAGGCGGGTGCCCCCGGTGCCCGGCCGGGCGGACGCTCGCTGGCCGGCGTGGCCGACCGGCTCACCGCGGCGGCCCGGCACATGGCGGACCGCCCCGACGACATCGCGCTGCTGCTCGCCACTCGGCGCGCCACGGCCCTGCGCCCGAGCTGAGGCGCGCGCCGAGGGCAGCGTGCTTCACTCTCGGCGTCGTAACCCTGCTGCGGGGACGGGAGTTGCACCAATCCGGGCATCACACCCGTGGCCGTGGTGTGGGAGAGCCGGCAAGTCCTGTCACGGTCTGTGACGTCTCTCGCCTCCCGGGGCCCGGCAGTGTAGACATGGGCACATGGTCCGACTATTGGGTCGATCCGGGGCCCGGTCGGCCCCTCGTCCCAGCGGTCTGCGCACACGCGGTGCGTCCGACCGCTTCCTTGGAGTGTCCGAGCCGGGGGTCCCGAGCGACGAGCCGGCTCAGGGGCGGCGCAAGGGGTGGTTCTCCGCCCTGCGGGCGGCGGTGGGCGGACGCAGTGTCGCCGGGCAGGTGTTCCTGCTGCAGGTGGTGATCGTGCTGCTGCTGGTCGTCGCCGCGGTGGTGGCGCTGGTGCTGCAGGTGCGCTACGACACCACGCAGGAGGCCCGTAACCGCTCGGTGGCCGTCGCCGAGGCGTTCGCCAACGCGCCCGGCACCCGGGAGGCGCTGAGCAGCCCGGATCCGTCCGCCGTGCTGCAGCCCCGTGCCGAGGCGGCGCGCGAGGCGACGGACGTGGACTTCATCGTCGTCATGAACACCGACGGCATCCGCTACACCCACCCCAAGCCGGACCGGATCGGCAAGCAGTTCGTCGGGAACATCGCACCCGCGCAGGCCGGGCGGGTCGTGACCGAGGAGATCACCGGCACCATCGGACCGCTCGTGCAGGCCGTGGTGCCCATCAAGGCACCCGACGGACAGGTCGTCGGGCTGGTCTCGGCCGGGGTCACCAAGGCGACCGTGGGCGGTACCGCGGACCGGCAGCTGCCGCTGGTGCTGACCGCGGCGGCGGTGGCGCTCGCCCTGTCGACGGCGGGCACGGCACTGGTCAGCAGGCGGCTGCTGCGGCAGACGCACGGTCTCGGACCGCACGAGATGACGCGGATGTACGAGCACCACGACGCCGTCCTGCACGCCGTGCGGGAGGGCGTGATCATCGTCGGCACCGAGGGTCGGCTGCTGCTCGCCAACGACGAGGCGCACCGCCTGCTCGACCTGCCCGCCGACGCCGAGGGACACCGGGTGCTGCACCTCGGCCTCGCCCCCGACACCGCCGAACTGCTGGACTCCGGCCGGATGGCCACGGACGAGGTGCACCTGGTCAAGGACCGGCTGCTGGCGGTCAACCAACGCCCCACCACCCTGCGGGGCCGCCCGTCCGGCAGCGTCGCCACCCTGCGGGACTCGACCGAGCTGCGGGCCCTGTCCGGCCGGGCCGAGGAGGCCCGCGAGCGCCTGAACATGCTGTACGACGCCGGTGTGGGCATCGGCACCAGCCTGGACGTCACCCGCACCGCCGAGGAACTGGCGGAGCTGGCGGTGCCCCGGTTCGCGGACTTCGCCACCGTCGACCTGTACGAGGCCGTGCTGGGGGGCGGGCAGCCGGAGGCGGCGACGCGGCTGCGCCGCACGGCGAGCAGCGGCATACGCAAGGACGCGCCGCTGTACCCGGTGGGTGAGCAGCTGAGGTTCGTCGACTCCTCGCCGCAGGCCCGCGCGCTGAAGGACGGACAGGCCGTCATCGAGCCGCGGCTGGACGAGGCGCCGGGCTGGCGTGCCCAGGACCTGGAGCGCTCGGCACAGGTCGTGGAGTTCGGCATCCACTCCCTGATCGCGGTGCCGCTCAGGGCGGGGTCCCTGGTGCTGGGCGTGGTCAGCTTCTGGCGGTCGCAGAAGGGCGAGCCGTTCGACGCGGACGAGGTGGCGCTGGCCGAGGAGCTGGTCGCCCGGGCCGCGGTGTCGATCGACAACGCCCGCCGGTACACGCGCGAGCACAGCATGGCGGTGACGCTGCAGCGCAGCCTGCTGCCGCGCCGTCTGCCCGAGCAGAACGCCCTGGACATCGCCTACCGGTATCTGCCGGCGCAGGCCGGGGTGGGCGGCGACTGGTTCGACGTGCTGCCGCTGTCCGGCGCCCGGGTCGCGCTGGTCGTGGGGGACGTCGTCGGACACGGGCTGCACGCGGCGGCGACGATGGGCCGGCTGCGTACGGCCGTGCACAACTTCTCCGCCCTGGACCTGCCGCCGGACGAACTGCTCGCGCTCCTCGACGAGTTGGTCGCCCGTATCGACCAGGACGAGGCCCAGGAGGGCGACAGCGCCCCGGTGACCGGCGCGACCTGTCTGTACGCGGTCTACGACCCGGTGACCCAGCGGTGCACGATGGCCCGCGCGGGCCACCCGCCGCCGGCCCTGATCCAGCCGGACGGCACCGTCGGCTTCCCCGACGTGCCCGCCGGTCCCCCGCTGGGCCTGGGCGGGCTGCCGTTCGAGACGGCCGAGCTGGAGCTGGCGCAGGACAGCCGGCTCGTGCTCTACACGGACGGTCTCGTGGAGGACCGTGAACGGGACATCGACGAGGGCCTCGAACTGCTGCGCGACGCTCTGTCCCAGGCCGGCCCGACACCGGAGGAGACCTGCCAGGCCGTCCTGGAGGCCCGGCGCCCGGCCCGGGCCGGCGACGACATCGCGCTGATCGTGGCGGGCACCCGGGCGCTCGGGGCCGACCTGGTCGCCGAGTGGGAGGTGCCGTCCGATCCGGCGGCCGTGGGTCAGGTGCGCTCGGCCGTGACGCGGACGCTTCAGGCGTGGGACCTGGAGGAGCTGTCGTTCACCACGGAGCTGATCCTGAGCGAGCTGGTCACCAACGCGATCCGGTACGGCGGTGAGCCGATCCGCGTGCGCATGCTGCACGACCGCAGTCTGATCTGCGAGGTCTTCGACAGCAGCAGCACCTCGCCGCATCTGCGCTACGCGACCATGACGGACGAGGGCGGGCGCGGACTGTTCCTCGTCGCGCAGCTGGCCGACCGCTGGGGCACCCGGTACCTGCCCGCGGGCAAGGTGATCTGGGCGGAGCAGCCGCTGCCGTAGCCGGCGGCCGTTTGTGCATAGGTACGAACCTTGGACGCGACCGGTGCTCTCACACACGCCTTCTGATAGGAAACCTTCCTATCAGTGTCACGCAACGGCCAACCCCCCACCCCCCACCTCCACTTGGAGCCGCCGTGAAGCACCCAGCACGCACCTCGCGCCGAACTCTGCTCGCCCTGATCGGCGCGTCGCTGGCGTCAGTCCCCCTTCTCAACTCCCCCCGCGCGGCCGCGGCCGCGGTGGGACTCGACGACCCGGCGAAGAAGGAGATCGCCATGAAGCTCGTGTCGAGCGCGGAGAACTCCTCGCTCGACTGGAAGGCGCAGTACAGGTACATCGAGGACATCGGTGACGGCCGCGGCTACACCGCCGGGATCATCGGCTTCTGCTCCGGCACGGGCGACATGCTCGACCTCGTCGAGCTCTACGCGGACCGCCGCCCCGGCAACGTCCTCGCCCCGTACCTGCCGGCGCTGCGCCGGGTGAACGGCACCGACTCGCACGACGGACTCGACCCGAACTTCCCGCGCGACTGGGCCCGGGCCGCGCAGGACCAGGAGTTCCGGCGGGCGCAGGACGACGAGCGCGACCGCGTGTACTTCGGTCCGGCCGCGCGGCAGGGCAGGACGGACGGGCTGCGCACGCTCGGGCAGTTCGCGTACTACGACGCGATCGTCATGCACGGCGACGGCACCGACCCGACCAGCTTCCGCAACATACGCAAGCGCGCCCTGAACCAGGCCCGGCCCCCGGCGCAGGGCGGAGACGAGGTCACGTACCTGCACGCCTTCCTGGACGCTCGGGTATGGGCCATGAAGCAGGAGGAGGCCCACAGCGACACCAGCCGGGTCGACACGGCCCAGCGGGTCTTCCTGCGCGCGGGCAACCTCGACCTGAACCCGCCGCTCGACTGGAAGGTGTACGGGGACAGCTACCACATCGGCTGACCCACCCGCGGGGTGCCGTACGCCCTCGTGCGGTACGGCACCCCGCGTCATGCTCATGCTGTGCAGCCCATAGAATTGATTTATGAGCTCATAGGTTGGACCCGCGTACCGACTTAGGCTTGCCTTAGTTTAGGCTTCCCGACGAGATCGCTTGTCATCGCTCGAAGGGACCCTGATCATGCCCCGCCCCCTGCGGGTAGCCATCGTCGGAGCCGGCCCCGCCGGGATCTACGCCGCCGACGCCCTGCTCAAGTCCGACGTGGCCGCCGAACCCGGCGTGTCCATCGACCTCTTCGAGCGCATGCCGGCGCCGTTCGGACTGATCCGGTACGGCGTCGCCCCCGACCACCCCCGCATCAAGGGCATCATCACGGCCCTCCACCAGGTCCTCGACAAGCCGCAGATCCGTCTCTTCGGCAACGTCGACTACCCGACCGACATCAGCCTGGACGACCTGCGGGCGTTCTACGACGCCGTGATCTTCTCGACGGGTGCGACGGCCGACCGGGCGCTGCCGATACCGGGCGTCGACCTCGACGGGTCGTACGGCGCCGCGGACTTCGTCTCCTGGTACGACGGGCACCCGGACGTTCCGCGCACCTGGCCGCTGGAGGCCGAGAAGGTCGCCGTCCTCGGTGTCGGCAACGTCGCCCTCGACGTGGCCCGCATCCTGGCGAAGACGGCCGAGGAACTGCTCCCGACGGAGATCCCGCCGAACGTCCACGAAGGCCTGAAGGCCAACAAGGCCCTGGAAGTCCACGTGTTCGGCCGCCGTGGCCCGGCGCAGGCGAAGTTCAGCCCGATGGAGCTGCGCGAGCTGGACCACTCCCCCAACATCGAGGTCATCGTCGACCCCGAGGACATCGACTACGACGACGGCTCGATCGAGACCCGGCGCGGCAACAAGCAGGCCGATATGGTCGCCAAGACCCTGGAGAACTGGGCGATCCGCGACGTCGGCAACCGGCAGCACAAGCTGTTCCTGCACTTCTTCGAGTCGCCCACCGAGATCCTCGGCGAGGACGGCAAGGTCGTAGGCCTGCGCACCGAGCGCACCACCCTCGACGGCACCGGCAACGTCAAGGGCACCGGCGAGTTCAAGGACTGGGACGTCACCGCGATCTACCGTGCGGTCGGCTACCTCTCCGACAAACTCCCCAAGCTGCCCTGGGACATCGACTCGGGCACGGTCCCGGACGAGGGCGGCCGGGTCATCCAGGAGTCCGGCGAGCACCTGCAGTCGACGTACGTCACCGGCTGGATCCGCCGCGGCCCGGTGGGCCTGATCGGCCACACCAAGGGCGACGCCAACGAGACGGTGTCCAACCTGCTGGACGACTTCGCCCATGACCGTCTGCAGACGCCGGGTTCGCCCGAGCCGGAGGCGGTGGACGCCTTCCTCGCCGAGCGCGAGATCCGCTTCACCACCTGGGACGGCTGGTACAAGCTCGACGCCGCCGAGAAGGCGCTGGGCGAGCCCGAGGGCCGTGAGCGCGTGAAGCTCGTCGAGCGTGAGGACATGCTCCGGGAGAGCGGCGCCTGAGACGCCGAAGCTGAAACCGTGAGGGCCGGGGGTTCCAACCCCCGGCCCTCACGGCCTTTGTCAGCGCGCTCCGGATGATCAGTACCTGCTAGCGTCCCCCGGTGTTCTCACTCCTGGAGCCCCCTTTCTTCACCCGGCTGCGCGATGCGCGGCGGGTGCTCGTCGCCGGTGCGGGCGGCGGTTTCGACGTGTACGCCGGGCTGCCCCTGGCCCTCGCGCTCCGCGCGGCCGGCAAGGAAGTCCATCTGGCCAACCTGTCCTTCTCCGATCTGTACGGGCTCTCACTCGACGCGTGGGTGGACCACGACATCGCGGCGATACGCCCGGACACCGCGGCGCGCGGCGACTACTTCCCGGAGCGGACGCTCGCGCGGTGGCTCGCCGCGCACGACCTGCCCGACACCGTGTACGCGTTCCCCCTCACGGGCGTCCAGCCGCTCAGGGCCGCTTATCGCGCGCTCCTGGCGCACCTGGGCGGCGTGGACGCCGTCGTGCTGGTGGACGGCGGGACCGACATCCTGATGCGCGGCGACGAGCACGGACTGGGCACGCCGGAGGAGGACATGGCCAGCCTGGCCGCGGTGTCCGGGCTGGACGAGGCTCCGGTGCGACTCGTGGCCTGCCTCGGGTTCGGCGTGGACGCCTATCACGGGGTCAACCACTCCCTGGTGCTGGAGAACCTCGCCGCGCTGGACCGCGAGGGCGGCTACCTCGGGACGTTCTCGCTGCCGCGCCACAGCCACGAGGGGCGCCTGTACCTCGACGCGGTGGAACACGCCCAACGGGCCACGCCGGAGCACCCGAGCATCGTCCAGGGCTCCGTCGCGGCGGCCGTACGCGGTGACTTCGGCGATGTCCGGTTCACCGAACGCACCAGGAACAGCGAACTGTTCATCAATCCGCTCATGGCCCAGTACTTCTGCGTCGACGCACCCGCCCTGGCCCGCCGCAACCTGTATCTCGACCGCATCGGGAACACCGCGCTGATGCGCCAGATCAGCTCGGTCATCGCGGAGTTCCGCGACGACCTCACCCAGCAGCGGCCACCGCGCGCCTACCCCCACTGACGCGCCCGCGTCTCAGTTTTCGGTGAAGCCTCCACACCGCGCCTGTGCGTTGCATACACTCCTGATCTTCACACAAGCTCCACACAGGGGGGATGTTTCACCATGCGCATACGCATTGTCGCCACAACCGCCATCGCCGCCGGCACGCTCGCCGCACTCTCCGCCGTACCGGCCCAGGCCACCGAGTACTCGTCCGCGCTGAAGATCCGCGGCATCCAGTACGACGCACCCGGCAGCGACTCGAACAACTGCCGGACCGGCAACACCGACGAGGAGTACCTGACGATCAAGAACTACTCGTCCGGTACCACGGTCAACCTCAAGGGCTACGTCGTGAAGGACAAGGCCGGCAACCGGTTCGCCTTCACCGCCAACCACTACCTCCAGCCCGGGGACTACGTGAAGCTCCGGGGTGGCAACGGCAGCGACTCCGACGCGAAGAACGTCGTCTACCGCGACAACTGCAACTTCATGTGGAACAACGACAAGGACTCGATCTACCTGTACAAGCCCTCGGGCGCCGGGGCCGACTCGCACTCCTACACCAGGAGCGGGAACGACGGGGACCGCAACGGCTACATCACGTACCACAACTGAGCGGACCCCGAGTCACGAGCAGGACCCGCCCCAATGCGGATGGTGGGCGGGTCCTGCTCACCGAGTCATTGTCATGACCGGAAGCGGTGCGGACCACGAGTGAGGGACGCCGGCCGGTGCGGATGGCGCACACCCCGTGTGCGGACCCCGCCCGGCGGGCAGGCATCTGCGGCGACGATACTGATACGAGCACGTGCTCCCGCCCACAGATGGACCCCATGCCCAGCTCCTCCAGCACCCGCCCCACGACTCCCCCCTCGGTGTGGTTGGCCCGTGGCCGCCACCTCGGACCCGCCGCGGAAGAGGTACTCCGGCTCAGTCTGCGGCACCTCAAGGACAGCCGGGCCATCGACGACTTCCTGGAGCTGCCCGAGACAGAGGGTGCCCAGGAGTGGATGTTCGAGGCCCGATGGCGGGTCGCCGGCTCGGTGGCCGTGCGAGCCCGGCTGACCGTCGAGCACGACTCCGGCAGCGGCCAGGACTGGATACTGATCGCTGAGGCGGAGGCGCCGTGGGACCCGCGGTGGCCGTCGCCTGCCACCCTGTTCTGGCCGCAGGAGCCCGACGCGACCTGGGACCACACGCCGGTCTCGGACCTGCGCCTGACGGACATCAACCCCCTGCCTTCGGACGACAAGGCCGTACGGCACCTGCTGCGGGACTGCGCGCGTGACCGCTGGAGCATCCATGTGGTCGTCCACGAGGCCATGACCACGGACGAGGCCGGCCGCGCGCCCCTGGCCGGCATGCTGCCGCCGAGCCTGCGGCACCGGCTGGTCGAGCACCGCGCCGCGCCCAGCCAACTGCGCGTCGTGAACTGGGCCCTGCGGGACCTCGGCGTACAGGTGCCGCGCGGGGGCGCCGTGGTGCTGCCCGGAAGTCCGGCGCCGTCCGGGTACGACGCGGACGACTTCGCCGTACGCAGCGTCTTCCTCGACGGCACGGAGCCGGCCGAGCTGATTCACGCCGTGACGCGGTTCGCCGCCCTGTCGCGTCCGCTGCCGGACGGCGCCGAGGAGGCGCTCTCCGCCCTTCGGGAGGACTGGCGGCTGCTGACGCCGGCGGAGGAGCTCGATCGTGAGCGCAAGCTCGTGGCGATGTACTCCGACGCGCTCGAGGCGATGACGAAGTCCCGCGACCTGTACCGGGAGGCCGCCGAGCAGGCGCACGCGGCGCTGGCCGCCTTCCGGGAGTCCGCGGCCGCCGTGCCCGGGACCCGGCCCGACACCCCCGCGTCCCCGGCGGGGTCCCCGCTCCAGCAGCTGACCCGGACCTTCGAGCGTTTCAAGGGCTCCGCCCGGACACGCAGGCCCGCGGCCGGGTCGGTGGACGCGCAGGAGGACAAGGCCGCCGAGGAGCAGCCGGAGATCCCGGGCCGCCGGAGGGCGTAGGACGGCTGCGCCGGATCCCTGGCGGGGGCGTACTGCGTCCTGCGGGCTCGCTTCGGCGCGCGGGTGGACGGGTCGTGCGCCTGCGCGAGCAGGTGACCGGGCCGATTCGCGCGTCTTCCGTCCTGACGGGTGACGGCGTGCGGCCGAGTGAGCGCTGCCATGCAATGCACAGGCCGCAAGGGGGAATCCGACCGGCAGGTGCGCATGGTGCGCGCCGCCGGCAGGAGGAGGGTCCATGGAGTCGACCACCGCGGCGATCGTCGTCATTGTGGCCCTCGCGGCCGTCGTGCTCGCCGTGGCCGTCTGGGTACTGGCGCGGCTCGTGCGCACGCGACGTGTGATGCGGCGTGCCGGGCTGCCGACGGGGCCGCGCTGGGTGTTCTGGGGCGCGGTCCTGTACTTCGTGCTGCCGGCCGATCTGGTGCCCGATCCGGTGTATCTGGACGACATCGGCGTGCTCTTGCTGGCACTGCGTACCCTGCGCCGTTCTCCCGTTGCGGGACCGCCGGACGCCGTTGATTACAGAAAGTAAGGAAACCAATCACCCGTTCGATTCGTTTAAGTAAGTGGAAACCGAAGGGCGTCGGCGGGCCGAGGGGCGCCCCTGGGTGACCAAGCTCGATCGGAGCGGCACCTGTGAGGGAGAGACGATGCAACCGTTCGCGCTCAACTATGCACGGCCGGCAGCGGAGTTGGAGGTCACCGCTGCGTATGCTTACGACTCCGGTCTGCAGTTGAACGTGCTGCGTGACGGGCGAATAGCCGCTTGTGATCACGCGCTCTTGCGGGAGTTGGGGACCACTACCTCCACGGCGGGCTCGAAGACCCACTTCGACGACTGAACGCAGGTCGCCGACGATGACGGTCTTGATTGTGACCAACGAAGAGGACGTGACGGCCGACATGGTGGTCGTGCACCTGAACGCGTCCGGTGTTCCGGTGGTCCGGCTCGATCCCGCCGACGTGACCGGCGGGGTCGCGCTGTCGGGTGAGTATGTGCACGGCTCGTTCCGTGGCCATCTGTCGTCCGCGGGACGCCTGGTGAGCGTCAACGGCCTGCGGTCGATCTGGATGCGCAGGCCGGGGGCCGCGGCGGCGCGGGCGGCGGCGCCCTCCGCCTGGCTGACCCAGGAGGCGGAGCAGGCGCTGTACGGCATGCTGCGCGGCTGCGACGTGCGCTGGATGAACCACCCCGACGCGGCGCGCCGGGCTCGCTACAAGCCCTGGCAGCTGCGGCTGGCACAGCGCTGCGGTCTGCCCGTTCCGGCCACGTTGATCACGACTTTCCCGCAGGCCGCCCGCGAGTTCGCCGAGCGCTATCCGGATCTGGTGGTCAAGCCGGTGTCCGGCGCGCATCCGCAGGATCCGCCCCGTGCTGTGCCGACCAGCAGGGTGGGGCCGGACGCGGACTTCTCCGCCGTCGCGTTCGGGCCGACCCTGCTGCAGCGACGCGTGGCCAAGCGTGCCGACATCCGCCTCACGGCGGTGGGTGAGCAGCTGCTGGCGGCCCGCAAGGCGACCGGCGCCGAGGCCGAGGTGGACGTCCGGTTCGCCGCGTCCGACGCGCCGTGGTGTCCCGTCGAGGTCGCGCCGCGCGTCGCCGAGGGCGTCCGCGCCTATCTGCGGGACGCGGAACTCGCCTACGGCGCCTTCGACTTCGTCGAGGACGCCGACGGGACATGGTGGTTCCTGGAGTGCAACCAGTCGGGGCAGTTCGGGTTCATCGAGGTGGACACGGGCCAGCCGATCGCCCGCACCCTCGCCGAGTGGCTCGCGCAGCCGGCCTCCGGGGAGCACACGCACGCCAACGGGGCGAGCGCGAAGGTGCCGTGACCGGTCCGCCCGGCCGTCCGGGGCTCAGCGCGACTGCGGCCCCGGCGGCAGGGCGCTGCGCTGCCAGGTCGGGGCGGGGGGTGCGGGGCGTCCGGGAGGGGGTACGTGGCCGCCGGACTGCAGCAGGGGCTGCATGGCGAACTCGACTTCCCTGCTGACGCGTTCGGCCTCCCTACGCACCTGGGTGGGGATGTCGCCGCGCTCCGCGATGAGCCGGTCGTAGATGGGGGAATCCTGGAACACCCGTCAACGCGCCTTTCATGTCGTGGCCCTGTGTGCAGATGGGCACGGCTGTCGAGTCTAGGCGCCGACGCACACTGAAGTACGAATTCTGCCAGAGCGCTTGACGTGCGACGAACGGGCGGTTCCTCCCCGACGCATGGTCGCGGTGCCGCCCGTTCCCCGCCGGCTCCACCGGGTGTCAGGCGCCCGTCGTGGAACCGGGCCGGACGATCATCAGCACCGTGACGGTCGCCCACAGCAGGTTGAAGATGCCGGTGAACATGGCGAGTTGAACCGTGGCCGAGTGCTCGACGGGCTTCTCGGCGCTCAGTTGGCCGACGAGTTCCTCCTGGCGGGGCAGGACGAAGGCGATCAGGATGCCGGCGGCCGCGGCGGTCAGGGCGATGGAGGTGATGAGCCATCCGCTGCCCAGCACTCCCATCGCCAGGCCGGTGGCCAGGCCGAGGACGGGGACCGAGACCCCGACGGCGCCGTAGACGCGGCAGATGCGGTGCAGGAGCCGGACGGTGCCCACCGCCACCGCCCCGTCGGTCGCCGGGACGCGGCGCGCGGCCGGGGGGAACATGCTGGCCGCGACGGTGACGGGGCCGACCGCGACGATGGCGGCCAGGACGTGAAGAGTGAGGAGGATCTTGGTCACCCGCCCCACGCTAGGGATCTCCGGGGTGATCGCACAGGGGCTGAAACGACAGCTTCCAACGGATTCCCGCCAACCGATCTGCCCGCTCCATCACCGCAGTCCACCTGAGCCACCTGCGCTTATGTCCGTGGCGGGAATCCGCCTAGGGTGTCACTCATGCACACCGTGGCGATCCTGGTTCTCGACAACGTGGTGCCGTTCGACATGGCGACACCGTTCCAGATGTTCGGCTGGACACGGCTGCCGGACGGCCGCCGCCCCTACCGCGTCCGGCTGTGCGCCGAGTCGCCGGAGGTACGCACGGAGGGCTTCGCCCTGCGGATCGACCGGGGGCTCGACGGGCTGGAGGACGCGGACACGATCATCGTGCCGGGCTGCGACGAGACCGGACCGCCCTCCCCCGGCGTGACGGCGGCCCTTCGCGAGGCGGCACGGGCCGGCACCCGGATCGCGTCCGTCTGCGTGGGCGCCTTCGTCCTGGCCGAGGCCGGGCTGCTGGACGGACTGCGCGCCACCACCCACTGGATGGCGACCGACGAGCTCGCACGGCGCTTCCCGGACGTCCATGTGGAACCGGACGTGCTGTACGTCGACAACGGGCGGATCCTCACCTCCGCCGGGGCCGCCGCGGGGATGGACATGTGCCTGCACATGATCCGGCGCGACCTGGGCTCGGCCGTGGCCGCGCACACCGCCCGCATGTCCGTCGTACCGCTGGAACGGGAGGGCGGACAGGCGCAGTTCATCGTGCACGAGTATCCGCCCGTGCCGCGCGGCTCGGCGCTCGAACCGCTGCTGGCGTGGATCGAGGACAACCTGGCCGGGGAGATCACCCTGGGGGCACTGGCGGGGCGCTCGGGGATGAGCGAGCGCACCTTCAGCCGGCGGTTCCGTGAGCAGACCGGCACCACGCCGCTGCAGTGGCTGCTGCGGGCGCGTGTGCGGCGGGCCCAGTATCTGCTGGAGAACAGCGACCATCCGATCGAACGGATCGCGCGGCAGGCGGGGTTCGGGTCGCCCACCGCGTTCCGTGAACGCTTCCGCCGGGTGGTGGGCACCACGCCGCACGCCTATCGGGCCGCGTTCCAGGCAAAGGCCGTGGTCGGCGCCCCGTCATGACCGTGCCGGACCTGCTGTCAGGTCACGGTGGGATAAATCACCCGAGTCCACGCGGGCCGTCAGCAGTTGGACAAGGGTATCGATCCCGCCCCAAGGACGGTGTACGCCCATGAACTGCTCCAGCCGCCTGCTCTGCGTCCTCTACATCGCCACGAGCGCGGGGCTCGCCTGGACCTCGATCCTGGAAATCCGGTACGGGCCCGCGTGGGCGGCGTGTCTGTTCGCCGCCGCCAGCCTCGTGCCGGTCATCGCCGTGGTGCGGGAGACCGTGATCGGCGAACAGCGCCGGTGGCTCCTGGAGTTGGTCGCACGGGCCGGGCGTGCCGGCGATGCCGCCGAGGCGATCGTCCGTGCGGAGCTGGACTCCGCGTGCTGCGAGCGCTGGTGGACGAGCCTCGGCAGTGAGCACGAGCTGACGTGCCGGCACTGGATGCCGCGGAGCAGCAGCGCCGCGTGAACGTCCGTGACGCCGTCCCACGCACCGAGCCGGCGCGGGGCGGCGTCACGGACGGGCGTCACCGCCCGAGCGCCCGGTCGACCTCCTCGCTCAGGAGGGCGACGTAGTCGCGGGTCCAGCCCTCGATCGTGCTGCGGTCCCACAGATCGGCCGAATACTCGACGAAGCCCTTCAGTTCGTCGCCGGCCGGGACGAGCCCGAAGGTGAGTTCCGTGCGGGCCGCGGCGGGCGCGAGGTCCTCGATGGCCGTGGTCAGACCGGGCAGTTCGACCTCCGCCTCCAGCGAGCTCTGGTAGGCGAAGCCGACGTCCAGCCGGTCCGGCACGTCCACGCCCGTGCGCTCCCTCATCGCGGGGGCGATCCGGCGCACCGGCAGGGCCCGGTCCATGCACTCCACGGTCGTACGGGCGACCTGGTCCGTCAGAGTGGCGAAGGAACCGCCGACGCCCTGCCGCACCGGCAGCGCGAAGCCGGTGACCGTGCAGGCCAGCAGGGATTCGAACGCGCGGCGCTCGCGGTTGGCGTAGGAGACGTTGAACACGACGTCGGACTGCCCGGACTTCCGCGCGAGCATCCGGCCCAGGGCCGCGGCCGTGACCACGAACGGCGTCGTCCCCCGCTCTCTGGCCAGCCGCTCCACGGCGGCCCGTGCCCCGGCCGGCACGGTGAACATCACGGCGCCGCCCCGCCCGCTCGCGCTCTGCGGCCGGGGCCGGTCCAGCGGCAGGTCGACGGTGAACGGCATCCCGTCGAGCTCGCGCAGCCAGAACTGCACCTTCCGCTCCTCGGCGGCGTCGTCCACCTGGTCCTGCTGCCACCGGGCGTACGCCACGGGCTGGCACTGCACCGGCGGCAGGGCGTGGGGCTCGCCCGCCGCGGCCGAGCCGTAGAGCGCGGCGAGTTCCTTCAGCAGCAGGCTGACGGACCATCCGTCGCAGGCGGAGTGGTGCAGGACGAGGAGCAGCGACCAGGTGTTCTCACCGGTACGCAGCAGGCGCAGCGCCACCGGAATCCCGCCGGTGGGGTCGACAGGCGTCTCCGCCGCCTCGGAACTGGCCCGGTCCAGGGCCGCCTGCCGTTCCGGCGCGGGCAGCCCGGTGAGGTCCTCCACCGGCAGTTCGACCGGGCGGGGCCGCAGCACCTGCTGCTCCCAGCCGTCGCCGCTGCGCGCCAGCCGGGTCCGCAACCCCTCGTGCCGCTCCACGAGCCCGGTCAGGGCGGTGCGCAGGGCTGCCACGTCCAGGTCACCGGTGAGGGTGAATCGCAGGGCGACGTTGAAGACCTGCGGGAGGCGGTGGTCGGCGTGCACGGTGGCGAAGCGGGACTGCTGCACGGTGGCGGGGGCCCGCTGCTCCACCGTGCCGGGTCCGTCGTCGTCGGCCTCGAGCGAGGGACTTGCGGAACCCGGCTCCACCGTCCCGCGCGCCGCCGCGGCCAGTTGGGCCGTCATGGCCCGCAGCGTCGGCTCCTGGTAGAAGCTCAGCATCGGGTACTCGGTGCCGAAGTCCTCCCGGACCCGGTTGACCAGCCGCATCGCGGTGATCGAGTGGCCGCCCAGGTCGAAGAAGGAGGCGTCGGCCGCGATGCCGTCGGCGTCGACGCCGAACTCCTCGGCCCACAGCTCCCGAACCCGTCGCTCGATGCCCGTCAGGTGCCCGGCGGCGGGTGCTTCGCCGACGGCACCCGTCGTGCGGGTGGGGGCGGAGGTGACGAGGTCGGGTGCCGGCAGCGCGGAGCGGTCCAGCTTGCCGTTGCCGCTCACCGGCAGGGCGGTCAGGACGCGCCACGCACGCGGTACGAGGTACTCCGGGAGCCGGGCCGCCAGTTCCTCGGCCAGCAGGTCGGCGTACGCCTGCCGGTCGTCGGCTCCTTCGCCGATTGGGTCGGCGGGGACGGCATAGGCCGCGAGGTACGCGTCACCGCGGTCGTTGCGCCGCGCCAGCACGGCCGCCTCGCGCACGCCGTCCAGAGCGTTGAGCGTGCGGGAGACCTCCTCCGGCTCGACCCGGAAGCCCCGGATCTTCACCTGGTCGTCGGCCCGGCCGCAGAACTCCAGCGTCCCGTCCCCGGTCCAGCGGACCAGGTCGCCGGTTCGGTACCTGCGCGCGTCCGGGCCGCCGTCCGGGTCCGGCAGGAACCGCTCGGCGGTGAGTTCGGGGCGGTGGAGATAGCCGAGGGCCACGCCCGGTCCGCCGACGTACAACTCCCCGACCGTGCCGACGGGTACCGGGCATCCCGACGCGTCGAGCACGCTCAGCCGTACGTTGTCCGCCGGGCGTCCGATCGCGATCGGCCGAGTGGGGTCGTCGCTGTGCGCGGCGACGGTTTCCGTCGTGCACAGCACGGTGGTCTCGGTGGGCCCGTAGACGTTCACCGTCTCGTACGGCGCCTCGGGGCGCGGCCTGGTGCGCAGTACGTCTCCGCCCAGCAGGAGGTGACGCAGGGGCGGCTGCTCGTGCGAGGGCAGCCCCAACAGCTGTTCGCCCAGGGCGGTGGGGAGGATGGAGAAGGTCACGTGCTCGCGGGCGTACCAGCGGGCCAGGGTCAGTGGATCCCTGCGGACGTCCTCTTCGGCGATGGTGACCGACGCGCCCGCGGTCAGTGCCGGCCAGATCTCCAGGATCGAGGCGTCGAAGCTCTGGCTGCACACGACTGCGCTGCGGTCGGCCGACGTGAACGCGAAGCGCCGGTGGTGCCACTCGCACAGGTCGAGGACAGCACGGTGCGCCAGCACGACGCCCTTGGGTGTGCCGGTGCTGCCCGAGGTGTAGAGGACACAGCACGGGGCCTGATTGTCGGTGGCGTGCGCGGAGCACGGCGGGTGCGCTGCGGTCGCGTCGGGGGATACGACGGTCACGTCCGGCGGCAGCTTCAGAACGGCCGCCTCACCGGGCGCCGACACCACCGTCCGCGCCCCGCACTCGGCGATGACCTGCTCGGCGCGCACCCGGCCGAGCGACGGATCCAGCGGAACGTAGGCGCGGCCCGCTCCGAGTGCGGCGAGCATGGCGACGACGAGGTCGGCGGAGCGCGGCAGCCACAGCGCCACGACCTCGGCACCGCCGTCCGTGGCGGGCTGTTCCCGCAGGACGGCGGCCAACTGCTCGGCGCGGTCGTGCAGTTCGCGGTACGTCAGCCGGGTGTCGCCGCTGATCACGGCGGTGCTGTTCGGTCGGGCAGCCGCCTGCCGGGCGACCAGGTCGTGAACGGTGATGTCCGCGAGCGGGCGGGACGGGCCGTGCTGCCAGGAGCTCGGTACGGGCTCACCGTCGGCGGCGGTGTCGACGGGCGCCGGGGCGAGCCGGGACAGCGGCGTGTCAGGAGTGTCGACCGCCGCGGCGAGCAGGTCCCGGAAGGTGGCGAAGAACCCGTCGACCGTCTCCTGGTCGAAGAGGTCGGTGTTGTACTCCAGGTGGCAGCGGATGCCCTCGGGCTGGTCCGTGAAGTAGACCGTGAGGTCCGTCAGGGACTTGTCCGGGCCGGCGTCCAGCGGTGTGGCCTCGATGCCGGGCAGGTCGAAGCGGAACGGTTCGGCGCGCTGGAACTCCGCGAACGCCTGGAACACCGGTGTCCGGTCGACGGCCCGGGGCGGGGCGAGCTCGCGCACCACGGTTTCGAAGGGCACGCGCGCGTGGTCGTAGGCGTCGAGAGCGACCGTGCGCACGCGGTCCAGCAGTGTGCCGAACGCCGGGTCGCCGGACAGGTCGAGGCGCAGCGCGAGGGTGTTCACGAAGAACCCGAGCAGGTGCTCGGCCCGCTCGGGCCGGTCCGAGATCGGGGTGCCGACGACGAGGTCCGTCTGCCCGGTGACCCGGCGCAGCATGGCGCCGTATCCGGCGAGCAGGGTCATGAACAGGGTGCTGCGGCGGGCCCGACTCAACTCCCGTAGCTGTGCGGAGAGTTGGGAGTCGAGGGTGTGGAAGACCGCCCGGCCGTTCGAGGTCATCGTCGACGGGCGGGGCCGGTCGGTGGGCAGGGCGAGGACGGGCAGGTCGCCGCCGAGGGTGCGGCGCCAGTAGGCCAGGTCCTCGCCGGCCTCGGGGCTGTCCGCGGAGGCCGCCTGCTCCCTGGCGTGGTCGGCGTAGCTCCAGGTGAGCTCGGGCAGGTCGGGGGTGGTGCCGGCGCGTTCGGCGCGGTAGAGCGCGGAGAGGTCGCGGGCGAGGACGGTGGCGGAGGCCGCGTCGACCACGATGTGGTGGAGGGACAGCACGAGGACGTGCTCCGCGTCGGCGAGCCTGACCAGCCGGGTGACGAACAGCGGGCCGCCCGCCAGGTCGAAGCGGCGTGCGCTCTCCGCGGCCAGGACGTCCCGCAGGGCGGTCCGCGGGTTGCCGGTGCCGTCGACGACCTCGAAATCGGGCTCGACCGGCGCCGCTTGCACCACCTGGCGTGGCTCGCCTCCGCTCTCGCGGAAGACGGTACGGAGCCCCTCGTGCCGTACGACGAGGCCGCGCAGTGCCGCGCGCAGAGCTGGTACGTCGACGGGGCCTTCGAGGCGGATCGCCTTGACCTCGTTGTAGGCGGTACGGCCCGGGAGCAGGCGCTCCAGGAACCAGATCCGTTCCTGGCCGGGCGACAGGGGCGCGTCGGCGGGGGCGGAAACGGGTGCGGGCCGGTACGTGCGGCGCAGTGCGTCCAGGTGGGGCAGGCCCTCGCGCAGTTCGTCCGGGGCGACACCGAAGTCGACGAGGGCGACGATCTCGTCGGCGCCCGCCGCGGTGACCGCGTCCACCACCGGGCGGACGCTGTCCACGGTGCCGATCAGCGCGCGCTGATCGCAGTAACGGCCGTAGGCCCGGCGGAACACCGCGTCCAGGTCGTCCTCGCTGAGCTCGGCCAGGTCGACGTTGTGCCCGAGGCTGTTGGTGACGCCGCTGAACACGGACAGGGACGCGCGCATGTAGCGGGACAGCGGTTCGTAGGCCTCGGTGCGCGCGGTGTCGTGGTCGTCGGCGAGGTAGGTGTGCAGCAGGACGGCCACCCGCCCGGCGTCCGGGTCCAGGCCGTGCTGAGCCCGGGTACGCCGGTAGCGGGCGATGTTCTCCCCCAGCTGTTCGACGCTCTGGGTCATCAGGTTGGTGACGATGCCGAGGTCGTGGCGGGCGGCGAGTTCGAAGGAGGCGGGGTTGCCGACCACTGCGGTGTACATGGGCGGGGTGTCCTGCACGGGACGCGGGAAGAGGCGTACCTCGGCCTCGCCGTCACCGCTGGCCCGGCGCACGGCGTCGCCACGCCAGAACTTCCTTACCTGCTCCAGCTGTTCGTACATCAGCTCCTTGTGCCGGCCGAAACGGTCGGGGAAGAACACGAAGTCCTTGGCGCTCCAGCCGCTGGCGACGCCGATGCCGACGCGTCCGCCGGAGAGGTTGTCCACCATCGACCACTCCTCGGCGACCCGGATGGGGTCGTGGAGCGGCAGGACGACGGAGCCCGCGTTGAGCCGGATGCGCTCGGTCTCCCGGGACAGCGCGGCGGCGAGCACGGCCGGGTTGGGGAAGAGACCGCCGAAGGAGTGGAAGTGGCGCTCGGGCATCCACAGCGCGTGAAAGCCCTGCTTGTCGGCGAACCGGGCCACGTCCATGAGGAGTTCGTACTGACCGCCCTGCCTCGGCGTGGAGGAGTCCTGGGGATAGTCGCCGAAGAAGTAGACGCTGAAGTCGGTGGTGCGGGCGGCGG
Source organism: Streptomyces sp. NPDC111606 (assembly GCF_055656945.1). Lineage (NCBI taxonomy): Bacteria > Bacillati > Actinomycetota > Actinomycetes > Kitasatosporales > Streptomycetaceae > Streptomyces > Streptomyces sp. NPDC111606. Next base: position 350,736 of record NZ_JBVKBY010000004.1, read on the forward strand.
GTTCGCTCGCGGATCGCGTGCGGGAGTCCGTGACGGCTGCGGCGTTCCAGGCCATGGCGGCGACCGGGGCGGGCGCCGCCGCGGGGACGGCAGGGTCCGGTGTCGGTTCCGCTGCCTGGCTCGGTGCCGGTGCCGGTGCGGGTGCCGGTGCGGGTGCCGGTTGCGGTGTGGGCGGCGCAGCCTTCGGCGCCACCGGCCGCCCGCCCGGGAAGAAGCCCGCCGTCCGCAGCTCGCGCAGCGAGTCCCGTACGGCGTCCGCCACGAACTCGAGGTCGCCGTCCGTGTGGGCGGTGGACAGGAAGAAGTTGCGCCACTCCCAGACATGCACGCCGCGCAGCATCAGGTGGTGGTAGAGGAGTTCCATGTCGGCCCGGTGCTCGAAGCGGAACTGGGAGCCGAAGTGGCTCATCCGCAGCGGGAATTCCTCGGCCTCGAAGAAGCCGTTGAGCGACGCGGCAAGTTCGGCGGTACGCGCGTTGAGCCGTTCCTGGAGGCGCGGGCTGTGCTCCTTGAGGTGGGTCAGCACGGCGCGCGCGGCGACCATCGACACCGGGTGCTGGATGTACGTACCGCCGAAGAACGTGGTGTCGGCAGGCGGATAGCTGTCGTCGCCGTAGGACCAGTGGCCGCCGTCGACGCCGTCCATGATGTCGGCGCGGCCGGCGATGGCCCCGATGGGGAAGCCACCGCCGAGCAGCTTGCCGTACGTGGCGAGGTCCGGCGTGACGCCGTACAGGTCCTGCGCGCCGCGCAGCGCCGGGCGGAAGCCGGTCAGCATCTCGTCGAAGAGCAGCACGATGCCGTGGCGGCGGGTCAGCTCACGCAGCTTTCGTACGAACTCGACGGGTCGCAGGGAGGGGTGCCTGCTCTGCACCGGCTCCACGACGACCGCGGCGATGTCGTCCGCGTTCCGGGCGATCGCCTCCAGGGCGGCGTCGGTGCCGTAGTCGAGGACCAGCAGATCGGAGACCGAAGCCTGCGGGATGCCTCGGGAGACGGGCACCGTGACCTGATCGGTGCCGCTGCCCGAGGTGCGGCCGAGGACGTTGTCGGCGTGGCCGTGGTACGCGCCCAGGAAGGTGACGATCTTGTCGCGGCCGGTCGCGGCGCGGGCGAGACGGATGGCCGCGGAGTTCGCCTCCGTACCGGAGTTGGCGAAGGCGACCCGTTCCAGACCGGTCAGTTCGGCGAGGAGTTCCGCTGCCTCGCCGGTCTCGACGTTGCGCGGGCCGAGCTGGATGCCCCGGGACAGGTGCTCGCGCACGGCCTCGGTGACGAAGTCGGGTTCGTGGCCGAAGAGGAGGACGCCGAAGCCCATCGTGATGTCGACGTACTCGTTGCCGTCGACGTCCTGGAGCCGCGCGCCACTGGCCCGGTGGCCCGCGATCGGGTAGAGCATCTCCTTCGTACCGCTGCGGAAGCCCACGACGGCACGGCTGTCGGCCAGGACGCGGCGATAGCGCTGGGCGATGCTCTTGGAGGTCGGGGTTTTTGCGGTGTAGCGGCGTACGAGGTCGGCCAGGTGCTCCTGCTGGGAGTCCGGTGAGACGTCCTGCACCATGCCGGAGGTCCTCGCGACCGTCACCCGTGGGCCGTGCACGCGTGGTGCCTGCGGCGACCGCTGCTCCGGGACGGCGGCGTCGGCTCCGCCCATCTGCTCGGCGATGCGCTGCGAGAGTTCCGCCATCGCCGCCAGGTCCTGGTCCAGTGCGGCGGATATGCCGTGCAGCCCGGTCACTTGGCCACCTTGCCGTTGAGCCGCTCGGTCACCGAGGCCGTCTGGAGGGCCAGCAACTGGGAGAGCTGGGACATCATCTGCAGCTGTATCTGCGATATCTGCTGGAGTTTGCGGGCGAGGTCCTCCAGTTCCTCGCGGGTGGCGTACTCGGGGGCGGCTGCGGGGGTGATGGGCGCGGGTGCGGGAACCGGTGCGGGTGCGGGTGCGGGTGCGGGTGCGGCAACCCTGGGCGGCGCGAGGGGCTCGGGAGCGACGGGCTCCGGAGCAGCGCGCGGCGCGGGAGCTGCGGGCGCGGGGGCAGGAGGCTCGGGAGCGACCGGCTGCGCCAACCCCGCCGCCCCCGGCATGCGGGCGACGATGAACTCCGCGAGCCGCCGTGGCGTACCCGTCTCCTCGAACAGCTGCCGCATCGTCACCTTGACCCGATGTTCCTGCTCCAGCTCCCGCAGCACGCTGATCATCTGCAGCGAGTCGGCGCCGAGGTCGAAGAAGGACGCGTCACCGACGATCGCCGACGGCTCCTCGCCGAGGTGCCGCGACGTCGCCTCGACGATGCTGTGAAGTACGCGCGCCACCGCTGCCTCTTGCTGAACCACTTCGGCTCCTTCTCTCGCTGGTGTTTCTGTGCTGAGGGCCGTCAACTCCGGCCCTGTCCAGTGGTCCTTGTGCTGGAACCGGTATCCGGGCAGCGGGATACGCCTGCCGCCGCTGCCGGCCAGCAGCACCCGCCAGCCGACGTCCGCCCCGGCACAGTGCAGGCCCGCCGCCGCACCCCAGAGGGCGCCGAGCGCGGTGCCGCGCCGCAGGGACGGCAGCGACCGCGCGGCGGGCAGTGCCCGGCGGGCCAGACCACTGAGGGTGGTGTGCGGCCCGATCTCCAGCAGGACGTCGGGCTGCCCGGCTCCGATGCCGCGCAGTGCCTCGTCGTAGCGGACGGGCTCGCGGGTGTGCCGGAGGAAGTAGTCGGCGTCCGGGGTCCAGCCGGGCGCGCGGGGCATGCCGTCCAGGGCGCTGACGAACGGGATTCGTACCGGCTGGAAGTCGACGTCGTCGAGGATTTTCCGGAACTCCTCCAACATGGGTTCCATCAGCGCGGTGTGGAAGGCCCGGGTCACTTTCAGCCGCTGCCCCGGCGTGCCGCGCTCGTCCAGCAGGGCACACGCCCGTTCCACGGCCTCGACCGGCCCGGCGAGCACCTGTGCGCGTTCTGCGTTGATCACGGCGAGCTCCAGGCCGGGCACTTCGGCGGCCAGGGCGAGGGCGGCCTCCCGGTCCAGCGCAGCGGCCACCATCGCGCCGGGGGCACAGCGTTGCTGCATCAGCCGGCCGCGCTCGATGGTCAGACGCAGACCGTCGTCGAGCGACAGGGCTCCGGCCGCGTACAGCGCGGCGTACTCCCCGACGCTGTGCCCGGTCACGGCGTACGGTTCGATGCCGGCGTCACGCCAGAGCCGGACCAGGGCGCACTGCAGGGCGTACAGCGCGGGCTGCGCGGTGTCCGTGCCTGGGAGCGGCCCGTCGGGCGTTCGGTCCGGCGCCTCTTCCCCCGATGCGTCTGACGCCCGCGGCGCCGCGAGCAATGAGTCGCCGGTGAGGTCGCGGTAGTGGTCGTCGCAGGCGTCGAGCACCTCGCGTACGACGGGAAAGCGCTCGTGGAGGGCGTCGGCCATACCCGCGTACTGGCTGCCCTGCCCCGTGAACTGGAACGCCACCCGCGTGGGGCCCTCCGCCGGCGTGGTCCCCGCCGTCACCGTCGCCCCGGCCGTTCCTGCGAGCCAGGCGTCGAGGGCGTCGGCGAGGGCGGCCGGGGTGGTACCACGGACTGCCAGCCGGTGGCGGCCGTGGACGCGGCCGAGGGCGGCGGTGGTGACCAGGTCCGCCGGTCGGGGTGCCGGCGGCTGCCGTAACCGGTCGCGGAAGGCGCGGGCGTTGTCCGCGAGGGCGGCCTCGCTGCTCGCGGAGACCAGCAGCACGTCCGCGGGGGCGGCGGCGTCGGTCCGGGGAGCGGGCTCGGGGGCCTGTTCCAGGACCAGGTGGACGTTGGTGCCGCCGACGCCGAGCGAGGTGAGGCCCGCGCGGCGGGGCACGTCGCTCTCGGGCCAGGGCCGGGCGGTGCCGGGGATGTAGAAGGGGCTGTGGTCGAGGTCGAGGCCGGGGTTGGGCTCGCTGAAGTTCGCCATCGGGGGGATGACGCCGTGCTTCAGGACCAGCAGGGTCTTGACGAGTCCTGCGAGGCCGGAGGCAGCGTCGAGGTGGCCGATGTTGGCCTTGGCCGAGCCGAGGGCGCAGTAGCCGACGCGGTCGGTGTCCTCGCGGTAGGCGCCGGTGGCACCGTCGAACTCGATCGGGTCGCCCTTGAGTGTGCCGGTGCCGTGGGTCTCCAGGTAGCCGATGCTCTCCGCGCCGACGCCGGCGCGCCGCAGGGCCTGGCGGACGGCCACGCGCTGGCCCCGTGCGCTCGGGGCGGTGAACGCCTTCTTGTCTGCGCCGTCGTTGCTGATCCCCCAGCCGCGGACGACCCCGTGGATCGTGTCGCCGTCGGCGACCGCCCGGCCCAGCCTCTTCAGTACGACGGCCAGGACGCCCGTTCCTCCGACGGTGCCGTCGGCTCCGGCATCGAAGGCGCGCAGGCGGCCGGACTTGGAGAGGATCGAGCCCTTGACGTAGCGGTAGCCGACGACCTGCGGCACGTGGACGGCGGTGGCGCCGACGAGGGCGATGTCGCAGTCGCCCATGAGCAGGGACTGCGCGGCGGCCTGCACGCCGACCAGCGAACTGGAGCAGCCCGTCTGGATGTTGACCGCGGGGCCGGTCAGGCCCAGCCGGTAGGCGACCCGGGTGGCGGTGAAGTCGGCGTAGTTGCCGACCGTGATCTGCATGCCGGCCATCCAGTCGGAGGCGGCGTGGCTGGGCAGGACGTTGTTGAGGAGGTAGTTCTGCAGGGTGTAGAGGTGATATCCGGTGCTGGCGTAGACGCCGACGCGGCTGCCGTCCCGTTCGTCGGGGTAGCCGGCGTTCTCCAGGGCGTGCTGGGCGCACTCCAGGAGCATGCGGTGCTGGGGGTCGGTGAGCCTGGCCTCGCGGGCGCTCATGGCGAAGTGCTGGGCGTCGAAGCCGGCGATGTCGTCCAGCACCCCGGAGGCGCCGACGAAGTCGGCCGCCCGGTACTCCTCGGCGGGTACACCGGCGGCGTCCAGCTCCTCGTCCGTGAACCGGGTGACGCAGTCCGTGCCGTCATGGATGACCCGCCAGAACTCCTCGGGCGTGTTCGCGCCGGGCAGCCGGAAGGCCATGCCGATGACGGCCATCCGCGGGTCGGGGTCGCTCATGGTCATCAGCTGCGTCCCTCCGTCACCGTCGGCTTGTCCTGACTGACCGTTTCTTCAAGGCCTTGGTCACCTGTGCGTCCCCGGCGCAGAAGCAGCAGGAGCAGCGCGCCGCACAGGACGATCGCGAGGCCGTGGAAGGAGGCGACGACCTGCAGCGGCGAGAACGTCTCCAGCAGGGCGCCGCTCACGAGCATGCCGAGGCCGAAGCCGGTGTTCTCGGCCGAGGCGGAGAGTCCGAAGAGGCGGCCGCGCTGCTCGTCCGGGGCGGCCTGCAGCCGCGACACGTAGACGATCTCCGTGAACCCGTCGGCGGCACCGGCGACGAGCGCGGCGATGACCGCGGGCACCGTCGGCAGCCCGCTGAAGACGACGATGAACCCGGCCGACATCACACAGGCGCCGAGCGCGAACGCCCGCTCCCCGGGTGTGCGCCCGGTCTTCTTGGTGACCCGTCCGATCACCTGCTGGACGACGATGTTGCCGATGGCCCAGGTGGCCCAGAACTGGCTGATGAACGTGGCCGGATGGTCGGGGTCCAGGCCGCTGGAGTAGATGGGCAGGGCGACGTTGTGGGAGGAGGAACCCAGCCCGTCCACCGCCCGGATGGCGATCATCGCCATCAGCAGCGGAGCCGTGGCCAGCAGCATCCGCGCCGTCCAGCGCGCGGCGCCCGAGGTCTCCGCGGAGCCGCCGCCCGCGGCGTCCTTCACCGCCCTGGTGCGTACGGGCAACAGGAACAGCACCGTCGCGGAGACCAGGAAGGACGCGGCGTCCAGGGCGAACGCCGCGGAGTAGCCGAGCTGCGCGACCACCACACCCGACGAGGCGAACCCGGCGATCATCGCGAGCGAACGCCCGGTGACCAGCAGCCCGTTGGCACGCACGCGGTGCTCGGCGCCGACAATCTCCGGGATGCTGCTGCGCAGGGCGACCTGGGAGAGCGTCGAACAGCCGCCGGTGACCACGGCAAGGACGTAGAGCAGCCCCACGCGGGTGGCGTCCGGTGCGATCAGCAGTGTCAGCAGCGCCACGGCCTGGCACAGGTCGGCGCCGACCATCAGGCGCTTGCGGTCGTAGACCGAGACGAGACGACCGCTCACCCAGCCCGACACGACACTCGTCGCCAGGCGTACGGCCATGAAGAGGCCGGCGGCCAGCGCGCTGTCCGTGGCGTCGTAGACGAAGACGTTCAGCGCCACCATGTTCAGGTAACTGCCGTACGCCGAGATGCCGTTGCCCAGGACGAGCAGCCGGAAGTACCTCATGCACCTTCCTCTGGTCTGCAAGAAGCGTGTGAGTGGTGTGCGAGGCCGGGGTGCGGCGCCCGCGCGCTCAGCGGCGGGGCGGAGTCGATGCGGACGGCAGGCACCGGGACGTTCGCCCGTCGCGTCCGCCGCGCGGGAAGCGATGCCGCGGTGTCCGATACCCGTTCATCGGCCCCGGCCGCTGTCGACCCGGCAGGGCGCACACCGTTGACGCAGGGCACGTCCATGCCCCCTTGCCGGCCCAGCACAAAAACCATTCCCCCTATGCGCCGCCGGTCGGCGGCCAATGGTCCGTCAGCCAAGCAGACCCGGACACGGGGGTTCAAGGCTCCGGGGGAGGTCTAGACGACTTCAGGTCCAGATTTGGCGAGTTCGGGCATCAGATTGCGCCAAATCTTCGGGGCGTCGCGCCTCGGCACGGCGATCGTACGGTTCAGGACAGACCTTGACCGTGAGTGGAACGCCCGTGTCGGACGATGGAGCCGCCGACCGGCCGTCCCCGCCGGCACCCTCGTCAAGGTCGACTCGTCAAGGTCGAATGAGGGCACTCCGGAAACGGCCGGTGCGCGCGAGGAAGTGCCTCAGCCCTCTCCCCGCTGCCGTCCGGCGATGCGGCAGGGCACCGCGAAGTGGGCGACCCGGCGCTCGACTTCGGCCCTGGTGGCGGCGGGCGCCGAGGCGCGCAGCGTGACGGTGACCGTCACCGATCCGGAGTCGGCGTCGGAGCTGACGCCCGCCACGTCGTCGATACCGGTGAGGGCGTCGGTCAGTACGCGGCGGGCGGCGTCGGCTCGCAGGGGAAGCTTGTACGGCTTGCCGACCGCGGTGACGGGGAGCGCGTCGAGGACGTGGACGGCCTTGGGCGCGGCGGCTGCCTCACCGACGCGCTCGGCGGCCCAGGCACGGAGGTCGTCCTCGGTCACCGTGGGGTCGGCCAGCGTCACGTACGCCACGGGCACCTCCCCCGCCCGCCGGTCCGGCTGTCCGACGGCCTGGGCCCCGGTGACCGCGGGGTGCGTGAGCAGGGCGTCCTCGACGATCCGCGGGTCGATGTTGTGTCCGCCCCGGATGATCAGGTCCTTCGCGCGCCCGGTGAGGTGGAGGAAGCCGTCCTCGTCGAGGTAGCCGAGATCGCCCGTGTCCAACCAGCCGTCAACCAGCCTGCCCTGACCGCTGATCAGGTAGCCGTCCCCGTCGCGGCCCTGGACGTACCCGGGGAAGACCGTGGGGCCGCTGATGAGGATGGCGCCCACCGCACCGCTCGGCCGCTTCTCGGCCGTGGCCGGGTCGACGATCCGGATGCCCTGGTACGGCAGCCGCCTGCCGACCGAACCGGGCCGGCGGACCTCCAGGAAACCGCGGACGCTGGCGCAGGTCGCCTCGGTCAGGCCGTATCCCTCCAGCAGCGGAATTCCGGTCGCCGTCTCGAAGTCGGTGCGCACGCCGTCGGGCAGCGCGGAGGCGCCGACCATCGCGCACCGCATCGAGCCGATGTCGGCCCCGTCGACCGGACACGTGGCGAGGACCGCGTACACCGTGGGGACGGCGCTCATGGCGGCGATCCGGTAGTGCTCGACGATGCGCCAGAACTCCGCGTACAGCGTGAGGTCGCGGTAGCCCAGCGGTCCGGCCCACACGACCTGCTGGCCGCGCAGCAGCGGGGCGAGCAGGGTGACGACGAGTGCGTTGACGTGGAACAGCGGCAGGGCGGCGAAGACGACCGAGTCCTCGTCCAGCACGGAGTTGGCCGCGATCATCCACGCGTCGCTGACCTCGTTGGTGTGCGTGTGCGCGGCGAGTTTGGGCGCCCCGGTCGTGCCGCCGGTGTGGAAGAAGGCGGCGAGGTCGGTGGCGGTGGGCGGCTCGCCGACGAACCGGTCGCGCGGGCGGTCGGCCGCGACGTCGGCGAGGCGGGCCACGGTGGCGTTCTGCGCGGTGGGCGGTGCGGCGGGCTCCTGCCGCTCGCCGGTGGGGCGCAGGACGAGCACGTGGTCCACCAGTCCCTGGCGGGCGAGTTCGGCGCTGGTGGCGAATGCCTCGGGGTCCAGCTCCGGCGAGGCGGTGATGATCACCCGGGCGCCGGCCCGGCGGACCAGTTCGGCCACGTGGTCGCGGGCGAGCGCCGGGTTGACGGGGGTGGCGATGCCGGCGAGTTGGGCGGCCAGGAGCGCGGTGACGAGCTCGTCGCAGTTCGGGGAGAGCAGCGCGACGGTGTCGTGGCGGCGGACGCCGAGGCGGTGCAGGGCGTTGGCCGCCTGGTGCACGTCGGCGAGGAGGTCCGCGTAGCTGCGGTTCCTGGGCGTGCGCCAGGACGCCGCGTCGGGCAGGACCGTGAGCGCGGTCCGCTCGGGCCACTGCTCGGCCGCTCGCCGCAGCACGTCGTACGAGGTGCCGGGCAGCCCGCGTGCGGCGAGCGGCGTCGCCTCGATGACGGCCAGGTCGTCGGGGTGGTCGTAGCGCGGCCACGCCATGGGGGTCTCGGTGGTCACGCGTACCTCACCTTGTTCTGCTGGGTGCCGAGGCTGACGGCGCCGTCGGGGGTTCCGATGGACAGCTCGAGTACGTCGCCGTCGTGGAGGTATTTCGGGTTCTTCGCCTGGGAGTTGAAGAACGCCTTCCACTTCATCGCCGGCGGCAGGAGAGCGCCGATGATCTCCACCGGCTTGGGCGGCGCCTTGAGGGCGGTGCCGCCCGGGGTGCCGGTGAGGACGAGGTCGCCCGGTGCGAGGGCCTGGAAGCGGGAGAGCTCCTGCAGGGCCTGCAGGGGGCTGTAGATCATGTCGGTGAGGTCGCTGTTCTGGCGGATCTCGCCGTTGACCTTGAGGACGAGCCTCAGCTCGGACAGACGGTCGAGTTCCGCGGCGTCGAGCAGGACCAGGGCGGGGCCGACCGGGGTGAAGGTCGGGTAGGACTTGGCCTCGTAGAACTGGGTCTTGGGCAGCTGTACGTCGCGTGCGGAGACGTCGTTGGTGATGACGAGGCCGGCGATGTGGTCCTTCCAGTTGGCGTCGCTCACGGTGGCGCCGACCTCGAGTGGACGTCCGATGACCAGGCCGAGCTCGATCTCGTAGTCGAGGAACCGGACGTGGGCCGGCTTCACGATCTCGTCGAACGGCCCGCTGATCGACCCGGAGGTCTTGCGGAAGAAGGTCAGCGGGACGGTCTCGGGGTTCATGCCCGAGTCGCGTACGTGGGAGACGTAGTTGGTCATCTGCGCGACCACCCGGCACGGCGCGCTGACCGGGGAGACGAGCGGGAGTTCGGCGATGCGGCGCGGCTGCGCCGACCCGTTGCCCGAGCGGGCCTCGGCCAGGGCCATGTGGACGGTGACCACGTCGTCGAGGAGTTCGGCGGTCGTCGTCGCGGAGGTCTCGACCGGGACGGCACGGTGCTCGTCGAGCGCGACCCACCAGGCGTCGGAGGTACGGAGGACGGAGAGGGTCATGAGGAAGCAACTTTCAGCAGGCCGCGCAGGCGTTCGAGGTCGAACTCGTTGTCGTCGTTCCGGAGGGCGGTGATGATCGAGCGGAGCTCGGCGAGGGATTCGCGGCCGGGGGCCATGCCCATGAAGTCCTTGGTGGCCGGCGGCCCCCACTGCGCGAGGCCGGAGGCCGTCATGGGCGCCCAGCCGGGCTCCAGGGTGTTGTCGAACATGTCGCTGTCGGTGAAGTGCTCGACGAGGAGGCCGTCGGGGTCGCGCCAGTAGTCGAAGATCTGGCTGCCCTGGATGTGCCGGCCGATGCCCCACGAGCGCCGGTAGCCCGCGCCGAGCAGGTGCTCGCCGCCGGCGGCCAGCGCGTCGAGGTCGGTCACCTCGTAGGCCGAGTGCACATACCGGTTGGAGGGGCCCAGCGTCAGGGCCAGGGTGTGGTGGTCGGTCAGGGTCCGGCCGCGGTCGCAGCGGATGAAGCTCATGGTCGGGCCCCTCTCGCGCTGGCCCTCGTAGTAGAGGAAGTCACTGACGATCAGGCCGAGGTGCTCCAGGTACCAGTTCAGCGTGCGCAGGTAGGTGGTCGTCTGGAGGACGACGTGCCCGAGGCGCCGTACGCCGGCCGGTTCGCGCGGCGGCCGCTGGGTGGTGTTGGTCCGGTCGAGGCCGCCGCCGAAGTTGAACGACTGCGACCGCTGCCCGGGCACCGCGGGCAGCTCGTCCGCGTCGGTGACGACGCGGACCCGCAGGCCGCTCGGGTCGAGCAGGTCCACGACCGACCCGCCCAGGGGCTCGGGCAGCGGGTGCACCCGGGTGCCGGCGGCGTCGGCCAGCCGCAGCAGGTCGCGGGTGTCGGCCGCGCGGAAGGCAGGGCCGAGGAACCGTGACTTCCGGCCTCTGCGGACGATCACGCAGGGGGCTCCTGCCCGGGTGCCCCGCAGGTGCAGCTCGCCGCCGTCGCGGTACGACGTGACGAAGCCGAACGCCCGGGCGAAGGCCTCTGCACGGTCCAGGTCGGGCTTGCAGAACTCCAGCCACGCGATGTCGTGGACCTTGATCACCGGGTTCGCCGCCCGGCCCGGATGCTCTCCGGGGAGCGCGCCCTGCTCGGAGTGCAGGTCGTTGTGCGTGCCACCCACGGTCACCACTCCTGAAGAAATATTCACTTCCGAACTTGCCGTCAGTCAATAGAACTGAAGAAATCTTCAGGAAACAAGTGCGGGGCGGCTAGAGTGCGAGGTGAAGCGAGTGACGGGGTGGCATGGAGGATGGTGTGATGGCCGAGCGGACCGCATCCGGGCGCGTCGACCGACGCAGGGCACGGACGCGCACGGCACTGGTGGGCGCGGCGCAGCGACTGCTGGCCGAAGGGCGGACGGACGTTCCGATCCTGGAGATCACCGAGCTCGCCGACATCGGGGTCGGCTCCTTCTACAACCACTTCGACAGCAAGGAAGAGCTCTTCCGCGTCGCGGTCGAGGAGGCCCTGGAGTGGTGGGGATCGCTCATGGACCGCCTCACCGCGGACATCGAGGACCCCGCGGTCGCCTTCGCCCAGAGCTTTCGGCTGACCGGCCGGCTGCACCGCCGCCACCCGGAGCTGAGCCGCGTCCTGCTGAGCCAGGGGCTCGAACTGGCCCACTCCCGGCGCGGTCTGGCGCCCCGCGCGTTCCACGACATCCGGGTCGCGGTGGACGCGGGGCGGTTCGAGGTGGAGGACCTGGACCTCGCCCTGACGATGACGGCGGCCGCGGTACTGGCGCTGGGCTCCTTGCTGCACGCCCAGCCGGACCGCGACGACGCCCGGTCCGCGGACCTGGTCGCCCGAGGCCTGCTGCGGCAGTTCGGGATCCCCGACGCCGAGGCCGCGCGGATCTGCTCACTCGACCTGCCGGACCTCGATGTGGTGGACACCCTGGTCGGCTGACCCGGCACCACTCCTGCTTCACCGGCACCAGCCCTGCTGTAGGGGATGCTCCAATTAGAGTGGACGCTTCAGGACATGATCGTTCACAGGGGTCCGTCGGCCCTGTACGACCGGAGGGGCACCCCATGACCAGGCCGGAGACGGCGCGCAAGAAGCGCGCCAACGGGGTGGAGTCACGTCAGCGCATCCTCGACGCCGCCGTGGAGATCGCCGGTGAGCGCGGCTACGACGGCACGTCCATCGCGGCCGTCAGCGCCAAGTGCGGGCTGCCGGCCAGTTCCATCTACTGGCACTTCAAGGACAAGGACGACCTGATCGCGGCGGTCATCGAGCGCAGCTTCGAGGCCTGGCTCACGGCCGTCGAACTGCCGGGCGAGGAGAGCGGTACGCCCCTGGAGCGAGTGACCGCCATGGCCGCCAACGTGGCCAAGTCACTCGTCGACGCACCGGACTTCCTCCGCCTCGGCCTGATGCTCGCCCTGGAGCGACGCCCCACCGAACCCCGGGGCCGCACGGCGTTCCTCCAGGTCCGGGATATCACCCACCGGAAGATCGCCGAGGTCGCCGCCACCCTGTTCCCCGACCTGGACGAGCACGCCGTGGACACGCTCACCACGTACGCCATCGCCGGCGCCGACGGCCTGTTCGTGCACCGCGAGGTCAAGGGCGAGACCGTCGACCTCGTGGCGTTGTTCGAGCTGCACGCACAGGTCGTCCACGACGCGGCGACCCGGATGTCGGCGGGGCGATAGCAACCTGCGCGAGGCCTACGACACGGCCCCGCCGGAGCCGGCCGTGAACGCGCGGGCGTGTTCCGCCGCCCACTGTCCGAAGGTGCGGGCCGGTCGGCCGGTGACCTTCTCGACCGTGTCGGCGACCGTGCGGCCCACCTCCGGGGTGTTGCCGTACGCCTCCAGCAGGAAGCCGATCACGTCCTCCGGGTGACCCGCCGCCCGCCACTGGGCGACGGCCTGCTCCTCCGTCAGCTCGACGAGAGCGATCTCCCGGCCGCGGGCGGCGGCGACGGCGGCCACCTTGTCGGTGACGGTGAGCAGTTCGGGCCCGGTGATCACGTACTCCTGGCCCCCGTGCCCCTCCTCGGTGAGCGCGACGGCGGCCACGGCGCCGATGTCGCCCTCGTGGACCATGGCGCTGAGCCGGGAGACGAACGGCTCGCGGACCTCGTCCGAAGCCACGATCCCGTCCGCCCACTCAAGGGCGTTGGCCATGAATTCGACCGGCATGAGGACGGTCCAGTCCACCCCGTCGTCCGCCCGTACGGCGTCCTCCAGCAGGGACGGCCCGCCGCCGTGCAGCACGGTGACCCGGCGCACGCCGGCCGCGCACGCGAGCTCCAGGATGCGCGGACCGGTCTCCAGCGGGGCGAAGTAGGCCCCGCCGAAGGTGATCAGATGGAGGCCGGTGACGCCGTCCAGGGCCGGGACCAGGCTGTCGGGCTCGGTCAGGTCGCCCTGGACGACCTCGACGCCGGCCGGGAAGTCCGACCTCGCCGGATCCCGGGTGAGCGCCCGGACCAGGTGGCCGCGGGCGAGCAGCTCGGCGACGACCTGACGGCCGACGGTTCCGGTGGCACCGGTGACAAGGATCTTCTGCGTCTCAGTCATGGAACGACCGTACGGAGGCTTGCGGTCAGGTTCTGTCCGCAAGTACGGAGAGGTCGTTGTCGACCGTGTAGTAGGGGCGCACCACCGAACCACCGACGTCGGTCGCGGGAAGGACGAAGATCTCTTTGCGGTCCGCCACGTCGTCCAGCAGGCGACCGATCCGGACGCTCGCCGTCCCCTCGGCGGGTCCGGCCTGGACGAACAGGTCCCAGACACGATTCCAGGTGCCGCCGTCGGCGACCAACTCGCCGAACGCCACGGTGAACCGGAACCCGTTGCCGTCGTCCTCGACCTGCGGCACAAGGTTCAGCACGGTGCCGCCACCACCCCGCAACCGGAGTCGCACAGAGGCTCCCTCGGCGAGCGAGACGCCGTGCAGCCTGGCCCTGACGGTCATCGACCGGTCCCTCATGTCGATGCCCTCGACCTCCGCGTGAGCGGCCCGCAGCCACGCCCGCACCGCGAGGTAGCCGTCCTTGGTGGCGTACGGAATCCGCACGGCGACCGGCGCCTGCCGGTCACTGCGGTGGCCGTCGACCAGGGTCCGCAGGTCACGCAGCCCGGGGCGCAGGCGCTGCCGTGGTGCACCGGGCTCGGGGAGCAGGTAGACGTCCCAACGGCCCTCGGCGAGCGCGGGCTGCGGATGCAGTACGGCACGAAGTCGCCCGTCCTCCGCAGGTTCCAGGTCGAGGGCATGGAGGGTCTTCTCGGGCTGTCCCTTCTTGGGGCGAAGCCTCAGAAGCAGGTGGGCGGTGGCCGACGATGACTGGAGGGCGGCGGTCGACGACGGCTGGAGGGCGAAGGTGATCCGGCCGTCGGCGTCGACCGTGCAGTCGGCGCGCAGGTTCGTGCCACTCGCCGTCCCGAGTTCCATGATCATCACTGCCCCTTCCGTACCGTACGCAGCGCGCGTGAGGCCACGGCATACGCGGAGTCACGCGCGGCGAAGCCCTGACTGACCAGGGCCCGCTCTATTCGGCGCCCTATCGGGCCGCCTTCCGGTGCCGGGGCCGCTCGCCCGGTCCCGCGCGCCGCCATGGCCTCGTCGATCAGGCGCTCGGCCTGCTCGAGGACGGGGACCGGGGCGAACCGGCCCGCGTTCCGGACGGCGGTACGGCCCATCCGCCGGCGCCCTTCGTCGTCGCGGACGAGGTCGAGCAGTGCGGCGGCCAGCGCGTCGGGGTCGCCGACCGGGACCAGCCGGCCGTCGACGCCGTCCTTGATGATCTCGCCGGGCCCGTAGGGGCAGTCGGTACTCACCACGGGCAGGCCGCAGCGCATGGCCTCGACGATGGTCATGCCGAACGGTTCGAAGTTGGACGCGCTCGCGGCGATCGAGCCCTTGACCCACTCCGCTTCCATGGGGGCTGCCGCCCCCATCAGAAAGGCCTTGTCGTACAGGCCGAGACTCTCGATGAGCTGCCGGAGCCGCGCGTGTTCCTCCCCTTTGCCGTAGATGCGCAGGCGCCAGTCCGGGTGTGCGGCGGCGACCTGGGCGAACGCCTCGATGAGCAGGTCGTAGCGCTTCACCGGGACCAGCCGGCCGGCCGCGACCACCACCTTCGCGGTGCCGTCCGCAGCGGGCAGCACGGGATCGGGGACGCTGTTGGGCAGTGCCTCGACCCGGACGCCGGGCAGCCGCATCTTGCGCCGGTAGGCGGCGGCGTCCGCCTCCGTGACCGTGGTCAGCACGTCGAGCCGGCGGTAGGCGCGGCGCAGTGTGGTGCGCAGCCGGGGCGGGTGGTTGTCGAGGGTGAGGTGCTCCTGCCCGATGCGGATCACGTGCTCCGGTGCCTGGCGGGCGAGGTGCACGTTGAGTCCCGGGCGGGTGCCGATGACGACCTCGGCGTCGGTCGCCGCCAGGCTCTCGCCGATCCGCCGGTCGGTCAGCTCGCTGTACTGCCGGTAGCGGTACTCGGCGACCGGGAACACCTTCGCGGGTCTGAGATGCAGGGGGTGTTCCTTCTCGTGCCGCAGGTCCACCAGTGGCTTTAAGGACACTCTCGGGTCCAGGGCGAAGTTGGGGCGTTCCCGGTGCCGCAGCACCGAGACGATCTCCACCTCGTGACGGTCGGCCAGGGCGTGGGCCAGGTTGAAGGTGGTGGCGATCGTGCCTCCGATCCCGTAGGCGTTGTGCAGCAGGAATGAGATCTTCATGGCGGACTAGACCGCGGCAAACCCCCTTTAGTTGCCTGTTGTTATATCTCCGTTGCCTTGCAGATCATCGCGGTGCCGCCGGCCACACGCCGAGACGGACCAGCACGACGGCGGGCGTGCGCGGCAGCGACACCCGCGGCGCGTCCCCGCTCCGGACGACCGAGCCGGCCGCCGCGGACGACGCGTGCAGGATCTCCACGCGAGCGTCTCGGCCCGCCAAGTGGCCCGCAGGCAGGCGCAGTTCCGGGTTGCCGCCGCGACGCCACACCCGGCCGAGCAGGCCCCCCGAGCATGAAGGCGATCGGATCGTCGTCGAGGCGGGCTGCGGGTACGCCCGTACGGCGCCTGGTGCCCACGCCCCAGTCACCGACGAGGCGATTCCACCGTCTTGTCGAGGTGCGCGCGGGCCGCCGCATGGCGCAGGTCGAGCTGGTGGCACAGTGCGCTGGAGGAGGCTGCGCAGATCGCCCGCATCCCGTGTCCGCCACCGCCTGCCACAGTCTGAACACCCCACGCGGGCACAGCTGTTCTGGTACCTACAAGAGAACGACCGTGCCATCAGCCGCACTTGGAGCAGCCACCATGGCAGCCACTCTCCCCACCACGGGCCCCGCGACCGCTGCCGATGCCGACCCGCAGCGCCTCATCGTCGACCTGTCCGCCTCCGAGGGGCCGGTGATGCTCGGCGCCAACGGCGCGCTGTACGGGCTCAGCGACGACGGTGTGCCCAGCGACGCCGCACTGGAGCCCCTGAAGGTCACCAGCGTCTCGCAGAAGCCGGAGGGCGGTGCGCAGCATCCGAACGGCGACGCGCTCACCGTCTCCAGGTCGTTCTTCCGCAACGGCGGCGGTGAGGTCCTGGTGATGATGCAGGACATCTATGCCCGGTGGCCGTACGAGGATCTCGGCATCGACGACTATCTCCTCAAGGTCGACGAGATCGTCAAAGGGGTGGCGGCGGATCCGAACCGCGACCGGTTCGTCCATATCCCGTTCAACGAGCCCGACCAGATCTGGTACCAGCTCGGCGTCTCCGACCAGGTCCGGTACGAGGCCGGCCGAGACCGGTTCTTCAAGGACTGGAAGACCGTGCACCAGCGCATCCGCGCCATCGACCCGGACGCGCGGATCGCGGGCCCGAACGAAGCCGCCTACGACAGCCGCCTGATGCGGGACTTCCTCGCCTTCGCCAAGCGGGAGGACGTCCTGCCGCAGGTGCTGACCTGGCACGAGCTGGACTCCGGCTCGCTGCGCGACTTCCAGGCGCACCACGACGACTACCGCGCGCTGGAGCGGGAGTTGGGCATCCCACCCTTGAAGATCAACATCGATGAGTACGCCAACCGCCGCGATCTGTCCGTGCCCGGCCAACTCGTGCAGTGGGTCTCCATGTTCGAGCGGAACAAGGTGTACGCGAACCTGGCCTACTGGGACGCGGCCGGCAACCTCGGCGGGCATGTCGTACGCTCCAACATCCCCAACGGCGGCTGGTGGTTCTTCCGCTGGTACGCCGGGCTGACCGGCGAGACGGTGAAGGTGACCCCGCCTCGACCCGACACCATCGACACCTTGCAGGGCCTGGCTTCCCTGGACACCTCACGGCGCCAGGCACAGGTGCTGCTCGGCGGCGCGGCTGGTGACTCCGACGTCGTACTGGAGAACGTGCCCCGTTCCGTCTTCGGCCGCACGGTCACCTCGACTGTCGCCGAAGCCGCCTGGTCCGGCTACGAGGGGCGGCATGCGACCCCGCGGGTCCACGCCCGTACGAAGGTGAAGGTGGCGGACGACGGCTCGGTGACCGTCCCACTGCGCGGCATGCAGAAGATGTCCGCGTACCGGATCGTCCTGACGCCCGGCGGTTCGGGCACCCCCTCCCCCGCCGCCGTCCCCTGGTCGGCGTCGTACGAGGCCGAGGCCGCGGCCGTCACCGACGGCGAGGTCCGCACCCAGGGCACGGTCGACCACGCCAACGGCTATGCGGCCTCCGGCACCAAGGACGTCGGTTCGCTCAACTCGGCCGGCAGCAAGGTCGACTTCACGGTGACGGTCCCGGCGGACGGGACGTACGACCTGGCGATCCTGTACGGCAACCAGTCCGGCGGCCCCGCCACCCAGAAGCTGTCGGTCGACGGCGCCGAGACCTGGACGGTCACCTATCCGTCCACCGAGAACTGGACCTACCGCGCCAAGAAGGACCTCACCCTCCGGCTCGAGGCCGGGACACACACGCTGACCCTGGCCAAGGGCGACGCCGAGGTCACCCTCGACCGTATCGACCTCACCGCCCGCGGTGGCGTGCCCTCCGCGTCGTACGAAGCCACGCTCGCGGACATCAGCGGGCATCCGGCGTACGACTACTCCTCCTCGGCGGGGGTGGGCACGGGCGACCTCGTGCTGCGCGCCGGCGACAAGGCGGTATTCGACGTGTACGCCAGGCGCGACGGCTACTTCACGGTGGTGCCGCAGGCGACGGCGCCGGTGGAACTCGCCCTGCACGGTGAGACGGCGACGGCGGCGCCGGGCCGGCCGCTGCGGTTGTACCTCGTCGCGGGCAACAACCGCGTCACCGTGACCTCACAGCACGCCGCAGTCCGCTCCCTGGAGGTCTCGGGCTCCGGATCGAGCTCCGGCACACTGTCGTACGATGCCGCGTCCGCCGTCCTCAAGGGCGGGGCCGAGCTCGTCGACTCCGTCCACGCCTCCGGCGGCTCGTACATCGGCCGACTCGGCAACAGCCCCGAGAGCACCGCCGAGTTCACCGTGCGGGCGGCGAGCGCGGGCCGCTATCTGCTGGTCGTGCACTACGCGCACAACGACCGGCGGGACAACGGCCACGCCTACAACACGGACATCATGTCCCGCACGGCAGACGTCGCCGTGGGGAACGCCGAACCGGTGAAGGTCACCTTCAAGAACACCTGGAGCTCGGACGACTACTGGACGGTGGGCATCCCCGTCGTACTGAGGAAGGGTTCGAACCAGGTGACGTTAGGCAATGCCGCGGCGTGGGCGCCGGACATCGACCGGATCGAACTCGGCCGGGTGGTGGACGGCCGGTAGTCCGGCCCTCCGAGCGGGTGCGTCAGGCGACCTGCCCGCTGTGCAGGGCGGCATACGCCCCGTTCCGGCGCAGGAGTTCCTCGTGGGTGCCGATCTCCTGGATCCGGCCGTCCTCCATGACCACGATCCGGTCGGCGCCGCGCACCGTGGACAGCCGGTGTGCCACCACGAAGGTGGTGCGGCCGTGCAGCAGACGGGCGAGGGCCTGCTGCACGAGCGCCTCCGAGTGGGTGTCCAGGGCCGAGGTCGCCTCGTCGAGCACCAGCACCCTCGGATCCCGGATCAGGGCCCGCGCGATGGCCAAACGCTGGCGCTGTCCGCCGGACAGCCGTGCCCCGCGCTCGCCGACCACGGTGTCGAGGCCCTGCGGCATCCGGTCGACGAACTCCAGCGCGTTGGCGTCGCGCAGCGCCGCACGCACCGACTCCTCGTCGGCGTCGTCCATGCCGTAGGCGACGTTCTCGCGGATGGTGCCGTCGAAGAGGATCGACTCCTGCGGCACGACCGAGAGGAAGCGGCGGTACGTGCGCAGGTCGAGGGTGTTCATGTCCGTGCCGTCGAGCAGGAGTTGGCCGGATGTCGGGCGGATGAAGCCGATGACGAGGTTCAGCACGGTGGACTTGCCCGCACCGGACGCGCCGACGAGGGCGATGGTCTCCCCCGGCGCGACGGTCAGGCTGAAGTCCCCTACGGCGGGCCGGCCACTGTCCTCGTACGCGTACCCGACCTTGTCGAAGGTCACGGCGCCGTGCAGTGAGGCGAGTTCGGCCTTGCCCTCGTTGTCCTCCAGTTCGGGCGCCTGGAGCACCTCTCCGACGGAGCGGACGGACTCCAGGCCCTTGGTGATGACCGGGGCCAGTCCCGCCAGCGTGGTCGTGGAATTGGTGAGGGTGGTCAGGAACGCGCTCAGCATGACGACGTCGCCGGCGGTGACGCCCCAGACGTCGTAGTACGAGATCAGCGCCGCGCCGGCGAGCACGAGCACGCCGACCACGTTCAGCACGACCCAGGCGAGCGAGCCGAAGCGGCCGTTGACGAGGTCGAGGCGCATGCCGGAGGTCAGCAGCCGGTGCAGGGTGCCGTCCATGCGGCGCAGCGCCTTGCCCTCCAGGCCGTGGGCGCGGGTGACCGGGATGAGGCGGGTCATCTCCGTCACCCGGGACGACAGGGTTTCGACCTCGTGGCGGAAGTGCTCGTTATGGGTGCGCAGCCGCGCCCTGAGGCGGGCGACGACCAGTGCGGCGGCGGGCACGACGACGAGGAAGACGGGCACGAACTCCGGTGTCCGTACGGCGATGATGACGAGGCCGCCGATCAGCACGGTGCCCGCGCCGAGCCCCGTCTCAGCCGTCTGCTGCACCATCTGCTCGACGGTCTCCACGTCGCGCACGACCTTGGCCTGCAGCACTCCGGCGCTGACGCGCGAGTGGTAGCCGATGGAGAGCTGCTGCATGCGCGTGCACAGCGAGGAACGCAGGCTGGTGCCCATCCGGCGCACGCTGCCGTACAACAGACGGACGTACAGCACGTGCAGGGGGTAGTTGACCAGCAGGATGAACATGATCACGCCGGTGCTCAGCCAGAGCCTGCTGATCGGCTGGTGCTGGACGACGGTGTCGATGATGGACGCGGTGATCAGCGGCAGCAGCCAGACCGGGCTGTGCTTGACGGTGAAGACGCCGACCGCCGCCGCGAGGCGGTGGCGGTCGGCGCGGAACAGATAGGCGAGGGTGTGTACCGGGTGTTCGCCGCGGTAGCGGTGGTCGAGCGGTCTCTCGTGCGACGACGCCATCGGCGTTGTCCTTCCCAGGGTTCCGGATGACTTTCAGACACCTGCAGTACAGCAAGCGCTTTCCCATCCGTCCCGAGAGAGTACACACGCGTCGGGGAACGGATTCCCTGAATGGTTCAGACCGCGTCCAGCTCCGCGATCTCCTGTGCGGTGAGCGTGAGTTCGGTCGCGGCGAGCGAGTCCAGGATCGTTTCCGGTCGGCTCGATCCGGGGATCGGGACGACGACCGGCGACTTGGCGAGCATCCAGGCCAGGCAGACGCGCTGCGGGCTCACCCCGTGGGCCTCGGCCACCCGCGCGAACGGGGCGTAGGCGGAGCCCAGTTCACGGGCGCGGGAGATGCCACCGAGCGGGCTCCACGGCAGGAACGCGACACCCAGTTCGTCGCACAGGCGCAGCTCCGGCTCGCTGGAACGGAACGCCGGGGAGAACTGGTTCTGCACGGAGACCAGCCGACCGCCGAGGATGTCGTTCGCCTGCTTGATCTGCTCGGGGTTCGCGTTGGATACCCCGGCAAAGCGGATCTTGCCCTCGTCGAGCAGGTCGCGTACGGCACCGACCGACTCGGCGTACGGCACCCTAGGGTCGGGGCGGTGGAACTGGTAGAGCCCGATGGCTTCCACGCCGAGCCGGCGCAGCGATGCCTCACAGGCCTCCTTGAGGTACCGCGGGCTGCCGTCCAGCGTCCAGCTGCCGTCGCCGGGGCGCAGATGGCCGCCCTTGGTGGCGACCAGGACGTCCGTGCCCCGGTCGTGAGAGGCGAGAGCCTTGGCGATCAGGGTCTCGTTGTGACCGACCTCGTGGGCGTCCCGGTGGTAGGCGTCCGCGGTGTCGATCAGGGTCACGCCCGCGTCGAGCGCGGCGTGGATCGTGGCGAGGGATCGTGCCTCGTCCGGGCGCCCCTCGATGGACATGGGCATGGCGCCCAGGCCTATCGCGCTGACCTCGGCATCCCCGATGCGGCGGGTGTGCATGGGCTCGTGACCTCTTTCGGCTGTCGCGCGGAAACGATGTCGCCCGGCGAGCGCACGATGGATCGCACGCGGTACCGGACCGACTCCAGGGTGGCTTTCGGGTCGCTCAAGGTCCAATAGAAGAAAGCGAATGCATTCAGTGCTGCCACCGCTGAATCCTCGCCGCCGGTATCGCCCACGTAAGTGCTTGCGCCGCCTCCGGGTTGATGTGACACGCTCACCTCGATCTATCGACGGCATTGTGAGAGGCGGCGGCATGCGCATCGGACTGCTCGGCACCGGCCCGTGGGCCCAGATGGCCCATGCTCCCGCCCTGGACCGGCACGCCGAACTGGACTTCGTGGGGGTGTGGGGCCGCCGTACGGCTCCCACCAAGGAGCTGGCCGACAGCTACGGCGTCCGCGCCTACGACGAGGTCGACGCGCTGCTCGCCGACGTGGATGCCGTGGCCGTCGCCCTGCCGCCGGCCATTCAGGCCGACTTGGCGGCGCGGGCCGCGCGGGCGTGCTGCCATCTGCTGCTGGACAAGCCGCTCGCGCCGACGGTGGAGCAGGCACGGGCGGTCGTCGAGGCGGTCGAGGAGGCCGGCGTGGCCTCCGTCGTCTTCTTCACCACCCGTTTCCAGCCGGAGACCGAGGCGTGGATCACCGAACAGGCGGCTGTGGAAGGCTGGTTCACGGGTCGGGCGGAGTGGCTCGGCGCGGTGTTCAACGGTGACGGCAACCCGTTCGCGGCCTCGCCCTGGCGGCAGGACAAGGGCGCGCTGTGGGACGTGGGCCCGCACGCCCTGTCCGTGCTGCTGCCGGTCCTGGGCGACGCGAGGCAGGTGACGGCGGCCGCACACGGGCCCGGCGACACCGTCCACCTGGTCCTCGACCACGCAGGCGGCGCGTCCAGCACCCTGGCCCTGAGCCTCACGGCACCGGCCGCCGCGGCGGGAGCCACCGTGGAGCTGCGGGGCACAGCCGGAGTGACACTGCTGCCGGAGAGCACCGAGAGCGCGGTGTCCGCCCTGCTCCGGGCCGCGGACGCCCTGCTGGCGGCCTCCCGAACCGGCCGCCCGCACCCATGTGACGCGGCGTTCGGCCTACGGGTCACCGAGATCCTGGCGACGGCCGAGGCGTTGTTGAACGCCGACGTCTGACGGGTGGCGGCGGGTGAACCCGGCCCTGGAGTCGGGTGGACCGGCATTGGAGGCGAGTGGGCCGGCACTGGAGGCGGGCGACCCGACCTAGAGGTTGTAGCCGCCCGACACCTCAAGGTTCTGGGCGGTGACCCAGCGGCTCTCGTCGGAGACGAGCGTGGCGATCATCGCGCCGATGTCGTCGGGTTCGCCGACGCGGCCGAACGCGGTCTTCGCGGCGAGGGCCGGGACGACCTCGGGGAACCGGGTGAAGGCGTCGTCGCCGAGGCGGGTGCGGGTCGCCCCGGGCGAGACCGAGTTGACCCGGATGCCACGGCCGCTGAACTCCTTGGCCATGTAACGGGTCAGCACGTCCAGGCCGCCCTTCATGCTCGCGTACACCGAGTAGCCGGGCTCCAGGCCGGTGGTCGTGGACGCCGAGTTGCTGCTCGTGTTGACGATGGCGCCGCCGTCCGTGATCAGCGGCAGCAGCTTCTGCGTGAGGAAGTACGGACCCTTGAGCAGGACCCGCATCAGCCTGTCGAACGTCTCCTCGGTCGTGTCCTCGATCAGCGAGGTCTGCGCGAAGCCGGCGTTGTTCACCAGGTGGTCGAAGGAGTCGCGCTGCCAGGTGTCCCGCAGCACTCCGGCCACGGTGTCGCGGAACGCGTCGAAGGTGCCGGTCTCGCCGACGTCCAGCGGCAGCGCGACGGCCGTTCCGCCTTCCTTCTCGATGAGGGCGACGGTCTCCTGCGCACCTTGCGCGTTCTTGCCGTAGGTCAGGATGCCTCCGACTCCGCGCTTGGCGATCTCGATCGCGGCGCTCTGTCCGATGCCGGAGCTGGCGCCGGTGACGATGGCGACCTTCATGGTGGTCCTCCCGGGTGCGGTCGTATGGAGCTCGATGACTCCATTCAACCGGTCTGACCTGCGGAAACGTTAGAACGATGCTCGCTCGCGCTTGCACGATCCTCGCGTCCTCGGGAGCTGTGGCACGTGAGAGTGCTGCAATGGAGGCATGCAGCTGGAAGAACTCCGCACCCTGCTGGACCGGCACGTCCGGCCCGACTGGACGACCGCCGTCGACGGCGTCCTGATCTCCAAGGTCGACCGGCCGGATCCGCCGGCGCCCTCCATGTCGGGCACGGTGCTGGCGGTCATCGCCCAGGGCGCCAAACGCCTCGCGCTGGGCGACCGGGTCTTCGAGTACGGTCCCGGGCAGTACCTGGTCGCATCCGTCGACCTACCTGTCACGGGACAGTTCACCCAGGCCGGCCCCGAGCAGCCGGCGCTGGGGTTCGGGCTCGTCCTGGAACCGTCCGCCGTCGCCGAGTTGCTGCTGCGGGCCGGGCCCGCCGACAATTCGCGCACGACCGGAGGTGCGCCGTCGGGGATCGCCGTCAGCGACGCCTCGCCCGCCCTGCTGGATGCGGTGATCAGGCTCCTGCGACTGCTCGACGAACCCCGCGACCGGGCGGTACTCGCCCCGCTGGTCAAACGGGAGATCCTGTGGCGCGTCATCACCGGTGAGCAGGGCGCGACGGTTCGCCAGCTCGGCCTCGCCGACAGCAGTCTCAGCCATGTCTCGCGGGCCGTGCGCTGGATCCGCGAGCACTACGCGCAGCCCTTCCGGGTCGAGGACGTGGCGCGGATGTCCGGCATGAGCGTCTCCGCCTTCTACCGCAACTTCCAGGCGGTGACGGCGATGAGTCCCATCCAGTTCCAGAAGCAGATCCGGCTCCAGGAGGCCCGGCTGCTGCTCGCCACCCACCCGGGCGACGTCACCGGAGTGGGTCACCGCGTCGGCTACGACAACCCGTCCCAGTTCAGTCGCGAGTACCGCCGCCAGTTCGGCGCCCCGCCCAGCCAGGACGCCGCCCGCCTGCGCGACGCGGTGCGCACACCGGCGGGCGCCCTGCCCTGAGCCTTCTGCCGAGCATCCGGCGGACCGGGTTCCTGCTCGCGGCGAGACCATCACCCAGTACGGGTACGGGGGCGAGCGCCCCGAGAGCCCCTGGTCCCTGACATCTGTCAGGGACCAGGGGCTTGGACCGGGGGCAATGCTTGGCCACTTGGAAGCGGCCGGGCCGACAACAGCCGCCCGGTATCCCCTACGACTCGGGGCTACTGCTCACTACGGCCACCCGCCACGTGGAAGTTGATGCGCTCCTTGACCACGGGGAATCCGGCCTTGGCGAAGTTCCGGGCCATGGGGAAGTTGCCCAGGTCCGTTGCTCCGGTGACGAACTCCGCGCCCTGCTCGACCAGGAAGTGGGTGCACTCCGCGAGGAGGTCGTAGGCGTAGCCGTGGCCGCGCTGTTCCGGGACGACCCCGATGAAGCCGATCGTCGGGCCGGAGGGGTTGTGTGCCGGGATGTGGATGCCGGCCAGGTCGCCCTCCGGGGTGTGCGCGACCTGCCACCACTCCCGTGGGGACGGGCACCAGTGGAAGAAGTCCAGCTCTTCCTGTGCGGCTCGGTCAAGGCCGCCCTCCTCGATGTCCCGCAGCGCGTGGGCGTCGAGGGTGACGGAGTGGATGCGCCGCAGTGCGTCGAAGAAGACGGCGTCATCGGACTCGGCGCTGAAGCGGAGCCGTCCGGGCCGTTCGGGCAGCCCGAGGTCCGGGGTCCAGCGGTACAGGAAGCGTTCCACCAGGAGTTCGTAGCCGGCCGCACGCGCGGCACCGAAGCGGGCCTCGGCTGCGGCCTTCAGGTCGGGCTTCTCCCGCCAGCCGCCGGGCAGGTTGATCTCGAGTTCGACGTGCCAGGGAGCGGAGCGCAGCAGTTCGGCGCCGGCCTCCTCCTCGCCCTCGGCGACATCGAACCAGTTGATGTTGATGGGCTCCGAGTCGTCGGGGCCGCCCCACCAGGCGCCGCGAGCGACGACCGTGCCGTCGCGCAGGGCAACTCGCTTCCACTCGGGGCGAAAACGGGTCCGCAGGTGGCCCTCACGGGCGCCCAGCGGGTCGGGGTGTGCGTCGAACAGATGCGCGTCGCTCGTCGAGAGCGCGCGGATGACCAGATCGGTCACGGATTCCTCCGGGATACAGGCTGCTTGGAGCGCTCCCGGTCAGATCAGACGAAACACGCCGGGGCAACGGAAAGGGAGCGCTGGAAAGGTGTGGACCGCACGGCACTCGCCTCCTTCCGTCCGTCTCAAGGCGTGGAACCACACCGTACGTGATCTTCGCCTGGTCCGTCCATGGGTTTTTCGAGTGGGTGTGCGGGATCGTCAAGAGCGCTCTCACGGCTCCTTCGGATGCCCGCGGAGCTTAAGCGGGACTTAGGAGAGAGTTAAGCGGTCGTGGTCATTCCGTGGCTTTTCAAGTTCCCGCAGTTCAGGGGCGTTTGCTCACGATGCAGACCCGTTGGCCGTCGCGGCGAGCGTGCGTAGCATCGGGGCCCATCGGTGGCGTCGAGGCGCGTTCCGAGAGCGCTCTCACAGCTACGTGCCCCCTCGCCACCGCGGCCCAAGTACCCGCACAAGTACTCCGGGAGACCCCCCACATGACACCCCGTCACCAGCGCACTCTCGGTCGACGCAGGCTTCTCTTCGCCCTCGGCGGCACGGCGGTGGCCGTCCCCGCCATCGCCGCCGTGGCTCCGTACGCCCTCGCGGATACGCCCTCGGGCGGTGCCGCGTCGGCCGCGGCGGACTCGATGCCGCTGACGATCGTCAACGACAGCGGCTCCTTCGACAACGCGAACGTCCACGTCTACATCGTCGGCAACCAGGACGGCAGGCAGGTGCGCGTCACGCCCGACGGTACCCTCGCGCCGATCGCCCTGGCGGACAACGGCCCCGACGGCTTCACCGACTACGCCATCAGCCTGTCCGGCGGCGGCGAGACCCGGCTGTCCCTCCCCCACATGTCCGGCCGGATCTATGTGTCGCTCGGCGCGAAGCTCAAGTTCAAGGCCGTCGCGGACGGCAACGGCAATGCCGCGCTGCAGTATCCCGCGGGCTGGGTGACGTCGGACCCGAACTACCCGGTGCTGCACGACTGCGCCGAGTTCACCTTCAACGCCGCCGGGATGTTCTGCAACACCACGATGGTCGACATGTTCAGCGTGCCGCTGAGCCTCCGGCTGACCGGGGCCAAGGACCAGACGACGGGCAAGCTGAGCGCCGGTGGACGCGCGGCCGCGTTCGCCGCCGTGCGCCAGGTCGAGGAGTTCGCGCGGCTCGTCGTGGACGACACGCGCATCGTCGCCCCGGGCCACGGTCTGGACGCCGGCCTGTTCGCCAAGGACTACTTCGCCCCGTCCATCGACGAGGTCTGGAGCACGTACACCGGGCGGGACCTCACCGTCACCACCAACGCGGGTGCGTTCACGGGGCGGGTTCGCGGTGAGCGGTTCACCTTCGACGGGCCCGCTCAGGTGTCCTTCGCCAAGCCGTCGACGCGGGACGTGCTGTTCTGCGACGGCAATCTCGCCGCCCCCAACGACGGCACGACCGGTCCCGTCGCCGCCGTCCTCGGTGCCGGCTTCAACCGCTCGACGCTGATCGGCCACCCCGCCCAGCCGACGACCGACGCCGCCACCTTCTACCGGGCCGACGTGACCAACCACTACGCCAAGGCGATGCACGCGGCCCACGAGGACGGCAAGGCGTACGGCTTCGCCTTCGACGACGTCGCGGACTTCGCCTCGTACATCCAGGACACGGCACCGACGGGGATCAGGCTGACACTCACGCCGTTCGAGGGCTGACGGGGGCCCGGGCGCGGGGGGCTCCCCCGGCGGCTCCGGATGCAGGGTTTGCTCGGGCGTTGAATGGTGTTAACAGACCCGATGACCGCACCGGGCCCGAAGAAGTCACCCGGATCCGAGGAGCAGAGATGATGCCGACGTCCCAGCCCGAAGCGTCCGGGCCGTCCGGGGAGCGCGTCACCCCGGACGACCTGCTCCACGCCCGCACCGGCACCGATGTGTCGCCCGAGGACATAGTCCTTGCCTCAGGCAAGGACCTCACCCCGCGCAATCTGGAATGGGCCAAGCGCAAGCTGGCTGCCGAGGGGCCCTCCGCCCTCGACAAGCTGCTGCCCTAGCCTGACCGGTCAGGTTCGCACGGGCCGCCTCCGGGTGTGCGACGGCACCCGGGGCGGCCGCGTGCGGCCGGCCCATGCCCGCAGCCTCACTGACCGGCCTCGCCGTCGTCCAGGCACAGCACCGGCACCCGCTGCACGACGTTGTTGGCGAAGCCTCCGCGATTCCAGGGCTGGTCCAATGGCTGGGTGTGACCGTCGGCGTCGGTGGCCCGGGCACTCAGCACGTGCTCGCCGGGGAGCGCCGCCCAGCTGTGCCGCCACCGGCGCCACGCCCACCGATGCCCGTCACCCGGGTCCAGCCCGGCCTCCTGCCAGGTCCGCCCCGCGTCCGTGCTGACCTCTACGCGCGTCACCGGGGCGCGCCCGGACCAGGCCCGCCCCTCCAGGGTCACCGTCCCGGGCCGGACCACGCGTGCCCTCGACATGAAGTCGGGGAAGCCCGGCGGGACGAGCAGGGCGCGGGGGGCGATACGGGTGACCGGCTCGCCCTGGTCCTCGGGGTGCCGGCGGAGCCGGTAGGCCACGGCCTGCTGGAATCCCGTGAACGGCTCGTCGACGACGGTGACCTCGTGCAACCACTTCACATGCGCCATGCCGTACCAGCCGGGCACGACCAGCCGGAGCGGGCGGCCGTGCTGCGGGGGCAAGGGGGCGCCGTTCATCGCGTGCGCCACCAGCACCTCGGGATCGTCGCCCATGGCCACGTCAAGGGGCAGCGCGCGCTGGTAGTCCTGCTCGACGCCGCGCTCGACACCGTGGTCGGCGCCGGTGAAGACGACCTCGACCGCGCCGGGCTCGATTCCTGCCTCGGCGAGCAGCAGCCGCAGTGGCACGCCGGTCCACTCGGCGGTGCCGACCGCCTCGACGAGCCAGGGCTGGCTCACCGGCCGGGGTGTCAGCAGGGCCCGGCCGTTGCCGGCGCATTCCAGCGTGACCCGTGTGGTGACCTGCGGGAACGTACGAAGGTCGGCCTGGTTCAGTCGCAGGGGGCGGCGGACCCGGCCGCCGAGGGTCAGGTTCCAGGAGGTGTCGTCGGGGACGTACGGGATGTCGTAGTGGGTCAGTACGTAGTGCAGCCCGGGCGGGGTGATGTCGTGGCGCAGGGCTTCGAGCGGCAGGCCGTGGTTTCTGGCCGCGAGCGCCAGTTCGTCCCGGCCGATGCCCTCCTCGGGGGCGGCCAGCCTGGCCGGTGCGCTCGCGTCGGCGAGTCGATGCCCCATGTCTGCATTATCGACCTATGGCGAGCATTTCCGCTTCGGGTCCGGCATGCTCTCCCGGCGGTGGGCGGGGGCCTTGCGGCATCGGCAGGGTGTCGGCGCAACTTCCCTGTCTCCCACGGCACTTCATGTCGTCGTCCCCCGGCACTTCACGTCGTCAAAGGTTTCCGGCTCACCCTTTCGAAGGGGTCTCGCGGCTGCCAGACTCCTGAAGGTGCCCGACTTCGACATGCTCGTCATCGGATCCGGCCCGGGTGGCCAGAAGGCCGCGATAGCCGCGGCCAAGCTCGGCCGCCGGGTCGCCGTCGTCGACCGCCCCGACATGGTCGGCGGCGTCTCCATCCACACCGGGACCATCCCCTCCAAGACCCTGCGCGAGGCGGTGCTGTATCTGACCGGCCTCACCCAGCGCGATCTGTACGGCCAGAGCTACCGGCTGAAGGAGGACATCACCGTCTCCGACCTGACGGCCCGCACCCAGCACGTGGTCGGCCGCGAGGTGGACGTCATCCGCAGCCAGCTGTCCCGCAACCACGTCGCCCTGTACGCCGGAACGGGGCGCTTCGTCGATCCCCACACCGTCGCCCTGCGCGAGGTCACCGGCCAGGAACGGCTGCTGACCGCCGAGCACATCGTCATCGCCACCGGCACCCGGCCCGCGCGGCCCGCCAGTGTGGAGTTCGACGGGCGGACGATCCTGGACTCGGACAACGTCCTGGCGCTGGAGCGGGTGCCGCGCTCCATGGTGATCGTGGGTGCCGGAGTGATCGGCATGGAGTACGCCTCGATGTTCGCCGCACTGGGCAGCAAGATCACCGTGGTGGAGAAGCGTGCCGGGATGCTCGACATGTGCGACGTCGAGGTGATCGAGTCGCTCAAGTACCACTTGCGGGACCTCGCGGTGACGTTCCGCTTCGGTGAGACGGTCGCCGCCGTCGAGCGGCATTCCCGTGGCACGCTGACCATCCTGGAGAGCGGCAAGAAGATCCCCGCCGACGCGGTGATGTACTCGGCGGGCCGGCAGGGCCTCACCGACGAACTCGACCTGGACAAGGCCGGGCTGACCGCGGACCCGCGCGGCCGGATCACGGTCGACGAGCACTACCGCACCGAGGTGGCGCACATCTACGCCGTCGGCGACGTCATCGGCTTCCCCGCGCTGGCCGCGACGTCGATGGAGCAGGGGCGGGCGGCCGCGTACCACGCCTGCGGGGAACCCGTCGGGCGGATGCACAACCTCCAGCCGATCGGTATATACACCATCCCGGAGATCAGCTTCGTGGGGAGGACCGAGGACCAGCTCACCGAGGACCGGGTGCCGTTCGAGGTCGGCATCTCGCGCTATCGCGAACTGGCCCGCGGGCAGATCATCGGCGACTCGCACGGCATGCTGAAGCTGCTGGTCTCCCCCGAGGACCGCACGCTGCTCGGTGTGCACTGCTTCGGTACGGGGGCGACGGAGGTCATCCATATCGGGCAGTCCGTGATGGGGTGCGGCGGAACCGTCGACTATCTGGTCGACGCGGTCTTCAACTACCCGACGCTGGCGGAGTCGTACAAGGTCGCCGCCCTCGACGCCACGAACAGGCTGCGGCAGATCGACCACATCGGGGACTGAGCCTCCCGGACCTGCTCAGGTGTCCACGCCGCCCTCGGGAAGGTCGGCGTCGTCCTCGACCACATGCATCGCGGCTTCCTCCGCGCCTGCCGCTCCGCCGTCGATGCCCTGGTCGAAGGCGACCTGCTCCTTGGTGGTGTCGGCGTGGGCACCCTCGTCCGGTGCGACCAGGCGGCCCGCACGCTCGGTGCCCGCCTCCGGGTCGACGGGTTCGCCGTCGCCGCCCGGCAGGTCACCGACGCCGTCGCCGACGGGCTCGGTCACGTCGGGGACCTCCTGGGTGAGCCGCTCGTCGAGGGTCTCACCGGCGTGCTGTTCGGCGGCCGTGGTGCCGAACTTGGTGACGCCCAGCGGCTTCTCGGGCGGGGAGTAGCCCTCGTCGAGGGTGTCGTCGTAGGTCCGCTCGCCCAAGGCGTCCTGGAGGTCCGGCGGAGCCGCGTCCTGCTGTTCCTCGTTGCCTCCGGTGGGCTGGTACGCGTCGTCGGCCATCGATTCTGCGGGCGTGTGTTCGGTGCCCATGGCTGCCTCCTCACTCGCGCGCGGCGGCGGGTTGTGCCGGTGCATGTCCTGAACCGCGTTTCCCGTTGTGCGCTCTCCAACCCCGGAAGATCTCATGGCCCTTGAAGCATCAAGGAGTGTGGCTATCATCACTCGCACACACGGCGTGACTGCACGACGACGCAACGGCGTACAGTGTCCGCCACCCCCGTTCGGCCGCCCCTGACCCGAGGTCATCCCTCTCCGGTTCGTGGCGTTGTTCCACCCCCCACCCCCCTTACGCCGTCGGGGCCGGCTCGCCCCCACGTCGTGCACGACGGAAAGCAGCGCATCCATGAGCAACAACAGGGGAAGAGGGCTGCAGGCCAATGCCCTCGGTACGTTCGACACGGTGGTGATGGCGATCGCGGGCAGTGCCCCCGCGTACTCGATCGCCGCGACCACGGCGGTCCTCGTCGGCGCGGTGGGCCTGGCAAGCCCGGCCGCGCTGCTGTATTGCGCGATACCCATGCTGGGCATCGCCCTGGCCTACAGCTATCTCAGCCGGATCGACGTGAACGCGGGCGCCAGTTACTCCTGGGTCGGCCGTACCCTGCATCCCTTCCTGGGCTTCATCAGCGGCTGGGCGCTGGTGATCTCAGCGACCATCTTCATGGTGGCCGGTTCGCTGCCCGCCGGATCGATGACGCTCGCCGTCTTCGACGAGGACCTCGCCGACAACACCGCGCTGTCCACAGTGGTCGGCGCCGGCTGGTTCCTGATCATGCTGCTCGTGGTGCTGGGCGGCGCGCGGCTGACCGTCCGCGCGCAGCTGGTGATGTCCGGCGTCGAGCTGGTGATACTGGCCCTGTTCGCGGTACTCGCCCTGCTCCACGCGGACAACGCCCGGGCGTTCGACTGGTCCTGGCTCGGCTTCGGCCACTTCGACGGGGTCACGGGATTCGCGTCGGGGGCGCTGATCGCCGCGTTCTACTACTGGGGCTGGGACGTCACCAGCAACCTCAGCGAGGAGACCCGCAACAGCCGCCGTACGACGGGCCTGGCGGGGCTCATCGGAGTCGGCATCGTGTTCCTGCTGTTCGAGGTGTTCACGATCGCGGTGAACGTCATCCTCTCCTCGAAGCAGATCCAGGACAACGACGCCAACGTACTGGCCGTGCTCGGTGAGGAGGTGTGGCCGGGCTGGGGCGGCAAGCTGCTGATCGTTGCGGTGATGCTGTCCACCATCGCCACCCTGGAGACCACGCTCATCCAGGTCACGCGCTCGCTGTTCGCGATGGGCCGGGACCGTACGTTGCCGTCCGCGCTGGGCCGTGTGCACCGCCGCTGGAACACGCCGTGGGTGGCGATCGCGGTGGTCGGCGTGGTGGCGCTGGGGATGTTCGTCGCCGCCAACTCCCTTGGCACGGTGGGCGAGATCCTCTCGGACGCCATCTCGGCGATCGGGCTGCAGATCGCCGTCTACTACGGACTGACAGGGCTCGCGGTGGTCGTCGCCTACCGCAGGATGCTGCTGAAGTCGGTGGGCAACTTCGTACTCGGCGGTGTGTGGCCGTTGTTCGGTGCCCTGTTCATGTTCTGGATCTTCGTCGAGTCGCTGGGCGAGCTGAGCACGTCCGCGATCACGATCGGCATCGGCGGTCTGGCTGCCGGGCTGATCCCGATGCTCTGGTACTGGCGGCAGGGCAGCGACTACTACCGGCCGGCGAAACTGGACGCCGCCGAGACCGTCGAGGCGGACTACGTTCCCGCCGGCGGTGACGGCACCAGGTCCGGCACCGACTCCCTTGTCCACGAGGGTCTTCCCACCGATTTCTGAGAGAGCCCTCGATGGCGAAAGACCGCTTCGTTCCCGACTTCGACCCCGACTGCGGTGACGCCGCCCTCACCTGTGCCCGCCAGGACATCGTCATCGGCCGCTGGCAGGGGCTGCGGGAGCTGCTGCGCGTAACCGGCCCCGACTGGCTGGTCCGCGGGCATCGGACCCGGCTGCTCGCGCAGGCGTGCGCGAGCAGTTCGACGGCGGAGTCGTGGCTGGCCGCCGAGCCGCACAGCGCCGACGCGCTGGTGCTGCGGGCGGCGACGGAGACGGCCCGGGCGTTCAACCTGGCGATCACCGCGGGCCGGGGCGTGCCGATCGACCGGCAGCGCATCGACACCGCGGTGCTGTCGTGCCTGAAGGCCGCCGACTCCTACCCGGACGATCCGACGCCGTGGATCTCGCTGATCTCCGTGGCGCGGCTGTATCCGTCAGGCGTACGGCGGCAGGAACTGGCGCGCTGGTGGGACGAGTTGCACCAGCGCGACCCGTTCAGCGTGGAGGGGCACCTCCAGGTGCTGCACTACTACTCCTCCCGCTGGCACGGCACCCACGGCCTGATGTACGACTTCGCCCGGGACGCGGCCGGCGTGGCACCGCCCGGCTGCCCGTTGCCGGTGCTCGTGCAGTACGCCCGGGTCGAGGAGTTCCGCTACGCCCTGGACGCGGCCCGGGGACAGCATGCCTCGGTCGGTCTCGGCCAGCACTGGAGCAACGACGGCGCCGCCAGTGACGTACGCCGGACCTGGGAGCGCTGGATCATGGGCCGCGCCGACAGCACCGTGTCCCCCGGCGAGCTCCGCGACCTCAACCACCTGACCCACGCGGCCTGTCACGCGGGCGCCCACGACATCGCCGCGGCCTTGTTCCGGATACTGCAGCGCCGGGCCACGCGGGCGCCTTGGGCGTACACCGGCGATCCGGACAAGCAGTTCGTCAAGTGGCGCAGGGAGGTGGGGTTGCGGGGGTGATCGGCGATCAGCACGCCGTCGGGGAACGGGCGGCGCACGGGCAGCAGGCCCGGACGGTGTGCCGCAAGGAACCTGCCGCTCACAGCGTCCCGCGCCGGACGAGCACGGCGAGCACGATCAGCCCGGGGATGAGCGGCAGCCACACCGTCAGCAGCCGGTAGCCGAGCACGGCGGAGGCGGCCACGGTGGCCGGGGCGCCGGCCGCGGTGAGCGCGAGGGCGAGCACGGCATCGAGGGATCCGATGCCGCCGGGTGTGGGCAGCAGGGCCGCCGCCGTGCTCGCGGCGAGATACAGCAGCGCCACTCGGGCCGGCGGGAGGGGCAGCTCGACCGCACTGCTGACGGCGATCAGCACGGCGCAGTGCAGGATCACGAAGGCCAGCGAGCCGCCCCACAGGGCCGCCGCCCTCACCGGTCTCGCGTGGACGGCGACGACGTACGCCCAGGCCGCGGCCGGCGCCCGCCGGCATCGGAGCCGGAGGGGACCGCTCAGCAGGACGATCGCGGCGGCGACCGCGGCGCACCCGGCGATCAGGACTCCCCCGCTGACGTGCGGGAGGTGCAGCACACCGGGACTGGCGGCGAAGAGGACGGCGATCAGGGCGCCCCGCAGGATCGCGCCGGCGGTGCCCTTGACCGCGACGGCGGTGGCCGCAGCGGCTATCGGCATGCCGCAGCGTATGAGAAACCGCAGGTTGACCGCGCCGGCGCCGAGTCCGGCGGGCAGCACGTGGTTGGCCGCGGAGGCGGCGAACTGCGCTGCCACGAGTCGGCCGGGCGGCAGCCGACGGGGCACCGCACCCTGCAGGGCGAGCGCCGAGCAGGGCCACGTCACGAGCGTGGCCGCGGCGGCCTGGAACAGCCAGCCCCGGTCGGCGACGGCAAGGCGGACCGCGCCGGTCTCCAGCACGGACCAGTGACGCCGGGCCAGCCACACCACGGCCACGAGGACGGCGAGCGTGAGCAGGGCGTTCCAGTAGGCCCGTCGGCGCCGGGGTGCGGCGAGGAACTGCTCCGACGTCATGCCCCTCCGCCCGCGCCCCGCGCCGGGGCGATGCGGACTTCCAGGCCGTCGAGGCGGTGCAGCTCCCAGCCACGGGCGTACCGGGGAGGTGTGCCGCCGGGATTGGTGAGGGCGCCGACCGGGACCCTTCGGGAGGTCCGCAGGATGTCGGCCGTGGTGGTGTTGGCGTTGTTGCCGCGGGTCGCGCCGGAGTCGCAGCCGGTGTAGTACCCGACCGGGATGGCTTCGTGCCCGGTGAGCAGGCAGGGCGGGCGCACGCCGAGGCGGTGGAGTTCGGCGGCGGAGCGGGCCCATGCCTCGCGGTTGCCGGTGGTGCGGTCCACGGTGTGGTCCAGAACCGCGTACTGCACGGCCAGATGCCCGGCCAGACCGAGCGCGATCACGGCCGCCACCGCCGGCCGCCACCGGCCGGTCGGCGTGGTGGCCAGGCGCAGCAGCGCGTGCGCGACCGGGATGGCGAGAAGGGCGTAGGCGGGCAGCAGGAAGCGGGGGGCGGCGTATCCGATCAGGAACAGGTACGGGAAGGCGGCCGTCGCGGCGCAGAGCAGCGGGACCAGGGTGCGGGTGGTGCGTCCGTCCAGGACGGCGACCGCGAGAGCGTAGGCGGCGAGCAGGGGGAGGACGAACCACCAGGCGTAGACGGCCGGGTCGGGCATCTCGCCGTTGCAGGGCCGGCACAGGGTGTTTCCGACCAGGCTGCGCAGCTGGTCGTCGACGGCGAGGTTCCAGCCCAGGTCGCCCTGGATGCGGGAGGCCTGGTTCAGCCGCTCGCGCAGACCGCCGTAGCTGACGAACGCCTCGATCACCCACGGGACGCCTCCGGCCAGGAGCCCCGCCGCGAGAGCGGCCCCGAGCCGCCAGTGCCGTACCGCAACGACGAGGACGAGCAGGGGCAGCGTGACCCATACGGCGTCGGTGGGCCGCATCCACGCCATCAGCGCGGCACCGGCCAAGACGCCCCACAGGGCCCATCGGTCGAAGCGGTCCGCGCGGGCCCGCAGGAAGCAGCCCACGCAGAGCAGGGCGCCGAAGGCGACCCAGAGGTTGGGCATGGCCTGCGGGCCGTAGAAGAGGGTCACCCAGAGGGAGGCGAAGAGGGCTCCGGCGCCTGCCAGGACCCGGGCCGGGAACAGGCCGCGCCAGACGCGCAGGGTCAGGTACAGGGCGAGTCCGGACAGGATGGCGATGTAGACGCGCAGCAGTGTCGTGGACGACGACCAGGAGGCGATGGGCCACACCAGCAGGGTGACGCCACGCGCGCGTGGCGCGCTGAAGAACGCGGCCGGCGCGTCGGTGCCGACCTGGCTGACGTACACGATCTCGTCCCAGCCGAGGCCCATCGAGGGCCGTACGAGGAGGAGTTGGGCGAGGGTGAAGGCCCCGGCCACCGCCGCGAGCAGGCCGTGGCCGCGTGCCTGCCACGGCCTCCCGGACGCGAGCGCCTCGTCGCGCCGTCCCACGCTCGTGAGCATGGGCTTCGTGCCGTGGGCCATCGTCCACCCCTCACCCCTACGAGTCGTAGGGTTCCGAGCCCCGCAGCCGGGCGAGTTGGCCGACGGGGAACCGAGAAATCATCACAAACACGGACAAACTAGCGCGCAAGGTGCAAGTGTGCAGTGTGATGTTCGGCCAGGTGCCTGACAGGGACGTCCTCGGCTGTGTGTCAGTCGTGCGGGAACGAGTGGTGCTCATGGGCGACCACCCAGCGGTCACCGTCCCTGCGCAGACCGAGCGTCAGACGCAGGCGCAGGGTGGGGCGTTCGGCGAGTTCGTCCGGGGTTCCGCAGCGCAGGAGGGCGTGGGCGTACGCCACGTCGGCGCCCGCGGTGATGTCGAGTGACTCGATCTCGAAGGAGGCGCCCTTGGCCTGCCACTCGAAGAACGGCGGCCAGGTGGCGCGGTACGCCGGCAGGCCGCGGATGCCGTCGTGGGGTGGCGGTACGTCGAACATGACGATGTCCTCGGTGTGGTCGGCGAGGACGCCGTCGAGGTCACCCCGGTGGACCGCGTCGGCCCAGGTGGTGATCAGTGTGCGGATCTGAGTGGTGTCGTCGTCCGGCATGGTGCGCGCCTCCCTCCCCCCTCGTGATGGCCCGTGATGACCTGTGATGAGGAGAACCCCCCTTTCCCAGGAGACTCCACGGACCGCCGGAAGTCATCGCCGACCGGGTGACACACTCAGCTGTGTGGCCCTGACCTTCGACGATCTCCTGACCCGTGCCCGGTCCCTCCCACGCGACGGGCGCCGCGCCGTCCTGGGCATCGCCGGCAGCCCGGGGGCGGGCAAGACGACGCTCGCCGAGCAGCTGGTGCGGGAGCTGAACGGTGCCGGGGATCCCTGGGTCGCGCATGTGCCCATGGACGGCTTCCACCTGGCCGACGTGGAGCTGGACCGGCTCGGCCGCCGGGACCGCAAGGGCGCGCCCGACACGTTCGACGCGGCGGGGTACGCGGCGCTGCTGCGGCGCCTGCGCGAGGACTCCGACGGTGACACCGTGTACGCGCCCGGCTTCGAGCGGGTTCTCGAGCAGCCCGTCGCGGGCACCGTTCCGGTGGAGGCCACGGCCCGGCTGGTGGTGACCGAGGGCAACTACCTGCTGCTGGACACGGGCGCGTGGGCGAGGGTACGGCCGCAGCTGGACGAGGTGTGGTTCTGCGAGCTCGACGAGCCGGAGCGCCTGCGGCGGCTGATCGCGCGGCACGAGGAGTTCGGCAAACCGCACGACGAGGCCGTGGCCTGGGTGCTGCGCTCGGACGAGCCCAACGCGGAGCTGGTCGCCGTGACCCGGGACCGGGCCGACCTGGTGGTATCGGCCACGGTGGTGCCCGTCCCGCACGGGCCGTCGACGGCCCGTGCGGGGGCTTGAGGACCGCCCATACGGTCCGCAGGACCGGCCTATACGGCCTTCAGCGTCAGCTCCGGTTCTCCGTGCGCGTCGCCCGCCGCCTCGCCGACCACGGCGGTGAACGCCTCCGTGCGGACCGTCAGGCCCGGACCGTCCTGGGCGAAGGTGGGCGCGAACGGGCCCGTCGCTCCGTGGCGTCCTGCTCCGTACCGTACGGCGAAGACGTGCAGGTCCTCCGGTGCGCCGGGCGCCGGCTCGGCCTCCAGTGCCGTGGAGCCGACCAGGTGGCTCCAGCCCAGGTCGGGGTTGCCGTAGCCGCGAGGGTCGGCCGCGAGGGCGAAGGCCGCCTCCTCCTGGGTCCGGTCCGCGCGGGCGTCGAAGTGGTCCGCGCCGTCCGACTCCGGGTGCGTCAGGCGCAGTTCCCCGGCCGACGTGACGTCACCGTCCGCGGTCCTGCGCACGCGGTCGGCGTCGTCGGTGGCGTACGGCAGGCCCGCGAGCAGATACGGCGTGCCGGGCAGCCGTTCCACCGCGACCGTGACCCACAGGGCCGTGCCGTCGGTGACGTACAGGGACCGGACGTGCCGCAGGACGTGGTCGGGGCCGACGACCGGCTTGGTGACCAGTTTGGCCGTGAGGCCGTCGGCGCGGACGTCCCGGACGCGGACCTCGCCCATCGGGCGGCAGAAGAGGAAGCGGTCCGTCACGGGGCCGAAGCCGTGCTGCCGGTTCACCGCCGCCGGGAGGTAGTACGTGCCGCCCGCCTCGACCAGGGACGGGGTCATACGGTCGTCGAAGGCCACCGAGACCGAACCCGCGCGGAGCTGGTGGCGGGCCGGGGCCGGGGACGGGGTGCGGTGCCAGCGCGCGGTGTCCTGGATCTGCCAGACCAGCATCCAGGCGAAGTGGCCGTCGACTTCGCCGTCCGCCTTGACCGCGTGCCGGCCCCACCGGGTGTCGCCGCGGTAGCGCCCCAGGTCGGAGCCGATGCGCCGGCTGAAGTAGCGCAGGCCGAGGACCGACTCGAAGCCGCTGTGCTGCTCGCTGTAGCGCGGGCCGCCGTTGTCGAAGCCGCCGCCGGGCAGGCGGGCGTCGATGTAGCGGGCGAGCGCGTCGCCGTCCTCGGCGAAGATCTCCTCGCCGCTGACCCGGTGGGCCTGGGCGAGGAAGGACAGGGAGATCGGGCCGTAGTTGTTGTCGTACGCGCCGCCGTGCTCGGGAGGCAGCAGTGCACCGCGGTCGGCGACCCGGTGGGCGCGGATCTTGTCGCCGTACAGGGCGATCGCGCGCGACCGCACCAGGTCGCGCCGGCCCGGCGGGAGGTGACGGGCCAGCATCAGGCCACCGACGAGGCAGCCGATGGCCTGGTTGCCGGCCTCCTGCGGATTGAAGAAGGTCGCCTCGGTCAGCCAGCGCCAGTAGCCGTGCGCCACCTCGATCAGCTCGGCGCGCTGCTCGTCCTCGACGAGGCCCTCCGCGAGGTCCAGCACGTTGACCGCCTGCAGCAGCGCCCACACCGTGCTCGGCCAGTCACCGATGGGATGGGCGCCGGGGGCGAGGGTGTAGCGGGCGTACGGCAGACCGCAGTTGCGGGCCCGCAGATTCGGGTAGCCGGGGTTGTCCTCGGTGTGGACCCGCTCGCGCAGATGGAAGGCGAGGCTGCGGCGCACCGCCTCCGGCAGGCGCGGGTCCTGGCCGCGCTGCCAGGCCAGGGCGAGGAGTGAGGTGACGCCGAGCGAGGTGTCGCCGATGTCGTCGACACAGTCGGGGTGTTCCAGGTTGCCCTCCGGCGTGAGCCGGGCCAGGGCCTGTTCGGCGACGCCGGCGAGGACGGCGTCGTAGGCCTGAGGGGTGTCCGGGAGGTCGTGCAGGGCGCCGAGCTGGCGAGGGAGATGCACGGGTGTCAGCCCTTCATGCCGGAGGTGGCCATGCCTTCCACCAGCCTCTTCTGGAAGATGAGGAAGCAGATGAGGGTGGGCAGGAGGGCGAGTGTCGACATGGCGAACATCGCACCGTAGGAGGAGCCGCTGGTCTGGTCGAGGAACAGCGTCAGGCCCAGGGGGACGGTGAACTTGTCGTTCTGCTGAAGGTAGACGAGCTGGTGCAGGAAGTCGTCGTAGGTCCAGATGAAGGTGAAGATCGTGGTGGTGATCAGCGCCGGCTTCATCAGCGGCAGGATGATCCTCCAGTAGATCTTCCAGGGGTTGGCGCCGTCGACCATGGCCGCCTGGTCCAGCTCGCGCGGGATGGAGCGGATGAACTGGACCATCAGGAAGATGAAGAAGGCGTCCACCGCGAGGAACTTCGGCACGATCAGCGGCAGGAACGTGTTGATCCAGGTCAGGTTGTAGAAGATCGTGTACTGCGGGATCAGGACGGCCTGGGTGGGCAGCATCAGCGTGCCGAGCATCAGGCCGAACCAGATCTTCTTGCCGCGGAACTCGAAGCGCGCGAAGGCGTAGGCGGCCAGCGAGCAGGAGATGACGTTTCCGATCACCGCGCCGATCGTCACGATCAACGAGTTGGTGATGTAAAGGGAGAAGGAGTTGCCGGAGCCGCTCCAGCCCTCGGAGTAGTTCTCGGGGCGCAGCGCGGTCGGGATGAGCCCGGGGTGGGTGAAGATCTCGGTGTCGGGCTTCAGGGAGCTGCTGAGCATCCACATCAGCGGGTAGAGCATGACGATCGCCACGCCGATGAGCACGGTGTGGATGAAGATACGGCGGCTGCCGGTGGCCGAGCGGAGCTTGTGCAGCGGCGACGTCGAGGACCGGGGCGGGGTGATGGCGGACATGGGTGAAGGACTCCTCGCTCAGTCGTCGTAGTGGACCCAGTAGCGGCTGGCGATGAAGTTGACCGCCGTGAAGAGTGCGATGACCAGGAACAGCACCCAGGCCAGCGCGGAGGCGTACCCCATCTGAAGGTCCGTGAAGCCCTTCTTGTACAGGTAGAGGGAGTACAGCATGGTCGAGTTGAGCGGTCCGCCGGAGCCGTTGCTGATCACGAACGCGGGCGTGAACGTCTTGAACGCGTCGATGATCTGAAGGACCACATTGAAGAAGACGATCGGAGTGAGCAGCGGCAGGGTGATCTTGAAGAACCGGGTGACGGCGCCGGCGCCGTCGATCGCGGCCGCCTCGAACACGTCCTTCGGCAGCTGCTTCAGCCCGGCGAGGAAGATCACCATTGGTGTGCCGAACTGCCAGACGGCCAGCAGGACGAGCGTGTAGAGCGCGGTGTCCGGGCTGGAGATCCAGTCCTGGCCGGTGTTGAGCCCGAACCAGCCCAGGAAGTCGTTGAACAGGCCCTCGCCGCCGAAGACCTGCCGCCACACGATGGCGACGGCCACGGCCCCGCCGAGCAGGGACGGCAGGTAGAAGGCGGCCCGGTACAGGCCGATGCCCTTGAGATCGCGGTTGAGCAGCATCGCCACCGCAAGGGCGAGTGCCAGTTTCAGAGGCACGGAGACGACGACGTACACGAGGGTGGCGTGCACCGAGTCCCAGAAGACCGGGTCGTCGGTGAACATCCGGTTGTAGTTGTCCATGCCGACCCACTGCGCGGGCGTCAGCAGGTCGAAGTTGGTGAACGACAGGTACAGCGAGTCGAGCATCGGGTAGATCGTCAGCCCGAACAGGCCCACGAACCAGGGGGCCAGGAAGAGGTACGGCCACCATCCCCCGCCCCGCCGTCTGGCGAGCCGACGGCGCATACGGTCACGCTCCCGCTGGTCGGACGGGGTCGCGGGAACCGACGGCTCCTTGACGACCTCGCCGGTCTGCGCGGTGGTCATACTCATGTCTCCCTGGCCCTCTCCCGGTATTTCAGATGGGGCGGTGCGTCTCGAAGCCCCGGTTCACTGCCACGCCCCAAGGGGCGCGGGTCCGTATCGATGTGCGGCTCCGCCCCGTGGGCGCGACCAGCCATGACGAAACCGCAGACGAACGACAGCATTTCGCGGCACTTGCGTCCTCGGCTGCCCCAGTGGAGCTAGCCCCCCAGAATCCCCGCCGCCTGGTCGAAGAACTCGGAGAGCTGCGCCTTGATCGACTTCTTGCCGAAGGCCACGGCAAGGTTCGACTGGAACAGCAGGTCCCAGATCTGGTCGGCCCCCTGCGGCGGCGGCACCGGCGCGGGCAGGGCGTTGGACGCCTTGGCGACACGCTGGGAGATGTAGTCCGCGTTCTCCATGTTCAGCTTGTCCGTCTCGGTCAGGCCCGAGGCGATCAGGTTGCGGGCCTTCTCGGTCGGCGGGATGCCGCGGAACAGCTGCATGTCCTTGATCGCCGTGTCGTCCTGGGCGAAGAAGTTCATGATCTTCACCGAGTCGGCGACCTTCTTACTGGCCTTGGTCGCGCACAGCAGCACGCCGCCGTTGACGAAGTTGCCCTCGCGGGCGCCGGAGAAGTCGCCCTGCGGGGTCGGCAGGAAGTCCAGCTGGGCGTCGGTGATGGAACCGCCCGCGCCGTAGACGCCGGAGTCGAAGGTGAACAGCGCCTTGCCGATGACGACCGCGTTCTTGGTGAGGTCGTTGTGCGCGGCGGAGGTGATCGCCGGGGGCGGGGACGCGTTCGTCTTGCGCATCTCGGCCCAGTACTCCCACCACTCCTGGAGGGTGTCGGAGGTGAAGCCGAGCTTCTTGCCGTCGTCCGAGAAGAAGGTCTGCCCCTTCTCGCGGGCGAACACCTCGAAGCACTGGAGGGTGGAGCCGCCGCCGTCGTCGACGCCGTACGTCTTGCCGCCGCTCTTCTTGTGGACGTCCTGGGCGATCTTCTTCAGGTCGGCCCAGGTCCACTCGCGGTCGGGCAGCTTCAGGCCGAGCTTCTCCAGGCCGCTGCGGTTGACGGTGAGCTGGTTGACGCCGATGCCGGACGGAACGCCGTACAGCTTGCCGTCCACGGTGCCGGCGGCGAGGAGCGTCTTGGAGAAGCCCGTCAGGTCGAGGGTCTTGCCGACGTAGGAGTCGAGCGGGGCGAGGACGCCCTTGCGCGCGTACTGCGCCACCAGTGCGGTGTCCATCTGGAGCAGGTCCGGGGCGCTGCCGCCGGCGATGTTGGTGTTGAACTTGTCGAAGTAGCCGTCGTAGCCCTGGTAGGTCTCACGGATCTTGATCTTCGAGTTCTGCTTCTGGAAGTAGGCGAGCGACTTCTTGTAGGCGTTGTGCCGGTCGTCGCTGCCCCACCACGTCATGGTCAGGTCGCTGCTGGTGCTGCCGGCGCCCGTGCCGCCGGCGCATGCGCTGAGCGAGCTGCCGAGCGCGCCGGCGACGGCCAGTCCGCTCGCGGTGCGGAAGAGGGTTCTGCGCGAGATCTGGTGACCCACCGGGTCCTCCCTGGATGTGCGTGACGGATTGCCCGGCCGGTCAGCGCGGCTCGGATCCTTCTGTGGATGGCGCCCTACGGCCCGCGACCTCGCCCGGTCGTTCCGCCGTGTCGGACGAAGGTCCACGGCCGTCGTCCTGGCCGTGACCGTACGAGCACGCCCTCGCACGGCTCGCCGTACGCGATGTACGGCGGAGTACCTCGTCCCGAGCCGGGTCCCGCCGGCTCAGAAAGCGCTTGTCCGGACATTGGCAGAAGCGGGCGGAGTCCGTCAATGCTTCGCCTGGACCGCCGCGGTCACGGTTTGGATTCCACGGGCGACGGCGAGGCGGGTGGCTCCGACCACGGTGCCGCTGTCGCCGAGCGCGCTGCTGACGACCTCGGTGGGCCAGCTCAGCCGGCTGAGCTCGGCCCGAACACCCGGCACGAGCTGCGGGTTCGAGCCGACGGCACCGCCCAGCACGATCAGCCCGGGGTCGAGGACGGCGGCCACTGCGGCGGCCAGCCGGCCGATGTCGGCGGCGTGCCCGGCGACCGCGGCACCGGCCGCGCGGTGGCCCGTCCCGGCGAGGGCGAACAGCCGCTCGGCGGTCTCGGGGCACGGCTCGTCGTCGTCCTGCCACGCCTCGGCCGTCCGGCGCAGCAGGGAACGTACGCCCATGCGGTCCTCCAGCGCCT
The DNA here is from genome assembly GCF_055656945.1 of Streptomyces sp. NPDC111606. Taxonomy (NCBI): domain Bacteria; kingdom Bacillati; phylum Actinomycetota; class Actinomycetes; order Kitasatosporales; family Streptomycetaceae; genus Streptomyces; species Streptomyces sp. NPDC111606. The sequence continues at coordinate 394,198 of NZ_JBVKBY010000004.1, forward strand.
CGTGGCGCGGCTCGCGGCCCTCGTCCCACGGGTACGGCAGCCGGGCCACCTCACCGGCGGCCCCGTTCGCGCCGCGCAGTACCTGGCCTCCTACGACGATGCCGAGACCGATGCCCACGCCGATGCGCAGATATCCGAACGTGCGACGGCCTCGAGCCGCTCCTTCGTGCAGTTCGGCGAGGGCGGCGCAGTTGACGTTGTTCTCCAGGTGGACGGGTACGCCCGGCGGCAGTGCGACGGCCATGGCGTCGAAGACGGGGCCGGCCTTCGCGGTCGCGGGCCGCATCCCGCTGCCGTCCCGGTCCCGGGTCGTGACGTCACCGACCGCGACGACGACGGCGCGCAGCGGGGCTTCGTCGGGCAGCGCGTCGAGGACCTTGCGCACGGTGTCGGCGGCATCGTCGCGGGAGCCGGCGCACTCGGCGAGCAGGTTGCCGTCGAGGGCGCAGCCCCGCACCTGGGTCCGGGCGGGGCCGAGGTCGACGGCGAGCACGGCGCCGGCGGCGGGCCCGAGCCGGTAGACGGCGGCGGAGCGGCCGGTGGCGCCGGAGGCGGTGCCGGAGTGCGCGGCGAGGTCGGCGGCCTCCAGTTCGGCCACGGCGGCGGAGACGGTCGGCTTGGACAGGCCCGCACCGGCCGCCAACTGGGGACGGGTGGCGGTGCCCGCCCCGGCCAGCACCGCGAACACCGCACGCGCGCTCTCGCTCAGGTCCATGGTCTCCCCTGGTCTTGCTGCGGCGGCCGGAACCGCCGAAATGATCGTTCGGCCAACGGGAATTCCGCGCCTCTTGACGCACCCTACTTCGTTAGTTAACTTCCTAACGAACTGATGCGGTACTCGCCTGCCGCCCCGGAAACGAAGCCCGTCCCGGGGCTTCCCTACGCTCAACGGCGCGGATCCACGCCGCTCATCGCGACGTCTCCGCACGCCCAGGCACGGTTCGCCCGCCGTCGCAGCCATCGCGCAACGACGAAAGAGGATCCGTGCAGGACACTCCCCACTCGCCTCCTCTCGTGGTCGGTATCGACGTGGGCGGCACCAAGACGCGTCTGCGCGCACGCGCGGGGGACGTCATGGTCGCCGATCACGTCCGCACGAGCAGCGGCTGGCGGCCGCACGACCCGGTCGCCGCCGCCGGCTGGCTGGCCGCACTGGTCGCCGACACCCTGCCGACCGGCGGGCGTCCCTCGGCCCTCACGGTCGGGGGGCACGCCTGCGAGACACCCCGCCAGTGCGGCCAGATCCGTACCGCGCTCCAACTCCACTTCGACGCACCCGCGTCGGTGGTGGGCGACGCCGAACTGCTCGTCCCTGCCGCCGGGTTGGACAAGGGGGTCGGGCTGGTCGCCGGCACCGGGTCCGTCGCGGTCGGCCGGCTGACCGACGGCACCGCGGTCCAGGTCGGCGGCTGGGGCGCGGCCCTCGGCGACGAGGGCGGCTCGGCGGGTCTCGTCCGTGAGGCCGTACGGGCCGTGTGGGCGGCGCACGATCTCGGCGACGAGCCCGACGCACTGGCGCGCGGGCTCGTCGACGCGTTCGACGTCGCCGAAGTGCCCGCACTCGGCGCGGCGTTGGAGAGCGCCAAGAGCCCCTCCGCCCAGTGGGGCCGGCATGCGCCGGTGGTGTTCGCGGCCGCCCGGGCCGGTTCACCGCTCGCCCGTGCGGTGATCGACGAGGGCGGCCGGTCGCTGGCCGCGCTGGTCGGTCGACTCGCCTCGCGCGGGGTCCCGGTGGACGACGTCGTGGTCGCCGGCAGCACCATTCTCGCCCAGCCCGTCCTGTACGACGCTTTCGCCGCCGCGCTCGCCGACGGCGTGCCGGGGGCCCGGCCGTCGCGCCTGGAAGTGCCGCCGGTCGAGGGTGCCTTGACGCTCGCCCGTTCACTTGTGTGACATCTGCCGGACTCCGCGCCCTCCCGAGTCCGACACAACTCGCCCGTAGATCTTCGCCCGTAAGACTCGATCTCCCTGCGTTTCGTGCGTCTCATGTGCACCAGACGGTCGAGTCGCTCATTTCGATCTCCTCCCGGCCGTTCGGGCCGATGAACTCGAGAGAGGCACCATGCCGGCATCCGTCGGGCACCACGCCACCCCACCCCTCAGTAGAAGGCGCTTTCTCCTGACTTCCGCCGGTGGCGGTGCGGCCCTGCTGGCCGTCCCTGCCGTCGCCGGCTGGCTTCCCGCCGCGGACGCCAAGTCCGCCGCGAAGGCGGCCGCGTTCGTCGACGACTACAAGACGAACGTGGTCGCGAACCTGACGCCCGAGACCAACGCGGTGGTCCGCGTTCTCGGCGGCTTCGCGAAGATATGGAAGACGGGCGGCGCCTGGAACACCGGCACGCCGCTCATGCCCGACCTGCTGCGCGCCAACATGCGCTACAGCGTCCGGATCACCGCCGCGCGCACGGACGCACAGGCGAAGGAATCGTTCATCATCGACCGTCAGCACCAGAGCTACTCGGTGATCGCCGGTCTCGGTCCGCTGGCCGACCTGTACAAGTCGGGCGCCAAGGCGGTCACATCGATCACCAGCGCTCCGGACGGCACTCCCTCGGGGAAGATCAGCGACGCCGTGCCCTCGGACGCCCCGGCAGGTTCCGCGATCGGCGCGGGATCGTACGACTCGGAGCTCGGCCAGGTGGCCAAGCTGGTCGACACCGTGCGCGGCCCCTTCGCCTCCGGCAACCCGGCCAAGTTCGCCTTCCAGTACCCGCGTCCGTGGCGGATGAACGAGGACAGCGAGGTCGTCGACTCCGGCAGGAAGGACGAGTTCGGCTTTCCCGTCCACGAGTCGAAGGTGGTCGTCGCCCCGCAGCTGCTGCGCCAGCGCGGTGAGACCGCGACCGAGGACGGCGGCTTCCCCAGCGGGCACACCAACGCTCTGCACCTGGCGGCCCTGGCGTACGCCTACGCCGTGCCCGAGCGCTTCCAGGAGCTGGTGACCCGCGCCTTCGAGCTCAGCCACACCCGCATCGTGGCGGGCATGCACTCCACGGTCGACGTCCTCGGCGGCCGCATCATGGCCACCGCCCTGGCCGCCGCCGCCCTCACCGACCCGGCCAACGCCGAACTCAAGGCCGCCGCCCGCGCCCAGGCCCTGGCGTACTTCGAGGAGCGGACCGGCACGACGGCAGACACGCTCAACGCGTACGCCCACTCGGCCGGCCGCGACACCGACCCGTACGCCGACCGTGACGCCAACGCCCGCACGGTCGAGCCGAAGCTGACCTACGTGCTGACCCGGCGCGGTCGCGACGAGCCGCCGGCCGTGCCGAAGGGCGCGGAGGTGCTGCTGGAGACGCGGCAGCCGTACCTGACCGCGGCCCAGCGCCGCGAGGTGCTGCGCACGACCGCGCTGCCCGGTGGATACGTCCTGCTGGACGGCTTCGAGCAGTGGGGACGGCTCGACATGTTCACCGCTGCGGACGGCTACGGCGCCTTCGACGCCGACGTGACCGTCACGCTCGACGCGGCGGCCGGGGGCTTCGGTGCGGCGGACAGCTGGCGCAACGACATCCGCGGCGACGGCGGTCTGACCAAGCGCGGCACCGGCACGCTCACGCTGACCGGGCACAACCGGTACCACGGCGGCACGGTGGTCGAGGACGGCGTGCTGGTCGCCGCTTCCGCCAACGCCCTCGGAGAGGGCGACGTGCGGGTGAAGCGTGGCACGCTCCGCGCGGACAAGGTGTTGCGGGTGCGCGGCTCGTACGTCCAGGACGGCGATTCCGTCCTGGAACTGCTGGTCCGCAAGAACCACGGTCCGGCGCTCGAAGTGTCCCGCCGGGTCACCTTGGGCCGGGGCAGCGTCCTGTCGCTGCGCCTCGACGCGGAACGTCCGCCGGTCGCAGGCACCACGGTGCCGGTCATCGAGGCGTCACAGCTGCGCGGCCGGTTCGACCGCGTGGAGCTGAACTCCCGCACACTGCGAGCCGTACCCGTCTACACGACGGACGGTCTGTCGGTACGACTCGTCAAGCGGTAACGCCGTCCCCGGGCGGGAGCTGGTGCAGAGTGGGCCCATGGGCCGGCTCCGGATCAGCACCCGACGCCGCGGGGCCGACGGCGCCGCGGTGCGGAAGATGGCGCTCGAACAGCACTCGGTCCCCGCCTCGGCCCCGGAGGCGCTCTCCGGCGTGCCCGACGGTTCCGCCGGTTCCGACACCTCTGTCGGGTCCGGCGCCTCCGTCACGCAGCCCACGCGGTTGTCCGGCAACCGCTGGCTCGTGCCGCTCCTCGTGGTCCTGCTGCTAGGCCAGATGGCCGTCGCCATGGTGACGACGGCGGTGCAGCAGACTCCGACGATCGACGAGCCCGTGTATGTGGGCACTGCCGCGGAGTATCTGCACGAGCACCGACTGATCCACAACCCAGAGCATCCGCCACTCGGAAAACTGATCATCGCTGTCGGAGTGGCGGCGGTCGATCCACACGTCGACCGCTCCTTCAACGGCGATCAGGGACAGTTGGGGCGGCATCTGCTGTACGAGTCGGGCAACGATCCATGGCGGCTGATGCTCCTCGCTCGGCTCCCTGTGATCGTTTTGACGCTTTCGTTCGGGTTGATCGTCTTCGCCTTCGCCCGTGAACTGGCCGGTGGTGCGGGCGGTCTGGTGGCCCTCGGTCTGTACGCCTTCTCCCCCGACCTCATCGCGCACGGCTCGCTGGCCACACTGGACGTTCCGGCGGCAGGATTCGTGCTGACGTCGGTCTGGCTGCTGTGGCGGGCCCGACGCCGGCCGCGCTGGTACGTGCCACTGGCCGGAGTGGCCCTCGGCGCGGCGCTGGCCACGAAGATGAGCACGCTGGCTGCGGTCCCGGTGCTACTGGCGCTCACGGGACTGTCGGTCTGGTGCGCGAAGTCGCCCACGGAGTCCCGCCGACGGGCGCTCGGCCGGGCCGCCGTGAGCGCCGGGGTCGTGGCGGCGGCCGCCATCGCGGTCGTATGGGCCTCGTATCTGGTGGTCGACCCACGGCTGCGCTGGACGCCGCAGCAGCCTGTCCCCGTGGTGCACGGGCTGCGCGAACTCGTCATCGATCTGCTGCCGTTCCCGGAGTCCTACGGCGACGGGATGCGGGTGCAGTTCGGCTTCGAGGAGTACCCGTGGCAGGGCTTCCTCTTCGGCCGGCTCTACACCGGCTCACTCTGGTACTACCTGCCGGCCGCGCTGCTGGTGAAGACGCCGCTCGGCATGCTCGCCCTGTGGGCGGCGGGTGTCGTGGCGGTGGTGGCCGTACGGCGGCTGCGTCCGGCGGCGCCCTACCTGCTGGTGCCCGCCGCCGTCCTGCTTGCCGCGGCGATGCTCGGGTCACGGGACTTCGGCACGCGTTACGCCGTCTTCGTGCCGATGTTCCTGGCTGTGGCGGCGGGTTGTGTGCTCACGGTGCGGTGGCGGTGGGCGCCGGTCGCGGTGGGGGCGCTGGTGGCGTTCGTCGCGGTCAGCTCGCTGCGGACGTACCCGTACTACCTGCCGTACTCCAACGAGGCGTTCGGCGGTCCGGCGAAGACCCATGTGCGGCTGCACGACTCGAACGTGGACTGGGGCCAGGACCTGGGCCGGCTCGCGGACCGGCTGGACGAGCGGTATCCGGGCGAACGGATCTGGCTGGTGTACAAGGGCAGCGGAGTGCCGTCCTTCTACGGCATCCATGCCGCCGATCCGCGCAAGGTACCCGCCCGTGAGGTGCGCGGACTGCTGGTCGTGTCGGACTCCTCGGTGGCCAAGGCGACCGGCCGACTGGCCGAATTGATCGACAACAGTCACCCGATCGATACGGTCGGCCATTCGATCACCATCTATCGTCGGTGAGCGCGGGCCTCATACCAGCCCAGGTCACCACAGTGTGTGAGCTATGTTGAAGCACTGTGGAAGACAAAGGAGCCGCCTCCCTGCCATCGCCGCAGCAGGCACGCGCACAGGCATCCGCGATCACCTCGGGCAAGTCCGCCGGCGAAGCGGAGGCGTCCCCGACTTCCCAGCTCAGGACACTCTTCGATCAGCCCCGGCTGTCCCCCGGGCAGCGGCGCATCGCCCAGTATCTGATCGAGCACATCACCGAAGCGGCGTTCCTTTCGATCACCGATCTCGCCGAGCGGGTCGGTGTCAGCCAGCCGTCGGTGACGCGTTTCGCCGCGGCGGTGGGCTTCAGCGGTTACCCCGCGCTACGGGAGAAGCTCCAGTCGATCGCGCTCGGCCATCTCGCCGGTGGCCCCGCGGCCGAGGAGAACGGCGCGAACGAACTACAGTCCGCCGTGGACGCCGAGATCGACAACCTGGAGAACCTGCGGCGCGACTTCGGCGACCCCGACCAGGTCATCGACATCGGCCGCAAGCTGTCCCGGTCGACCCCGCTGACCATCCTCGGACTGCGCATCTCGGCGTCCCTCGCCGAGTACTTCGCCTACGCGGCGCGCCGCGTCCACCCCGATGTGCGGCTGGTGACCCGGGGCGGCAGCGTCGCCTACGACGCGCTGCTGCAGTCGCGTGAGGCGGGCGGCACCTGGGTGCTGGCGTTCTCCATGCCCCGGCACGCCCAGGAGACCCTGACGGCCGTACGGGTCGCGCGCAGTGCCGGACTGCGGGTCGCCCTGATCACCGACCTGGCGCTCGGGCCGGTGGCCGACAACGCCGACGTCGTCTTCGCCACCGGCACCGGCTCACGGCTGGTCTTCGACTCCTACGCCGCACCCGGCGTGATGGCCGCCGCGCTGCTGCAGGCCATGACCGACGCCGACCCGGAGCGGACACAGGCGCGGCTCGAGGACTACGAGCACATCTCCGACCAGCACCAGTTCTTCCTCCGGGACTGATCCCGCCCCACTTCGCTCGAACCGCACCACAGGGGGACCATTCACTTCAAATCACGCATGAATGTTTTCATACGTCTTGCAAAGCGGACGGCATATATAAATACTTCACACGCACCATCCGCCCGCAGAGAGCAGCCGGTCCGTTCATGCGCACGTCACCCCATCCGTCGTGCGATTGCCGTCTGCCCTTCCGGGCTCCTCAACGAACACCCGTTGCCGCCGTCTCCTACCCGCGTCGGCGCGCGGGCTGTTCGGTCGGGCATCGCCTGCGCGAGCGCCCGTGGCGGCGGCCCCGGTCATCCCCTAGGCCGGGGCCGCCCCGACCACGTCGAACACCCCGGACGACGCCGCACACCCGGAAGCGATGATCATGACTCTGACGACCACGCGCATCACCCCGGACTGGCCGTGCCAGGTCAAGACCCCCGGTTCCTACGACTGGGAACGCTCGGCGGCCAAGTGGCTGCGTGAGCTGGTGCCGGCCCGCTACGCCAGCTACCCGGCCCTGATCCGGCACCCCGTGCTGCTCGCCCGCCATGCGCAGATCCAGGTCCAGAACGAGATCCGGGTCGCGCGCACCGCACTGCAGACCGCCCGGGCCGACCTGCCCGCCCTCGGCATGCCGGAGGCGGTCATCGAACACACCATCAAGCTGTACGCGGCCGAGGTCATGCAGCTGCAGCACATCGCCCGCAGCGTGCGTGCGGTGTCGCAGGCGCTGGTCGATCACGGGCGCTGACCGGCCGAGCCGGCCTCGCCCGAGGCGCGCGGCCGTGCGGGGGCGTCAGGAAGCATCCGCCGTCGCCGCGCAGGTGACCTCCGCGGACGGGGCTCCGGACGCCGAGGTGTCCGCGATGAAGCCGAACTTGACGCTCGCGCCGGGCGCCAGCTTCCCGTTCCATGACGCGTTGGCGACGGTGGCCGTGCCATCTCCGGTCGTGGTGAGGGTGCCGTCCCAGACCTGGGTGAGGCGGGCGCCGTCGGCCGGTACGACCGTCGCGGTCCAGCCGCCGGCCGAGGACGCGGGCGCGCCGGTCACCGTCACCTCGCCCTGATAGCCGCCCTGCCAGCTGCTGACGGTCCGGAAGGACGCGCTGCAGGCGGGAGGGTCACCGGGCTCGTCGGCGCCGGGTGCGCCGGGTGCGCCGCCTGCGCCGGGGGCATCCCGGGTGGGCGCGGCCGACGCGGAGGCCGTGGCGGACGGAGCCGGATCCTTCGCCGCCGCCGTCCCGTCGCCGCGGCCGGAGAGCAGGAGCGCCCCGCCGAAGCCGATGACCGCGGCGGCCGTCACGGCGACAGCGACGGCCGCGCGGCGAAACCCCGGGCCTGGCGCGTCCGGGCCGGGCACGTCCGGGCCGGGGCGGACGGCACTGCCGCGCGGTGCGATCCTCGTTTCCCCGGCGACGGCCGGGAGTTCCTGTGTCGCGTCCTCGGCGCCGGGCAGGGAACCGGGCACGACGACGGTCTCGTAGCCGTTCCTTTCCTGCTCCAACTCCTTGAACAGCTCAGCGAGGGCGTCGGTGCGACGTGGGCGCAGGACGTGGATCGGTTCCAGGGCCGGGTCTTCGTCGGGCTGCGCGGGGTCGGGCCGTGTGGGCACGCCGCTCTCCTTCCGTCCCGTCTTCACGGGCGTCGCCAATCCCCGAGGAGTGATACGGGGTTGCCGTCCCGCCGGTTCAGCGGAGAGCGCCACCGGCGCGGCGGAGGGCGCCGACCGCCTCGCACCGGTCCACGTTCACCTTCCCCCACCTCCCCGAAATGATCGATACGATCAATTCGGTATTCACTATTGAGCGTTTGAACGTTCCCCTGCTAGAAAGCGCCGTCATGACGACTCGTTGGTCACGTCGCGGCTTTCTGGCCGCAAGCACCGGCACCGCTGTCGCGCTCGGCCTGTCCGTCCAGGCGAGCGCCGCGCCTCCGTCCGCCGAACCGGCCGCGGAGGCTGACGAGTTCACCACGCTGCGGGCGAAGTGGCGCTCGCTCATTCTGGGCGAGGGGTTCAACCCCACCTCGGAACCGTTCAAGAGCCGGCTAGCCGAACTCGGCAGCACCGCGGGCCAGTTGCGGTCCTCCATGGCCCCGGCGGCCGGCTCGCTCTGGCCGGATCTGGTGTACGCCGATCCGGAGCCCGACACCGATCAGGAGTCCTACGGCTACTCCGGCAACATGAACACCAGCTACAACCGGCTCAACACGCTCGCCCAGGCGTACTCCCAGCAGGGCACCGGCCTGACCGGCAACACCGGGCTCAGGGACGCGATCCTCACCGGCCTCGATCACCTCCACTCGGAGGTCTACAACGCGAGCCGGACCCGCTACGGCAACTGGTACAGCTGGCAGATCGGTGCTCCGCAGGCGCTGCTCGACGTCTGTGTGCTGATGTACGACCACCTGTCGGCGGACCGGATCGCCGACTACGTCGCCGCGGTGGACCACTTCGTGCCCGACTCGGCGGTCGCCCAATACACCGGCACCAGTACCGGCGCCAATCGCGTGGATCTGTGCCGGGTGCTGGCGCTGCGCGGGATCGTCGGTGCGAACCCCGCCAAGGTCGCGCTGGCGCGGGACGCCCTCTCCCCCGTCTTCCCCTATGTGACCAGTGGCGACGGGCTCTACACCGACGGGTCGTTCATCCAGCACACCACGGTGCCGTACACGGGCTCGTACGGCTCGGTGCTGCTCGGCGGGCTCGGGTCGCTGTTCGCGCTGCTGGCCGGGTCGAGTTGGGAGGTCACCGACGCGAACCGGCAGATCGTGTTCGAAGCGGTGGAGCGGGCGTGGGCGCCGTTCCTCTACAACGGGCTGGTGATGGACAGCGTGTCCGGGCGAGCGATCAGTCGGGGACTGTCCGCGTCCGACACGAAACAGATCCAGCAGGACGATCACCTCAGGGGTCATCCGATCCTCGCGTCGATCGTTCTGCTCGGTCAGGGAGCGAGTGCCACGGAGAACGCTCGCTGGCGCGGTCTGGTCAAGGGATGGCTGCAACGCGACTACTACAGCCCGCCCATGAGTAATCAGACGATCGGGCTCACCGCTCTGGCCCGCCTCAAGTCGGTCCTGGACGACACCTCGATCACTTCGATCGCCGAGCCGACCGGCCACCGGCTGTTTCCCAACATGGCCCGGGCCACGCACCGCAGACCCGGTTGGGCCGCCTCGCTCAGCATGGCCGACCGGCGGATCACGTACTACGAGACGGGCAACGGAGAGAACCTGCGCGGCTGGCACACCGGCTCGGGGATGCTCTCCTGGTGGGGTGACACCTTCGGCAACGGCCAGTACAGCGACGCGTTCTGGCCCACGATCGACCCGTACCGGCTGCCCGGCACGACCACGTCGCGCAAAACGCTCGCGGACGCGGCAGGCGGCGACTGGGGTGCTTCCCTGCCCGATGTGAACTGGGTCGGCGGGGCCACCGACGGGCAGCGGGCGGCGATCGGGCAGTACCTGAAGGGTCTGCAGTCCACGCTGCTCGCGAAGAAGTCCTGGTTCTTCCTGGACGACACGGTCGTCTGCCTCGGCGCCGGCATCAAGTGCACCGACGCCATGGCAGTGGAGACGACGGTCGAGAACCGCAACCTCGGCCCCACGGGCGGCGCCCCCTTCGTCGTCGACGGCACCGCCAAGCCCGCCGGCTACCCCTGGTCGGAGACGCTCACCGGCGCCGCGTGGGCCCACATCGGCGGGCACGGCGGCTATGTGTTCCCCGGCGGCGCGACCGTGAAGGCGCTGCGGGACGCGCGGGACGGTCGATGGAGCGACATCAACAAGGGCGGCTCCACGACGGTCCTCAACCGCAAGTACCTGACCCTGTACGTCGATCACGGCACGAATCCGACCGACGGCCGCTACGCCTATCTGCTCATGCCGGGCGCGACAGCCGCCCAGACCCAGGCCCGCGCCGCCGCCACGACCTGGCTGACCGTTCTCGCCAACACCGACGACCAGCAGGGCGTCGCCGTTCCCTCGCTCGGCTTCACCGGCGTCAACTTCTGGTTCGGCGGCACGGTCGGGCCCCTCGTCGCGAGCAATCCGTGCTGCGTGATGATCAGTGAGAGGTCCGACGGCACGGCGGTCATCTGCGTCAGCGATCCGATGCGGATGCAGACGAGCCTGACGCTCACCTGGAACAGGGCCGTGTCCGCGGTGGTCTCCAAACCGTCCACGGTGACCGCGGCGACGACCGGTTCGTCACTGAGGCTCACCTTCGGCGACCTGAGCACGACGAAGGGCGCGACGCAGAGGATCACCGTCCGCGTGGGGTGAGCGCGCGGCCTCGGACCGGTGTGAGCGCGGCCCCGGTCAGCCCGCCGCGGCGAGGAAACGGTGCAGGGACGTCTTCATCGCGATGACGAACGCGTCCCTGCGCCTGTCGTCCAGGGCGTCCAGGGACAGATAGGGGTTGAGGTCCTCCAGCTCGACCAGCAGCAGTTCGCCGCCCGGCGCCCGGCAGGCGTCGACGCGCTGGATGCCGTGGTCGATGCCGTTCCACTCGATGAAGCGCCGGGCGAACTCCAGGTCACCGCCGGTGGGCTCGTACGGCTCCAGCTGCCAGCGCCGGTCGGTGTGCGGCGCGTACAGGGCGTACTGGAAGTCGTGGTCGACGAAGTAGAAGGAGACCTCGTAGGCGAAGTCGACGCACGGCTGGATCAGGACGGTCCCGCCGGCCTCCTCACCCACGCCCTCTTCGACCGGGTCCGAAACGATCCTCAGCCCGATCGAGTCGGCGCCGAGCTTGGGCTTGACGACATACCGATCGGACTCGGGCAGCAGGTGCAGGTCCTCGCGGCGGTCCACGGTCGGGATGACCGGGTACCCGGCGACGGTCAGGTCGAGCAGGTACTGCTTGCCCGCCATGTCCGCCTTGCCCGACAACGGGTTGTACACCCGCGTCCCCTCGGCGACGGCACGCCGGCGGAACTCGTCGTACGCGTCCTGGTGGCCCAGTACCGGACCGCTGTTGCGGACGACGACCGCGTCGAAGGCGTCCATGAGCGCGGCCGCGTCCCGGGGGTGGCACAGGGCGAGGTCGAAGTCCTCGCGCAGCCGTGAGGTGAGGAAGATGTCCTCGTCGCAGTACCGCCGCCCGCGTGCCTGGTAGGCCAGGTCGGTGACGTACAGGAGGCGGGGTCGGGCGGGTGGCATGCGGGCTCCTCGGCTGCGGCGGCAGCCGATCGTAAGCGGACCGGCTGTCACCGAACAAACGTCGGGCCGGCCGAGGTCACAGCCCGGCCGCCCACAGTTCCTCCCTCCCGATACCCTCCAGGCCCCGCCGCACGGTGCGCCGAGGACCGGGGTCGATGGGCGCGTAGGACGGGACCGCGAGCACCCGGCAACCCGCCGCCTCGGCCGCGGCGACGCCCGTGGGCGAGTCCTCGACGGCCAGACAGGCCGCGGGGTCCACCCACAGGGCCCGGGCGGCGGCGAGGTACGGGTCGGCGGCGGGCTTGCAGCGCGGAGTCTCGCCCTCCGCGACCGTCGTACGGAATCTGTCGGCGCCCAGGGTCTTCAGTACGGCGTCCATCACCGGCCGCGACGATGCCGAGACGAGCGCCGCCGGGATGCCCGACTCCTGAAGCAGATCGAGGAGGGCGAGGGCGCCGGGGAGTGGGGCGGCTTCACGCTGGACGGCTGTGAGGAAGCGGGCTTCCAGGTCCGCCGCGAGGGGCTGCGGGTCGTTGTCGCCGGTCAGGGGCAGGAGGCGGGCGGCCGCCTCGGCGGCCGAGCGGCCCAGGACGTCGAAGAGGTCGTCGGCGCCGATCCGGGGCACGGCCTCGCGCACCGTGCGCAGCCACAGCGACTCGGTGTCGACGAGGGTGCCGTCCATGTCGAGGAGCACGGCGTGCGGGGCAGCGGCGAAGGGGCGGCCGTCGAGGGTCCAGTGCCGGTCCGGGTGTCGGCCGAGGGCTGCGAACACCTGGGCCGCGACATCGGCATGCCGGAGCGGACGCGGCGCCGGGCCGATGCCCGGTCCGGCGGCGACCAGCCACGCCGTGCGCTCCTCGGACGTACGGCCGCCATGGCCGCCGGCGTCGACATGGCCGTGGTCGGTCACGACCAGGAACGTCCACTGCTCGTCGGCGTACGAGGGCCGGGAGCGCACGGCTGCGAGCAGCCGGCCGAGGCGGGCGTCGGCGCGGCGGATCGAGGCTTCGTACTCCTCGCCGCAGCCCAAGAAGTGTGCGGTCTCGTCGGGTGCGCCGAGGTAGACGAAGGACGCCACGACATCGTCGGCGGCTCCCGCTACGCCTTCTGCTGCCGCTTCGGCATCGGCATCGGCTTCGGCTTCGGCTTCGGCTTCGGCTTCGGCCAGCACGCGTACCGCCTCCTCGGTGATCTGCTCGTCGCAGTGTTCCCAGGCCTCGGGCGTGTCGGCCGTCGGAGAGATGTACGCCGTTCTGGACGGGGCGCGGAAGAGGGGCCCGCCGTGGTGTGCCTGCATCAGAGGTTGCCAGCCGGCGGCGACGAAGGTGCGGCGGCCGTCCTGGGCGGCGAGGCGGGTGGCGAAGTCGGGGAAGACGTCGAGGCGGTTGCCGGTGAAGTCGTTGCTCCACACGCCGTGTTTGGCGACCGTGACGCCGGTGACGACGGTCGCCCAGCAGGGGCCGGACATGGTGGGCGTGTCGGCGTCCACCTCGATCGGGGCGAGGAAGCCTTCCGCGGCCAGGGCGTCGAGGTGCGGGGTGGGCAGACGGTTCAGTACGTCCAGGCGTACGCCGTCGATGCCGACGACGAGGACGCGGTGTGCGGCTCGGTGCACGGAAGGTCCTTTCCCTGACTGGTTGTTGGCGGGCTTGACGGGCTTGACCGCATGGACGGGGTGGGCCGGCTTCGCCTGCTCGCTCACGCCGAGCGGGTCAGCTCGTCCGGCGCGACCTCGTACGCGAACGGCACCCCCTGTGCGTACCGCACGACCTCCTCGACGGCCCAGTCGGTCATCCGGCCGAGTTCGTTGCCGAGAGAACCCGCGATGTGCGGGGTCAGCAGCACGTTGGGCAGGGAGTACAGCGGCGAGTCCGCAGGCGGTACCTCGGGTTCGGTGACGTCGAGGACGGCATGGATACGGCCGGTGACCAGGTGCGCGGTGAGCGCGTCGGTGTCGACGAGGCGGCCGCGGGCGGTGTTGATGAGGGTGGCGCCGTTCTTGAGGAGGGCGATGCGGCGGGCGTCGAACATGTGGTGTGTCTCGGGCAGTTGGGGTGCGTGGACGGAGACCACGTCGCTGCGCCGGACGAGTTCGTCGAGGCCGGCCTGCGCCGCGCCGAGGGCGTGCGCTTCCTTCGGGCTCAGGTAGGGATCGTGGAGGAGGACGTGGAGGTCGAACGGGCGCAGCAGGTCCAGGACCCGGCGGCCGATGCGGGAGGCGCCGACGATGCCGACGGTGCGGTGGTAGTTGCCGTAGCCGTCGTAGTACGGCAGCAGGTCGGGGCGGCTCCGGGTGGCTGCGTAGGTGCGGGAGGCGTCGAGGACGCGCTTGCCCGCGAAGAGGATGGCGGCGAGGGTGAATTCGGCGACGGGCACGGCGTTGGCGGAGGCGGCCGAGGAGACTGCGATGCCGTGGCGCCAGACGGCGTCGGTGATGTGGTGCTTGACGGAGCCGGCCGCGTGGACGACCGCGCGAAGTCGGGGCATGCGGTGCAGCGCGTCCTCGGTGAGCGACGGTGCGCCCCAGTGGGTGAAGAGGACTTCGGTGCGGGCGAGTTGGCACGGGTCGGCGGTGGTGAAGTCGGTGACGGCGGTCGTGGTGTCGACGCGGGCGACGGATTCGAGGCGGTCGAGGGCGTTGCCGGCGAGGAGTTGGCTGTGGATACCGGCTCCCATGGCCAGCACGGTGTGGGGTCGGCGCATGCTGTTCAGGAGGGGTCCTTCCGGAGCGGGCGTGGCGGAGGGCGTCGTCACTTCACCGCGCCCGCGGTCAGGCCGGAACGCCAGAAGCGCTGCAGGCAGACGAAGGCGACGATCAGCGGGACGACCGCGACGAGCGAGCCCGTGATGACGAGTGAGTAGAACTCGGGCTGTTGCTGGGTGACGCTGTTCCACATGAACAGCCCCAGGTTGACCGGGTAGAGCTGCTCGTCGTTGAGCATCACGAGGGCGCCGAAGAAGTTGTTCCAGCTGGCGGTGAACGAGAACAGGAAGATCGTCATGAAGCCGGGTGCCAGCATGGGCAGGGCGATGCGGACGAAGGTGCGCAGTTCGCCGGCGCCGTCGACGCGGGCCGCTTCCAGGATCTCGTTCGGGACGTAGCCCTCGGAGAAGACGCGGGCGAGGTAGACGCCGAACGGGTTGACCAGCGCGGGCAGCAGCAGCGCCCAGTAGGTGTTGACGACGCCGGCCTTGGTGGCGAGCAGGTACATCGGCAGCTGGATGACGGTGGTGGGGACGAGGACGCCACCGAGGACCAGTCCGAACAGCTTCTCCTTGCCTCGGAAGTCGTACTTGTCGAAGGCGTAGCCGGTGGCGACGCAGATGAATGTGGAGGCTGCCGAGCCGACGACGGAGTAGAGGACGCTGTTGCCGAACCAGCGCAGGTAGATGCCGTCGTTGAAGGTGAGCACCTGGTGCAGGTTGGTCAGGAGGTTGAAGTCGCCGAAGGCGAACCCGGATGTGGCGAAGAGGTCGCGGTGGTTCTTGGTGGCGGCGAAGAGCAGCCAGGTGACGGGCAGGAGGGTGTAGCCGGCGGCGACGATCAGCAGACCGTTGACCATGCCCTTGGACAGCAGGGTGTTCGGGGTGGTGCGGCGGCGGGTGCCCGCAGTGGGCCGGGGAGCGGCGGAGGGCTCGGCGGTGGGTGTGGTGTCGTGGGTGAGGGTGCTCATGACGTGGCCGCCTTCCACCGGTTGCCGATCCGGGTGACGAGGTAGGAGAGGACGACGCCGAGGGCGGCCAGCAGCAGGGACGCGGCGGCGGCCAGACCGTAGTCGTGCTGCACGAATCCGGCCTTCCAGATGAACAGGGTCGGGGACCACTCGGTGTCGATCGAGGGCGCTCCGCGCTGGTTGAGGAGCTTCGGCTCGGTGAAGATCTGGATCGCTCCGACACACGTGAACAGGACGGTCATGACGATCGCTGAGGCGATCATCGGCACCTTGATCTGCAGCGCGGTGCGCAGTGCGCCGGCACCGTCCACGACGGCCGCTTCGATCACTTCGCGCGGAACGGCCTGCAGGGCGGCGTAGAAGATGACCATGTTGTAGCCCATCCACTGCCAGGCGCTCAGGTTGACCAGCGACGCCAGCACATGATCGTTGGCGTAGAAGTCCCAGGAGCCACCGAGCGCGCCGATCCATTCGAGCACCGGGCTCAGTCCCGGCGTGTACAGATAGATCCAGATGATCGAAGCGATCAGTCCGGGGATCGCGTGCGGCAGGAACAGGGCGAGTTGAAAGAACCGCTTGGCGCGGGCGAGGGCCGAGTCGACCAGGAGGGCCAGGGCGAGGGAGCCGCCGATCATCACCGGGATGTAGAGGGCGCAGTAGAGCGCGATGTGCGCGAACGATGCGCGGAAGCCGGTGTCGGCCAGCGCCTTGGTGTAGTTGCCGAAGCCGGCGAACACCCGCTCGGTGCCGCCGAACCCGAGCCCTGAGGAACGCTCCTGGAACAGGCTCATCCACACGGCGTAGCCGATGGGCGCCACCATGACCACGGCGAACAGCACGAAGAACGGCGTGATGAGCAGGGCGGCCGTACGCCGTTGGCTGCGCAGGAGACGCGAGGTGCTCGTGGCCTGGGCGGGCAGCTGGGCCGGGAGCTGCGCCCGGGGTCGGGACGGGGTGCGGCGGCTCTTGGCCGGCCGGCTGGTGGGGCGGACCAGAGGTGGGGCCACTGCGGCTCCTTGGTGGGTGGGGCGGGAGAGGCCGGTGGAGGGGGTGCGGGGAACGGAGGGCGAGGCTGGGCGGGGGCGGTTGTCGACGGGTCGCAGATTCCCTGGGCGGCGAGGCACCACCGAACCGCCCCGCCGCCACTGCTCCGCCGCCCCGCACCGCACCGTCACTGCGCGAGCTTCAGACCCCGTTCGGCGATGCCCGACTCCGCCTTCTGCTGCCCCGCCTCGATGCCCTGTGTGAAGCCGGACTTGGCGGTCTCGTCCTGGATGGCCGTGTAGACGTCCATCTGGTTCGGGCCCCAGGTCCAGCCGGGGACGATGGTGTCGACCTGCTGGGACGCGAGGGCGTAGAGGTTCTGGCCGTTCAGGTAGGCGGTGTCGAACCTGGCGGCGGCCACTTCGCGCATCTCGGGGTTGGCCGGCAGGGCGCTGCTGGGTGACTCGAGGTCGGCGAGCCTGGCCTCGACGCCGGCCTTGTTCGTGGTGAGCCAGGTGATGAACTCGGTGGCGGCGTCGGCGTGTTCACTGCCCTTGAGGACGCCGTAGGACGTGCCGCCGTAGTTGCCGCTGGCGGCGGTGCCCCAGTTGGGCATGGGCGCGGCGGCCCACTTGCCCTTCTGGTCGGGCATGGCGGTCTGCATGCCGCCCGCGGACCAGGAGGCGCCCAGGAAGGAGAGGGTCTTGCCGGAGGTGCGGGCCTTGGTCTCCTCGGGGCTGTAGGCGGTGAAGGACTGCACGAGGTCGTCCTTGATCAAGCCGTCCCAGTAGGCGGCGACCTTGTTGCTCGCCGTGTCGTCGACGGCGGGCTTCCAGGCGTCGCCCTTCGTGTCGAACCACTTCCCGCCCGCCTGCCAGGCCAGTGCGGCCAGCAGCGCGGGGTCGCTCTTCGGCATGGAGGCGAGCCGTACGTTCTCGTCCTTCTTCTTGACCTTCTCGGCGGCCGTCCTGAACTCGTCCCAGGTCTTGGGGACTTCGGTGCCGTACTTCTTGAACAGGTCGGTGCGGTAGTAGTACAGCTGCGGCGCGGCGTCGTAGGGCACGGTCCAGGTCTTGCCGCCGAAGGTCACCAGGTCCTGGATGGGTTGCGGGAATTTCGTCTTGACCGTTTCACCGGCGTGCTCGGTCAAATCGATCAGATTGCCCTGGCTGGCGAACTCGGGGACCATCTGGTACTCGATCGTGGCCACATCGGGTGCATTGCCGGCCTTCACCGAGTTGACGAGCTTGCTGTAGCCCTCGGTGCCGCTCGGTATCTCGGTGAACTCGACCTTGATGTCCTTGTGCGTTCTGTTGAACGCCTCCACGGTCGACTTGGCCCCGAGTGTCCAGGTCCAGTAGGTGAGCGTGACGGGCTTTCCGCCCGCCTCGGTACCTGCCGTGTCACCTTCGCCGTCGCCGCTGCCGCCGCAGGCGGTGGCGAGCAGGCCGAGCGCGGTGACGGCGGCGAGAGCGGCGGTCGTGCGGAACGAACGTGTGGTGCGGGGCGAACGTGAAGTGCGTGTCATGGCACGTCTCCTACGAGACCTCGTACGGGCAGAGGCGGTCGCAGGACATCTTTTGTGCACACACGATCAGAGTCAAGAGCGTTCGCGCAAAACAATCAAAACGATCGCCGTTCGCTCATTCAGCGATCGATTCGCCGCCGCAGGATGAGCGGACCCTCAACTCCGGGAGCAGGTCCAGGTGTTGACGCGGCCCCGGCTGCTGCCCGCTCCGGCGCTCGGCGAGGCGTGCCAGCAGCAGCTTGGCGGCGAGTTCCCCCACGGAGCGCGTGGGCGGCGCGACAGCGGTGAGCGGCACGTCGGAGAGCCCGGCGACCTCGTCCTCGTACGCGATCAGCGCCAGGTCGTCGGGGACCCGGATGCCGCACGCCTGGAGCCGTGGCACCAGCACGATCGCGTCCTCGTCGCTGTGCACCAGCGCGGCGGTGACGCCACGCTTCTTCACCGCGTCGACGAGATAGTCGACGCTCGCCTCGTAGTCCCCGTGTTCCCGCACGGTCGGGGCGGCGGTCTTGTCCACGTCGAGCCCCAGGGCCTGCACGGCAGCCAGGTAGCCGGCGGTGATCTGGTTGGCGTGCGGGCCCTCCTGCAGAACGGCGGTGATCCTGCGGTGTCCGAGGTTCGCGAAGTGACCGACGGCGACCGCGGCGCCGTGGGCCCGGTCGGTGCGCACCCGGTCGAGCACGGCGGCGGGGTTTCCGGGCTGAGCCAGGCGCTCGACCAGGACGGCGGGGACGTCGTGCTCCAGCAGCCACTTCTCCTGACCGTTCTCGGGCACACCGCCGAACCAGCTGGGCGCGACGAGCAGCCCCTCCGCACCGCCCGAGAGCAGGTGGTCGGCCTGCACCGAGTCCTCGGTGTCGACGTAGCCGGACACCCCCAGCACGAGCCGGCCGCCCTGGGCCGCGACCGCCTCCCGGGCGCCGCGCACGATGTCGGCGAAGATGTAGTTCGTGGTCGGGACGATCATTCCGATCACCGCGCCCTCGGCACCCGCCGGCCGTTCGCGCACCTCGGTGGTCGTGTCCCCCGGCCACACGACCGCGCCGTGCAGCCGCTGCACCCGGCCCTGCGCCGCGAGCGCTTCGACGTCGCGCCGCAGGGTGACGGCGGAGACGCCGAGTTCGGCGGCGAGTTCGGCGACGCGGAGGCTGCCCCGCTCCCGGACGAGTTCGAGCACCCGCTCGTGGCGCTGGTCGACGTGCAGTCGCATGGTTCCCCCTGGGGCGAGGCGGTCGAACGATCCCGCGGGCCACGCGGAGTGTGATCCCGAGGCGCTCACTCTACGCCCACAATCGTATCGATCATTTCCGATCAATACGATCACCCCACCGCATTGGCCCTGGCGGGACGGCTGCCCGGATCCCATCGGGGGCGACGCCCGTGGACAGCACTCAGTTCCCCCAAACCACTGCACTGAGTGCCATCAACCCAGCTCAGATGCTACGTTCCCGTCCATGAGCTCCAGCAGTGCGGCATCCGGCCGTGGCGACAAGGCCGAGAGGGCGGACAAGGGCGGGAAGGCGGAGGCCACGACCGCCAAGCCACCCATGCGGGACGCCCTCGTCGCGGCGGCTTTCCAGCTGTTCCTGGAGCGGGGCTACGAGCAGACGACCGTCGACGACATCGTGACGCTCGCGGGCGTCGGGCGGCGGTCGTTCTTCCGCTACTTCCCGTCCAAGGAGGACGTGGTCTTCCCCGACCACGAGCGGTGCCTGACCGATATGACGGCCTTCCTCGCGGCGAGCGGCGACGAGCACGAGCCGGTGCGCCGGGTGTGCGACGCGGCCCGGCTGGTACTGCGGATGTACGCGGAGAACCCCACCTTCTCGGTGCAGCGCTACCGCCTCACCAAGAGGGTGCCCGGGCTGCGGGCGTACGAGCTGTCCGTGGTGTGGCGTTACGAGCGGCAGCTGGCCGAGTATCTGCGCGGGCGTTTCGCCGGCCGGCGCGACGGGTGGCTCCAGGCCGACGTGATCGCCGCCGCCGTGGTCGCGGCCCACAACAACGCGCTGCGGTCCTGGCTGCGCTCCGCCGGTCAGGGCGACGCGAGCGCCGAGGTGGACCACGCGCTGGGATATGTGCAGTCGGCCTTCGGCACCGGTCCCGCCCCGCGCCCGGACGGCGACGAACCGGCCGAGGATGTGGTGGTCGTGGTGTCCCGACGCGGTGCGCCGCTGTGGCGGGTCGTTCAGGAGATCGAGACGGCGCTCGGCCCGAGTACGTGATCCGCCCGCTCGACTCGTTCACATAATTCAGGGTACGCAGTGCCTTTACGAGTGGCACTCAGTGCCATACGCTGAGGCCGTGCACGGTGGCACGGTGAACCGGGCATGTGCGTGCTCGGGCGACCCGCGCACGTGGGATTCCGGCCGAGCGCAGGGAGTTGACCAGCGTGTACCACCACTCAGGAAGCGTTGCTCGCCAGACCGCCGGTTCCGGTGCCGGCGTACTCGACCCCGCGGCCCCCGACAGGGACGCCATCGTCTTCCAGCGCTGCACCTGGTGCGGTACCGCGATGTACCACCGGCTGCTGTGTCCGGTCTGTCAGGGCAGTGATCTGCGGACCGAGCGCAGCGAGGGGGTGGGCACCGTACGGCACTCCACCGTGGTCCACCGCAACACCCCCGCGGCGCGCAATGTGTCCCTCATAGAGATGGCCGAGGGGTTCGTCGTGCGTGGCCGGGTCATCGGCCCGCCGATCGGCATTCACAGCGGGGACCGGGTGCGGTTGTCCACGGCGAAGGACCCGGTCCGCAGCGAGCCGGTGTTCCAGCTGATCGACGAGCCCTACCGCGCCTGGACCTGACCCGCTCTCCCAGCCACCACACCCCGGGCCCGGCCCGGGGGCTGCCGACGGTTCTCCTCGCCGGCCCCGCCGCGCACGCGATCCCTCGTTCGCCCTGTCATCTCCCGCTGTGCCCAACCTAGTTCGCCGCTGAGGCAACCCCTCTTCTCTGCCGCCACAGGCAACGCACAAGTACCACCTTCCGTCCTTCCCAGGTGAAGGGCCCGGGGCCGTCCCGGTGCGAACGGAAGGAGGGGCACGTGATTCGTGCCCGGCGAATATGGGTCACCGCCTTAACGGTGCTCACGGTGGCGGGGTCGTCGCCAGGGTGGGCTCAGGCTCAACCGGCGTCCGAGGCAAGGCCGTCGGCGAACTCGACCGACATCACCAGTGGTGAGGGTCTGCCGAACGACTGGAGCATCACCGGTGACGGGTCGGCGCGCAAGCTGGTGTGGCGGTCCGACGAGCGGGTGCCGATGGGCGATGCCCGCGTCGAGTTCTACGCCGGTGACCGGCTGCTCGGCCGTCCGGCGCCGGCGAGGGACGGGCGTACGTTCCGGCTCGGCCTCGACGGGGTCCGGCTGGACTCCGCGCAGGACCTCGAAGTACGGGCCGCGGGCCGCCGTTTGGACGCGCCCGGCCCGACCGCCGGCAACGCTCGCTCGGCGGTGACCGTCCCGCCGCGACTGCCGGTGAACCAGGTCGACCCCGGCAAACCGGGCGCGTACCGGACCGTCACGGGCGAGTACGACCTCGACCCGGTACGGCTTCCCGGATTTGCCGAGCCGGTCGAGATGCGAGCCGTGGTGGTGGCGCCCAAGGGTGCCGACGGCCGCCGTCCACTCGCCCTGTTCCTGCACGGCCGCCACTCCACCTGCTACACACCGCAGGGCGACATCAGCGGCGACTGGCCCTGCGCCGCCGGCGCCGAGCCGGTGCCGAGTCACCGGGGCTATCTGCGCGACCAGCGGCTCCTGGCCTCCCAGGGCTATGTGACCGTGTCGATCTCCGCCAACGGCATCAACGGCCAGGACTGGAGCGCCGAGGACGGCGGCGCGCAGGCCCGTTCCTCGCTCGTACGGCAGCATCTCGCCCGCTGGGCCGACTGGTCCGCCCACCCGGCCACGGCCCCCGCGGCCGTACGGCACACGCCCAGGACCGATCTGTCCCGTGTCCTGCTCGTCGGGCACTCGCGGGGCGGTGAGGGCGTCAACCGGGCGGCGATGGACAGCCTCTACCCGCCGCCCGCGAACCAGGACGGCTATCGCGGCCCGGTGCGCTGGCACATCCGCGGCACCGTGCTCATCGGACCGACGATCTTCGGCCAGAACCCGGTCGCGGACGTACCGTCGATGACGATCCTGCCGGGCTGTGACGGGGACGTCTCCGACCTGCAGGGCGAGGTGTACGTCGACGGCACCCGCCGGGTCAGCCGCGGTACCGCACTGCACAGCGCGGTGTACATGGTGGGCGCCAACCACAACTACTTCAACAGCGAGTGGACGCCGGGCCAGGCCGAGGCGCCCGCCGACGACGACTTCTGGAACGACGAGGAGCAGTCCGACCCGGTCTGCGCCCCCGGCACCCGCACCCGGCTGACGGCCGACGAGCAGCACAAGGCGGGCGCCACCTACATCGCCGCGGCGGCACGGCTGTTCGTCGCCAAGGACGACCGGGTCCGCCCGCTGCTCGACGGCTCGGGCCGCCGTGCACCCTCCGCCGGCCCCGCGCGCGTCCTCACCCATGCGGTGGGTGCGCGGCGCGGCGCGGGATTCCTGCCGGACGGCAAGGTCAAGGTGAGCGGAGGAGGCGGCCGGCTGTGCTCGGCCGTGCATCCCACTGCGGCCACCGCGTGCCTGTCGTCGGAGACGGCCGGCGGCTCCCCGCACTTCGCGCGCTGGGAGACCGACCGCGAGCCCGGCCGCCGCGCGGCCGCGCTGCGCTGGTCCGCGGCGGGGTCGGCCGTACGGGTACGTCCCGAGCGGCCGCTGTCCCTGACGGGTGCCGAGGCGTTGGCGCTGCGCGTGATCGTGCCGCCGAACACCACCGGGACACAGCTGGACGTCTCGGTCACCGACAAGGCCGGCCGGCACCGGACCCTCGGCCGGATCAAGGTCGACGGGCTGCCGGGCTCGGACCGGACGGCGTCGTACTGGGCGCGCGAGGTGCGGGTGCCGATCGGCGCCGATGACGCGGCGGCTCTCGACCTGCGGCACGTCAAGTCACTGGAGCTGACGCCGCGTACGAGGTCCGGGCGGGCCTGGCTGATGGACGCCTGGGCCTGGCAGGCGGGCACGCAGGAAGTGCGGGAGGCTGCGTTGCCCCGGGTCGACGTCGGACGGCTGACCGTCAAGGAAGGGAACTCGGGCGAACGGTCCTACCGAGTGCCGGTGCAGGTGTCGGGGCACGGCAGCGGGCAGGTACGGCTGTTCGTCGCCGACCCGGTCACGGGCAAGGCCACGGACCGGCTGGTGACGGTGCGGCCCGGTGCGCAGGACATCGACGTACCGGTGAAGGTCCGCGGCAATACCCGCTACGGCTACGACCTCCCGCACAACGTCTTCGTGAAGGCGGTCCGCACGGCCGTGGTCGGTTCGCACCTGGGCGGCGTGACCGCGGAGAACGACGACCCCCTGCCCACGATCGGGGTGAAGCCGGTCGCGGACCGCGTGACCGAGGGGAAGCCGTTGAAGTGGCGGGTGACTCTGTCCGCAGCAGCTGATGTGGAGGTGGGCGGCGTGATCGCCCTGGTGCCGGTCGTCGACGGTGCGGCGCTGTCCACCAAGGACGTCGATCCCGAGTGGCTCGAGGGGACGTCCGGTGCCTCGCCGGATCCGGAGCGCCCGCTGTCCGAGGTGGACGACCTCAATCTGTGGGTGTCCGTCCCGGCGGGCGCCACGAGCACGGAGCTGACGGTGCCGACGGTGAAGGACACGGTGGCCGAACAGGCCGAGTCGGTGCGCTTGCAGTTGGCCGACGACGAGGGCGAACCGGTGCCCGGTGCGCCGGTGGTGAAGGGCACGGTGGTGGACGCGTCCTGAGGCGACGCACCTGCCGCCATTGCGAGTACTTCGCGGTGTCCCCGAGGAGGTACTGGGCGCCGGGCGCGGCGGCGAAGTGTGGCGAGCCCACGCCACCGCGCCTGCCGTGTCCGGCCCACTCGGACGGGAACCCTCCCGAAGCGCTGCCGCCGCCCACTGGGCGCGGCCACCACCGGCAATCAGCCGGCCGGTGTCAGCGTCACGCGAATGCCGACTGTGCCGTTCACGCCTCGGCGCAGTCGGCTGCCGAAGAGGGTGAGGCGGCCGGTGATGCCGTACTTGCGGGCGATGAGCCGGCGGTAGCGGGCGCTGGTGGCCTCGTCGCAGATCTCGGCGGTGGCGGGGACCTGGTCGCCGGTCGGCCTGCCGCGCAGGTCGCAGGGGCCGACGAGGACGTCGGCCCGGGCGCGGATGCGCTTGACCTTCCACGAGTCGGCCACTGTCCAGACGCCCAGGGCGTCTCCGTCGCGGACCACCCAGACCGGCGTGGCGACGCCGGTGCCGTTCTTGCGGTAGCTGGTGATGAGCAGGTACTGGCCCGTGCCGAGCGTCTCGAGCGACGTATCGTCCATGGCCGGAAGTGTAGGCAGGGCGGGTGCGGGCGGCGCGGGTGGGGACGCCGGGCGGGGCGCCCCCACCGTGCGGCTCAGCCGAGGGCGGCCGCCATGCGCCGTACGCCCTCCGTGATCAGCTCGGGCGATGTCGCCAGGTTCAGCCGTACGTGACCCGCTCCGCCGGTGCCGAAGGGGATGCCGGAGGTGAGCGCGACCCGGCCGCGCCGCAGGAAGACGTCCGCCGGGTCGTCGCCCAGGCCGAGGGCGCGGCAGTCGAGCCAGGCGAGGTACGTGCCACGGCCCGGGCGGTGGGTGATCGCGGGGAGGTGCTCGGCCAGGAGGTCCACGAGCAGGCGCCGGTTGTCGTCGAGGCCCGTCAGCAGGGCGTCGAGCCAGTCGGTGCCGTCACGCAGGGCGGCACTGTGGGCGATGATGCCGAAGTGGCTGGGACCGTGGCTGACCTCTTCCGGCAGCCGGGCCAGGTCGTCGGCGGCCGCGGGTCCGGCGATGGCGAGGGCCGCCTTGAGGCCGGCCAGGTTCCACGCCTTCGACGCGGACATCAGCGACAGCCCGTTCTCGGCGCCGGGGACGCGCAGATACGGCACGAAGTCGACGCCGCCCGCGGCGAGCGGGGCGTGGATCTCGTCGGCGACGACGCGCACGCCGTGGCGGTCGGCGAGTGCGGCCACGGCGGCCAGTTCGTCGGCGGTGTGCACGGTGCCGGTCGGGTTGTGGGGGCTGCACAGCAGGAAGGCGGCGCGTCGGCCGTCCGTGGTCGCCCGCCGGAAGGTCTCGTCGAGGGTGTCGAGGTCGATGCGCAGGTCGGCGCCGAGCGGGGCCTCGATCACCTGGCGATCCATGTGCTCGATGAACATGTAGAACGGCGGATACACGGGTGAGTTCACCACGACCGGATCGCCGGGTCCGGTGACCAGTTTGAGCATTTCGACCACCCCGAGCATCACGTCGGGCACGATCGCCGTTCGCTCCACGGCCGGTTCCCAGCCCCACCGCTTCTCCGCGAAACCGGCGAGCGCCTCGGCGTAGCCGGTGCCCGCGGGGTATCCGGTGTCGCCCAGCGCGAGGGCGTCGGTGAGTGCGCGCACGATGGGCTCGGCCAGCGGTACGTCCATCTCGGCCACCCACAGGGGCAGGACGTCCTCGGGGTAGGCGCGCCACTTCATGCTTGTACGACATCGGAGCCGGTCGAGACTCAGTGCGCGAAGCGGATTCGGTTCACCGGTCGTTTCGTGCGGGATCCTGGTCATGAGGCTCAACATAGGGGGATGTGCGCCGGCCGGGAACGATGAGGACGAGCAGTGGCCGGGTGACGGTCGGTGAATTCCTGAATCCGCTGCTGGTCGGGGCGCCGGCGCAAGAACGATCAGTCGTGCGGTGAACACGCGCGCACCGGGCCGCGTATGGAGTGAGGGTGCTCAACCACGGGAGGGCCCCGCGGCGTTGACGCCGCGCTGTACTGGTTCGGGAGCCACGCATGAGGCACGCACGACGACGTCTCGTCCGGCGAGTGACACGGCTGGCGGCGGTCGGCGGACTCCTCCTCGGAGGAACGATGGTCACACGCGCCGTGGCGAGCGAACCTCCGGACGCCGCGGCCGTCCCGCGCACCTACGCCGCGTCGGCCGGTGACTCCGGCAGCGAGCTGGTCGCACGTCTGGGCACGTCCCGTACGGCGGGCAGCTGGATAGGTGCCGACGGGAAGGCAGTCGTCGCGGTCACCGACGAGAGCGCCGCCGCCGAGGTGCGCAAGGCGGGCGCCGAGGCGAAGATGGTCGACCACAGCATGGACGAGATGAAGTCGGCGACGTCGACGCTGCGTTCGGCGCCCCGGGTGGCCGGTACGGCGTGGGTCATGGACTACCGCTCCAACGAGGTGGTCGTACGGGGCGACAGCACCGTCTCCGCGGCCGACTGGTCCCGGATGACGGACCTCGCGGCAGACGTGGGCGGCTTCGTCCGTATGGAGCGCACCGAGGGCACGTTCACGACGCGCCTCAACGGCGCGCTGCCGCTGTTGTCGACCGCCGGGCGCTGTTCGGCAGGCTTCAACGTCACGGACGGCCGGCGCGACTTCATCCTCACCGCCGGGCACTGCGGTCCGAACGGTTCGGTGTGGTTCTCCGACAACCGGGGCCGACAGCAGATCGGGCAGACCGTCCAGCAGAGCTTTCCCGGCGGTGACTTCTCACTGGTCCAGTACGCGAACGGGGATGCCGGTGCCGGGGCCGACGTCGTGTCCATCGGCAAGGGCCAGGGGGTGCGGATCACCGGCGCGGCCGATCCGGCCGTCGGACAGAAGGTGTTCCGCAGTGGCAGCACGAGCGGGCTGCGTGACGGCGAGGTGACGTCGCTCAACGCCACGGTCAACTACCCCGAGGGCACGGTCACGGGGCTGATCGAGACGAATGTGTGCGCCGAACCCGGTGACAGCGGTGGTCCGATGTTCTCCGAGGGGGTCGCGCTGGGTGTGACGTCGGGTGGCAGCGGCGACTGCAACGCGGGCGGCACGACGTTCTTCCAGCCGGTGACCAAGGCGCTGGCGGCGCTCGACATGAAGCTCATCGTGGCCGCGCAGAACGGCTCCGGACAGGGCGCGGCGCCTGCCCCGTCGCAGGACGCGGGCGCGCCGGGTGACGCGTCGCCCGGTTCGTCGGCGCCGGTGGCCGGCGAGGCCGCCGTGACACTGCTGTCCCGGCTCGCGGACCCGAAGAACGTCGGTCCCGGTCTGCTGGTCATCGCCGGCAGTCTGGTCGCCCTGGCGGCAACCCGTTTCATCCGCGCCGAGCAGGACCGCAAGGCGTACCAGCGGTATTACTCGGCGACCTGGGGGTGAGGGTCCCGTCACCCGAGGGTGAGCAGAACGGTCGCCACCGCCGCGCCGGTCAGCCCGATCACGCGCCGTGCGGTGAGGGGTTCGCGCAGGAGCACGAACCCGAGGACGACGGGCAACGTTGGGTCCCACGCCAGATCCGTGAAAATCACGTCACCGGCGGGGACGAGGAGTGCGGCCGTGGTGGCGAGGAGCAGATCGCTGAGCCGGCCGGTCAGGGTGAGGGCGGCGAAGTGCGCGCCGGGAGAGCATGCCGTCGGCGAAGTCGACGATGCCGTAGCAGACGGCCGAGGTCAGTGCGAGAAGGGCACCCATTGGATCAGGGGTGCCCGTGCGGGGTGTTCCGATGCGTGGCGGGACGGGCCGAGGAGGATGCTCGGGCGGCCTGCGCCGAGGCGAGTGTCAGGCCGCCTTCACCGGCTGCAGGGCCGCTGCGGCCCACTCCAGGACGAGGCGCTGGTATTCCTCACGCTGCTCGACGCTCAGTGTCCCGCCCGACCGGCGCCACAGCGCCCGGATCTCCTCGTTGACCTCGTCAGCCGATCGATCGGAGGCGATTTCAACAGTGGTGGACATGCTGTGAAGCATACGGCGCCGAAGGTGAAGGCCATGTGAGTAAGAATGCGCAATACGGACATACCGGACAGTGTTGCTGATCACGTCCATCTGTCCCCGCAGATCGCGGAGTTCAGGCTTCCGTCGCCCCCAGCACCAGCACCTGGATCGCCAGAACGGCGGCGCCACGGGCCCAGTCGTGAAAATCGGACACCTTGGTCTCGAGGTCGATCGGCGCGGCCAGCGGATGCCGCTGGGCACGGATGGTCTCCGTCACAGTCTTCCCGGCGACGTCCATGAGGCCCACCCCTTCTCCGGCGAGCAGGATCTTCTGCGGCAGCACGAAGTTGGCGATCTGGGCGACCAGGGTGCCCAGGGCGCGGGCCGCCTCCTCGATGACCCTGACGGGCATCGGCTCGCCCGCCGCGGCACCGACCAGGATCTCCTCGTAGGTGCGGTCGCGGCCGGTGGCGGCCTGGACCTGGTAGCGGATGCTGGGGATGGTCAGCAGGGAGACAGCGCTGCCGCGCGCCCCCTCCGGGGTCAGCGGACCGTTGGGATGGACGATCCAGTGGCGGCCGAAGCCGCGGTCCTCCTCGGCGTAGGGCACCCGCTTGCCGCCGAGGACCAGCCCGTAGCCGATGCCGGCACCGATGGTGAGGACCACGAAGCGGTCGAGGCCGCGGCCGGCGCCGAACCACGTCTCCGCCTCGACGAGGGCGGCGACGTCGTTCTCCACGACAACCGGCAGCCCCGTGCGCTCCTCGACCAGTTCGGCGAGCGGCACACCACGCCAGTCCAGGAACGGTGACTCCCCGACCACGGCCCGGTCCTCGACGAAGCCGCCCACGCCGATGCCGATGCCCGCGAGCCGTGGGTGGTCGCCGGCCAGCACGTCGGTCATCTCCCCCAGCAGGTTCACCACCGCGGCCGGTTCACGGGTGACCAGCGGGCGGTCGTAGCGGGCGACGATCTCGCTCCTGAGGGTGGTCAGGACGCCGTAGACCATGTCATCGGTGATCTTGAAGCCGAGGAAGGAGAGGGATTCGGCGACGACGTCCAGCGGCTGCGACGGGCGCCCCTGACGCACCTCCGCCGGGCCACCCGCCTCGGGCACCTCGACGAGGAGGCCCGACTCGATCAGCGGTTTGGTGAGCCGGGTGAGGCTGCCCGCGGACAGGTCGAGTCGCCGGGCGAGTTCGGTGCGCGACAGGGGTCCGCCGACGAGCACCTCGATCGCGACCGAGCGTTCACCGGGACTGAGAGGGGGCCAGCTGGCGGCTACTGGGGTCATGGTCGTCAGGCTCCCACATGATCTTGTCTCTGATTTTTTCTCTCTGATTTTTTTCTCTGCAAAACCAACAGGGCCATTCTAGAGCGGTCGGCCTGGCTTGAAGAAGATGTTCGCGCACCTCTTGACGGCTGGATTCTTCCGCGACAAAAGTAAGTGGCGCCGAGGACGAGCCGCAGACGAGGGAGTCTCCTGATGACCATCGCCTCCAGCAGCCCACCTTCGCGCCTGCCGCTGGGTGGCGCCGAGGGAGTAGGGACCAAGTCGAGGACGCGGCGGGCGCGCTCCCGCGAGAACGAGGGGGACGGGCGGCTCGCCGCGGTGTTCATCGCTCCGGCGATGCTGGGTTTCCTGGTCTTCCTGCTCTGGCCGACGCTGCGCGGCATCTACCTGAGCTTCACCCGCTTCAACCTGCTCACGCCGGCGGAGTGGGTGGGCCTGGACAACTACGTGCGGATGGTCCACGACCCGATCTTCTGGGAGTCCCTCGCGGTCACCGTCGAGTACGTGGTCATCAACATCGGCGTCCAGACGGTGTCGGCGCTCGCCATCGCCGTACTGCTGCAGCGGCTGACCCAGTCGGCGGTGCTGCGCGGGGTCGTGCTCACGCCGTATCTGATGTCGAACGTCGTCGCGGGCATCGTCTGGCTCTGGATGCTGGACACCCAGCTGGGCATCGGCAACGAGATCATCGCGGGGATCGGCGCCGACCGCGTCCCGTTCCTGGCGGACGAGACCTGGGCGATCCCGACGATCGCCCTGATCAACGTGTGGCGGCACGTCGGGTATACCGCACTGCTGCTGTTCGCCGGCCTGATGGCGATCCCCAACGACATGTACGAGGCCGCAAAGGTCGACGGCGCGAGCGAGTGGCGCATGTTCTGGCGGATCACGATGCCACTGCTGCGACCGGTCCTGGCGGTCGTTCTGATCATGACGGTGATCGGTTCGTTCCAGGTGTTCGACACGGTCGCCGTGACGACCGCGGGCGGACCGGCGAACGCCACGAACGTCCTGCAGTACTACATCTACGGCGCCGCCTTCGGCCGCTTCCAGTTCGGGTACGCCTCGGCGATGTCGGTGGCCCTGCTGGTCGTGCTGAGCGCGATCACCGTCCTGCAGTACCGGCTCACCCGGGCCGGCCAGAGCGACCTCGGCTGAGGGAAGGGAGACACCGACATGGCTGCCGTGGCAGACACCACGACCGTACGGCGCGTCAGGCGCAGGCCCTCCTTCGGGCGGGCCGTGGCCTGGGCGGTGATGGCCGCCGTCGTGCTCATCACGCTGTTGCCGTTCTACTGGATCCTGCGCACCGCGCTGTCCTCGAACACCGCGCTCGCCGCCCATCCCGGCGATCTGCTGCCCGTGGATCCGACGACCGGAGGCTTCGAGCGGGCGCTCGGTCTGCAGTCGGCCGAGGAGGCGATCGCCCAGGGCGGTTCGGGCGGCGGGCTCAAGTTCTGGCGCTATCTGATCAATTCGGTGATCGTCTCGACCCTGATCACCGTCTGCCAGATCTTCTTCTCCGCCATGGCGGCGTACGCCTTCGCGCGGTTGCGCTGGCGCGGGCGGGAGAAGGTGTTCGGGCTGTTCCTGGCGGGGCTGATGGTGCCTGCGATCTTCACGCTGCTCCCCAACTTCGTGCTGATCAAGCAACTCGGCCTGGTGGACAACCTGTTGGGAGTGGCGCTTCCGACGATGTTCATGACGCCGTTCGCGGTGTTCTTCCTGCGGCAGTTCTTCATGAACGTGCCGCGGGAGGTGGAGGAGGCCGCCCTGCTGGACGGGGCCGGGAAGATCCGGATCTTCTTCCGGGTGATGCTGCCGATGGCGTCCACGCCGATCCTCACGCTGGGACTGCTGACGTACATCACCGCCTGGAACGACTACTTCTGGCCGTTGATGGTGTCCTACAGCGACAGCTCGCGCGTGCTCACCGTCGCGCTGGCCATCTTCCGGGCACAGACCCCGCAGACGGGCTACGACTGGTCCGGCCTGATGGCGGCCACTCTGATCGCCGCCCTTCCGATGCTCGTGCTGTTCGGCTGCTTCGCACGGCGCATCGTCAGCTCCATCAGCTTCACCGGCATCAAGTAAGGGGACTGGGATGCGAGTTCGGATGCGTACGATCCTGGCCTTGGCCGGGGCGATGGCGCTGTCCCTGGCCACCGGCTGCGCGCAGGGCGGCGCGGCCGGGTCGGGCGGGAACACGGTGACGTACTGGCTGTGGGACGCCAACCAGCTGCCCGCGTACCAGGCCTGTGCGAAGGGGTTCGAGAAGCAGAATCCGGGCCTGAACGTGAAGATCACACAGATGGGCTGGGCCGACTACTGGACCAAGCTCACCGCGAGTTTCATCGCGGGCACCGAGCCGGACGTCTTCACCGACCACATCCAGAAGTTCGGGCAGTTCGCCGACCTGAACGTGCTCGAACCGCTGGACGACCTGGGCATCGACGATTCCGCCTACCAGACGGGGCTGGCCGCCAACTGGAAGGGCCAGGACGGCCATCGCTACGGCGCACCCAAGGACTGGGACACCGTCGCCCTCTTCTACAACCAGAAGTTGGTCAGGGAGGCCGGGCTCACCGCCGACGGCCTCGAGGGCCTCTCCTGGAACCCGGAGGACGGCGGCACCTTCGAGAAGACCATCGCGCATCTGACCGTCGACAAGAACGGCAGGCGCGGCGACGAGAAGGGCTTCGACAAGAACAACGTCAAGGTGTACGGGATGGCCACCGGCGGCGCGGGCGACGCCGACGGGCAGACCACCTGGAGCCCGTTCGTCGCCTCGGCGGGGTGGCACTACACGGACCAGGCGCGCTGGGGCACCAAGTACCAGTACGACAGCAAGACCTTCCAGTCGGTGGTCGACTGGTACTTCGGCCTGGCGAAGAAGGGCTACCTCGCGCCCTTCACCGACTACACCGACGGCGCCAACCCGGCCAACGCCCAGGTCGCCGCCGGCAAGGCGGCGACCTCCTTGGACGGCGCCTGGATGATCTCCACCTACTACGGCACCAAGGGGCTCGACGTCGGCACCGCACCCACGCCGACCGGCCCGACCGGCAAGCGGGCCACCATGATGAACGGCCTCGCCGACTCCATCACCAAGAACGCCCGCAACAAGGAGGGCGCGAAGAAGTGGGTGCGGTACCTCGCCTCGAAGGAGTGCCAGAAGGCCGTCGGCGGCTACGGCATCGTCTTCCCCGCGACCCCTGACGGCACCGACGCGGCCGTGGCCGCGTACGGGAAGAAGGGCATCGACGTGTCCGCGTTCACCGAACCGGTCACCGACAGGAAGAACTCCACCACCTTCTCCTTCCCGATCACCGACTACGCGGCGGACGTGTACTCCCTGATGCGCCCCGCGATGCAGGACGTCTACGCCAACGACGCCCCGGCGAGCGGCCTGACCAGGACCAACGACCAGATCAACCTCATCCTCGGCCAGTGAAAGGCACACACTCCATGACGTTCTCCCTCGGCATCGTCGGCGCCGGCCAGTTCTCCGGCCAGTTCGCCACGCTGTTCCAGGCCCACCCCGGTGTCGGCGACGTGTACGTCACCGATCTGCTGCCCGAGCGGGCCGAGCAGCTCGCCGACGCACAGGGACTGGCCGGCACCTTCCCCTCGTACGAGGCGATGCTGGAGTCGGCGGCCGTCGACGCGGTCGCCATCTTCACCCAGCGCTGGACCCACGGGCCGCTGGTGCTCCAGGGTCTGAACGCCGGCAAGCACGTCTACTCCGCGGTCCCCATGGCGATCACCACGGAGGAGATCGCGGCGATCATCGACGCGGTCAAGGCGACCGGTATGACCTACATGATGGGCGAGACCAGCGAGTACAACCCGGCGACCGTGCACGCGCGCAACCAGATCGCCGAGGGCGCCTTCGGGCGGCTCTTCTATGCCGAGGGCGACTACGTCCACGACATGGACCTGGGGTTCTACGAGGCGTACCAGTACAGCGGCGGCGAGAACTGGAAGGCGACCGCCTCCTATCCTCCGCTGCTGTACCCGACGCACGCGGTGGGCGGTGTGCTGGGGGCCTGGCGGACGCACGCGGTGAGCGTGTCGGCGATCGGGGTCGTGGACGACCGGGGTGACGGGGTCTTCGACAAGAGCGTCAGCCAGTTCGGCAACGACGTGTCCAACGCGACGGCGCTGTTCGAGGTCGCGGGCGGTGGCTCGTTCCGTACGAACGAGTTCCGGCGGGTCGGCTACCCGTCGCACATACGGGAGTCGCGGTTCCGGTTCTTCGGCACCGAGGCGAGCATGGAGCAGCTCGCCACTGTGGCCTTCTGGCAGGACAAAAAGGGTGTCAAGGACATCAGTGAGCTGCTGGAGCCCAAGCCCACCATGTCCCCCGACGACCCCTCGCTCCAGCACATCGCGCCGGAGCTGCGGGCGGCCTTCACCTCGGGGTCGGCGCCGGTGCACGACCGCGCGCGGCTGCCGCGGGCCTTCGACCATCTGCACAACGGCCACGAGGGCAGCCACCACTTCCTGGTGGACGACTTCGTGACCGCGGTCAACACCCGCACACTCCCGTCCGTGAACGCGTGGGTGGCCGCCCGCTACACCCTGCCGGGCATCGTCGCGCACGAGTCCGCGCGGCAGGACGGGGCCAGGCTGGAGATCCCGGACTTCGGGGACGCGCCGGAGGCGTGACGTTTCTGCCCGTTCTCCGGCGAGCCGGGTGCCTGCGTGTGTCAGGTGCCCGGCTTGCGGCCGTACACGTAGACGTCGTCGCCGTTCTTCAGCAGTGACCAGTACTTCTTCGCGTCGGTCTTGGTCATGTTGACGCAGCCGTGCGAGCCGGGCGGGTTCCACATGCTGACGCCGACCGAGTGGAAGGCCTGGCCGCCGTCGAAGAACTGGGAGTACGGCATCGGCACGTGGTAGATGGTCGACACGTGGTCGATGTTCCGCCAGTAGATCTTCTTCAGGCCGGTGCGGGTCTCGTAGCCGTTACGGCCGGTGCGGACCGGCACCGGGCCGTACACCAGCTTCTTCCCGTCCTGGATCCAGCTCAGCTGGAGCGTGAGGTTCACGCAGGCGATGCGGCCCTTGTTGACGGGGCACTTGCCGTCCTTGTTGGGGTTGTTGCCGACGGCCTTCTGCTTGTTCATCAGGTCCATCACGCCCCATGTGACGGGACCCGCGTAGCCGGCATTCGGGGTGATGCCGTGCTTGGTCTGGAAGGCCTGGATGGCCTTGCAGTCGGCGCTGGACTGCTTGCCGTCGACCGGCCGGCCGAGGAACTTCTCCACCTTCTTCTGATACGGGCCGGCCTGCGTCGTGCAGCTCGGAGCCGCCTGCGCCGGTGCGGCGCCGAGCGTCAGCGCGAGCGGTGCGACGAGTCCTGTGGTGATGCCGAGTGCGACGGCACGCCGTCTGCGTATGTCCCCCATGGCCGGGCCTCTCCCTTGGGTGTTCCTGTGGACTTCTGCCAGGTAGACCGCTGTACGGGGGCTTCGGTTGTGGTGCGCGCCGGGCTGTGACCGAACGGTGAAATTTCGCCAGGCCTGAATGTGACCCATGTGGCCTGGCTCACTCGGTGAGCGGGGAGTCAGGCGTCGCCCGGGCGGCGCACCGCTGCCCGGAACCCGGTGTTGACCGCGGTGAGGCCGCCGTCGACGGTGAGGGTGGCGCCGGTGATCCAGGCGGCGTCGCGGGACGCCAGGAAGGCGACCGCGGCAGCGATGTCCTCGGGCTCGCCGACCCGGCCCAGCGGGTACAGCGGGCGGATCGCGTCGAGTTCCGCCTCCCGTCCCTCCCACGCCGAGGTCCGCACCGTGCCCGGCGTCACCAGGTTGACGCGGACCGAGCGGGCGGCGGCATGCCCGGCGAGGGTGCGGGTGAGGGAGCCGAGTCCGGCCTTCGCGGCGCTGTAGGCGTGGTTGCCGAAGTCCTGCAGGCCGTTGACGGAGCCGATGTTCACGATGGCTCCGCGGCCGGTGGCTGCCAGGTGCGGGAGTGCGGCACGGCAGCAGCGGTACGTTCCGGTCAGGGTGACGTCGAGGTCGCGGGCCCACGCCTCGTCCGGACCGTCCTCGAAGAGCGCGGTGTCGGGTGAGCAGGAGGCCGCGCTGTTGACCAGGACGTCGAGCGAGCCGAAGGCGTCGACGGCGTGGGCGACGGCCGCCTCGACGGACGCGGGGTCGGCGACGTCGCATGCCGACGCCTCCGCCGCGAGCCCCAGTCCCCGCAGCCTCGCCGCGGACCGCTCGGCCTCGGGCCCGTCCACGTCCGTGACGAGCACGCGGGCCCCCTCCTCGGCGAACCGGCGGGCGGTCGCCACGCCGATGCCGCGGGCCGCGCCGGTGATCAGAACTCCGTGACCTGCAAAGCGCGTGGTGTCCGTCATGACCCGAACCGTAGTGCCGCAAGGATCATCCGGGCAGATAGCGTGCGTCCATGTCCGCGTTCATGCAACAACTCCCCGCACTCATAGGCGTCGTGATCGGCGCGCTCGGCTCGTACATGGCGGTCGTGCGGGGCGACCGGATGAGGTTCCGGCGGGAGCAGACGGCGCGTTGGGAGGAGCGGCGGCTCACGGTGTACGCCGAATACGCGCAGTCGGTGAAGAAGACGGTCACGGTGACGTACCGGGTCGCGGCGCGGGCGGGCGTCGATCCGTACCCGGATCCCCTGAGCCTCGAGGAGGCCCAGCCGCTGCTGGCCGAGGCGAGCATCCGCCGGGACCCCTCGGGTGAGGCACTGATCATGCTGGGCAGCCCCGCGGTGGTGGAGAAGGCGCGGGACTGGGTCGTGGCGGCGATGGAGATGGAACGGTTCGTGCGGGAGGGCCGGGACGACCGTGCGGCCTGGCAGGCGCTGCTGGAGCGGCAGCGCGCCGGCCGCGAGGGCTACTACGCGGCCGTACGCGACGATCTGGGCCTGCCGCCGGGCCACTCGGCGCGCTGGCCGCTCCCGGTCATGGACCCGCCGCCCCCTCAGCGGTAACCGGTCGTGTCCGCCGGCTTGCCCGCGTCCTGGACCTCCACGAGGTACCGCCAGGCGTCGGGCCGGCTGCCGTCGAGGTCGGTGAAGCCGTAGACCGGCGCGAGCTGTCCGCTGGAGAGGGACTCGCCGTTCCAGCGGGCCACGTCGGGGTCGGCGGCGAGGGCGGCGACGGCGCGGCCCACGTAGCGCGGGGTCTCGGAGATGGCGAAGTGCGGGACGCGTGCGAGGGCGTCGCGCCAGTTGTCCTCGCGCACCTCGAACGCGTCGAGCATCATCTCCGAGCGCAGCCAGCCCGGGGTGAGCGCGACCGCGGTGGCGCCGCGCGGTCCGAGTTCGTGGGCGAGGGAGAAGGCCATGCGCAGGACGGACGACTTGGCGAGGTCGTAGAAGAAGGAGTTGCGGTAGTTGGCGCCGTTGTACTCGGCCGTGCCGTCGGTCATCTCGACGACCAGTCCGCCGGGGTGGCGCAGGAGCAGGGGCAGGGCGTGGTGGCTGGTGATCGCGTGCGTCTCGACCCCGAGCCGGAGCAGCCTGAGGCCCTTGTCGAGGTCGTGCTCCCAGACGGGGCTGTCCCAGGCGAAGAGCTTCTCGCCGCCCCAGACGTCGTTGACGAGGACATCGAGGCGGCCCTGTTCGTCCGCGATGCGGTCCACGAGGACACGGACCTGGGCGGGGTCGAGGTGATCGGTGGGTACGGCGATACCGTGCCCGCCCACTTCGGTGACGAGGTCGGCGGTGTCCTCGATCGTCTCGGGGCGGTCGTACTCGGAGCGCCGGGCGCGGGTGCTGCGTCCCGTCACGTAGACGGTGGCGCCGGCCGCCCCGAGCTCCACGGCGATGCCGCGTCCGGCGCCCCGTGTCGCGCCTGCGACGAGTGCGACCTTGTCCTTCAACGGCTGTGACATGTCCGGCCTCCCGACCCTGTGCGCCCGGCCCTGTGCGAGCGGTCTCGTCTTCGAGGGTGCCGGGTAAGCCGGACATCTTCTGTCGTCTTTTGCTGGTCCTGCTCCGGTCTTGCCGTGGGGTCACCCGGCCGGGCGCAGGCGCGCGTCGGATGCGTCAGTGGCCGCGGTCGATCCACTCCTGGAGCTGCGGTGCCTCCGCGCCGATGGTGGTCCCGTCGCCGTGGCCGGTGAGGACCTTGGTCTCGGGCGGGAGGGCGAGCAGGCGGGTGCGGATCGAGTCGATGATCGTCGGGAAGTGGGAGTAGGAACGGCCGGTGGCGCCGGGGCCGCCCTGGAAGAGGGTGTCGCCGGTGAAGACGACGCCCAGCCCGGGGTCGTACAGGCACACCGCGCCCGGTGCGTGCCCCGGGGTGTGCAGGACCGTCAGGTCGACGCCCGGGCCCTCGATGATCTGCCCGTCCACGAGGTGGGAGTCCGGGTCGCGGTCCGGGTAGGTCTGCTTCCACAGCGGCAGGTCGTCGGGGTGGAGCCAGATCGTGGCGCCGGTGCGGTCGGCGAGGGCGGGCGCGGCGTCGATGTGGTCGTTGTGGGCGTGGGTGCACACGATCGCGGTGAGGCGCCGGTCGCCGACGGCCTCCACGATGGCGTCGGCGTCGTGGGCGGCGTCGATGACGATCACCTCGTGGTCGTCGCCGACGAGCCACACGTTGTTGTCGACGTCCCAGGTGCCGCCGTCGAGCTTGAACTGGCCGGAGGTGACGAGGCGTTCGATGCGGGCGGTCATCAGAACATCACCACCGAGCGCAGGACGTCGCCGTGGTGCATCCGCTCGAACGCCTTCTCCACCTCGTCGAGTTGGATGGTCTCGGTGACGAACGCGTCCAGATCCAGACGGCCCTGCAGGTGCAGGTCGATCAGCATCGGGAAGTCGCGGGAGGGCAGGCAGTCGCCGTACCAGGACGACTTCAGGGCGCCGCCGCGGCCGAAGACGTCCAACAGCGGCAGTTCCAGCTTCATCTCCGGGGTGGGCACGCCGACGAGGACGACCGTGCCGGCGAGGTCGCGGGCGTAGAAGGCCTGCTTGTAGGTCTCCGGACGGCCGACCGCCTCGATGACGACATCCGCGCCGAACCCACCGGTCAGCTCACGGATCGCCGCCACCGGGTCGGTCTCGCGCGAGTTGACGGTGTGGGTGGCGCCCATCGTGCGGGCCTTGTCGAGCTTGCGGTCGTCGATGTCCACGGCGATGATCTTCGCCGCGCCCGCCAGGTTCGACCCGGCGATCGCGGCGTCCCCGACGCCGCCGCAGCCGATCACCGCGACGGTGTCGCCCCGGCCGACGTTGCCGGTGTTGATCGCGGCGCCGATGCCGGCCATCACCCCGCAGCCCAGCAGGCCGGCCACCTGCGGGGTGACCGCCGGGTCGACCTTGGTGCATTGCCCCGAGGCGACCAGGGTCTTCTCGGCGAAGGCTCCGATGCCGAGCGCCGGGGAGAGTTCCCGGCCGTCCGAG
The DNA here is from genome assembly GCF_055656945.1 of Streptomyces sp. NPDC111606. Classification (NCBI taxonomy): domain Bacteria; kingdom Bacillati; phylum Actinomycetota; class Actinomycetes; order Kitasatosporales; family Streptomycetaceae; genus Streptomyces; species Streptomyces sp. NPDC111606. The sequence goes on from NZ_JBVKBY010000004.1 coordinate 432,813, forward strand.
GCGAGGGTCATCTTCTGGGTCGCGTTGTGGGTGGCGAAGCAGTACCAGGGCCGGCCGCGCAGACAGGCCCGGCACTGCCCGCACACCGCACGCCAGTTGAGGATCACGAAGTCGCCGGGCGCGACGTCCGTGACGCCCTCGCCGACCGACTCCACCACGCCGGCCGCCTCGTGGCCCAGCAGGAAGGGGAAGTCGTCACTGATGCCGCCCTGTTTGTAGTGCAGGTCGGTGTGACAGACGCCGCAGGCCTGAACCTGTACGACGGCTTCTCCCGGCCCCGGGTCCGGCACGATGATCGTCTCCACGCGCACGGCTTCGTCCTTGCCCGGTGCGATCACGCCGCGTACTTCCTGCGCCATGGTGCTCCACCCTTCCCTCGGCGGGTCTTCGTCCACTGCCGACCCTAGTTGTGACTGATCGGTAAGGGCGCGCGACAGACGCCATCCGGCCAGGCAGTCGCCCTCCGCCGGCCTCCAACGGCCCTCACGGAATTCTCCGGCGTCGGGTGTTCTCAGGAACAGCAGCCTGCCCGCGGTCACCGAACGGCCCCGGCGCTCGCGCGGGCACGAAAACGGCAGGCTCCGCAGGAGAGGGCCGACGTAGCCTGAAGGCTCCGTTCGACTCCGGAGGAGCCCCGTGAGCATCGCAGCGACCGAATCCACCCCGCCCACCTGGCGGCTGCTCCTGGGCTATGTGCGCCCGCACCGGTGGACCCTGCTGGTGGGTGCCGTGCTCTCGCTGGTCACCGGGGCCACGGGGCTGCTCCTGCCACTGGTGGCAAAGGGGTTGATCGACGACCTGTCCCACGACCGGGCCATCACCGGGGCTTTGGTGATCATGTCCGGGCTGGTCGTGGCCAACGCGGCGGTGGGGGCGCTCGGTTCGTATGTGCTGCAGCGCACCGCCGAGTCGGTGGTGCTCGGGGCGCGGCGCACCCTGTCGTCGTATCTGCTCAGACTGCGCATCACCGCCGTGGACCGCAGTGAGCCGGGCGATCTGATGGCCCGCATCACCTCGGACACGACGCTGCTGCGCGAGGTCACGACCGACTCGCTCGTGGGCCTCGGCACCGGAGGGCTCACCCTGGTGGCGACGGTGGCGATGATGGGTGTGGTGGAACCGGTGCTGCTGCTGGTCACCCTCGCTGTGATCCTCGGCGCGGGCACGATCCTCGGCGTGATCGTGCCGCGCATCAACCGGGCCAGTCGGCAGGCGCAGGACGCCGTCGGGGTGATGGGGGCCTCACTGGAGCGGATCCTCGGCGCCTTGCGCACGGTGAAGGCGTCCGGCGCCGAGCACCGGGAGGAGCGGACGCTGCACGAGGCCGCCGAGGAGTCGTGGCGGCAGAGTGTGCGGGCCGCCAAGTGGTCGGCGGCGGCGGGCAACACGGCCGGCCTCGCGATGCAGATAGCGTTCATCACGGTGCTCGCGGTGGGCGGGGCGCGGGTGGCGACCGGGGCGATCGACGTGGGCACACTGGTCGCGTTCCTGCTGTACGTCTTCTATCTGATGTCGCCGATCCAGCAGGTCGTCGGCGCGATCACGCAGTACCAGACCGGCGCGGCGGCGCTCGCCAGGATCCAGGAGGCGCTGCAACTTCCCGCCGAACCGGCCGCCGCGCCCGCCCCGTTGCCCTCCGCCGGTGCGCAACCCGCCGCGCTGGCCTTCGAGGACGTCCGCTTCCGGTACGCCGACGATCTGCCGTACGTCCACCACGGGGTGACGTTCGCCGTGCCCGCGCAGGGCATGACCGCCTTCGTCGGACCGTCGGGGGCGGGCAAGACCACCGTCTTCTCCCTCATCGAACGGTTCTACGACCCCGAGACCGGGACCATCACACTCGACGGGCGGGACCTGACGGACTGGGAACTGCCCCAACTGCGGTCGGCGATCGGCTATGTGGAGCAGGACGCCCCGGTCCTGTCGGGTTCGCTGCGGGACAACCTGCTGCTGGGCAATCCCGACGCGGACGACACCGCCGTCACGCGCGTACTGAAGACGACCCGCCTCGACGGCCTGGTCGCCCGGCTGCCCGGCGGCGTCGACACGCTCGTCGGTCACCGGGGCACCAAGCTGTCCGGCGGCGAACGCCAGCGTGTCGCCATCGCCCGCGCCCTGCTGCGCCGCCCCCGGCTGCTGCTCCTGGACGAGGCCACCTCGCAGCTGGACGCGGTGAACGAGGCGGCGCTGCGCGACACGGTCGCCGATGTGGCCCGTACGACCACGGTTCTGGTCGTCGCACATCGCCTCTCGACGGTGACGATGGCCGACCGGATCGTCGTGATGGACGGGGGCCGGGTGCGCGCGGTGGGCACGCATCGCGAACTCGTGGCGGCCGACCCGCTCTATGCGGAGCTGGCGGCAACGCAGTTCCTGGCGACGGCCGAAGTGACGACAGCCGAAATGACCACAACCGAAGTGGCGACAGCCGACCGACCGCTGCCGGGCGTGACCGAGTGACGACGCACGGGTGGCGCGGTGCCCGGCCGGTTCAGCCCTGGAGCCTGCGCAGCCGCTCCGCGTCGCAGGTGCGGGGGCAGGTGCCGCACGCCTCGGCCGGGCGGATCGTGTAGTACATGCAGCACCCGGTGCGCGTGCGCGTCGGGTGCCGGCGCCCGTCGTCGGTCGTCAGATGACGGAAGTCGGCGCCGTCGGGATACGGGGCCACCGCGGTCGGCAGCAGCCGGGTGGCCGCCTCGACGGCGTCTTCCTCGCGGCCGAGCGTGCGGCCCAGGTACCAGACGCCCGAGACCAGGTCGTCGGCGACCATGCCCCACAGCGCGCGCGAGCGGCGGCGCGTGAGGGGGCCTATCGCGTCCAGGAGAGGTCCCATGTGGTCGGCGACGGCAGCGCGCAACTCGGCACGCAGGGCCTCCTCATGAGGGACCGTCAGCACGCCCGGCAGCCGGGCCGCCCGGTCGTCGGCCAGGCAGGCGAGATCGCTCCCCGGTGTGAGGGTGAACTCGGCCGAGCCGAAGTCCAGGCGCAGGTCCTCGGGCCGGATCCGCGGCACGCGGCGTTCCAGGTACCAGACGCCGCTCATGAGGAGTGAGACCGACCAGGCGTAGTCGTGCAGGGCACGCGAGGCGGCGACGTCGCGACGCGGAACTGTCCCGTGGCGATCGTGAATTCGGGCCGCCTCCGCCGCGACGAAGGCATCGAGCACGGCCTCGTCCTTCACCAGCTCCGCCGCCGACACTCCCGCTCTCGCCATGTCGCCACCGGGCTCGGCGATCCGCACGGACAGGACGTCGCAGAGATCGGTCAGCCGCATATAGGCGTCACGGAGCGTACGCGCTACTGCGCCGGCGGGCGGGGTCGTCAGGGCCACGGGCATCGGTGCTCCTGTGCGAGTTTCGGCGATAGCCAGATAGGTAAGGCTTACCTTACACTCGCGATCAAGCGCAAAATGCCAGGTGGAGATCTCCGCGATTCGCGATGACTGGTCACCTGTCGCGATCATCGCAGCGATCGCATGGCAGCTTGAGGTCTAAAGCAAGGCTAACCTAAGCTCACGCCTTGTGACTGCGACCCAGCAGGGCACACCCATCGGTGCGCCCTTCCGTGCCCTCGGGCACGTACCGCTCCTCCTCACCGGCCTCGCCCCTCCGGCGCTCCGGCGCTCCGACTGCCGCTGACGTCCAGGGGCGGGCCGTGCCCGACCGGCGCCCGGCACCACCCTCAACACCTCACCCGCTAGCGGAAGTTGTTCATCCGGCATGCGCCTGTATCTGCTCGCTCTCAACCCCACCGACTCCGTCACCGAGGGCTTCCTGCCGGCCGCGGCCCGGCTGGGCCTGGACGTCACCGTCCTCACCGACCAGCCCGAGGCCCACCGCCGCGCCTGCCCCGGCGTCGAGATCCTGCAGTGCGACGTCCGGGACTTCCGGGCCGTGGTCACCCGGATCTCGACGCATCACAAGCCCGACGCCGTCTTCACCAACAGCGATCACCTCCAGACCCAGGCCGCCCTGGCCGCCGCCTACTTCGACCTCCCCGGCAAGGACTGGCGGGCCACCCTGCGCTGCAAGGACAAGGCCGAGATGCGCCGCCGCCTGGCCGCGGCCGGCCTGGACACCGTCCGGTCGGCCGAGCTGACCGAACCGGTCGCTCCCGGCGGCACGCCGTACCCGTGTGTCGTCAAGCCGCGCGAGGGCGTGGCCAGCGAGGACGTCGTCCTCGTGCACGGCCCGGAGGAGCTGGTGACGCACACCAAGGCGATCCTGGAGCGCCGCCCCGGCGCCGTTCTGGTCGTCGAGGAGTATCTGCCCGGCGACCTGTTCACCCTGGAGACCCTCGGCGACGGGCGGGTCCGCCATGTCCTGGGCGGCTTCCGCACCGACCTGTCACCGCCGCCGTACTTCATCGAGGAACGCCTCACCTTCGTCCCCGCCCACCCCCAGCCGGTCGTCGCGCAGGTTCTGGAGCAACTGGACGCGCTGGGTGTCGGGTTCGGCGCCTGTCACACCGAGTTCGTGGTGCACGAGGGGCGGGCGCGGATCATCGAGGTCAACTACCGTGCCATCGGCGACCAGTGCGACCTGCTGCTGGCCCGCCTCCTGGAGATCCCGCTCTTCGAGCACATCCTGCGCACCCACCTGGGCGAGCCGCTCCCGGCCGACCTGGGCGCCCGCCCGGACGGCGCGGCCCGCCTGGAATACCCGTGCGCCGACCGCGAAGGCACCCTCGTCGGCGCCTCGGACGCCGCAGAACTCGACGTCGACGGCGTACATCTGACGTACCGTCCGCTGCGCTCGGTGGGCGAGCGGCACGAGCTGTACCGCACCAACCGGGACTACCTGGGCGTCCTGCGAGCCACCGGCACCGACCAGCCGACGGTGGACCGCGTGGTGGCCGGCTTTCTGGCCGAGCGGAACTGGGAGATCCAGCCGTGACCGCGCCGACCGCACCGGACGCCTGCGAGGCGCAGTTACTGACGCGGGTGCTGAGTGCGCTGCTGCGGGAGGACGTGGTCGGGCTGCGCACGCGGAGCGCGCTCGTGCACCGGCCGGACGGGGACTGGCTGCGCCTGGCGACACCGCACGGCGACGCGCTTCTGCTGCCGGTCACCGAGGACGGCTACCAGTGCGTGTACGCCGCCCGGCTGCCGCTCCTGCTGCGCGAGTCGGACGGCGCCGAGCTGCCGTCGTACGACAGGGTGCTCGGCGCGTTGCGGGAGCTCGCCGAACCGGAGGACCGGGGCGGCTTCGACCTGTTCGCCGAGGAGTGCCGTCAGACGCTGGCCACGATGCGGTTGCACGCGGTGACGCATGCGGAGGCCATGGAGGGTCTTGGGGACAGCGTCCGGCGCGGTACGGGACTCGGCGCCGGGCTGGCGTACGACGCCCTCGCCGCTCGTCACGACCATCCCGTCTACCCGACGGCACGTGGCCGCTCGGGGCTCGACGAGCGGCAACTTCGGGCGTACGCCCCGGAGTTCCGTCCCCGCTTCGCGCTCCGCTGGATCGCCGTGCCACGGGACGCGGTCACCCTGGCGGGCACGCTGCCGGGGTTCTGGCCGGCGCCCGAGGGCCTCGGACTGCGCGAGGTTCAGGGCACGCATGTGATGCTGCCGGTCCATCCGCTCACCGTCGACGCCCTTCGCGCCGCCGGCCTCCCGGACGGCACGGTGCTCGCCGACCGGGCTCACCTGGACGTCGTGCCGACGTTGTCCATGCGGACCGTGGCCACGGTCGCCGATCCTTGCGTGCACCTCAAACTCCCCCTCGCCACCGCCACGTTGGGGCTGCGCAACAAGCGGACCGTCAAGCCCGGCACGCTCGTCGACGGTGGGGCCGGGCAGCGGCTGCTGGAGGCGGTGATCGACCGTGAGCCACGGTTCCGGGACACGATCCTGCACGCCGACGAGACGACGTACGCGCACGCCGGGCACGAACTGCTCGCCATGCTGTGCCGCCGCCACCCGGTCGGCCTCGACGACGCCGTGGTGGTGCCGATGGCGGCGCTCCTCGCCCGGGCCCCCGACGGCCGGCCGGTGATCGACGCTCTCGCCGACCGTTTCCACGGCGGCGACCCGCTCGCCCTGCTGGACGCCGCCCTCACCCTGCTGTTCGACTGGCAGACCACGCTGTTCGGCTACGGCATCGCCCTGGAGTCGCACCAGCAGAACGTCTCGCTGGTCCTGCGGCCGGGCAGTCTGCGGCTGTTGTTCAAGGACAACGACGGGCCCCGCATCAACACCGAACGGCTGGACGCGGTCCTGCCCGGGCCGTGGGGCTTCGACGACGCGCGGATCCTCGGCACGGACGACGGGCCGGTCGCCGACCTGTTCGCCACGATCACCGTGCATCTGTGCGCCGGCGCGTACGCGTTCGGGCTGCCCCGGTACCGCCGCGCGCTCCTGGATCTCATCCGTGTCCGGCTGGCGCAGGCCGTCGACCGGCTCGGCGGCGACGTTGCCGACGTCCTGCGCGCCCGGGTGCTGGAGGCCGCTGAGCTGCCGGTCAAGGCGATGGTGTCGGCCGGGACGCTGCTGTCCAAGGAACGGTCGGGTGCGGCCGACATCAACAAGCACTACACGACGGGACCCAACTACCTGCTGCACAAAGGGGGTTCGGCATGAGCGCGCAAGCTCCGCGGATGCCGCGGTCGGGCTTCGGGCGCGGGCGGGTGCACGCGGTGGCGGGCTGCTGCTCCGTGGCGTCGTTCGCGGCGCTGGGCCCGCCGTATCTCACCGAGACCCTGCCGGAGTTGAGCGACCGGAACGCCCACTGGGCGGGCGTGCTCCATGTTGTGCCAGCGGCATCCGTGCTGATAGGCGGCGCCGCTGCCGCCGTCACAGCCGCTCTTCTCCCCACACCGCACCTGCGCACCCGTTGGAGCCACTGATGCCTTCCCTGACCGACTCCCTCAGGACCTCCCCCGAGTTCTCGACGCGGCTCGACGAGCGGAGCGGTCATCCGCTCGCCCGCGCCGACCTGCCCACCGCCGACGAGGCCGTGGCCCACACTCTCCTCAACTGCCTGCTGCGCGAGGTGTCCGGACCCGAGCGCCAGTGCGTCGTCACCGATGGCCGTCTGCTGCTGCGGCTGCCGCGCCGCGGGGTCCTGCTGCGCGTGGCCCTGCGCCGGACGTCGCTGCTCGGGGCGCACCGGTTCACCGGACCGGTGCGCGAGCAGCGCGGCGGCGCATGGGCCGAGGTGGACTGGCGGCGCCTCGCCGAGTACACCCACGACGAGCTGTCGCTGCGGACGGGCGTGCGCAACGAGGAGTTCCTGGAGCAGATCGCCTCCAGCCACGAAGCCGTCGACACGGCCCTCGCCACCATGCCCTCGGCTCACCACCCGACGGACGACCGGCTGTCCGCGTACCTCGCCTCCGAGCAGTCCCTCCTCTTCGGCCACCGCTTCCACCCCACCCCGAAGGCCCGTACCGGCGATCCGCGTGCCTGGTCCGCGTACGCCCCGGAGGCCGGGGCCTCCTTCCCGCTGCGGCATCTCGCCGTGCGCGCCGATCTGATCGCCGAGGAGTACGCCGACCCGTCGGCCGTCGCCGCGCTGGACCGGCAGCGCGCGGACGTCCCGGCGGGCTACCGGCTGCTGCCCTCCCATCCCTGGCAGTACGAGACGCTCCGCGACCACCCGCTGCTGCGCGCCGCCCTCGACCGCGGCGACGTCGTCGACCTCGGCCCGGGCGGACGGCCGTTCGCCGCCACCGCGTCGGTGCGCACGCTGTACGACGGGGCGACGTTCCTGAAGTTCAGCCTGAACGTGCGGATCACCAACTGCCTGCGCAAGAACAGCAGTTATGAGCTGTCCGGTGCCGTCGCCCTCACCCGCGCCCTGGCCCCGGCGCTGGCCGACCTGGCCGAGCGCTTCCCCGGCAACGCCGTCCTGCGCGAGCCCGCCTATCGCACGCTCGCCCTCCCGGGCCCCGACGGTACGCCGGACCGCGCACTGTTCGAGGGCTTCGGCGTCATCGTCCGCGAGGGCCTGCCGCGGCGGCTCGCCCCGGGCGCCACTCCCCTGCTGGCGGCCGCCGTCGCCGACGAGTACCCGACCGGCCCCGCCCACATCTCCCGCCTCCTCTCCGGGGCGGACGAACAGGCCGCCCTCGACTGGTGGTCGACGTATCTGGACCTTCTCCTGCCGCCCGTGCTGGCCGCCTACTTCGACCACGGGCTGGTTCTGGAACCCCACCTGCAGAACGTCCTGATCTGCGTCGACGGCGACGGCCGGCCCACCCAGGTGCTCTTCCGCGACCTGGAGGGCACCAAGCTTGTCCCCGACCGCCACGAGGACACCCTCGCCGCGCTGCCGCCCGAGGTCGCGGGGCCCCTGACGTACGACGCGCAGCGCGGCTGGGACCGCGTCGTGTACTGCCTGCTGGTCAACCACATCGCCGAGCTGCTGGCCGCGCTGGCCGATCTGCATCCGCAGGCGGAGGCCGCGCTGTGGGGCCGGGTGCGTGACACGCTCCGGGCGTACACCGACCGGTTCGGCTGCCCGCCCCGGCTGTCCGCTCTGCTCGCCGGGGTGCCGTTGCCCGCCAAGGCCAATCTCCTCACCCGCTGGGAGCGCAAGGCCGACCGGGAGGCGGGCTACGTCCGGCTGCCGTCGCCGCTCGCCGCGGACATTCTGCGCGACACGACCGGGAGTGCTGCCCGATGACCGACCCCACGCCCGCGGTACGGGACCGTGTCCTTTCCCTGCCCGCCGCCGAACTGCCCGCGTATGTCTACGACATGGCGGCCCTGCGCACGCACGCCGCCGCCGTGCGCGACGCGCTGCCCGAGCGGGTCGAGCTGTACTACGCCGCGAAGGCCAACCCGGAGCCGGAGATCCTGGCCGCGCTCGGCCCTTACGTCGACGGCTACGAGGTTTCCTCGGGCGGTGAACTCGCCCATGTCGCCAAGGCGGTGCCCGGCCGGCCGCTCGCCTTCGGCGGCCCCGGCAAGACGCCGGACGAGGTGACGGCCGCGCTGGAGGCGGGAGTCGAACGCTTCCACGTCGAGAGCGGCCACGAGTTGCGCATGCTGGCCGAGTTGGCGCGACGTGCGACGCCCGGGCGGCGAGTGGCGGTGCTGCCGCGCGTCAACCTTCCGGTGGCCGACGGGTCGTTGGCGGGCAGCTCACTCACGATGGGGGGCCGGCCGACCCCGTTCGGCATGGATCCCGAGCGAGCCGAAGCGGTGATCGGCGCACTGACGGACGGCACGTGTCCGCAGCTCGAACTGCGTGGTGTGCACGCCCACCTGGCCAGCGGGCTCGAAGCCCCGGAGCAGGTGGCGGTGGCCGAGTCCGTCGTCGCGTGGGCGACCGGGCTCGGGGTCCGGCTCGCCGAAGTGAACGTCGGCGGCGGCATGCACGTCGACTACGCCGCCCCGGAGCGGCGCTTCGACTGGAAGACGTACGGCGAGGGGCTTGCCCGGCTGACCGAGCGGCACCCGGAGCTGACCCTGCGCATCGAGCCGGGCCGGGCGCTCACGGCGTACTGCGGCTGGTACGCCACCGAGGTGCTGGACGTGAAGCGCAGTCACGGCGAGCTGTTCGCCGTCGTGCGGGGCGGCACGCACCATCTGCGGACCCCGGCGACCAAGGGCCACGACCAGCCGTGCTCCGTCCTGCCGGTGGACGCCTGGCCGCACCCCTGGCCACGGCCGGCCGGCGAGGACGAGCGAAGCGAGACGGGGGTCCCTGCGGAAGAAGTCCAGGGGAGGATCACGCTGGCCGGTCAGCTGTGCACCCCGAAGGACGTCCTGGCCCGCCGAGTCCCGGCACCGGGGCTACGGGCCGGGGACCGGGTGGCGTTCGCGCTGGCGGGGGCGTATGCGTGGAACATCTCCCACCACGACTTCCTGATGCACCCACGGCCCGGATTCCACTTCCTGGACGGGGATTCCGGTGCGTGGACGGGCCGGGTCGGGCGCGAAGGTTCGGCTGGGCTTGCCGAGTCCGGCAGGGCGGAGGAGCCTCAGAGGTGAGGCTCTCGCGGCCGCTCCTCGTCCTGCCGCGGGCCTCGGAGGAGGTCACCATGGGCACCGCTGCACGCCCGTCTTTCGACACCGAGACACTGCGCCGGGCCGTGGAAGGGCAGAGCCCGGAGACGCTTCTGTCTCTCTACACGGACGACGCCGAGATACGCGTCGTGAACCGCAACGCCCAGCCCAGCCACCCGAAGGTGCTGCACGGCCGTAGCGAGATCACCGACATGCTCACCGACGTCTACAACCGCGACATGACGCACAAGCTGGAGGCATGCGTGGTCCAGGGCGACCGCGCGGCCTACAGCGAGTCCTGTGAGTACGCGGACGGTGTGCGCGTCATGTCCGAGTCGATGATCACGCTGCGCGACGGCAGGATCGCCCGGCAGATCATCATCGAGGCATGGGACGAGTAGGGAGGACGCTGCCGGAGGTCCAGGTCACTTCACGGGTGAGCTGGACCTTCTCGGCACGGGCCGCCGCGGGCCGGTCACGTCCGGTCCGGTCCGGGCGGCGATGGCCGGTTTCCGCGGCGGGCCGCCTGCTGTCCGCCGTCCTCGCCCGGAGGGCGCTGCGAGCGGTGCGGCCTCGCCGACTTCCTCCCTCGCCGCGTGTCGTCCGTACCCGGCGCACCCGGCATCGGGCGTGATCAGCGCATCCAGGCGCTGTACGACATCACGTCGCCGGCCTTGACGCCGTATTCAGGTTCCGCCTTCTTGAAGGTCGTCTCCAGTCCCAGTACGGCGCCGGTGGCGGGCTCCATGATCAGCATCCTCCGGCTGTCGGACCGGTCCAGAACGTACGCCTGTCCGCGCCGGCCGAGCCGGTCCGTCACCTGTCCGAGGGGCCTGAGCCCCTCCGTGTCCGCGAGGAGTTGCGCGAGCGTCGCCGACTCCCGGGCACCGAGGGTCCAGCTGTCGAGCAGCGACGCGACGGCGTCGAGGAGTTCACCCGAGGTCAGCGCGGTCTTGCTGTAGGCGGTCTCCTGCAGGTAGGCGCGCAGGCGTGCGACGTCGGTCGGCGGCGGCGCGTGCGGCGGGGCGTCGCTCCAACTGGGCGGGTAGGTCTGACTGCTGAGGACGTGACCGTCCTCGACGGGACGCGGCTCGCCGTCCTCGTCGGTCAGCACCGGCCGGCCGGGGTGACGCGGGTCGGTCGCCACGACGACCTCCGTGTGGCTGTCGTCGGCATTCCACCGCACGATGCGCTCGATGGGGAGGGTGATCGGCGGCTTCTTGTCGCTCATGGCCAGGCTCCACGCCTGTACGTGCGTGCCCTTGCGCAGCGCGGGCGAGTTGTCCGCCGCCGCCCGCTCGGCGCGCTCGGCCAACTGCTTCAACGGGACGGGCGAGGAGTCGGCCTGCACGATCAGGGGCCGCGGTGCGGCGACGGCGGGGGCCGTCGTCTGGCCGGTGAACAGCAGCGCCGACACGAGCGCGGCGACGACGGCCGTGGCCGCGAGCCCCCAGGCCAGCCGAGTGCGACGGCGGGGGACGACGGTCGTGGTGCGTTCGTGCAGCAGCCGGTCGAGGTGGCGTTCGGCGTGATGGTCCAGCGGGCCGTCGCCGAAGTGGGGGCCGTCGACCGGTACCGGGTTGGCTCCGCGCAGCAGTTCGAGTTCGTCAGCCATGGCTTCGTTCCTTGGACACGGTCGTCGGGCTCAGACGGTCGATCTCGGCTCTGAGTCGGCGCCGGGCCCGGTGCAGCCGCATGGCCGCGGCCCGCCTGCCGCAGCCGAGCGCCACGGCGACCTCCTCGACGCCCAGTTCCTCCCACGCCGTCAGCCGCAGGACCTCCTGGTCGGCCGGGGACAGCCGGTGCAGCGCCTCGTGCACCCAGGCGCCCGGCGCCTCGGCGTCCGGGCTGTCCACGATGTGCCGGCCGTGCGCGGTCTCGTCGTTGCCGAGCCGGTCGACCAGCCGCCGCCGGCGCCCGAAGCCGCGTACCGCGTTCGCCAGGCAGTTGCGTGCCACGCCGTACAGCCAGGGCAGCGGTGGGGACGGGAGGTCGTCCCGACGCCGCCAGGCGACGGTGAACACCTCCGCCACCACTTCCTCGACCTCACTCGTACGCCCGTCCAGTCGCCGCGCGACATAGCGGCTGACCGCCCAGTAGTGCTCGCGATAGGCAGCGGCGAAGATCTCGTCGTTGCTCATGTTCCGTTCGTGTCCGGCACCGGCCGGATCGTCACACCCGTTTCCGTGATTCTTGTCGCGTCCCCCGAGTGTGACGTGCGGGTGGGCCGCGGACACAGGCGGGGCGTGAAGAGGATCAGAAACGTCACAGGCACCAAGGTCGTCCAGTGGCTGACCACCACCGACCACAAGACGATCGGAACGCTCTATTTGGTCACTTCGTTCGCTTTCTTCTGCATCGGTGGCGTGATGGCGCTGTTCATGCGCGCCGAACTCGCCCGGCCCGGTCTGCAGATCATGTCGAACGAGCAGTTCAACCAGGCGTTCACGATGCACGGCACGATCATGCTGCTGATGTTCGCGACGCCGCTGTTCGCGGGCTTCGCGAACTGGATCATGCCGCTGCAGATCGGCGCGCCGGACGTGGCGTTCCCGCGGCTGAACATGTTCGCCTACTGGCTGTACCTGTTCGGCTCGCTCATCGCGGTCGGCGGCTTCCTCACTCCGGAGGGCGCGGCCGACTTCGGCTGGTTCGCCTACAGCCCGCTGTCGGACGCGGTCCGCAGCCCGGGCATCGGCGCCGACATGTGGATCATGGGTCTGGCCTTCTCCGGCTTCGGCACCATCCTCGGCTCGGTCAACTTCATCACCACGATCATCTGCATGCGCGCCCCCGGCATGACCATGTTCCGGATGCCGATCTTCGTGTGGAACGTGCTGCTGACGGCCGTCCTGGTCCTGCTCGCCTTCCCCGTCCTCGCGGCGGCGCTGTTCGCGCTGGAGGCGGACCGCAAGTTCGGCGCGCACATCTTCGACGCCGCCAACGGCGGGGCCCTGCTGTGGCAGCACCTCTTCTGGTTCTTCGGCCATCCGGAGGTGTACATCATCGCGTTGCCGTTCTTCGGCATCATCAGTGAGGTCATCCCCGTCTTCTCCCGCAAGCCGATGTTCGGCTACATGGGTCTGATCGCGGCGACCATCACGATCGCGGGTCTGTCCGTGACGGTATGGGCGCACCACATGTACGTCACAGGCGGTGTGCTGTTGCCGTTCTTCGCGTTCATGACGTTCCTCATCGCCGTCCCGACGGGCGTGAAGTTCTTCAACTGGATCGGAACGATGTGGAAGGGCTCGTTGTCCTTCGAGACACCGATGCTCTGGGCGGTCGGCTTCCTGATCACCTTCGTCTTCGGTGGTCTGACGGGCGTCATCCTGGCCTCACCGCCACTGGACTTCCACGTGTCCGACTCGTACTTCGTCGTCGCCCACTTCCACTACGTCGTCTTCGGCACCGTCGTCTTCGCGATGTTCGCCGGGTTCCACTTCTGGTGGCCGAAGTTCACGGGCAAGATGCTCGACGAGCGCCTGGGCAAGATGACCTTCTGGACGCTGTTCATCGGCTTCCACGGCACCTTCCTGGTGCAGCATTGGCTGGGCGTGAACGGAATGCAGCGCCGCATTCCCGACTATCTGGCGGTGGAAGGGCTGACGGCGCTGAACAGCCTGTCGACCGTCTTCTCGTTCGTGCTCGGCGCGTCACTCCTGCCGTTCTTCTACAACATCTGGAAGACCGCGAAGTACGGGGCGAAGGTCGAGAGCGACGACCCATGGGGATACGGCCGCTCGCTCGAGTGGGCGACGTCCTGCCCGCCGCCGCGGCACAACTTCCGCACCCTGCCGCAGATCCGTTCCGAGTCCCCGGCGTTCGACCTGCATCACACCCCCGCGCCGAAGAGGGAGTTGACCACTCTGTGAGCGTCACGGACGAGTTCCTGAACGATGTCGAAGGGCATCTGCTGCTCGCCGCGACCCGCGATGAGGGCCGTACGGCCGCCGCCCGTTTCAGTGCGCCCCTGCCCTGGCTGACGGACACCCAGCGGGACGAGATCGAGCGGCGGTTCGAGGCGGAGTACCTCGCACTCGCCCGCGCCTCCTGGCAGCACACGGCGGCGCGTGCCGGGAGACTGCGGGACGAGTACGAGGCGAGGTACCGGGACCTCCGGCGCCGTCTGCTGGCCGGGTGGCTGCTTACCTGCGCCTTGGCGTTCGGTGTTCTCGTGGCGTGCCTCGTCTAGGCCTGGGCTAGCTCACCGTCCACTTCTGGTTGTCCTGGCCGTTGCAGCTCCAGAGCACCAGCGTGGTGCCGCCCGCGGTGGCCGCCCCGTACGCGTCGAGGCAGAGCCCGGCGTTGACGTTGGTGATAGTGCCGTCGCTGTTGAGGTTCCACTTCTGGTTGCTCTGGCCGTTGCAGTCCCAGATGACCACCCGGGTGCCGTTGGTGGTGCCGAGGTTGTACGCGTCGAGGCACTTGTTGCCGTGGACCACCAGCTCCTTGCGGGTGCTGTTGTACTGCCAGACCTGGTTCTGGCCGCCATTGCAGTCCCACAGCTGGGCGTCGGTGCCGTTGGCGATGGTGTTGTCGTCGATGTCGACGCATCGGCCGGACCCGGTACCCGTGATCAGCGTGCCGTTCTTGCCGGGCAGCGGACGTACGACGATGCCGTCGAGGGTCGGGGCGCCGGAGAAGGAGAGGGTGTTGGCGCTGCCCTTGGCGAGGGAGACGTTGACGGAGATGTTGCCCTCAGCGGAGCCGGTCGGCGGGAAGGAGACCTTGGTGGGTGTCTGGCCGTTGACGGTGAGCGTGGCCGTGCGGGCCGTGGAGGTGTTGTTGGTGTAGGAGACCTCGACCGTCTTCAGGCCGGCGCTTCCCGCGACCACGCCGGAGAAGCTCGACGTGCCGCTGTAGGTGCTCGCGGACTGCTCCGTGCCGCCGGTGACCGTGAGCATCACCGAGCCGCCCGCCGGGACGCTCGTGGTGTAACTCGTGCCGGTGGTGGCGAGGTTCTGCCGGGCCCACGGGTCACGGAGGGTCGCGGCGGCGTTCGTCAGGCCCAGGTCGGACCAGCGGACGGTCATGTTCTGGGTGGTCGACGTGCGGTTGAGGAGGACGACGGCACGGTTGCCGCTGCCGGACAGGACCTTGCCGTAGACCTGAAGACCGGTGGTGTCCTCGGCGACCTTGACGCCCTGCAGGCCGCGCGGATCCTGGTCGACGGCGATGACCTCGGGGTTCTTGAGGATGTTCGCCGTCTCGGCGCTCATGGTGGTGAGGTCGAGGCCGGTCAGGAGCGGGGCGCCGGAGATCGCCCACAGGTTCATGTGGCTGCGGTTCTGGGCGGCGGTCAGGCCGGTCATGCCGACGACCATCATGTCGGGGTCGTTGTAGTAGCCGGTGTGCTGGGCCGTGGGGTGGATGTTCCGGTCGAAGGCGGTCAGGACGTTGCCGTACGACGGTGTGCCGCCGTGGAAGAAGATGTCGGTGTTGGTCCGCCACATCGGGCCCATGCCCGGGGCCCAGTTCCAGGGGTTGTCGTAACCCCAGTTGCACAGGGAGAGGGCGAGCGGGCGGCCGGTGGTCGCGCTCGCCGTGGCGACGGCGTCACTGATCGCCTGGTAGGTCGTCCTCGGGTCGAGGCCCTCGGCGTCGCCGCCGCACCAGTCGACCTTGACGAAGTCGAAGCCCCACCGGGAGAAGGCCAGCATGTCCTGCTCGTAGTGGCCCTCGCTGCCCGAGCCGGGCGCGGCCGGGCGGCCGGTCGGGAAGTAGTAGCCGCAGCCGTCCTTGCCGGCGTCGGTGTAGATGCCGGCCTTGAGTCCCTTGCTGTGGATGTAGTCGGCGATGGCCTTCATGCCGCCCGGCCACTCCGCCTCGTCGACGGTGATGTTGCCGGCGCCGTCACGGGTGCCCTGCCACCAGCCCTCGTCGATGTTGATGTACTCGTAGCCGGCCTCGGGCAGGCCTGCCGCCACGAACGCGTCGACCTGCTGCTTGATCACGTTGAAGTCGACCTTCGCGGCGAACGCGTTCCAGGACGCCCAGCCCATGGGGGCGGTGGGCACCGGTATCTGACGTGCCGTGGCCGCCTGGGCGGGGGCGGGCCCCGCGAACAGCAGGGCGGCGACGGCGGTGAGCACCAGGACGAGGGCGCGCACCGCGGTGGCTCCGCGGCGGCCGAGGCGACTCATTCGGGGCGGGGGGTACATGCGGCTCCTTCGTGCGGGAGAGACTCAGCGCGGTTCGTTATTTCGAACATGATTCGGAACATCGAACATGTGGCGCTGAAAGTAGAGCCACGGGAGGGGGAAGTCAACGGATGGGACAGACCTGAAGTCGCCCTTACGGAGGCACAGTTGGCGCCACCGGCGGCCCGCACCGCCATACTGGCCGATGTGCGCGTAGCGATCATGACGGCGGGCTCCCGGGGCGATGTGGCCCCTTACACCGGACTCGGGCACGCCCTGTCCGCGGCCGGACACGAGGTCACCCTGGTCACGCACGGCTGCTTCGAGGGGCTGGTGGCGGGGTCGGGCGTGCGCTTCCATCCGATGCCGGTGGATCCACGGGCCGAGCTGGAGTCGGAGCGGGGGCGGAGTCTGCACCGCAGTGCGACCGGGCCGGGCAAGCTCGTGCGGGTGGTCCGGCTGGCGCGGGCGCTGGCCGGACGGATGACGGACGACATGCTCACCGCCGCAAGAGCCGGCGACCTCCTGCTCCTGGCGGCCTCCACCGCACCGCTGGGCCACGCGATCGCCGAGGGTCTGTCATTGCCGACCATCGACCTCCCCCTGCAACCCCTCGCTCCGACACGCGAGTTCGGGCCTCCGATGCTCGGGGGCGGCTCCTGGGGAGCTGTCGGAAACCGGGTCGCCGGACACGGCGTGAACCTCGCCATCCACCGGGTCTTCTCGGCGGCCGTACCGGACGCGCGGGCACGGCTCGGGCTGTCGCGCCGCAGGCCCCGCACCGCGGCGCGCACGGGCCGCGTCCTCCACGGCTACAGCCCGCTGGTGGTGCCCCGCCCTCGCGACTGGCAGCCGCACCTGGAAGTGACGGGCTACTGGTGGCCGTACGACGGTGAGGCTCAACTCCCGCCCGCGCTGCGGGAGTTCCTCGACGCGGGCCCGCCGCCGGTGTTCGTGGGCCTGGGCAGCGCGACCGTGCCCGATCCGGCGGCACTGAGCACCGAGGTCGTACGCGCCCTGCGCCGGGCCGGGCTGCGCGCGGTGATCCAGCGCGGCTGGGGTGGCCTGGAGGCCGCGGGCGACGACGTACTGACCATCGACGAGGTGCCGCACTCCGCGCTGTTCCCGCGCATGGCCGCCGTGGTCCACCACTGCGGTGCGGGCACGACAGGTGCCGGGCTGCGTGCCGGAGTCCCGGCCGTGCCCGTGCCGATCCAGTTCGACGAGGGCTTCTGGGCCGCCCGACTGGTCGCGCTCGGCGTGGCGCCCCGGGCCGTGCCGCTACGGAAGTTGACGGCCGAGGCGCTGACGGCGGCCGTACGGGAGGCGACCGGCGACCCCTCGTACACCCGACGTGCCCAAGCCCTGGCCGAGGGTCTGCGCGCCGAGGACGGTACGGCTGCGGTCGTCGAGGCGGTGAACCGGCTCGCGGCATGAGCCAGCGACGAGCGCACATCGTCCAGCCTTGATCCCCGTCTCGGGGACCGGCCCTGGGAACCTGCCTCAGGGACCTGCCAGCCGGGGGTCGGCCGGCTGGAGAATGCCCAGCAGGATACGGACGAGTTCGTCGACGACCTCGTCCAAGGTCGCGTCCACCCACCCCGCGCTCCAGTCGTGCAGCAGCCCGTTGACGCTGCCGATGAACGCGGTCACGGCGAGACGGTAGTCGCGTGGGGCCGCTTCTCCGCGGGCAACGGCGGACGCCACCTCCGCGCACACGAGGTCGACCCAGCGGGCACGGCGGGCGAGCCGCTGTTCCTCCAGGCGGGCACTGACGCCGACGATCTCGACGAACGTGATGCGGATGCGGCGCGGGTCGGAGGTGACGTTCGCGGCGTACTCGCGGAAGATCACGGTGGCGCGCTCGGCCAGCGGCAGGCCCCGCGCCTCGGCCACCGCCCCCAGGACGGCCTCCTCCGCCCAGGCGTTGACCTCGAGGTGGAGGGCGGTCAGGACGTCCTCGAGGGCGCGGAACTCCTCGTAGAACTGACGGGTCGACAGTCCGGCGGCCTCGCTCAGCGCAGCGACTGTCGTGCCCCGGTATCCGGGGTTGTCGCCGAAGAGTTGGAGCGCCGCGTCCAGGAAGCGTCGCCTCCGCTCCGCCTTTCGCTCCTCGGCCGACTTGCCGCCGTAACGACCGGTGGGCGCCTTGAGCCTGCCCGCCACGCTGTCCTCCCACCGCCTCGCCGACCCGACGATCAATTTTGTCGTGTACGCACTCTTGCAGAGAAGGGGCTCAGCCCAAAGCTTTCAGCACCGCACCCACTCCGTCCTCGGTCGCCATGTGCCGCGCGGCGACCGAGGCGGCACGGGCGTACGTCTGCTGCCGCACGACCCGGCCGAGGGCGTCGGCGAGCCGCTCGGCGGTGAGGGACGCGAAGGGGATCGGGTCGGTGGCCGCGCCGATCGCAGCCAGCCGGGCCGCCCAGAACGGCTGGTCCGCCGTCACCGGCACCGCAATCGCGGGCGCTCCCGCACGCAGGGCGGCAGCCGCGGTGCCCGCCCCGGCGTGATGGACGACCGCGGCCACCCTCGGGAACAGCAGTGCGTGCGGTACGTCGCCGATGGTCAGGACGTCGTCGCCGTCGGCCGCGAGCCCGGCGCTGCCCGCCTGGACGATCCCGCGCAGCCCGGCGCGGCGCAATGCCCGGACGGCGAGTTCGCTCAGGCGCTCGCCGTGGCCGGCCGCCATGCTGCCGAAGCCGATGAACACCGGGCGGGGGCCGGCCGCGAGGAAGTCCTCCACCTCGGCCGACAGCCGAAGTTCCGGTGCGACGTACGACCACCAGGGGCCGACGACATCGAGTCCAGGGCGCCAGTCGGACGGACGCGGCACCAGCGCCGTACTGAAGCCGTGCAGGACGGGCCGGTTGGCCCGCTCCTGTCGCCGGCGCATGCCGCTCGGGCCCAGGGGAGGCAGGGCGAGGCGGCGGCGCAGTGCAGTGACGGCTTCTGCGTAGACACGGTCGGTCATGCGCAGCGCGAAGCGTCCGGCGATGCGGTTGCCGAGGCGGCCGAGTGAGCGGGTTCCCATGACGGTGGGCGGGAAGTCGCCGGTCGGGGCGGTGGGCTGGAGGTAGGCGCCGATCGTCTGGATACGCATGGCTTCGGCCACGTGCAGGCCGAGCGGTGCGGTGGTGGTGGACAGGAGGAGCAGGTCCGTGCCCGGGTCCACCGCGTCGGCGAAGCCGTGTCCGAGCTCGGTGACGAACGCGGCGGCGTTGCGCATCAGTTCGCGTCGGCCCTGAACCCCGCCTGGGACGTGGGGGCGGCTGGGCAGGCTCCGGCAGCGCAGGCCGGCCTCCCGTACCAGCGGCGCGAAGGCGTCGGTCGTGGCGAGGGTGACGTCGTGTCCGGCCTCGCGCAGGCCCGCTCCCAGCCCCGTGTACGGCGCGACGTCGCCGCGTGATCCGGCGGCGGCGATCAGGATCCTCATCCGTCCTCCTCAATGGTCGCGCCGGCGGCCCGCGTTCGCATGGACGGCCTTGCAGAGATAAGCGGCGAGTCCGGGCCGCTGCTGCGAGGGCGGTACGACGAGCGCGAAGGCGCGCGGATCGGTGGCGAAGTCGTCCGCGATGCGCCGGTGCATGTCGGGGGGACAGGTGGTGAACCATCGGGCGATGTGCAGCCGGTGCTCCTCGGCGAGGTCCATGGCACGCTCGCCGTCGGCGGGTTCGCCCTCGTCGAAGGCGGCGAGCAACTCGCCACGCCAGGCGGCGGCCTCGCCCATGAGCTGCCGCCAGTCCTCCTTGGTATGGGCGGCTGCGCGGGCCATGGACTCCCGCTGTCCCGCCGAGTCCTGCCACTTGAGCTGGGCCTCGGTGGCGTAGCTGAGGTCGAAGCCGATCTCGCCGAAGACCTCGAAACGTTCGGCGGGGGTCAGCTCCACGCCCGTCCGCTGGACCTCGATGGCCTGTTCGGCGACCTCGGCCAGTCGCTGGAGTCGCCCGATCTCCTCGCTCAACTGCCGCAGCCGGGCCTGGAGATGCTCCAGGGCGTTCGCCTGCGGGTCCTTGAGGATCTCGGCGATCTCGTCGAGCGAGAAGCCGAGTTCGCGGTAGAAGAGGATCTGCTGGAGCCGCGCCAGGTCGGTGTCGCCGTACAGGCGGTAACCGGCGCCGCTGCGGCCACCGGGCGAGAGCAGTCCCGCCCGGTCGTAGTGGTGCAGCGTGCGCACGGTCACCCCGGCGAAGGCCGCGACCTGTCCCACGGAGTAGCTCATTCACCTGCCCTTTCGTCGGAGTAAAGGGTGCGGCCTGACGTAAGGGGAGGGTCAAACAGGTCCTATCCGATGGTCCGCGCGGCCCACGCGGAGAGCTCGGACCGTGCGGCGTTCAGCACCGTGGCCGACGGGCTGTTCGCTCCGTTCGTCACCAGCGCGTAGTGCAGTACGCCGGAGTCCGGGTCGGTGAGCAGCAGGCGGCGGCTGCCGGTGCCGCCCGGTTCCGCGGCCACGCCGATCGGGGTCGTCGAGGTGTACGACGGCGGGGCGTGTGCCGCGCCCAAGTCGGAGACCACCGTGGTGGACCCGGTCGGGAAGGATGCCGGCAGGTGCAGTTCGGTCGGTGCCGTGCCGGTGTTGGAGCGCCACACGAGCAGCCCGTACTGTCCCGACCCCACCAGCTGTGCCACGTTCGGCAGCGAGCTGGGCACCGGGTTCCAGGTCAGGGTGGTGGTGCCGTCCCGAGAGCGATCCTCGTAGGTGAAGGCGACGGTCGTGCCGGACGTCGCGCCCGGGTAGACGCGGTCGAGCAGCCGGGCGTCCTGGCGGAGCACGGGCGTGCCCGAGTCGTCGAGGCGTACGGCGGAGAGGTCCTCGTCGTTCCAGGCGTCCCCGGCGCTGAGGACCTTGTCGGGGTTGCCGTTCATCAGCTCGTGGTGGCGGCCGTTGTAGATGTCCCACTGCCACTGCGAACCGGAGAGCACGGGGCCGGAGCCGGCGGGGCTCGACCACCAACTCGCGCCCGGTACACGGGAGTCGAGGGCCTGGTACATCGCCTTGAGCACGGTCGGCGCCTTGTCGGAGACCGAGCCCGCCAGCGGATGGCCGAACTCGCTGACGATCGCGGGCGTGCGGGTGGCCGCGGCGCGGTCGCGGACGGTCCCGAAGTCACCGGCGTACTGACCGTCCTGGGCCTTGCCCCACATGAAGATGCCGGAGATGGCCTTCTGGTCGTAGAAGTGGGTGTTGAAGACGTACCGCGGTCCGAGTGTGCCGGCGTCGAGCAGTCCGCCCTCCTGCTTCTGGAAGTCGAGGTTGGCGTTCCAGAAGAGGTTCGGCTCGGCGAACAGCGGCTTGTCCTGCCAGCCTGCCGCGTCCATGCGGGCCCGGAACTTCTCGTAGAACGGCCACAGCACGTCGCGTTCCCAGGTGCGGCTGGTCTGGCCGGAGTCGTGGACGCCCGCGTGCGGCTCGTTGTAGGGGTCGAAGCCGACGACGCCCGCGAACTCGCCATCGGAGACGTTCTGTTCGATGTACGCCATCGTCCTCTGGGCAGTGGTCAGGAAGGCGTCCTGGAGTCCGTACTCGTTGTGCCAGAAGTCGTACGACGCCTGCTTCACAGCCTCGTTCTGGGTGATGTTCTGCCCCCAGAAGAGGCAGATCCCGCAGTTCTCGTCCGGGTAGTTCCCGAGGTCGACGGCCCACTTGGGGGCGCCGTCGCCCGTGTACCAGGAGTCGGGGTCGAACAGGTACCGGGAGTAGAGGTCCTGGTGGAAGTCGGGATAGACGCGGATGCCGGCGTCCAGGAAGGCACGCATCTGGGCGGTGGCGGCGGCCAGATACGTGGTGTCGACCTGGCCGCGTACGGGTTCCGCGTAGGCCCAGGACAGCAGGAAGCGGACCGAGTTGCCGCCGCCGAGGGCGCGCAGCGCGATCGCGGACTTCTTCGCGTCGGCGACCGAGGCGAAGGGGAGTCCGCCGTTCTCGGCCAGTTTCGTCTCGCCGGAGACGTTGTAGCCGCGCAGCACGACCTCGCGGCCGTGGCCGTCGGTGAAGCGGCCGTTCTGGACGGTGAGGGGCGTTTCGTCGAACCACAGGGAGCCGGGAAGGGTGGCGGCGGTGGCGGGCGCGGGGCCCGCCACCGTCAGGGATCCGAAGAGGACGACCAGGACAACGAACAGACGCGTCCGGATGTTCCGCATGTCCACTACAGTCCGGTGATATCACGACACAGTCAACACCCCTGACTCTGGAGTAAGTTCCGTCCCTGCTGTCACTTTTCAGCCGCCGACCCTGCGCGTCAGGTTCAGCAGGTACTCCTTCCGGTTCAGCGGGTTGAAGTCGGTGCGCCGACGCTCCGGGAGCGTGCCGCGCGCGGCCGGTGCATAGTGGTCGAAGGCGCTCTCCAGCTCGCCCTCGCCGCGCGTCAGGCCGGGCAGTTGCTGCTCCAGCTCGTGCACGTGGGCCGCGGGCACCGATCCCTCCAGGACGCAGGAGGCACCGCGTGACTCGGTCGTCTGCGGCACCGCGCGCAGCCTGGCGAACACCGGCAGCAGGGCCGCCAGGGTGTCGGTCGGGGCCTCGACGCGGAAGCGGTGCATCGGCTCGTGGACCTCGGTGCCCGCCCGGCGCAGGGCCTCGATCAGGACCAGCGGCGTCAGGCCCCGGAAGTCGTAGCCGGTGCTGGACATGCTCTTGTCGAAGCCCTGGTGGGCGTGGCTCTGCCGGGGCGAGTAGCCGGAGTGGGTCATGGTGACCGTGCAGTCGGGGACCTCCCAGCCGTGCAGGCCCTGGCCGAGGGACTCGCGGACGGTGTCCTCGACGGCTTTGAAGAAGGCGTACGGCATCGAGCCGAGCTCCACCTCCAGCCGGAAGGCCACGCCGGCGCCGACCGGGGCGGGGTCGACGCGCAGGCCGACCGTGGCGAGGAAGGGGTTGTCGTCCTTCTTGTTGAACTCGACCGCCGCGCCCGGGCCGACCGGCCGCTCGATGCACAGCGGGGTCGTCCGACGGAACGTGACGTCCAGGCCGAACTCCTCGGCGAGCGTGACCTGGATGACCTCCTTCTGCACCTCGCCGTAGAGGGAGACGAAGGTCTCCTGCCGCACCTCGTCATGGCGCAGGCCGATGAGCGGGTCCTGTTCGGCCAGCAGGGTGAGCGCGCGGTGCAGGGCCCGCCGGTCCGTGTCGCCGGCCGGGACGACGACCGATTCGAGGGTGGGCGGAGCGAAGAAGTGGCCGTACGCCTTGCGCGGTTCGCCGATGGCGTCGCCGATCCTGATGTCGGCCAGGCCCCACAACTTGGCGATCCGGCTGGCCGGCACCGAGTCGTCCCGGACGTCGATGCCCTGGTCGAACACGCTGATGGCGGTGATCCGCCCCTCGGCTCCGGCCTCGTCGAAACGGATCCGGTCGCGGGTGCGCAGAGTGCCGGAGAACAGCCGCGCGTAGGCGACCTTCTCCCCCGCCGGCCCACGCTCGACCTTGAAGACGGTGCCCGAGACCGGCCCGTCCGGGTCGCCGTCGGCGGCGGGCAGCAGCTGCTTGATCCCCTCGATCAGCGTGGCGACCCCTGCGCCGGTGATGGCCGAGCCGAAGTACACCGGGTGGACGAGGGCCTGCCGGGTCTGCTCGGCGAGGGCGGCGCCGAGCCGGTCGTGGGAGACGGTGTCCTCGACGTACGCCGTCAGCAGCGCGTCGTCGTGGCCGGAGAGGACGTCGAGCGCCGACGAGCCGGGGCCGGGGAGGAAGCGGGCCTCGCGGGTGCCGAGGCCGTCGGTCGTCCCCATCGGTACGACGGCCGCGGTCAGCCGCTGCGAGATGGCGCGCAGGACGGCGTCGTGGCGCGCCCCGCGTCGGTCGATCTTGTTGACGAACACGAGGGTGGGGATGCGCAGCCGCTGCAGGGTGCGCATCAGCACGCGGGTCTGCGGCTGGACGCCCTCGACGGCGGAGACGACCAGCACGGCGCCGTCCAGGACGCCGAGCACCCGCTCCACCTCGGCGATGAAGTCCGGGTGGCCGGGGGTGTCAATGAGGTTGACCGTCACGTCGTCGAGCGCGAAGGAGACGACGGCGGACTTGATGGTGATGCCGCGCTGCCGCTCCAGCGCGAGGGAATCGGTCCGCGTGTTCCCGGCGTCGACGCTGCCGATCTCGTCGATCACGCCCGCCGTGTGCAGCAGGCGTTCGGTCAGGCTGGTCTTACCGGCGTCGACATGGGCGAGGATCCCGAGGTTGAGCAAATGCACGAAGCGTCATGTCCTTCGATGAGGGGGTCGTTCCTTCCTGGGGGGACATGAACGCAGTGCGCATCGGGGCTCCTCTGTGCGTGACGAAGGGTCCCGTTCGCGTGCCGACGGGCCACGTGCAGTGCAGCAGGATCGACCCCGCACCGGCAATGGATTAACGCTCAACGAACGCTGCCGCAGCACTCGCCGTGACACCGCAGCCGCCATAGAGTGACGTACATCACGCCCGGCCGATGTTTCCCTCTCTACATCTCCACTCGGCCTCTGGAGGGCACATGACTCACATCTCGGTGAAGGTGGACGGCACGACGTACGAGGACGACGTGGAGCCCCGCCTCCTCCTGATCCACTACCTGCGTGACCGTCTCGGTCTGACCGGCACTCCGATCGGGTGTGACACCTCGAACTGCGGCACCTGCACGGTCGAGCTGGACGGCACGGCGGTCAAGAGCTGCACCGTGCTCGCCGTCCAGGCGGACGGGAGCGAGGTGACCACCATCCAGGGACTCGCCCACGACGGCGAGTGGACGGCCCTGCAGCGGACGTTCCACGAGCGGCACGCGCTGCAGTGCGGCTACTGCACCCCGGGGATGATCATGGCGGCCCGCGATCTGCTGCGTGAGCACCCGCACCCCACGCCGGACGAGGTCCGCCACGGCCTGGAGGGCAACATCTGCCGCTGCACCGGCTACCAGAACATCGTCCGGGCCGTCCTGGACGCCTCCGAGGAGGAGGTCACGGCATGAGCGAGACCGTCGAACGCGAGGTCGGCCGTGCCCGGTACCGCAAGGAGGACGCCCATCTGATCACCGGGCAGACCAACTGGACCGACAACATCAGCGTCAACGGACTGCTGCACCTGGCGATTCTGCGCAGCCCGATGGCCCACGCCCGCATCGACCGCGTCGACGTCTCGGCGGCCCTCGAACGACCCGGCGTCATCGCCGCGTTCAGCGGACGCGACGTCGCGCAGGCGATGGGCTCGCTGCCGTGCGCCTGGCCGGTCGCCGAGGGCACCGTGGTGCCGGACCATCCCCCGATCGCGGTCGACGAGGTGCGCTACGCCGGCGACCCGGTGGCCGTTGTGGTGGCCCGCGACCGGTACACGGCCGCCGACGCGCTGGAGGCCATCGAGGTCGACTACACCCCGCTGCCCGCCGCCCTGGACATCGAGGGGGCGCTCGCGGACGACGCGCCGCTGGTCCACTCCGACAAGGGCACCAACCGCTGCTACGACTACCGCACGTCCGACGGCGACTACGCGGCCGCCAAGGCCGAGGCGGACATCGTCCTGACCCGTCGCTACCACCAGCAGCGCCTCATCCCGACCGCGATGGAGCCGCGCGCGGTCGTGGTCACCCCGCTCGCCGCGTCCGGCGACTTCACCCTCTACTCCTCCACCCAGGTCCCGCACGTCCTGCGGGTCCTGCTCGCCGTCACCACCGGCATCCCGGAGAACAAGATCCGCGTCGTCGCCCCCGACGTCGGCGGCGGATTCGGCTCGAAACTCCAGGTGTACGGCGAGGAAGTGATCACCCTCGTGCTGGCCAAGCGCCTCGGCCGGCCGCTGAAGTGGACCGAGTCCCGCTCCGAGGCCAACGTCGCCACCCACCACGGCCGCAGCCAGGTCCAGGACATCGAGGTCGCCGCCCGCAGCGACGGCACCCTGCTGGGCCTGAAGGTCTCACTGCTGGCCGACATGGGCGCCTACCTGATGCTGCTCAGCCCCGGCATCCCGATCCTCGGCGCCTCCATGTACCCGGCGATCTACAAGATGGGCGCCTACGAGTTCTCCTGCACCGGCGTCTTCACCGACCGCACCCCGATCGACGCCTACCGCGGAGCCGGCCGCCCGGAGGCGACGTACGCGATCGAGCGGATCATGGACGACCTGGCCGCCGAACTCGGCATGGACCCGGTCGACCTGCGGCGCCACAACTGGATCCGGCACGACGAGTTCCCGTACACGACGATCGCGGGGCTCACCTACGACAGCGGCAACTACGAGGCCGCCACCGACAAGGCGCTCGCCCTGTTCGACTACGACAAGCTGCGCGCCGAGCAGGCCGACCGCGTCGACCACGCGGACACCGTCCGCCTCGGCATCGGCGTCTCCACGTACACCGAGATGTGCGGCCTCGCCCCGAGCCGCTGGCTGGGCGAGATGAACTACGCGGCGGGCGGCTGGGAGGCGGCGAACATCCGGGTGCTGCCCACCGGCAAGGTCGAGATCATCACCGGGACCAGCCCGCACGGCCAGGGCCATGTGACGTCCTGGAGCCAGATCGCCGCCGACGTCCTCGGGGTGCCCTTCGACGACATCGAGGTGATGCACGGCGACACCGTGCTGGCGACCCACGGCATGGACACCTACGGCTCGCGCTCGCTGGTCACCGGGGGCGTCGCCGTCCACGAGGCGGCACGCAAAGTGGTGGACAAGGCCCGCAAGGTCGCAGCGCACATGCTGGAGGCCAACGAGGCGGACCTCGACTTCAAGGACGGCGCCTTCACCGTCAAGGGCTCGCCCGAGGCGAGCAAGACCATCCAGGAGGTGGCCTTCGCGACCTTCTCCTCGCACGACCTGCCCGACGGCATGGAACCGTCGATCAACGCCGAGCACGTCCTGGACCCCGACACGTTCTCGTTCCCACACGGCACCCACCTGTGCGCGGTCGAGGTCGACACCGAGACGGGCGCCGTGCACATCCGGTCGTACGTGTGCGTCGACGACGTCGGCAAGGTGATCAACCCGGTGATCGTCGAGGGGCAGCTGCACGGCGGGATCGCCCAGGGCATCGCGCAGGCGCTGTACGAGGAGGCCGTGTACGACGAGGAGGGCAACCTGGTCACCGGCACACTGGCCGACTATCTCGTGCCGGGCGCCCCCGACCTGCCCGAGTTCGTCACCGACCGCACCGAGACTCCGTCGACCTCCAACCCGCTGGGCGTCAAGGGGGTCGGCGAGACGGGCACGATCGCCTCGACGCCGGCCGTGGTCAACGCGGTCGTGGACGCCCTGCGTCCGTTCGGCGTCCGGGACATCCGGATGCCGTGCACTCCCGAGCGGGTCTGGCAGGCCGTTCGGTCCGGGAAGGAGGCGTCGGCATGATTCCCCCCGCATTCGACTACGCCCGTCCCAGCAGCGTCGACGAGGCGGTGCGCACGCTCGCCGACGCGGGCGAGGACGCCAAGGTGCTGGCCGGCGGGCAGAGCCTGCTGCCGCTGATGAGGCTGCGGCTGGCATTCCCGGAACTGGTCGTGGACGTCAACCGGATCCCCGAACTGCGCGGCGTCCGCGAGGACGGTGACACGCTGGTCATCGGCGCGATGACCACCCACCACGACGTCATCGCGGATCCCCTGGTCCGGCGGCACGCCGGGCTGCTGGCAGCCGCCACCTCGACGGTCGCGGACCCTGCCGTACGGCATCGCGGCACCCTCGGTGGCTCGCTCGCGCACGCCGACCCGGCCGGTGACCTGCCCGCGGTGGTGCTGGGGATGGACGGTGAGCTGGTGGCGCAAGGGCCGCGTGGGCGGCGCACGATCCCGGCGCGGGAGTTCTTCGTCGACTATCTCCAGACCGCGCTGGAGCCCGACGAGCTGCTCGTCGAGGTCCGGATCCCGAAGGCGGACGGCTGGGGCTTCCGCTACGAGAAGTTCCACCGGATCGCCCAGGCCTGGCCGATCGTGGGGGTGGCCGCGCTGGTGCGGCGCGACGACGGGCACATCGCCGAGGCACGGGTCGCGCTGACCAACATGGGCACCACCCCCTTGCGCGCCGCGGCCGCCGAGGAGGCGCTCTCCGGCGCCGGGGACCCGGACGCCGTCGCGCGGGCCGCCCAGGAGGCGGCGCAGGGCACCAGGCCGTCCCGGGATACCTCGGCCTCACCCGAGTACAGGGCGCATCTGGCCCAGGTGCTCACCAAGCGGGCGGTGCTGGCGGCCGCCGGGATGGGGTGAGCGACGATCACCGCACTGGACGGCCCGGAGCAGGTGCGGGCCCGCCTGGAGGAGACGGGGTACCTCGTCGACGACGGGCTGGCCATCGCCTGCTTCCTGGCCCTGCGGCTCGGCCGGCCGCTGTTCTGCGAGGGCGACGCGGGCGTCGGCAAGACCGCGCTCGCCTCCGCCCTCGCCGAGGCGCTCGACGCGCCGCTGATCCGGTTGCAGTGCCATGAGGGCATCGACGCCTCGCAGGCCCTGTACGACTGGGACTTCCCGCGTCAGCTGCTGCATCTGCGGGCCGCCGAGGCCGTCGGGGTGACCGATGCGGACCGGCTGGAGGGCGAGCTGTACGACCGGCGGTTCCTGGTGGCACGACCGCTGCTCAGGGCGCTGCAGACACAGCCGTCGGTGCTGCTGATCGACGAGATCGACCGGGCCGACGACGAGTTCGAGGCGTTCCTGCTGGAGCTGCTGTCGGAGTTCTCGGTCACCATCCCCGAGCTCGGCACCCTGCGGGCCGAGGAGCCGCCGGTGGTCGTGCTGACCTCCAACCGCACCCGCGAGGTGCACGACGCGCTGAAGCGGCGCTGCCTGTACCACTGGTTCGAGCATCCCGGCTTCGCCCGCGAACTGGCCATCGTGCGGCGGCGGTTGCCGGAGGTGTCGGCCCGCCTTGCCGAGCAGGTGACCGCGCTGGTGCAGGAGCTGCGCGGGCACGACCTGCTCAAGCCTCCCGGTGTCGCCGAGACCATCGACTGGGCCGAGGCCCTGGACGCGCTGGGTGCGGACGAGGTGGACGCGGAGCTGGCGGTGGCCACGCTCGGGTCGGTGCTGAAGTACCGGGAGGACGCGGAACGGGCACGGGGGCTGGACCTCGCGGCGGTGCTCGCGGCACGAGGGGCGTGACTGCGGTGAGGAACCTGACCGGGGCACTCGCCGCGGACGCCGCGCTCCTCGGCTTCGCGCGTGCGCTGCGCGCGGCGGGCGTCGACGCCGACGCCGAGCGCGTGCACGCCTTCCTGTCCGCGGTGGACGTCCTGCGCCCGGGGATGCGGGCGGACGTGTACTGGGCGGGGCGGCTGACGCTGTGCGGGGACCGCGACGACCTGGAGCGGTACGAGCGGGTGTTCGCCGCGTACTTCGGTGACGGTGGGTGGGCCGGCCGTACGGCGTCCGCTCCTCCCCCGCCTCGCCTGCGTCTGGTCGTCAGCGGCGGCACCGGCACCGCGACACGCGCCGAGCGCGAGCACGAAGCGCCGCCGGCGGCCTCCCTCGCCAGCGCCGCCGAGGTTCTGCGGCACCGCGACGTCGCCGATCTGGACGCCGCCGAGCGCGAGCAGGTGCGCCGGCTGCTGGCCGCGTTCGCGTTGCGCGGTGCGGCACGGCGCTCCGCACGCCGCAGTCCGGCCCGGCGCGGCGAGGTAGATCCGCACCGGACGGTGCGGGAGCTGCTGCGGCGCGGCGGGGAGCCCGCGCGTCTGCGGCGGCACGCACGCACCGAGCGGCCCCGCCGGGTGGTGCTGCTCGTGGACGTGAGCGGCTCCATGTCGCCGTATGCGGACGCGCTCCTGCGCTTCGCGCACGCAGCCGCCCGAGGCAGCCGTACGGAGGTGTTCACGATCGGCACCCGGCTGACCCGGGTGACCCGGGAGCTGGCGCACCGGGACCCCGACCTGGCCATGGCGGCGGTCGCGGCGGCGGTGCCCGACTGGCGCGGGGGTACCCGGCTGGGTGAGCTGCTGCGGGCGTTCCTGGACCGCTGGGGGCAGCGCGGCATGGCGCGCGGTGCGATCGTGGTCTTGCTGTCCGACGGCTGGGAGCGTGGCGATCCGGAGCTGCTCGCGGCCCAGATGCGCCGCCTGCACCGGCTGGCGCACCGGGTGATCTGGGCCAACCCGCGCAAGGCGCGCCCCGGTTACGCGCCCCTGGCGGCCGGGATGGCGGCCGCCCTGCCGAGCGTGGACGCCTTCGTCGAGGGGCACAGCCTGGCCGCCCTGGAGCGGCTGGCGGCGGTGGTGAGAGGAGCGGACGATGCGTGAGATTCTCCCGGTGATCAGCCCCTGGTACGCGGCCCGGGTGCCGTTCGGACTCGCCACCGTGGTCGCCACCAGCCGCAGCGCCCCGCGCGGCCCCGGGGCCGCGATGGCGGTGGGCCCCGACGACGAGGTCGTGGGCAGCGTGTCCGGCGGCTGTGTCGAGGGGGCCGTCTTCGAACTCGCGCAGGAGGTGGTGGCGAGCGGCGAGGCGCGGCTGGAGACCTTCGGCTACAGCGACGAGGACGCCTTCGAGGTCGGGCTCACCTGCGGCGGCGAGATCACCCTGCTGGTACGTCCCATGACGGCCGCCTCGGATCCGTCCTTCGGCGAGGTCGCGGAGACGGTCGCGGCGGGGCGTCCGGTGACCGTGGCGACGGTGACCGACGGGCCCGCGCCGCGCGGGGCGACACTCGCCGTGTGGCCGGACCGCGTCGCGGGCACGCTCGGCGCGCCCGGCCTGGACGTGGCCGTCACCGCCGACGCGCGTGGCGAACTCGCCCTCGGCGCCACGGGCCTCAGGCACTACGGCCCGCACGGCGAGCGCCGCGAGGACGCGGTCTCCGTCTTCCTGCACTCCTTCGCACCGCCGCCGCGGATGCTGGTGTTCGGCGCGATCGACTACGCGGCCTCGGTCGCCCGCATCGGCGACTTCCTCGGCTATCGGGTCACGGTGTGCGACGCCCGCCCGGTCTTCGCCACACCGAAGCGCTTCCCCGCCGGCGTCGAGGTGGTCGTGGACTGGCCGCACCGCTATCTGAGCGGCACCGACACCGACGAACGCACGGTGATCTGCGTGCTCACCCACGACCCGAAGTTCGACGTGCCGCTGCTGGAGGAGGCGCTGCGCCGTCCGGCGGCGTACATCGGCGCGATGGGCAGCCGCCGTACCCACGAGGACCGGATGAAGCGGCTGACCGAAGCCGGGCTCGGCGAGGCCGAGTTGGCCCGGCTGCGCTCCCCCGTCGGGCTCGACCTCGGCGCCCGTACGCCCGAGGAGGTCGCCGTGTCCGTCGCCGCCGAGATCGTCGCCCTGCGGTGGGGCGGCACGGGAGCCCCGCTGACGGCCACGGCGGGCGCGATCCACCCATCGTCGTAGCACCCGGTTGGAGGAAGTCATGGAGCTGCACCACGAGTTCACCGTCCCCGTCCCGGTCGACGAGGCCTGGCGCACGCTCCTCGACATCGAGCGCATCGCGCCCTGCATGCCCGGGGCGAGCGTCGAGGAGTACGACGGCAGGACCGTGACCGGTGCGGTGAAGGTCAAGGTGGGTCCGATCACCGTGGCCTACAAGGGCACCGCGGTCTTCGAGGAGCAGGACGGGACGGCACACCGCATGGTGCTGATCGCGAGCGGCCGCGAGACGCGCGGGCAGGGCACCGCACGGGCCACGATGACCGGCACGCTGAGCGAGCGCGACGACGGGACGGCCGTGTCGGTGGACACCGATCTCACCGTGACCGGGCGGCCGGCGCAGTTCGGGCGCGGGGTGATGGCCGAGGTGGGCGACAGGCTGGTCGGGCAGTTCGCCACGTGTCTGTCGGAGCGGCTGACCGAGCCTGCACAGAGTGCCTTGGTTACCGAGGATGAGGTCGAACAGCCGCTCGACCTGATCCGCACGGCCGGAGCGCCGGTGGCGAAGCGGGCGGGGGCGGCCGTGGCGGCGGTCGGGGTGGTGCTGGTACTGGTGCGCCTGTTGCGGGGGCGGCGGACGCGTCGCAGGTGAACTCGGGCGTCGACCGACTCCCGAGCGACCCGGAATCAGGTGTGTAAGGCGGACGCGAAGGGGTAGGTGGCGACACAAGGAGGCCTGAGAGCCCCCGAACAACGCCTCTGAGCGGGAAGGAGGTCCATGACAGCGCATCGCAGCGCCCGGGCCGCTTCCCTGCACACGGAGCGGCCCGGATCTTTTTGAGCTCAGCGCGGCGGCAGCCGGTGCAGCTCCACGTCCCCGAGCCCGCCCCCCGTCACGGTCGCCGTCATGTAGGTGCAGTGGGGCTGGCGGCGGCGATCCGTCGGAGAGCCCGGATTGAGCAGGCGCAGACCGGTGGGGGCCGTGGTGTCCCAGGGGATGTGGCTGTGGCCGAAGACCAGGACGTCGAGGTCGGGGAACCTGGCCGCGCAGCGCGCCTCACGCCCCTGGGCGGGGCCGGTCTCGTGGACCACGCCGAAGCGCAGGCCGTCCAGCTCGGCGTACGCCACCTCGGGCAGCCGGGCACGCAGGTCCGGTCCGTCGTTGTTGCCGTGCACGCCGATGAGTCGGGCGCTGCGGCTCTCCAACAGGTCGAGCGTGGCCGAATCGACCCAGTCCCCGGCGTGGAACACGACGTCGGCGCGCGGGAGTTCGGCCAGCAGCGGAGCGGGCAGCGCCTTGGCGCGTTTGGGCAGGTGGGTGTCGGACATCAGCAGCAGGCGCACCCCCTCAGGCTAGCGGCGCAGACGCTCTTCGGCCCGGTTCCCGGCGCCTGGTCGGCACGGTTGAGCGGTGGACAAACCCGGTGTCAGGGTTAGCATTTGGCCACGAGCGCCGTAATGTGACGCAAACGCCCAGCGACCCCTAGGGGGCTCGGAGACCGATGCCGGTCAAGGTCAGCGTGGTCGTCCCCGTGTACAACCCGGGGGTTTATGTCGAGGACTGCATCAAGTCGCTGCTGCGGCAGTCGCTGCCTCCGGACGAGTACGAAGTGATCTTCGTCGACGACGGTTCCACCGACGACACGCCGGCCCGGCTCGACACGCTGGCCGCCGCGGAGCCCCGGGTGACCGTCGTTCACCAGGAGAACTCCGGCTGGTCCGGCAAGCCCCGCAACGTCGGCATCGCCGCCGCCCGGGGCGAGTACGTGATGTTCGTGGACAACGACGACTACGTCGGCGACGAGGCCCTTGAGCGGATGTACGACTACGGCGTCGCCAACGGCGCGGATGTCGTGGTCGGCAAGATGGCCGGCAAGGGCCGCGGTGTGCCGGTGGAACTGTTCCGCCGCAACCACCCGCGCGCCACCGTCGAGAACGCGCCGCTGATCGACAGCCTCACCCCGCACAAGATGTTCCGCCGCGCCTTCCTCGACGACATCGGCCTGCGTTTCCCCGAGGGCAGGCGGCGGCTGGAGGACCACGTCTTCGTCACCGAGGCCTTTCTGCGGGCGAGCAACGTCTCGGTGCTCAGCGACTACGTCTGCTACTACCACGTCCGACGGGACGACGCCTCGAACGCCGGCTTCCAGCGCTTCGACCCGGGCGGCTACTTCAAGAACCTCCGCGAGGCCCTGGACGTCGTCGAGCGGTACACCGAGCCGGGGCCGCTGCGCGACCGGCTCTTCCGGCGCTGGCTGCGGGTGGAGATGGTCGAGCGGATGCGCGCCCGGCGGATGCTCGCCCTGCCGGCGGACTATCGCCGGGACCTGTTCGAGGAGATCCACCAGGTCGTCGTGGAGCGCTTCGGTCCCGGTGTCGCGGCCGGGCTGCAGCCGACGCAGCAGGTCGTCGCCGCGCTGATCGCCGCGGATCGGTACGACGACGTCGAGGCCTTCGCCGCATGGGAGGCCGGCATCGCCCTCACGGCCGTCCCCGAGCGCGTGGCGTGGGAGAACGGCACGCTGCGGGTCGCCTTCACCGCCGAGTTCGCGTCCGCCGGTGAGCCGATGACCTTCGCCGCCGCGACGGCCCGTACGCCTCTCGACGGCCCGCCCGGGGACCTGGCCGCGGCCGTCGCATGGGTGGGCGCCGACACCGTCGACCGGTTCGACAAGGCCACGGCGGACCTGCTGGTGCGCGAGCGTGCCAGTGCCGCCCAGTACTTCCAGCCGGTGCAGTTCACCCGGGAGGAGGTGCCGGCCGGCGACGACGGCCGGGTCCGGCTGGTCCTGCGGGCGACCGCCGCCGTGGACCCCGCCGGCCTCACCCGCGACGGCCTGTGGGACGCCCTCGTCCGCGTCAAGCTGGGCGGCTGGACCAAGGAGTGCCGCCTGGGCCCGGCCCCGCGGGGCAACCGCCCCACGCCGTACGCCGCTGTGGCCGACGGCCATGTGGTCCTGCCGTACTGGACGTCACCGCACGCCCATCTCGCCCTCGACGTCGACCGCGCGACCCACCGCGTCGGCCTGGGCGCGCTCGCCCCGGCCGGGGTCACGCTCTCGGGCAACCGCCTGCGCGCACAGCTCCCCCTGCACGTCCCCGACGACGGCGCCGAGGTGACGCTCCGGCTCACCGCGTCCGGCACATCCCACGAGGTTCCCGCCACGCTGTCCCCGCACGAGGCGGGGGCGCTGCTGGCGGCCGTGCTGCCGCTCGGCCAGCGGAGAGGGGGGACTTGGCGGGCGGCGCTCGGCGTGCCGGGGCCGCGCTTTCTGCCGCTGCCCTTCGCTCTGCGCTCCGGGGCCGGCGGAGTGCACGTGGTGCAGGCGCCTCGCCCCGGTGCGCTACGACGTCTCTCCCGCAGGGCACGACGCAGGCTCGGTACGGCCCTGGGGCGGACGACGGCCCGGCTGCGGGCCCTTGCCACGAGGAGGTGAGGACATGCGATCGCTCGGCATCGAAGGCGCCTGGGCGCTGGAACCCAAGGTCTTCCCGGACGACCGGGGAAGTTTCCACGAGTGGTACCGAGGCACGGAGTTCCGCGAGGCAACCGGCTACGACCTGTCCCTGGCACAGGCCAACTGCTCCGTCTCCCGCTGGGGCGTACTGCGGGGCGTGCACTTCTCGGACGTGCCGCCCGGTCAGGCCAAGTACGTCACCTGTGTGCGCGGCGCCGTCCTCGACGTGGTCGTGGACATCCGCCTCGGCTCCCCCACCTTCGGCCGCTGGGAGGCTCTGCGCCTCGACGACGACAGCCGGCACGCCCTGTTTCTCGCGGAAGGCCTCGGCCACGCCTTCATGGCACTCACCGACGACGCCACGGTGGTCTACCTGTGCTCGACCGGGTACGCCCCCGAGCGCGAACACGGGGTGAACCCGCTGGACCCGGACCTGGCCATCGCCTGGCCCGAGGACATCCCACCGGTACTGTCCCCCAAGGACGCACAGGCGCCCGCACTGTCGGAGGCACGGCAGGCGGGCCTGCTCCCGTCGTACGAGGACTGCACCGCCCACTACGCCCGGCTCCGCACTGGCGGCCCGGCAACGTCCTGAGGGGCGCGGGGAACTGCGCGACCAGCCGCGCCGAGCCCGCAGACATGCGACTGCAGAACCCGGCACTACCGCTCAGTCGCCGGAGGCAACCCCCGCAACCTCAGCCCGCAACGGCACCCACGCCCGCCCACGCCGCACACCGAGCCTGCGGGCCCGCGCCAGCGGCCGCCAGAAACGCGCCCCGAGCAGCGCCTCCGGAGCCACCGCCGACGCCCGGTCCAGGATGGCCTCGGGCACCTTCTGCGGATCGGGCACCTCGTACTCGGCGACGATCTCGTCGTACCGGTCCCGCAGCACCGTGTTCCGGGGATCGGCCCCGAAGACGACGAGCTGCCCGGTGGGCTGGGTGTCGACCAGAACGGTCACCAGATCGGGCCGGTAGCGCTCGAGGATCTCGGCGATCTTGTACACGTCGCCGGTCCACGCCCCGGTGTGCCGGTCGCGTGCGGCTTCGTCGACGTTGCGCGGCAGCATGTCGTCGAAGACGATCACGCTGGTCCAGTCGGAGTGCCGCTCGATGTTCATGAAGTCCCGCAGCGCGTACTCGAACAGGTGCATGCCGTCGATGAACGACAGGTCGAGGACGGTACGCCGCCAGTACCCGAACGGCTTGCGGCCGCGGCGCAGGTTCCGCACCGGATGCCGGCCGCCCCTGAGGTGGACGAGCGGGTTGTCGCGGGCGAAGAAGTCGTCGCTGGTGGCCTTGACCAGGTGGACGTCGCAGCGGATCTCCGTGACGACCTTGAAAGCGGGGTCGACGGCGATGGTGGGCACGCGGGAGAGCCGGAGACTGCGGCCGTCGTTGACGCCGATCTCCAGGTAGTTGCGGTTGCCGCTGACCTTGTGCAGTTCCCGCAGGAACTCATGGCGTTTCACGAAGGGTCTCCTTGCGGATCCGGGGCAGTGCTTCGTGCAGGGCGGTGCGCCAGTCACGTGCTCGCGCGAGGCCGAGCCGCTGCCGGCGGCCGTGCGCGAGGACGCTGTACGCGGGGCGGGGCGCGGGCCGGGCGAAGGCCTCGCCGGTGACGGGCCGCACCCGGTCGGGGTCGGCGCCGAGGAGCCGGAACACCTCGCGGGCCAGGTCGTACCAGGTGGCCTCGCCCGAGTTGGTGGCGTGCAGGACGCCGGTCATGTCACGGCCGACGCGCGGGCCGAGGTCGGCGATCGTCGCGGCGACGTCGGCGCTCCACGTGGGCTGGCCGCGCTGGTCGTCCACGACGTCCACGGTGTCCCGGCGGGCTTCGAGTTCCATCATCGTCCGGACGAAACTGCGGCCGTGGACGCCGTAGAGCCACGCGACGCGCACGACTGCGCTCGCGTCCGGGAGTTCGTCCAGTACGGCCCGCTCACCCGCGAGTTTGGTGCGGCCGTAGGCGGTGCGGGGTTCGGGTGCCGCGTCCTCGGCGTAGGGAGTGCGGGCGTCTCCGGCGAAGACGTAGTCGGTGGAGACCTGAATCAGGCCGGCCCCGTACGCGGCGCAGGCGCGGGCGAGGATGCGCGGGCCGTCGCCGTTGACGTGCAGGGCGCGTTCCTCGTCCTGTTCGGCGTCGTCGACGGCTGTGTACGCGGCGCAGTTGACGACCACGTCGGGGCGGTGTGCGGTGAGGGCACGGTCGACTGCGTCGGGGTCGGTGATCTCGAGAGCGGGGTGGTCGAGGCCGGTCACCTGCTCGTCGCGGGTGCGCAGTTCCTCGACCAGGTCGCGGCCGAGCATGCCGCCCGCTCCGGTGACCAGCCACCTCATCCGTGCTCCTCGCCGACGCGGCGCTTGAGGGGTTCCCACCAGGCGCGGTGGTCGCGGTACCAGGCGACGGTGCCTGTGAGGCCCGACGCGAAGTCGTGGCGGGGCCGGTAGCCGAGTTCGGTGCGGGCCTTGGTCCAGTCGACGGAGTAGCGCAGGTCGTGGCCCTTGCGGTCCTCGACGTGCTCCACCCGGTCCCAGTCGGCGCCGCAGGCCCGAAGCAGCAGGGCGGTGAGGTCCTTGTTGCTCAACTCGGTGCCGCCGCCGATGTTGTAGACCTCGCCGGGGCGGCCCTCGGTGCGGACGAGGTCGACGCCGTCGCAGTGGTCGTCGACGTGCAGCCAGTCGCGGACGTTGAGGCCCTCGCCGTACAGGGGTACCCGCTCGCCGTCGAGGAGGTTGGTGATGAACAGCGGGACGACCTTCTCGGGGAACTGGTGCGGGCCGTAGTTGTTCGAGCAGCGGGTGACGCGGACGTCCAGGCCGTGGGTGCGGTGGTAGGCGAGCGCGAGCAGGTCGGAGGAGGCCTTGGAGGCGGAGTACGGCGAGCTGGGCCGCAGGATGTCCGTCTCGGTGGCGGAGCCGGTCTCCAGCGAGCCGTAGACCTCGTCCGTCGACACGTGCACGAAGGGTGCGACGCCGTAGCGCAGGGCCGCGTCCAGTAGGGTCTGCGTGCCGACCACGTTGGTGAGGACGAAGTCGTCGGCGCCGGCGATCGAGCGGTCCACGTGGGACTCGGCGGCGAAGTGCACGACCTGGTCGGCCTCGGCCATCAGCTTGTCGACCAGTTCGGCGTCCCGGATGTCGCACTGCACGAACTCCAGCCGGGGGTGGTCGAGTTCGAGGTTGTCCAGGGTGCCGGCGTACGTCAGCTTGTCCAGCACCGTGATCCGCGGCGCCTCGGGCGCGTCCGGTGCGTCGCGGGCGAGCAGCGTGCGGACGTAGGTCGAGCCGATGAAGCCGGCGCCGCCGGTGACGAGAAGGTTCATGTGTGGATCTGCACCTTGCTGTGGTCTCCGAGGACGAGTCGGTGGGCGCTGGGGACGCTGGGTGCGGGGGTGACCTCGACGTGCCGGCCGATGAGCGAGGACTCGATCCGGCCCACCCCCTGGATCGAGGAGTCCCGCAGCACGATGGAGAACTCCAACTCGCTGTCGCCGATACGGCAGTTCTGCGCGATGGAGGTGAAGGGGCCGACGTAGGAGTCCTCGACGACGGTGCCGGCGCCGACGACGGCGGGGCCGACGATGCGCGAGTTCACGATGCGCGCCCCCTCCTCGACGACCACGCGTCCGACGGTCTCCGAGGCGTCGTCGACATCGCCGTCGATGCGGCGCGTGAGGCCCTCCAGGACGGTCCGGTTCACCTCCAGCATGTCGGCGACGTTCCCGGTGTCCTTCCAGTAGCCCTTGATGACCGTGCAGCGCACGTCGGCGCGGGCGTCGATCAGGTGCTGGATGGCGTGGGTGATCTCCAACTCGCCGCGCCAGGACGGTGTGATGGCGCGCACCGCGTCGTGGATCACCGGGGTGAAGAGATAGACGCCGACCAGGGCGAGATCGCTCTTGGGGTGCTCCGGTTTCTCCTCCAGGCCGACGACCTGGCCCGCGTCGTCGAGTTCGGCGACACCGAAGGAGCGGGGGTCCTGGACGCGGGTGAGCAGGATCTGGGCGTCGGGGCGGTTGATGCGGAACTCGTCGACGAGACCGGCGATTCCGCCGACGATGAAGTTGTCGCCGAGGTACATCACGAAGTCGTCGTCGCCGAGGTAGTCACGGGCGATGAGTACGGCGTGGGCCAGCCCCAGGGGCCGTTCCTGGGGAATGTAGGTGATCTCCAGACCGAATTTGGAGCCGTCTCCGACGGCGTCCTGGATCTCCGGGGCGGTGTCACCGACGATCAGACCGACCTCGGTGATCCCGGCCGCGGCGATGGATTCCAGCCCGTAGAAGAGCACGGCCTTGTTCGCAACCGGCACGAGCTGTTTGGCCGAAGTGTGCGTGATCGGCCTCAGGCGCGTACCGGCGCCACCGGACAGCACGAGAGCCTTCATCGGTTCACCTTAGCCCCGAATCGGCCAATTTGACGGTGCCGGGATTGGCTCGCTCGCAACTTCCACGCCATCGACCGTTCACCGGAGCGCGGTCTCAGCCGCCCAGGACGATCTCGCTCCACACCTGTTTTCCGCCACTGACCGGCACCGTTCCCCAGGTCGCCGCCATGGCCTCGACCAGGAGGATGCCGCGCCCGCCGGTGGCCTCCCAGCTGATGCTGGTCGGTTTGACCGGCGTGCGCGGCGAGGAGTCGGCGACGGACACACGCAACCGGTGGTTGACGAAGGTGAGGTCGAGGCGGACCCGGCCGTCGGTGTGCACGAGGGCGTTGGTGACGAGTTCGGAGACGACGAGCAGAACGGCGTCCATGTCCTGCGGCGGCACCCCCCAGGCGCGCAGGGTGCGCCGGGTGAAGCGGCGGGCGTGGCCGACGGCTTGCGGGACGCGCCAGACGGTCCAGCTCTCGCGCAGGGGCCGTACGGCCATGCCGTCGTAGCGCATCAGAAGCAGCGCGATGTCGTCGCTGCGGCGGGCGCCCTCGAGCAGGGCGTCGGCGACGAGGCCGAGGTGGGCGGGGTCGGAGCGGGCGAGGTCCCGGGCGAGCCGGGCCATGCCGGTGTCGATGTCGGCGTCCGCGGACTCGACGAGGCCGTCGGTGGTCAGGGCGACCACCGTGCCGGGCTGCAGCCCGAGCGGGCTCATCGGGAAGCCGGCCTGCCGCAGCACGCCGAGCGGCGGGCCGCCCTCCGCCTCGGCGATCTCGGTGCTGCCGTCCGGGTGGCGCAGGACCGGCGGAGGGTGACCGGCGCGCACGCACCAGGCGGAGCCCTCCTCCAGATCGACGTCGACGTAGCAGCAGGTGGCGAAGAGGTCGGTCTCCATGTCCATGAGGAGGCGGTTGGCGTGGTCGACGACGACGTCCGGGGGGTGTCCTTCGGCGGCGTAGGCGCGCAGCGCGGTGCGCATCTGGCCCATGAGGGTGGCGGCGGCCGCGCTGTGACCCTGGACGTCGCCGATGACCAGGGCGACGTGGTTGTCGGGCAGCGGGATCACGTCGTACCAGTCGCCGCCGACCTCCAGTCCGGCGGTGGTCGGCAGATACCGGGCGACGGCCTCCGCGCCGGGCAGCCGGGGCAGGCGGCGCGGCAGCAGCTGGCGCTGGAGCATGCCGACGAGTTCGTGCTCGGCGTCGAAGGCGTGGGCGCGCAGCAGGGCCTGGCCGGCGAGGCCGGCGGAGGCGGTGAGCAGGGCACGCTCGTCGGGGCCGAAGTCGTGCGGGGCGTCCCAGCCGATCAGGCAGGCGCCGACCATCCGGCCCCCGGCGGGCAGCGGCAGGACGGCCAGACCGCCGGGGCCGACGTCGGCGAGGGCCGGTTCCAGCAGGCTGCCGGCGGGCCAGATCTGGGCGCGGCCCTCGCGCAGGGCGGCGGCGAGGGTGGGCATGGCGCGCACCGGCGCGTCCGGCCATTCGGTACGCCACTCCACGCGCCACAGCTCCGGCCAGGACTCGGGGTCGGGCGGGTCGAGGACGGTGACGACGAGGCGGTCGCTCTCCAGCTCGGCGAGGGCGATGCGGTCGGCGCGCAGCGGCTTGCGCAGGGCCGTGACGACGGCGTGGCTGACGTCGCGCACGGTGCCTGCGGTGGCGAGCGCGGCGGCGAGGCGCTGGACCCGGGCCACGTCGGTGACCTCGGCGCGCAGGGTGGAGGCGTCGGCCACGGTGCCGACGATGCGGGCCGGGAGTCCCTCACCGCCGGGCAGCAGGCGGCCGCGCAGCCTGAGCCATCTGGGCGGGCCGGTGGGCTGAAGGACCCGGAACTCCAGGTCGCGGTCGCCGAGCGCGGTGTGATCGGCCTCGACGACCGACATCAGCGACGGCAGGTCCTCCGGCACGGTCAGGCCCAGCAGGGTCTCGACCTTGCCGTCGAAGTCGTCCGGGCCGAGACCGAACAGCGCCAGGATGTCGTCGCCGACCTCGACGCGACCGGTGTCCATGGCGAGGCTGAACGCGTTGGCCGGCAGCTCGCCCCCGTCCGTTGCCGCGGGCAGGGCGGGGAAGGCGACGGCCTCGGCGATCAGCTCCAGGCACTCCCGGTCGTCGGAGTCGAAGCCGCCGGGGCGCTCGCTCACGGCCAGCAGACACCCGTCGCCCTCGTCGCCG
Source organism: Streptomyces sp. NPDC111606 (assembly GCF_055656945.1). Lineage (NCBI taxonomy): Bacteria > Bacillati > Actinomycetota > Actinomycetes > Kitasatosporales > Streptomycetaceae > Streptomyces > Streptomyces sp. NPDC111606. Next base: position 474,169 of record NZ_JBVKBY010000004.1, read on the forward strand.
CGGGTCGGCAGGGCCGCCAGGAAGAAGTCAGGACCGGATGCACGTCGGGACTCCGTCCGCGCGGCCAGTTCCGCCGGGCCGAGCCACCGTGCGTCTCCGGTGCGCAGCGCGCCGGCCACCGCGGACCGGCCGGAGCGCGGGTAGCTGTCGCGCAGCCCGTAGAAGGTCCTCGGCACACCGGCGGACTCGACCAGGCACAGCAGGTCCTCGTCCTCGCCCGGTGCGTACACGGCGGCGAGTGTCGCTCCGCCGAAGACGAGGGCCTGTTCGAGCACGCGCCGCAGTCGGTCCGGTGAGTCCGGGTCGGCGGCGACCGTCTTGAGGGCAACTTCGGCACGCAGCCTTCTCGTTCCGCGTTCCGCGACGCCCTCACCGACCACGTTCGCCATTACAGCGCTTATCAGACACCTGCGCAGCCCCTGTGGCGCGTTCCGTGGAGCGGGCGGGGTTCCGGTGCTCGAAAGGGCCCGAACATGTCTTTACGCATGCGTTCCGCACGGCGATCTCGTGACAGTCATGACTGTCCGTAGCCGTTGCCTCGCTGGAAGTCTCGGTGCCGGACCAGTGAGGGGGACGCATGGACAAGCGCTACGAGGTGTACGCGCTCGCCGACAGGCACTTCTACGAGACGCCGGACCGGCTGTCGGCGGGCACGCAGGGCGCCGCGCGTCTGTACGGGGCAGCGCGGGACGAGGTCCCCGACGGCTGGACGGCGGCACGGATCGGCGACTGGCTGACGCTGACGCCGCTCGGCCCGGACGGCGCCCCGCTGCCGGGCCCGGCGCAGGGCTGGAAGATCCATGCCTCGGCCACCCTGGCGAACGCGGAGCAGATCGCGCGGATCGTCCGGGACTACTGCGTGCCGAGGGGCATCCCGTTCAAGTTCGTGCCCGGCCCGCAGCTGCTGCATCTGCGCAACGCCAAGTACGCGGGCCGCGACTCCAGCGGCAAGTTCGTCACCGTCTACCCGGCCGACGAGCAGCAGCTCCACACGGTGCTGCGCGAGTTGGGCCGGCTGCTGGAGGGGTTCGAGGGACCGTACATCCTCACCGATCTGCGGTGGGACGACGGTCCGCTGTACGTCCGCTACGGCGCCTTCGCGCGCCTCTTCGTCGTCGACGACCGCGGTTCGCTGGTGCCGGCGGTGCGGGACGGGGAAGGCCGGTTGGTGCCGGACCGGCGGGCGCCGTCCTTCCAGGTGCCGGAGTGGGTGACACTTCCCGAGTTCCTCGCGCCGCAGCTGGCGGCCCGCAACACGACGACGGTCGGCGAGTTGCCGTACCGCATCGAGAAGGCGCTGCACTTCTCCAACGGCGGCGGGGTGTACACGGGCACCGACACCCGGGACGGACGCAAGGTGGTCCTCAAGGAGGGCCGGCCGCACGCGGGTCTCGCCGCGGACGGCGCGGACGCCGTGACCCGGCTGGAGCGGGAGCGGCACGCGCTCGAGCAGCTGGCGGGGACCGGTGTGGTGCCCGAGGTGCGCGACTGGTTCCTGCTCGGCGACCACCGCTTCCTGGTCATGGACTTCGTGGAGGGGCGCCCCCTCAACTCCTTCTTCGCCGAACGGCACCCGCTGATCGGCCCGGACCCCGATCCGGGCGCCGTGGCCGACTACACGGCCTGGGCCCTGCGCATCCACCGCGCCGTGGAGCGGGCGGTGGAGACGGTGCACGCGCGCGGGATCGTCTTCAACGACCTGCACGTCTTCAACATCATGGTCGCCCCCGACGACGAGTCGGTGTCCCTGCTCGACTTCGAGGCGGCGGCCCCGGTCGGCGAGAACGGCCGCCAGGTCGTCGCCCACCCCGGTTTCCTGGCCCCGGCCGACCGCAGGGGCGCGGACGTCGACCGCTATGCGCTGGCCTGCCTGAGGCTGGCCATGTTCCTGCCGATCACCTCGTTGTTCGTGGTGGACCGCGACAAGGCGGCGCACCTGGCGGACGTGATCGCGGGGCAGTTCCCGGACGTGCCGCGGGAGTTCCTGGACGAGGCGGTCGCCGAGATCTGCCGGGACGTGTCCGGTCCCGAGCGTGCCGCGCACACGGCCCGCGCCCGCTCCGCGTCCTTCGTGGAACCCGGCGACTGGCCCTACAGCCGCGACTCCATGGTCAAGGCGCTGCTCGCCTCGGCCACCCCGGAGCGCGAGGACCGGCTCTTCCCCGGCGACGTCGGCCAGTTCTCCGACGGCGGCGGGCTGGGCCTCGCCCATGGTGCGGCCGGCGTGCTGTACGCCCTGGCCGCGACCGGCGCCGAACGCTACGACGAGGGTGAACGCTGGCTGCTGGACCGCACCGACCCGCCACCGGTCGGCACTCCGCTGGGCCTGTACGACGGTCTCGCGGGCGTGGCCCACGTCCTCGACCTGCTGGGCCACCGGCAGCGTGCCCTCGACCTGATCGACACGGTCCTGCGCGAGAGGTGGCAGCGCCTGTCCTCCGACCTGCGCGGCGGACTGGCCGGGCTGGGGCTGGTCCTCGGCGGGCTCGCCGACACCACCGGCGAGCCGGAGCTGCGCGAGCGGGCGGCGGAGGCCGCGGACATCCTCGTACAGCGGCTGACCGCACCGCCCCCGTCCGGGGCCCGGCCGCGCGCCGGACTGCTGCGGGGCGCGAGCGGACCCGCGCTGTTCCTGCTGCGCCAGTACGAACGGACCGGCGACCGGCGGCTGCTGGACGCGGCCGGTGAGGCGCTGCGTCAGGACCTGGCGTGCTGCGTGGAGCAGAAGGGCGGCTCGCTGGAGGTCGACGAGGGCTGGCGGACGATGCCGTATCTGGGCGACGGGAGCGTCGGGGTGGGGATGGTCGTCGACGACTACCTCCTGCATGCCGCCGCCACCGGTGGCGGGACCGGACGGTCCGATCGGGACTCCGGCGTCGGCACGGACGCGTTCGAGCGGGCCCGCGCCGGCATCCTCACCGCCGCCACCTCACGTTTCTACGCTCAGCCCGGCCTCTTCCAGGGGCGTGCCGGGATGATCCTGCACCTCAGCCGCACGACGGCACCGGGCGCGGACGCGGACCGGCTGGCCGGGCAGATCGCCGGGCTCGGCTGGTACGCGATGTCCTACCAGGGCCAACTGGCCTTCCCCGGACACCAGATGATGCGGCTCTCCATGGACCTGGGCACCGGAACGGCCGGCTGTCTGCTCGCGCTCGGAGCCGCCCTCGGCGCCGACGCGGCCGGCACCACCCCGGCCCACCTGCCCTTCCTCCCGCCGCCGACGCGGCACCCGGAACGCGGCTCCGCCACCTGAAGGAGTCGTGACACAACCCCGTCCCCACCAATGAGAGGACCCGACATGGCACTGCTCGACCTGCAGACGATGGAGACCGAGGAGTACACCGGCGGCGGCAGCGTGGCCAGCCTCCTCCTGTGCGCCAGCCAGGCCAGCATCACGCTCTGTCTCTGACGGACATCGCGCAACCGCGGCCCCGGGCGGTCTCCCTCCTTCACGGGAGGGCCGCCCGGGGCCCTTGCCCGGACGAGGGAGCGAGGCCGCAGCCGTATGAGGCGCACGACGACTCCTGCCGACGACGCTTCCCGCGCGCTGCTGCATGCGGCCACCCGGCACAGCGGGGCCCGTACGGCGGCCTTGTGCCTGGTGGCGACGGCCGCGACCGGGGCCGGGCTGCTGCTGCCCGCCGCGCTCGGGCGGACCCTGGATCTCCTGCTGGCCCGGGCACCGGCGACGGGCTGGGTGCTGTGCTGCGCCGGACTGGTGCTGCTGCTCGCCCTGCTCGACGGATGCCAGAGCGTCCTGGTCGGCACCGTCGACGCCCGGACGGCCGCCTGGCTGCGGCGGCGGCTGACCGGGCACGTCCTGGCCGTGGGCCCGCGGGCCACCGCCCGCTTCGGGGCCGGCGACCTGGTCGCACGGCTCGTCGGCAACGCCGCGCAGGCCGGCACGGCACCGGCCGCCCGAGCCGCACTGCTCGCCGCGCTCGCCGGACCGGTCGGGGGCATCGTCGCTCTCGGCCTGATCGACCTGTGGCTCGCGGCCGTGTTCCTCGCCGGGGCGCCGGTACTGGCCGCCCTGCTGCGGACCTTCGCCCGTGACACCTCCCGCTGTGTGGCCCGTTACCAGCAGGAACAGGGCCGGATCGCCGCCGCGCTCGCCGAGGCCGTCGACGGCCGGCGCACCATCCGCGCGGCGGGTGCGACGGACCGGGAGACGGCGCGGATCCTGCGGCCGCTGCCCGAACTCTCCCGCGCCGGGCACCGGATGTGGCGGGTGCAGGGGCGGGCTGCCGCCCAGGCCGTCACCGTGGCCCCGCTGCTGCAGCTCGGTGTCATAGCCGTCGCCGGCGTCCTGCTCACCCGGCACCGGCTGTCCGTCGGCGAGATGCTCGCCGCGTCCCGTTACGCGGTGCTGGCGACCGGTGTCGGCGTGCTGGTCGCCCAGCTCGCGAGTCTGGCCCGCGCCCGTGCGGCGGCCGGACGCCTCGGTGAGGTCGTCGCCGAGCCGGCCCCCGCCCATGGCGGGCGCCGGCTGCCTCCCGGCCCCGGCCGCCTGGAGCTGCGCGGCGTGACCGCCCGGCGCGGCGGACACGCCGTGCTGGACGGGATCGACCTGGTCGTCCCCGGCGGGACCACCGTGGCCGTGGTCGGGCGTTCCGGAGCGGGCAAGTCCCTGCTCGCCGCGCTCGCCGGGCGCCTGGCCGACCCGGACGACGGCGAGGTCCTGCTCGACGAAGTGCCGCTGACCGAGCTGACCCACGACGACCTGCGCCGCGCCGTCGCCTACGCCTTCGAACGCCCCGCCCTGCTGGGCGGCACCGTCGAGGACGCGATCGGCCTGGGTCTGCCGGACCCCTCCCCCGCCCGCGTCCGGGAGGCTGCCCGCACGGCACACGCGGACGACTTCATCCGCCGCCTGCCCCACGGCTACGGCACCGCACTTGCCGACGCCCCGCGCTCCGGCGGCGAGTCCCAACGCCTCGGACTCGCCCGGGCATTCGCCCACGACGGCCGCCTGCTGATCCTCGACGACGCGCTGTCCAGCCTCGACACCGTGACGGAGGCCCGCATCACCGAGGCCCTGACCGGCGGCTCGTCCGCCACCCGCCTGCTGGTCGCCCACCGTGCGGCGACGGCGGCCAGGGCCGACGCGGTGGCCTGGCTGGACGGCGGGCGGGTGCGCGCGGTCGGGCGGCACGAGGAGCTGTGGAACATCGCGGAGTACCGGGAGGCATTCACCGGGGAGGAACCGGCGTGACCCGTGGCCTCCACCCGCGCGCTCTGGGCTTCCTGCGGGCACGATGGCCCGTCCTCGTACGGCTCGCCCTGTGGTCCGTGCTGGAGACGGGACAGAGCTTCCTCATCGGATACGCCCCGGCCCGCGCCCTGGACGACGGGTTCCTCCGGGGCCGTACGGAGGTCGGGCTCGGGTGGCTCGGTGTCGCCGGTCTCGGGGTCGTCGTCGGCGCGTACGGCACGGCCCGCGTGTACGGGGCGGTCGCGGCGCTGGTCGAACCGCTGAGGGACCGGCTCGTGACCCGGGTGGTGGAGCGCGGGGTGCGGGAGGCGGACCGCGGGGCGCTGTCCGGGCTCACCCAGCAGGTGGAGATCGCGCGGGACACCTTCGCGGGGCTGGTCATGGTGTCGCGGTCGTTCGTGTTCACCGCGGTCGGCGCGCTGGCCGGCCTGTTCTCGCTGGCTCCGCTGCTGCTGCTCGTCGTGCTGCCGCCGCTGGCCGCGGGGGTGGGCCTGTTCGCGGTGACGCTGCGTCCGCTGGCCCGCAGACAGGAGGTCTTCCTCGCAGCCGACGAGGCCCTGGCCGACCGGCTCGGCGCCGTCTGCCCCGGGCTGCGCGACATCACGGCGGCCGGCGCACAGAAGCGGATGGCCGCCGATACCGGGGACCTGGTGGACGCCGAGCTGCGGGCCGCCCGTTCCCTCGCCCGCTTCGGTGTGCTCCGCGTGGCCGCCCTCGCCCTCGGCGGACAACTCCCGATCGTGCTGCTCCTCGCCGCCGCGCCCTGGCTCCTGCGACACGGCGTCACCACCGGCGCCCTGGTCGGCGCCCTCGCCTACGTCACCCAGTCCCTGCTCCCCGCCCTGCACAACCTGGTCCACGGCCTGGGCACGAGCGGCTCACGACTGGCGGTGGTGATACGGCGGTTGGTGCCGGAGGAGAGCGGACCGGACAAGGCCCGGAGGCTCGGCGTGCCAGCCGCGGCCAGTGCGCCGAGCCCGCCGGATGCGTCCGCAGCGGCGACCGGCCGAGTCACGCTCGGCGCGACCGGTGCGGTGGCCAACCGGGCCGATCCGCCCAGGGCCGGCGGCCCTGGTGCGTCACCCACTCATCCGGACGACGGTCCGGCACCGTCCCTGCCTCCCGCCGGCACACCCGCACCATCCCCGGACCACGCCGACTCCCCGCGACCGATTGCCGAACTCCCACACCCCACCGCTCCCGCACCTCCCGCCCTCACCCTCACCTCCGTCACCTTCGCCTACGGCCCCACCGCACTCCCCGTGATCGACGACCTCGACCTCACCCTCCCGGCCGGCTCCCACCTGGCCGTCGTCGGGCCGAGCGGGATCGGGAAGTCCACGCTGACGGCGCTGGTGGCCGGGCTGCTGGAGCCCCGGTGCGGCACCGTCCGGGTGTGCGGGGAGGTGGTGCCGGGGCCGGGTGCGGCCGCGCGGCGGGTGCTCATTCCGCAGGAGGCGTACGTGTTCACCGGCACCCTCGCCGAGAACCTCGGCCTGCTGCGGCCGGACCCGGTCTCCGACGCGGAGCTGCTCGCCGCCGCCGAGGCGGTCGGGCTGGCGCCGCTGCTCGACGCGCTGGGCGGGCCGGAGGGCCGGGTGGATCCCGGGGCGCTGTCCGCGGGCGAGCGGCAGCTGATCGCGCTGACCCGGGCCCACCTGTCGTACGCCCCGCTCGCGCTCCTCGACGAGGCCACCTGTCACCTCGATGCGCGGGCCGAGGAACGCGCGGAGCAAGCGTTCGCGGCCCGCCCCGGTGGCACGCTGGTCGTCGTCGCGCACCGCATCAGCTCGGCCCGCCGTGCCGACCGCGTCCTGATGATGGACGGCCGCGACACGGCGTACGGGACACACGACGAGCTCGTACGGCACTCGGCCCGCTATCGCGAACTCGTCGGCGGCTGGACGCCCGTGCCGCGGTAGTGGTTCAGAGCCAGCCCTCGCCCTGGGAGATACGGATCGCGTCGATGCGGTTGCGGGCCCCGGTCTTGCGGGTGATGGCCGCCATGTAGTTGCGCACCGTCCCGTGGGACAGGTGCAGGCTCCCGGCGATCTCCGCGACGGAGGCTCCCTCCGCCGCGAGGGACAGCACGCTGAGCTCACGCCGGGTCAGCGGCATCTCGGCGGCCTTGAGGAAAGCAAAGCCCAGCGAATCGTCGACGAAACGTTCCCCCTTGGCGACGCGCCGGATTCCACGCACCAGCCGGTCCGGCGAACCCTCCTTGTCGACGTACCCGAGCGCTCCCGCCTCCAGGGCCCGCTTCAGCAGTCCCGGCCGGTGCGCGCTCGCCAGCACCAGCAGGTGCGGCGGCGTCCGGCCCGCCTCCCGTAATCGCAGCTCGGCGAGCGGGGGTATGCCGTACGTGTCCGTGCAGTCCAGATCCACCGCGCACACGTCCGGTCGGACGGAGCGCGCCCGACCCGGCGCGCTGCGCCACGGGGCGTCGTACACCTCCAGGCCTGGATCTCGGCGCAGCCACTCCGCCAGCACCGATCGCACCAGACACACGTCATGCACCACAAGGACCCGGATCACTGCCGCCCCTCCACCCCGCCGTTCGTCGCTCTCATGGTGTTGAGCGCGTGCCCCATTGTTGGCGTCCATGACCGTCTGCGGGCGCGAAGATCCGGCCAACAGGGTGCGCGGGGGCGCACGCGAGGCGCCCGTACGCCGGGGTCGCGCATCGACTGTGGGGGCATGGGCTCACGGCCATGGGGTACGGGCCCCGGCTCTCGCGGTGCGAACGGTCCGGCAGGACCGGGTGCCGCTCGCCGTGCGCGGCGGGCCGTGAGGGGGGAGATTTGAGCCCTGGGACCCGTCGCGCGGCCCTGCGGAGGAGGTGGTCGGCGTGTCCGACGGGCAGACGTCCGCCCAGGCGCCGGCCGCCGCGCGGACCCGGGTCGGCCGGCCGCTCCTGTCGCTGGCGCTCGCCTCGATGATGGACGAGGTGCACGCGCACTCCGGTGCGGTGTACCTGCTGGCGGCCGACGAGCCCGTGCTGGAGATGGCGGTGATGGCCGGCCTGCCCCGGGCGTTCGCGGCGCCCTGGGAGCGGGTCGGGCTGAGCGCGCCGATCCCGGTCGCGGAGGCCGTGCGTGAGCGGCGGCTCGTCTGGGTCAAGGGCGAGGAGGACATGGCGGCCCGCTATCCGCGGATCGCCGTCGTGCTGCCCTATCCCTTCGCGCTGGCCGCGCTGCCCGTGGCCACCGAGACCACCGCCTATGGCGCGATCTTCGTGACCTGGCCCGGCGCACACCCCCCGGAGCTGTCGGAGCGGGAGCGCGACCATCTCACCGCCGCCTGCCGACGGCTCGCGGTGCGGCTGGAACGCGCCCTGGAAGAGAGCCTTCCGCCGCTGCCGGAGCCCGATCTGGTCGCCGGGCCGGCCTTCAGCGGCGCCGCCGGCACGCTCGGCACGGTGGAGGCGGCGCGCATGGTGTCACGGCTGCCGTACGGCCTGTGCTCGCTCGATCTGCACGGCCGGGTCAGCTTCGCCAACCCCGCGGCGGCCGAGCTGATCGGCGTCCCGGTCAACCGGCTGCTCGGCAACCAGCTGTGGGCGTCGGTGCCGTGGCTCAACGACCCGGTGTACGAGGACCGCTACCGGGGCGCGCTGATGAGCCAGCACACCACGTCCTTCCTGGCGCTGCGCCCGCCCGGCGACTGGCTGTCGTTCCGTATGTATCCGAGCACGACCGGTCTGAGCGTGCGGATCAGCCGGGCCCGCGCGGTGGCGGAGATGGGCCGCAGTGGGCCGCAACAGGACGACCCGCCGGGCCGGCTCGTGACCATCTCCCAGGTGCTGAGCCTGTCCGGCGCGCTCACCGAGGCGGCGGGTGTGCAGGACGTGGTGCAGCTGGTCGCGGACGAGATCGTCCCGGCCGTCGGCAGCCAGGCGCTGGTCGTCCTGGGGACGCGGGCGGGCCGGCTGCACGTGCTCGGTCACCGAGGCTATGCGGATCCGCAGATCGTGGAGCGCTTCGACGGTCTGCCGCTGACCGAGCAGACCCCGGGCACGCACGCGCTGACCACCGGTGTGCCCGCGTTCTTCGACTCCCAGCAGCAGCTGGAGCGCCTGTATCCGACGCGGTACTCGACGCCCGACGGCTTCGCGGCCTGGGCGTACCTGCCGCTGATCGCCTCGGGGCGGCCGGTGGGCACGTGTGTGCTCGCCTACTCGGAGCGGCATCCCTTCCCGGCGGACGAGCGAGCGGTCCTGACCAGCCTCGGCGGGCTCATCGCGCAGGCGCTGGAGCGCGCCCTGCTCTACGACGTCAAGCACCAGCTGGCGCACGGACTGCAGGCCGCCCTGCTCCCGCACTCGCTGCCGACGCTGCCCGGCATCGAAGCGGCGGCGCGCTATCTGCCCGCCACCCAGGGCATGGAGATCGGCGGCGACTTCTACGACCTGGTGCGGACGGAGGACGGGCTGACGGCTGCGGTGATCGGGGACGTGCAGGGGCACAACGTCACCGCGGCCGGCCTGATGGGCCAGATCCGCACCGCCGTACGGGCGTACACGACCGTCGGTCAAGCCCCGGAGGAGGTCATGCGCAGCACCAACCGGCTGCTGCTCGACCTCGGTTCCGACCTGTTCGCCAGCTGTCTGTATCTGCGTCTCGATCCGGAACACGGGCGGGCGGTGATGGCCCGTGCCGGGCATCCGCCGCCGCTGCTGCGACGGCCGGACGGACGCGTGCGGGTGCTCGACCTCGCGGGCGGCCCGCTGCTGGGCATCGACGGCTCGCCCACGTATCCGACGACGGAGGTCGACCTCACGCCCGGCTGTGTGCTCGTCCTCTACACCGACGGGCTGATCGAGTCGCCCGGCATCGACATCGAGGACGCGCTCGCCGAGCTCGGCCAGTTGCTCACCGAGTCCGGGGAGCTGCCCTTGGACGAACTCGCCGATCTGCTCGTGCAGCACAGCGCGTCCAGGCACGAACGGGTCGACGACGTGGCGCTGCTGCTGTTGCGGGCGCGCGGGTGACGGCCACGGCTGACGGCTGACGGCTGGCGGCTCCGGACACGACAGCGGTCCGACCCTCCCGCCGGAGGGCCGGACCGTGTTGTCGTCCGGATCACTCGGATCCGTGCGCCGGTGTCAGGGCGTCAGTTCCCGACGCCGTTTCCGACGATCTCGCCGAGGCCGTTGCCCGTGCCGTCGGCGTTGCCGCCGCCGACCTCTTCACCGGCTCCGGCCTCCTCGCCCGCACCGGCTTCCTCACCCGCACCGGCTTCCTCACCCGCACCGGCCTCTTCACCGGCACCGGCTTCCTCGCCCGCGCCCGCTTCCTCGCCCGCACCGGCCTCTTCACCGGCGCCGGCCTCTTCACCGGCACCCGCGCCGCCGCCCGCGGCGTCGCCGCCGAGGGTCGCGCCGACCGCCTCCAGGGCGGTGGTCACCGGCTGGAAGAAGGTCTCGCCGCCGACCGTGCAGTCACCGCTGCCGCCGGAGGTCAGGCCGATCGCCAGCCCGTCCTGGGTGAACAGGGAGCCGCCGCTGTCGCCGGGCTCGGCGCAGACGTCGGTCTGGATGAGCCCGGTGACGGTGCCCTCCGGGTAGTTGACGGTGGCGTCGAGTCCGAGGACCTGACCGTCGTTCAGCCCGGTGGTGCTGCCCATCCGGAAGACCTGGAGTCCCACCTCGGCGTCCGCTGCCTGGCTGATCGGGACGGCCTGGTCGCCGACGTTGACCTCGCTCGGCGCCTCGGTCGCCGGGTCGTCGTACTTCACGAGCGCGAAGTCGCCGTCGCCGGGGAAGGTGGACTGGTCGACGGTGGCGATCGGCTGGCCGCCCTCGGTGTCCGACCACTCGTTGCCACCGAGGCTGCAGTGACCGGCGGTCAGGAAGGCGGGGGTGCCGTCGCCCGCGGTGACGTTGAAGCCCGCGGAGCAGCGTGAGCCGCCGGCGAAGATGGCGTCGCCGCCGGAGAGGAACGTCTTGAAGGTGCCGGCCGACTTCTTGATGGTCGCCATGCCCGTACCGAGGCCGTCGACGGTCGACTCCAGCTGGTCCCAGTTGTCGCCGGTGACGGTGCTGTCGGCGGTGACGAGGATCTTGTTCGTTCTGGGGTCGACCGACCAGGCCGTGCCCGGGATGGTCGCCTCGGACTTCAGGGTCTGCGCGCCGGACGCGAGCTCGTTCAGGCTGTTCTCGACCTCGCGGACCTTGGCGCCGGCCCGCTTCGCCTGGACGATCACGTTGTTGTTGTCGCCGGGGATGACGTTGACGACGAGCTGCTGGCTCTCGGCGTCGTAGTACGAACCGGCGAAGGCGTCGCCCAGCATTCCCGCGAGCTGTGAGGCGAGATCCGACGCGTCCGCCGCCTTCAGGGTCTTGGGAGCGGCGGCGTTGTCCGTCGCGGCGTCCTGCGACGCGTTGGCGTTGGGCAGCAGGATCGCGGCCGCTCCGAGCGCCACCACGCTGCCCGCTGCTATCGCGGCCTTGCGCTTCGGAATTCGCTTGTGACTCAAACTTCTCGACCTCCTGGGGGACGGGGTCTTCGCCGCCTTGTGCGGCGGCTTTTCGGGGCGCCTGGTTGGCAGTTGGTACGCACGGGTCGCCCGGGGCGTTCAATTCCGTTTCAGCGCGTCGCGTTCGCAACACCGAATCGGCCAAGGACCGCACCTGTCGGTCCGGCGGCCGGAACAATCCCCCATATGACGATGACCACCGCTGAAGCCGACAAGATCCTCTCCGCCAACTTCGCCCCCTGGGTCCTCGACTTGGGCCTGTCGGTCGAGGCGGTGGAGGGCCACCGCGCGATCCTGCGCATGCCCTGGTCGGACGGGCTGGCCCGGGAGGGCGGCGCCCTGTCGGGGCAGGCGCTGATGGCCGCCGCCGACACCGCCACCGTGATCGCCGTGTCGGCGGCGCGCGGGTCGTACGTACCGATGACGACGGTGCAGCAGTCGACGTCCTTTCAGCGCGCCGTGATCGGTGCGGATGTCCTGATCGAAGCCGTCGTCACCAAGCTGGGCCGGCGCATGGCGTTTGCCGACATCGCGATGACCGACGAGGGGTCGGGAGAAATCGCGGCCCGGGCGAGCACGGTCTACGCGCTTCTGGGCTGACCCGAGCCGACACGAGCCGACACGATCCGCTACCGATCAGTAACGGTCAGTTGAGAAAGTGGACCGGAATCCATGCTTCAGCGAATCTACACATTCAATACTCAACGAAGTCACCGTGGGCCGAGGTTCTGCACAGGGGTGCTACCGGCGGTCACCCCCTTGAGGCCGGAGTGTCGCATTCGCCGCGACCTTCACCGCCCGCCTGTGAGGCGATGCAACAGCTCGTCCGAGCCGATGCTGTGACGCATGTGAAGAAGTCGCCTACAAGACGTGGGCACTTCTGCACCGATCGATGCCGCTGAGATCAAAGTGCCCTGGTGAGGCCGAAGTTTGATTGGAAGCCCGTACCCGCAGCGTGCTTTGATCCATCGCACCGCAGGGGTCGTGTACGGCTCCCGGAAACGGGCGCCGGATGCCTGCGGTCGCGGCCGTCATCTGTCCCCAGAGGGGGCCGCTCCCCCTTGTGAGATATCCATTAGGAAGGGAAGTTCCATCATGAACTCCACCCCCCAGGTTGCGACCGTCGAGATCTCCGACGCCGAGCTCGACAACGTCTCCGGCGGCCTGCAGGTCAACGCCGTGAACGGTGCCCTCGACGCTGTCAACGGCATCGCCCCGGTCTCCGGCCTGGTCGACACGGTCGTCGGCACCGTGGAGGGTGTCACCGGCCTGAACACCGCCCCGGTCTCGGGCCTGGTTGCCGGTCTCTGATCGCACCTCTCATACCACTGAGTCCCGGAGCCATTCCCCGGCTCCGGGGCTCTTGGGTGCCTGAAAACAACTGGGCACCGTCCGCATCACGACCGGCCCCCACGCGCCGGTCTCCACTCATCCTCAGGTGAGGGAAAGTTCCGTGCAGTTCCGCCAACAGGCCCTCGCCAAGCTCCAGTCACCGGAGGAGCTGGACCTTCCGGTGCGCTTCGCCCGCCCCCAGGGCTGGCTGGTCCTCTTTGTGACGGTGGTCGTCATGGCCGCCGCGTCCGTGTGGGCGGTGACGGGCTCGGTCGCCTCCACCGTCGGTGCGCCCGCCATCCTCACCCACGGGCAGGGCAGCTACATCCTGCAGAGCCCGGTCGCCGGCCAGGTCACCTCGGTCCTCGCCAAGCAGGGCCAGCAGCTGCCCGCCAAGTCCCCCGTACTGAAGGTCCGTACCGCCGAGGGCGAGACGGTCGTCCGTACGGTCGCCGCGGGCCGGGTCACCGGGCTCGCCGCCACCATCGGGCAGATCATCCAGACCGGCGCGAACGTCGCCGCCGTGGAGAAGGTCGCCGACACCAAGGACCCGCTGTACGCGACGGTGTACGTCCCCGCCGAGAACGCGGCGTCCATCCCCGACAAGGCCGCCGTGGACCTGACCGTCCAGTCGGTGCCCACCCAGGAGTACGGCGTCCTGCGCGGCCATGTGAAGTCGGTGGACCGCTCCGTGCAGTCGGCGCAGCAGATCGCCGCGTTCCTCGGGGACACCCAGCTCGGCGAGCAGTTCACCAAGGACGGCAGGCCGGTCGCCGTACTGGTGAAGCTGGACGCGAAGTCGAGCACCGAGAGCGGCTACAAGTGGTCGTCCGCGGACGGGCCGCCGTTCTCCCTCACCTCCATGACCATGGCCGAGGCCTCCATCCGGCTGGCCGACGAGCGTCCCGTCGATTGGCTGCTGCCATGAGCGCCGCGCAGGAGACGCGCAGCAGGCGCCGCGCCGCACCGCCGAAGCGCCCCGTGCCCAAGGGCAGGTCGAAGACCGTCCGCACACCCACCGTGCTCCAGATGGAGGCCGTGGAGTGCGGCGCCGCCTCCCTCGCGATGGTGCTGGGCCACTACGGCCGCCATGTCCCGCTGGAGGAACTGCGCATAGCGTGCGGCGTCTCCCGCGACGGCTCGCGCGCCAGCAACCTCCTGAAGGCCGCCCGCAGCTACGGCCTCACGGCCAAGGGCATGCAGATGGACACGGCCGCTCTCGCCGAGGTGAAGACGCCGGCCGTCCTGTTCTGGGAGTTCAACCACTACGTCGTCTACGACGGCATGGGCCGCCGGTTCGGCCGCCGGGGCGTCTACATCAACGACCCCGCCAAGGGCCGCCGCTTCGTGCCCATGGAGGACTTCGACGGCAGCTTCACCGGCGTCGTCCTGGTCATGGAGCCCGGCGAGGACTTCGCCAAGGGCGGGCGCAAGCCGGGCGTGCTCGGCGCGATGCCGGCCCGGCTGCGCGGCACCGCGGGCACGATGCCCGCCGCGGTGCTGGCGAGCCTCCTCCTGGTGGTGGTCGGCGCGGCGGTGCCCGCGCTGAGCCGCACCTACATCGACATGTTCCTCATCGGCGGCCAGACCTCCCTGCTGGGCGTGCTGTTCGCGTCGATGGGGACCTGTGTCGCGCTCACCGTGGTGCTGACCTGGCTGCAGCAGACGAACCTGCTGCGCGGCCGGATCATCTCGTCCACCCTCTCCAGTGCCCGCTTCCTGCGCCATCTGCTGCGGCTGCCGGTGACGTTCTTCTCCCAGCGCAGCCCGGCCGACCTGGTGCAGCGGCTCCAGTCGAACGACGCGGTGTCCGAGACGCTGGCCCGCGACCTCGCGGCGGCGGGCGTGGACGCGGTGGTCGTCGTCCTCTACGCGTTCCTCCTCTACACCTACGACCCCCAGCTCACCTTCGTCGGCATCGGCGTGGCCCTGCTGAACGTCGTCGCCATGCGCGTCGTGATCCGCCTGCGCGCGACCCGTACGGCGAAGCTGCGCGCGGACAGCGCCCGGCTCACCAACACCGCCTACACCGGCCTTCAGCTGATCGAGACGATGAAGGCGACCGGCGGCGAGGACGGCTACTTCCGCAAGTGGGCCGGACAGCACGCCACCACGCTGGAGGAGCAGCAGCGCCTCGGCGTGCCGAGCGCCTGGCTGGGCGTGGTCGCGCCGACGCTCGCCACGCTCAACAGCGCGCTCATCCTCTGGATCGGCGGCATGCGCGCTATCGAGGGGGGCATATCCGTCGGCCTGCTGGTCGCCTTCCAGGCCCTGGTCACCCGCTTCACCGCCCCGATCACCCGCCTGAACGGCGTCGCGGGCCGCATCCAGGACTTCGCCGCCGACGTGGCCCGGCTGAAGGACGTGGAGAACTTCGAGGCGGACCCGCTCTACGGCCGCCCCGGCGCGGGCGACTCGACGCGCCGGCTGCAGGGCCACGTCGAGCTGCAGAACATCTCCTTCGGCTACAGCCCGCTCGACAAGCCCCTGCTCACCGGCTTCGACCTGACCGTCGGCCCCGGCCGGCAGGTGGCCCTGGTCGGCGGCTCCGGCAGCGGCAAGTCCACGGTGTCCCGACTCATCTCGGGTCTGTACGCCCCGTGGGAGGGCGTCATCCGCATCGACGACCAGCGCATCGAGGACATCCCGCGCGGCGCCCTCGCGGCCTCCGTCTCCTTCGTCGACCAGGAGGTCTTCCTGTTCGAGGGCACCGTCCGCGACAACGTGGCGCTGTGGGACCCGTCGATCCCCGACGAGGCGGTGGTGGACGCGCTGCGCGACGCGGCGCTGTACGACATGGTGATGCGCCGCCCGGGCGGCATCCAGAGCAGGGTGGAGCAGGACGGCCGCAACTTCTCCGGCGGGCAGCGTCAGCGTCTGGAGATCGCGCGGGCGCTGGTGCGCCGGCCGAGCATCCTGGTGCTGGACGAGGTGACGAGCGCACTGGACGCCGAGACCGAGCTGGTCGTGATGGACAACCTGCGCAAGCGCGGCTGTGCCTGTGTGGTGATCGCGCACCGGCTCAGCACCGTGCGCGACAGCGACGAGATCGTCGTACTCGAGCACGGCACGATCGTGGAACGCGGCCGGCACGAGGACTTGGTGGCGCGCGGCGGCGCGTACGCGGCACTGGTCAAGGAGCGGTGAGATGACCTCCGTCCACGAGGGAGACCTCGTTCTCAACGCGCTCGGGCAGATGGGCACGCGCATCGACTGCGCCGGGCACAACCGACTCGACCTCGAAGGGCCGCAGGTGCTGTGGCTGGTCGCGTCCGGCGCCGTCGATCTGTTCGCGGTCGACGCCGGGCAGCAGGGCCACTGGCACCACCTCGGCCGCCTGGAGGCGGGCTCGCTGCTGCTCGGCCCTGTCCCGGGACCGCAGCACACGCTGGTGGCCCGCCCGCTCAGGGACTGCGTGGTGCACCGCATCGGGCTGCGCGAGCTGTACCAGCCCGCGAACACGCAGACCTGGTCCTACGACGAGTACGGCAACCCGCAGTACGTCCCGCCGCAGACGAGCCCGCTGGAGTACGCCCTCGCCCTCGGCGTCGGCCGCAGCCTCACCGTCCTCTTCCAGGCACCCATGGCCACCGAACGGGCGGCCGAGGTCACCGACGACGACGTCTTCTGGATGCAGGTGCCGCCGGGCAGTGTGCAGTACGGCTCGCTGTACGGTGCCGAGGCCGCCGCCGATCTGCTGATGGACCCGGCGGTCTGGCAGTCCATGGTCGACCAGCAGTACCGCCTGCTGACCACGCTGGACCGCTGGATCGAGCAGCTGGAGCGCACCCACGAGTCGCGCACGGCGGAGGGCATCAAGGCCGGCGAGGCGGTGCGCGTCCAGGCCGACCGGACGCTGCTGGCGTCCATCGGCAAACGCAGCGACAAGCGCACGACGGCCGCCGACGCGGACGCCAGTCACGCGGCCTGCAAGCTGGTCGCCCAGGCGGCCGGGATCACGCTGGCCGAGCCCGCGCAGAGCGGCACCGAGAGCGACCGGCTCGACCCGGTCGAGCGCGTGGCCATCGCGTCGCGCGTGCGCACCCGGGCCGTACGGCTGGACGGACACTGGTGGCGGGACAACGTGGGGCCGCTGGTGGGTCACCGGGCGCTGTCGGGTGCGCCGGTGGCGCTGCTGTGGCGGCGCAGTGGCTATGTCGCCGTGCATCCGGCGACCGGCCGCGAGACGCCGATCGAGAAGGCAAACGCGGAGGAGTTCGAGCCGCGTGCGGTGATGTTCTACCGGCCGCTGCCCGATCGCGCGTTGAGCCCGCTGCGGCTGCTGCGGTTCAGCATGCGGGGCACGGGCGGCGACCTCACGAACCTCATGATCAGTGGACTGGTGACGGTCGCGATCGGCGCGCTGGTGCCGATCGCGACGGGCAAGGTGCTCGGCGAGTTCGTGCCCAAGGCGCAGACCGCCCTGATCGTGCAGTTCTGCCTGGCCGTGATGGTCAGCAGTGTCGTGGCAGCGGCGTTCATGCTGTTGCAGAACCTGACGATCCTGCGTCTGGAAGGCCGTATCGAGGCGACGCTCCAACCGGCCCTGTGGGACCGGCTGCTGCGCCTGCCGACCAAGTTCTTCACCGAGCGCTCGACCGGCGAACTGGCGAGCCAGGCCATGGGCATCAGCTCGATCCGCCGTCTGATGGCCGGGGTCGGCCCGGTCGTCGCCCAGTCGGTGACCGTGGGCGCGATGAACCTGTCCCTGCTGTTCTGGTACAGCGTGCCGATGGCGCTGGCGGCGATCGGCATGCTCGTCGTCATCGCCGCGGTGTTCCTGGGGCTCGGACTGTGGCAGGTGCGCTGGCAGCGGCGGCTGGTGGTGCTGAGCAACAAGCTGAACAACCAGGCGTTCCAGACGCTGCGCGGGCTGCCGAAGCTGCGGGTCGCGGCGGCCGAGAACTACGCGTACGCCGCCTGGGCGGACCAGTTCGCGCGCAGTCGTGAGCTCCAGCAGAAGGTGGGGCGGATCAAGAACCTCACCACGGTGCTGGGTGCGGTGTATCTGCCGCTGTGCACGCTGCTGATGTTCATGCTGCTCGCCGGTCCGGCGCGCGGCTCGATGTCGGCGGCGGCGTTCCTCACCTTCAGCACCTCGGTGACGATGCTGCTGACGTCGGTCACCCAGCTGACCGGCGCGTTCGTCTCGGCGGTGGCCGCGCTGCCGCTTTTCGAGGAGATCAAGCCGGTGTTGGAGGCCACGCCCGAGGTGCGCACGGCGAGCACCCGGCCGGGTCCGCTGACCGGTTCGATGGAGGCGCGCCGTCTGTCCTTCCGGTACTCCGACGACGGTCCGCTCGTCCTCGACGACGTCTCGTTCGACGTGCGGTCGGGCGAGTTCGTGGCGATCGTCGGCCCCAGTGGTTGCGGCAAGTCGACGCTGCTCAGGCTGCTGATCGGCTTCGACAAGCCGGTCTCGGGCAGTGTGCTGTACGACGGTCAGGACCTGGCGGCGCTCGACCAGTCGGCCGTACGACGGCAGTGCGGGGTCGTCCTCCAGCACGCCCAGCCGTTCACCGGGTCCATCCTGGACGTCATCTGCGGTACGGAGCCGTACACGCCGGAGGAGGCGATGGCGGCGGCCGAGATGGCGGGGCTCGCGGAGGACATCAAGCGGATGCCGATGGGGCTGCACACCATCGTGTCGGGCAGCGGCGCGATCTCCGGCGGGCAGCGGCAGCGCCTGATGATCGCCCAGGCGCTGATCCGCCGTCCGCGCATCCTCTTCTTCGACGAGGCGACCAGCGCCCTCGACAACGAGACGCAGCGCACGGTCATCGAGAGCACCAGGGCCCTCAACGCCACCCGCATCGTCATCGCGCACCGCCTGTCCACGGTGCTGGACGCCGACCGCGTGATCGTGATGGAGGACGGCAAGGTCGCCCAGCAGGGCCCGCCCGCACAGCTGCTGGCGGACAAGCACGGGCGGCTGCACGAGCTGGTGCGGCGCCAGATGGCGTGATCCGTGGCTTGCGCGGAGCCGTACCAGGTCCGGGGCAGTCTCAGGGGTCGGTCGACATCCCCTGAGGCATCTCCCTCAGGGGACCCCGGCCACGCCCCGGTGTCTTCCCTGATTCCTGTCCCGAGCGGTTGTGACTCCGAGTGGATCACTGCCACGTTCGATCATGCGGGCATTCCCGTGATCCGTTCACAGGACCCTTGGAAGGGGCTTCATGCACCCACTCATCAGAGCACTCACCGCAGTGCTCGCCGCCGGATTACTCGCCGGATCGCTCACCGCAGCGTCCACGGCGAGCGTGGCGGCGGCGCAAGCCGAGCCTCCCGACACGAGGTCGGCCAAGCAGCAGGCCATCGACTGGCGGCCATGTCCGAAGGACGCCACGGCGGAGTGCGGGACGCTGCGCCTGCCGGTTGACTGGGACCGCCCGTCGGGCGATACGTTCGAGCTAGCGGTGGCCCGCCGCATGGCGACCGATCCGGCTCGCCGGGTCGGCGTGCTGCTGGTCAACCCCGGTGGACCGGGCGCTTCGGGTGTGGACTTCGCCGTGGACGACGCCAGGTCCCACTTCAGCTCGGACATCCAGAAGAGGTTCGACATCGTCGGGTTCGACCCGCGGGGCGTCGGCCGCAGCCACCCGGTGATGTGCTCCACCGAACTGCTGCGCCGGCAGCCGTCGGTCTACCCCCGCAACCAGGCGCAGTTCGATCGACTCGCCGACCACAACCGCGCGTTGCGCGAGGACTGCAGGCGGCACACCGGTCCGCTCTTCGACCACGCCGACACCTTGAGCGTCGTCCGGGACATGGACACGCTGCGTGGGGCGCTCGGCGAGAAGGAGATCAACTACTTCGGCCACTCCTACGGCACCTTGATCGGCGAGCAGTACGCGGAGGAGTACGGCGACCGCATCCGGTCCATGGCCCTCACCGCGAACATCGACCACAGCCTCGGCGCCAGGGAGTTCCTCGTCTCCTCCGCGGCCGCCGCCGAGGACTCGTTCCAGGAGTTCGTGAAGTGGTGCGACCGCACCAGCTCCTGCGCCCTGCACGGCCGTGACGTGACCGCCGTGTGGGACGGCCTGCTCGCCCGGGCGGACCGAGGGGAGATCCGCGATCCGGAGCATCCGGACCGGGTCCTGACCGCGCACGACATCACGTTCAAGGTCTTCAAGACGTACTTCTACGGACCGGACCGGGAGGAACTGGCCACCTATGTGGCGGGCCTCGACGCGCAGGAACCGAGCGAGCGGCAGCGATCCGCACAGCCACGGCAGGTCCGGCCGGCGGCCTCGCGGGCAGTGAGCGAGCAGACGAAAGCGGAACCGTTCTACGCGGTCTTCTGCCAGGACTGGCGCATCCGGCCGAAGGACTACCCGGAGTACGCGAGGCTGACCCAGGCCGAGATGCGGGCCGCACCGCACATGCGCGGGTCACCACGCGTGCATCCCGCGGTGGCCGGCTGCATCGGCTGGCCCGGCGAGGTGAACAACCCGCAGCACCGTCTGCGCATCACCGAGGCGCCCGGGATCCTCATGCTGCATTCACGGCACGACCCGGCCAACCACTTCTCTTGGGCTGCGAACGTGCACCGCCAGACCCGCGGGACGACCGTCCTGCTCCCGTACGAAGGCGCCGGACACAGTGTCTACGGCCGCAGTGACTGCACACGTGACGCCGTGGACGACTACCTCACGGAGCTGAGAATGCCGAGCCCCGGGAGCAGTTGCGCGCCTGCCGTGACGAGCACGACGCACTGACCGTGCTCAGGAGTCGAGGCCCGGGACCGGAGCGCCGGAGGGGAGACCGGCGGCCACATAGCCGTCGTAGAACTCCTTCCAGGGCGCTTCGGCTCCGGCGTGCGGCCCGTCGAAACGCTCCCCGCGCGCGTGCGCGTCGAGGGCGGCCAGGCAGACCTCCCATCCGGCGCCGTTGCGGGCGGCGGTGTTCTCGGCGACCAGGACGTTGGTGAGTGTGAAACGGGTGCGGCCGTCGTCCAGGGCCTCCAGGTCGAAGTGCACCTCGTCGCCGCCCCACTCGAAGGACAGGTGCCGGGGCTCGTCGACGGCGATCACCCTGGCCGTGGAGTCCTCCAGGTTCGGGTCGCCGCTGAACTTGATGGTGCCGCCCGGGCGCAGCTCGATCTCGGCGCGGGAGGGGAACCAGTGCGCGAGTTCGTCGGCGTCGGTCACGAACTGCCAGACGCGCTCGACGGGATGGTCGTAGGTACGGCTGAAGCGGACGGCCGGGCGGCCGTCGTCCAGGGTCAGATAGCTGCCGGTGAGGTCGGCGGTCATGATGGATCAGTCCTTCGCGGTGGGTTCCTCGGGGCCGGCCGACGTCTCGTCGAGGCGGCGGCCCAGCCTGTCCAGGCTGGTGTTCCAGAGCCGTCGGTACGGGTCCAGCCAGGCGTCGAGCTCGGCGATGGGCGCGGGGTCCAGGGCGTAGACGCGGCGCTGCGCGTCCTGCCTGACCTGCACCAGGCCCGCCTCCCTCAGCACTTTCAGATGCTTGGAGGTGCTCGGCTGGCTGAGCCCGGATGCCTCCACGATCTCGCCGACGGGCCGGGGCCGCTCCAGGAGCAGCGCGACGATGGCCCGCCGGTGCGGATCGGCGAGGGCGGTCCAGAGCGAGACGTCGGCCATGGATCCAATATGCCTCGACGGTTATATTCCAGTCAAGGAATACGCCATGCGGGCGACGGCGATTCACGCCGGCCCGGGAGCGCGGCGCTCGGGTCGTGGCGACGGCGCACAGTGGCTGAGACCGTTGCCGGGACGGGGAAACGGGTACGTGCGCAGTCATGCGAATCAGCGTGGTGGACGTGGGGTCGAAGACGGTGCGGCTGGTAGTGGCCGACGCCGCGGACGGGGTGCCGCTGCCGGTGCACACCGCCAAGTGGCGGCTGAGGCTGTCGGAGCAGGTCAGGCCCGGGGAGGCTGTCCCCGAGGAATGCGTCGAGCGGTTGGTCGACGCCGTCGCGGCGGCGAACCGCACTGCGCTTAGATGGGGCGCGAGCGCACCCTTGGCCTTCGCGACCGCTGTGGTGCGTGCCTCCCCGAACCGTCAGGAGGTACTGCGCACCGTGCGGACGCGGACCGGGGTGAGCCTGTGCACGCTGCCCGGCGAGCTGGAGGCCGAGCTCACGTTTCTCGGGGCGCGAAGGTGGATGGGCTGGCGGTCGGGACCGCTCGCGCTGCTGGACATCGGCGGCGGCTCACTCGAAGTGGCCTTCGGGCGCGGCCGGTTGCCCGACTTCGTGGCGTCGCTGCCGCTCGGCGCGGCCCGGCTGACCCATGAGTTCTTCACCGGCGAGGACCCGCCGGCGGCGGCTCAGGTACGGGCACTGCGCCGCAAGGTCCGCCATCAGCTGCGGGACGTCGCGGCCCGGATCCGCTGGGAGGGGCCACGCACGGCGGCGGTCACCTCGCGTACGTTCCAGCAGCTGGGCCGGCTGTGCGGAGCGGCACCCGGGCGCCACGGGCCGTTCGTGGAACGGAGGTTGGAGCGCTCCGCGCTGCGCGAGGCCGTCGGCCGGCTGGCCGCACTGCCCACCACCGAACGCGCCCTGCTCCCCGGCATCTCCGCGCCACGCGCCGAACAGAGCCTGGCCGGCGCGGTCGTGGCGCACACGGCGATGAAGCTGACCGGCCTCAGGACGGTCACGGTCTGCCCGTGGGCGATCCGCGAGGGAATCATGCTGCGGCACATCGAGGACGGCGCGTCCTGGTGGGCGGAGGTCGCCCGCCTCGGCGAGGAGGACGCCCCCGCCGACCCGGTGCCCCTACGGATCGCGCCGGCGACCAGCTGAGCGCGACGAGGGCCGAGGAGACACCCGTGCCCACCGCACCCGGGACTCCGCCGAGGACCGCCGCCGCGGCGAGGCCGTCACCCTGAACCGACGGGCCCGGGGAGGAGTCCGAGGGCGAGTGACCGGTCCGGGCCCCGGTCGTGGCCCTCCCGGTCGCCGGCCGCGGCTCGGCCTGCCTGCTCGGACAGCCGGTCGCGCGGGTGGCCGCGCACCCAACGGGTACTCGGCGGCCATGGCACACGACGTCCGTGGGGCAGGCGGCGAGGGTCCCCGGCTGCCGTCCGCGCGGGGCAGCGTCTCCGCCGCCGTGGAGCGGTATCTGCGAGGTGCCGGGCCGCCGCCCCGGCGCCTGGATGTCGCACGCACGGACGTCTACGGCGACGACCTCCAGCTGGCCCTCTACCTCTGCTACGAGCTGCACTACCGCGGTTTCGCCGGCGTACCCGAGGACCACGAGTGGGACCCCGAGCTGCTGCGGGTCCGCGCCGCGCTCGAGCACCGCTTCCTGACCGCCCTGCGCGCGGACGCCCCCGCCCACGACAGCGTCGAGGACGCGCTGGCCGACCTCCTCGTAGAACCCGTCGACGGCACCGGCGTCAGCCACTATCTCTGCGCCGAGGGCGAGTTGTGGCACGTGCGCGAATACGCGGCCCAGCGCTCGCTGTACCACCTCAAGGAGGCGGACCCGCATGCCTGGGTGCTGCCCCGGCTGTGGGGCAGAGCGAAGGCGGGCATGGCGGCGGTGGAGTTCGACGAGTACGGCGGCGGCCGCCCCGACCGTGTCCACGCACGCCTCTTCGCCGACCTGATGACGGACCTCGGCCTGGACACGACGTACGGCCGGTATCTCGACGAGGCGACCGCGGAAGCCCTGGCCACGGTCAACCTGATGTCCCTGCTCGGACTGCACCGGGCGCTGCGCGGCGCGCTCGTCGGTCATTTCGCGGCCGTGGAGATCACCTCGTCGCCGGCCTCCCGGCGGCTGGCAGAGGCGATGCGCCGCACGGGCGCCGGGCCCGCCGCCGAGCACTTCTACGACGAGCATGTCGAGGCGGACGCGGTGCACGAACAGGTCGTCCGCCAGGACGTCATCGCGGGTCTGCTCGCCGAGGAGCCACATCTCGCCCCCGACGTCGCCTTCGGCATCGACGTCACCGGCTATCTGGAGGCCCGCCTGGCCGAGCGGCTGCTGAGCGCCTGGCGGGCGGGGCGCTCGTCCCTCCACGATCACCACCAACGATCCGGAATTCCCCTTATTTCCTGAATGCCGGGGTACCCGGGCGCCGTGAAACCACTGGTGCCGCCGGGTGTGTACACCCCTCAGGAAGACACCGACCTGCTCGTCGACGCCCTGCTCGACGAACCGCTGCCGGACGGCGCGGACGTCCTGGACGTGGGGACCGGTTCGGGCGCGCTGGCGATCGAGGCGGCGCGGCGCGGGACGCGGGTGACCGCGGTGGACGTGTCGTGGCGGGCGGTCTGCACGGCACAGCTGAACGCCTGGCTGGCCCGGCTCCATGTCCGCATCCTGCACGGCAACCTCTTCACGCCCGTGCGGGGACGGTCCTTCGACCTCATCCTGGCCAACCCGCCGTACGTCCCCGCACCCGACGCTGGTCGAGCGCCGCAGGGTGCGGCGCGGGCCTGGGACGCGGGCCGGGACGGCCGGCTCGTCCTCGACCGCATCTGCCTGGAGGCGCCCGCCCTGTTGCGTCCCGGCGGGGTCCTCCTGGTCGTGCACTCGACGCTCAGCTGCCCGGGACGGACCGTGTCGTTTCTGCGCGAGTCCGGGTTGAAGGCATCCGTGACCCGGCGTCGCATCATCCCGTTCGGCCCGGTGCTGCGCACCCGGGAGGACTGGCTGCGACAGCACGGCCTGCTGTCCGCCCCGCAGCAAAAGGAAGAGCTGGTGGTCGTCCGTGCCGAACTCCCCGTCTGACGAGCCGCGCCGGATCAAGGTCCAGCGCCAGGGCCCTGTCCTGGTGGAGGGCCCGGTCGAGGTGGAGCTGGAGGACGGCACGGTCGTCTTCTCCGACCGCTTCCGGGTGGCCCTGTGCACCTGCCGGCGCAGCCGACGCTACCCGTGGTGCGACACCAGCCATCGCGATCGGGCCCGGGAGCGCTGAGTCCGCCCCGCGAAGTCAACCGTTCTCGAAGAAATTCAGCACGTCGAGTGAACCACGTCTTGCGCGCGACGCCGCAGGGATGCTCACGCTCGGCCCCGGGTAAAAACCCTGACCAATGCGCCCCTTGCCGAGGTGGAGCGGACATGACGCCGGACGCCGACGACCGCGCCCCCCATCGGACCGAGGACCTGGCCGCGGACTCGTCCCGGTCCGTGCCGCCCCCGGCGAACACGCATGCCCGCACCCGCAGACACGGCCCGTTCACCGTGGTCGAGGTGACGGGTGAGATCGATCTGGCGACGGCGGCGCTGGTCACCGAGCACCTGGACGCGGCGACGGCGCGACCTGAGTCGGACGTGCTGGTCGAACTGCGGCAGGTCGACTTCTTCGACTGCTCGGGACTGCGTGTCCTGTGCCGGGCCGAAACGCGCGCCAGGTTCCGCGGCGGGCGCCTGCGGGTCGTGTCCGACGCGCCGCGCATACGGCGGCTGTTGCGCGGCGCGGGCCTGCTGGACCGGTTCGCGCTCCTGCCCGGGATCCCCATGGACGAGGGGATCCTCGGGCAGGAGGGGGTCCCCGGGGAAGACGGGTGATCCGTATGCCCCCACGGCAACGGTGACCCGTGTCCCCCGGGAAGTCGGGCTGATCGGCGATGAACCGAGGTGCCGACCGGGCGGCCCCACTCCGCCCGGCCGACCCCCGGTGCGAGATCGCCGGGGCCTCCTCGGCAGGGCTCGCACTCCCCAATCCGCGAGCCGCTGCCGAACTGCACGAGGCCGTGCGATCCCGGTCCCTAGAACGCGAAGAGGCTCGTCCCGTAGGAGCTCTTCACGCACTCGTTGGCGAAGGTGCGCTGATAGGAGACGCGCTGGCCCTGCCAGACCCCGTCGACCGTGACGACCACGGGGTCGTACTGCTTGGTACACAGCACCCCGTCTCTACTCCCGAGGGCATCGAAGTTGCCGCCCACACTGCGCAGTTCACCGCACGCCGAGAAGGCGTCGGGATGCGTCCCGGAGGAGGTCGGGGCGCAGCTCAGGGTGACGGCACGCACCGGCGTCGTCATGGTCGGGTCGTCACCGTGGGCCAGGGTGAGCACCAGGGCCGACGGGGCGTACAGGGAGGCGGGCGCAGGGTCCGGGGCAGCCAGGGCGGATCCGGTGAGGGGTCCGCAGACGGCGGTGGCCGTGAGAGCGAGGGTCGCTGCCCAGCGCGCGGTGTTCCGCATTGTGTGCATCCTTCCGCTTGAGTAACAGGGTGTGTCGACTCCGACGCGATCGGTGTCGGAGCGACGAGCGGGAGTCTGCCGAGTCCGGCGCCGAAACTCACATCGACACCACGGGTTTCAGTAACCTTGCGTATTGAAGCAGTGGCGTGAAGTAACGGAGTTCGAACGTTCCAACGCCGAAACCTGGCGGCTCTTGATCGTTCCAAGTCGCCAAGTGGCCGGATCCCGCACGCTCATTAATAGGCCTGAAACATTCCGGTTGAGCCCTCGGCTGACACGCCCCGACGCCCCTTGCGTTCACGGCTGAGCCGAGTAATCGTGATTACATGATTACCAGCGAACAACGAGAGAAGCTGCGCGGCTGGTTCGCCGGCCGCCTGCCGGACGACCTCTTCGAGGAGCCGGCCGAGGTCACGGTCGACCGCGAGGAGATCACCGTGATCGGCCGCATCCCCGCACCTCAGCTGGCTGAGGGCGGCTCGGCCGCCGAGCGGGAGGCCGCCGTGGAGGGCCGGATCCAGGAGTTCCGGGAGCGCACCCGGGAGACCCGGATCGAGGTGGCCCGCGAGGCGGAGCACCGATTCCGCAGAAAGGTTTCCTGGGGCGTCGAGTGCGACGGCCGGCGCGCCATGTTCACGCACATCGCCGCCCCCGTGATGACCCGGCTCCGGCAGCCCGAGCGCCAGGTCCTCGACACCCTGATCGCCGGCGGGGTCGCCCGCAGCCGCAGCGACGCCCTCGCCTGGTGCGTACGCCTCGTCCAGCGGCACACGGACGACTGGCTCACCGAACTGCGCGAGTCACTGGAGAACGTCCAACGGGTGCGGGCACAGGGGCCGGACGCACCGGACACGGACACGGAGGAGGCACCCAAGGACGGCGACTGATGGAGGTTTCGTCCACTCACGGCACCGAAGATGGATGAACCGTCCTCTGGTGCGGTTCCCGCGGACCGCCTTACCGTCTGCAGACCCCCGAGAGGACGGCATCCGCGCTGCCCGCACACCCCAGCGACAGCGGCAGGCACCGGCCGTCGGCCCGCCGCGCCACAACGCGCTCCACCGCCCCGCCCACGCTGGAGCCCTCCCTTGTCCCCACAGTTCCCAGCGGCCTCACCGGCCCAACGCCCCACCCCCTCTCCCTCCTTGACCGAGGTCGAGACCCACGGCGTCGACCGCATCCCCGACACCGAACGCAGCGCCTCCCCGCTGGACCTGTTCCGCCTCGCCTTCGGCGGCGCCAACACCTTCTCCACCTGTGTCCTGGGCGCCTTCCCGATCCTGTTCGGCCTCTCCTTCTGGCAGGGCCTCGCAGCCACCCTCCTCGGGGTCGTCGCGGGTGCGCTGATCCTGTGCCCGATGGCCGTGTTCGGACCGGTCAACGGCACCAACAACGCCGTCTCGTCCTCCGCGCATCTCGGTGTGCACGGCCGCGTGGTCGGCTCGTTCCTGTCCCTGCTGACGGCCGTCGCGTTCTTCTCGATCTCGGTGTGGAGTTCGGGCGACGCCCTGGTCGGCGGCGCGCACCGGCTCTTCGGCCTGCCGCGCGGCAACCTGTCGTACGTCGTCGCGTACGCCCTGTTCGCGGGGCTGGTTCTCGCGGTGTGCGTGTACGGGTTCCGCTTCATGCTGTTCGTCAACAAGGTCGCCGTGCCCGCGGCGAGCGTGCTGTTCCTGCTCGGCATGGTCGCGTTCGCCGGTGACTTCGACCCGTCGTACACGGGCGTCTTCACGGCCTCCGCGGACGCGGCGACCCAGTCGCTGTTCTGGCCGTCCTTCATCGGCGCGGCTCTGATCGTGCTGTCCAACCCCGTCTCCTTCGGGGCGTTCCTCGGTGACTGGTCGCGCTACATCCCGGCGAGCACCCCGCGCCGCAAGGTGATCGGCGCCGCGTTCCTGTCGCAGATCGCGACGCTGCTGCCGTTCCTGTTCGGCCTGGCGACCGCGAGCATCATCGCCGCCAAGGTTCCGGAGTACGTCGATCCGGCGGCGCCCGACTTCGTGGGCGGCCTGCTGGCGATCTCGCCCGGCTGGTACTTCCTGCCGGTGTGTCTGCTGGCACTGATCGGTGGCATGGCGACGGGCACCACCGCGCTGTACGGGACCGGCCTCGACTTCTCCTCGGTGTTCCCGCGGCTGTCGCGGGTGCAGGCGACGCTGCTGGTCGGCGCGCTGTCGATCGGGTTCATCTTCGTCGGGCGGTTCGGCCTCGACCTGGTGCAGTCGATCTCGACATTCGCCACGATGATCATCACCTGCACCACGCCCTGGATGGTCGTGATGATGCTGGGCTACTGGACCCGACGCGGCTGGTACGACCCCGACGCCCTGCAGGTCTTCAACCGCCGGCAGCACGGCGGCCGTTATTGGTTCGCGCACGGATGGAACTGGCGGGGCATGACCGCCTGGTGGGTGGCGGCGCTGCTCGGCGTGCTGTTCACCAACATTCCGGGCCAGTTCGTCGGCCCGCTGGGCGATCTCGCGGGCGGGGTGGACATCAGCCTGCCGTTGTCGCTGGTCGTCGCGGCCGTACTGTTCCTGGCGCTGCTGCGGGTGTTCCCCGAGCCGAGGGCGGTGTACGGGCCCCAGGGGGCGCGGCTGGCCCGGACGGTCGAGGTCCCCGTACCGCCGATCACCGGGCCCGGCGCGAAGGGCGACGATGAGCCGTTGTCGGACCCGTCCGCTACGTTGCGAGCATGACCAACTTCGTACTGGTGGCAGGGACGTGGCTCGGGGCGTGGGCGTGGGACGAGGTGGCGGGCGAATTGCGTGCCGCCGGGCACGACGTCCATCCGCTGACGCTGTCCGGACTCGCCGGGAAGCAAGGTGTTGCCGCCGGGCAGCAGACCCACGTCCAGGACATCGTGGCGGAGGTCGAGCGCCTCGATCTGCGGGACGTCGTCCTCGTCGGGCACAGCTACGCCGGCATTCCGGTCGGGCAGGCGGCCGAGCGGATCGGTGACCGGCTGACGCGTGTGGTGCTGGTCGACGCCAATGCCGCAGTCGACGGGGAGTCGTTCCTGTCGGGCTGGCTGAGCGACGAGGTACGGGCGGCGATCGAGGACAACGGCGGCGTCTGGCCGCCGCTCGCAGCGGCCGACTTCGCGGGCCAGGGGATGACGGACGAGCAGATCGCCCGCCTCGTCGACGGCGCCACCCCGCACCCGGGTGCCACGCTGACCGAACCGGCGGTCATGCCACGCCCGCTGAGTGAGCTTCCGGGCACTTACATCAAGTGCCTGCTCGACGGCGAGGAGCCGATGCCCGCCGCAGCCGAACTCCTCAAGGGCGACCGCTGGGAACTCGTGACCCTGGACACCGGCCACTGGCCGATGTTCTCCCAGCCGCGCGAACTGGCACGCATCCTGCTGGAGTCAGTGGCGAGCCCCTGATCCACTCCCCCCGCCTACCGGTCGGTATGGTCGGCGTACAGCGCGTTCTCAGTGACGAGAGGCGGGGCCTACGCATGGGCAAGCACTGGGCGGACTTCCAGTACGAGATCTATCTGAACGGCATGACGGGGGTCGTACCCCGGCTGCCCACCGATCTGACCCGGCTGGAGGAGCTGACCGAGCAGCGCCTCGGTCCCGGTCCGGTCGGCTATGTGGCGGGCAGCGCGGGCGACGGCAGCACCGCCCGCGCCAACCGGGAGGCGCTGCGGCGGCGCCGGATAGTGCCACGCATGCTGCGGGACGTCCACGAACGGGACCTGTCCGTGGAGGTGTTGGGCCGCGCCATGCCCGCCCCGCTGGCCCTGGCGCCGGTGGGAGTGCTGTCGATCATGCACCCGGACGCGGAGTGCGCGGCCGCCCGGGCCGCCGCCGCGCAGGGCGTGCCGTTCACCCTGTCCTCGGCGTCCAGCACCCCCATGGAACAGGTCGCGGAGGCGATGGGGGATGCCGAGCGCTGGTTCCAGCTGTACTGGCCGAAGGACCCGGAGGTGGCCCGGAGTTTCCTGAACCGGGCGAAGGCGGCCGGGTTCACCGCCCTGATCGTCACCCTGGACACACCGATGCTGGCGTGGCGACCGCGCGATCTCGACCAGGCGTATCTGCCGTTCCTGCATGGCGTGGGCACCGCCAACTACTTCTCCGACCCGGCTTTCCAGGCGGGCCTGGTCAAGCCCGTCCACGAGGATCCGAACGCGGCCGTCATGCACTTCGTCGGCATGTTCTCGGACCCCGCGAAGACCTGGCCGGACCTGGCGTTCCTGCGGGAGAACTGGGACGGCCCGATCGTCCTGAAGGGTGTGGTGCACCCGGACGACGCCCGCGCGGCCGCCGACGCCGGGATGGACGGCGTCGTCGTCTCCAACCACGGCGGCCGCCAAGTTGCCGGCTCCGTCGCGGCGGCCGACGCTCTCCCCCGGGTGGTGGAGGCGGTCGGTGACCGGCTGACCGTGCTGTTCGACAGCGGCGTGCGTACCGGCGACGACATCTTCAAGGCCCTCGCGCTCGGCGCGCGGGCGGTGCTCGTCGGACGCCCGTATGTGTACGGGCTCGGCCTCGACGGACAGGCCGGCGTCGAGCACGTCATCCGCTGCCTGCTGGCCGAACTCGACCTCACCCTCGCCCTGTCCGGGCACGCCACCCCCGCCACGATCGGCCCCGCCGACCTCATCGAGGAATCCGCATGACCGTCACGAAGAACGTCCTCGCCGTCATCTCGCCCCACGTGGGCGGGCGGGACATCGGAGCCGGACTGGCCACCCTCTTCCCCGAGGGAGCGAACGTCACCGTCGTCGAGGCGGCCGACGAGGACCCGGCCGCCCTGCGCTCGGCACACGTTGTCATCACCGCCCTCGCTCCGGTGACCGGCGAACACCTCACCGGCGCACCGGAGTTGGAGCTCGTGCAGTGCGCGAGCCACGGCTTCGACTACGTCGATGTGGAGGCGGCGCGCGAGCGCGGCGTGCGGGTGTGCAACATCGGCTCCAGCGGCGCCGAGGCGCAGAACGTGGCCGAGCAGACCTTCGCCCTCATGCTCGCGCTGGCCAAGCAGATCGTTCCCGCCCACACCGCGCTCGTCGAGGCCGACTGGGCACTCCCCCGGCTCCAGCAGTCGCTGACCGAACTGTCCGGCAAGACGCTCGGCATCGTGGGCCTGGGCCAGATCGGCCGGCAAGTCGCGCGCCGCGCCGCCGCGTTCGACATGAGCGTGGTCTATGCCGGACGGCGCCGGCTGCCGCCGGAGACGGAGGCCGAGTTCGGCGGCGCCCGTCATGTCCCGCTCACCGAACTGCTGGGCACCTCCGACTACGTCTCCCTGCACACCCCGCTCACCGACGAGACCCGGCTCCTGCTGAACGCCGAGCGGCTGGCGCTCCTCAAGCCGACGGCGTTCGTGATCAACACCGCGCGAGGCGCCCTGATCGACCAGGACGCCCTCGCGGACGCGCTGGAGAAGGGCGCCGTGGCCGGGGCGGGCATCGACGTCTTCGACCCCGAACCGCCCACCCCGGCCCTGCGCCTGCTCCGCGCCCCGAACGTGGTGCTCTCCCCGCACGTCGGCGGCGTCACCCGCGAAACGCTCATCCGCATCGCCCTGGCCGCCGTCCAGAACGTGACGGACTTCCTCTCGGGCGGGGCACCGCGTGATGTCGTGAACTAGGGCGGTATCACGGGCGACTGGCGGGCTGGGCTCGCGCTGGGCAGCGTGGCCTGGCGCCGCTCCACCTCTGCTGAGCGCGGCAGCGGGCCAGGCGGCCCATGGTGGAGCGGCTCAGGGCGGAGTCGCCCCACGCCTCCCGCCGTCGCAGCCCCCGACACCGACCCACCCCGGCGGCCGCCGCGCGTTTCGGCGGTGTCCGCGCGCCGGGCCGCCGAGGCCGCCCTACGCCCTCTCCTCCCCCACCCTCACAGACCGCGCCGCAGGCGCCTCGGCCTCGGCGCTCGACAGCGACCCGGGGCTCGCGGATGGTGCCGGATCGGTGAGCCAGCGCTGGGCGTCGGAGGCCTCGCGGACCTTGACGACGATCTCGGCGCCGTCGTCCGCCGTCGTGGCCGCGAGGGCGAGCTGCTCGTCCCAGCGGGGCAGTAACTCGCCCCGGACGGTGAGGTCGTAGCGCACGTCGTCGCCCCGCTCTGAGTCCTCGTCGGCGCACCGGCCGAGGATCACCACGCCGGCGTCCACGTGCGAGTCGAGGCACAGATCGGGGTCCGCCACGCTGCGCAGCCTGCCGTCCTTCTCGTACGACCACTGCTGGGTGTCGTCGGCCGAGCACTCCGCCAACCTGGTCCCGGCCCCCTCCTTCGGCTCGCCCCGAATGTCGAGACACAGGTCGGCGTCGGCGTTGCGCAGCCTGGTCTGCCGCGGGGCGTTGGGGAGTTGGGCCGTGCCGGGCGGCGCGGAGGACACGGCCGGGGGCAGCTGGGTCGCGGTGCCGCCGCCGGTGGCGGAGGCGGCCGGGTCGACCCCGTCGTCGTCGGACAGCAGACCGGCGGCGAGCATGACCGCGATCAGCCCGGCCGAGGCCAGGCCCACCCCCGTGAGCAGCGTCCGCGAGGAACGCGGTCCGCCGGGCGGCCTGCGCACCTGCGCGGGAATCCGCGACAGCAGACCACGTCGTCCCGCGCCGTGCCGGGCGGAGCCGCGTGCGCGGGGTCCGTCGGACTTGGTACGCCCCGGTCTGGTGTCGAGATAGCGGCGTGCGCCCCAGCCGAGCACCGCCTCGGCGATGAGTACGCCCAGCCCGCCCTCGAAATGGCTCAGTTGTTCGGCGGCGTTACGGCAGTAGCGGCACTCCGACAGATGCTGCTGGACATCCGGCAGCAAGGCCCCGCCCCTGCGAATCGGGACGTCGAGGAGGCGGTTGTAGAACCGGCAATCCTTCGTCGGCGCGAGTTCCCGATGAGCATGTACACAACCTTCGCGGAATTTATCACGCGCCTGTTCGAGCGCAGCCGAGGCGGTAACGGTATCCATGCCCAACAGACCGGCGGGCACGCTTACCGGCTCGGCCTCCACCTCGGTATGCCAGAGCAGACATCGGGCAAGTCCCGGAAGCGCCTGGAATGACCGATCGGCGAGCTTGCGATTTTCGGGCGTCATGGACTTCGCGGTACGCATACCGCGCCCGCCCGCGGGTTTCGCCAGCTCCGGCAGAACGCTCGCTATTCGCTCGTCGGCCGACCACTGCCGCACCGCGTCCCGGACGGCGACGAGGAGCCGGGGGCGCATCGCGGTGGCCGGCTCGCCCAGCGCCAGGCGGTCGAGGACCTGGTGGAAGGCGGCAGCGGTGACCATGTCGGCGGCGGTCCCCGGGGAGGCGAGGCAGATCACCGCGTACTCGTGGGCCGGTTGCCAGTGCCGCGCCATCAGCAGCGCGACGGAGGGAGCGGCCTCGCCGTCCGGACGGCCCCGGAGCCGGCCGGCGAGACCTTCGTCGGATTCCTCCGGAACCCCGCCGGGCGGCGGGTAAGGGGGGCGAGGGGGGTGGGGGGTGGGCACTGAACGGATTCCTTCCCACGCTCATGACTCAGAAGTTCCGATCGCCGAAAAGGACCGAGCGACTTGGTGCGTACCTCTTCGGCATGGGAGCGGGGAGTGCGAATTCACCAAAGCTCATCCGCTCCGGTTCCCCTCGGAACGCATGAACCCCGGCCTTTTACACCCCCCCACGGATGGTTCACCCTTGCACAGCGCACGGATGGCCAACAAGACACTCGGGCAACATCCGCCCCTTTGAAAGAAAGTCAGAAACGGCGGCAACTGGCCACCCCTGCGTGAGCTTTCGACATTCCATGCGCCCCGTGTGAATCCCCCGCACGCGCCGGAGCACCACGCGCGCTGCCCGGCGCGCACGCCGGCGTAGTCCACTGGGATCGGCCCTCTCGAAAGGCCCCGCTCCTCCCGCCCTCGGTCGGCGGCCCCTGAGGCGGGAGGAACGGGGATTGCCGGCCGCCCTCAGATCTGCCAGGAGCGCAGCCGGTCGGCGGCGCCGTACACGTCGGCCTTGCCGGAGATCAGGTCACGTGCGAGGTCGACGAGGGCGCCGTAGGGCGGGTCGATGCCGACGCCGCTGACGAACATGTAGGCCACCGCGGACGCGCAGGCGAAGCGGGCGTTGGCCGAGGGAAGCGGCTTGAGCAGGGCGAGGGTGTGCAGCAGGGCTGCGGCCCGCCAGGCCGGGTCGGAGTCGACGCCCAGGCGGGGCGGATCCACGCGATGGCGGGCGACGGCGGCGACCAACGCGGAGAAGTCGTTGACCGTGGGCTGGTCCGGCAGGACCTCTTCGTGCCGCTGGAGCAGC
Organism: Streptomyces sp. NPDC111606; assembly: GCF_055656945.1. NCBI lineage: Bacteria > Bacillati > Actinomycetota > Actinomycetes > Kitasatosporales > Streptomycetaceae > Streptomyces > Streptomyces sp. NPDC111606. The sequence continues at coordinate 508,572 of NZ_JBVKBY010000004.1, forward strand.
CAGGGCACGTCGATATGAATGACGGGTGCCATCGGTCAGGCGGCCCGTCCCGCGTCCTTGGCGGACGGTTCGTCGTCGGGGAAGGCGGCCGCGAATTCGTCTGCGTGCGACGCGAAGAACCGGCGGAACGCCTCGGCGCCCTCCTGCAGCGCCCGGTGCCGGGCTATGTCGGCCGCGGCGGCCTCCCGCACGAGCGCCTTCATCGACGTACCGCGTTCCTTGGCGATCTGCCGCAGGTCCTCTAGCTCGCGGTCGCTGAACTCCACATTGAGAGCTGGCATGCCTTCACGGTACCGCTCGGGTACTTACCCGTAAATACGTGCAGGTCAAGTGCGATCTACGCCGGTACCAGGCGGGTTCGGAACTCTTGGTTCGGCACGCGGTACCCGTCGCATGGCCGAGACGTGGGTCACATTCAGCGGTGGGATGTCACATTCCGGCCCCCGCCGGACCTCGCAGTAGTGAGCGCGCACTGGGAGGCCCACGCATGTCCGACACCCCCGTACCCGTCACCGACGACGCGACCGGCGTCTTCGTCGAGCATCGCGAGCTGATGTTCGGCGTCGTCTACAACATGCTCGGCAGCGTCGCCGACACCGAGGACGTACTCCAGGAGAGCTGGCTGTCGTGGACGGCGCGGAACGAGGGCGCGCCGCTCGACGGGGTCGAGAATCCGCGGGCGTATCTCGTGCGGATCGCCGTCAACCACGCGCTGACCCGGCGGGCCGCGATCAGCCGTCGCCGGGAGACATACGTCGGTCCGTGGCTGCCCGAACCGCTGGTCGCGGGAGGCGAGGACGACGCTGCCGACGATCCGGCCCTGCGCACCGAGTCCGTGTCTCTGGCGATGCTGGTCGTCCTGGAGTCGCTGACGCCGCTGGAACGCGCGGTGTTCGTGCTGCACGAGGTGTTCGGATACCCGCACACGGAGATCGCGCAGATCATCGACCGCAGCCCGGCGGCCGTACGGCAGCTGGCGCACCGGGCGCGGGGGCATGTGCATGCGCGGCGGCCGCTGTACGAGGCGCATCCACGGGTGCGACGGGAGGCGACGGAGCGGTTCGTGCGGGCCGCGGTGGGCGGGGACCTAGCCGCGCTGATGGAGATACTCGCGCCGGACGTGACGGTGTGGACGGACGCCGGCGGCAAGCGGAAGCCGGCGGCACTGCGTCCCGTGCACGGCAGGGACAAGGCGCTCCGGTTCTTCGGCTCGTACGCGAGGAAGGGCGGCGCGGGAGGGCTCCGGCTGGGCTATCGGCGCGTCAACGGCGACGACGCCGTGATGCTGTTCCAGGGCGAGGAGCCGTACGCCGTCCTGGTCCTGGATCTCACGCCGGACGGCGACCGGGTGTCCGGTGTCTACGTGATCAGCAACCCCGACAAGCTGACCCACGTGCCCCGGGAGGAGGCGTGAGCGCCCGGGAGCTGCCCGCGGGCCGGGGCGAGCGGATCGCGGACTGGTTCGACGGGCGGCTCGGCATCCACTCGCTCGGCCGCAAGTACCTGCGCAAGGTCTTCCCGGACCACTGGTCCTTCCTGCTCGGCGAGATCTGCCTGTACAGCTTCGTCGTCCTGATCCTGACGGGTGTGTACCTCACCTTCTTCTTCCATCCGTCGATGAACGAGGTGACGTACCACGGCAGTTACCTCCCGCTGAACGGTGTCCGCATGTCCGAGGCGTACGCCTCCACCCTGGACATCAGCTTCGACGTACGCGGCGGGCTGCTGATGCGGCAGCTGCACCACTGGGCGGCGCTCGTCTTCGTGGCCGGGATGCTCACGCACATGATGCGGCACTTCTTCACGGGGTCGTTCCGCAAGCCGCGGGAGATCAACTGGCTGTTCGGCTGGACCCTGCTGTTCCTGGGCCTCTTCGAGGGCCTGTTCGGCTACTCGCTGCCGGACGACCTGCTGTCGGGGACGGGGCTGCGGTTCGTGAACGGGGCGCTGTTGTCCGTGCCGATCGTCGGGACATATCTGTCGATGTTCCTGTTCGGCGGGGAGTTCCCGGGCCATGACATCGTGGCCCGCTTCTATGCGCTGCACATCCTGGTGATCCCCGGCATCATGGCGGCGCTCGTCGTGGCGCACGTCCTGCTGGTCGTGTACCACAAGCACACCCAGTTCGCGGGTCCCGGGCGCACCGAACGCAACGTCGTCGGCGCCCCGTTCATGCCGGTGTACCTGGCGAAGGCGGGCGGCTTCTTCTTCCTGGTCTTCGGCGCTCTCACCCTGATCGCGGCGGTGGCGTCGATCAACCCGGTCTGGTCGTACGGCCCCTACCGTGCGGACCAGGTCTCCACCGGCGCCCAGCCCGACTGGTACCTGGGCTTCGCCGAGGGGCTGGTCCGCATCATGCCGGGCTGGGAGATCACGCTGGGGGGCCATACGCTCGTCCTCGGCGTGCTGATCCCGGTGGTGGTCTTCCCGCTGCTGCTCGTGTTCATCGGCGTGTATCCCTTCCTGGAGGCGTGGATCACCGGCGACAAGAGCGAGCACCACCTCCTCGACCGGCCCCGCAACCGCCCCGTCCGCACGGGCATCGGCGCGGCCTGGATCAGCCTCTATCTGATCCTCCTGGCCGGCGGCGGCAACGACATCGTGGCGACCCGGCTCCATCTGTCGATCAACGCGGTGACCTGGGCGATCCGGATCGCGGCGCTGACCGTCCCGGTGCTCGTGTTCGTCGTCACCCGGCGCATCTGCCTGGGGCTCCAACTCCGGGACAGGGAGCGGGTGTTGCACGGCCGGGAGACCGGCGTGATCAAGCGGCTTCCGCACGGCGAGTACGTCGAGGTGCACCAGCCCCTGGACCAGGCCGCACTGCACACGCTGACCGCGCATGAGCGGCCGGGACAACTCGTGGAGCACGAACCGCGGAGGAACCAGTAGGTGACCTGCCACCGAACTCCAGGTTCACCAGGGGTGTATATCTGAAATGCCGTACAACCTCCGGTGATGTCCCGGGTGTCACACCCATGCCGGCACACCCCCGCATGCTCCCGGCACGACATCACGCCTCACCACAACGGAGTTCACGTGCGTATGCGCTTACTGGCCGCTCGACCGATCGCCGTGGCGGCCCTCACCCTCCTCGCGAGCGCGGTGGTCGTACCGTCCGCCCACTCGGCGGATCGGGACTACACGGTGACCCTCACCACCAGCACCGACGCCACCGACTTCGACCACCGCACGGTCGACCTCACCGGGACCCTGACCGGCCCGGACGGGACACCCGCCGCGAACCACCCGGTCCAGCTCGAGCAGTCCGTTCTGTTCAGGACCTGGAACCCGTGGGGCGACCCCATCGACCCGACGGAATGGGAGACCCGCAGCCTGGGCACCGTCCGCACGGACGCCGAGGGACGCTTCAAGCTGGAGGACGTGCCGGCGGACCGCTGGGACGGCCGGCCGAGCCCCTATCTCAACCCCCGCCACGAGGTGATGTTCCGTGCCATGTACGACACGGACAACCCCACCGACGGCCAGATGGCGTTCGCGGACGCGGAGGTGAGCGTCCAGCCCGTCGCGAGCTCCCTCACCTATCGGGTCAGCAACATCATCGTGCGCGCCGGTATGCGTCTGACCGTCACCGGCAAGGTCACCTGGCCCGCCGGGCACGGCCCGGTCGAGGGCACCCGGGTGTTCCTGCGGCAGTACTTCGAGACCGAGTACAACGCACAGACCACCACGGACGCCGACGGCAACTTCACCATCAACACCACGGTCCGCGGCTACGACAACGAGTTCGTGCTCTTCTCGGCGCCCAAGGACTACTACATGTCCGGCGTGGCCAAGGAACTCCCGATCAAGAACATCACCCGGTAGCGGCCGCCGGTCACTGCGGTGAGCCCGCCGCCTCATTTCGCGACGGCGGGCTCACGGCCCTCGCGTCGGGCTATCCCTGGCCGGCCACGAAGGAGGCCATCCGGGTCAGGGCGGAGTTCCAGTTGATCGTGTGCTCGTTCGTCGACCAGGACTGGATGTCGTCGATGTAGCAGAACTGACCGACGCAGCCCTGGAGTTTGCTCTGTGCGAAGGGGTCCTGGATGCTCGAGTTCGGCCCGCCGGCGAGCGTGCCGACCGGCGGGTTCGGCTGGCTCGGGTCGAGCTGATGGGCGTACCAACGGGCGTGCTGGTTACGGGAGTTGACCTCGCCGTAGCCGGTCACGTACGAGATGTTCAAGGCGTTGCGGCCGAGCAGATAGTCCATGCTCTGCACGGCGCCGTCGCGGTACTTCGAGGCGCCCGTGATGTCGTAGGCGGTCGCGATGACGACGGCGTTGTGCAGGATCTGGTGGTTGGACCCCCAGTCGTAGACGTTCTCGGGCGGGGCGTAGGGCATGCCGTACGCCTGTGACGTCAGCGTGGCCAGATAGCGGTCCGCTCCCTTGATCACGGACTGGCGCACCTTGTCCCGCCCGGGCAGCCGGCTCGGCACGGTCGCGAGGTCCAGCCGGGCCGCTGCCGCCGTCCTGGCCCAGTCGTAGCCGAGGGAGCCGAAGATGTCGGCGGTGTGGACCGGAGAGTTGAGGACGTGGTCCGCGAACTCCTTTTCACCGGTGCTGAGATACAGCTCGGCCGCGGCCCAGTAGAACTCGTCGGTGACATTGCTGTCGGCGTAGGTGCCGCCGCCGATGCCGTCGCTCTCGGAGGCGTACCGGTCGGGGTGCGCGAGCGCCGCCGACCACGCCTTCCGTGCGGCGGCCAGGGTCTTCGCCGCGAACTCCTTGTCGTACGGCCGGTACAGGCGCGCCGCCTGCGCGGCCGTCGCCGCCAGGTTCAGGGTCGCCGCGGTGGACGGCGGATGCAGTTCCCGCTTCTGCGGATCGGCGCTCGGCAGCAGTGGCAGGCCCGTCCACTGCTCGTCGTGGATCTTGTGATGGGCCATACCGGCCAGCGGCTGACCCGCGGGCACCTGCATCTTCAGCAGGAATTCCAGCTCCCAGCGGACCTCGTCGAGGATGTCCGGCACCTTGTTGCCGCTCTCCGGGATGGCGAGCGTGCCGTCGCCCAGCTTCTTCGGCTCCCCGGTACGGGCCAGCCGTTCGCGCTCGTAGGTGCTCAGCAGCTCCCAGACGGAGATGCCGCCGTTGACGACGTACTTGCCGTGGTCACCCGCGTCGTACCAGCCGCCGGTGACGTCGAGCCTGTAGTCGCACACGCCCGGCCGGCAGGGCACGTTGCCGTCGCCCTGGTTGGGTGCGATGTCGACGTGTCCGGCGGGGCGGGCGTAGCCCGGGCGCAGGTCGTCGCGGATCGCGATGCCGCTGCGCTGCGTGTAGTAGTACTTCATGGCGTCCAGGCGCAGCCGGTCGTAGGCGGCGGTCCCGATGCCGAAGGGACGGCTCGTCTCCCCGTCCGCGACGAGCGTGAAGCCCTCACCCTGCTTGCGGTGGGCGCCGAAGTCGATGGAGTGCACGTTCTGCGCGGAGGAGGCGTCGGTGCCGCGCGGCACGGTCCAGCCGTGGGCCACGACGGTCCCGGAGGCGTTCTTGAGTTGCCAGGGCAGCTTCCCGGTCGCGTCGGTGACCAGCGTGGCGTTCTTCGGCCCGGCGGGCAGATAGGCGACCTGGTTCACCCGCACCCGCGGCCCGGTGTCCGGCTCGTACACCTCGGGCGGGACACCACCCAGCAGCGACGCGTCGTCCATGCAGAAGCGCCACGCGTCCGCGCTGCCGCCCAGTTGGAAGGCGACCTGGCCCTGCGGGGTGTCCACGGGTGAGGTGAAGGTGTACGCGTAGGAGTTCCCGGAAACGCTCAGCTGCGGCGTCACCTCGAAGTAGGTGTCGTACGGCGCCGCCGACAGGCCGACGATCGCCCGCACGGCATGCCCCTCGGGCGAGCCGTTCGCGGTGAAGGAGAAACGGTACGACTCCCCCTTCACCAGGGCGATGTCGTTCTGTCCGACGGCCGCGTCCCAGGGGTTGGCGGTGCCGCCGGGCACGTCGGCGCAGAGCTGCCCGGCGGACAGGCCCGCGGTGACGTTGCTGCTCGTCCACCACGGCTCGGTGGTGGTGTCGAAGCTGCCGTTCTTGAGCTGCTCGACCTCATCGGCGCCGGCCGGTGCGGCCGGGAGTGCGGTGAGTCCCGCCGCCAGCAGGGCCGTCAGGGACAACAGGGTGATTCTGCGTCGTTTCACGTCTGGGCTCCTCGGGGGAGGTACGGGTGACGCTCATGGTGGGAGCGCTCCCAGAGGCGGACGCTGCCATGCTTGTTCGCGACATGACACCCCGTCAACGGTCCGGACGTAACGCTTCGCTGGATTCCGCCGGATTGGGTCGCCTCTCGAGTGCGGCGCCGCCGTGGCTTGTCGCGCAGTTCCCCGCGCCCCTTACGGGGCGCTGCCGAACCGGGCGTCCGGACAGTCGCCGCACCGGGGCCGCGCCCGGCCGAAGTCCACTCCAACGGGGCACGACGCCGAGCAGTCAAGGGCGCGCGCGAACGTTCCAGTACGGGCGGGACGCCGACGCACTAGGCTGGAGCCCAGCTGACACGCTTGTTCACCGTGAGTGTGCACGTGGGAGTGGCGAGCATGAGCCCGGAGTACCCGTTCGACGAGGCCGCGACGGCCCGGGCGGTCATCGACGACGACGGTGTGCTCGTCGAGTGGAACGCCGGTGCCGAGCGACTGCTGGGCCACCCGGCCGCCGAGGTTGTGGGGCGCCCGGCCGCGGAGCTGCTGGCCGACGAGCAGGGCAGCGGCGCACCGCCGGGCGAACGCTGGGACGGCATCCTCACCCTGCGCACTCGCGAGGGCGGCACGGTCTCGGTGTGGGTGCTCGCTCACCGTGTACGGCTGAAGCGTGACGGGCCCTTTCGGTGGCTCGTGGTCACGCCGCTCGAAGGCCAGGGGCCACGTCCGCCGGACGATCCGCTGGACCATGTCGGGCTCCTCGAGTCCCCCTGCGCCATCGCCATCTACGACGACCGGCTCCGGGTGCGCAGGATCAACGCCGTCATGGCGGAGGCCCTCCAGCTCTCCGAGGAGCACGTGCAGGGACTGCGGGCGCCCGAGCTGACCGGCAGACGTCAGAGCTACGACATCGAACGGCAGCTTCTTCGCGTGCTCACCACGGGCCGGGGCACCGACGTGCGGGCGTACATCCCGGCCGGCGGTGACAGGACGCACGCCTGGCTGGCCCGAGTGGCCCCGATCACCGATGCCAAGGGGCGGGTGCGCGGCGTGTCCGTCGCCGCGCACGACTTCACCGAGCAGTACATGGCCCAAGAGCGACTGCAGCTGGTGAACGAGGCCAGCATCCGCATCGGCACCACCCTCGACGTCACGCGCACGGCCCAGGAGCTGGCGGACATCTGTGTCCCCGCCCTCGCCGACTTCGTCAGCGTCGATCTGCTGGACCCGCCGGAGCACGGCGAGTCACCCACCGGCCGCCCGACCGCCCCGATCAACCTGCGCCGGGCCGCCCACCACTCCGTCAACACGGGCAACCCCGAGGCCGTGGTCGAGCCGGGCCACGTCGATGTCTACCCCGCCCCGTCGCCGCAGGCGGACGCGCTGCTGGCGGGCCACACCATCGTGGCCTCGACGTCGACCGACGACCTCGCGCAGTGGCTCGCCTGGGACCCCGAGCGCGCGGAGCGGATCAAGGCGTACGGCATCCACACCACCATGTCCGTGCCGATCCAGGCGCGTGGCACCACCCTCGGGGTCGCCGTGCTCAGCCGGTTCAAGAACCCCGAGCCGTTCACGCCCGACGACGTGCTGCTGGCCGAGGAGGTCACGGCACGCGCGGCCGTCTGCATCGACAACGCCCGCCGTTACTCCCGCGAACGCGAGACCGCCCTCGCCCTGCAGCGCAGCCTGCTGCCCCGGTCCCTGCCGCGCACCGCCGCGCTCGAAGCGGCCTCGCGGTATCTCCCGGCGGCGCGCTCCGGCGTGGGCGGCGACTGGTTCGACGTGATCCCGCTGTCCGGGATGCGGGTGGCGATGGTCGTCGGGGACGTGGTCGGCCACGGCGTCCAGGCCTCCGCCACCATGGGCCGGCTGCGCACCGCCGTGCGCACCCTGGCCGACATCGACCTCGCGCCCGACGAGCTGCTGACCCACCTCGACGACCTGGTCGTACGGCTGTCCGACGAGGCGGGCACCGAGGGCAGCTCCGGCGACGTCGGCGCCACCTGCCTGTATGCGGTGTACGACCCGGTCTCCCGGCGCTGCACGCTGGCCCGGGCCGGGCACCCCTCGCCCGTCATGGTTCCGCCCGGCGGCGAGCCGCGGGAGATCGAGCTGCCCGCCGGGCCGCCGCTGGGCCTGGGCGGACTGCCGTTCGAGTCCGCCGAGATCGAGTTGCGCGAGGGCACGGTGCTGTCCTTCTACACCGACGGCCTGATCGAGACCCGGGTGCGTGATGTCGACGCCAGCCACGCGCTCCTGTGCGAAGCGCTGGCGTCCTCCTCCGACTCACTGGAAGAGACCTGCGACCGCGTCCTGAGCGCGCTGCTCCCGACGGGGGGCGTCGCGGACGACGTGGCCCTGCTGCTGGCCCGTACTCAGGGGCTGCCCGCCTCCCGGGTCGCGACCTGGGACATCCCGGCGGACCCGGCGCTCGTCGCCCCCATCCGCAAGCAGGTCCTGGAGCAGCTCGACATCTGGAATCTGATCGAGGCCTCGTTCACGGCCGAGCTGGTGGTGAGCGAGCTGGTCACGAACGCCATCCGCTACGGCATCCACCCCATTCGGCTCCGGCTGATCCATGACGCGCGGACACTGATCTGCGAGGTGTCCGACACCAGCCACACGGCGCCCCATCTGCGCCGCGCCAAGACCTTCGACGAGGGTGGCCGCGGACTGCTGCTGGTCGCTCAGCTGACCCAGCGCTGGGGCAGCCGGCACACGCCGGACGGCAAGACGATCTGGGCGGAGATCGGACTCCTCGGCGAGGGGTGACTCCTTGATGTCGGGTGACTACTCGGCCGGAAAACGGGGAGGCGTGACAGACATGGGACGTGCACGGACACTCCACCCGTTACACCGAGCGACTCCCCTCGTGAGCGCCGTCGCGCTGGTGAGCCTGCTGGCCGGTTGCGCCGACGGCGCCGACTCCACGGGCACCGCACAGACACCGACCGGCACCAGCAGCCGTACGACCGGACCGCCCACGGCCGACACCGGGAGCCCCACGACCGGGCCCGGCACGACCGGACCTGCCACGACCGGGACCGGCCCGGCCGACACCGGCAGCCCCGTGACCCAGTCGGGCGCCGCCGCTCCGCGCTGCCACACCTCCGAGCTGCGCGCGAAGATCGGCCGCCCCAGTCCGGGGGCCGGACAGCGCAACTTCCCGATCGTGCTGACCAACACGACCGAACGCACCTGCACGGTCCGTGGCTACCCCGGTGCCGCCTTCGTGGACGCGTCCGGCAAGCAAATCGGCCCGGACCCGAAGCGCTCCCCCGACACGCCGACGGCCGTCACACTGGCCCCCGGCCGAAGCGCCTGGGCGGGGCTGTCCTTCGCCAGCCCCGAAATCAGCGGGGCCCGTACGGCACTGCCGACGGCGCTGCTCGTGACACCGCCCGACGAACGGGAGTCGATCGCGGTGAAGTGGACGGCCGGTGAGGTGCCCGTGGCCGGGAACGAGTCCTCGGTGCGACTGACGGTGCTCCAGCCCGGGACCGGCGGCTGATCGGCCGGTTCCGGTTCAGTGGCGACCGCCACCGCCGTATCCGTAGCCGCCATATCCGCCGTCGTAGCCGCCATACCCTCCGCCGTATCCGCCGGACCCCCCGTACCCGCCGCCGGACCAGCCGTTCTGGCCGTCCGACGAGCAGGAGTACGGGTAGTGGTAGCAGGACGCGTCGCTCGGGGTCGGGCTCGTGGCCGTCGGCTGCGATGCCGTCGGGGTCGCGGACGGGGTCGGCGTCGGCGTCCTCGGCGGGCGGGAGGTGGGGGCCGGGGTCGGGTCGGCCGTCTTCACCCTCTCCGCCTCCGAGTCCCAGTTGACCACCTCCAGCTGGAGCTCCGGCTTCGACGTGTCGACCACCCAGTGCTGGTCGTCGCTGTCGTCCTCACGGGTCTTGAGGACCAGCGCGCCCGAACCGTCGGTGGCGGCGGGGCTCAGTGCGAGGTCCTGGTTGAAGCGCGGGACCAGGGTGCCCTGGAGCGTGAAGTCGTAGCGGACGTTCTTGGTCGCGGAGTCGGTGGCACCCGTGCAGGGGGCCAGTCGGACCGAGTAGCCGAGGTGGGAGTCGAGGCAGAGATCGGGGTTCGCGCCGCTGCGCACCAGTCCGTCGGTCTCGTACGACCACTGCTGACCGGCCGCTCCCGAGGAGCATTTGGTGAGTTCGGTCTCCGCGTCCCTGACGGCCTTCCCGCCGACGACGCCGACGCAGAGCCCGGACCCGATGTTGTAGAGCCGGCCCTGCAGCTCGCCCTTCGCGGCCTCGGCGGCGCCCGCCCAGGAGGGGTTGGTGGTGGCGGAGCCGGTGCCGGGGCCCGGCGTCTCGGTGGGCCGGTCGTTCGCAGCCGGAGCGGAACCGTCTCCGGACCCGTTGGTGGACCAGATGACGAGTGGGAGGACGACGAGGGCGCTGACGGTCGCGACGGCCGCGGTGAGGTTGCGGCGCCGGGCGGCGCGGCGGGCGGCCTTGAGGGCCACCCGACCGGAGCAGGTGCGGGTGGAGGTGGCGCCGGAACGCGTGGCGGTGGCCGGGTCGGTTTTCGGAGCCGTCCTGCGGGCGGCCCTGCGGGTGGTTCGGGGGCCGGCCTCCCCAGGGGAGGAGACCATGTCCGGGGCGGCGTAGGACGCGCCCGCAGGGGCGAAGGGCTCGCCTGCCAGGTTGAAGGGCTCACCGGCGGGGGCGGCGGGGCGACCCGGGAAGGCCGATGTCGCTCCGGCAGGGGTCGGCGGCTCACCACCGGGGGCGATGCTCTCCGCGGCAGGGGCACGGCGCCTACGGCCCGCAGAGGCACGGGAATTCACCGGTGAGGCGGGAGCACTTCCCGGGGCGGCCCCCGGGGCGGCAGCGGCATCTCCCGGCGGCGCGAAAGCGGCGGCGCCGTCCGCGAAGAACGACTCGCCGACGATCGGCGGTGCCGCGGCCGGCTCCGCCTCGGCCGGTGCCTCGGCCTGTCTCGCTCTCGACTCCAGATAGTCCCGCGCACCCCAGCCGAGCACCGCCTCCGCGAGTGCGGCGCCGAGCCCGTCGTTGAAGAAGGTGAGCTGGCCGGCGGCGTCGCTGCAGTGCTCGCAGCGGTCCAGGTGGCCGCGCAGGTCGGGGTCGACGTCGACGCCGCCGCGCCGGTACGTCACATCCAGCATCCGCAGGTACTGCCGGCACTCGTGCTCGGGGGCCAGCTCGCGGTGGACCTGGAGGCACTCCTCGCGCAACCTCTCGTTGGCGCGGCCCAGTTCGACGCGGGCGGACTCCGCGTCGAGGCCGAGCAGTCCGGCCGGCACGGCGAGCGGTTCGGCCTCGACCTCGGTGTGCCACAACAGGCAGCGGGCCGACTGGGGGAGCCGCTGGAAGGCCCCGGACAGCAGTCGGCGGTTCGCGGGCGGCAGCAGGCGGGCGGCCACGCGCTCCGCGCCCTCCGCCTCGGACTGCAGCGCGGGGTGGAGCAGCTCCCGTCTGCGGTCGGTGTCCCACTCCGCCGCGATACGGCGCACGGTGACGAGGAGTTGGGGGCGCCACGCGGCCGTCGGTCCGGTCTGTCGCAGCGTTTCACCGAAAAGCCGGGTGAATGCCGCGGTGGTGAGCATTCCCGCGGACCGGGCGTCGGCGGTGCACAGCCGTGCGTAGGCGAATCCCGCTTCCCAGTGCCGGTCGAGGAGTTCACCGACGGGATGCAGCGCCGGTGTCACCCCCGTCCACTTCTTCAGTTCGGCGCTCAGTTGAGCGTCCGTCACATCAAAGAGGCGGGCGTCGCTGGGGGAATTCGACAGGCCTGCGTCACGCACGGCGGCATTCCTCCGGAGGGCATGCGGCATTGAAGGTCCATACCAATGAGTATGCTCCGGACGCGGCTCTTGTGAAGCGCGGGCGCGGGGGGAGCGAGACACACCTTTGCACAGGTCAGGGACAGAGAACAACCGGTTCCAGTTTTTGCGCATTGCGTGCCCGGCGCTCACTATTTGACGAGCGGTCAATAAGCGGCCGGGACATTGCGGCGTATCGGCAAGTCAATTGGAAACGGTATTCACTCAACGCCCTTTCGGGCCGCCCCGGGAACCATTGAGCAGGCGATCTCCGACTTTTTTGCCTGGTCATACGGATGCGGCGGCCTTCACAGCTCCTTCACAAGTCGGGTGCCAACCATTGGCCCACTCCCCCGGTACGCGCCCGGCGGTCTCCCGTACCGATCACGGAACACGCGGTTGAAGTGAAACGGGCTGGCGAACCCCGAGGCGGCCGCGACGCGTTCCACGGACAGGTCGGTGCTCTCCAGCAACCGGGCGGCGTGCCGCAGCCGCGCCTCCCGCAGCGCACGCATCGGGGGCTGCCCGAGCTGCTGCGCGAAGAGGTGGGCGAACCGGGAGGGCGAGAGGGCGACATGCTCGGCGAGCGAGCGGACGGTGTGCGGGGCAGTGGGGTCGGCGGCGATCAGCGCCTGCGCGCGGCGCACCCGGGCGTCCACGCCGGGCCGGGGCGGCTGGGTCCGCGCGCCGCCCGCGGTGCCCGCGGTGAGCAGGACGACCTCCTCCAGGGAGCACAGGGCGAGCTCGCGGGCCGCGGTGCCGTGGGCCACGGCGACCGACTCCTCCCCCGGCTCCTCCCACGGCGCCGTCACCGGCGGCGCCTCCGTGCCCGTCCAGCGGGCATCGTCGAGCATCCGGCGAAACGCCGCCTCGATACGGCCGTGCACGGCGTCCGGCGTCGGCGTGACGACGTACATCCCGGCACCCGCGTCGTACGGGCGCAGCCAGGACCGCCAGGAGGGGCGGGCCTGGCAGTGCACCCACCAGAAGGCCCAGTGCGGCGCGCCCGGGGCCACCCCGTAGCCGTGCGCGACGCCGGGCGCGAGCACCACCAGGTCCCCCGCCCCGGCCCGCGCCTCGGCGCCCCCGTGCCGCAGGCGCCCATGTCCGCCGGTCGTCCAGGTGAACAGCCAGCTGTCGGCGCCGCGCGGCCGGCTGATCCCGTAGGCCGGCGGCTGGTCGAAATGGCCGACCACCACCAGGCCCGGTGGCGGTGCGGGGGCGCCGGGGGCAGCAGCCTCGGGCAATCCGTCAGCGCTCACAGTCATCCCCCTCGGGCGGGCGTCGGCCTAGCGTGGTCAGTGTGAGGACACCTGACCGAGGAGTGGACGCATGACAGCCACGGACATGGGCGCCCCCGACGCCCCCATCCTGCCCGAGACCGGGCTCCGCCGGTTCCGCGAGGACGGCTTCACGGTCGTACGCGGACTGTTCGGCCGCGACGAGATCGACCGGTTGTGCGCCCGGTTCGCCGCGCTGCACGCGGCCGGGCCGGTGCCCGGGCACTTCGAGCCGCACCCCTCCGACAGCGACCCGCTGCGCGCGTATCCGAGGGTGATGCACCCGCACGAGATCGACGAGCTGTCCCGGCGGGTGCTCCTGGACGCGCGGCTGCGCAAGGTGCTGGAGGTGCTGCTCGGGGAGGAGGTGCTGGCCGCGCAGAGCATGTTCTACTTCAAGCCGCCGGGAGCCCGGGGGCAGGCGCTGCACCAGGACAACTTCTATCTGCGGGTCGAGCCGGGCACCTGCGTGGCGGCGTGGATCGCCTGCGATGTGATCGACCGGGACAACGGTGGGCTCGAAGTCGTCCCCGGCACGCACGAGATGGATGTGTTCTGCCCTGAAATGGCGGACGCCGAGGTGTCCTTCGCCCGGGAGTACGTCCCACCGCCGCCCGGTCTGGCGGCCGTGCCCGTCGACATGGAGCCGGGGGACGTCCTGTTCTTCAACGGCAGCCTGGTACACGGTTCGCAGCCCAACCGCACGCCGGACCGGTTCCGCCGTTCGTTCATCGGCCACTACGTGGGGCATTCGACCGAGCGGATCGGTGAGCACTACCGGACTTTGTCGATGAGCGGCGATCGGGTGCCGTTGGCGGAGAGTGAAGGGGCGGGCCCGTGCGGCTCCGAGTTCGCGCCGTACGGGCCCCACTAGTCAGTGACCGATGACCGGATGCGGCGCGTACGGCTGCTGGAGCTCCTCCAACTCCTTCTCGGTGAGCTCCAGTTCGACCGCGGCCGCGGCGTCCTCGAGGTGCCGCGGCTTGGCGGCGCCGATGATCGGGGCCGTCACCGTGTCCTGGTGCAGCACCCAGGCGAGGGCGACCTGGGCGCGCGGTACGCCGCGTTCGTTCGCCACCCGCGTGACGGCCTCGACGACGACCCGGTCGCTGTCGACGTAGAGCCGGCTGCCGAAGTTGTCGCTCGCGCTGCGGTCGGTGACCGTGCCCCAGTCCCGGGTGAGCCGGCCCCGCGCCAACGGGCTCCACGGCAGCACGCCGACGCCCTGGTCGGCGCAGAGCGGCAGCATCTCGCGCTCCTCCTCGCGGTAGAGGAGGTTGTAGTAGTTCTGCATCGAGACGAACTTGGTCCAGCCGTGCCGCTCGGCCGTGTGCTGCATCTTGGAGAACTGCCAGGCGTACATCGAACTCGCCCCGATGTAACGCACCTTGCCCGCCCTGACCAGGTCGTGCAGCGCCTCCATCGTCTCCTCGACCGGGGTGTGCGGGTCGAAGCGGTGGATCTGGTAGAGGTCGACGTAGTCGGTGCCGAGGCGGGCGAGGCTGTGGTCGATCTCGGTCATGACGGCCTTGCGGGAGAGCCCGGCGCCGTTCGCCCCGGGCCGCATCCGGCCGTTGACCTTCGTCGCCAGCACGATCTCGTCCCGGCGGGCGAAGTCGCGCAGCGCCTTGCCGACGATCTCCTCGCTGGTGCCGTCGGAGTAGACGTTGGCGGTGTCGAAGAAGTTGATCCCTGCGTCCAGTGCCTGCCGGATCAGCGGCCGCGACGCCTCCTCGTCGAGGGTCCACTCGTGCGTGCCGCGGTCGGGGAGCCCGTAGGTCATGCAGCCCAGACAGATCCGCGAGACGTCCAGGCCCGTCGAACCGAGCTTCACGTACTGCATCGTTGCTGCTCCTGCCTTCGGGTGGGGTATCAGGGGGAGCGTACGTGGTCGGGCGCACTCGACGCCGGTTCCGCCGACGGCGCCCCACGGGATCTCGTCACCGGGGCGCGGCTAGCGGCGGTCGAGCAGATCGAGCGCCCGTTCCCAACCGAAATCCGGCCGCCCGCCGTCCTCTCCCGCCTCGCCGGAGTACGGATCCCCGAAGCGCACGCCCATCCCCCGCAGCCGTATCAGACTGTCCCCGTAGGCGGGATGGGCGGCGAGCGCGTCGGCGACGCAGGGGAGCACGGCGACGGGGACGCCGAGGCCGGACGCCTCGCACAGGGTGCCCAGGGCGAGGGTGTCGGCGATGCCCGCGGCCCACTTGTTGATCGTGTTGAAGGTGGCCGGGGCGACGACGACGGCGTCCGGCGGCGGGAAGGGACGCGGGTCGGCGGGTGTGCGCCAGGCCGAGCGGATCGGGCGGCCGGTCAGGGCCTCGACGGCGGCGGTGTCGAAGAAGCCGTTCATGGCGACCGGGGTCGCGATGACGCCGACCTCCCAGTCCCGCTCCTGCGCGGCGGTGATCAGCTTGCTGACGTCCGCGGCGATTCCGGCGGCGCAGACGATGACATGGAGGAAGGGTTTCCGGGCCTGTTGGGTCACCCGGGAACCCTACTCAGGATCTTCAACAGGCCTATTGCAGCGGGAAGGTGAGCCCGCGCTCGTTCTCGGGCCGAGGGCCGAGAATCCGCCGGTCCTTCTCCTCGATCGGCACGTCGTTGATGCTCGCCTCGCGCCGGGTCATCAGCCCGTGCCCGTCGAACTCCCACAACTCGTTGCCGTACGACCGCCACCACCGGCCGTCGGTGTCCTGGCACTCGTACTGGAAGCGAACGGCGATGCGGTCGCCGTCGAAGGCCCACAGGTCCTTGCGCAGCGCGTACTGCTGCTCGCGCGCCCACTTGGCGGTGAGGAACTCGACGATCTCGGCGCGGCCGGTGACGAAGGTGCCGCGGTTGCGCCAGACGGAGTCCTCCGAGTAGGCGAGGGCCACCTTGTGCGGGTCGCGGGTGTTCCAGGCGTCCTCGGCGGCCTGCACCTTCTGTGCGGCGCTCTCGCGGGTGAACGGCGGCAGGGGCGGTCGGTCGGTCATGTCGTCCTCCGGGTCGAAACGGCGGCAAGGGGCGGGAGAACGTGCGTTCTCCCTCTTGGCTGCTACCGTAGGAGAACGCTCGTTCTCACGTCAAGGAGAGGCCGCACATGGACAGCGCAACCGCCCGGGAGCAGGCACTGGACGCCGCGGAGCAGCTGTTCTACGGCCGTGGCATCCAGTCCGTCGGCATGGACGACATCCGGGGCGCGTCCGGGGTCTCGCTGAAGCGCCTCTATCAGCTCTTCCCGGCGAAGGAGCAGTTGGTCGAGGCCTATCTGGAGCGACGCGACGTGCGCTGGCGCGGGCAGCTCGCCGCCTACGTGGAGGAGCGGCCGGCGAACCCCGAGCAGCGGCTCCTGGCCGTCTTCGACTGGCTGGAGGAGTGGTTCGGCGAGGCGGACTTCCGCGGGTGCGCCTGGATCAACTCGTACGGCGAGCTGGGCGCCCGGTCGCAGCGGGTGGCGGACCAGGTCCGGGCACACAAGCGGGCGTTCCGGGACTACCTCTTCTCACTGGTGACGGCGGCCGGGCTGCCCGACGCCCTGGCGGGGCAGCTGTATCTGCTGGCCGAGGGCGCCATGGTCACGGCGGGCATCACGGGCACTGCGCAACCGGCGGGCGAGGCCCGGGAGGCGGCGCGGTCGCTGCTGGCGGCGCGCTAGGCCCTCTCGTCCCATTCCCGTCGTCCGCCTGGCGGGCGGCCCGGCAACGTGGCGAGCGTGCATGGCGGACGCCGTCGGACAGGCGGGATTCGATGCCAGGGCCCAGGGCCGGCCCGACCGGCACCGGCAGATCGGCGAGACGTTTGCCGCCGGCGCCCCACGTCCGCCGGGCCGGCCCCGCAGCCCTGCCGCCGAGTGCGGCGACGGAGCTGCGGGCCTACCGGGCCGTACTCGATGCGCCGAGCCTCAACTCCCCATTTCCGACAAGGTGATGGCGCTGACCGGGCAGGCCCGGGCGGCCTCCCGCACCATGGGGTCGCCGCCGCCGTCTTCCCGGCCCGGGATCAGGGCGCTGAAGCCGTCGTCGTCCTGGGTGAAGACGGACGGGGCGACCAGGGCGCACTGGCCGGCGCCGACGCAGAGGTCGTGGTCGATGTCGATGTGCATTTCGTCTGCTTCGCGCGTTTCGCGCGTTTCGTTGTGCATGACCGGAGCCTCTTACCAGGTCACGGGGAGTTCCAGCATCCCCTGGATCGTGTCGCCCGGTTTGAAGGGGATTTCCTCCGCGGGGACGGCAAGCCGCAGGGTCGGCAGCCGGTCCAGGAGGGTGCGCAGGGCGATCTCCATCTCGGCGCGGGCCAGGTTCTGGCCGAGGCACTGGTGAATGCCGAAGCCGAAGGCGACGTGGTGGCGGGCCGGGCGGTGCCAGTCCAGGGTGTCGGGGTCGGGGTAGAGGGCCTCGTCGCGGTTGATGACCGAGGTCGAGAAGAGCACTCCGTCGCCGGCCCGGATCGTCTCGCCGTCCGCCTCGATGTCCTCGACGGCGACCCGCAGCAGCCCGTCGGCGATCGACAGCATCCGCATGAGCTCCTCGACCGCGGCGGGCAGCAGTCCGGGGTCGGCGCGCAACTCGGCCAGGCGGTCGGGGTGCTGGAGGAGCGTGAAGGTGCCCAGGGAGATCATGTTGGCGGTTGTCTCGTGGCCGGCGACCAGCAGGATGATCGCCATGGCGATGAGCTCCTCGCGGTCCAGATCGCCGTTGCGCAGCTGCTGGTGGACGAGTTCGCCCAGGACCCCGTCGGCCGCCTCCCCCTGCTTCTGCTTGCGGTCGATGAGCTCCTCGAAGTAGGCCTCCATGCGGCTTCGTGCGTCCATGGAGTCGGCGGCCGTCGGCCCGCGCAGCAGCCTGCGGGACTGGCCCTCGAAGAAGTCGTGGTCCGTGTAGGGGACGCCGAGCAGGGCGCAGATCACCATCGACGGCACCGGCAGGGCGAACGCGTTCACCAGCTCGGCGGGCGGCCCCTGGGCGATCATCGCGTCGATCCGCTCGTCCACGATCTGCTGGATCCGCGGGCGCAGTTCGGCGGCGCGCTTGAGGGTGAAGCTGGGGATCATCATCCGCCGCTGGACGCGGTGTTCGGGGTCGTCGACGCCCAGCAGCGCGGTCTTGCGGCGGCGGACCTCGGCGAAGCGGGCGTTGGTCGCGGGGAATTCGGGCCGGTTGGGATCGGTGGACAGGCGCTGGTCTGCCAGCAGGGTGCGGGCGAGCGTGTGGCCGGTGACCAGCCAGACGAGTCGGCCGTCGTAGAGCTTCACGCGGGCCAGCGGGCGCGCGTCGCGCAGGGAGTCGTAGGCGGTGGGCGGGTGGTACGGACAGGTGCGGCTCTGGGGGAAGGCGACGGTGTGGGATTCCGTCATGTCCGTCATGGAAGACCTCACAGACGAAGAGTGCGTCGTGCCGATCTTCATTAGATGCCCGGGGCATCCAATGGGCGACGTCAAGTTCGGCCAGATCAGCCGCACGGGCAATCTGGCCGGGGATGGTCGCACGGAGCGGGGGGAAGATCGCACAGAGCTTCGATCTCGGGTCCGCCCGGCCGGATCTCCGCAGAAATTCGCTTGTCGGCGGGCGGCCGCCACCCACAGAATCCGGCCATGCCTACGACCATCGCCTTCCTGCCGCTGACCGACACCCTTCTCCCGGTGCCGTTCCAGCAGCAGCCCGGCCGTCCGTGGAGGCCGACGCATCCGACGTCGTGACCGCCGCGCTCGTCGCGGGACTGCTCGCGGGCTTTGGCATCGCCATCCCCGTCGGCGCGGTCGCGACCTACCTCGTCTCCCTCACCGCCCGCACGTCCCTGCGGACCGGCATCTGCGCGGCGCTGGGCGTGGCGACCGCCGACGGGCTCTATGCCCTCGTCGCCACCCTCGGGGGCTCCGCACTGGCCGCCGCGCTGCGTCCGGTCCTGGTGCCGCTGCGCTGGGCCTCCGCGCTGGTGCTGGCCGCCCTCGCAATACGGGGCGCGGTGACCGCCGTACGTCAGTACCGCGACCACCGGCTCGCCGCCACCCGTTCCACGCCCCCTCCCCCGAGTCCGGCGCGCGCCTACCTGACGCTGCTCGGCATCACCCTGCTCAACCCGACCACCGTGATCTACTTCGCCGCCCTCGTCCTCGGCACCCGTGCGACGGGCCCCGTGCAACCCCTGGACCAGGGCGTCTTCGTCCTGGCCGCGTTCGCCGCGTCGGCGAGCTGGCAACTGCTGCTCGCCGGGGGCGGGGCGCTGCTGGGGCGCGTGCTGACGGGGCATCGCGGGCGGCTGGTGACGGCGCTGGTGTCGAGCGGCGTGATCCTGGCGTTGGGCGTGCGGATGCTGATGTAGTCGCCGCAGGATGAATCTTGCACGCAACGGTGTTGCAGCACGACGTCAGTCAGTACCAGGACACGACGATGGGACCGATGCCATGCCTCTTGACGGCGAGTACGAGCCCAGCCCCACCAAATGGGTCCGCGATCAGGTGGAGTTGTACGAGAGCTCCGGCGGCACCAAGGGCACGACCCTGATGAACACGGGGCGGCCCGTCATCCTGCTCACGACCCGGGGCGTCCGGAGCGGAAAGATCCGCAAGACGCCGCTGATGCGCGTGGAGCACGACGGCCGCTATGCCGCGGTGGCCTCGCTCGGCGGGGCGCCCAAGCACCCGGTCTGGTACCACAACGTCAAGGGCGACCCCCATGTGGAGCTCCAGGACGGTCCGACCAAGCAGGACATGAAAGCCCGCGAGATCACCGGGGCGGAGAAGGACGAATGGTGGGAGCGGGCCGTCGCGGCGTATCCGCCCTACGCCGAGTACCAGCAGAAGACGGACCGGGTGATCCCGGTCTTCGTCCTGGAGCCGTTCGACCAGGACTGATCAGGCCCCGAGGAAGGCCGGAGCGGGCCTCCCGCAGGGACCGATCAGGGATACGGAAACTTTTTCTCCCGGGGAACGCATGAACCCCCGTTCGCCGGGCACACGTGCGTCAGGCCCCGCCGCGCTCCCCCGTCGCGGCGGGGCTTTCTTGTGCCTCACGCGCGGAACGTTCGGTCACGTCGAGGAAGATCTGGTCCGCCTCGGCCACGGTCCGGGCGATGGACCGCTTGATACGGACGGCGACCTCCTCCACCTGCTCGCTGTCGATCCCGGGCACCAGATCGACCCGGGCCGCCACCAGAGCCGTTTCCAGTCCGGTCTTCATCGTGAGCAGGGCTTCCACACTGTCGATCTCCGGCTGGGCCTCCAGCAGCGCCCGGATCCGGGCGGCGGCTTCCGGGTCGGCGGCCTCCCCGATCAGCTGGTCGCGGGCGTCGCGGCCCAGGCGGAAGGCGACGTGGACGAGCAGTGCGCCGATCGCGAGCGACGCGGACGCCTCCCACACGACCTGCCCGGTGACCATGTGCAACGCCATGCCGGCGAAGGCGAGGGTCACCCCGACCACCGCCGTGCCGTCCTCGGCCACGACCGTGCGCAGGGCGGGGTCTCGCAGTCCGTCCCCGGCGCCGCCCTGTCGGCGTACCTGGTACAGCGCCCGCAGCAGCGACAGGCCCTCGGCCACGAAGGCGACACCGAGCACGACCATGCCCACCACATAGCCGGTGAACTTCTCCTCGCCGCCGCCGCGCAACGCCTCGAAGCCCTGGAAGAAGGAGAAGCACCCGCCCATCACGAAGATGCCGACGGCCGCGAGCAGCGACCAGAAGAAGCGTTCCTTGCCGTAGCCGAAGGGATGGCGGGCGTCGGCGGGGCGGCGGCTGCGGCGCAGCGCGGCCAGCAGGAAGACCTCGTTCATGCTGTCCGCCACGGAGTGCGCCGCTTCCGACAGCAGCGCGGGTGACTGGGCGAAGAGTCCGCCGACCGCCTTGGCGACTGCGATGACGAGATTGGCCGCGAGCGCCACCAGAACGGTGACGCGGGTCCTGCGGTCGGCGTTCGGTTCCTTGGAGGTGCTGCTCATTTGTCACTGACTGCCCCGGTCGATGGGGCTCACACCGTGCCGTCGGCGGATTTCGGGGGACTCGGTGGGATCGGGGAACCCGGCATGCGGCAGACGTGTTCGGCAGAGAGGAGCCAGGTCATGAGCGGCGGGGGCAACACCGCCTACGGGAGGAAGAGGTTCCAGCGGTCGAGGGCCCATTTCACGGACCGGATCACCGCGGACGGGCGGGACGGCTGGCCGGTGGAGGCGGGGCGCTACCGTCTGGTGGTCAGCCGTGCCTGTCCGTGGGCAAGCCGGTCACTGGTGTCGCGGAGGCTGCTCGGCCTGGAGGACGCCTTGTCCCTGGCGGTCGCCGACCCGATCCAGGACGACCGCAGCTGGCGCTTCACGCTGGACCCCGACGACCGTGACCCGGTGCTCGGCATCCGCTTCCTCAGCGAGGCCTACGACAAGCGGGAGACCGACTACCCGGGCGGCGTCAGCGTGCCCGCGATCGTGGACATGCCCAGCGGCCGCCTCGTCACCAACGACTACCAGCGGATCACCATCGACCTCGCCACCGAGTGGACGGCCCTGCACCGCGAGGGGGCACCCGATCTCTATCCGGAGGGGCTGCGGGACGAGATCCACGCCGTGATGGCGGACGTCTACGACGACGTCAACAACGGGGTGTACCGGGCGGGCTTCGCCACCGGGCAGCAGGAGTACGCGCACGCGTACGCGCGTCTGTTCCGGCGGCTGGAGCTGCTGGCCGATCGACTGGCCGGACAGCGCTATCTGGTCGGCGACACGATCACCGAGGCGGACATCCGGCTGTTCACCACACTGGTGCGTTTCGACGCCGTCTATCACGGCCACTTCAAGTGCAACCGCTGGAAGTTGACGGAGAACCAGGTGCTGTGGGGGTACGTCCGCGACCTCTACCAGACGCCGGGGTTCGGTGACACCGTCGACTTCGACCACATCAAACGGCACTACTACGAAGTCCACAGCGGCATCAACCCGACCGGAATCGTGCCCCTCGGGCCGGACCTGTCGGGCTGGCTGACGCCGCATCACCGTCAGGAGCTGGGCGGCAGGCCGTTCGGCGACGGGACACCGCCCGGGCCGGTTCCCGAGGCCGAGCGGGTACCGGCGCAAGGGCGACCCTGACCGACGAAGGAGGCGCAGACGCACATGGCCAAGAAGAACAAGCAGAAGAAGATGAAGCTCCCTCTCGCCTACAAGCCCCTCGGATTCGCCCTCGGCTGGGCGAGCGGGGCGCTGGCCGGGCTCGCCTTCCGCAAGACCTGGATGGCGATCCGGCATGAAGAGGACGCCCCCGACGCCCTGGACCGGGACCGCGGCTGGGGAGAGATCGTGCTCGCGGCAGCGGTGCAGGGCGCCCTGTTCGCGGCGGCCCGCAGCCTGGCGGACCGCACGGGCGCGAAGGCGATCGAGCGCTCGACGGGAGTGTGGCCGGTCAGCGAGAAGGGCGGCCGGGACTGACGGCCCGCCCCGGCGGTCCCGCCGGCACCGAGGAAGGACCGGGGTCCCGCTTCGGTGCCGGCGGAGGTACTCAGCCCTGCTTCGGTGCCGTCGGGGCCACCGTGCGCAACATGAAGGAGTGGCCGGCCGGGTCGGCGTAGCCACGTTCCTCGTAGGGGCCTGCCGCGTCCTTGGCCTCCACCGGACGGCCGCCGAGTCCGACGATCTTGCGCTCCGCCTCGTCCAGGTCCTCCACCACGAAGTCCAGGTGGGCCTGGAGGGAGTTCTCCGGGCGCGGCCAGCTCGGCGGGGTGGCGTTCATGTCGCGACGGAACGCCAGCCGGGTCCCGTCGGCGCCCCTGATCTCGACGCGGTTGGCGGTCGCGTCCGTCATCTCGCCTTCCAGCAGATCCCGGTAGAACTCGGCGAGCTTCTCGGGCTCTGCACAGTCGAGCACCACGAAGCCCGCTTTCACCAGTGGCATGACTCCTCCGAAGGGTCCGGGGCACGGGACGGTCCTGCCCCGTCGCCTGCACCCCAACGGGTGTCCCGGCCAGGCCGTTTCAGTCCGCCACCAGCCACTCGCCGTCCCGCATCAGTTCCCGCCCGACCAGTTCGTCAGCCTCACGCCAGGCCTGCACCCGGGTCGGCCGGACGCGGAAGTACAGGTAGGGCGTGCTGAGTCGACGCGGGTCGAAGCCGGTCCTGGTCGCGAAGAGGTCGCCCTCCTCCTCGGACAGCTCGGCCGCGGCGATCGTCTCGACCGTCCCCTCGACCATGACGACGTCGCGGGTCGGCCCGAGGCCGAGGCGGGTTCTGCCGGTCGCCTCCAGGTTCCGACCGGTCGGGCTCGTGGCCGGCGTGGCCAGCAGCAGGGTCGCGCCGTCCCACAGGAAGGACAGGGGGACGAGGTACGGCACTCCCCCGGCGGCGTCTGCGGTGGCGACCCACACGTCCTCGTCGTGTTCCAGTCGGTGCAGGGTGTCCAGTTTGCGTTGCTTGGCGGGGCGGGCGGGTGGCCGGGTCATCGGCGAACGGTCTCCTCACTGAACGGCGTCGACGGGCGGGTCCAGTGTGGCCGTCGGACGTCCCGCCCGGGGGTGGATTTCCGTCAGTCGGGCCGCGGCGGCGGTGAGCAGCAGGTCCAGGGCCGCCGGATAGGAGCTGTTGGGCATGTCGGCGACGAGATGGCGGGCGGTGGCGGCGATGTGCGGGTGGGAGTCGGCCGGGAGCCGCGCGTACGTCGCCCGCCAGACGGCCACCTCCGCCTCGCGTGCGGCCCTGGGCATCGCCACGCTCGCCGAGTCGAGGGCGCCGTACGCGAGGGCCTGGTCGACGAAGGCGTGGTAGATCCGCACCGCGTCCGCGTCGGGGAAGCCGGCATCGCGCAGCACGCCGAGGATGGTCTCGACCGCCTGGATCTCGTACGCCCGGCCGGTCACCCGGTACGAGCTGAGCACCGCCGCCCGGGGATGGGCGAGGGCACCCGCGTGCATGCGCAGGCCGAGATCCCGCAGGTCGGCGCGCCAGTCGCCGGTGGTTCGCCAGGTGCGCAGAGTACGGCCGATGAGTTCGTCGGCGATGGCGAGCATCAGGTCGTCGGTGTGCCGGAAGTACCGGTACAGCGAGCTGGGGTCGGCGCCGAGCGCACGGCCGAGGCGGCGTACCGAGAGGGCGTCGGTGCCGTGCTCCTCGATCAGCCTGAGGGCCGTCTCCACGATCAGCTCCTCGGACAGGACGACGCCCTGCTTGGTGGGGCGCCTGCGCTGCCGGGCGGTGGGCGGGACGACGCGGTCGGTCATGGGCGCCTCCGTGGGCCGGTGGAACCGGGGTCGATGGGCGAGACCTTACGACAACACCGTTGACCTGTTAACCCCCCGGACAGTTTCATGTCCGCTCATCGGGGCCGCCCAGGCCCCCCGGTGCGAGCGGAGACCGGCCATGTCCGACAACCCCTACAGCGTCGACCCTCCCGCGCGGCCCGAGCTGCGCAAGTCCCTAGGCGTCCTGGACGGCGTCGCCATCGCGGCGTCCAGCACGGCCGCGACCACCAGCATCGGCATCGGGCTCGGCGTCACGGCCGGTGTGGTCGGGCTGCATCTGCCGGCGATCATGCTGCTGGCGTTCCTGCCGGTCCTGGGCATCGCGGGTGCCTTCTCCCGGCTGAACAAGGTCGAGCCGAACGCGGGCAACGGCTATGTGTGGGTGGGCCGTTCGCTCACGCCCTGGCTGGGCTTCATGGTCGGCTGGGTGAATCTCGTGGCCGTGCTCGCGTTCCTCGCGTACACCACCGCGGTCACCGGTTCGGCCCTGCTCCAGCTGGCCGGCGACGCCGGGCTGCACCGGGTGGGCGGCCTCGCGCTGGACCCGGGGTCGACCGCGCAGACGACCGCGGTCGGCATCCTGGTCCTGGTGGCGGTCACGCTGACCGCCGTGTCCGGCATCCGCACCGCCGCGCGCCTCCAGGCCGGACTGCTGGTCTTCGAATACGTCGTTCTGCTGGGCTTTTGCGGATACGGCATCGTCACCGGCCCGCACGACTTCAGCCTGAGCTGGTTCGACCCGTTCGCGATCCCCTCGGCGACGGCGCTCGCGCAGGGGCTGCTGCTGTCGGTGTTCTGCTACTGGGGCTTCGAGTCGGCGTTCAGCGTCAACGAGGAGGTCCGCGACCCGCGCGACGCCTCCCGGGCCGGCATCACCACCCTGTTCACCATGCTGGGCCTGTTCCTGCTCGGCTCGATCGCCTTCCAACGCGTCCTGTCCGAGGAGGAGTTGGTCGGCCACGGCGCCGAGGGCCTGGCCTTCTTCGGCGACCGGCTGGCGTCCCAGCCATGGGCGGCGCTCCCCCTGATCGCCCTGATGTTCTCGGCGGTCGCCTCCCTGCAGGCCGGGGTGATTCCCACCGCCCGGGCGATGTTCGCGATGAGCCGGGACCGCACGCTCGGGCCGGTGTGGTCCAAGGTCAGCCCCCGGTACGGCACTCCGGCCGCCGGGACGGTGCTCATCGGCGCGCTCGCGGCGGTGGTCGCGGGACTGGCGCTGGTCATCCCCCGGCTCGCCGACATGATCATGGCGACGGTGAGCGCCGTGGGCATCGTGGTCGCCCTGTCCTACGCCCTCACGGCCATCGCGGCCGCCGTGCGGTTCCGCTCCCTGCTGCACGAGGACTGGCGCGAGGGCATACGCGCGGTCGTCCTCCCGGCAATGAGCGCGGCCTCCCTGCTCGGCCTCGGCGGCTACCTCGGCTGGTCGTTCTACACCTCCGCCGACCACTTCGAGATCAGCGCGGACAACGGCTGGTTCCTGCTGGCCACCCCCCTGGCGATGATCGCGTCCGGCTTCGTGGCCGCCGCCTGGGCCAAGTGGGTGCGCAGGTCGCCGTACTTCCGCACCGGCAGGGGCACCGACGCCGACGCGCCCCAGCTCATCGTCACCTCCTCCCGATAACCCCCTACCAGGAAGCGGACCATGCACGCAGATCTCCTCTTCACCGGCGGCCCCGTCCTCACTCCCGAGGGCCGCACCGCGACCGCCGTGGCCGTCACCGGCGACCGCATCACTGCCGTAGGGCGGGATGAGGTGCACGATCTCGCCGGACCGCGGACGGAGGTGGTGGACCTCGCCGGACGGCTGCTGCTGCCCGGATTCCAGGACGCGCACGTGCATCCGGTACCTGCGGGGCTGGAGCTCACCCAGTGCGACCTCACCGGGGCGAGGACGGCGGACGAGACCCTGGCCGCGGTGCGCGCGTACGCC
The DNA here is from genome assembly GCF_055656945.1 of Streptomyces sp. NPDC111606. Lineage (NCBI taxonomy): Bacteria > Bacillati > Actinomycetota > Actinomycetes > Kitasatosporales > Streptomycetaceae > Streptomyces > Streptomyces sp. NPDC111606. The sequence continues at coordinate 534,915 of NZ_JBVKBY010000004.1, forward strand.
GACGCGCATCCCGAACGGGAGTGGATCACCGGCGGCGGCTGGTCGATGGAGGCGTTCGAGGGCGGTACGCCGACGAAGGAGCTGCTGGACGCGGTGGCGCCCGACCGGCCGGTCTATCTGCCCAACCGCGACCATCACGGCGCCTGGGTCAACAGCCGCGCCCTCGCGCTCGCGGGCATCACACGCGACACACCCGACCCCGCCGACGGCCGGATCGACCGGGACGCCTCCGGCGAGCCGAGCGGCACCCTGCAGGAGGGGGCGATGCAGCTGGTGGGGCGGCTCACCCCGCCCGCCACTGCCGCAGACAGGGTGGCGGCCCTGCTGCACGCCCAGCGGCATCTGCACGCGCTCGGCATCACGGCCTGGCAGGACGCGCTGGTCGGTGACTTCCTCGGCATGGACGACCCGGCACAGGCGTATCTGACCGCGGCGCGGGACGGCTCGCTCACCGCCCGTGTCGTCGGGGCACTGTGGTGGGACCGCGAGCGCGGCGCCGAGCAGATTCCCGAACTGGTCGAGAAGCGGGCCGCGTTGAGCCACGGCCGCTTCCGCGCCGGGACCGTCAAGCTGATGCTGGACGGCGTCGCCGAGACCGGGACGGCGGCGCTGCTGGAGCCCTACCTCGACAAGTGCGGCTGCGCGACCGCCAACCGGGGCACCAGCTTCATCGACGCGGGGCAGCTGCCCAAGTACGTCACCGAGTTGGACGCGTTGGGCTTCCAGTGCCACTTCCACGCCCTGGGCGACCGGGCCGTACGCGACGCTTTGGACGCGGTCGAGGCGGCGCGGACCGCGAACGGACCGAGCGACACGCGACCCCACCTGGCCCATCTTCAGGTCGTCCAGCCGGCGGACGTGCCGCGCTTCGCCCGGCTCGGGGCCACGGCGAACATCCAGCCGCTGTGGGCCGCGCACGAACCGCAGATGGACCAGCTGACGATTCCGTTCCTGGGGCCCGAACGCGCCGCGTGGCAGTACCCGTTCGGCGCGCTGCTGCGCTCCGGCGCCCGGCTCGCCGCGGGCAGTGACTGGCCGGTGAGCAGCCCCGATCCGCTGCACGGCATCCATGTGGCGGTCAACCGGGTGGCGCCGGGCGAGGGCGACACGCCGGTGTTCCTGCCCGGCGAACGGATCGGACTCGCCGAGGCGTTGACCGCCTACACGGCGGGCTCGGCGTATGTGAACCACCTCGACGACACGGGCGAGATCCGTGCAGGAGCGCTGGCGGATCTCGTGGTCCTGGACCGCGATCCGTTCAACGGGCCGACCGGGGAGATCGCGGAGACGCGTGTAGCTGTCACTTACGTCGGGGGCGCGCGAGTATACGCAGCTCATGAGGCTTGAGCAGTAACGGAGATCACGGTCCGGTTACGCGTAGATCATTTACGCCCCGGGCAGTCTCGTAGCGCTTTTCGTTTCAACTTGCGCATCGGGAAGGTGAGTTCGAATGAGCGGGCGGTCGTGCGGCCGCCCGCTCTCAGGGCGGGGAGACCTCGCGCCGCGTCCCCCGAAACGTGAGTCCGGCTGTACGGCGAGGCCGTCGCGGAATGTACGGAAGCTTCTCGGACGCGACCGGCTGACAACCACGGCCGATCGATTCCGCTGCCAGGACCACAGCTTGAAGGGAGACCGGTGTGAAATCTCGAGTCGTAGGCGGTGGTCCGGAGACATCGACCGGCAGCTTGCTCCCGGCGCAGCCGAGCGCCCAGCTCCAGCCGACGGAGGCGGGGAACGCCCTGGCCCACCTCTTCGGGCAACACATCGATGGGTGCACGGACGAGTACCGAGATTGCGAGAACGCCGCTCAGCAGCGGCTGGACGCCTTCGGCTCCCCCCGCGCCGGCACCACGCTGCATGTGAAGGGAGCCCTCAATCCGGCGCCGCGCGCGTTCCTCCCGCCCGACGAGGAGGGCGACGCCAGGTTGAGGCGGCTCGATGCCAGCCTGCGCGTGATCGAAGCAGCCTTCCCCCAAGTCAGCACCGATATCGAGATCTGCCGACTGACTTGCACCATGCTGGAAGGAGCCTGGAGGAGCCGGGCACTCAGCCCGCCGCGCGAGGAGGAGCAGGCAACCGACTGCGCCTGCTCGCTGTGCCGTCGGCTGCCCACGGCCCCCGCACGCACACCGGCCGACTACGATTGGCGGCAGAGCGCCGGTCGTCCCCTCACCGTCAAGACCTGGCCGTATCACCGGGAACTCGACAGCGTCCTGACCGGTGGATGGGTCCTGGCCCGCCAGATGAACGACCTCGAACGAGACCTTGGCTACCGCCATCGCTTCGAGGACGACATCCTGCTCTTCCATGAGTACAAACGCGTGATCGACACCATAGACACCACGCAGCTCACCGAACTCATCGAAGACCGCTTGGCCGAGAGTTTCAGCACCAACACCGCACGGGCCCTGGTCTGCGGACTCTATGCAGCCCACAAGCGATCCGTGGACGAGTCCTGGCTCCAACGGCACCAGGCGGGCAGCGTCACACTCCCCCAGACCAACCCGCTCGGCCAGAGCACCTACTCACTCCTGCAGATGATGGACTGCCTGTTCTGGCACGTCTCACCCGACACCGAACTCTGGCAGGAGGAACACCTCGCCGCCCTGCTGCTGTGCCGCGTCATCGACGACATGGTCGACGTACGAGCCGACGCCCTCACCGGCGAGATCAGCAACTTCTGGCTCGCCGACATGCCCACCCACACCAAGGCCCTCTACGCTGCCGGCGCCATCGCCATGGTCAAGTACGGCTGCATGCCCGAGGCGCATTCCCCGATGTGGAACACCTGGCTGATGCCCAGCACCATCGTCTGGTTGGGGCTAACGGGCCGCCACGCCTTGTGGTTCGACGGCATCACCGAGGGCCTCCCTCCGGCCCAGGAGTGCCCGCTGTGCGACCTTCAGCCCAACGCATGCACCGGCATCCTCACCCACGGCACCACCCTCACCATCGCCCCGCGGCCCACCGCACCGGCTCTGAGCGCCCGGACCGCCGAGCTGTCCGCACGCTGCCGAGCCCAGTACCCCGAGACATGGGCTCTCTTCGACGCCGAGCTCCATGCCTTCGAAGGACTGCACGGCCCCTGGCACGGCAACACCGACAGCACATGGGAGATCCTGCGCCGGACGTACATCGCCGCAGTGGAGGCTTCCAGCGGCACGCCGTCCACGGCCCGCGCCCGTGATGTCCAGCAGGACTCCGGCGCAGTCGGATCCGAGTTCTTCTACGCCCTGCACGACCCTCAGACGGGGAGGGAGGACACCGCACTGCTGGCCTACATGTTCGGCTGCGCCCACCCGCATTTCCTCTGGAACGCCACGGGATACCGTCCCACGGACCTCGCAGGCGACTGGCTCGACGGCTGACGCCTCAGCCCTGCCCCGTGTGAGACGACGCCGCTGCCCGGCCGGGCAGCGGCGTCTCAGCGCCTATACCTCGAACTCGACCGGCAGGCTGTCCAGCAGGGACATCCATGTGGACGCCGTCGAGTTGAGCTCCTCCGGCGGCACGGCCAGGTGCAGGCCCGGCAGACGGTGCAGAAGGACGTCCACCGCGATCTCGATGATGGACATCCCGATGTTCTGCCCGGGGCATTCGTGCGGGCCCGCGCCGAACGCCAGGTGCGCCTGGTTGCCCTGCACCGAGACACCCAGGTCGGGCCGGATCTCGGGGTCGAGGTTGCCCGGGGCGAGACCGAGAACGAGCAGGTCGCCCTCCTCGATGCGGTGCCCGCCCAGTTCGACATCGCTGGCGGCGAAGCGCCCCGGCAGGACGGCCAGCGGCGGAGAGTTCCACATGGCCTCCTCGACCAGCGCCGAGATGTTCAGCTCACCGCTGATCAGCCCGGCGAGCCGGGAGGCGTCGGTCAGGACCAGCTCCAGCACCCGCGCCAGCAAATTGGTCGTGACGTGCGCGGCGATCAGCACCGCGCGCAGGTGGGCCACGACCTCGTCGTGGTCGAGCGCCGCGTGATGCTCCAGCAGGCCGGTGGCGAGGTCGGAGCCGGGTTCGGACCGCCTGCGCTCGGCGAGTTCACCGAAGATCTCCCTGATCACGCCGTCGTGCGTGACGGCGTCCTCGCCGCCCTTCATCACCTGGGCGCAGGACTCGACCAGGCGACGCCCCTCCGCCTCGGCAAGCCCCAGAATGCGGGCGGTCACGAGCATCGGCAGATAGTCGGCGTAGTCCGCCACCAGATCGGCGCGGCCGGAGTCCGCGAACGCGTCGATCTGCTTGTTGGCGAAGTACGTGGCGTGGCGCCGGACACCGCGGTCGGCGGCGGACTGCAGCCCGTCGCTGACGGCACCGCGCAGTCGGCGGTGAGCCTCGCCGTCCTGGGACACACAGTCGGGGCGCCAGGCGAGCATCGGAACCAGCGGCGAGTTTTCCGCGACCCGGCCCTCCCGCCAGTCCCGCCAGATCCGCGCGTCCCGGGGGAACTGGAGGGGATTGTCGAGCACTCGCCGGCTGTCCCGGTAGCCCAGTACCAGCCAGGCGGGGATGTCGCCCTCCAGCAGCACCGGCGCGACGGAGCCGTGCTCCTTGCGCAGCCGCTCGTAGATACCTGCCGGGTCGGTCGCCGCCTCCGGGCCGAACAGCCTGGTGAGGTCGGTCCCATGGCCGAGGGGGCAACCGCGGGGCGTATCGGGATCGTTTAAGGGCTGGGCGTTCATCGGGACTCCAGGGCGACGGCGGAGCGTTCCTTCAAGTGACGTATCAGGGCGACGAGGACGTCACGGCTGGAGGCCCGGTCGCGGGCGTCGCAGGCCACCACCGGGGTGTGCGGGGAGATGTCGAGGGCGTCCCTGATCTCCTCGACCGGATAGTCCTTGGAGTCGGGGAAGACGTTCAGCGCGACGACGAACGGCACGTCCTGCCGCTCCATCTCCTCGATCGCCCGGAAGCTGGAGGCGAGCCGACGCGTGTCGACCAGGACGATCGCGCCGAGCGCGCCCTTGAACAGGCCGTTCCACAGGAACCAGAACCGCTCCTGGCCGGGGGTGCCGAACAGGTACAGCGTCAGGCTCTCGTTGAGGCCGATCTTGCCGAAGTCCAGGCTGACGGTGGTCTCCGTCTTGTCGGTGACACCGATGAGGTGGTCGACGTCGGCACTGGCCTGGGTGAGCGTCTCCTCGGTGGTGAGCGGCTTGATGTCGCTGACCGACCGGACCATGGTGGTCTTCCCGGTGCCGAAGCCGCCGGCGATCATCACCTTGACCGAGCGGGTGCCCCCGGCACCGGGCCCGCCCGGCTGGTCAAAGCCTTTGAAGTCCACTGAGTACCTCCTCAAGGAGCGCGAGGTCGGGCCCGCGGCCGGCGTGGTGTGCCGAGATGGGGTCACGGGCTTCGACGTGGCCTGCCTCCAGCAGATCCGTCAGCAGCACCGCGAGAATGTTGAAGGGCAAACCGAGATGGGCGCCGAGTTCGGCCACCGACAGCGGATCGCGGCAGCGCCGGAGGATCTCCTCGTGCTCGTGCTGCAGCCCCGGTGCGGGGGCGGTACGGGAGACGATGAGGGTCGCCACGTCGAGGCTCGACGCCGAACCGCCCGGCCCGCTACGGCCCCGGGTGAGGACGTAGTAGCGCTCGAGACCGGACGGGTTCGTGGGCCGGCGGGGAGCACTCATCCAGAGTGCTCCTCCTGGCGCGGGGTGGTGCCGAGCAGTTCGCCCATCCTGCGCGCCAGGTCCCTCATCTGATGGCCGAGCAGGCCTTGGTCGAGGCCTTCCCGGGCGAGGACGCCGAGATAGGTCTCCACCCCGGCCCGGACGACGAAGAGGTGGCCGCCGTCGACCTCGATCATCGCCAGCCTGAGCTGCCCCGCGTACTTGGGGAACTGCTCGGCGACCGGCTGGGCCAGTGCCTGCAGCCCGGCCACGACGGCCGCGAAGCGGTCCACGTCGTCTGGGTCCTCGGCGCCGTAAGAGGTGATGGCCTTGCCGTCGCTGGAGGCCACCAGGGCGAAGTTGATCTCCTGGATGCTCTCCACCAGGTCGCGGAGCGCCCAGCTCACGTCGGTTCCCTGTTGCGTCATGAGGACTAGTCGCTCTCTTCAGTGCTGTGCGGCTCGGTGGACTGGCGGCCGTCGGCCGGCCCGCCTTCCTCGCCGGGCTCGCGGCCCGCGGTGGCGAAGGCGGCCAGGCCCGCGAAGGACGCGTCGGGCGGCACGGCGACGACGGAGGTCGTGTCGTCGTCCCGCTCCGGGCGTCCGGCCGGCTCGTGGCGGGCCTCCTCGTTCCGCTTGCTGCGCCGGCGGGGCAGGCCGCCGGGCGTGGTGTCCACGGCGTCGCCGAGGTCGGCCGGGGCCGTTTCGGCGACAGCCGGCTCGCGGGCTTGTGCCACGGCGCCGGCCGGTGCCGTCGGCGCGGTCACCGCCGCGGTGGCGGAGGCGGCCGCGGGCAGCTGGCTGAAGTACTTGTGCGGGACCACGACCACCACCGAGGTGCCCAGCCACGGCGAGTCCGCGAAGGTGACGCGGATGCCGTAGCGGCGGGCGAGGATGCCGACGACGCGCAGACCGATGTTCGCGTCCTCCGAGACGCCGCCGAGACCCGCGCCCTGCGCGGTGCCCGCCAGAGCGTGCTCGGCCTCGCGCTTCTTCTCCTCGCTCAGACCCTTTCCGGAGTCCTGGATCTCGATGCCGACGCCGTTCGGGACCTCCTTGCCGGAGACGACGACCGGCTCGGTGGGCGGCGAGTAGCGGGCGGCGTTGTCCAGCAGGTGGGCGAAGATCAGCGTGAGGTGGTCCACCAGGCCGCCGTCGACGGCGAGTTCGGGCAGGTGGCGTACGTCGATCCGGTGGAAGTCCTTGATCCGGCCGATGCCTCCGCGGACCACGCTGAGCAGGCGCTGCGGCTCCTGCCACTGCCGGCCGGGCCGGTCGGAGCCGCCGAGGACGGTGACGCTGGCGGCGAGACAGTCGGCGGGGCCGATCGCCTGGTCGAGCTCCATCAGGCCCCGGGCGACGGCGGGCAGCCGGCCGTGCTCGCCCTGGAGGTCGTGCAGCCGGCCGCGGAGCTTGCTGGTCAGGACGTGGATGCGGCTGCCGATGCCGACCACGGCGTGCTCGGCGGCGGTGGAGCGGTTGAACTCCTCCTCGACGCCGACCAGCGAGGTACGCAGGACCCTGCGCAGGTGTGTCTGCAGCTCGGCGCTGACCTTCGCGCACTGATTGACGCTCGGCAGGACGTCGTCGATGGCCTCGCCCTCGCGCAACTGGCGCAGCGCCTCGGGCAGTTGCTCGTCGGCGAGCCGGGCGACCGCGGCGAGCTGGTGGGTCAGCTGCTCCTGCCAGACCTCGGCCTGGTCGGCGAGCTGGGCCTCGTAGGACTTGGCCTGGGCGGCGATCCGCTCCTCGTAGGAGGTGCTCTCCTCGGCCAGGCGTTCCTCGTAGGAGCGGGCCTGCTCGGCCAGTCGGGCCTCATAGGCACCGGACTGCTCGACGAGCCGGTTCTCCAGGGCGCCGCGCTCGGCGCTGTACTTCCGCTCCAGGCCGGCGACATGCTGCTGCCACTGCTGCGAGTGCTCGGCCTGCGAGGTGCGGAAGTCGCCCTCGGACCGCTGCAGTTGCGTCCGGGTACGCAGCAGGAGGCGTACACACACGGCGCCGGCGGCGGTCGCGGCGACACCGGCGATGCCGGCGGTTATTCGCTCCGAGCTCATGAACGTGGCGGCAACGGTCCCACCTCCTAAAGCCAGTGGCATCAGCCACCAGCTGTACCAGGCGACAGGGGGCCGCGCCGCCGGGGGCGGAGTGGCGAGTTCCATCTGCATCCTTCGAGGCGACGATCAAACAAGGGGGGTGTGCTGGGCGATCGCACTCATGAGTACGCACCGCAAGGTGACCGATCGCGACCGGGTCAACTCGCAGTGCCGATCGGGAGCTTATCGGGTTTGAACGCGAAAGGATCAACCACGCAGGTTCACGGAAGTGAGTATTCCGTCACTGTCAGCCAAGCGAACGAACGTCGACAAATGCCTTTACTGACCAGCACAGTTGACCAAACCGGTCACCGCGCCGCAGTGGAGAGGCCATGGAGAGGCTGTCGGGCGGCGGCCGTCCGGAACGTACGGCGATACGCCTGCGGTGACACCCCGATCGCCGCGTGCAGATGCTGGCGCAAAGAGGCGCCTGTAGCGAAGCCGACCTGGCCGGCGATCCGGTCCACCGAGAGGTCGCTGGACTCCAGCAGGTGCCGGGCGCGGGCGACGCGCTGCTGGATCAGCCAGCGGCCGGGGCTCATGCCGACCTCGTCGTTGAAGTGGCGGGCGAAGGTGCGCAGGCTCATGCGGGCATAGCCGGCGAGGTCGGCCAGGGTGAGGGGTTCGGCGAGGCGCTCCAGGGCCCAGGACCGGGTGGCGGCGGTGCTCGCGGCGCCGCTCTCGGGAACGGGCTGCTCGATGTACTGGGCCTGGCCGCCGTCCCGGAAGGGAGGCACGACACAGCGCCGGGCGACCGCGTTGGCCAGTTCGCTGCCGTGGTCGGTGCGGACGATGTGCAGGCAGACGTCGACGCCGGAGGCGGCGCCCGCCGAGGTGAGGATCCGGCCGTCGTGGACGAAGAGGACGTCCGGGTCGAGGTCGACGTGCGGGTACCGGCGTCGGAACGGTTCGGTCACCTGCCAGTGCGTGGTGGCCCGGCGGCCGTCGAGGAGGCCCGCCGCGGCGAGGACGAAGGCGGCGGTGCAGATCGACACGATGCGTGCGTCCGGGCGGATCTGCGCGAGCGCGCCGGCGACCTCGGCGGGCAGCTCCAAGGGGATGTACGGGACGGCCATGGAGGCGACCACCACGGTGTCGGCGGTGGCGAGGATCTCCGGGCCGTGCTGCACGCCGATCGTGAAGTCGGCGTTGCTGTGGACGGGTCCGCCGTCGACGCTGCAGGTCAGCACCTCGTACCGGCCGTCGGCCGCGCCGAAGATCCGGCTGGGAATGCCCAGCTCGAAGGGGTAGACGCCGTCCAGGGCCAGCACCACGACGCGCTCCACCCGACCGTCACCGCGTCGCTCACCACTGCGGTCACCATGCCGCCGCTCACCACACCGCTCATCACGCATGGCACGATTCTATCGAAGGTTGGCAATCGTGCCATTTCCCGAAGCGGCGGCTCCCGGCAGGCTGGTTCACCATGAGCAATGTGAACACGATGCGAGCCATCAGCCAGGACGTTCTCGGCGGTCCCGAGGTCCTGAAGGAAGTGGAAGTTCAGCGCCCCACCCCGCGCCCCAACGAGGTACTGGTCCGCGTACGCGCAGCAGGCATCAATCCGACCGACTGGAAGCACCGCGACAACGGCGGGTTCCTGGGCGAGCCGCCCTTCGTCCTGGGCTGGGACGTCTCCGGCGTGGTCGAGGCGGTCGGTATCGGCGTCGTCCGGTTCCGGCCCGGCGACGAGGTCTTCGGCATGCTGTCGTACCCGTTCGGCCATGGCTCGCACGCCGAGTACGTCACCGCACCGGCGCGCGTCTTCGCGCACAAGCCGGCCTCGGTCGACCACGTCCAGGCGGGCGCGCTGCCGCTGGTCTCCCTCACCGCCTGGCAGGCCCTGGTGGAGTACGCGGACGTGCAGCCGGGGCAGCGGGTACTGATCCACGCGGCCGCCGGCGGGGTCGGACACGTGGCCGTGCAGATCGCCAAGGCACGGGGCGCGTATGTGATCGGCACGGCGAGCGCGGGCAAGCACGAGTTCCTGCGCGGCCTGGGCGCGGATGAGCTGATCGACTACCGGGAGACGGACTTCGCCGAGGTCGCGAAGGACGTGGACGTCGTCCTGGACACTCTGGGCGGTGAGACGTCGGTGCGCTCGCTGAGCGTGCTGCGTCCGGGCGGCGTGGTCGTATCGATCCTGCCGGTCGGTTCGGACGACTTCTACGAGGAGGCCGAGCGGCTCGGTGTCCGGGCGCTGCGGATGCTCGTGGACTCCGACCGCGCCGACCTGCGGGCGATCGCGGACCTGGTCGACAAGGGCCGGTTGCGCGCCGAGATCGCCGGCACGTTCCCGTTGGCCGATGCCGCCGAGGCGCATGCGCTGGGCGACACCGGCCGGACCACGGGGAAGCTGGTCCTGACGGTCGACTGAGGCAGATCGGTTGGCTCGGCCGGCCGGGTCAGAACGTCAGCACGGGCTTGATCGCCTTGCCCGCGCTCATGTCCCGCACCGCCTGATCGATGTCCGCGAACGGATAGGTGCTGATCAGGCGGTGCAGCGGGAGCCGCCCTTCCTTCACGAGCCGGACCAGGGCGGGGATGAAGGTCTGCGTCTCGGCGTCGCCGAGGGTGAGGCCAACGATCTGCTTGCCGCCGAGCAGTCCGTTGACGTCCAGGGCGACTTCGGTGCCGAACGGCGGGGCGCCCACCACGACCAGGGTGCCGCGGGCGCCGAGCGCGTCGACACCCCGGCGCAGGACGCCGACGTTGCCCGTGGTCTCCACGACACCGTCGGCGCCCTGACCTCCGGTGATCTCGGCGAGCGCCTCGCCGAGGTCGGCCTCGGCGGCGTCGACCGTGTGGGTGGCGCCCAACTCCTGTGCCAGCGCGAGGCGTTCGGCGACCCGGTCGACGGCGACGATGTTGGTGGCCGGGGTGAGGGCGGCGGCCATGACCGCGGAGAGGCCGACGGCTCCCGCACCGAGGACGACGACGGTGCTGCCGATGACCGGCTTCAGCACGTTCCACACGGCGCCGACTCCGGTCTGCACCCCGCAGCCGAGCGGGGCGATCAAGGCCGGCGGCACCTCCGGGTCGACCTTCACCAGGCTGCGTTCGTCCACCAACGCCCGCTCGGCGAAGGACGACTGACCGAAGAAGTGCCCGCCCAGCGCCTCACCGCCGCGGCTGATCGTGCTGCTGCCGTCCGCCCGTCGGCCGCCGATGAGGTTCAGCGGCAGCCAGGTCGCGCAGTACGCCGGGTGCCCGCCACGGCAGTTGCGGCAGTCACCGCACGAGGTGAAGGACAGCACGACGTGGTCGCCCGGCGCGACTCCGGTCACCGCCGGGCCGACGGCCTCGACGACGCCCGCGCCCTCATGCCCGAGGACGCCGGGGAGCGGAAAGGGCAGCCCGCCGCTCGCCACGCCGAGGTCCGTGTGACACAGGCCGGCCGCCACCATGCGGACGACGGCCTCGCGCGGTCCGGGCTCGTCGAGCTCGACGCCGCAGAGGGTGAAGGGTGCTCCGCCGGACTCGACGACGGCGGCACGGGTAGGGATGGACATCGTACGAACTCCTTGGCTGGGGCGCTCAGTCGAGCGAGACGACGATGGACTTGGTCGTGGTGTAGGCGTCGAGTGCCTCGGGCCCGTACTCCCGGCCGAATCCGGAGTCCTTGACCCCGCCGAAGGGCACCGCGGGGTCGAGCATCGCCCAGTCGTTGACCCAGACGATGCCGGCCTGGAGCCGGTCGGCGACCCGGTGGGCGCGGGCCAGGTTGCCGGTCTGGATGCCGGAGGCCAGTCCGTACGGCGTGGAGTTGGCCAGCTCGACCGCCTCGTCCTCGGAGTCGAAGGGCTGGACGGTGAGGACCGGGCCGAAGATCTCCTCCTGGATCACGCGGGAGTCGTTCGGCAGGTCGGCGATCACGGTGGGCTTGTAGTAGTAGCCCCCGTCGAGGTCGAGCCGCTCGCCGCCGCAGACGATACGGCCGCCTTCCTTGCGTGCCAGCTCGACGTACTCCTCGACCTTGCGCAGATGCCGCTCCCCCGCCATCGGGCCGATGACGGTCTCGGGCTTGCGGGGGTCGCCCAGCGGAACGCCTGGCACGGCGTCGGCGAGGATGCCGAGCAGCGTGCTGTGGACCTGGCGGGCCACCAGCAGACGAGGGCCGCCCATGCAGAACTGCCCGGTATTGAAGACGAACCCCTTGATGATCGCCCCGACGGCCTTCTCCAGGTCGGCGTCCTCGAAGACGAGGTGGGCCGCGTTGCCGCCGAGCTCCATGGTCACGGGCTTGAGCGACTCACCGGCCACCGCGGCGACCTTGCGGCCGACCGCGGTCGAGCCGGTGAAGGCGACCTTGTCCACTCCCGAGTGCCGCAGCAGCGCCTCACCGGCCGCGGGGCCACCGGTGACGACGTTGACGACGCCGTCGGGGACACCGGCGCGCTTGAAGAGTTCGGCCATGTACAGGGCGCTCAGCGGGGTCTCCTCGGCAGGCTTGTGCACCACCGTGTTACCGGCCGCGAGCGCCGGAGCCATCTTCGAACCGGCCAGGATCAGGGGGAAGTTGTACGGCGTGATCGCCGCGACCACCCCGATCGGCCGGCGCCGGACGTAGGCGAGGGCGTTCATGGGCGTGTCCCGGACGGAGCCGTCCAAGGAGTGGGCGAGAGCGGCGAAGTGCTCGTAGTCGTTGGCCGCGTTGGTGACGTCGACGGCATGGGCGAGCGTGATCGGCTTGCCGACGTCACGACTCTCCAGCTCGGCTACGGTGTCGGCGTTCTCCCGGATCAGCTCGGCGACGCGGTGCAGCACCCGGCCCCGCTCGCGACCGCTCAGCCCGGACCAGGCACCGTCGTCGAAGGCCTCCCGCGCGGCGCGCACGGCCGCGTCCACGTCGGCGGCACCGGCGTCCGCGACGGTGGTGACGACGGTGCCGCGGGACGGGTCGACCACCTCGGCGCGCGCTCCGTCGGCGGCCTCGCGCCACTGGCCCCCGATGAACAACCGACCGGGTTCGATCTCGAAGGTGGTCATCGCCACTCCTCAGCCTCATCGCCAAGATTTCAACCAACAGGATTCCTGTTGGTTCGCAGTCTCATTACAGACAGGATTCCTGTCAATGCTCTAGGCTGAAGTCATGCTCGACACCCAGGCAGCCAAGGCCCACCCCTCGCTTCTCTACATGGTGAAGCAGGTGGAGCTGGTCGTGCGCTCCCACCTGGACGAGCTGGTCAAGCCGTCCGGGATCACCGCGCTGCAGTACACGGCGCTCACCGTCCTGGAACGTCACGACGGGCTGTCGGCCGCGCAGCTGGCCCGCGACTCCTTCGTCACGGCGCAGTCGATCGCCGATCTCGTACGGTCTCTGGAGAACCGTGGACTGGTGCGCCGGGAGCGCAATCCCGACAATCGCCGGGAGCTGCTGATCCTGCTGACCGACGCCGCGCGTGAGCTGCTGGCGCGGCACGCGGGGCCCGTGCGGGAGCTGGAGGAGCAGATGGTGCGGGATCTCACGGCCCATCAGGCCGAGCAGTTCCGCCAGGCACTCTCCAAGGCCTGGCACGCACTGTCGTAGTCACACCCCGGACATCACGCGAAGCCTGTGTCGCAAATCAGAGACATATGTCAATCGAACATGCTCAGATTCGCTCAATCGAGGGTAACTTGCAGTGCGGGGACCGGATTTGCGCTCACTCAGGCTGCATCCCCGCCGCACCTGAGCAGGTTGGAGGCGATGTCGTCGTGCAGCAGGAACCTGCGCCGTTCAGCCGGCATCTGCGCGTCCATCGGCACCGCGAGCACACGGTGCTGGAGTTCCGCGGCGAGATCGACATCGCCGCCGCGGTGGAGATCGCCCCATACCTGGACCGGGTCACGGCGCACCCCGACGCGCGGATCGTGATCGACCTCAGGATGGTCGAGTTCTTCGACTGCTCCGGACTGCGCCTGCTGTACCGGGCCCGCGGCCGGACGCTCGACCACGGCGGGCAGTTACACCTGGTCTGCACCCACCCGCTCACCCTGCGCGTCCTGCGGATCACCGGCCTGTCGCGGCTGCTGCCCCCGCATCCCACCCTGGACGCGGCCCTGAACCAGCCAGAGGCCACGTCCGGCACGTTGTGAGGGCCCTCGCCCCCTGCTAAGCGGTTCCCGGCGCGTCGAACAGGGCGCTCACGGACTCCCCGTTGTGAATGCGGCGTACGGCCTCGGCGAGCGCCGGGGCGATGGACAGGATCCGCAGCTTCTCAGTGCGCTCCTCCGCCGGCACCGGAACGGTGTTGGTGCACACGATCTCCAGTACGTCGGGCTGCTCGCCGATCCGCTTCAGCGCGCCGGACGCGAACAGGCCGTGCGTACAGGCGACGCGGATCGAGCGCGGCCCCAGCTCCCGCAGCCGGTCGAGGAGTTCCAGGACCGTACTGCCCTTGGCGATCTCGTCGTCCAGGATGATGACGTCCCGCCCGGTCACCTCGCCGATGACGGAGTTGATGCTGACCCGGTCGTCCGCGAACCGTTGTTTGGCACCGGCGGCGACCTGGGCGCCGATCAGACGCGCGAACGCGGCGGCCTCCTTGGCGTTGCCGAGGTCCGGCGAGACGACGGTCGTGCGGGAGAGGTCGTACTGCCTGAAGTGCGCGGCGAGTTCGCGCAGCGCGTGCAGGTGGTCGACCGGCACGGCGAAGAAGCCGTGCACCTGGGGCGAGTGCAGCGTCATCGCGAGGACGCGGCCGGCGCCGGCCGACACCATCAGGTCGGCGACGAGCCGGCCGCCGAGGGAGATGCGGGGTGCGTCCTTCTTGTCGGAGCGGGCGTAGGAGTAGTGCGGCATGACGACGGTGATCCGGCGCGCGGAGGCGCCGCGGGCGGCGTCGCACATCAGCAGCAGCTCGACGAGGTGTTCCTGGACGGGTCGGACCAGGGGCTGGATCAGGAAGACGTCCCGTTCCCGGCAGTTGGCCTGGAGCTGTACCTCCAGGCAGTCGTTGGCGAACCGGCTGACCCGGCTCGGGCTGAGCGGCACCCCCAGATGCGCGCAGACCTCCGCCGCCAGTTCGGGGTGGGCACTACCGCTGAACACGGCGATCTCTCGCACGATCCGCTCCTCGAATGATCATTCCGGGTGGCGGACTCATGCTACTGACCTCGGCAGAAACGTTGCAGCGCACCCGCGGGCGTGGACGTCCCTGCCCGGATCGGAGGTGCCAATCGGCCAACGATCCGGTCCTCCAGGGGGATTGGGGGTATCCGAAGGGCAGGGAAGGAGGAACGTCGACATGACGACTCCCATCAAGCGCATCAACAAGCGCATGCCCGGCTGGGCGAAGGTGGTGAGCGCCCTCGTACTGGTGCTCGTCGTCTTCTTCGCCGGGATCCGGTTCAGCGTGCTCCCCGGCCTCAAGGACCTGTTCGGCACCGAGACCAACGACCGCTCGGGTCCCGCACTGCTCCAGTCCATCCAGGACATGAGCCGCTACGACGCCGCCTCCGGCAACTTCCAGATCGTCGTGGATCTGGAGAAGGACGCCAAGTTCCTGCCCGACGCGATCCGCGGCTCCCGCACGCTGTACGTCGGCGCGGGCACCGTGGACGCCTATGTCGATCTCGGCAAGGTCGGCGAGGACGACGTCATGGTCAACGGCGACCGTACGTCCGCCACGCTCCGCCTGCCGCACGCCGCCCTCGGCAAACCGTCCCTCGACCCCGACCGCTCCTACGCCGTCTCCAAGCAGCGCGGTCTCCTCGACCGCCTCGGCGACGTCTTCTCGGACAACCCGAACAGTGAGCAGGCCGTGCAGAAACTGGCGGTGAAGCACATCGGAGACGCAGCCAAGGACAGCGAACTGACCGCCCGCGCCGAGACCAACACCACCGGCATGCTCGAAGGCCTGCTCCACTCCCTCGGCTTCAAGGAGGTGAAGGTGACGTACGGGGCCTGATGCGTGGCACTTCGTGATGTTCCCGAAGGCCTGCACGGAGGGCGCGCTCCGGCGAAGCGCATGCCGGACGCCGCCCGGCGGGCAGGCCTTTGACGAGGGGGGCCTGGGACGCAACGGCCCCTTCGGAGGACTCTCGTGCGCCCACACGGAGCACGCGCCCCGCCCACTGCTGGTCGCCGGCTTCCGACCCCGGACGGCACCGCAGGGCGCGCCTCGGCGAAGCCACATGAAGCGTTGAGGGGCGTGCAATCGCCGGTTGCCGGAGCGCTGAGCGGCGAAGCCGTACGGGCGCTCCGGCAGGCCGACGCCGGACGCCGCCCGGCAGGCGGGCATCGGCCTCGCCCTCACACGAGGGCGCGCCGGCCGACCGCGAGTTCAAGGGTGTCCACGGTGGTGACGAGGATCAGCCACAGCATGCGAGCGCGGCCCACCAGGCCAGGAACTCGGCCGCGGCGAGCAGCGTCGTACATCGGTCCATACGCCACCTCCGCGGGCCAGATGTCCGTGGACCCGAGCCCGCGGAGTGCCCCGACAGCGTGAAGGGAAACCGTGGGCGGCTGTGATGCCGGGCGCGACACGGCGGGCATCTCGAGGCAGTGCCGGGGTAAACGGCCTACCACGAAGGGACGTTGAAGACTGGAGGATCGCATGGCCGGTGGAACCTCACGTTCGCGTGCCGCGTTGCACCCCGGCACTCCCAAATCCAGAGGTGCCGCCAAGGCGGCAGGAGGAGCGAAGGCCGCAGGTTCCGGCAAGTCCGCGAGGGGCTCGAAGTCCGCGGGTTCCCTCAAGTCCGCACTGGGCGCGAAGTGGCGAGAGGCAGCCCACTTCGCAGGCGGCTCGAAGTCACGGGGCGCGGGCAGGTCCGCGGGCGGCGGCTCGAAGTCGCGGCGCACGGGCAAGTCCGTGGGCCGGGCGAAATCGGGAGGCACCGCCAAGCCAGGGCTGAGGGCCAGGCTCGGACTCACCTCGAAGTCCGGACGCACAGCCAAGTCCGGACGCGCTGCTGCATCCGAACGCACCGCGCGCCCCAGGCAAAGCCCCCTGCGCTTTCTGGCCCGACTCCTCGCGATGCTGTGCGCCTTCGCCTTCATGGTCGCCTTCGCGGTCGTGCTGGCGAAGCTCACTCTGCAGCCCTCCCCCGCGTCCGAGGCGCTGACGCACACCAACCTGCAGCCGGGCAGTTCACTGAGGGCCTATCTGGACCAGCCCGAACTGCGCGACGCGGTCAAGCAGATCGGCGGCAATATCCTGCTGGGTGTTCCGTTCGGCATCCTCGTCCCGGTCGTCGCGCCACGAACGCGCGGTGTCCTGCGCGTCCTGCTGCTGACGGCGACCGTCATGCTCCTGGTCGAGTTCGCGCAGGGTGCGCTGGTGACGGGACGCGCCTTCGACATCGACGACGTCATCCTCAACACCACCGGCGCCCTGATCGGCTACCTCCTGCTGGGCCGGCGACTGAGCCGCGTGGTGCACGCCCGGGAGTCTCGCACCGCGAAGGCCTAACGAAGCACCAACTGGACGATGGCCACCGTGCCGACGACCACGATGAACGCGCGCAAGACCGCGGGACGCAGCCGGCGGCCGGCCCTGGCTCCCAGGAGGCCGCCGGCTGCGGATCCGATTGCGAGGAGGCCCACGGCCGTCCAGTCGAACTCCGCGGCGACGAGGAAGAACAGCGCGGCGACGGAGTTGACCACGGCGACGAGCACGTTCTTGGCCCCGTTGAGGCGTTGCAGACTGTCGTCGAGGAGCATGCCCATCAGGGCGACGTAGATGATGCCCTGGGCGGCCGCGAAGTAGCCGCCGTAGACGCTGGCCAGGGTCAGTCCGACGAGCAGCAGGGGGCCGCCGTCGGGGCGCGGCGTCTTCCCCTTACGTGCCCGGCGGCTGCTCAGCTTCCCGCTGATCAGCGGTTGGAGGACGACCAGCACGAGGGCGAGGCCCACGAGGACCGGCACGATCCGTTCGAACGCCGAGGCGGGCAGGGCTAGGAGCAGCGCGGCGCCGCTGAGCCCGCCGAGGACGGCGCCGGCGCCCCACTTCAGCAGGCGCCGGCGCTGACCGCGCAGTTCCTCGCGGTAGCCGATGGCTCCACTGATCGAGCCGGGGATCAGCCCGAGCGCGTTGGAGACCGTGGCGGTGACGGGTGGCAGGCCGGTCGCGAGCAGGACCGGGAACGAGATCAGCGTCCCCGAGCCGACGACGGCGTTGACGGCACCGGCGGCCATGCCCGCGCCCAGGATGGCGAGCAGTTCACCGATGTGTGCGGCGTTCATGACGAGAAGCCTAGGAACCCGACTCTTCGGCAGCGGACGAACCATGCCGGGTGGGGGCGATCTCTCCGCGAGATCCGGACACTCAAGTTCTGGTCCGTACCAAGGTATTGACGGCCCCTTACCTCACTCCTTAAATCAAGTGGCGACACCTTCACCCCCCACCTCGGTCGGCGCACCCCGTCCCGCACGGGCCGCCGCATGGAAGGGAGCACGATGGCCTCCCCACGCCTGCTCCGCAGCGCTCTGCTCGCCGCCCTGTCGGCCGTCCTGGTCGCGTCCGCCGCGATCGGCCCCGCGCAGGCCGAACCTCCGGACGTCTCGGCCGCCGCGGTGACGTTCTCCGACACCTTCGACGGGCCCGCGGGCGCCGCGGTCGACTCGTCGAAGTGGCAGATCGAGACCGGCGACAACGTCAACAACCACGAGCGGCAGTACTACACGTCCGGCAACAAGAACGCGGCGCTGGACGGCCAGGGCCACCTGGTGATCACCGCCCGGCGCGAGAACCCCGCGAAT
Source organism: Streptomyces sp. NPDC111606 (assembly GCF_055656945.1). NCBI lineage: Bacteria > Bacillati > Actinomycetota > Actinomycetes > Kitasatosporales > Streptomycetaceae > Streptomyces > Streptomyces sp. NPDC111606. Next base: position 553,306 of record NZ_JBVKBY010000004.1, read on the forward strand.
TACCAGTGCTGGTACGGCACCTGTCAGTACACCTCGGCCCGGCTGAACACCTCCGGCAAGTTCACCGCGCAGTACGGGCACATCGAGGCGCGCATGAAGGTGCCGCGGGGGCAGGGCATGTGGCCCGCGTTCTGGATGCTCGGCACGCCGGTCAACTGGCCGGACTCGGGCGAGATCGACATCATGGAGAACGTCGGCTTCGAGCCCTCGACGGTCCACGGCACCATCCACGGTCCCGGCTACTCCGGGTCGGGCGGCATAGGCGCCGGCTACTCCCTCCCGAACGGACAGGCCTTCGCGGACGCCTTCCACACCTTCGCCGTCGACTGGGCGCCCGACTCGATCACCTGGTCCGTGGACGGCAACGTCTACCAGCGGCGCACACCCGCCGACCTGGGCGGCAGGCAGTGGGTCTTCGACAAGCCGTTCTTCCTGATCCTGAACCTCGCGGTGGGCGGCAACTGGCCCGGCGACCCGGACGGCTCCACGGTGTTCCCGCAGCAACTGCTGGTGGACCACGTCTCGGTGACGACCGGCGACAGCCCCGCCGGCGGCGCGATCAGGGGGCTGGCCGGGAAGTGCGTGGACGTGGCCGGGGCGAACCCCGCGAACGGCACTCCCGTACAGCTCTACGACTGCAACGGCAGCGCGGCCCAGCAGTGGTCCGTGGGCTCGGGCGGCACACTCCGCGCGCTCGGCAAGTGCCTGGACGCCACCGGCAACGGCACGGCGGACGGCACGACGGTCCAGCTGTGGGACTGCACCGGCGGCCCCAACCAGAGATGGACGGTCACCGCGGCGGGCGACATCGTCAACCCGCAGGCCGACAAGTGCCTCGACGTGACCGGCAACAACTCGGCCAACGGCACCCGGCTGCAGATCTGGACCTGCAGCGGCGGCGGCAACCAGAAATGGACGGTCGGCTGACCGGGCCGTCCACCACCCCTAGTGGTGGTGCCAGGTGAACTTGTCTCCGCCGACCCAGCGGACCACGTCCGGGTCGTCCAGGTCGTGGACCGTGATGCCGAACGCTGCGGCGTACTCCAGGACGTCGGTGATCGTCCTCGGCTGACCGACGACTTCACCGTCGATCTCCATGATGCGGAACGGAGGCGTGCCCGGCTGAACCCCGAGCACCATGATCCGCGGCTGTGAAATGTGCGGGCTCGCGCTTTCGGTCATGAATAGAGCGTAGAACGCAACCCGCGTCAACGAATCCTTCAGGCGGACCGCAACACGGAACCGCGCCGCACCGCCCGCCGCCGTGCGGGCGCGGCAGGGCCGGGGAACCCTGGAGGAGGAGGTGCCGATGGATCCCGTCGACGCGCTGAACAGGATCGCGTTTCTGCTGGAGCGGTCTCTGGAGCCGACGTATCGCGTACGTGCCTTCCGTACGGCCGCGCGTGTGCTGGCCGGGCTGCCCGCGGACGAGGTGCGGGCGCGGGCGGAGGCCGGGACGCTGGAGTCGCTCAAGGGCGTCGGACCCAAGACGGCCCAGGTGGTGCGCGAGGCGCTGGCCGGTCAGGTGCCCGCCTATCTGACGGATCTGGAGGGCCGGCCGGCGGCCGAGCCGCCCGTGAACGGCCACCGGCTGTGGGAGCTGCTGCGCGGGGACTGCCATCTGCACTCCGACTGGTCGGACGGCGGCAGCCCGATCGACGAGATGGGCCGGACGGCGGCCGAGCTCGGCCACGACTGGGCGGTGCTGACCGACCACTCGCCGCGCCTGACCGTCGCCCGCGGGCTCTCGGCGGACCGGCTGCGCGAGCAGTTGGACGTGGTGGCGGAACTGAACTCGACTTGGGCGCCCTTCCGGCTGCTCACCGGCATCGAGTGCGACATCCTGGACGACGGCTCGCTCGACCAGGAACCCGAGCTGCTGGAGCGGCTCGACGTGGTGGTCGTGTCCGTCCACTCCAAGCTGCGGATGGACGCCCGCTCGATGACCCGCCGGATGGTGACCGCCGTACGCAGTCCGCACGCGGACATCCTCGGCCACTGCACCGGACGGCTGATCACCGGGCGGAGCCGGCCCGAGTCGGAGTTCGACGCGGACGAGGTGTTCGCCGCGTGCGCCGAGTCCGGCACGGCGGTGGAGATCAACAGCCGGCCGGAGCGGCTGGACCCGCCCCGGCGGCTGCTGCGGCGGGCCGTGGCGGCGGGCGTGCTGTTCTCCGTCGACACCGACGCGCACGCGCCCGGACAGCTCGACTGGCAGCGGTACGGCTGCGCCCGGGCGGAGGAGTGCGAGGTGCCCGCCGAACGGGTGGTCACCACCTGGACGGCGGACGAGCTGCTGGCCTGGACGCGTGACAAGTCAGCGGTGAGATGAGCGGGGCGGCAACGAGCAGTGGCGGAGCGTGACGCACATCACCGCGCTTCGGGGCAGACACAGGAACACCCGCCGGTAGTTTCCCGTTGAACCACCCGTGGGTGCGGATGGGACAGTGTCCCCGGGCCTCACCTTTTGCCCACAGGGACGATCGTTCGGCTGAAGCCCTGTGGAGCCTTTCGCCGAGAGGCGACCGCCATCCGCGCCCACACCTCAAGACCGCCCCGACCGGAACTCCCCCGTCCGGCCGGGGCTTTTTCCTGTTCGGGCGTGTCCCACAGGTCGCCTTGACTTCGAGAGCGCTCCAATTCGTAGCGTTCCGCACATGAGCACTGCACAGCACAAGATCGGCTCCGGCTTCGGGGCCACCAGCACCGCGGACGACGTCCTTGAGGGCATCGACCTGACCGGAAAGCTCGCGATCGTCACCGGCGGCTACTCCGGCCTCGGTCTGGAGACCACCCGGGCACTCACCAAGGCGGGCGCCCATGTCGTCGTCCCCGCCCGCCGCCGCACCACCGCCGAGGAGGCCCTGTCCGGCCTCGCCGGCGCAGAGGTGGACGAACTGGACCTCAGCGACCTGGAGAGCGTGCGCCGCTTCGCCGAGCGCTTCCTCGCCTCCGGCCGCACGGTCGACCTCGTGATCGACAACGCCGGGATCATGGCCTGCCCGGAGACCCGGGTGGGGCGGGGCTGGGAGGCACAGTTCGCGACCAACCACCTCGGTCACTTCGCCCTGGTCAACCGGCTGTGGCCGGCGATCGAACCCGGCGGCGCCCGCGTGGTGTCGGTCTCCTCGCTCGGCCACCACCTCTCCGGGATCCGCTGGGACGACGTCCACTGGCGCCACGGCTACGACAAGTGGGAGGCGTACGGGCAGGCGAAGACCGCGAACGTCCTGTTCGCCGTCCACCTCGACAGGCTCGGCGCCGAGCACGGGGTACGGGCCTTCTCGCTCCATCCGGGCGGCATCCTCACCCCGCTGCAGCGCCACCTCGCCAAGGAGGAGATGGTGGAGCGCGGCTGGATCGACGAGCAGGGCAACATGCTCCACCCCGAGGCCTTCAAGACCGCCGAGCAGGGCGCGGCCACGCAGGTGTGGGCCGCGACGTCGCCGCAGCTGAACGGAATGGGCGGGGTCTATCTGGAGGACTGCGACATCGCGGAGCCCGCGTCCGCCGACGAAGAGCGCAGTGGGGTCAAGGACTGGGCCACCGACCCGGAGCAGGCGGCGCGGCTGTGGACGCTGTCGGCGGAGCTGACGGGCGTGAACGCGTTCGCCGCCTAGTCCCGTCCGTGCCCGGCGCGTGCAAGGGCTCCCGGACGGGGGTACTCGGGGGCTCCCGTCCCCACTCTCCGGGAGGAGCCGCAGGTGAGCAGCGAAGAAGCCCGAAGGATCGTTGTCACCGGTGCCACGGGCAATGTCGGTACGAGTGTGGTGCGGCTCCTCTCGGAGGATCCGGAGGTCGGCTCCGTACTGGGGCTGGCCCGCCGGATCCCCGACTGGTCGCCGCCGAAGACGCAGTGGGCGGCCGTGGACCTGGCGTCCGACCGCTCCGACCTGGCGGACATGTTCGAGGGCGCCGCCGCCGTCATCCATCTGGCCTGGGCGTTCCAGCCGACGCATGATCCGGCGACGACGTGGCGCACGAACGTGCTGGGCGGCATGCAGGTCTTCGAGGCGGTGGCGGCGGCAAGGGTCCCGGCGCTGGTCCACGCGTCGTCGGTCGGCGCGTATTCACCGGGGCCGAAGGACCACGCCGTGGACGAGTCATGGCCGACGCACGGCTGGCCGGACGCCGCGTACTGCCGGGAGAAGGCTTACCTGGAACGGGCGCTGGACACCTTCGACCGGGCCCACCCCAGGGTGCGAGTGGTGCGGATGCGCCCGGCGTTCCTGTTCAAGCGGGAGTCGGCGAGCGAACAGCGCCGCGTCTTCGGGGGCCGCTTCCTGCCGGGACCGCTGGCGCGGCCCGAGCTGCTGCGGTTCCTGCCCGACATCCCGGGACTGCGGGTGCAGGCCCTGCACACCGATGACGCGGCCACGGCGTATCAGCTCGCCGTGAAGTCCGACGTACGCGGTGCGTTCAACCTGGCGGCCGAGCCGCCGGTCGACGCCAGGGTGCTGGGCGAGATGCTCGGGGCCCGCCCGGTCCGGCTCCCGCGCACGGCGGCCCGCAGGGCGATCGCCGCCGCGTGGGGGCTGCACCTGCTGCCCGCTTCCCCGCACCTCTTCGACGCGGTCCTCGGGCTGCCCCTGATGGACTGCACGCGGGCGCGTACGGAACTGGGCTGGCGGCCGGAGCGCACGGCGACCGAGGTGCTGGAGGAGTTCGTGCAGGGCCTCCAGCGTGGTGAGGGCGCTCCGACGGAGCCCATGCGGGGCCGCAAGATGGGCTGACCCACGCCCTGCGGCCCCGCTCGGCCCCGGCCGGGACCCGTCTCTCAGCCCGGCGACTCCTCGGGCGCCGGGTGTTCGGGGTGGACCGCACCGGACTGCCGGGCGCCTTGCCGGCCCGTGCCCGCCTCATCGGTGTCGGGCACGTCGTCCGCTTCGGTCGTCGTGTCCTTTGCCGGCCCGATCGGCACCTCCCACGGGTCCTCCCCCGGGGTGGCCTGCTGGTCCGGCAGATCCCTCGGTATCGGCTCGCCGGTCTGTTCCGGCGCCTCGCGACGGTCGTCGGCCATGGTGCACCTCTTTCGCGTCGTCCAAGGTCGTCCGAAGGACCGCGAGTACCGCCCGGGCCGCCGGCGAAACCTCAGTGCGCCACCCGCTCCGCCAGGGTTGTGTGCCAGGCGGGCGTCGGGCCCTCGGTCGCGGGTTCGGCGCGTCGGCCACCGCGGGCGAAGAAGTCGGCGAGCGGCAGGATCGCGGCACCGACGGTGACGGCGTCCGGGCCGAGCTTGCCCAGGTCGATCGTGACTTTCCCGGCCGGATGCCGCAGGGCGTACGCGGCGGCGTGACGGCGTACGGCGGGCAGGAGACGGGCGCCGAGCCGGAGTCCCGCCCAGCCGCCGATCAGGATGCGCTCGGGCTGGAAGAGGTTGATCAGGTCGGACAGGCCCGCGCCCAGATATTCGGCGGTCTCCTCCAGTACGGCGAGCGCCACCGGGTCGGCCGTGCCGCCCTCGGACGGATACGCGCCGGCCAGCAGCGCCGCCAGTGCGGTCTCCTCGTCGGCGCCCTCCGGCAGGCTCCCGCCCTCCTCGCGCCAGCGCGCGAGCAGCGACTCTGCGCCCGCGTACGCCTCCAGGCAGCCGAGCGCACCGCAGCGGCAGCGGCGCCCCCGGACCCGTACCGTCAGATGCCCCCACTCGACGGCCCGGCCGTGCTCGACCTCGGGGGTGACCAGGCAGGCGCCGACGCCGGAGCCGAAGAGGACCACGACCGCGTTGCGGGCGCCGCGTCCGCCGCCGAACCACATCTCGGCCTGGCCGAGGGTTCGGGCACCGTTGTCGATGAAGTACGGGACGGAGTCCGGGAGTTGGGAGCCTTCGCGCAGGCGCTGCTCCAGCGGCACCGCGTCCCAGCCGATCGTCTGTCCGTGCACCACAGCGCCGAGCTGCGGCGTGCGCTCGACGATCCCGGGGACGCCGATGCCGACGCCGAGGAGCCGCTCGGGTCCGACGCCGGCACCCGTGAGCACCTCGGTGATGCCGTCGCGCACATGGCCGACGATGCCCTCGACCTCGTACCCCTGCTGCGCCAACGGCCTCTCGGCACGGGCGAGTTCGGTGAGGGTCAGGTCGAACAGCCCGATCCGCACCCGGGTCTCGCCGACGTCGACGCCGATCATGTGACCGCTGCCGGGCGCGACGCGCAGCAGGATGCGGGGCCGCCCGCCGTCGGAGTCGACGCTGCCGGCCTCCTCGACCAGACCGTCGGCGATCAGCTCGGCGACGACGTTGCTGACGGACCCGGAGCTGAGCCCGGTCGCGGGGCCCAGTTCGAAGCGGCTGAGGGGCCCGTCGAAGTAGAGGCGCTGCAGCACGGCCGTGCGGTTGCCGCGTCTGAGGTCCCGTACCGTGCGCCCGTTCCGCCCCGTCATGCGGCTCCCCTTCTGTCGGCCCTGCTCCGTGCCCTGTTCGAATCGTCCCCCATTGTGGCCTACGACGTCAGATCCTCGATCTCGGTCAGCGCCGCCACGAGCTCCGGAGCGACCGTGTCGTGGACCCGGCGGCGCCGTGCGGGGTCCACGGCGCGGGGGATCGTCTCCGTGAGCATGATCAGGTAGAGGTAGGAGCGGTAGAGGGCCAGCCGCAGCCGGGCCGGGACGTCGAAGTCGGCCCGTCCCCCAGCCTCCCGGTAGCCGGCGAGGAACGCCTCGTCCTTCTTGATGTCGCCCAGGAGCGCCAGGGAGACGAAGTCGGCCTGCGGGTCGCCCCAGAACATCCGCTCCCCGTCGATGAGGCCGCCGATCCGGGCCACCCCCGATGTGCGGTCCACCAGGATGTTGCCCTGCCACAGATCGAAGTGGACCAGACACGGGACGGTGACGTCGTCGAGTGCGTCGTGGGCGGCCCGGAGCGTGTGCGACACGGCGTCGGCGGGACGGGGCAGCCGGGCCCCGTAGCGGCGGGCGTCGTCGAGGACGGCGTCGAGCATCCCGGTGAACGCGGTGCGCCAGTCGGCGGCGAGCGGGCCGAGGGCACCGGAGGGATAGCCGAAGCCCGGTCCGGTCACCCGGTGCAGGCGGGCCACCCGGCGGCCCAACTCCTTGCGCAGAGCCGCCCGTTCGGCCTCGGTGAGCTCAGCGTTCCAGGGCTCGCCGGGACAGGCCGTCATCAGCAGCAGATCGCCGTCGGCCACCACACGCGGTGCGGGTACGTCCGCCTCGGCGGCCGCGCGGTAGAACTCGGCCTCGGACACCAGCAGCCGGCGCTCGTGCCGCAGTCCCGGGACAGTCGGTGCGGGCGGCACCTTCAGCACATACCGGCGGCCGTCCGCGAGGAGCAGCTCCTCGACCGTGTTGTACGTGCCGCCCGGCAGCGGGCGCAGGTGGGCGAGGTGTTCCGGCGGTATGCCCGCCGCGTCCAGGACCTGCCGGGCCCGTTCCCAGGAGTCCACCACCCTGCGCCCACCCCGCCCCTTCGGTCAGCCGGCCGCGTAGACGTCCTCCACGTAACGGCCGTCCGCGATCAGTCCGTCGAGCCATCGCCCGGCCGCCGCGTCGTCGGCACCCGGCGTGCGCTCCCGGTACAGCGTACGGAACGCCTCCCGCACGCCCGGCGCCATCCGCGAACCGTCCCCGCAGACGTACACCCGGCCGCCCGCACCGAGCAGCTCCCAGACCTCGTCGGCCTCGGCGGCGATCCGGTGCTGCACGAAGGCCACGCCGCCGCGCGGGGCGGCGCTGAAGGCCGGGCGGAGCGAGACGGCTCCGGCGGCCTCGGCGGCGCGCAGTTCCTCGGCGTGCAGGTAGTCGGCGTCGGGGGCGTCGCAGCCGAAGTAGCAGACGGCCGGGGCGAGTTCGGCGCCGGTCGCGAGGGCCGCCGTACGGTCGGCGATCGCACCGCGGAACGGGGCGAGGCCGGTGCCCGCGGCGACCATGACGACCGGCCCGTCGGCGTCGATCCGGAAGGCCTCCCGGCAGGGCTGGACGCGGGCGTACACCGTTTCGCCGGGCCGGACGGTGGCGAGGTGTCCGGATCCGGTGCCGCGGTAGGTGCCCCTGCCGGAGCGCGCCGGGGCCTGGAGCAGGGAGATCATCAGGTCCGCGTGACCCGGGTCGACCGCGGGTGAGGACGAGACGGAGTAATGGCGCGGACGCAGCGGGGTCAGGATCTCCAGGAGCTGCGGCCAGTCCAGGGCGCCGCGCAGGGCGGGGAAGTCCTCGATCAGCTCCACCAGGGTGCGCGGATCGTCGGCGAGGTTCGCCAGCGCCGTGCGCTCCGGCGGGCACGGGTTGGCGGCGGCGAGGACGGAGAGCTGGGCGGCGCCCGGACGCTCCTGCAACTCGACGTGGTGTGTTAGGAGTTGACGTACCGTCAAGGGCCGGTCCACCGCGAGGCCGTCGCGGCGCGGGCGGGTCGGCCGGATGTCCAGGACGGAGTCGAGGTCCACGCCGAGTGCGGCGGCGGCGCGGTCCACCAGGGCCGGGGCGTTGGCGGGCAGGACGGTGAGGTGGTCGGCGGTGCGGTAGGTGACGCCGTCGGGCAGGGCGACGCGGACGAAGCGCTTGCGGCGCGGGTGGCCGGGTGCGGTGAGGTCGTACGCCTCGGTGACGGTCATGGGGACGAGGCCGTGCCGTTCGGCGCGGGCGTCCAGGGGGCCGCCGGTCAGGGTGCGGACCTCGTACGCGGTCGTCGGCTCGTGGTCGGCCGGGACGGTGGCGTCCGGGTCGCCGTACTGCTGCAGGAACGCGGTGCGGAGTTCGGTCGTGAAGTCCCGTACCGCGCCGGTCAGATCGCCGGAGGCGTCGGCGGCGGTGCGGTCGACGAGGCGGGTGGCGCCGAGTTCGGCGAGGCGCTCGTCGATGCGGGTCGGGATGTGCTGGTAGGTGGCGGCCCAGTTGCGGTCGCCGACGCCGAGGACGGCGTAGGTGACGTCCGTGGCGTCCATCGCGTCGTCCAGCCAGGCGGCGAAGGAGGTGGCGTCGTCGGTGGGGCGGCCGTTGTAGGAGGCGGCGGTGATCACGACGGGGCGGTCGGTGGGCAGCGCTCCGGCGTAGTCGTCCAGCGCCGCGACCTGCGTCTCGCAGCCGATGGCGGCGGCCTCGTCGGCGAGCTGCGCGGCGAAGTCGCGGCAGGTGCCGTAGTTGCTGCCGTGCAGGAACAGGGCGCTGGTGCCGGGACGGACCCGGGCGGGGAGGGCGGCCGTGTCGGACACGGCTTCCGCGACCGCGGGGGCGGCGCCGGGCAGCGGGGTGTGCACACGGTCGGCGGCGGTGCGCGGGGCCAGGGTCAGGGTGAAGCCGTCGGGCTTGAGGGTGAGGGTCTCCTTGACCGTGAGACGGTAGTCGGCGTGGTCCTGCAGCCGGTACCGGTGCACCAGCATCGCCAGCAGCATGGTCGCCTCGTGCAGGGCGAACTGCCGCCCGATGCAGGCACGTTCACCGGTGCCGAACGGCTTGAAGGCGTGCACCGAGCGGGCCGCCTCGGCCTCCGGCGTGAAACGGGAGGGGTCGAACAGCTCGGGGTTGTCGCCCCAGACCGGCTGCCGGTGCAGCATCGGCGCGAGCACGGTGACGGGCTGCCCGGCGCGCAGCGGGATGCGCCCGCCGAGCAGGGTGTCCTCGAGGGCGTGGCGGCTGAAGGCGGCGGCCGTGGGCCACAGCCTCAGCGCCTCGTTGAGGACCTGGCGGGTGTACGTCAGCTTGCCGACCTCGTCGTACGTCGGCTCGGGGTCGGCCTGGTCGCCCCACAGCTCGTCGACCTCGCGCTGCACGAGCCGGAGCGCGGTCGGGTGCTTGGCGAGGCAGTACAGCGCGAAGGACATCGCGCCGGAGGTCGTCTCGTGGCCGGCGATCAGGAAGGTGATGACCTGGTTGCGGATGTTGGCCGCGTCGAGGGTGCTGCCGTCCTTCGGGTGCTCGGCGGTGAGCATCAGGCCGAGGAGGTCCTCGGCGTCGCGCTGGTCGGTACCGGCGCGGGAGGCAATGACGTCGTCGACGACCTGGGCGAGATAGTCGGAGTCGTCCCGGAAGGCCGCGTCGGCGGCGGAGTGGTCCTGGCCCGGGACGCGGGCGAGCCGGTTCATGCTCCACTCCAGGCAGCGGACCATCGACTCGACGAAGGGGTGCGGCTCGGCACGCTCGAACGACCCGAAGTCGTAGCCGAATCCGGCGAGCCCGATGGTGTCGAGGGTCATGCGGGTCATGTCGTCGGGGACATTGACCGGCTGCCCGTCACGGGCGTCACGGTCCCAGGACGCGAGGACCCGCTGGGCCACCTTCAGCATCACGGGGTGGTAGGTGCGCATCGAGCCGAGCGCGAACGCGGGCATGAGGATGTCGTGCGCCCTGGCCCAGTTCGGTTCGTCGTTGTAGGCCGTGAACAGCCCGTCGGCGGCGAACTCCCGCACGTTCTCCAGAGCGGGACCGACGTGCTTGGCGAACCGCTTCTCGTCCGCGAGGTCGGCCACCATCTCCAGATCGGCGGTGAACAGTGCGTCCCGCCCGTGCAGCCGCCGCACGAGCACCGGCCCGTGCTCCCGCATCAGCTCCATGACCTGCTGGATCGGGGTACGGCCGGGTCCTACGGCGGTGATGTCGACGACGGGGACGCCGGGAAGGGCGTCAAGGGGCTGGGGGTGCAACGCGGTGGGGGGCATGGCGCGACAAGTGCCTTTCGCGGTACGGGAGTACTGCGGTCAAGCGTGAGCGACGGGTCCCGGCCGGCCACACCCCCGCACTACATGATTGTGTAGTGCGGATACGGGCGCGGCACTTGCGTCCGGTGACAGGAGGTGCCAGTGGACTGGACCCACCCGGCGGCCGTGGTGTGGCGCAATCGTGCCCTGATGGTCTTCGACCGCGTCTCGGTGCCGGTCGCGGTGTGCGATGTGTACGGCGCGGTCCAGGTGGCCAATCCCGCGATGGCGGCCGAGTGCGGTACGACGCCGGGGCGGCTGCGGGGCCGGGACGTGCTGGAGCTGTTCCGGCCGCAGGAGGCGACGCAGGTGGAGCGGATCGCCGAGGCACTGCGGCTGCGGCACCGGTCGCGCTACCAGGTGTCGGTGCGCTGGCAGGCGCCGGGCGGTGCGGAACGGTACGGGGAACTCACGGCGGATCCGGTGAGCGACACCGTGGAGGACACGCCGGCCCTGCTGGTGATGCTCCGCGTCCTCGCCGAGCGCGAGGCCCGCGAACAGCGCCCCCCGCAGGTCGCACCGATCGAGGCCCGCATCCTGGCCCTCCTCGCCGCAGGCACCACCACCGCCCAGGCCGCCCGCGAGACCGACCTCACGGTCGACGGGGTGAACTACCACCTACGCCGCCTCTCATCCCGCTGGAACGCGGCAAACCGCACAGAACTGGTCGCCCGCGCCTACACGCTGGGCGTCCTCGCCCCGGGAGTGTGGCCACCGACACCGGCTCCGGGGAACGGGTCGGAGTAGACGGAAGCGGCGCCCCAGGCGGCGCTGGGCGGCGCAGAACAATTCACTGGCTCCCCCTCCTCAGCCTGTCTAACCTAGCCATGAACCTAGTCCCTCTAGGTTCGGCAGGATCAACCCCAGGAGGCCCCCATGAAGTCGCTCACCGAGCAGGACATCCGCAGCTCCTTCATCAACTGCTCGAAAGGGGAGGCCAAGCGCGTCTCCCTCCCCCGCGATCTCGCTGAACGCCCCTGGGACGACCTCGACTTCCTGGGGTGGCGGGATCCGGGGGCGCCCGATCGCAGCTATCTGGTGGTCGAGCGGGAGGGACGGCCCGTGGGAGTCACCTTCCGGTTCCCGACCTCGCGGCGCGGGTTCCTGCACCGCAGCATGTGCTCGCTCTGTCTGACCACCCATCCGGGCGGCGGCGTTTCGCTGATGACGGCGCGCAAGGCGGGCCCCGCCGGGCGCGAGGGCAACTCCGTCGGCGTGTACATGTGCACCGACCTCGCCTGCTCCCTCTACGTCCGGGGCAAGAAGATCCCGGATTCCGGGGCCCGCTTCGAGGAGAGCCTGTCGATGGAGGAGCAGATCGCCCGGACCACGGGCAATCTGGCCGCCTTCATCGGCAAGCTGTACGTCTGACGGACTGCTACCGGTCCCGCAGCCGCGCCGCCTCCACCTCGTGCAGATGAATCAGGACGTCGTAGCTGCGGGCGAGCGCGATGTCGTGCGGGCCGTCCGGATAGGCGGTGCCGATGCTGCGCGTCGGGCGGGCCCGGTGCAGCCAGTCGTCGGCCGGTGATCCGACGGACCGCAGGTCGAGTACGTAGTCGCCGCGCCGTGCCACCCGGTCGAGGGTCCGCTCGTTGCTGCCCGGGCCCGCCGGGTCGAGCGTCCAGCGGCGGATGGTGTCGTCGTCCCAGCCGGTGGCGTTGAACGAGCCGTGGCCGAAGGTCAGACCGACGCTCACATAGCCCGCGCCGAGGCGGTCGCGCAGGAAGGCGCCCTGCACCTTGGGGTTATCGGCGGGCTCTTCCGGGACGTAGCCGACGTGGTTGTTGTGGGCCGACAGCAGCACCTTGGTGCCGGTGTGCTCCTGCCACCACACCACGTTGGCGGCCATCGCCCCGTCGCGGAAACGCATGGCCTCGGCGATCTGCGCGGGGTCCTCGACGTCGAAGTCGTACTGCCGGGCGGTCTGGTCGATCACCGTCGCCTGCTGAACGGCCCAGTCGTACGCCTTCGTGCGGGTGGCCGCACCGGCCCCGCCCGCGGACGGCCGCCGCAGCAGCGCGAGCGCCTCGCCCGTGCGCTCCGCCCGCTCCTTGCGTTCGGCGTACGGCAGGCCCAGGTACTGCTCGATGTACGCGCCGGTCGGCAGGGTGGGCCGCAGCCCGCGGTAGAGCTCGGCCAGCCGGGCGCTCAGCTCGGGCCGGGCATCGGCCACGTAGTCCGCGACGGCGTCGTACGACTCGGGGCCGGTCCAGGCGACGTCGTCGCCCATGAAGCGGACGGGGTCGCCGGAGTGCCGGAGGTTGTAACCGCGCATCCACTCGACCAGCCGCAGGTAGTCGGTGTTGTTCCACCACAGGTAGTCCCGCTGGAACTCCTCCCGCATGATGCGCCGGGGATCGCCCTTGCCGTGGAGCACATAGTCGTTGAGGCGCAGGCCGGTGCTCCAGGGTGCCTCCAGGGCGAAGGTGCGGAAACCCTTCTCCTCGACGAGATGCCGGAAGACGCGGGCCTTGAGGGCGAAGAAGTCGTGCGAGCTGTGGGTGGCCTCCCCCAGGCCGACGACCCGGGCGTCGCCGATCATCCGGTCCAGGGGGCGCAGGTCTCGGGTGTCGCCGCCCGGTTCCACGGTGCGCAGCGGGTGGGCGGCGCGGGCGAGCGCCTCGACCACGGTGGTGGAGCTGGTGGTGGGTGCCGCCGTGGCCGGGATGCCGGTCGTCAGGGCGGCGAGGATGATGAACAGGGTCAGCGTTAATCCGGTCCGATGCCGATGCGATTGCATGATCCAAGGCTTGCGTTCCGGGCGGGCGGGGACCATCCGACGGTCCTCCGTCCCCGGGTGCGGACAACCGTGGGGTGACGGCGGGGGTTTTCCCCAGTCCCGAACGCGGTCGGCCGCCCGGCCTCGCGCGGGTGTCGACGATCACCGGCCCGGCCCCTTGCCGCACGGCGGCCGCTGCGATCAATCTGGGGGTCCTTGCGGACCGTTACGTTCCGCAAGCAGGGTGTGGGAAGCATCTGTGGAAAGGGAACAGCCCAAGGATGCAAGAGGTACGTGAGGAGCCGGCGCTCCGAGAACGGCTCGGGAAGCTGCGCCGGGATCCCGTGGTGGTCCAGACGCTGCGATCGGCGGCCGCGGCGACGATCGCCTACGTCATCGCGCTGCGCCTGAGCCCCGAGGCCGCCCCGCTGACCGCGCCCCTGACCGCACTGCTGGTCGTCCAGGTGACGTTCTACGCCACGCTCACCAACGGCATCCGCCGGGTGAACGCGGTCGTGGCCGGCGTCCTGGTGGCCATCGCCTTCAGCCTCCTGGTCGGCCTGACCTGGTGGAGTCTCGCCCTGCTGATCGTGGCCTCACTCGGCGTCGGGCACCTGGTGCGGGTCAACGAGTACGTGCCCGAAGTGGCGATCAGCGCGATGCTGGTCCTCGGGGTCACGACCGTGGGGGACACGGCATGGGCGCGGGTTCTGGAGACGCTGATCGGCGCGGTGGTCGGGCTCGGTTTCAATCTGCTCCTCGCGCCGCCGGTGTGGGTGGACGAGGCCGGCGAGTCGATGGGAGGACTGGCCCGCCGGCTGCGGCAGTTGATGCTGCGCATCGGCGAGGAGGCGGCCGGTCGCCCCGCGTTCGAGGAGGCGGCGGCCCGGCTGCACGAGGCGCGCCGGCTCGACCACGACATCATCGAGGTGGACGCGGCGCTGCGGCAGGCCGAGGACAGCCTGCGGCTCAACCCGCGCGTGCGCGACAGCGTGCTGCACCGCGTCGTGCTGCGCACCGGACTGGACACGCTGGAGATCTGCACGGTCGTACTGCGGGTGCTGGCCCGCTCCCTCACGGACCTCGCGAAGGATCGCGAGCCCGAGCCGCTGTTCGCGAAGGAGACGGGCGCCGTCCTGGAGCAGTTGCTGTCCGAGATCGCCGACGCGGTGGTCAGCTTCTCCGTGCTGGTCACCACGCATGTCAGCAGCAACGCCGACGCGGCGGAGTCCCGGCTGACAGCCGAGTTGCGCACGGCTGCGGGCACCCGCGACAAACTCGCCCTGCTGCTGCGCGAGGAGGCCGAACGCGAGACGCAGTACTGGCAGCTGCACGGCGCCGTCCTGACCGAGGTCAACCGCATCCTCGACGAGCTCGACACCGAGCACCGCTCGCGCCGGCTGCTGGAGGAACTGGACCGGGTGTCGCAGGAGTCCCGCGTCCGGATGCCGCGCCTGACCCGGCTGCGCGAGCGGCTGGGCGTTCAGGAGCAGCTGTGGCGGAACCGGACGGGGTTCGGCGAACGTTCTCGGTAGGGAGCGCGGGGACGGACGGGGCCGGCGCCGGATGTGAGGGAGCGGGGCCGATGGCCGACACGACCGTGCGGATCGACGGGAACACACTGCGGCTGCCGGGCGGGGTGGCGGTGCGCTTCATCCGTACGCTGCGGCTGCCCGAGTCGGGCACACATGCGCTGCCGCCGGGGCTCGGGGAGTTCCCGGTCCGGCGGGTTGCGGACTACGCGGACACCGTTCCGGAGGAGTGGCGTGCGCGCGGCGGTGTGATGCTCCCGGTGTATCTGCGCGAGGCGATGTGGCTGAGCTTCGGGGGCACCGCCGAGCCGGCCGCCCTGCAGGTCGGGGTGGGCAAGGTGTGCGCGGTCTCGGGGAAGCCGTGGAGCGACCGGCTGCGGCGCAAGCCCCAGAACTACGTCGTGCTGCCCCGCCAGCCCTGGCTGGACGGCATCAACTCCGGGAAGGGCACGGTCCGCCAGTTCGTGGCGGTGCCGCTCGGGCTGGGCGCGACCGTCGAGGGCCAGGTGACGGGCGAGGAGGTCTGGGGCGGCGTACAGCTGCAGTCGTTCCCGCTGAAGGAGCCGCAGCTGGCGAGGTGGCGTCAGGAGGAGAAGGTGCGGGCGGAGCGGGCACGGGCGTTCATGCCAATGCCGTCCGGGGCCTACGGCGCCGCCATGCCCATGGCGGCGGCACCCGCCCAGGGTGCGGTGCCGGCGCCCGCCTCCGCTCCGGCGGGCGGGACGCGCCGGGCCGCCGCGGCGATGGGCCTGGGCGTCGGCGGTTCGATGCGCCAGGAGGTCTACGAGGACGACCGCCCGCTCTCGGACTGGGCCGAGACGCCCGCGGGCCGGGTGTTCGTCCATCTGGTCACGCCCCCGGAGTGGCGCCGCATCACCGGCGAGGCTCCCCCGCCGTCGCCGGTGGACCGGGCCGCTTACACACGCGCGGGGCTGCCCTGGTTCGACTACTACGACCAGGACGCCGAGGATCTCGCCCCCACGGACACGCTGGGGGCGGTGAAGCCGGTCGGCGACTGGCTCGGCGACGACCACGAGCCCTGGCAGGCACCGTCGCCGGGCCAGGTGAAGCCGCTCAAGGACGCGCCGGGAAAGCCTGTGCAGGACGGCGACTGGTAGCCGGGAATCGACAACTCCCGGCTGACAGAGGGCGAGCGGGAGCCAAGCGGAAGCCTCACCCCTCATTGCGCCCTGCGCAACGCGCGTTGCCATTCTTGCGCTGGGCGGCTGATCCACGCCAAGGTTGCTGTCGCGACCACGACGACCGACGACCTGAGGTGTGGACATGGGCAGTGGTGGGCTGAGCAGGCGGCGATTCGTCGGAACCCTCGCGGGATCGGCCGCCGTCGTGACACTCCCGGCGGCCACGGGGTGTGACGACGCGCCCGCCCCCGCGGACACGTCCGGCACCGCGGCTCCCGAAGCCACCGGCCCCGGGACGCGTCCGAGCGCCCAGGCCGAGAGCCGCAAGCCGTCCGGCCCGCGCCCGCTCCACCTCGGCACCTACACCTCCGTCGACGGCGGCGGGGAGGGCATCGGCCTGGCCACGTACGACCCGGAATCGGGCCGAATCACCGGCACCGGCACCATCGCCGGAGTCGGCGACCCGTCGTATCTGGCGGTGCACCCGAACGGCCGGACGCTGTACGCGGTCAACGAGCGTGACGACGGCGCCGTGACCGCCGTCCGCCTTGCCGACCGCAAGATTCTGGGGAGCCGCAGCACCGGCGGCGCGGCGCCCTGCCATCTGTCCGTGCATCCGAGCGGACGCTGGCTGCTGAGCGCCAACTACGGCACGGGCAGCGTGACCGTGCACCCGATCGACGCCTCGGGCGGGCTCGGTGAGCGGACCGACCTCGTCACGCACTCCGCTCCGGCACCCGGTCCGGGCCAGGACGGCCCGCATGCGCACCAGTTCGTCACCAGCCCCGACGGCGGCCATGTGCTCGCCGTCGACCTGGGCACGGACACGGTGTACTCCTACCGCCTCGACCAGAAGGCCGGCACGCTCACCGAGGTCGCGCGGGCGCGGTCCGAGCCGGGTGCGGGCCCGCGGCATCTCACCTTCCACCCGGGCGGACGGTACGCCTATCTGGCCAACGAGGTCGACAACACCGTGGCGGTCTGCGCGTACGACCCCGGCACCGGGCGGCTGAGCATCGGCACGGCGCAGTCCACGGGCACGGGTTCGGGCACCAGCTTTCCGGCGCAGCTCGTGGTGACGCGGAACGGCCGTTACGCCTATCTCGCCAACCGGGGCCACAACAGCCTCACGCGCTATGCGGTGGAGGCGGACGGCGCCCGGCTGAGGCTGCTCGACACGGTGCCGGTGTCCGGGGACTTCCCGCGGCAGATCGCCCTCTCGCCGGACGGCACGCTGCTGTTCACCGCGAACCAGCGGTCGAGCACCGTCAGCGTCTTCCATGTCGACGAGGGCAGCGGTGAACTGAAGCTCGCGGGCGAGCCGTTCGCGTCACCCGTCGCCGTCTGTGCGCTGCCGCTGTAGGGCACGCGGGCAGGAGGCGGCGCTGGCCTGGGCGAGCAGGATGTGCATGCGCTCGGTGAGCTGCGCGACGTCGTCGGCGGGCCGGTGGAACGGCAGCCGTACGTCACCGTGGGAGCTGGCACGCTCGATGCGCAGCGTGAGTCCGTGCCGGTCGACGGCGAGCGGCTGGACGCGGACGGCGCCGTGCAGGCTGTCGGACTCCACGAGGCGGGTGAGCCGTTCGACGGCGTCCGGGTGGCAGTCGGCGAGGTGGGTGAGCAGCCGGGCCTCGGCGGTGGCCAGCGGGTCGGGCGCGGCGTCCGCGAACTCGTCGAGGTCGACGACCACGGGGCCGGTCGGCTGCCGCAGCACCACGCGGGTCGCCTTGAACGCGAGTCTGCCGTCCTCGGGCGTGAACCAGCCGGACATCCACAGCCGGGTGCGGATCCGCTTGCGTACGGGCACGGGCGCGACGTCGGCGAACTCCAGGACGGCGG
Organism: Streptomyces sp. NPDC111606; assembly: GCF_055656945.1. NCBI lineage: Bacteria > Bacillati > Actinomycetota > Actinomycetes > Kitasatosporales > Streptomycetaceae > Streptomyces > Streptomyces sp. NPDC111606. Next base: position 571,184 of record NZ_JBVKBY010000004.1, read on the forward strand.
AGGGCTCTCCGCGGGGCGCACAGATCGCCGCCGTGACGAGCACACTGTCCTCCGGCACCTCCAGCAGGACGCGCCCCTCCTCGGTCACGGTGTGCGCGCCCACGAGCTCCTCCCGGCAGCTCTCCGCGGTCACCCCGCAGGACCACGCGCCCGCCAGCACCGACCGTGCTCGTTCCGCCGCGGAAGGTGCCGCCGTCCAGGCTTGGCTGTCACCCATCCCGTACCTCCTTAGGTAAGCCTCACCTAACCTATCGAAGATCGAGCCGTGCGCCAACCAGCCACGGCGTTCCGGTGCGATCTCTTTGGACGCGCGCGGGGCACTCAGCGGGCGATGACACCCAGCAGGGCGCGGGCGCACAGGTCGCGCACCTGCTCCCGGGAGAGGTCGGAACCGCGCAGCCACTCCAGACAGACGGCTGTGGTGAAGGCCAGCCAGCCGCGCACGGCGAGCCGGACGTCGGGCCGCTTCTCGAAGACCGGGCCGAACTCGGGGTCGGCCGACATCGCCGCCAGGATCTGCTTCTCCTGTGCGGCCAGGGCCTGTTGGTAGACCTTGCGCACGGCCCGGTCGCCGGCCGCGTCGGCGCGATGGAAGGCGCGGTAGCCGTGTGCGTGCGCCTCGACGTACTCCAGATACGTGTCGAGGCTCGCGGCGAGCTGCTCGCGGACCGGGACTCCGGGCACGGCGGCCGTCATCCGCAGCATGCGCTCGCTCTCCCGCTCGACGACGGCCGCGAAGAAGTCACGCTTCGTCGGGAAGTAGTGGTAGAGCAGCCCTCGCGAGACGCCGGCGATCTCGGCGACCTGCTCGATCCACACCTCGTCGTACGGACTCTCCGAGAACAGCCGCGCCCCGACCGCGAGGAGCTGCTCACGGCGCTCCTCCGTGCTGAGCCGGCGGCGGGTGCGCTCGCCCTGGTTCGCGGCCATGCCCGCACTCTACTTGACGTGGGTTCAACAGCGGGATCAGACTGAAACGCGTTATTGAACCCACGTACAACGAGCTCAACGTGCCGCTGGATCAGGGGAGATCGAGGGAGATCGCGTCATGGCGGAGACAACGACCGGGTCCGGACTTCCGAGGGGATTCCGCAGTGCCGAGCACGGCTGGCCGGAGCTGTCCCGCATCCCGCACCCCCCGTACCGGCTCCCGCTGCTCGGCGATGCGCTCGGCGCCGGCCGGCGTACGCCGTTGCAGGATTCCCTGCGCTTCGCGCGGCAGTTGGGGCCGATCTTCCGGCGCAAGGCCTTCGACAAGGAGTTCGTGTTCGTGTGGGGCGCCGGCCTCGCGGCCGACATGGCGGACGAGTCCCGGTTCGCCAAGCATGTGGGGCTCGGCATAGCCAACCTGCGGCCCGTCGTCGGGGACGGCCTGTTCACGGCGTACAACCACGAGCCGAACTGGCAGCTGGCACACGACGTCCTCGCGCCGGGCTTCAGCCGGGAGGCCATGGCGGGCTACCACCCGATGATGCTGGCCGTCGCCGACCGGCTCATGGACTCCTGGGACCGCGCCGCCGACGCGGGCCGGGCGGTGGACGTGCCCGGGGACATGACCAAGCTGACCCTGGAGACCATCGCCCGCACCGGGTTCGGGCACGACTTCGGCTCCTTCGAACGCGCCCGTCCGCATCCCTTCGTGACGGCGATGGTCGGCACGCTCAGCTATGCGCAGCGGCTCAACACCGTGCCGTCGCCCTTCCTGCTGCGGCGTGCCGCACGGCGCAACCAGGCCGACATCGACCACCTCAACCACACGGTCGACGACCTGGTCCGGGCCCGCACGGCGGGTGGCGGCGGGGGCGGGGATCTGCTGGACCGGATGCTGGAGACCACCCATCCGGAGACGGGCGAGCGGCTCTCCGCGCAGAACGTCCGCCGGCAGGTGATCACTTTCCTGGTGGCCGGCCACGAGACCACCTCGGGCGCCCTCTCCTTCGCCCTGCACTATCTGTCCCGGCACCCGGACGTGGCGGCTCGCGCCCGCGCCGAGGTGGACCGCGTCTGGGGCGACACGGCGACGCCGGGCTACGACCAGGTGGCACGGCTGCGGTATGTGCGCCGGATTCTCGACGAGTCGCTGCGGCTGTGGCCGACGGCGCCCGCCTTCGCCCGGGAGGCGCGCGAGGACACCGTGCTCGGCGGCGCCCATCCGATGCGGCGGGGCGCCTGGGCGCTGGTGCTGACGGCGATGCTGCACCGTGATCCGCAGGTGTGGGGCCCGGACGCCGAGCGGTTCGATCCGGACCGCTTCGATCCGCAGGCCGTACGGACGCGTGCGTCGCACACCTTCAAGCCGTTCGGAACGGGGGCGCGGGCGTGCATCGGGCGCCAGTTCGCGCTGCACGAGGCCACGCTGGTGCTGGGTCTGCTGCTGCGCCGGTACGAACTGCCGGCCGACCCGGGGTATCGGCTGCGGGTGACGGAGCGGCTGACGCTGATGCCGGAGGGGTTGCGGCTGCACGTGGAGCGACGGATGCCCGGGACCACGCGCACCGAGCCCGTGCCGTCCGGGACCGTCGAGAGCGTGACGTCAGACGTCCGCTGTCCAGTGCACGGGGCGGCCGACTGACGCGGGCAGCCGTGTGCCGGCGCTGCCCCGGGCCGCGTTGAGCTGGGGCTGGGTCAGGAAGAAGGCGTCCGTCAGATCGGCGTCCGTGAGGTCGGTGTCGCGCAGGTCGGCCCCGATGAGGTCCGCGCCGCGCAGATCGGCGCCGGTCAGGTCGGCGGCGATGAGGTAGGCGCCGCGCAGGTTGGCACCCCGCAGGTCGGCGCCCTTGAGCCGGGCGCCCATCAGGTCCGCGCCCCGGCGGTTCTTCTTGCGGCCGCCGCCGATGCCGGCCCTGGCCAGCTCGCTGGTCTTGAGCAGGAGCACGTTGACGTCCTGGCGGTGCGCGGCCACGTCCAGCGCCGCGAGGTCCTGCGGTGTCCCCCGGGTGAGCTCCTCGGTCCTGTCCAGGATCCGGCGCAGGTCGGCGTGGAGGGGGCGGGCGGCGGACAGGGTGAGTGCCTCGGTGAGGTACCAGAGCAGTTCGTGGAGCTGGCGGACGACCGGGAAGACGTCGAACATCTGCCGGGCGTGCTCACGGGAATCCGTCCGCCAGTCCTGTCCGCCGAAGGTGACCTGCGAGACCTTCTGACCGGCGCCGAAGCAGTCGTAGACGGTGCAGCCGCTGAATCCGGTCTGCCGGAGCCGGTCGTGGATGCCGCACCGGTGATCGTCACGCAGGTTGTGGCAGGGCTTCCCGGCCGCCTTGTCGACCGCGAAGTCGGCGGACGCGGCGAAGGGAAGGGCCACACAGCACAGCCCGAAGCAGCTTGTGCAGTCACCGTGCAGGTCGGCCCGGTCGAACATCTGATCTTGCATACCGTTCAGCATACGGAACGAGACTCAGCAGGTGAGTTGCTGCGTGACTCAGCCGCCGAGGCCCGGCAGATCGAGGCCGCCGAGCCGCTCGGGGTCCGCCAGGATGTACATGTGCGTGATGCGGCCGTCGGCGACGGTGACGCCCATGACCGACTGTGGTCGCCCTTCGGGCGCGTGGACGACCCCGATCTCCCCATTGACCAGCACGAGCTGCGCGTAGCGCGCGAACTGAGCGAACAGCATGGCCTGTTCGGCCACCGGCTTCGCACCGCGCACCACCTTCGACGCCGCCGCACCACGGACCAGCGGCCCGGAGTCCGCGCGCAGCACGACATCCGGGTCGAGGACCGCGAGCAGCGCCTCGAAGTCTCCCGCGCGGGACGCCGCCATGAAGGCCTCGAGGACCTGCCGCTGTCTGCCGAGGTCGGGCTCGGACGACGGAGTCGCGCCCCGCACCCGGCGCCGGGCGCGACTGGCCAGCTGGCGGGTGGCGGCCGAGGTGCGCTCCACGATCGGCGCGATCTCGTCGAAGGGCACCGCGAACATGTCGTGCAGCACGAACGCGATCCGCTCGGCGGGCTCCAGCGCCTCCAGCACCACCAGCAGGGCCAGGCCCACCGCGTCGGCCTGGAGCACCTCCTGCTCCGGGTCGATCGTCGACAGCGGTCTGATCACGGGGTCGGGGACGAACGTGTCGTCCAGGGGCTCTTCGTGGCGCCGCGTGCGCGAACGCAGCATGTCCAGGCAGACCCGGCCGACCACGGTGGTCAGCCAGCCCCCGAGGTTCTCGATGGCGCCCGCGTCGCTGCGGCTCAGCTTCAGCCAGGCCTCCTGGACGGCGTCCTCCGCCTCGGCCAGTGAGCCGAGCATGCGGTAGGCGACCGCCTCGAGACGGCCGCGGTGCTCCTCGAAGCGGCCCGCCAGCGCTTCCGTGCCGTTCACCGTGCCCCCGTCTCCCGCAATCGGTCCGGCGGAACTACCGACCGAACAGTTCGAACGCGACCGCCGGCTTTCCGCCGAACCGCTCCCCCAGCGCCTCGGCGTTCGCGGTGAGGAAGCCGCGGGCGTACGATTCCGGGTCCTCGCTCGTCAGCACCTCGATGTAGGTGCGGTGTTCGAGCAGCGAGCGCACCGCCCGCTCCAGTCCCGCCGTCGCGTCCACCGCATGCGTGGGGGTGCTGGAGCCGGCGACGGCGACCCAGCGCACGCCGCCCCAGGGCTCCAGGCCCTGCTCGATCAGCTCCGGGAAGATCCAGCGGTTGCCCGCGTCGCCGGCCGCGTCCAGCGTCGCGCGGCCGACCGCCACATGGTCCGGGGTGTTCCAGGCGACGCCGCCCCAGGTGTCCCGGTGGTTGAGCGTGATCACCAGCTCGGGCCGGTACCGGCGGATCGCGGCAGCGATGTCGCGGCGCAGGTCGATGCCGTACTCGATCACGCCGTCCTCGTGGTCGAGGAACTCCACCGCCGACACGCCCACGACGGCCGCGCTGGCCCGCTGCTCGCGCTCCCGCAGCGGTGCGCACTTCGCGGGTTCCAGGCTGTCGATGCCGGCCTCACCGCGGGTCGCGAGGACATAGGAGACCTCGCGACCGGCGTCGGTCCAGCCGGCGATCGCCGCCGAGCAGCCGTACTCGAGGTCGTCCGGGTGGGCGACGACGGCGAGCGCGCGCTGCCAGTCGTCCGGCATGGGCTTCAGCTGAGTGATCGTCGGCTCGGTCATGTCCGCACACTAACGCGTGACACCGACATCACGCTTCGTCACGGGTGAGCGCGAGCAGCCGGTCCAGGACGCGGGGGCCGCCGGCCCGTACGCCGTCGTGCTCGAACTCGTCCGTCACCCAGGTCCGCAGGCCACGGATCGTGCGGGCGGTGGCGAGCGAGTGCGCGGTGTCGACGTACATGTCGTCGTGGTAGACGGCGGCCGCGACGGGCACCTCGTTGGCGGCGAGGCGCGCCGAGTCGTACAGGGGCTTCCAGTCGGTGCGGGCGGCGAGGAGTTCGGCGGTCTCGCGCAGCGGGCGCAGCGCCGGGTCACAGTCGAACATCCAGGGGTGGATCGTCTCGCCGGTGAACAGCAGCGGTGCGTCGCCCGCGAGGGTCTTGGCCGCGTCGAACTGCGGGAACTCGGCGCGGACGCGCTCGGCGGACCAGTCGGTGGGGCGCGTGTCCTGGCCGTAGATCGCCTCGTGGACGAGGGCGTACAGCGGGTGGCTCGCGTACGACAGCAGGCCCTGGACCTCCTCCTGGAAGGCGTCCGAGAGGGCGGATCCCTGCGGGGTGCGGACGAAGGCGTCCTCCAGCAGGTAGTGCAGGCGGTGGCTGCCCTCGCTGCCGCCGAGGAGGATGCCGAGGGACTGGAAGGCCTCGGCGGTGAGGCGGTAGCCGTTCGGCAGGACCACGTCGTTCGCGAGGAGGTGGTCGGCGATTCGGCGGGCGCGCTCGACGTCCTGCGGGTAGCGGGCGTAGTGCGCGGCGACCTTGCGCTCGATGCGCGGGTAGGCCGCGCGGTAGACGTCGTCGGCGTGCGCGTCGAGGGAGGGCAGGCCGCCGGTGACGATCGCGGCGGTCAGGCCCTCGGGGGCGGTGGAGAGGTAGTTGACCGTGCAGAAGCCGCCGAAGCTCTGGCCGAGGACGGTCCAGGGGGCGCCGCCGGTCACCTCGCGGCGGATCGCCTCGCAGTCGCGGACGATCGAGTCAGCACGGAAGTGCGTGAGGTAGTCGGCCTGTTCGGCGGGGGTGCCGCGCAGCGGGAGCGTCTGGCGGTTTGCCGGCGCGGAGTGGCCGGTGCCGCGCTGGTCCAGCAGCAGGACGCGGTACTCCTTGAGCGCGCGGCCGAGCCAGGCGCCCTTGCCGACGAAACGGTTCGCCCCGAAGCCGGGGCCGCCCTGGAGGTAGACCAGCCACGGCTGGTCCTGGTGCGCCTTGTCGCTGGCGACCACCTCACGGGCGTAGAGCTCGATCGTCTCGCCCGTCGGGGCGTCGTGGTCGAGGGGCACGGTGAAGTGGCGGTCGGTGAGGACGACGCCGGGCTGGCGATAGCTGACGGTCAACAGGGCTCCCGGGACGGATGGTTTTCGGGCCGCGTCCCAGTTCAACACATGTTCGTCCGCCGACCGAGCCCTGGGATCATGAAATCGTACTGAACGACCGATCAGTGGCCCCGGCTCCGGAGCGCCTCGGGATCAGCGGGCCGACAGGCTGGAACGCCGCACCACCAGCTCGGGCTGGAGTACGACACGCCGGTGCTCGTGGCGCTTCGTCCCGGTCTCCTCCTCCGTCTCCTCCAGCAGCATCTCCGCCGCGAGGGTGCCCATGGTGACCGCGGGCTGCCGTACGGAGGTGAGGGGGACGGCCGCGGCGGCCGCGAACTCGATGTCGTCGTAGCCGACGATCGCGAGGTCGTCGGGGACGCCGACGCCCGCTGCGTACATGGCCTGCAGGACACCCAGGGCGAGCAGGTCGTTGGCGCAGAAGACGGCGGTCGGGCGGTCGGCGAGACCGAGCAGGCGGGCGCCCGCGTCCCGGCCGGCGGCGACGTCGAGCCGCTCGGTGGGCAGCTCGCGCAGGGAGTCGGGGCCGAGGCCGGCCTCCTCGAGGGCGTGCAGGGCGCCGGTGCGGCGGTCGCGAACCTGGTTGAGGCCGGGCGGACCGCTGACGTACGCGATGGAGCGGTGGCCGGCGTCGACGAGATGGCGTACGGCCAGCGCGCCGCCCGCGACGTCGTCGACCGAGACCGAGCACTCGGTGGTGCCCTCGGCCACCCGGTCGACCAGGACGAAGGGGATGTTGTGGCGGCGAAACGTTTCGATGTTGCGTCCGGTGGCGTCGGCCGGGGTCAGCAGGACGCCCCGAACCCGCTGTTCGGCGAAGAGGGACAGGTAGTCGGCCTCCTCGCTCGCGCTCTGCGCGCTGTTGCAGACCATCACGCCGAGCCCGGCGTCACGCGCGGTCCGCTCGGCGCCGCGCGCCACGTCGACGAAGAACGGGTTGCCCATGTCGAGCACGAGCAGCCCCATGATCCGGCTGCGTCCCGCCCGCAGCTGGCGCGCGGACTCGCTGCGGACATAGCCCAGCCGGTCTATCGCGGACTGCACCCGCGCCCGGGTCTCCGTCGCGACCGCGTCCGGACGGTTGATGACGTTGGACACCGTGCCGACGGAGACTCCGGCGGCACGTGCGACGTCCTTGATACCCACCGACTGGGCCATCGGGCAGGGACCTCCAGAAAGACTCGTAAGACGTGGGGCGGCGGGAAGGCCTTCACATTACCGTCATGCCGCCCACATCGGCTGCGATCAGGCAGGCAGGCGGAAGTTGAGGTTACGCAGCGCCGACGGCGTCGTACCGCTGGACTTCTCCTGGTACATGATCGACAGATAGTGGTCCTGAGCCACGCGCGTCTCGTCGATCACGACCTCGCCGAAGGCGTTCAGCCCGGCGGTGACACCGTCGTACAGCACCGTCCAGTCCGTGTATCCGGAGGCCTTGGAGGCACCGGCAATCCGGCAGAACGGGAAGATCGCGTACGCGTTGTCGTACTTGTCCAGGATCAGCTTGGTGCGCTGGCTGGAGTTCAGCGGGACGGGGATCTCGGTCTTCTGCCAAGTGCCCGAGGCGTTCTTGCGGACGTGGAAGGCGCGGCCGTTTGCGGTGCGGTCGGCGACGTAGTTCGTGGTGCACTGCCCGAAGCGGCCGGGGACGTAGCTGATGATCGCGTGCGGCAGGCCCGCGGAGTCGGTGAACTGGCTCTCCTGGTTCATCAGGGAGTGGTCGGGGTTGAGTGCGTCGATCACCAGTCCGCTGTCGGTGACGGCGACCTTGTCGGAGCCGCCGGTCGTGCCGACGACGGCGCCGGCGTCGTTGCGCCAGGTGCGGCCGCCGTCGTCGGAGTAGACGTAGCCGGTGTCGTGGTTGGTGATGCCGCCGCCGTTGCACATCACGGCGCCGTTCTGCTCGCGCCAGGTGAAGAAGGAGTGCAGGCGTCCGCCCCGGTCGTAGTCGATGCCGTGCAGGTACATGTTGCGGGCGGTCGAGGAGCCGTGCTCGCTGGTGTACGTGCCCGTGGAGCTGGACCACTCGCCGAGGTCGGTCCAGGTCGAACCGTCGTACTCGGCGAGGGCGTTGCGGCCGTTGCCGGAGACGGCGACCCGGTAGCTGAGCTGGAGTCCGCCGTCGGGGGTGGAGATGAACTGCGGGTAGGTGAACTGCGAGGTGAGCGCGAGGCCGTCCAGGGTGGACTGAGGTGCGCCGAAGCGGCTCGCGGTCCAGCTCAGGCCCGCCGGGTCGTCCATCAGCCCGGCGACGGACTTGACGTAGGTGAAGCCGTCGCTGTGCGAGTCCATGTTGAGGTGAAGACGGCCGTCGACCTTCGATATCCCCATCGAGATGACGTTGTGGGAGTCGTTGTAGCGCAGGGTGTGGCCCACCTTGACCGTGGACCAGGTGGTGGCGCCGAGCGCGCGGCGGCCGACGACGGCGCCCCGGTCGGCGGTGTACCAGACGGCGTACTGGTAGCCCTTGTAGGTCAGCAGGCCGTTCTTCTGGAAGGCGTTGTTGTTGACCAGGCCGTCGTACGACACGAAGAAGATGGCCTGTGTGTCGAGCGTGGTCGTGCCGGTCAGGGTGAGGGACGGACCGGGGTCGGCGGCGCGGGCCGTGCCGGAGGCGAGGGCGGGGGTCATCACGGCTCCGGCGAGGGCGGCGCCCAGCAGGGTGCGTCTCTTCATCTCGGGGACTCCGTTGTCGGCGAGGAGTGGGGAGAGGTGGGTCAGGCGAGGTGGAACACTTCCGTGAGCGGCTTCATGGCCTCGTCGGGCCGGGCGCCGTCCAGTGATGCGAAGAACGGCGCCATCTCCGCCTGCCAGCGGGCGTTGACGTCGGTGGCTTCCATGCCGGCCACGGCGGCCGCGAAGTCCTCGGTCTCCAGGTAGCCGACGAGCAGGCCGTCGTCGCGCAGGAAGAGCGAGTAGTTCCGCCAGCCGGTGGCCGAGAGCGCTTCGAGCATCTCGGGCCACACGGCCGCGTGCCGCTCGCGGTACTCGTCGAGGCGGTCCGCCCTGACCTTCAGCAGGAAGCACACGCGCTGCATCAACAACCCTCCGGATGTCAGAAGTTGAACTCGTCGATGTTCTTGGCGTCGAACACGGTCGGCTTGCCGAGGCTGATCACGCCGTCCTTGCCAATGGTGTACTCGCCCATGTCGCCGGCCTTGAAGGTCTCGCCCTCCTTGCCGGTGATCTGGCCGGAGACCAGGGCGACGGCGGTACGGGCGGCCAGTTCGCCGAGCTTCGAGGGGTCCCACAGCTCGAACGCCTCGACGGTGCCGTTCTTGACGTACTTGCGCATGTCGTTCGGGGTGCCGAGGCCGGTGAGCTTGACCTTGCCCTTGTACTTGGAGCCGGAGAGGTACTGGGCGGCCGCCTTGATGCCGACCGTCGTCGGGGAGATGATCCCCTTCAGGTTCGGGTACTCCTGGAGCAGGCCCTGAGTCTGCTGGAAGGACTGCTGGGCGTCGTCGTTGCCGTAGGCGATCTTGACGAGCTTGATGTCCTTGTACTTGGGGTCCTTGAGCTCGTCCTTCATGAAGTCGATCCAGGTGTTCTGGTTCGTCGCGGTCTGCGCGGCGGACAGGATCGCGATCTCGCCCTTGTAGTCGATCTGTTCGGCGAGCAGCTGCACCTCGGTGCGGCCGAGGTCCTCGGCGGACGCCTGCGAGACGAAGGCGTTGCGGCAGTCGGCGGTGGTGTCGGAGTCGTAGGTGACGACCTTGATGTCGTTCTTCATGGCCTGCTTCAGCGCGGTGCACAGGGCGCCCGGGTCCTGCGCGGACACGGCCATCGCGTCGACCTGCTGCTGGGTGAGCGTGTTGACGTAGCTCACCTGCCCGGCGGTGTCGGTCGCGCTGGACGGACCGACCTCCTTGTAGCTGGAGCCCAGCTCCTTCAGCGCGGCCTCGCCGCCCTTGTCGGCGGAGGTGAAGTAGGGGTTGTTGACCTGCTTGGGCAGGAAGCCGACGGTCAGGCCCTTCTTCAACTCGGCGTTCGGGTCGGCCTTGCCGGCGGTGGCGGCGGAGGCGCCCTCGTTCTTGACGTCCTCTTTGGTGGTGCCGCCGCAGGCCGTGATGGCGAGAGCGAGAGAAGTGGCGGCGGCGAGGGCCGCGGACGCACGGCGGAGGGATGACTTGCGCATGGTGGGAGTCCTTTACGAGGAAGGGCTGGAGTTACGAGGTCGGTGTCGAGGCGGCTCTACGGCCCGCCCTCGCTACGGAGATCTGCCGTGCGACCCGCGGGCCGAGCACGGAAAGCACGAGCAGGACGCCGGTGACGACGATCTGCGACTGGGCGGAGACGTCCTGGAGGCTCATGACGTTCTGCAACGCCCCCAGCAGGAACACCCCGGCGATGGCACCGCCGAGCGTGCCCTTGCCTCCGTCGAAGTCGATGCCGCCGAGCAGCACCGCGGCCACGACGGAGAGTTCGAGCCCCGTGGCGTTGTCGTAGCGGGCGCTCGCGTAGTGCAGCGCCCAGAAGATGCCGGTGAGGGAGGCCATCAGCCCGGTCACCGTGAACAGGATCAGCTTCTGCCGCTTGACGCGGATACCGGCGAAGCGCGCCGCCTCCTCGCTCGCGCCGGTGGCGAAGACCGACCGCCCGAACGGCGTGGCGTGCAGCGCGACCACGGCGATGGCGAGCAGGACGAGGAAGGGCAGGAACGCGTACGGAATGAACGTGTCGCCGATCCGCCCGGAAGCGAAGTCCAGGTACGGGGACGGGAAGTCGGTCACCGCGTCCGAACCGAGCACGATCTGGGCGATGCCCCGGTAGGCGGCGAGTGTGCCGATCGTGACGGCGAGGGACGGCAGGCCCAGCCTGGTCACCAGGAGCCCGTTGATCAGACCGCACACCACACCGAGCAAGAGGCAGATCGGAATGATCGTCTCGATCGTCATGCCCTGGTTCCACAGCGCACCCATCACGGCGCCCGAGAGACCGGCGGTCGATGCGACCGAAAGATCGATCTCGCCAGAGACGACCAGCAGTGTCATCGGCAGGGCGATCAAAGCGATCGGAAGGGTGTTTCCGATCAGGAACGACAGGTTGAGAGCGTTGCCGAAGCCATCGACCGTGGTGAAGGACAGCAGGAGCACGACGATCAGAAGGGCGCCGACAACCGTGTCCCAGCGAACGGCGCGCGCGAGCGACGAGTCAGCCATGGCGGGCGTTCCTCTTCTTCAGGGCGTTGGCCACGCGCAGCGCGACCACACGGTCCACGGCGATGGCGAGGATGAGCAGGATGCCGTTGATGGCCAGCACCCAGACGGAGCTGACACCGAGGGCGGGCAGGACGCTGTTGATGGAGGTCAGCAGCAGCGCGCCGAGCGCGGCACCGTAGACGCTGCCGGAGCCGCCGGTGAACACGACGCCGCCGACCACGACCGCACTGACGACGGTGAGTTCGTAGCCGTTGCCGGTGCCTGAGTCGACGTTGCCGAACCGGGCCAGGTACAGGGCGCCCGCGAGACCGGCGAGCGCACCACAGAAGGTGTACGCGGCCAGGATCCGCTTGCGCACCGGGATGCCGGCGAGGCGTGCGGCCTCCGGGTTGGAGCCGAGGGCGTACAGTTCGCGGCCGCTGCCGAAGTGCCTGAGGTAGTACGCGGTCGCCACCAGCACGGCGAGGGCGATCAGCGCCAGCCACGGCACCGCGGAGATGCCGCCGGAGCCGAAGTCGACGAAGCCGTCCGGGAGGTCGGCCGCGGTGATCTGGCGGGAGCCGACCCAGATGGAGTCGATGCCGCGGATGATGTAGAGCGTGCCGAGGGTGACGACGAGGGCGGGCACCTGGCCGAGGCTGACGAGCAGGCCGTTCAGCAGGCCGAAGCCGATGCCCATCACGACCGCCAGGAGCACGGCGACGACCGGGTTCCCGCCGCCCTGGAGGTATGTTCCGGCGGCGAAGGCGCTGATGCCGAGCGTCGAGCCGACCGACAGGTCGACGTTCCTCGTGATGACGACCAGGGACTGGCCCGTGGCGACCAGGACGAGGATCGTCGCGTTCAGCAGCAGGTCCTTGATGCCCTGCTCGGTGAGGAACTCGCTGTTGCCCAGCTGGGTGACGACGATCATCACCACGAAGACGACCAGGATGGCGAGTTCACGCATCTTGAAGACGCGGTCGACCAGGCGGGTGCCGCTGGACTTCGGTACGTCGGTGACAGGGGCCTGCTTGGGAGTGATCACCGTCATGCGGCGGCCCTCCCCGTTGCTGCGGCCATCACGGTTTCCTCGCTGGCTTCGGAGCGCGGGATCTCGGCGGTGAGGCGGCCCTCGTGCATCACGAGCACGCGGTCGGCCATGCCGAGGATCTCGGGCAGGTCGGAGGAGATCATCAGGACGGCCACTCCATCGGCGGCCAACTCGCTGAGCAGCCGGTGCACTTCGGCCTTCGTACCGACGTCGATGCCCCGGGTGGGCTCGTCGACGATCAGCACCTCGGGGCCGGTGGCGAGCCACTTGGCGAGGACGACCTTCTGCTGGTTGCCGCCGGACAGGGTGTTGACCGTGTCGGCGATCCGCGCGTACTTGACCTGGAGCTTGACGGCCCAGTCGAGGGAGCGGCTGCGTTCGGCGCCGCGGTTCATCAAGCCGGCCTTGACGGTCGTACGCAGCCCGGTGAGGCCGATGTTGCGCTCGATGGACATGTCCATCACCAGGCCTTGAGCGCGTCGGTCCTCGGGGACGAGGGCGAGGCCGCAGGCCATGGCGGTGGAGGGGGCGCCGTTGGTGAGGGCCTTGCCGCCGACGGAGACCTCGCCCGCGTCCCAGCGGTCGATGCCGAACACGGCCCGCGCGACCTCCGTACGGCCCGCGCCGACGAGCCCCGCGAGACCGACGATCTCACCGCGACGCACGTCGAAGGAGACATCGGTGAAGACGCCCTCGCGGGTCAACCTGCGTACGCTCAGGGCCACTTCGCCCGGCTTCACGTCCTGCTTGGGGTACAGCTCGTCGAGGTCGCGGCCGACCATCCGGCGTACGAGGTCGTCCTCGGTCATGCCGTCCAGCGGCTCGCTCGCGATCCAGGCGCCGTCGCGCAGGGTGGTGACCCGCCGGCAGATCCGGAAGATCTCCTCCAGCCGGTGGGAGATGAAGAGGACGGCGGCACCCTGTTCGCGCAGGGTGCGTACGACGCCGAAGAGCCGGGCGACCTCACTGCCGGTGAGGGCGGCAGTGGGCTCGTCCATGATCAGGACGCGGGCGTCGAAGGAGAGCGCCTTGGCGATCTCGACGATCTGCTGGTCGGCGATGGACAGGCCGCGCGCGGGCCGGTCGGGGTCGAGTTCGACGCCGAGGCGCTGCATCAGGGCGAGGGTCGCGGTGTGCGTGGCCTTGTGGTCGATCCGGCCAAGTGCGCGCCGCGGCTGACGGCCCATGAAGATGTTCTCGGCGATCGACAGGTCGGGGAAGAGCGTCGGCTCCTGGTAGATCACGGCGATACCGGCGTCGCGGGCGTCGCCGGGGCCGTGGAAGACGACGGGCGCGCCGTCGAGCAGCACCTGGCCGGCGTCCGGCCGGTGCACTCCGGCGAGCGTCTTGATCAGGGTCGACTTGCCCGCGCCGTTCTCCCCGGCGAGGGCGTGCACCTCCCCGGGAAACAGCTCCAGGGAGACGTCCCGCAGGGCGCGGACCGCGCCGAAGGACTTCGAGATGTCCCTGAGCGCCAGAACCGGGGCCGGACCCGTGGTGGACGGGTGGGTCATGAGGGCTCCTCGACGACGTCGGCGGGACGGCCCTCCCGACGTCGTGAAAGGTTTCAACTTGGTTGCCGGGACGTTAGGCACGGAGCGCATGTCACGTCAATGGGTCCGTGTCGAAAAACTTTCGATGAACGAAGGTCACGGGCGAGTCACAACAAGAAGCCGTGGCCGTGGGGCTTGACACCCCTTCGGGGGCCTCATACGTTCCCGTCTTGAATCGTTTCACGACGAAGCTTTTCAGATGTCCACCGGCCGACTTCCGTCCCGACGTCACAGGAGCCCTCAGTGACCGAGCTCGCCGCGGTGAAGGCCGCACTCAAGACCCAGGCAGTCGAAACGCCGTCGTGGGCGTACGGGAACTCGGGGACGCGGTTCAAGGTGTTCGCCCAGCAAGGCGTTCCCCGGACCCCGCAGGAGAAGCTCGACGACGCCGCTCAGGTGCACGCGTTCACCGGTGTCGCCCCGACCGTCGCCCTGCACATTCCGTGGGACAAGGTCGACGACTATGCGGCGCTGGCCAAGCACGCCCAGGACCGCGGCGTGAAGCTGGGCGCGATCAACTCCAACACTTTCCAGGACGACGACTACAAGCTGGGCAGCATCTGTCATCCGGACGCGGTGGTGCGGCGCAAGGCCGTCGATCATCTGCTGGAGTGCGTCGACATCATGGACGCGACGGGCTCCGCCGATCTGAAGCTGTGGTTCGCGGACGGCACGAACTATCCCGGTCAGGATGACGTGCGCTCGCGGCAGGACCGCCTGGCCGAGGGTCTGGCGGAGGTGTACGAGCGGCTCGGGGACGGGCAGCGGATGCTGCTGGAGTACAAGTTCTTCGAGCCGGCCTTCTACACGACGGACGTGCCGGACTGGGGAACGGCTTACGCGCACTGCCTGAAGCTCGGACCGAAGGCGCAGGTCGTCGTCGACACCGGGCATCACGCGCCGGGCACCAACATCGAGTTCATCGTCGCGACGCTGCTGCGGGAGGGGAAGCTCGGGGGGTTCGACTTCAACTCGCGCTTCTACGCCGACGACGACCTGATGGTGGGGGCCGCGGATCCGTTCCAGTTGTTCCGGATCATGTACGAGGTGGTGCGTGGGGGCGGGTTCACGTCCGATGTGGCGTTCATGCTCGACCAGTGCCACAACATCGAGGCGAAGATCCCGGCGATCATCCGGTCCGTGATGAACGTGCAGGAGGCCACGGGGAAAGCGCTGCTGGTCGACCGGGCTGCGTTGGCCGAGGCACAGGCCTCCGGTGATGTGCTGGGCGCGAATGCGGTGCTCATGGATGCGTACAACACGGATGTGCGGCCGTTGCTGGCCGAGGTGCGCGAAGAGATGGGGCTCGATGCGGATCCCATGGGTGCGTATCGCCGTTCCGGGTGGGCCGAGAAGGTTGTGGCTGAGCGGGTTGGTGGGCAGCAGGCCGGTTGGGGGGCGTGAGCGTCTGCCGGGTTCTCATTCGTCGCGGTCTGCGGGCCGTTGTGGCTGGTCGCGCAGTTCCCCGCGCCCCTAGGTACGTGCACTCCCCCTCTCTGTATAAGGACTGACGTTCATGGCACCCCATCCCGAAGCCGCCGCCCTCCTCGCCCGGTCCCACCGCCTCGGATCCGACCCCCGGAACACCAACTACGCCGGTGGAAACGCGTCCGCCAAGGGCGTCGACACCGACCCCGTAACCGGCGGTGACGTCGAGCTGATGTGGGTCAAGGGGTCCGGGGGTGACCTCGGCACGCTCAGCGAGAGTGGGCTGGCCGTGCTGCGGCTGGACCGTATGCGGGCGCTCGTCGACGTCTACCCGGGCGTCGAGCGGGAGGACGAGATGGTCGCCGCCTTCGACTATTGCCTGCACGGCAAGGGCGGGGCGGCTCCGTCGATCGACACCGCCATGCACGGGCTCGTGGCGGCCGCGCATGTCGATCATCTGCATCCCGACTCCGGCATCGCTCTCGCCTGTGCCGCCGACGGGGAGAAGCTGACCGCCGAGTGCTTCGGGGACAGCGTGGTGTGGGTGCCGTGGCGGCGGCCCGGGTTTCAGCTGGGGCAGGACATCGCCGCCGTCAAGGAGGCCAATCCGCAGGCCATCGGGTGCGTGCTCGGTGGGCACGGCATCACCGCCTGGGGTGACACCTCCGAGGAGTGCGAGCGGAACTCGCTGCACATCATCCGGACCGCCGAGGCGTTTCTCGCCGAGCGCGGGAAGCCGGAGCCGTTGGGTCCGGTGATCGAGGGGTACGCGGCGCTCGGCGCCGTCGAGCGGCGGGAGCGGGCCGCGGCGCTGGCGCCGGTCATCCGCGGCATCGCCTCGCAGGACCGCCCGCAGGTCGGCCATTTCACCGACGCCGAGGTCGTCCTCGACTTCCTCGCGAGTGCCGAGCACCCGCGGCTCGCCGCGCTCGGCACGTCATGCCCCGATCACTTCCTGCGCACCAAGGTGCGGCCGCTCGTCCTCGATCTGCCGCCCACCGCTCCCCTCGACGAGGCGATCGCCCGGCTCAAGGAGCTGCACACCGCGTACCGCGAGGAGTACGCCGCCTACTACCAGCGGCACGCCCTGCCCGAATCCCCCGCCATGCGCGGCGCCGACCCGGCGATCGTGCTGGTCCCGGGCGTCGGCATGTTCAGCTTCGGCAAGGACAAGCAGACCGCCCGGGTCGCCGGCGAGTTCTATGTCAACGCCATCAATGTGATGCGCGGGGCCGAGGCGGTCTCGACGTACGCGCCCATCGAGGAGTCCGAGAAGTTCCGTATCGAGTACTGGGCGCTGGAGGAGGCCAAGCTTCAGCGGATGCCGAAGCCCAAGGCGCTCGCGACGCGGGTCGCGTTCGTGACCGGCGCCGGCAGTGGGATCGGGAAGGCCATCGCGCACCGGCTCGTCGCCGAGGGCGCGTGTGTGGTGGTCGCCGATCTCCATGCCGAGAACGCCCAGGCCGTCGCCGAGGAGCTGGGCGGGCCCGACAAGGCCGTGGCGGTGGCGGTGGACGTCACGTCCGAGGAGCAGATCGCCGACGCCTTCAAGGCGGCCGTGCTGGCCTTCGGCGGAGTCGATCTCGTCGTCAACAACGCCGGCATCTCCATCTCCAAGCCCCTCCTCGAGACGTCGGCCAAGGACTGGGACCTCCAGCACGACATCATGGCCCGCGGCTCCTTCCTCGTGTCGAGGGAGGCGGCGC
Organism: Streptomyces sp. NPDC111606; assembly: GCF_055656945.1. Taxonomy (NCBI): domain Bacteria; kingdom Bacillati; phylum Actinomycetota; class Actinomycetes; order Kitasatosporales; family Streptomycetaceae; genus Streptomyces; species Streptomyces sp. NPDC111606. The sequence goes on from NZ_JBVKBY010000004.1 coordinate 588,483, forward strand.
GCGTGATGATCGCTCAGGAGCTGGGCGGTGACATCGTCTACATCGCCTCCAAGAACGCCGTGTTCGCCGGGCCCAACAACATCGCCTACTCGGCCACCAAGGCCGACCAGGCCCACCAAGTGCGGCTGCTGGCGGCCGAGTTGGGTGAGTACGGCATCCGCGTCAACGGCATCAACCCGGACGGCGTGGTCCGCGGGTCCGGGATCTTCGCCGGCGGCTGGGGCGCCCGGCGGGCCGCCGTGTACGGGGTCGCGGAGGACAAGCTGGGTGAGTTCTACGCCCAGCGGACCATCCTCAAGCGGGAGGTGCTCCCGGAGCATGTCGCGAACGCCGTCTTCGCGCTCACGGGCGGGGACCTGACCCACACCACGGGACTGCACGTCCCGGTCGACGCCGGCGTCGCGGCCGCCTTCCTGCGGTGAGTGCGCCCGTGAAGTCGTACGCCGCGGTCGACCTCGGCGCGTCCAGCGGGCGTGTCATGGTCGGCCGCGTCGGCGCCGACCGTCTGGAGCTGACCGAGGCGCACCGCTTCCCGAACCGGCCCGTGCGGGTGCCCGAGGGACTGCGCTGGGATGTTCTCGCCCTGTACGCGGGCGTCCTGGAGGGGCTGCGGGCGGCCGGCCAGGTCGACTCCGTCGGCATCGACAGCTGGGCCGTCGACCACGGCCTGCTGGACGCGGACGGGGCGCTGCTCGGCAATCCGGTGCACTACCGGGACTCCCGGACTGAGGGGGTCGCGGAGAAGGTGTGGGCGACCGTCCCGGCGGCGGAGCTGTACGCGGCCACCGGGTTGCAGTACGCGCCCTTCAACACGCTGTATCAGCTGACGGCGGCCCGGGCCTCGGCTCAACTGCAATACGCCGAGCGGCTGTTGCTCGTCCCGGACCTGCTGACGTACTGGCTCACCGGCGAGCAGGGCACCGAGCTCACCAACGCCTCCACCACCCAGCTGATCGATCCCCGCACGCGCGACTGGGCCCACGGCATCGCCGCCCGGCTGGGCATCGACCTGAACCTGTTCGCACCCCTGCGGCAACCCGGCGATCCCGCCGGGGTGTTGCGCGACGAGGTGCTTCAGGAGACCGGGCTGAGCGGCCCGGTGCCGGTGACGGCGGTGGGGTCGCACGACACCGCGTCCGCCGTGGCCGCCGTTCCGGCCGGGAGCGGCGAGCGCTTCGCGTACATCTGCACCGGCACCTGGTCGCTGGCGGGGCTGGAGCTGGGCGCACCCGTGCTCACCGAGGAGAGCCGGGCCGCCAACTTCACCAATGAGCTGGGGCTGGACGGCACGGTCCGGTATCTGCGGAACATCATGGGGCTGTGGTTGCTCCAGGAGTGCGTACGGGCCTGGGGGGACCCCGACCTGGGTGGGCTGCTGCTCGACGCGTCCGAGGTGCCGGCGCTGCGGTCGGTCGTGGACGCGGGGGACGCGGCGTTTCTGGCGCCGGGACGGATGCCGGAGCGGATCGCCGAGGCGTGCCGGGCGTCGGGGCAGCCGGTGCCCGGCACGCCCGCCGAGATCACGCGCTGCATCCTCGACTCGCTCGCCCTGGCCCACCGGCGCGCGATCAGGGATGCCGAGCGGCTGGCCGACCATCCCGTCGACGTCGTGCATGTCGTCGGGGGCGGCACCCGCAACGCCCTGCTGTGCCGGCTGACCGCCGACGCCTGCGGGCTGCCGGTGGTGGCCGGCCCGAGCGAGGCCGCCGCCCTCGGGAACGTGCTGGTCCAGGCGCGGACCCACGGGCTGGTCGGCGACCTCGCCGACGGGCGGCGCCTGCTCACCCGTACCCAGCCGCTGACCCGGTACGAGCCGCGGGGGGACACGGCGCGCTGGAGCGAGGCGGAGGCGCGGCTCCTCCGGACGTGACCGGCTCGTCCGAGGGCGACCGGCTCACCCGGGACGAGCGGGGTCTCCCCTGCGCCGCGCTGCCGCATTACCCTGCACTCATCCGATGATCGATCGCAAGGAGCCGCGATGCGTGTCGCCCTGTTCCTGACCTGTGTCAACGACACGCTTTATCCGGACACCGGGCGCGCCGTGGTGAAACTGCTGACCAGGCTGGGCGTCGAGGTCGACTTCCCGATGGCCCAGACCTGCTGCGGACAGGCGCACTACAACACCGGATACCGGCACGAGGCCGAGCCGCTCGCCCGGCATTTCTCCGATGTCTTCGGGGAGTACGAGGCGATCGTCACCCCGTCCGGATCGTGCGGGGCGATGGTGCGCGAGCTGTATCCGCGGATGGGTGAGCGGGCCCGGGCCGAGGGCCGCGGGGACACCCTCGCGGCGACCCTGGCGCCGGTGGTGCCGAAGACGTACGAGCTGACGGAGTTCCTGGTGGACGTGCTGGGGGTGACGGACGTCGGGGCGTACTACCCGCACAAGGTGACCTATCACCCGACCTGCCACGGCCTGCGCGGGCTGGGGCTGGCCGACCGGCCCCGGCGGCTGCTCCAGGCCGTCAAGGGGCTGGAGTTGGCGGAGTTGCCGGGCGCGGACGAGTGCTGCGGATTCGGCGGGACCTTCGCGCTGAAGAACTCCGATGTCTCGGCGGCGATGGGCACGGACAAGGTGCGCAACGCCGAGTCGACGGGCGCCGACGTGCTGTGCGCGGCCGACAACTCCTGTCTGATGCACATCGGCGGGACCATGACCCGGCTGCGGACGGGCATGCGGCCGGTGCACATCGCGGAGATCCTGGCGAGCACGGAGGAGGAGCCGGCGGCATGAGTGGAACGTATCTCGGGATGCCGGCGTTTCCGAAGGCCGCGCATGAGGCCGTGCACGACACGACCCTGCGCGGCAATCTGCGCCACGCCACGCACACCATCCGCGCCAAGCGGGCCAAGGCCGTCGCGGAGGTGTCCGACTGGGCGGCGCTGCGTGAGGCCGGGAAGCAGATCAAGGACCATACGCTGCGTCATCTCGACCGGTATCTCGTGCAGTTGGAGGAGTCGGTCACGGCGGCGGGCGGCACGGTCCACTGGGCCGCCGACGCCGACGAGGCCAACCGGATCGTGGCCGACCTGGTCAAGGCGACCGGTGAGTCCGAGGTCGTCAAGGTCAAGTCGATGGCCACGCAGGAGATCGGGTTGAACGAGTCCCTGGAGGCGGAGGGTATCCGCGCCTACGAGACCGATCTCGCCGAGCTGATCGTGCAGTTGGGCAAGGACCGGCCCTCGCACATCCTCGTCCCGGCGATCCATCGCAACCGTGGTGAGATCCGGGACATCTTCCGGGCCGAGATGGGCGAGTGGGGCCGCCCGGCTCCGGACGGCCTGACGGACACTCCCGCCGAACTCGCAGAGGCGGCCCGGCTGCACCTGCGCGAGAAGTTCCTGCGGGCCAAGGTCGGTGTCTCCGGCGCCAACTTCATGGTCGCCGAGACCGGCACGCTGGTCGTCGTGGAGTCCGAGGGCAACGGGCGGATGTGTCTGACCCTGCCCGAGACGCTGATCTCGGTCGTCGGCATCGAGAAGATCGTGCCCACCTGGCGGGACCTGGAGGTGTTCCTGCAGACTCTTCCCCGCTCCTCCACCGCCGAGCGCATGAACCCGTACACGTCCATGTGGACCGGCACGACGGACTCCGAGACGGCTGACGGGCCGAGGAACTTCCACCTGGTCCTTCTCGACAACGGCCGCACCGACACGCTCGCCGACGAGGTCGGCCGCCAGGCCCTGCGCTGCATCCGCTGCTCGGCGTGCCTCAATGTCTGCCCGGTCTACGAGCGGGCCGGCGGTCACGCCTATGGCTCGGTCTACCCCGGGCCCATCGGTGCCATCCTCAGTCCTCAACTCCGGGGCGTGAGCAGCGAGATCGACGCCTCGCTGCCGTATGCGTCGTCGCTGTGCGGTGCCTGCTACGAGGTGTGCCCGGTCGCCATCGACATCCCCGAGGTGCTGGTGCATCTGCGGGAGCGGGTCGTGGAGGGCGGCCAGGTGATTTCCAACGGCAACAAGGTGGTCCTGAAACCCGCGAAGGGGCATGCCGCCGAGCGGGCCGCGATGCGGGCGGCACGCTGGGCGTTCAGTGACCCGGGCGCCCTGCGCACCGGCCAGCGGCTCGCCGCACGCACCCGCCGCCTGCATCCGCGCTCGCTGCCGGGCCCGGGCAGGGCGTGGAGCGGGACGCGGGATCTGCCGGCGGTGCCCGCGGAGCCGTTCCGGGACTGGTGGCAGCGGACGCAGGGCGGAAAGGGCGGTACCAAGTGAGCAGCAGGGAACGGATCCTGGGCCGGGTGCGGCGGGCGCTGGCGGACGTACCGCACGACGAGAAGCCTTACGAAGAGGCGGTTCCACGCGGCTACCTGCACGAACACGGGGTGCGGAGCGCCGAGGAGACGGTCGGTCTGCTGGCCGAGAACCTGGCGGACTACCGGGCGATCGTGCACCGCTGCACGGCCGCCGATCTCGCGGCGACGGTCGCCGGGATGCTCGCGGCGCGGGGCGCGCGGACGGTGCTCGTGCCGCCGGGGCTGGAGCCGGCGTGGCTGGCGGCGTCCGACGCCGAGCGGATCCCGGACCGGACCGAGAGCACCCCGCACGAACTGGACCGGGTCGACAGCGTGGTCACGGCGTGCGCGCTCGCCATCGCCGAGACCGGCACCATCGTCCTCGACGGCTCCCCCGACCAGGGCCGTCGCCGCATCACGCTCGTCCCCGACCACCACATCTGTGTCGTACGGGTCCCCGAGCAGGTCGTGTCGTCGGTGCCGCGGGCGCTGGAACGCCTCGACCCCATCCGCCCGTTGACGTGGATCTCCGGCCCCTCGGCCACCAGTGACATCGAGCTGGACCGGGTGGAGGGGGTGCACGGCCCGCGCACGCTGGAGGTCGTCCTGGTCGGCGAGGACGCCGGCTGAAGGCACCGCCTCAGAGGCCGCGCTGCTCCAACGGCCGCACGGCGGGCCCCTGGACGACTCGGCCGTCGGGGGCGAAACGCGAGCCGTGGCAGGGGCACTCCCAGGTCCGTTCCGCGCGGTTGAACGCGACCAGGCAGCCCAGGTGGGTGCACTTCGCTGAGACGGCGTGCACCTTTCCGTCGTCGTCGCGGTGGACGGCGCAGCGCTTGCCGGACACATGGACGATGGCGCCTTCTCCGGGCGCGATGTCCTCCACCGAGTTCGTCGACGGGCCGGGGAGGTGGTGCACCCGGTCCCCGACGAAGTGGCGGGCGACGTCGGCCTGGTGCTTGACGAAGTCCTTCCCCTCGCGGACGACGGACATCACCCGGCGCGGGTCGTAGAGGTCGCTCCACAGGTTCTCGCGACCGGTGATCAGGTCGCAGAGCAGGCGGCCCGCCATGATGCCGCCGCTGAGTCCCCAGCCGCCGAAGCCGGTGGCCACGTGGACATGGCGGCTCGCGGGGTGCAGGGGGCCGACGAGCGGGACGGAGTCGGTGGAGTCGTTGTCCTGCGTGGCCCAGCGATGGGTGAAGCCGAGGTCACCGAAGCGCTCCACCGCCCAGTCCTTCAACACCTCGAAGCGCGCCTCGACATCGCCGCCCGCGCCCGGGGTGAAGTGCTCGCCGGTGACGATGAGCAGGCGTTTCCCGTCCCCGTAGGGGGCCGTGCGGACCGAGCGGGTGTTCTGCTCGGGGGTGATGTACATGCCGGTGGGCGCCTTGGCCGCGTCGATGGGGGCCGTCACGACCAGTTCCCGCCGGGGCGTCAGGCGGGTGAACAGCAGCGCCCGGTCGAAGATCGGGTAGTGGGTGGCGACCACGACGGTCCCGGCCGTCACCTTCACACCGTCCTCGGTCGTCAGCACGCAGGGCTCGCCCTCGGAGAGACCCACCACGCGGGTGTGCTCGTACACCTTCCCGCCGAGGCGTTCCAGGTCGGCGGCCAGCGCCAGCAGGTACTTGCGTGGATGGAACTGCGCCTGCCCCTCGACGCGCACGGCGCCCGCCACCGGAAACGGCAGCTCCGTTTCGGTCACGTACTCGGCGCGCAGGCCCGCCTCCCGGGCGGCGTCGGCCTCGGCCCGCAGTTCGTCGGCGCGGTCACCGTCCTCGGCGTAGGTGCAGGCCGCCGCCTCCTCCCACTCGCAGTCGATGCCGAGCTCGTCGACGACCTCGGCGGCGTGCCGGATCGCGTCCGTCTGCGAGGTCGCGTACAGGCGGGCGCCCTCCTTGCCCCGGGTGCGGCGGAGCCGGTCGTAGATCAGGGTGTGCTGGGCGGACAGCTTGGCGGTGGTGTGCCCGGTGACGCCGACGGCGATCCGGTCCGCCTCCAGCAGGGCGACGTGGTGGCCCCGCCGGGCCAGCTCCCAGGCCGTGGCGATCCCGGCGATCCCCGCGCCCACGACGGCGACCTCGACCGTGAGGTCGCCGGGCGGCGGGGGCGCGAGGTCGCCGGGCGGTGCCGTCTCGATCCAGTACGACGTGTGGGTGCGGGTCGGCTCTTCCATGCCGGCCGAGTTCCCCCAGCCCGACCCGCCACACGACGGGCACTGTCAGGTGAGGGTGGCGGTCACCTGGTAGCGGCCGGAGGGCAGCCGGTAGCCGGCCGTCCCGACCTCGAAGCCCAGGTACTCGACACCCGGCACCCGAGACAGGGGTGTCCGGCCCGCGCGCACCGAGGCCGGGTCGGACGTGGGGATGCGCAGGGTCGCCGTACTGTTCGCGGGGACCACGGCCCGGTAGGTCAGTTTCCGGCCCTCCGTCCGCCACTCGCTGACGATCTCCCCGTACGGAGAGTGGTGCGAGCCGGCGACCTGCGTGATCCGCCCGGTGGGGTCGAGGTGCGGGCGCAGGAGGAAGTGCCGGAAGCCCGGGTGGGCCGGGTCCTTCGCGATGCCCGCCATGCTCTCGTACATCCACTCCATGATCGCGCCGTAGGAGTAGTGGTTGAACGAGTTCATGTCGACCGGGCCGAAGCCGTCCTCCTTCGAGTACGAGTTCCAGCGCTCCCAGATGGTGGTCGCGCCGTTGCGCACCGAGTACAGCCAGGACGGCATGGCGTCCTGGTGGAGCAGCTTGTACGCGAGGTCGGCGCGGCCCTCGTCGGTGAGCACGGGGGCGAGGACGTTCACGCCGAGGAAGCCGACGGAGAGGGTGTTCTCGGCGTACCTCACTCGGGTGCTGTCGGGGTGGGCCTCCTTGTAGGCCTCGTCGTTTCCGATGTTCTCGGCGAGCAGCGTGACCAGTTGGCGGCGCTGGGCCTCGGTGTCGTAGAAGCCGAGTTTGAGGACCCACAGCAGGGCGGTCTGGGTGTCGTCCTCGGTCCGGCCGCCCGTGGGAGGTGCGTCTCCGAGACTGGACCGTACGGTCACCCGGCCCGTTGTCGCGTCGGTGGCCAGGTACTTGGTGGTGAAGGCGCGCTTGATGCGGGCGAAGAGGTCGTCATAGGCCCGTGCCTCGGTGGCGCGGCCCGTGCCGCGGGCCATGTCCGCCATGAGGCGCACGCTGTAGCCGTAGTAGACGTCGCTGATCAGCTGGGTGCTGGTGTCCTGGAAGGCGAGCCAGTCGCCGAAGATGGCGCCCTGCCCGGCGTACGCGTCCCCGGTGCGGCCACGGATCCAGTTCACGTACTTCGTCATCGCCGCCCAGCTGCGGTCGACGATCGTGGGGTCGCCGGACATCTGCCACACCGTCCACGGCACGACCACCCCGCAGTCCGACCAGCCACTGGCGGGAGCCGCCGCGTTGTAGCGGTTGCCGGGCGCGACCGCCGTGAACTGGGCGCCGTCCAGGCCGTAGGTGTGCTGCGAGTCGATCAGGTTGTCCTCGAAGTGGCTGAGGAAGTTGACCGCGTCGGCGTTGTAGAGCCCGGTGTTGGAGAAGAGCTGGGTGTCGCCCGTCCAGCCGAGGCGCTCGTCGCGTTGCGGGCAGTCGGTGGGCACCCAGAGGTAGTTGCCGCGCTGTCCCCAACGCACGTTGCTGATCAGCTGGTTGACGTCCTCGTCGTCGGTCGTGATCGTGCCGATGTCGCGGAGGGCGGAGGTCGCGACCCGGCCGGTGAAGCGGGTGAGGGTGACGGTGTCGGTCGCGGTGACGGAGACGTAGCGGAAGCCGTAGAAGGTCAGCGAGTCCTCGTGGGTCTCGCCGTCGGGGTCGCCCTTGAGGATGTAGGTGCTGGTGGCCTTTGCGGAGCGGAGGTTGGCGCGGTAGACCGAGCCGACGGGGCCGTCGGCGCCCTCGCTGTCGTCGTTGAGCATCTCGCCGGGCCTGAAGGCGACTTCGGTGCCTGCCGGGCCGCGCAGCGTGTAGCGGGGCACGCCGACCAGGTTCTGGCCGAGGTCGATCACTGCCGTGTCGCCGGGGTGCAGGGTCACGGCGGCCTTGGCTGCCGCGGCCGGGTCGGTGACGGTGCGGGCGGGGTCGACGACGATGCGGCCCTTGCCGTTGGGGCTGCCGTCCTGGCCGGTGACGCCCGTGCAGACGGTGACGGACTGCGGCTTGCGGTCCCACCGGGGCATCAGGCGGGCGCTCTCGCCCGGGTAGGCGACCAGCCTGACGTCGGGGAACCTGGTGGTGAAGTCGTGCTCGGTCACGCCGGCCCAGGCGGAGGCGTCGAAGTCGCCGGCCGTCCACCCCGCCAGTTCCTTACGGGCGTCGTAGGTCTGGCCGTCGTAGATGTCGTCGGCGCGGTAGGGGCCGGTGTCGGTGGCCTTCCAGTCGTCGCCGGGTGTGGTGACGACGGTCTGCTCGGATCCGTCGGCGTACCGGATCAGGAGCTTGGCCTTGAGGGCCGGGCTGTTGCCGTCGGCGGAGTAGTAGGCGCTGTTCTCGGAGACACGGCTGTTGTACCAGCCGTTGCCGAGCACGGCGGCGAGGGTGACACGCCCCGCGTGCCCCTCCTGCCCCTCGCGTGGCTCCCCCGCGACCAGGTCCGTGACGTCGTAGGTGAAGTAGTTGACGGTGCTGTCGTAGTTGGTCCAGCCCGGCGTCAGCAGTTCATGGGTCGTCGCGTCGCCCTCCGGCACGGCGACGCGGTGGCCGTTGAGGTGGGCCTCGTAGACGCCGAGTGCGGAGATGTAGAGCCGGGCGTCACGTACTTGACGTCCCGTCAGTTCCGTCTGGTGGCGGAGCAGCGGGGCGCCGGCGGTGTTGGGGCGCTTGCCGGCCATGCTGATCCACCGGGCGCCGTCCCAGCCGGCGATGCCGTCGGTGCCGAGCAGGCCGGTCTCGAAGTGGGCGGTCGGGGCGGCGGGGACGGCTCGGCCGGTCTCGTCCCAGGCCGTCACCGTCCAGTGGTAGCGGGTGGAGGCGCGCAGGGCGGGGCCCTCGTAGCGCACGGCGATCGAGTCGGGTGAGGCGACCCGGCCGCTGTTCCAGACGTCCGCCCGGGTGGGGGTCAGGCGGTCGGGTGCGGTCGCGACGAGGATCCGGTAGGCGGACTGGCGGCGACCGCGCACCGACGACGCCATGCGCCAGCCGAACCGGGGGTGAGCGGCGTCCACACCGAGGGGGTTCGTTCTGTGCTCGACCGTCAGGCCCTCGACGGCCGTGCGGTGCGAGGTGGGTGCGGCCGAAGCGGGGCCGCCTGTGGCGATCCCGCCCGCGAGGACCACCGGGGCTGCGCCCAGTGCGGTGGTGAGCACGGTCCTGCGGCGCACCCCTCTGCCCTTCGTACGGTCGACTCCGTCGTTCATGCCGTTGTCCCTTCGGCTCATCGAAGTTGGAACGATTCAGGTCGAACGACGGTTGAAGCTAGTGGCAGAAGTGACATGAGTCCATGGTGCGAGCAGCGCGAATTCTGTGCAGATTCCAACAGAAGCACTCAGCCGACGGAGCGTGCGGCGGCGAGGGAATTGAAACCGTTCAATTGGCTGGTTCCGTGCGGGCCCGGGCCCCTGCCCCGGCAGGGGTGTCGCCAAGTACACCCGGCAATACGGGTTCTGCGCCCAATGTGGTCGACTCGCCGGCTCCGTAGCTTCGTCGGCAGGGCACAGGGAGTGCCGGACGGAGAGGGATGACGATGTTCCGGAAGAGCTCGCGAGGTACGCACGACGGGGGACCCGCCGCCGAGGCACTCCGGCTGGTCAAGGTCAGCAAGACCTACGGTGCGCAGGACAGCGCGGTGACGGCTCTGGACGGGGTCACCCTGGGCCTGGGGCGGGGCACTTTCACCGCGGTGATGGGGCCGTCCGGCTCCGGCAAGACCACACTGCTGCACTGCGCGGCCGGTCTCGACCGGCCCGACAGCGGCATCGTGTGCGTGGACGGCACCGAGCTGACCGGCGGCGGCGAGGCCGAGTTGACGAAGTTCCGGCGTGGCCGGATCGGGTTCGTGTTCCAGCAGTACAACCTGCTGGAGACGCTGACCGTCGCACAGAACACGGTGCTGCCGCTCAAGCTCGCCGGGCAGCGCGTCGACCGGAAGCGCGCCAAGGAGGTGCTGACGTCCGTCGGTCTCGGCGACCGGCTGGGGCACCGTCCCGACCAGCTGTCCGGCGGTCAGCGCCAGCGAGTCGCCATCGCCCGGGCCCTGGTGACCGAGCCTCGGGTGATCTTCGCGGACGAGCCGACGGGCGCGCTGGACACGCGCAGCGCGCGCGATGTGCTGCGGCTGCTCCAGGAGACGGTGCGGGTGCACGGCCGGACGGTCGTGATGGTGACCCACGACCCGGTCGCCGCCTCCTATGCGGACTCCGTGTTGTTCCTGGCGGACGGCCGGCTGGCAGGCCGGCTGGACGCTCCGACGGCGAACGCGGTGGCTGAACGCCTGGCGCACCTCGGCGACAACGTGACGACGGGGGTGTGAGCGATGTTCATGCTGGCCATGCGGTCGATACGGCTCCGCCCCGGGCGGTTCCTGGCCACGCTGCTGTCCGCGTTTCTCGGCGCCGCGATCATCATGACGTTCAACTCGATGCACGACACGGCGGGCCAGGACGGCGTCGACTCGACCAGCGCGGAGACGCTGTCCACCGCGGCAGGCGTCGTCGGTGGCTACGGCACCCTGCTGGTCTTCTTCGCCGTCGCCTCCACGCTGACGGTCAACGTCCGCCAACGTACGGCCGAGTTGGAGCTGCTGCGCTGCTCGGGGGCGACTCCGGCGCAGCTCAAGCGGATGGTCGTCGGCGAGGCGGTGGTCGTGGCCCTGGTGGGCGCGGTACTGGCGATCGGCCCGGCGATGCTGGGCGGTCGGGCGCTGCTGCAGGTGTTCCAGGACAGTGGTCAGGTCGCCGGGTCCGTCGACCATTCCTTCGGCCCGATCGCGCTCCTGTCGGGCATCGACATCACGCTGCTCGCGTCGGCGGGCGCCGCCTTCCTCGCCGTACGGCGGGCGACGCGCGGACCCCGACGTCGGGGCGGTGCACGGAAGTTCCTCGCGTATGGCGCGCTGGCCACCGGGGCGGCCGCGGCCTCCTCCACCTTCGCGTTCTCCGCGACGGACGCCGCTCTGATGGCGGCGCCGGCCTACGGGGCGATCCTGCTGTCGGTGGGCTTCGCGCTGCTCGCGCCGCAGCTCCTGGAGGGCGTGCTGGACCGGCTCCCGCTGAACGGGGCGAGCGGCTGGCTGGCCGTACGGAATCTGCGGGAGCGGGCCGGTCATCTGGCCGGGATCCTGATGTCGCTGATCCTGTTCACGGCGGTGGCCACGGCCACCCTCACCATGCAGGCGGTGGAGAGCGACGCCCTCGCGGCCTCGGGCCTGACGAAGTCGATCGACGCCAAGAACCTGGAGACGCTCAACTTCACGGTCGTCGGCATCATCGTCGTCTTCGTCTGCGTGATGCTGGTCAACTCGCTTTATGCGGCGACAAGTTACCGCGGCCGGGAGTTCGGGCAGCAGCGGCTGGCGGGGGCGACTCCGGGGCAGGTGCTCGGCACGGTCGGCGTCGAGACGCTGATCCTGACCGTCTCCGGAGTCCTCCTCGGCATGGTGGCCGCGCTGGCCGGGATCGTCCCGTTCACCGTGGTCCGCACCGATGGGGTGCTGCCGGGCCAGGCCTACGGCACGGCGGTCGCCGTGGTCGCGGTCGCGGCGGCGGTGACCCTGGGCACGAGCCTGGCCACGGCCCGGCGGATGCTGCGCACTCCGGCGGTGGGGGCGGTCGCGGTGGCGTCATGACGCCGGGTACGACCAGGACGACAGATATGACGAGGGGCGGTCACCACGGTGGCCGCCCTTTCCTGTGTCACTGCTTCCTGTGTCACTGCTTCCTGTGTCACTGCGCGGCGGTCGCCCTGTGTCACTCCACGCCGGCCGCGTCCAGCAGCGCGATCACGGTCGCGGTGACCAGCCCGTCCAGCGTCTCGACCTTCGCACCCGCCCGGGCGCTGGCCCCGTCGAAGACCAGCATCAGCTGGCGGGCGAGCAGCTCGGGATCCCGCGCCCCGCCCTCCTGCGCACGCGTACGCAGGAAGTTCCGCATCCACTCCTTCGCCCCGTGCGCGACCACGCTCGCCGGATGCTCGGGATCCTTCAGCTCGACCAGGGCCGCGAGGTAGGGACAGCCGTGGTAGTCGGGTTCGGTGGACGCCTTCTCCAGCCGCTCGAAGACGTGCAGGATCCGTTCCCGGGGCGTACCGGCGTCCTGCATGCCGGGCGCCAGCTGGGCCTCGTACGCCGGAAGCCGTCGGGCCAGGCTCGCCGCGAGGACCTCGTCCTTGCTCGCGAAGAGCTGGTACATGGACCGCTTCGAGACTCCGGCGGTCCGGCACAGCGCCTCGACCCCGATGGAGACTCCGTCGCGGTAGAAGAGCTCGGACGCCGCGTCGAGGAGCCGGTCCTTGGTGGACGCTTTGTCTGTCGTGGCCATACGGCGAGGCTACCGCGCACCCGGCCCGGACGGAAACCGATCGGTCTCCAGTGACGAAGACCTCGGAAGGGCTTCGGAAAGGGCATCGGATCACTGGTGACAGCGGAGGTGAACAAGCGCTTAGATAGTGCCTGGACAGACATCTCCCACCCAGCCGGAGGCTCCGTTGTTCACATCCGTCGACGACGTCTCCGCACGTCTGGCCGAGACCGGCTATCTCGCCTCGCCCGCGGTCGCCACGACCGTCTTCCTCGCCGACCGCCTCGGCAAGCCGCTCCTGGTGGAGGGCCCGGCCGGGGTCGGCAAGACGGAGCTCGCCAAGGCCGTGGCCGAGGTCGCCGGGGCGCGGCTCGTGCGCCTGCAGTGCTACGAGGGCGTCGACGAGTCCCGGGCGCTGTACGAGTGGAACCACGCCAAGCAGCTGCTGCGCATCAGCGCGGGCCGCGACGAGACGTGGGACGAGACACGCACGGACATCTTCAGCGAGGAGTTCCTCCTCACCCGGCCACTGCTGACGGCCATCCGGGGCGACGACCCGAAGGTCCTGCTGATCGACGAGACCGACAAGGCGGACGTCGAGGTGGAGGGCCTGCTCCTGGAGGTACTCAGCGACTTCCAGGTGACCGTTCCCGAACTCGGCACGATCACCGCGACGCGCCGCCCGTTCGTCGTCCTCACGTCCAACGCCAGCCGTGAGCTGTCCGAGGCGCTGCGCCGCCGTTGCCTCTTCCTCCACATCGGCTTCCCGGACGAGGAGCTGGAGCGCAGGATCGTACGGCTGAAGGTTCCGGGGCTCGACGAGACGCTGGCCCGCTCCGTCGTCCGGGTCGTGGGCGCGCTGCGGGCGATGGACCTGCGCAAGGTGCCGTCGGTCGCCGAGACCATCGACTGGGCGCGCACCCTGCTGGCGCTGGGCGCCGACACCCTGGACGAGACGGTCGTGCAGGCCAGCCTCGGCGTGCTCCTCAAGCACCAGGACGACGTCCTCAAGGCGACCGCCAAACTCGATCTGGACGCCCTGTGACCACGCCCGCAGGCGTGGCGGAACGGCTGACGTCCCTCGTCTCGGCACTGCGCGCGCACGGTATCCGCATCGGCACCGGCGAGACCGTCGACGCGGGGCGGGCGATGGAGGTCCTCGGCCTTGCTGACCGGGAGCTCCTGCGCGAGGGGCTGGCGACGACGCTGTTGCACGGAAACGGGCAACGACCGGTGTTCGACCCCGTCTTCGACCTCTACTTTCCGCGTGGTGTCGGCGCGCCGGAGAAGAAGGCGGCGGGGCGGGAGGACCTGCGCGACCGCCTGGCGGCGGCCCTGGCCGCCAACGACCAGGCCCTGATGGGCCGGCTGGCGGCCGAGGCGGTCGACGGCTTCGGTGGCTACGGCTCCTCACCGGAGTCGGATGGCTGGTCGTCGTACCAGACGCTGGAACGGCTGCGCCCGCAGACCCTGCTGGCCCGAGTCCGCGACACCGTCCGCGGGCAGGGCGGGAGTTCGGGGTTCACGGACCGGCTGCTGGAGGACGAGATCCGGCAGCGCATCGAGGCGTTCCGGGCGCTGGTGGCCGCGGAGGCGCGGCGCCGGGTCGCCGAGCGGCGCGGGCGGGACGAGATCGCCCGGCGGGCGGTGGCTCCGACCGCCGACCGGGTCGACTTCCTCTTCGCCGGGAAGGCTCAACTGGCCGAGCTGCGCAGGGCGGTTCAGCCACTGGCCCGCAAGCTCGCGACCCGGCTTGCGGCACGCCGGCGCCGCGCCTCCCGGGGCAGCATCGATCTGCGGCGGACACTGCGCGGTTCGCTGTCGACGGGTGGCGTGCCGATGAAGCCGGTGCTGCGCCGGCGCCGGCCCGTCCGCCCCGAACTGGTGCTGCTGTGCGATGTGTCGGGGTCGGTGTCCGGCTTCTCGGACTTCACGATGCTGCTGGTACAGGCGCTGCACGACCAGTTCAGCAAGGTGCGCGTGTTCGCCTTCGTCAACCGGATCGACGAGGTGACCGGGCTGCTCCAGCGCGGGACCGCCGACCCGGAGGGGCTCAGCGCCCGCATCGAGACGGAGGCCACGCTCACGGGCTATCACGGCAGCAGCGACTACGGCATGGCGCTGGGCGAGTTCGCGGAGCGGTACGCCGACACGGTCGGCCATCGCACGACCGTGTTCGTCCTCGGTGACGCCCGCACCAACCATGGCGACCCGAACCTGCCCGCCGTACGGCAGATCTCCGAACGCGCCCGACGCGTCTACTGGCTGAACCCGGAGCAGCGCTCCCGCTGGGGCACGGGCGACTCCGCCGCACCCGCCTACGCCGAGCTGGTCGAGATGTACGAGTGCCGCACCGCCCGGCAGCTCAGCGCGCTGGTGGCCCACCTGCTGCCGGTGTGACCTGGGCGGAGATCAAGCGGCGATCAAGCCGCGAGTTGCGGGTACAGAGTGGCCGGGTCGGCCGCCAGGCCCGCCTTGACCTGCCGCGAGATGTCGTCGGCCAGGACCTCGAGGGCGTCCGACGCGATCCCGTCCAGGGCCTGGGCGGCGACACTCTCGGCCGTGGACTTGGGCGCGTCGATGCCGGCGGCCATGTCGGTGTCGACGTATCCGACGTGCAGGCCCGTGACCTCGATGCCGCGCGGCTTCAGGTCCAGGCGCAGTGAGTTGGTCTGCGACCAGAAGGCGGCCTTGGACGCGCTGTAGGAACCGGCGAGACCGATCCACGACAGCACGGAGTGGACGTTCAGGATGTGCCCGCCCCCGTTGCGTTCGAGGACGGGGACGAAGGCGCGCGTGACCAGGAGCGGTCCGTAGAAGTTGGTCTCGAACTCACGGCGGACGTCCTCGACGGGGGAGTCGAGGAAGTTCGCGTTCACCGACGCGCCCGCGTTGTTGATCAGCAGGGTGACGTCGTGCGCCTGCTCGGCCGCCGCCGCGACGGACGCGGGGTCGGTCACCTCCAGGGCGAGCGGCACGGCGTCGGGGTGGGTGACGGTGCGCGGGTCGCGGGCGGTGGCGTACACCTTCTTCGCGCCCCGCTCGTACAGGGCTGCGACCAGGGCACGGCCGATGCCGCGGCTGCCGCCGGTGACCAGGGCGACGGAACCTTCGATGGCGGTCATGGGACTCTCCAGGCTGTCTCGGACGTGGAAACCGATCGGTTTCCGACTGTGGGACCCAGCGTAAACCGATCGGTTTCATCCGGGCAAGGCCGGGGGCGACCCCGAGAAAATCAGGGTTCATCCCGGATATCCGCTTCCGGTGGGCGTCCGTAGGCTCGCCGGAGATGGAGGGGGATCCCATGAAGGCAGTGATTCAGGACCGGTACGGCTCGGCGGACGTGCTGGAGTTCAGGGACATCGACAGGCCGGTGCCGGCCACGAACGAGGTGCTGGTGCGGGTGCACGCGGCCTCGGTCAACGCCTACGACTGGCACTTCATGCGCGGGGATCCCTTGATCGGCCGCGGCATGATGGGACTGCGCAGGCCCAAGGCGCGCGTGCGGGGCCGGGACTTCGCGGGCACGGTGGAGGCGGTGGGCGCCGGGGTCACGGGGCTCGAGCCGGGCGACGAGGTGTACGGGGAGGCCGACGGCGCGTTCGCGGAGTACGTGTGCGCGCGGGACAGCGAGGTCGGCCCGAAACCGGCCAACCTCAGCTTCGAGCAGGCGGCGGCGATACCGCTGGCGGGGAACACCGCCCTGATCGGCCTGCGCGACGTCGCCCGGGTGCAACCGGGCCAGACGGTCCTGGTGAACGGGGCGTCGGGCGGGGTGGGCACGTTCGCCGTGCAACTCGGCAAGGCGTACGGCGCGGAGGTGACGGCCGTGTGCAGCACGCGGAACGTGGACCTGGTCCGCTCACTCGGCGCCGACCGGGTCGTCGACTACACACTGGAGGACTTCACCCTGGGCGAGAAGCGGTACGACGTGGTGCTGGACCTCGTCGGCAATCGCTCGCTCGGGGAGTTCCGGCGCGTCCTGACGCCCACCGGGACGCTCATCCTGTCCGGCGGCGGGGTGTACGAGGGCGGCAGCGTCGTCGGCCCCATGGCGCTCTTCCTCAAGCGACGGCTGGCGGCGCCCTTCGCGCGCCCGCAGCAGCTGCTCGAGATCTCGGCCCGGCAGAGCAGGGCCAACCTGGCGGCCCTGCGCGAACTCGCCGAGTCCGGCAGGATCGCCCCGGTCGTCGAGCGGACGTATCCACTGAGTGAGGCTGCCGAGGCGCTCCGGTACGTGGAGGTGAAGCACGCGCGCGCGAAGATAGTCGTCACCGTCTGACGTACCGGGCGCCGAGTCGGCGGCCGCGCGCTACTTCTGCTTCGCGTACTCCCTCGCCGTCTGTCCCTGGAAGTCGTAGACAACGACCTGCTCGTCGCCCACGACCCAGGCGTCGTGTCCGGGCGTGCAGACGAAGACGTCGCCGGGGCCGACCTCGCTCTCGCCGCCTTCGTCCATGACGATGTGCATGCGGCCCTGGACCATGTAGCAGTTGTGGTGCATCTGGCAGGTGTCGGTGCCCGCGATGGCGGCCACGGACTCCGTCCAGCGCCAACCGGGCTCGAAGGTCGCCACGGCGAAGTCGAGGTCCGTCATGTGGACGGCTTCGAGGTGACCGCGGGGGAAATCGCGCCGCTCATCCGGCTTGTCTATGGGCTTCACTTCCAACATGACGGGCTCCCTTCCGGCCGCTTCTCACCGCGACCGCGGCCGGTCTCCCCGGCGAACCCTGCGCACCGCCGTCGGCGGCCGGCCCCCTACCACTCCATCGTCCGCCCGGCCATGCGGGGCCGCCATTCGAGGGAACCCCGCTCAGGCCCGCGTCCCACAGAGCTCGGCAAAGCGCTCGGCATCGACATTGCCCCCGGAGATGATCACGCCCACCCGGCGCGGCAGCGCGCCTGCCCGGCCGGTGAGCAGGGCTGCCAGCGGGGTGGCACCGCTCGGTTCGACGACGATCTTCAGACGCTCGAAGGCGAACCGCATCGCGTCCCGGATCTCGTCGTCGCCGACCAGGGCGATCGCGTCGACGAGCCGCCGGTTGACGGAGAAGGTGAGTTCGCCCGGGGTGTGCAGGGCCTGGCCGTCGGCGATGGTGTGCGGTACCGGGATGCTGATGCGCCGCCCCGCCTCCAGGGATCGCTTGGTGTCGTCCCCGGCCTCCGGTTCCACGCCGATCATCCGGATGTCCGGGTACAGGCCCTTGGCCACCGTGGAGCTGCCGGCGATGAGCCCACCGCCGCCGACCGGCGTCAGCAGCGCACCCAACTCCCCTACCTCTTCGAGGAGTTCGAGTGCCGCGGTGCCCTGCCCGGCCATGATGTGCGGGTGCTCGTACGGCGGGATGACGGTGAGGCCGCGCTCGGCGGCCAGGGCCTCGGCGATCTGGACCCGGTCGCCGGTGTAGCGGTCGTAGGTGACGATCTCGGCGCCGTAGCCGACGGTCGCCGCACGCTTCGACGGCGGCGCGTCCTCGGGCATGACGATCACCGCGGTGGTGCCGAGCTCCCGGGCGGCGAGGGCGACGGCCTGCGCGTGGTTCCCGGAGGAGTATGCGGCGATGCCACGCTCCAGCTGCTCCGGCGTCAGACGGGAGGCCGCGTTGTAGGCGCCGCGGAACTTGAAGGCGCCGACGCGCTGGAAGTTCTCGCACTTGAGGAAGACCTCCGCGCCGACGAGTTCGTCGAGCGTGCGCGAGCGCAGCACCGGGGTGCGGTGCGCGACGCCCTTGAGCCGGGCGGCGGCGTCGCGGACGTCGTCGAGGGTGACCGGTGGAGTAGTGGTCGTCACGCGTGTCCTCCAGAGGGTGTCGTGTCGGTCGCGGCCTCGTCCGTCGCCGCCCCGGCCTCGGTGCGCGCCTGCGCCAGATAGCTGTAGGCGGACGCGCGGGAGATGCCGAGCCGTGCCGCGACCTGTTCGATCGCGCGCCGCACGGCGAAGACGCCCCGCTCGTCCAGGCCGCGGAACAGCTCCAGGCGCTGGGCGCGTCCGAGACCGGCCCAGCTGCCGTTCTGCCGGAGCTGGTGGGCGTCGAGGATGGCGTCGACGACGGAGTCGATGTCGTTGCCGAAGGTGGTGACCGGTACGTCGGCCGAGGTGGCGCCGATGCCGGCGAGGGCTCCCAGCAGGGCGTGGGTGTCGTGGACGGCGGTGACGTCCAGGTTGACGCAGAGGGCGCCGAACACGGCACCCGTGGAGTCCCGCAGCACCATGGTGGACGCCTTGACCAGCTTGCCGCTGCGCGCGCGGGTGACGTAATTGAGCTCGTCGCCCGCACTGTCGCCGCCGGCGAGGACCCGCATGCCGATCTCGCTCATCGCCCCGCCCACGGCCCGCCCGGTCACCGAACCGGCCACGGCGACCACGGACTTCTCCGGCCGCCGGTAGTCGTGCAGGACCACCTCGCACATCGGCCCGAACGTCGCCGCGAGCCCGTCGACGACCGGCCTCAGCGCGGCCACGATCGCGTCCCGCTCCGCTTCGAGGGCCTGCTCGGCCGCCATCGCGCACTCCTTTGCCGCAAGGGCTCGGCAGCCTGATCCCCCGAGCCGCTTCTAGACTACATGTCCAGATGCTGTACTCAGAGTCTAAATGTCAGGTCGACCGGGACGAGCGAGTCGACCGGATGCGGCTCAGTAGGGCCGGCGAGGAAGGTCCAGCATCAGGCGCAGCTGGTGCGCCGCAGCGACCCTGCGCCCGAGCCCGGGCTCTGCCGGGAATCCGCGGCGAGCCGCGGGAGCGGCACCCTCCCCCAACTGCGGCCGGAAGTCACCTGTGGGCACACCCGCCCCGTTGATCGAACGGAACATCGCCGCTTCGATGACCCCTGGCCGGGGGCACTGTGCCTCCGGCGCCGCGAGCGAGGGGGGTCGGGAGACCGTGCGTACCGTGCGTCACCCCAGAAGAGTCACCGGAAGAGTCGGCGGCCGTCGAGGCGGTCACCGGGCACAACCGATCGGATTACCGGGTGCGGCGGCGCTGTTGAGCGTCGTCGCACTCGTCGTCTCGGCGGCGCCTGCCGACGCCGTGACGCAGGCGCCGGCACCGCCGCCGAGCCCGGCGGAGGTGATTCCGGGGCAGGAGACCGAGACCCCGGCGCTGGTACGGGGCATCCGGGAGCAGGCCCCTGCCACCGGCAGTGCCGCAGCCGCGGCCCGCGCCTATCTGGACGGCAGGCAGGGCCGGTACCGGATCCCGGAGGCGAACCGCGATCTGGTGCCCGCCGGGACCACCGCCGCCGACGGCCGCGAGACCGTCCGGCTCCAGCAGCGGCACCGGGGGGTGCCCGTCCTGGGCGGCCAGTACGTCGTCCGTATGCAGCGGCAGGACGGCGAGCGGGTCGTCACGGGAACCTCGGGCAAGTACTTCACCGAGCTGAGCACCGGCACGACGCCCGAGGTCGGCGAGGCACTCGCCGTCGAGCGTGCCGTCGACGCCGTCCGCACCGAGCTCGGCGACAGGAACTTCGCCGCGCCGCCACCGCACGAGGGGGCCGGGGAGGCACGCCAGCTCGAAGGCACCGCGCGCGGCCTCGTCGTACTGCCCGCCGGGACAGGCGTCCTCACCCGGCACGTCACCGTGCACGGCACCGACCCGGCGACCGGTGCGCCCGTGCGCCGCGAGGTCTACGTCGACGCGCGCGCCGGGTATCCGGTCCTTCAGTACAGCGGTATCAAGACGTTCGGCACGCCCCGCGCAACAGCCGGGCAGGCCGCGGCCGACAGGCGCCAACGGCTGGCGCTCGCCGCCGAGAAGGGCACCGGGGTCAGGCTCGACGGCACGACCGTCGAGCTCGACATCGACCGCGACGACAACCGTGGCCTGTACGTCCTGCGCGACCGCTCCCGTATACCCGTCGGCGACTCCGGCAACGTCCTGTCGACCTGGGATGCGCGCGGCAAGTGGTACACCGACGTCGGCGGCGTGTGGCCCGAGGGCATCCAGGAGTTCGGCTCGCCGACGCCCGCTTTCGGCTCCGAGGCCACCGACTCGGGCGCCGTGGACGCCCACTGGGCCGCCGGGCAGGTCTACGACTACTTCAAGGACAAGCACGGCCGCGACAGCCTCGACGGCCGGGGCATGACCGTCAACTCCCTGGTGGGTGTGACCAGTTACGGGCAGCCGTACGTCAACGCCTTCTGGGACGGGCAGAAGATGGTGTACGGCAACGGTGACGCCGAGTACCGTCCGCTCTCCGCGGCCATGGACGTCGTCGGCCACGAGATGACGCACGGCGTGATCGAGCATTCCGCGAACCTCGTCTACGCCGGCCAGTCCGGCGCCCTGAACGAGGCCATCGCCGACTACTTCGGCAACGCCATCGAGGCGGACGTGTACGGCATCCCCGCGACGGACCCCGACTCGGGCCTCCTGGGCGAGCGGCTCTGCCGGACCAAGTCCCCGCGGGAATGCGCGCTGCGCGACCTCGGCGACGGACGCACCACGGCCAAGTCGTTCCTCGGCGTCGGCTTCGCCACCGACAGCGGCGGTGTCCACCTCAACTCGACCATCATCGGCGGCGCGCTGTGGGACGCGCGCGAGGACCTGGGCGCCGAGACGATGGACAAGATCGTCTACCGGGCGCTGACCGAGTACCTCACGCCGCTCGACGGCTTCACCGAGGCCCGGGCCGCCGTGCTCGCCGCCGCCCAGGACCTGTCGATCCCGGCGGCCGGCCGCAAGACACTGCAGCGCGCCTTCACCGCCCACGGCATAGTGCCGGGCTGGGAGTCGGCCCTCGGCATGGACGCCGACGTCCTTCTCGACCGGATCAACACCAGCAACACGCACCTGGGCGGGGGCGGCGGCTGGTGGGCGGCGTCCAAGTCCGACGAGGACGGCACGGAGCCGTACTCGGTGTGGGCCGGGCGCGCCGACGGCGAGGGCCCGCCCAGGCTGATGAGCCCCAACGACGGCCGCTACCACGTCAATCCGGCCACCGACGGCAGGACCGTGGTGTGGCAGGCGTACGGCGCCGACGGCGTCGACGTCCTGGCCAGGCCGCTCGCGGGCGGACCCGTCAAGAAGCTCTGGCACGGCCGGACACCCGGCAGCTCGGTGGACGTCGACGGTGACCTCGTGGCCTTCGACTACGTCACCTACGGCGGGCGCCGGGCCGTGGCCTATCTGAGCATCAAGGATCCGGCGAACGTGGAGACGATCGGCGGGGGCACCTACTACCGGGCATGGGCGCCGTCCGTGAGCCACGGCAAGGTCGCCTACCAGGAGAGGCGACGGGTGCGCGCCGAGTACGCGGTGAGCACACGGGTCATCGACGCCGCGACCGGCGAGAACACCGCCGTCCAATCGGCCACGGACGGCATCGGTCTCGGCCCGACGGCCATCAACGGCACCCACGTCTTCTGGCTCCTCGACGACGACGCCACGAACGGGACGAGGGCAGTGCGCCGCGCCGCGCTCGACGGTTCCGGCGTGGTGGACCTGAGCCCGGAGTCGGGGCCGAACGCCCTGAACGCCTACGACCTGACGGTGTCCGAGGACAGGGTGACGGTCGGCAGCTACCTGGCCGACGCCCCGCTCAGCAACGAATCGGCGCCCAAGCTCCACCAGTTCACCGCGGCCGGCGCGCCCGATGATCCGGCCACCCGCAAGGGCCGCGTCTCCTGCAACCGGGGCGAGCAGTCGTCCGCGGCCGCGGTGGGCGGCAGCCGGCTGGTGTGGCTGGACTCGACGACCGGCACCACCGATGTCGTGACCCGCGCTCGGCCGGCGGGCCGCTGCGACTGACCTTCGACGGACAGTCCGGAAGGAGCAGTGCCAAAGGGACCGTTGGCCCGCCCGATGTCTGACAGGGCGGGCCAACGGCCCCCGCGCAGGGGGCCGACAGCACGTACGGCCCTTGAGCAACAGCTCCCGTCAAGCAGCCCCGTCTGCCGCCGCCCGCTGCCATGCCGCGTCCCGCAGCAGACGTAGTCCGTTCAGGCCTACGAGGACCGTGGAGCCCTCGTGGCCCGCGACGCCGAGCGGCAGCGGGAGCGTGCCGACCAGGTCCCAGGTGACCAGGCCCGCGATGAACACCCCGGCGACGACGAGGTTCTGCACGACCAGTGTCCGGGCCCGGCGGGAGAGGGCGACGGTGGTGGGGACGGCCGCCAGTTCGTCGCGGACGATCACCGCGTCGGCGGTCTCCAGGGCGAGGTCGGAGCCCGCGCGGCCCATGGCGACGCCGATGTGGGCGGCGGCCAGGGCGGGTGCGTCGTTGACGCCGTCCCCGACGACCATCACCTTGCGGCCGGCTGCCTCCATCTCCTTGACCGCGGCCAGCTTGTCCTGCGGCAGCAGCCCCGCGCGCACGTCCTCGATGCCGGCCTCGGCGGCCAGGTGGGCGGCGGCCCGGGGGTTGTCGCCGGTGAGCAGGGTCGGGGCGGCGCCGGTGAGTGCGGTGAGGGACACGACGGTGGCGGCGGCGTCGGGGCGCAGCCGGTCCGCGATGCCGAGCACCCCGGCGGGGGCGCCGTCGACGACCACGAGGACGGCGGTACAGCCGGACTGCTGAAGTTCTTCGGCGAGCGCGTCGACCGGGCTCGCGTCGTCGGCGTCATCGGCGTCGGCGAGCAGGTGGGCCGGAGCGCCCACTTCGACGGTCAGGCCGTTCACGACGGCCTTCACTCCGACCCCGGGTGCGGACATGAAGTCCCGCACGTCGGGCAGTTGGAGGCGCCGCTCATGCGCGGCGTCCAGCACGGCCCGGGCCAGCGGGTGTTCGCTGGGGTGCTCGGCGGCCGCGGCGAGCGTCAGCAGCTCGTCCTCGTCGAGTGCCGAGCCGGGCAGGGGCCGTACGTCGATGACGCGCGGCGTGCCCTCGGTGAGTGTGCCGGTCTTGTCGAGCGCGACGGCGTCGACCTGGCCGAGGCGTTCCATGACCACCGCCGACTTCACCAGCACCCCGTGCCGGCCGGCGTTGGCGATGGCCGACAGCAGGGGCGGCATGGTGGCCAGGACCACCGCGCACGGCGAGGCGACGATCATGAACGTCATGGCCCGCAGCAGCGCCTCCGAGAACTCCTCGCCGAACCCGAGCGGGACCGAGAACACGGCGAGCGTCGCCACGACCATGCCCAGCGAGTAGCGCTGTTCGACCTTCTCGATGAACAGCTGCGTGGGGGCCTTCGTCTCGGACGCCTCCTCCACCATCCGTACGATCCGGGCGATCACGGAGTCGGAGGCGTCACGTTGGACCCGGACGCGCAGCGCCCCGGTGCCGTTGAGGGTGCCCGCGAACACCTCGTCTCCCGGCAGCTTCGGCGCGGGCAGCGGCTCGCCGGTGATGCTCGCCTGGTCCACCTCACTGGCACCGTCCAGCACCCGGCCGTCGGCTCCGACGCGCTCGCCGGGCCGTACGAGCACGGTGTCGCCCACGGTCAACTCCGCGACGGCGACGCTCCGTTCGGTGCCGTCGGCGGCGATCCGGGTGGCCGTGGCGGGGGCCAGGTCGAGCAGTCCGCGCACGGAGTCGGCGGTGCGGGCGGTGGCGAGGGCCTCCAGGGCGCCCGAGGTCGCGAAGATGACGATCAGCAGGGCGCCGTCCATCACCTGCCCGATCGACGCGGCGCCGAGCGCGGCGACGACCATCAGCAGATCGACGTCGAGCGTCCTGTCCTTGAGTGCCTTGAGCCCCTCCCAGCCCGGCTCCCAGCCGCCCGTGGCGTACGACAGTGCATAGAGCGGGCCCCACGCCCAGGCGGGCGCTCCGGCGAGTTGCAGGGGCAGCGCGAGCAGGAACAGTGCGGTGGCCGCGACGGCCCAGCGGACCTCCGGCAGTGCGAGGAGCCGGGTACGCCGCCGCGGCACGGCCCCGGCACGCGCGGACACGGCCCGCTCGGCCGACGGCGGGGTGAGCGTCGAAGTCATGCGCTCAGGATACAGGAATAGATGAACACCCCTTCATGTCTTCATGTCGGGCGGGCTTCTTCCCGGAGGGACGTCCCTTCTCGGACGGACGCACGACGGCGGCCCGGCAGCCTGCACCCGAGGTAGATCGCGAACGAGATCGTGGTGACGTACGGGCTGATGGGGATGCTGCTGCCCAGGGCCAGCAGGATTCCGCCCTCGATGGAGGCCACCGCGAACACCACGCTCAGGAGGGGCAGCAGCACCGGTGAGGCCGTGAGCCGGGCAGCGGCGGCCGCCGGTGTGACGACGAGTGTGAGGACCAGCAGCGCGCCGACGATCTGCACGGACAGGGCGACCGCGAGGCCCAGCACGATCATGAACGCGAACGACAGCGCCCGTACGGGCACCCCCCGCGCCTCGGCCACCTCCGGGTCTGCGCCGGCGAAGGCGAGCGGCCGCCACATCACCGCCAGGGCGACGAGCACCACGGCCGACGTGCCGAGCAGCCAGGACATCTGCGGGGTGTCGACGGCGACGATCTGCCCGGTGAGGAGGCCGAACTTGTTCGCCGCCCGGCCCTTGTAGAGGGCGAGGAAGAGCACGCCGAGCCCGAGGCCGAACGGCATGATGACGCCGATCACGGAGTTGCGGTCCCGGGCACGGGAGCCGAGCAGTCCGATCGCCCCGGCGGCGATGAGCGAGCCGACGATCGAGCCGGCCACGATGTTCACACCCAGCAGCAGCGCGGCCGAGGCACCGGCGAACGACAGCTCGCTGATCCCGTGCACCGCGAACGGCAGGTCCCGCATGATCACGAACACGCCCACCAGACCGCCGACCAGACCGAGCGCGGCACCGGCGACGAGGGAGTTGCGGACGAGGGCGAGCAGTTCGCCGTAGTGGTCGAAGGTGAAGACCTGCTGCCAGATCCCGTCGGCGGTGGTCATGGCCGTACTCCCTGCGGCAGTTCGGGGTGGTGCGGCGACTGCCCGACTTCGTCGGGAACGGCGACGACCGTCACGCGGTCCCGGACCCGGATGACGTCGACCGGGGTGCCGTACAGCTGCGACAGCACCTCGGAGGTCAGCACCTCGTCGGGGGCGCCGACGCGGTGGCCGCCGCGGGCGAGGTAGAGGACGCGGTCCACCAGTCCCAGTACGGGGTTGATCTCGTGGGTCACGAACACCACGGCGGTGCCGTGGGAGCGGCGCCGGGCGTCCACCAGTTCCGTGACGGCCCGTTGATGGTGCAGGTCGAGGGAGAGCAGCGGCTCGTCGCAGAGCAGGATCCGCGGGTCGGTCACGAGCGCCTGCCCGATGCGGACGCGTTGCCGTTCGCCGCCGGAGAGAAGACTGACGGGGACATCGGCGTACGCGGCGGCACCGACCGCGGCGAGGACCTCGTCCACGCGGCGGCGTACGGCGCCCGTGCGCAGCCGGGGTCCGAAGCCGTGTCCGTCGATGCCGAAGCGGACCAGGTCCCGGGCGCGCAGCATCGCGTGGGCGGACAGGGTCGCCTGCTGCGGTACGTAGCCGATGTGGCGGCTGCCGTTGCGGGGCGGACGACCGAGGACCGTCAACGTACCGGCGGACAAGGGCCGTTGACCTAGGAGGGCGCGTACGAAGCTGGTCTTGCCGGCCCCGTTCGGCCCGAGTACCGCCAGGAACTCGCCCGGCCGCACGTCGAGTTCGAGGTCCTGCCACAGCACGCGCTCGCCGTAGGACAGAGCCGCCCCGCGCAGGCTGATCAGCGCGGCGTCGGCGGCCGCGGTGGACCGCGTCACCGGGCCAGCGCGCTCGCGAGCGCGTCGACGTTGGCGGTCATCCAGCCGAGGTAGTCCTTGCCGTGGGGCAGGGTCTCGGTCACGGGGACGACGGGGATTCCGGCGGCCGTGGCCGCCTGCTCGGCCTTCTCGGTCTGCGGGCCGGAGGTCTGCTCGTTGTAGACCAGCGCCTTGACCTTCTTGCCGGTGAACAGCGCCAGCGTCTCCCGCAGGGTCCTCGCGGAGACGTCGCCGCCCTCTTCGATGGCCTCGCTGAACTCCTCGGGAGTCGCGTTCTCAAGTCCGGCGGCCTCGATCATGTACAGCGGCACGGGCTCGGTGATGGCCACGCGCTCGCCGCCGTGGTCGGCCTTGATCCGGGCTTCCTTCTGCTCCAGCGGCTTGAGCTCCGCCTCGAAGCTCTTGGCGTTCCTGGTGAAGGTGGCGGCGTCGGCCGGGTCGGCCTTGGCCAGGGCGGCGGCGATACGGTCGGCGAGCCCGGCGACCGTGGGGAAGTCGTACCAGACGTGCTCGTTGAGCTCCCCGCCCGCCGGGGCGGTCTTCCCGGAGACCTTGACCGCGTTGACCACCTCGGCGGAGGAGCCGCCGCTCTTCAGCATGCGGTCGACGAAGTCGTCGTAGCCGCCGCCGTTCTCGATCACGACCTTCGCCTTGGACAGCGCCAGCTGGTTCCGCGGGTTGGCCTCGTAGGAGTGCGGGTCCTGGTCGGGGTCGCTGATGATCGAGGTGACCTGCACTTTTCCGCCACCTATTCGCTCCGCGACGTCCCCGTAGACGTTCGTCGAGGCCACCACCGGCACGACGGATGCGGCAGCGGGACCCTGCGCGGTGCCGGTGCCGCTTGCGGAATCCTGCGAACCGCCGCAGCCCGCAAGGAGGATCAGGCATGCGCCGGTTGTCAGCGGCACAAGCGGAAGACGACGGTACGAGGACACAGGCATGGAACCCTCCGAGGGCAAGGCGAATGGTCCGCCGAGCTCCACCCGTCCCGGCTTCGGGTCCACGCTAGATGAAAACGGATGTCAAAAACGTCTGACGGCCGTCCGAGCGGGCAACCCTTACCCAGAACTCACCTTCGGCGTCAGGGAGCGGGGACCTCGTCCAGGAGCTGAGGGCCGTTGTTGCGGACGCTGTTGACGGCCGGGGAGACGGGACGGGCGTCCAGGTGGCCGTCCGCCGGCGGGGCGAGCAGGGCGCGGAGGTCGTCGGTGTCCTGGTGGTGCGGGTCCAGCCAGGCGTCGTAGTGCTCGGGGGTGAGGGCGAGGGGCATGCGGGGGTGGATGCGGCCGGCGGCGTCGGTGGCCTCGGTGGTGATGATGGTGCAGGTCAGCAGCCAGGCGGCGGGGTCGTCGGAATCCTTGATCTCCGGGTCGCGCCAGAACTCGTACAGTCCGGCGAGAGCCAGGACCTGTCCGTCCTCCGGATGGATGAAGTAGGGCTGCTTGCGGACCTTGCCCGACTTCTTGTCCTCGACCGCGTCCCACTCGAAGAAGCCGTCGGCCGGCAGCAGGCAGCGGCGTTTGGCGAACGCACGGCGGAAGGCGGGCTTCTCGTGCACGGTCTCCACCCGCGCGTTGATCAGCCTCGCGCCGATCTTGGTGTCCTTCGCCCACGAGGGCACCAGCCCCCACCGCAGCGGCCGCAGCCGGCGCCGTACCGGCTCGTCCTCGCCGGCGCCACGCGGTGTGCGCTCGAGAACGGCCCAGACCTCGTCGGTCGGGGCCACGTTCCAGCTGGGCGCGAGGGTTTCCTCCGGATGCCACTCGGACACCTGGAACAGCTGGGCGAGGTCCTCGGGACTGCGGCTGGAGGCATAGCGTCCGCACATACGGCCACTGTGCCACGGTGCGGTCCGGCGGTCCTCACGAGCGGGTCGGTGGCTGTGGGGGCGAGTTCTTGATCATGGTGGTCGCCGGCGCACCAGCGGCCTGGTCAGCCGGTCGGAATCGGTGTTGGCCTGCCAGGCGAAGAGGTCCTTCGGCACCCAGCGCCCACACTCCCTCCCGAGGGCTCAGGTCGCGAGGGGCTGTTGGATGCTGTCGCCCCGGTTGTTGATCGCGATGTGGGTGCCGATGCGCCGGAAATCGTTCATCACGCCGAACATGCTCTTGTCCGACGGCAGGAGGGCCGGGAGCGCGGCATCCTGTGCCAGCTGGGCTCGGAGCATCTCCTTGTAGGCGTTGTAGACCCTCGCCGTGTAGCCGGGCTCGGTCGCCGCGTTCATCCGGTGGTCGTTGGTGACCGCGATCGAGGCGAGGTCCATGAGGTAGCAGTCGAACAGGTCCGTGACGTCCTTGTCCTTCGCGTTGTCGTCCCCGTTCGCCGCGTCCCGCGCCAGTACCTGGCCCATCTCCATGACGATCTCGCGGTAGATCCGGTGCCTCGTGCTGCTGGGGAAGGCGGCCATGATGTGGTCCGCCTGCCCGGCGCCCTCCGTGCTCATGGTGCGCGGCGTCTTCAGATCGGACAGTCCGGGCACCGCCAGCGGCACTCCCCGGAACATCAGCTCCTCGTCGGGGATGCCCGTGTTCTGGGACGCGAGCGGATGCAGACCGATCTCATGCGAGAGCATGCCCATCACGTAGCCGATGTCGTACTTCTCGAAGTAGTAGCTGGCGAGCTCGATGTCGACGCCGTCCGCGCCCCGGTCCCGCACATTGGCCGGCGTCTCCGTGGTGCGCACCAGCAGGGTGATACGGCACGGACGATCGTCGATGTAGCTCCGGATGGTCGCGTGCTTGCGCAGCAACTCGATGATGCGGACGGCCTTGTCGCGGTATCTGTCGTCAGTCAGCTTCAGGTTGGTGAACTCGAAGTTCCCCGACTTGAAGGGGACGAGGGTCGGCTCGGTGGCCGTGGGCGTCGTGTTGGGGTCCGCCGGCATGTGGGGCGGGACTTCTGTGATCGTCGGGTCGGTGTGGTCGGTCGGTTGGGGCAGGGAGACGGGGTCCACCCACACGGACGCGCGCGACACCGGCGTGGTGGCCGCGCGGGCGTCGTCCCAGGACTGCTCCGGGTGCGGCTCAGCCGGTGGGGTCACGTCCCCGATGAGCGCGCCGAGCAGTTCCAGGTGCCGGCCGCGTAGACCGGAGGCAGCGAGGGAGGAGTCCTCGGGGCGGGTGTTGAGGTCGCCCAGGAGGCTGCCCGGGATGTGCGGGCGATGCGGGGAGTCGGTGTCACGGTACTCGTCACGCAGGCCCAGCTGATGGGTCAATTCGTGGACCAGCTGCACCGGGTCGGCGTCCGCCCACCAGGTGTTCTGATCCATCGCCCGGTCCCGGCCCGCCAGGTCCACCGTCAAGTGCGGGGCGTCCCCAGGGTCGACGTACTCGACGGTCACGTGTAGACGGTCACCGTTGGACAGGCCGTATGCCGGGGCGTTGAGGAACTCACGTACTCCGGCGTCCAGTTGATCACGTACGTGTGCGACCTGCCCGTCCGTACCGCGCATCGCGACGCGGACGGTGACGTCGGTGACCTGCTCGCCCTGGTACGAGAACCGCCGGGCGTCGAAGCCCGAACGCACCACGAAACGGGGGCGGTTGTCGCGCAGCGCATTGTGCCGCGACGGGGCCGACGGTGGCGACGGGCTCGCCGGCGCGCTGTCCGGGCCGATCTGCGGCAGGCGCGGCCGGGCCTCGGCCGTGCTGGTGCTCTGTTCCGGCGCTGCGGTCTGGATGCTGTCGCCCTTGTTGGTGAAAGTGAAGCTGGCACCGAGGCCCAGGAAGTTGCCCGTGACCTTCCACCAGACCTTGTCCGGCGGCAACAGCGGGCGGACGGGGCTGTCCTCCGCAAGCTGGGCGGCGAACATCTCCTTGTAGGCGTTGTAGACCTTGGCCGTGTTACGGGGCTCCCAGGCCGCGTCCTTGCGTTTGTCGTTGGTGATGGCGATGGTGGCCAGGTCCATCAGGTAGCAGTCGATCAGGTCCGTGACGTCCTTGGCCTTGGCTCCCTCTTCACCGTCCTGCGCGTCATCCACGAGGACCTGGGCCATCTTCGCGACGATGTCCCGGTAGATCCCGTGGCGGGTGCTGCTGGGGAAGGCCGCCATGATGTGGTCCGCCTGACCCGCGCCCTTGGTACTCATCGTGCGCGGGTTCTTGAGGTCCGCCAGGCCCGGCACGGTGAGCGGGACGTCCTCGAACATCGACTCCTCGTCAGGGATGCTCGTATCCCGCGAGGCATGGGGATGCAGGCCGATCTCGTGGGCCAGCATGCCCATGATGTAGCCGATGTCGTACTTCTCGAAGTAGTAGCTCGCCAGGTTGATGTCGACACCGTCGTCGCCGCGGTCCGTCACATCCGCCGGGGTCTCCGTGGTGCGCAGGTGGAGGGTGATGCGGCACGGGCGGTTGCCGATGTAGTCCTTGATCGTCTCGTGCTTCCGCAGCAGCTCGATGATCCGGATCGCCTTGTCGCGGTACTTCTCATTCGTGTGCTTCAGGTTCGTGAACTCGAAGTTCCCCGACTTGAACGGCGTGACCATCGCATTCGGGTCCGCCGGCATGTACGCCGGGACCTCGGCCGAACCATCGGCGGGACGGGGCAGCGAGACCGGATCCACCCACACCGACTCACGGCGGGTGGGGGTGCTCGCGGTACGTGCGTCCTCCCAGGTCTGATCGTCCGTGGTCTCGTCGGGCGCCGGAGATATGTCGCCGATCAGCGCACCCAGCAGAGCCATGTGCCGGCCACGCAGACTGGAGGCAGCGAGAGAGGCGTCCTCGGGGCTTGCGTTCAGGTCGCCGAGGAGGCTGCCGGGGATGTGCGGGCGATGCGGGGCATCGGCGTCACGGTACTCGTCACGCAGGCCCAGCTGATGGGTCAGTTCGTGGACCAGGTGCACCGGGTCGGCGTCCGCCCACCAGGTGTTCTGGTCCATGGCCCGGTCCCGGCCCGCCAGGTCCACCGTCAAGTGCGGGTTCTCGGACGGATCGACGTACTCCACCGTCACGTGTAGCCGGTCGCCGTTCGGCAGGCGATATGCCGGTTCGTTGAGGAACTGCCGTATGCCCGTGTCGAGTTGGTCGCGGACATGTGCGGCCTGTCCCTCCGACCCACGCATCGCGACGCGGACGGTGAGGTCGGTTGTCTGCTCGCCCCGGTACGAGCACCGCCGCGCGTCGAAGGCCGACCGCACCACGAAACGCGGGCGGCTGTCGCGCCGGGACGGGGAGGGAGGCGAGGCTTGCTGCGCGGGCGTCTCGGAGGGCTGCGGGAGCCGTGGCTGGGCCTCGTCCGTCGCGATGGGCTGCTGAATGCTGTCGCCACGGTTGTTGGTCGCAAGGCTGGTGGCGAGCTGGGCGAAGTCCCGTACGACGCCGAACAGTCCCTTGTCGGTGGGCAGCAGAGGGCGGGCGGGGCTGTCTTCGGCCATGTGCTCGGCGAGCAGGGCCTTGTAGGCGTTGTAGACCTTGGCGGTGTTCCCGGGTTCCTTCGCCGCGTTCATCCGGTAGTCGCTGGTGATGGCGATCGAGGCGACGTCCATCAGGTAGCAGTCGATCAGGTCCGTGACGTCCTTGGCCTTGGCTCCCTCCACGCCGTCCCGCGCGGCGTCGGCCAGCATGTCGGCCATCTTCAGGACGATGTCGCGGTAGATCCGGTGCCGGGTGCTGCTGGGGAAGGCCGCCATGATGTGGTCGGCCTGGCCCGCACTGTCGGTGTTCATGGTGCGCGGCGTCTTGAGGTCGGCCAGCCCCGGCACCGGCAGGGGGATGCCCCGGAACATCGCCTCCTCGTCGGGGATGTCCCTGTTGCGGGAGGCGAGGGGGTGGAGGCCGATCTCGTGGGCCAGCATGCCCATGATGTGGCCAATGCCGTACTTCTCGAAGTAGTAGCTGGCCAGGTTGATCTGGACGCCCTCGTCGCCCAGGTCGCGTACATCGGCCGGCGTCTCCGTCGTCCGCAGGTGGAGGGTGATGCGGCAGGGGCGGTTGCCGATGTAGTCCCGGATCGTCGGGTGCTCCCTGAGCAGTTCGATGATCCGGACGGCCTTGTCCCGGTACTTCTCCTCGGTGTGCTTCAGGTTCGTGAACTCGAAGCCGCCCGACTTGAACGGTGTGAGAGTCGCAGCCTGCGGCATGTGGGCCGGGACTTCGGTGGTTGCCGTGCCGTCGGCCGGTCGGGGCAGCGAGACCGGGTCGACCCAGACGGACTCACGGAGGGTGGGGGTGCTCGCCGTACGGGCCTCCTCCCAGGTCTGCTCGGCGTTCTGCTGGGGCTGCGGAGTCGCGTTCCCGATGAGCGCGCCGAGCAGGGCGAGGTGACGGCCACGCAGGCGGGAAGCGGCGAGAGAGGCGTCCTCGGGGCTTGCGTTCAGGTCGCCCAGGAGGCTGCCGGGGATGTGCGGGCGATGCGGGGCATCGGCGTCACGGTACTCGTCACGCAGGCCCAGCTGATGGGTCAGTTCGTGGACCAGGTGCACCGGGTCGGCGTCCGCCCACCACGTGTTCTGATCCATCGCCCGGTCCCGGCCCGCCAGGTCAACCGTCAAGTGCGGGTTCTCGGACGGATCGACGTACTCCACCGTCACGTGCAGCCGGTCGCCGTTCGGCAGCCGGTACGCCGGGTCGTTGAGGAAGTCACGTACGCCTGCGTCGAGTTGGTCGCGGACGTGGGCGGTCCGGCCCTCCGGGCCCCGGATCGCCAGCCGTACCGTGAGGTCGGTGACCCGCTCCCCCTGGTACGAGAACCGCCGGGCGTCGAAGCCCGAACGCACCACGAAACGGGGGCGGCTGTCCCGGGGGCCTCGTGGGGTGGGGATGGTCGCCCCGGGGGGCTCGGCGGAAGGGTTCCGGGGCAGCCGCGGGCCCACCGCGTGCGGGCTCGGCGCCGCGTTGTCCGGCGCGGCATCCGTGTCCATCGCGGCATCCGAGTCCGTTGCCTCGCCGCCGGATTCGTACTCGGAGGAGGACACGTCGGGGTTCTGTGGGTGGTTCCCGGTACTGGTCCGGTCGCCGTTGAGTACGCCATTGTCGTCGAGAGTCCCGCCGATGGCGCCCGCGTTGTCCCGGATGTGGTCCCACAGCTCCGTCCGCTGCTGCATCCACTGCGGCATGCGCCAGCCGGGGAAGAACGTGCCGTGGGTCCCGGACGCCCGCACCCGGTGGCCGAGAGGACGCCCGATGTGCTCGTTGACCGCCTGGTAGGCGAGGTCGCAGGAGGCGCAAGCCATCTTGAACCCACCCAGGTCGAGCGTCCGCGGGTTGTTCGGGTCGCCGGGGTTGTTCCGCCAGTGCTCGACCCAGTGCCCGAGCAGGGTCAGCTCGCCGTGCTCGGAGCCGTACGACCCGAAGGCCGGGGTCGCGTCCCGGCCGCTGACGTTGAGGACGGTGGGGTTGGCCAACGCCCGCTTGACGAGGTCGAGTTCGGGTGACCCGGGGTGGTAGAGCCGGTACCAGCCGGTGGCCAGGGCCCGGAGCTTCGTACGGTCCCGCATCTCCCTCGCCATCGCAGGCCGCCTGCGGGCCAGCCACCGTTCGTCGCGCCGCCACTGCTGCTGGTCCGCCGTCAGACTCCGGCGGTCCTGCCGGAGAGCCTCCTCCTCGTTCGGGAGGTTGTCCCATTGCTGCTGCAGCTCGTCGTTCCAGGCGCCCGACTCGTACTGTTCGTCCAGCCGCGTCCCGAGCTCCGCCAACTCCTGGCCCCGCTGGTCGAGTTCCTGCTGTCGCCGGTCCAGCCGCGCCCTGCTCTGCCGGTGCTGTTCCTCGTCCCGGTTCCACTGCTCCAGCTTCCGCTGCCGCGGTGTGCCTGCCGTCTCCTGGCCGGTGACGAACCAGCGCAGTTCCTGCTCCACCAAGGCGGCCTCGTCGCTGGTCAGCGCCTTCGCGCCGGTGTTGCCCGCGATGCCGAGGGAGCCGTCCGGCAGCAGGGCGACGGCGATGTGCGGGGTGACCTGGGCGTCCGCCTCCCGGTTCTCCTTGCGGAGGGCTTCCTTCACCAGGCGGGCCACCCGGTCCAGCATCCGCAGTGTCACCTCGCGGTCCCGCGCCGAGGCGCCGGTGGGGCGAGTCTGGGTGAACGGGCCGCCGGTACCGAGCCCGAGGGCCTCGCGCAGGTCGTCGTAGTCCTCGCTCTGGAGCCGGCCGTCCTGCTCGGCCTGGTCCAGGGCCTCGGGTACACCGATGCCCGTGAGTTCGGTGAAGGCGCTGTCGAACGCCACATCCGGGAAGCCGCCGAGCGCTGTGTTGCGCTGTCGCACCAGGTCCAGCAGGGCGTCGGCCCGAGGTTCGGGCTCGGCGAGGAGGTCGGCGAACCGGGTCGCGAACTCGCTCTCCGGGCCGGTGAGTACGGCCGCTTCCTCGGGCGCGGAGTCGTCGTCGGAGTCGAGGTCCATCTCGACGTCCGAGGCCGAGTCCGAGTCCGCGCCGGTCTGCCCCGTGTCGCCCGCGTCCCCCATGTGAATGGTGGGGTTGTTTCCGGACAGCGTGCTCAGGTCGAGGGCCTCCTCCTCTGCCGGGAAGCCTGGGAGGCCCGGGAGGCTCGGGATGCCTGGGAGGCCGGGGAGATCGCTGCCCGTGGGGGACGGGGACAGCGGGATGCTCGCCGGGTCGTGCCTGTCCTGCCGCGGCTCAGGTGCCGGGGTGCGCAGGATCAGGGGGACGAAGTCGCCGCCGCGGCGGCGGAGTCTCAGGTGGGGGCCCGCTTCGCCGGACGGTCCGGCGTAGGTGTGGGCGGTGCCGTTCTCCTCGATGAGGGTGACGGTGGCGCCGGTCGCGGCGGCGGCCCACTCGGCCACGGCGCGGTCGGCCTCAGGACCCCAGGGAGCGTCGGCGAGGTGGCGGCGCAGGTGGCCGTCGCGGGCGTCCTGGCTCAGTGCGGGTGCCCCGGGCAGTCGGCGGAGCGGCGGGGGCGTGAAGAGCGAGTCGCGCTCGGCCGGTGCGCCGGGGAGACCGTTCAGGCGCATCAGCCGGTTGGGCGGCGCTCCGGCGCGGCTGCGCAGTCGGGCCGCCTCGTGGCTGTCCAGGCCCGGCTGGTCGGCCGCGTGGTGCAGGGCCGTGGAGAGCGCGGCGAAGAAGCCGTTGCCCCGGCCGGTGGGGGTGCCCTGGGTGTGGGTGGCGCCGTCGGGTGCGGTGAGGATGCCGTCGCGGTCGAGGCGGTAGCGCGGGCCGCTGCTGTCGGCGGGCGGCATCCACGGCGGGGTGGCGTGGCTGCGGTGCGCGGGCGGCTTCGCGGACTGCTGCTGCGAGGTGGGTCCGGTCGTCGTCCCGGCGGTCGTGGTGGAGCCGGTCGGGGCCGGCAGCGGGGTGGCGACGGGGGGCTGGGTGCCGGGTGGGAGGGCGGCGTGGAAGAAGCCGTCGGCGGCGAAGAGGACCGGATCGGTGGCCGGGTCGACGGCGGCCGGATCGGTGCCGTGCGGGAGGAAGAGCTGGTCGCGGCCCTCACCGGTCACCACTGTCAGCGGGGTGCCCAGGACTCGGGCGGCGAGGGCGGGCAGCAGGTCGGCGCCGCCGTGGTCGCCGGCGCGGCGCTCGGGCGGGGCCGGTTCGCCGTCGGGTTGCCCGGCGCCGTCCTGACGGGGTTCGCTCGTGAACGGGCGGAGCATTGCCGCGGTGGCCAGCGCCGCCCGCTGGGCGGGGGTCGGCCAGAGGGTCTGCGGGAGCCGTCCGAGCGCGTCGAACTCGGCCTGCTGGGCGGGCGTCAACTGCACGCCCGCGAAATTGAGTTCGCCCTGGGTGAAGGTGTCCGCGGCGTCCATGGCTAGGGCGTCGAGCAGGTCCGCGTTGCCGTCCTCGCCCAAGGCCCAGGCGAGTCGGTTGCGGGCGGCTCGGACGGCCCGCTCGGTGACCGCCGGATCGCCGGGAGCGGCGGCGAACCGGCCCGCGAGGTCGGTGCCGAGGAGATGGGGCAGCCGGCCGCGGTCATGGGCGGCGGCGAGCAGTGCGTGGAAGAAGGAGGCGCCGTCGTGCGGCATGTCGTGCAGCTCGCGCACGGTGGTGCCGTCCGGCGAGGTGAGGGTGCGCGGGCTGGAGTCGGTGCCGTCGGTGATCGTGTACGGCTCGGGCGCCTCGGAGCGCCAGTCCGGCGCGGTGTACTCCTGCTGCCGGTCCGGTACCGGGACCGAGGCCGAACCCTGGTGGTGGGCGGTGAGGCGGGAGGCCGCGAGGTGCAGCCGGTGGTGGTCCGCGGCGGCGGCGTCGGTGCGCTGTTCCCAGCGGCGTACCTCCTCGCGGGCGGCCTGCCAGGCGGCGACGGCCGGGGACTGGGCCATGGCCTGCGGCAGGACGGTGGGCCGGTCGGGGTCGTCGTCGCCGAGCACGGCCTGTTCCTCCGCGCTCAGGTCGAGCCACGTCTCGCGGGCCCGCGCGCGGGCGTCGTAGTAGCTCTTCTCGGCCGCGGCGAGGTCGCCCGCCGCGCCGGCCAGGTCGTCCCAGGCGCTGCTGACCTCGTCGGGGAACGTGGTGTCGTCCAGGAGGCCGTAGTCGCGGGCGATGTCCTCGCGCAGCCAGACCAGGGCGGTGGTCTCCGCCTCGGCGGCCCGAGGTCCGCGCTTGGCCTTGCCGAGGGCGTGCAGTGGGCGGCTGTCGGTGACGCGGTGGTCCACCTCGGCCACCGACAGCCAGCTCACCGGCAGCGCGAAGAGCATGGTGCGGTCGGTGACGACCTTGAGGTGGGTGCCGAGGGTGGTGTCCGCGGTGCCTTTGAGGACGGTGCCGTCGTTCGCGCCGCCGATCGGGATCGCGGCGCCCGGGTTGGTGACGCCCGCGTTGCTGTTGCCGGCCAGCGGCGATGTGCCGACCACGCCCTCCACGTTGTCGGTGATGCCGGCTTCCAGCGCGTCGGAGGTCTTCGCGCGCTGCATGGCCTCCATGCGCGGCTTGTTCTCCACGGTGAGCAGCCGGGCGCCGCGGCGGTGCATCTTCGCGTAGAGGCGGGAGTCGGCGGTGTGGGACTGGCCGAAGAGGCGGGCTGAGGCCTGGGTGGGCAGCGACGAGCCGTTCGCGCCGAGCGCCTCGCGGAAGCCGGCGGTCAGGCCGACCTGTGTGGTGGCTTCCTGCTGTGCCTGGGCGGGGGCGGTGCCGAGGCCGGTGAGGGGGGTGAGGCGGGCCATGCGGACGCGTTCGCTGAGGGTCCTGCCGGTGTGCCGTTTGCCGAGGTCGCTGTCGCCAAGGCCGTCGGCGCGGGCGGTGGCCAGGGTGAGGGCGTCCTGCACGTTGGCCGCGCCGCGGATGTCCACGGCGAGGATGCCGGAGCCGATCCGGTCGTCGAAGGGCAGGACATCCGAGTCGTCGGCGTCGCCGCTGCGCCAGGCCGCGATGCCGTCCGGGCGGGCCTGATCGGCCGTCAGCATCCGTACCGCGCGCTCAGGGTCCGGCACGTTCTGCTCGGTGAGTGCGCCGTCGGCGCCGTCGCCGTCCGGGGTGAGCAGGCTTGCGGGGAGGATCTCGTTGAGGCTGCCGACCGGGGCGACGGCGCGAGGGGAGAGCGGTTCGCCGGTCGCGTCCGTCATGGTGACCGTCAGGGTGTAGCTGGTGACGATCTCGGCGTGCGCCTGGGTGGTGGCGATGTTCGGCATCGAGGTGCTGCCGGCCGTCTCGGTGCGAGCGCTCGACCGCTGTTTGGCCGCGGTGCCCTGGAGCGAGGGGTTGGCGAGGAGGACGCCGCTGTCCACCGCGCGCTGGCCGACGCCGAGCGTCACGTCGGCGCCGCGGTCCTGGGAGGAGCTGTCGGCGTCGTCGCGGGCGGTGGTGCGGTAGTCCTCCAACTCGAAGCCGGTGCGCAGCCGCTCCACGGTGGTGGTGACCGGTGTCAGCTTGAACCGGACCTGTCCGGGGCTGCCGCCGACCGGCAGCCGGAGCGGGCTGGACCAGGCTCGGTGGCGGACGGGGAGGGTCATCCCGTCGGTCGTCAGCTCGTGCAGGTTGGCGCGCAGGAAGTCCGGGGAGAGCCGCTGGAGGACCTGCTCGCGGTCGTGCGAGGGCACTCCGATCTTCTCCAGCCGCCCCATCAGCTGCTGCGCCGCGTGGCTCGCGTCGAGTTGGCCGCTGGGGTGGGTGGGGAAGCGGCGGCCGCGCAGGAAGCCGGGCAGCCGGTAGCCGCCGGCGAGATTGTGCGGGGTGCTGGTGCCCAGGCCGTCGGGGGCGAGTCCGGCCTCGATGGCGTCCTGCATCGGCAGGTGGAACATCACCGCGTCGCGGATGCGCTGGAGCGCGGCGGCGGCCCGGCGTGGGGCCAGGCCGCGCCCGACGCGCTCGGAGAGCCGGCCGGCGGCGGAGCTGATCCGGTCCCCGGCGCGGGTGCCGAACGCGCCCATCGCGGCCGTCCACCGGTCCCGTACGGCGACGGTCTCGGCGGCGTCGGCGACCACCAGGTACATGCGCCCGGCGAAGGTGAGGGTGGTGTTGCGTCCCCGGGTGAGGGTCTGCGAGACGCTGCGGCCCTTGCCCCAGGCGTACTGGAGGGCGGTCGAGTAGGAGCCGACCACCGCCGGTTGGCCCGGGGCCTGCTGAAGCGGCATGTCGGCGCCCTGCACGCCGAGGGTGGTGCGCGAGGTGGTGCCGGCGCTGCCGGCGACGCGGTGCTCGTTGCCGATGGTGGCCTCGAGGCTGGCGGGCTTCGGGTCGCTCTTGACGCGCAGGTTGTGCAGTTCGCCGCGGACCGCGGCCTTCACGTGGTGGGTCTGGAACGGTCCGGCGCCGTTCAGCCCGGTGATGCGGGAGCCGAACGGGCCCAGGTACTGGCCGAGTTGGCCGGCCACGTTGAGGTTCGCCATCGCCCGGCGCAGCGCGGTGCGCACCGGGGCGCCGGGCGCGCTGACGTGCCAGGAGGTGCCCGAGGCGCGGTCTGCGGTGTCCTGCATGAGCTGCTGGCGCTGCGGGCCGCCCTCGGCGCTGAGCACCACGTGCGGGGCGCTGAGCAGTCTCCGGGTGAGCTGTCGTTCGGCCGATTCCGTCCTCGGCAGCGGGCGGGTGCCGTCCAGGAGTTGGTCGGCCTCGAGGGCGGAGAGCCGCTGGGGTGCGGGGGTGGGCGCAGGTGCCGTGACCGGTCCGCCGGGCGGCGGGTCGGCGGGGGCGTGCCGTTCGGAGCCGTGCGCCACGGGTAC
The DNA here is from genome assembly GCF_055656945.1 of Streptomyces sp. NPDC111606. Taxonomy (NCBI): domain Bacteria; kingdom Bacillati; phylum Actinomycetota; class Actinomycetes; order Kitasatosporales; family Streptomycetaceae; genus Streptomyces; species Streptomyces sp. NPDC111606. Next base: position 627,861 of record NZ_JBVKBY010000004.1, read on the forward strand.
GGCCAGCTCCACCCGGCCCACGGTCTCGCTGCCCCGGTTGAACAGCGGGCGCTCCTCGACCTTGCTGACGAACACGCCGGCGCCGAGCAGGCCGACCGAGGCGAGCCGGGCCCAGCCGCGCGGGCGGCGGTGGCCCTCGAACGAGGCGCCCAGTTCCACCTGGTAGCTGTAGAGGTCGGCGCCGTTCTGGAACGTCAGGTGGTCGTGGGTGACCGCGACGGTGTTCCGGGTGGCCTTCTGGTCGGTCTTGGCGTAGCGGACGCCGACGGCCACGTTGCCGGTCTGGCGCGGCACCCCCGCCTCGGGCGCCTTGTCGTGGTCACGCGGCGAGATGCCCAGCTCCACACCGCCGGAGAGAGTGGTGGACGCCTGCTGCCCCTGGCCCGAGATCTCGGTGCCGATCACAGCGTTGCGCAGCGACCGTTCGCTCATGGTGGTCTCGAACCGCCGGTCGCTGAGCCGGGCCCGCAGGATCAGGGTGTGGTGGCCGCGGCGCACCTTGCCGTCCTCGGTGAGCGTGACCGGCACACCGGTGGTGGTCAGGTCGTCCAGACTCTGCGCGAGGGTGGGCCGGTTGAGCGCCTCGCGGACCTGCCGGTCGTTGTGCAGCGCGGTCCGCATCCGCCCGTCGCCGTACCAGAACTTCGCCAGCCGCGGGTGCCGCAGCATCAGCGGCGGGACGAACAGCGACGGGTACGAGCGGTGCAGGGTGTCCAGGACGGTGTCCGCGAAGGCCCGCATGGGGTCTTGGGGGGCGGGTTGCGCGTTCTGGTTCTGCTGTTGGGTCTGTTGCTGGTCCGGCTGCTGGTTCTGCTGCTGGTTCGGTACGGCGATCTGCGGGCGGTCGGGGCGGAAGCCCTCGGCGCGGACCTGGCCGCTCAGGTGAACCGGGTCCTCCCGGGTGAGGTACCACGGCACCGGAGGCACGGCGTCGGGGTTCGGGCCCGTCTGCCCGGGCGTACGGCTGTCCCAGCCCGCGAGTCGGCGCGCGTCCTGGGTGGAGATCCAGTCCAGGCTGACCACCCGGACCGGGCGGGCCGCGGACGCCGGCTCGCCGGCCTTGCGCACCATCAGGGTGCGCTCCACCCGGTACAGCGCGACCGGGTGGTTGCGGACGCGGCCGGTGGTCTTGCGGGCGGCGTCCGTGCCCAGGTAGTGGCCGCGCCCGGTGCTGAGGTCCGCGCGGACCAGCGGGCCGCCCTGGAGACGCACGTCGGTCTCCGGGCCGACGAGGGTGTAGTTGGGGCCGGCGGTGACCTGGACGCCGAAGCGGGTGTCACGGGCGTGGCCGCGCTCGTTCTGGTACGTGGTCTGGGTGAGGTCGCGCAGCTCCGCCTTGACCGACTCGGTGACCAGGGTCGCCCGGTGCGGGATCGACCGCTCGACGATCAGGTGCCCGAGTGGGTGCTGCCCGCTCCCCCGGGTCAGCTCGGGTCCGCTGACCGGCCCGGAGAACCGCCCGAACAGCGCGAGCAGCCGCCCCGGTCGGACGTACGAGACCAGCGTGCGGTGCGCCGAACTGCCGGGTCTCGCCCCGGAGATGGCGAGCGCCAGGTCCTCCGGCGGGTCCGTCAGATGCAGGCCGGTGGTGTCGGTGATCCGCGGCTCGACCCCGTCCGGGAAGGTGAGCGTCTCCGGCGCCCGCCGGGGCCCCGCGAAAGGCACGGTGAAGTCGTCCGGCAGCCGCCAGCTGAGCCCGTCCCGCACGGCGAACTGAGCGGTGTGCACCGTGCTGCGCCGCCAACTGGGGCTCGTGGATGGTGAACCGTCCGGACCGGGCGTGTTCGGTGCCGCCTCGGTGACCCGGTCCACGCGCACCCGGTAGTGGACGTCGTCCAGGTGCAGGTGCGAGCCCTCGTGGGCGCGGTGCTCGGTCTGGTGGTAGGCCTGGGTGCCCTGCGTGTAGTCCGTCCTGCGGGTCCAGCCCAGTGAGACGCCGATCTTCAGCAGCCAGTTGAGCGGCGGGCCCATGCTCAGTGCGGCGGCGATCCGGCGCCCGTAGCCGACGCTGCGCCCGCCGCCCGTACCGGCCTGGCCGCGCCGCATGGTGTCCAGCCGTACGGTGCCGCCGTTCACGTCGGAGAAGCGTTCCCAGCGGTGGTACGGGATGGCCTCGACGGTCATCTCGTGGCCGACGCCGGACTTCTCCCGGCCCACGAAGCGTGCGCCGCGCGGGGCGGTGAAGGCGCCGGGCTGCTCGGTCAGCAGGCGCAGCAGCTCCGCCTCGTCGAACTGGTCGCGCAGCTTCTTCGGCAGCTGCCCGAGGATCTCCCGGGCCGCCTGCTCGGGCGAGCGCAGGGTGAGGACACCGGGGCCGGTGAAGAGCCCGGTCTGGACACTCCGCGGCGCCCCGTCCGTGCGGCCGTCCGGGCTTCCGGCGTGCGGATCGGCCTCCGGGCTGATCAGTACGGCGGGCAGCCGGCTGCCGTCCTCGAAGGTGACGGTGCGCGGGGCCGGGCCCGGCGGCCGGGCGTCCGGGCCGGTCAACAGCCGGGCCGGACGGTGCCGTTCGAGCTGCGTCTCCAGCGGCACCGGGTCGCCCCGGTCGGGGGTCTCGGGGTCGGGACGGTCGAGGTCGGTGATCCCGCCCATGCTGCGCAGCCACTCGCCGAACGGGTCGGAGCCGTCCGGCTCCTCGGTGGCCGGCTCGGGGGTGCCGGCGCTGTCCGGTACGGGGGTGAGCGGGGCGGTGGCCGGGACCAGGGCGTCGTAGTGGTTGCTGCCGTTGTAGGCCAGGTGCAGGGTGCCGCCCCGCCCGCCCGGGTGGAGGGTCGTGACGAGGGGGTTCCCCGGTGACTGCGGGTCGCTCCGGACGAGCCGCAGGTCGAGGTCGAGGGTGTGCGCCAGCGCCTGCGGGAGCAGGTCGGCGAAGGGCGAGGACCACAGCTCCGTGCGTTCGGCCGCCGAAGCGATGAGTCCCTCGGTGCCGAGTCGTCGCGCGTCGGCGGGAGTCGGAGCCACCTCGGCCAGGCGCGGGTAGCCGCTGTCGCGGAGGATGCGCCGCCACCGGCGGGCGTCGCCGTCGGTGACGACCGACTGCGCGATCCGGTTCCAGCGCTCGGTGATCCGGCGCCGCGCGTCCGGGTCCCGCACCCCGGCGACGGCGGTCATCCGCAGGTCGTCCACCACGGCGAGCACCGGGTCCGGCATCGCCTCGGCCGCAGCGGTGGCCAGTTCGGACCCGGTGAACCGGTCGCGCAGCATGCCGCGCAGCCCGGCGACATTGCGTGCCGCCCACGCGGGCGGCACGTCCTGGCTGCGCGCGCTGTCGAGCAGCGCCCGGAAGAGACAGTTCCCGTCACCCGGCGTGTCCAGCCGCCTGAACTGCGTGCCGTCCGCGTGCACGATGTCCGCCGGGCCGGTCGTGGTGGCGCCCTTGCTGTACAGGGTCAGGTCTTCGGCGAGGCTCTCCGGGCGGCTCGGCGTGGGCGCCAGGTCGGTTCTGCGGCGGGCGAGTTCGGCGGTGTCCTCGGGGCTGAGGGCCAGCTCGGACAGCGGCAGCGGGGTGTCGGAGAGCGACCAGGTGATCTGCGCGGAGGGCGCGTAGGCGAGACCGCGCACGTCCTCCGGCGAGACCAGGGTGGTCGGCGGGAGCGCGGGCGGCGGAGGAGGCAGCAGCGCGTCGAGGGTGGTGTCGGGTCCGGCGGTGGAGCGCAACTCGGCCGCGGCGCGCAGGAATTGGGTGTACTGCTCGACGGTGGGGCCGGCCGCCGGATCGACGGTGGCACCTCCCGTGGCGCCGACCCGATCGGTGACCATACGGCGCAGCAGATCCGGGGTCATGCGGCCGTCTCCGTAGCGGGCTGCGGTGTCCGGGCTCAGCCAGCGCAGGCCATCCGCATAGGTGAGACCGGCGAGCAACTCCCTGTTCTCCGGCCGCTGTTCGGCGTCCGTGCCGAGGGCGTCGCGCAACGTACGGATCTGCTGGAGAGTGCGGGCCCGGGCGAAGGCGTCGGCCGGTTCCGGACCCGTGTGCAGGCCGGCGTCGCGCGCGAGCCCGTCCAGGTCGGCGCCGCTGGGTTCCGGGGTGAACAGCCGCCACCGGCCGGGCCCGTCCGGCCCCTCGGTGAGTACCGGGCGGACGTCGCCGTCCCGGTCCCGGGCCGTGCCCACTTCGGTGGTCGGCGCATACACCGGCCGCCCGGTGCGGTTCGCCACGTGCTGGGCCACCGGCAGGCCCGCCACCTCCGGCTGCCGTCCGGTCTCGCAGGAGAACAGCACCAGCGGCCGGTCCCGATCGCCGTCCTGCGCCCAGGACTTGAGCACCTCGCCGAGCTGCACACCGCTGACCTTCACGGTGGGGCGCGCCGCGTCGTCGGTGCCGAGGGTGACGGTACGGGGGGTGCCGTGCCCCGCGAAGTAGTCGGCGCCCTGCTCGGTCCCCGAGCCGGGAAGGGCGGTCGGCGGGCCGGTGAACACCGTACGGGGCGGGGGCTGGACGGAGTGGGGCCCCGGGGTGACGGGACCGGAGGTGGTGCGCACACGACGGAACGTGTCCTGGCCGAGCAGGGCCTGGCGCGCCGCACCGTGCGACGTTCCGTCCTCGGCGGGGCTCTGCGAGATGGTCAACGTCTGCACGGCTCGCCCCGGTTGGGGCTTCACTGCCGTGTCCGGCACCCAGCGTCGGAGCTGTTCGACGGGCACCGTGTGGCCGTCCAGGGTGGTGACGAACGGCTCGCGGACCGGCGGGGTGGGGCCGTCGCCGGCCTGGGCGGTGTCGCCGTCATCGGTGCGCCGCACGACGATCCGCCCTGGCGGCGGGGGTGTGCCCGGGCCGGTGGCTGGCCCGCCAGTTCCGTTGCCATGACCCGACTCGAGGTGCAGGTCGGTGGCCGGCTCGGTCCAGGGGCGGGACAGGGTGGCGAGCTTGGCCGCGGGAGGCTCGGTGGTGGTGGTGACGGCCGTGATGACCTTGGAATCGGAGTCGACTCCATGGTCGTGCACGGGGGTTGTGGTCTCCGTGAGCACCTTCGGGGGCGGGGCCGAGGTGGTGATCACCGGGTCGGCGTCGGTCGTCGTGGTGCTCAGCGTGGCGGGGCGGGACGGGGATTCGGTGCCGAGGGCATCGGCGAGAGGCAGCAGTACGTCCGCCCCCGGGAAGACGGTCTCCGTGGTGCCGTCCGGCGTCATGGTGGGCGGAGCGCCGGTGAGCGGGCGGACGCGGACCGGGGCGCCCGGCCCCTCGCGGGTCAGCTCGACGGCGGCGCGGACGGGGCGCCCCGCCCCGTCGGGCGTGACCGCCGGCCCGAGCACCACGGCCCGGTCCGTCGCGGCCCCGTCCAGCAACGCGGCGGCCTCCGGCGATCCCTCCGCCGGCGGCGGCGCCTCAGAGACCACGATGGTCAGCGGCGGTGCCGTTGTGACGCCGTTGATGTCGCGTGCGTCGCCGGTCTCCCCGGCGGTGTCGGCGTACGAGCCGGTGGTGCTCACCTTCGGCGGAGCGGTGGTGAGGTCCGGGGCGGTGGTGGAGATGCCCTGGCTCTCGGTGGAGTCCGAACGCGCTGCGGTGTCGGGCGAGTCGACGGTCCTCGGAGTGTGGGTGGACTCCGGAGTGGCGGCGGCCTCGGGGGAAGAGGTGGTCTCGGGCGGTGACGTGGTCTCCGGAGAGCTGGTGGTCTCAGGCGAGGTCGTTGTCTCCGAAGATGGCGAGCTCTCCGGCGAGAACGTCGGCTCCGGGGAAGCCCCGGTCTCCGGCGAGAACGTCGTCTCCGGCGACTGCGAAGTCTGCGCAGCGTCGTCCGTCGTAGTCTGCGCGCCGTCCACCTGGGCCGTGCCGTCCGGGGTGCGAGTGGCCGAGGGCGGCGGGGCGGAGGGAGCCGGGCTGCCTCCGGTGGCGGGTACGCCGCCCGGCCTGGCGCCGGTGCCCGTTCCTGGCGTGGCGGAGGTGGTGGAGCCGTTGGAGGCGACGGGCACACCCTCGGCCTGGTCCGGCGCGGGAGCCGTACGGTCGTCCTGCTCGGGTGTCACCTCCGGAGAGTTCTGGACGTTGCTCTCCGGGGCCCCCGTGGTGGTGAGCGGGTCGTCCACCGTGACCGGCGTGCCGAAGCCGTCGAGGGCACGGCGGACCTGGTCGGCGTCGACCTGGGCGGCGGGGCCGTTCCCGGCGGGCACCACCCGGACCTCGGGCAGCTGCGACAGGTTGCTGTGCACGCTGTCGCGGACGCCGATCTCCGTGCTGCCGGGCGGCTCGGCGCCACGCAGGGCGGCGATGTCGCGCAGCGCCTGCTCGCGGACCTCGGCGGGCCCGTTGTGTACCTGTTGCCACAGCGCGTTCTCGGCGGCGGTCACGGGCAGCGTGCCCGGGGAGTACGGGGGTGGGTCCAGGGTCGTGTACGGCGGCAGGTCTTCCGCTGAGTAGGGCGGAGGCGACTGGCTGCCGGTGAAGTCGCCCTGCCCGGTGTTCTGTTGGGTGGCGGGCTGCGGTGAGGTGGACGAGGAGCCGACGCCGCCCGGAGTGTTCAGGGTCGAGGGGCCGTCGGTGCGGTCGGGGCCGTCACCGTTCTGGGAGCGGGAGGAGCCGGAGGAGTCCCGCGTGTCGGAGTCGCCGCTGTCCGCGGTGTCACCGGAGACGGTCGGCGGCTGGTTGCGCATCTTGTCGATGACGTGGCGCAGTTCTGCGCCGCTGTTCTGGGCGGTGTCGGTGAGCGTGGCCTCGACCTGGCTGCTGACGCCCGCGCCGACGAAGGTGGACCAACTGGTGGACCAGTCCCCCTCGAAGGCGCCCTTGATCAGGATCTCCGCGACCGACTCACCGGCGCCGGCGGCGAGGAAGTCGGCCGTGCCCTTGATTCCGTAGTGCCCGGCGAGCGCGCCCGGCCGGTCGGCGTTGTTGCGCAGGAGCTGGTTGTTGCGCCACAGGTCGGGGTTGTTCCGGAAGGAGAGCGGGTCGTTGCGGAACGTCACCGGCGGGTTGTTGGTGAGGTTGGGGCCGTTCCCGTTCGGGTTGGGGCTCGGGTCGGGACCGTTGTTCGGGTTGGGGCCGGGGTCGGAGTTCGGCTTGGGGTTGGGACTGTTGTTCTTGAAGTCGATGTCGGAGGTGTTGCGCAGGTTGGGGTTGGGCGTCGGCTTGAAGTCGAGGTCCGGCCCGTTCTTGAGGAAGTTGTTGTCGTAGCTCTTGACGATGTTCTTCGCGAAGCTGTCGAAGACGCTGGTGAAGAAGCCCGCGGCGGCGCCGAACGCGGCGGACTTGAGGATGTCGTTCCAGTCGAAGCCGTCGGGGCGGCGGCCGTCCGGGGCGAAGTTCATCATCGCCAGCCGCACCGCGAAGGTCGTGAACGCCTCGGCGAACGCCTCGGTCAGCGAGGGAGCTATGTGCAGCCGCTGGAGCAGGTGGGTGAGCGTGGTGAGGATCAGGAAGCGGCTGCGCAGCTTGGCCATCATGATCTGGCTGGCCGAGGCGCCGCCGGTGAAGAAGGACATCGCCAGATAGATGGCGATCTCGATGAGCAGCCGGATGACCTCGGCGATGACCTGCCACTTGGACTCCATGATGTCCATGGAGGTCTTGCGCCGGCCCTCGGCGATCTTGTCGAGCTGCTCGGCGAAGTCGCGCAGGTAGTTCTTGCCGCCGTCGTCGATGAGCATGCCCATCGCCTTGGCGTACGACTTGGCCAGGTCGTCCGGCATGACCTCGGCGATGTCGTGGACCGACTTGTCGATCAGTGCGGACATCCGGTCCAGCTTGCGGCCCAGTCCCGAGTAGGGCTGTCGGCTGTCGTAGGCGAGGTCCTCGTCGGCGTCGATGAGCTTCTCCCCGGTGAGGATGAAGATCATCGCGTTGACCTCGGGCGATGCCTGGATGCTCATCGGGGGCCGTCCTGAACACCGTACGGGCAGGACGGAGCGGCCGCTCCCGGCGTGGTGCGGGAGCGGCCGGCGGTGCGGAGGCGGTCAGCGGCGGCCATGCCCGCCCGGGCCGTCACCGTTCAAGCCGTCGGTCTCGATACGGTTGTTGACCCGCTCGACGTCCTCGATGTTGCTGTCGCGGGTGTCCTTCATCATGCGGACCTGGCTGACCGTGGCGTCGGTGATGCCGACCAGCGCGTCGCGGATGGACATCATCGTTTCCTTGGTGGTCTGCCGCTCCTTCTGCTCCTGCGGCTTGGCCTTCTCCGCGAACTCGCCTTCCGTGCCGGGCCATCGGACCGTGGGCGCCAGCTCGTCGAGGAACTCCTCGGTGATGCTCGTGGCGAGTGTGCCGATCTCCTCCAGCTGTCTCGCCAGCGCCTCGATGCGGTGCGGGTCGACGTAGTACCGCTGCCCCATGGTCAGTCCTCCCCGTCCTCGCCGAGCGCGTCCCGCCAGGCAGGGGTGGCCGCCTGGCCGTCGCGCGCCGTGTCCGCGTCGTCCTCGCGCAGCACCTCGGGACCGAAGATCCGCTCCCAGTCCAGCTCGAAGCCCTTCAGTTCCGGCACGTTGCTGCTGGGCTCGGCGAAGGGCGCCATCGCCTTCATCACGTGCCGGTTCATCTTCAGGCGGGCCGCGTCGGCCGCCTCCAGGACGCTGGCGGCCAGCTCCTGGGGGGACATGTCGCGGTACTTGTTCTCCAGGAACTCGATCCCGGACAGTTCACCCTGCGGGCCCACGGTGGCGCGGACCGCGCGGTCGGAGGAGAGCACCGCGAACGACGCCTGCCGCAGCTCGCGTTCGGTGCGCGCGACCGCTTCCTGGGCCGCCTGGAGTTCGGCCATCGCCTTCTCGAGGCGCTTCTCCAGCGGTTCCGTCACGCTCGCTCCTGCCCTTCTGCGTCGCCCTGTTCATCAACTGCCCTGCTGATCCTGCCTGGTGAGGCCCTCGGTGCGGAAGCCGGGGCCGGGTGGGACTCCTCTCCGCGCGGTGCTCACCGCCCGATGACGGCCGGGGTGCCGCCGTCCTCGGTGCCCCACACGTCCGTGTCCTCCTCCAGGTAGTCGGCGGAGCTGGTGACCCTGCGGGCCGGCTCCGTCTCCTCCTCGAGGCTCTCGCCGCCGGTGGTCGCCACCCGGGACGCCGGGGCCAGGAAGGTGTCGTTGTCCTCCTGACGGTTCCAGGGGCTGCGTCGGCGGCGGTTGCGGCGCTCGCTCTCCTCCGCCGCGTCGACCAGGACGGCACGCACCCGCTCGCCGTTGCCCTTTTCGCCGCCCGCGCCCATGCCTCCCATGCCGCCGCCCATCGGCATCCCGGGGCTGCCGGGTGTGCCGGGCGCGCCAGGGGCGCCGGCCGTGGCTGCGGGAGCCAGCGGGGCGCCCTCGCTCGCGGCGGCACCGTCGGAGAGGGGCTCGGCACCGAGTCCGCCCGAGCCGTCAGCGGCGAAGGAGTCCGCCCCGGACAGGCCGCCGCCGGAGGCCCCTGCGCCCACGCCGCCGCCGAGTCCCAGACCGGAGAGCGACACATCCCGGCTGCTGGTTCCGTCACCGCCGCCTCCCCCGTTGAGGTCGCCGAGGCTGCCGAGGTCGTCGAGTACGCCCGAATCGCCGCGACCGCCCTGCGAGTTGAGGTCGTGCAGGTTCACCGTCTCGGTGTTGCCCTGCGGGTCGGTGACGGTGGCGATGCCGGTGTCCGGGTCGATGACCTGGGTGCTGCCGTCCGGGAACGTGGTGGTCAGCTTGCCGTTGTCGAGGCCGGTGACGGAGCCGTCCGGGTTGGTCACCTTCGCGCCGTGGGTGAGGTCGGTGGTCGTGGTGGACCCGTCCGCGTCGGTGCTGGAGAGCGTCCCGGTGTCCGGGTCGAAGACGGCCTTGCTGCCGTCCGCGAAGGTGGTGGCGAAGTCGTCGCCCTGAAGGGCGGTGTTCCCGCCCGTCGGGGTCTCCAGGCCGGCCCGGTCGGTGTTGAGGTTCCCGAGGTCGCCCAGGTCGCCGATGGATTCCGTGGGCAGATCGGGGTTGAGGTCGCCCAGGTCACCGAGCCCGTTCTGGCTGTTGAGGTTGCCCAGGCTGCCCAGGTTCTCGGTGGTGGTCTTCCCGTGCGGATCGGTGGTGGTGGTCTGCCCGGTCGTCGGGTCGACCGTCTGCGTGGTGCCTTCCGGGAACGTGGTCGTCAGCTTGCCGTCGTCGCCCAGCGAGGTGACCGAGCCGTCCGGGTTGGTCGCCTCGGCACCGTTGCCCAGGTCGGTCGTGGTGGTCGAGCCGTCCGGGTGCGTGGTGGTGAGCGTCCCGCTGTCCGGGTCGAAGCTGGTACGGCTGCCGTCCGCGAAGTCGGTCGTCAGGTCGCCGCCGCTGGTCAGCTGGGTGCTGCCGCCGGTCGGGGTGTCGAGCACACCGTCGCCGCCGCCGAGGCCGCTGTTGAGGCCGTCGAGGCTGCCCAGGTCCGTCGTGGTGGTCGTACCGTCCGGGTTGGTCGTCGTGGTCTGCCCGGTCGTGGGATCGACGGTCTGCGTGGTGCCGTCCGGGAAGGTCGTCGTCAGCTTGCCGTCGTCGCCGAGTGCGGTGACCGAGCCGTCCGGGTTGGTCACCCGGGTGCCGTCGCCCAGGTTCTGCGTGGTGACGCTGCCGTCCGGGTAGGTGGTCGTGAGCGTCCCGCTGTCCGGGTCGAAGCTGGTGCTACTGCCGTCCGGGAAGTCGGTGGTGAGCTTGCCGTCGTTGAGCTGGGTGTTGCCGCCGGTCGGGGTCTTGAGGGAGCCGCCGCCGGTGTTCAGGCCGCCGAGGCTGCCGAGGTTCTCGGTGATGGCGTCGTTGGCGGAGTTGTTCGTCCCGCCCGGTCCGTTGTTCAGCGCCCCGAGGTTGCCCAGGTTCGTGGTGACGGGGGGCGGAGTGCTCGTGAGAGCCTCCTGGTCACCGCCCGGGTTGTTCACGTCGCCGAGGTCGCCCAGGCTCTCCGTGACCGTGGTCGGGTTCAGCAGCTCGTCGAGGCCGCCGAGGTTCTGCTCGGTGACGGCGTTGGGGTCGTTGATGCCGCCGAGGCTCTCCTGCATGGCCTTGGCCTGCTCCTCGGCCTCGCGCTTGGCCTCCTCCTGCTCACGCCGCTGCTCCTCGCGGAGCTCGTCCTGGTACTTCTTGTCCTCGTCGCGCTGCTGGTTCTGCTCGTTGCGCAGCTCCTCCTGGAGCTTCTTGTCCTCCTCACGCTGCTGGTTCTGCTCCTCGCGGAGCTCGTCCTGGTACTTCTTGTCCTCCTCCCGCTGCCGCTCCTGCTCCGCGCGGAGTTCCTCCTGGTACTTGCGGTCCTCCTCCCGCTGCCGCTCCTGCTCCGCGCGCAGCTCGTCCTGGTACTTGCGGTTCTCCTCGTTCTGCCGGTTGATCTCCTCCTGCGCCTCCTCGGCCTTGCGCTCCTCGTACTCCTCCGCGGCCGTGCCGGTCGACTTCGGCTTGGGCACGTTGTCGGAGAAGTCGTCGCCCAGGTCGAGGAAGTGGTTGTTCAGGTCCGACTGCACCTGGGCGGCGGGCTTGCCCAGGAACTCGTCGACGCCCTGGCTCCAGATCTTCACCGCCTTGTCGCCGACCTTCGCCCAGTTCGCGATGTCGGTGAGGTCGCCGTAGTCGGGGTGGACCTGGGAGAAGCCGCCCTGCGGGCTGTGGCTGACGGTCGTGGTGTAGCGGGAGGTGTACGACTTGATGTCCGTCTTGGCCACGTTGTTGGCGTCCACCCACTGGGCGAGCTCGTCCAGGACGTAGCGCAGCACCTGGTGCGGGTCGTAGTACGGGGACTTGGCCCAGGCCAGCCACGCCTCCAGCAGCTTGTTGGCGGAGTCCTCCAGGTACTTGCGGCCCAATGACAGGGCGCGCGAGTACACCGTGTTGCCGGTGCCCGTCTCGTCGCCGGAGCCGGGGCTTTCGTTGAAGGTCTCGACGTAACTGTCGTAGTTCTCGCGGATCTTCTTCAGCAGGCTGCGGAAGACCTCCGCCGCCTCGCCCTTCCAGCTCGCGTCGTCCCGGCCGAAGCGGTCCTCCCAGTCCTTCAGCACCACCGCGTGGTCCCGGAAGAACTTGGCGGCGAAGTCGAAGGACTCCCCTGTGGTGTTGAAGGATTTCAGGTCCACCACGTCGGCGCCGGGCACGCCCAGGTTGCTGAACCGGGCGTCCTGGGTGTTGCCGCCCAGCAGGGCGAGGAGCGCCGCCCGCGGCCCGTTCATGTACCGGGCGAGCGGGATGGTGCTCATCTTGTCCTTGTTGTAGTCCGTGAACTCGTTGCCCTCACGGACCTGCGCGTCATTGACGTTGTCCGAACCCGGACCGGCGAAGATGATCTCCTCGCCGTCCTTCACGCGGCCCTCGAAGACGATCCGGGCCTGCATGATGGACCGCTTCTTGCCGCTGTCGAAGAACCAGATGTCGTAGTCCTCGCCCTTGTTCGTCAGGAAGCCGGAGTCCTTGACGAGCAGAGAGAGGCTGCGCTCCTTGATGTCCATCCGGAAGAGCTTGCCGCCGTGTTCGGAGCGGAGCGTGTCGAAGACGGTGTTGCGGTCCGGCACCGGATAGCCGGTGATATGGGTGACCAGGGTGGCCCAGGTGTCGCTCGACGGGTCGCCAGCATTGTCGAACTTGTCGAGGTTGGCGACGGAGTTGGGATCGTAGCGATCGGCCACCGGGCGCCCTTTCTGGTCGGTTGGTCAGGACTCGTCGTCCGGGTCACCGGTGGTGCCGGCGGTGAGGGTGTCGACCTCGTCGAAGGTCTGGAGCAGCGTCTGCGCGTCGATCGCGTCGAGGTTCTTGTCCTTGGTCTTGTTCGCCTCGTCGATGGTCTCGGTGAGCGCCTCTTTCAGCTCCTTGAAGAGGTCCATCTGGTCACCGAGCAGCTTGTCGATGGCCTCGGCCGCGGTGCGGATGTCCTCGATCAGCTTCGGTCCCGAGACCAGGGGTTCGGTGACCATCCTGCCGATGCGCAGGAGTTGCTTGTCCTGGGCGAGGTTCTCCGGTGTGGTGTGGCCGTCGATGAGGTGGCCGAGCGGGCGGATGTGGGACCCGTCGCCGTCCTCGCGGTGCTTCTTCGCGGCGGTGTACACCGGCTGCACCTCGTTGTCCCGGAAGTTCTCCATCTGCTTGAGGTCGAAATGCTTGACGTCGGCCTTCTCACCGGCCATGGGACGCTCTCCTGCCGCTTGGTGCCGGACGGGGATACGGGAGCCCGGCGGACGCCCCGCACACGGGCGACGGCCGGGCCGGTGGGCCCGCGTGCCGGGTGGGCACACCGGGTCGGTCCGGAGATTCCCGCCTGCCGGCCGGCGACCGCCACATCCGTCTGCGGGATTGTTCGGGCGACGGTGCGGGGCGCGTCGCCGAACCGTCCGTGTGGGACCGGGACACGGGCGGTTCGGCGTCCTCCGGTCGCGCGCGCCGACCGCCGGGCCCGCCCCTGCGGACGGACGAGGGGAAACTCCGGTGAAGCCCTAACGGGCCCGCACGTTCCCCCAGTTGTCGGCGCTCCTGCGCTCGTCGCGGGAGTGGTTGTCGTGGATGGTCTGGATCAGCTCGCCGTTGTCGCCGAGGAGCATGGCCATGTTCTTGGTGGCCTGGTCCCACTCCGCCTGGACCTGGCGGTACGTCTCCTGGTCCGAACCCTCCCAGGAGGTGACGAGCGGCTTCAGCTCGTCCTCCAGGTTGTTGAGGGTCGTGATGATCTGCTGGGTCTGGGCCATCAACTCCTCGATGGCATTGCGGACCGCGGGATACTGCACGTCGATGATGCCGTCGGCCATGACGTCTCCTCTCGGACGGCCGGGCGTGAGCGCCCGGGAAGCTCAGGGGGTCCGGCCTCGCCCGTACGGGGGCCGGTGCTGCGGGGGTGGGTCAGCGCAGCGCTTCGAAGACGCCCTGGCTGGTCTTGCTGTTGAGGACCTCGGTCAGGTCCTGGTTCTCCTGCGCCAGACGGTTGGCGGAGGTCACGTTCTCCTGGAGCGCGTCGACCATCTTGCTGATCTGGATGACGACCTTCTGCGCCTCGGCGTTCCAGCTGCGGAAGAGCTTCAGCAGGGCCTGGCCCTCGTCGCCGCCGACGCCCGAACGCGCGGCGATCTCGGCGACGTTGTTCTGGATCTTCTCGACCTGGGTCCGGGCCGACTCCAGGGAGGAGACACCCCCCAAACCCTTGGCATAGTCCGCTTTCCTCGCGGCACTGTCCGCCATGTCGCGCTCCCTTCGTTCAGGCTTGTCCCGACGCATCGTTGCCCGCTGAGGCTAAAGAGAACTGAGCGTTCCGCGCAACGCGTGCAGGGAAGATTTGAGCATCGGTCAGCTCACCCCAGAATTCTTGCGTGGCAAGGGAGTTGTGCGGAGGTTTCGGCGATATGAACAGGCGCGCCCGACCAGCGGGACAGTGGATGTGAACCCGTCCACCGGGCGATGCGATGCGGGCAGAAAGCGGGCATGCGAAGTGCGTGAACGGGCATCGGTGCGGATCGTATCCGGCAGGGAAAGCGCTTCCGAGGGATTTCAGGGGCACGGTCCGGCGAAATTTCAGAGCTTTATTTGAGGTTCTCCGCCGCGCTCGATCCGGGGATGACTCCGCGAACTTCACACCCTCGGCGCCGAGTTTGGCTGAATTCTTCTGCTGCCCCCGACCTTTTCCTTTTCTTCGGCACGGTATGCGTTTCTTGCCGTGATCAGCGTGCCGTGTCCGCCTTGTCCTTCTCGGCGTTCGTCCCGCCGCGCTCCCGCTGTCCGGCGGCACCGCACACCGGTGCCGTGACCTTGGGCTCCGCGATGCCCGACGCGGCGGCCGGGTCGAGGTCCGCGCCGGTCGGGAGCGCCGCGAGCAGCGGGGCGGGGACCGAGCCGATGTCCCCGGTCTCGTACCCGAGGGCTGCCAGCGAATTCTTCGCGGAGACCCGGTACTTCACGCCGTTCTCCGCCACCAGATAGGTGGTCCCCGCATGCGCGGCGCCGCTGGCGTGCAGGGCCCTGACCAGGGCGCCGCGTCCGGGACGTACCACCGTGGCGTCGACCGGGACACAGGCCGGCTTCAGCGGCTCGGCGGTGCCCTGCGGCACCGCGACCGGGGCGAGCCGGGTCAGGGGGACCAGCACCGACCTGATCCGGGCGCCCCCGTCGTCGCCGTCCACCTGCGCACACAGAGCGGTGCCGCGCGGCGCGGACTGCGGGAGCGGCGGCGCGTCGGGCAGCGCCGCGGACGCGGCGGGGCCCGGGTCCGTGGCCCGGTGCTCGCGCAGCGCGTCCGCGCCGACCGTGCGCACTTCGGGCGACTGTCCCTGGTAGGCGTCCTTCTGGGTCGCCGGGTCGCCCAGCACCAGGGCGGCGCCGAGCCGGGGCAGCGGCACCAGGCCGTCCTCGCGCAGCAGGTGGTAGGTGCTGCCGCCGCCGGGCACGCTGACCTTGAACAGCTGGCCGATCCGGCTGGCTTCGCCTCCGAGTACGGGCCCCTGCGCACCGCGTCCCGGCACCGCGGGAGGCTTCAGGGCGGGGCCGGGCGCCAGTGCGTCGAGGAAGGCCGCCGAGACCGGCATCGGCCGCTCGGAGCCGTAGCCAAGTGCGTTGCGGGCGTCGGATGCGCGGTCCAGCGGCAGTCTGCTGCCCCGCCACACCAGGTACTCGGTGTCGTCCGGCCCGCGCACCAGCAGCGCGCGGTCGGCGCCGATGCCGCGGGTGTCCAGCGGCGCCCCGGCGACCACGGTGGTGGCGCCCGGCTCGTCCACGCCGGTGTTCGCCACGACGCCGGAGGTGTTGGGCAGCGCCCCGTCCGGCCCGGTGACGCACATGTGCCAGGCGCCGTCGTCGAGTTGGCCGGGCTCGGGCACGGTGTCGGGGGCGCCGGGGATCCCGGCCGGGGCGCCCACCGGGACGTCCCGCAGTGAGGCGGTGCCGACGTCCACGGTCTCCAGGTCGGAGCCGCCGATCAGCCGCGCCGAGGCGTAGTTGCGCACCGGGTGCAGTACGCCGTCGGTGCCGGTCCACAGATAGCGGGCGCCGGTGTCGCGGTTGACCACCAGGTGGTCGCCGTCGCGCCAGGCGTCGTTGCCGCCGGGGCGCAGCAGGCCGTAGACGGTGGCGCCGGCGCCGATCAGGACGGTGACCAGGACACCGAATACCACTCCGCGGGTGGTGCGCCCGAGCGGGCTCTCCGGGGCGTCCGGGTCGGCCATCAACAGGCCCGAACTGAGCCTGCCCATCATGAAACTGTGGGCGTGTACCTGGTCGCGTTTGGACTGCACGGCCTCTCCTCGACTTCGTTCTGTTGCCGGAGTGCGGTTGTGCTCAGCCGAACAGGCCGCGCAGCCAGCCGAAGAGCCCCGCCACCCACAGGCTGAGCGGCAGCAGCGCCACGGCGAAGCCGGTGTGCGCGATCTCCGCCGCCCGGCCCCAGTACGGCAGCATCCGCCGGCCGGGCACGGTCCAGGCGGCGATGACCAGTGCGGCCGCGGCGCCGAGCAGCACCGCGAAGACCACCAGGCGTCCGTCGCCGTCACTGTCCACCGCCCAGGCGCGGGCGAGCAGCAGTAGCCCCCAGACGCCGGGTGCGGCCAGGGTCAGCCGCTGCCCGATGTGCACCAGACCGCGGGAGTGCAGAAGCAGCAGCAGGCTCAGTGCGACCGCGGTCAACACCTCGGGCAGGTCGGGGTGTTGGGCGATGACGACGAGGGCGGCCGCGGCGACGGTCCCGGTGGCGGCGAAGAGCGCGGTGACCCAGCGTCCGGCCAGCTCGGTGCGCTCGGCGACCTCGTCGCCCGCGTAGGGCTCGATGCCCTCCTGGAGCTGGCTGGCGGAGGAGGGCAGGGCGGGCATGCGCATGCCGGCGAGCTTGAAGGCGAACGGTGCGACCGTCCCCGCCGCCAGCGCGACAACCGCCGCCACCAGCGACACCGCGGCCGGTGCGTCCAGGCCCGAGTACCCGATCAGGGCGCCGGTGATCGCGGTGGCCACCGAGACGACCGCGGTGGCCAGCAGGGCCGGGGCGCCGACCGCGGTGGCGGCCAGCGCGAGGACCGCGCCGCCGGCGCCCGCGGCACCCGCGGCGAGCAGCCGCGCGCCCACGACCCGTGCCGCGTCCGGGCCGGTCAGCTCGCCGCCGGGCAGCACCCAGCCCGCCAGTGCCAGGCAGGGCGCGACCAGCAGGCCGAGCGCGGTTGCGGAGAGGCGCTCACCGACGGCGCGGCTGGCGGTGCCCGCGCCCGCGAGCAGCAGCACCCCCGCCACGGCCGCGCAGGCGGCCCTGACCGAGCCTGAGCCGGTCACCCCTGGCCAGAACACCAGCACCAGGGCGGCCACCACGGTCGCCACCGTGGTGCCCACCAGCAGCCCGCGGGCCGCCTCGGGGTGCCAGGTGTGCAGCCTGCGGCCCGCGGTGTCGGCTATGCCGTCGACCAGGTCGTCGAGCCTCGCCTCGGGCAACGCCTCGGTGTGCGGACGCAGATAGAGCACGTCCCCGTCGGCGAGGGCGGCGCGCGCGAGGGTGGTCTCCTCGTCGAGCGGGGCGTCACCGAGCCGCTGCAGCACCCAGCCTGCGTGGTCGAGTCCGGCCTCCTCGGCCTCCTCGCCGACGTAGCGCAGCAGCGTCGGCAGCAGATCGGCGACCGGCACGTCGGCGGGCACGGCCAGATCGACGGAGACGCTCGGCGCACGTACGGTCAGGCGGCACAGTTCGGCCACCGCGCTGTCGGTCATCAGCTGAACTCTCGTCTTCCGTGGGGGGCTTTGACAGAAGGACTTCCTCGGGAGAGGGGCCGTGCGCAGAGCGTGTAAGGCCCGCGCGGCCCAGAACCGGGCAGTCGGACAAGGGAATTGTGTCCGTGCGCCCGGAAACCACCTCTCCCACGTGGACAGGTCGCGTTACGTGAATGCAGACTACTGCCTACGCCCGCCGGATCGTGCTGCGGACCGGACTCCTTGTCCGGTATGCAGTTGAGTGCGGGGGGAGTTGACCGTCCCCCGCTTTCAGCTCACAACATTCATCCGGCGTTCACCGCGCCGCCCGGGACCCGCAGAATGGGTGCGGTGCGGTCTTTCCCGCTACCGGGTTGGCCGGTATTCGGCGCGGGCCGGAAAGCCAGTGAAACCGGAGGTTTCGTTCCTTGAGTGTGGTGCTGTTTCGCCGGCCGGCCCGCAGGCGCGGACCCGAGATGCCCGACGGGCAATTGACCCTCCAGGAGCCGCCGGTTCTCGCTGAGACGGTGCCGGACACCTCGGCGATATGGACCTATTTGCCGATGGCGCTGATGTCGGTGTCGATGATGCTGATGTTCCTGCGCCCGGGCGGTGGCAACGGCGTCTTCATGTATCTGGCGATGGGCGTCATGGCGCTCTCCGCCGGTGCCATGCTGCTGGGGCAGCTGATGCGCCGCTCCAGCGAGCGCAAGCAGCGCCTGAAGGGCGAACGCCGCGACTACCTCCGCTATCTGGCGCAGATGCGCAAGCGGGTCCGGGGCACCATCACGGAGCAGCAGCGGGCGCTCGCCTGGCGCCACCCGGAGCCCGCCTCGCTGCGTTCGCTGGCCCGTACCTCACGGCTGTGGGAACGCCGCCCGGCCGACGAGGACTTCGGCGAGGTCCGCCTCGCGATCGGCGAACAGCAGCTCGCCCTCACCCTCAACCCGGTCTCCACCCGCCCGGTGGAGGACCTCGAACCGCTCTGCGCGCACGCCCTGCGCCGCTTCATCCGGGCCTACTCCACCATCCCCGAGCAGCCCCTCGGGCTCTACCTGCGCTCCTCGGCGCGGGTCATGCTGCGCCCCGAGGAGGCACCCGGCGAGGAGACGGCCGAGCCGGGCGCCGCGTCGTCCGGGGCGAGTGGCGAGAGCCGGGCCGAGGGCACCGATCCGGGCGGCGACGCGGTACGCGCCCTGGTGCGCGCCATGCTCGGCCAGCTCGCCGTGTTCCACGCGCCCGAGGAGCTGTGGCTCGCCGTCTGCGTCAGTGACGAGCGCCGGCCCGACTGGGAGTGGGTCAAGTGGCTGCCGCACGCGCTGCACCCGCACGAGGAGGACGGCGCCGGCCAGGTCCGCCGGATCACCGCCGACCTCACCGAGCTGGATGATCTGCTCGGCGCCGAGTTCGCCGAGCGTCCCGGCTTCGACCCGGACGCCCGCCCCGGCCGCGACGAGCCCTACACGGTCGTGGTCCTGGACGGCGTCACCGTGCCCGAGAGCCACCGCTGGGAGGGCCACGGCTACCGCAACGCCATGGTCCTGGACGTCTCCGGGGCGCTGCGCTGGCGGCCCGGCCGCAACACGCTGCGGCTGACCGTCGGACCGGACCGGGTGAACCTGGTGCGCACCGACCGCAGCCGCAAGGAGCGCTCCGTCGCGCTGGGCCGCCCGGACCGGCTCGGACCACTCGGCGCGGAGTCGCTGGCCCGGCTGCTCACCGCCCGCCGGATGAGTCTGGGCACGGACATCGCGCAGCCGCTCGACGCCGACGTCGAGCTCACCACCCTGCTCGGCATCCCTGACCTGCACCGGCACGACCCGAAGGTCCTCTTCGACCGGCACACCGGCTCCGCCCGGCTGCGGGTGCCGATCGCCGTCGGCGTGGACGGCCGTCCGGTGGACCTCGACATCAAGGAGTCCGCACAGGGCGGCATGGGCCCGCACGGCATGCTGATCGGTGCCACCGGCTCCGGCAAGAGCGAACTGCTGCGCACGCTCGTCCTCGGTCTCGCGCTGACCAACTCCTCCGAGACCCTCAACTTCGTCCTGGTCGACTTCAAGGGCGGCGCGACCTTCCTCGGCCTGGAGGAACTCCCGCACACCTCCGCCGTCATCACCAACCTCGCCGACGAAGTCGCCCTGGTGGAGCGCATGCAGGACGCCCTGCACGGCGAACTCATCCGCCGTCAGGAGCTGTTGCGCTCGGCCGGCAACTACACCTCCGCGCTGGAGTACGAGCGGGCCCGCGCCGCCGGGGCCGACCTCACCCCGCTGCCCAGCCTGTTCGTGGTCGTCGACGAGTTCAGCGAACTGCTCTCCGCACACCGGGAGTTCATGGACCTGTTCGTGATGATCGGCCGCCTCGGCCGCTCCCTCGGGGTGCATCTGCTGCTGGCCTCGCAGCGCCTGGACGAGGGCCGTATGCACCAGTTGGAGAGCCACCTGTCGTACCGCATCGGCCTGCGCACCTTCTCCGCCATGGAGAGCCGCGGTGTGCTCGGCGTGCCGGACGCCTACGAGCTCCCCGCCCAGCCCGGCAGCGGCTA
This sequence comes from Streptomyces sp. NPDC111606, assembly GCF_055656945.1. Taxonomy (NCBI): domain Bacteria; kingdom Bacillati; phylum Actinomycetota; class Actinomycetes; order Kitasatosporales; family Streptomycetaceae; genus Streptomyces; species Streptomyces sp. NPDC111606. The sequence goes on from NZ_JBVKBY010000004.1 coordinate 647,913, forward strand.
TCTGAAGTCCGGCGTGGAGGCCCTGACCCGGTTCCGCGCCGCCTACTCCTCCGGTACGTACCGGCGCCGCACCGGCGCGGTGGTGCAGGCCCGGGTGGCCAGCCAGGTGGTGCCGTGGACCAGCGGCTGGGTGGTGCCGCGGACGCTGGAGCCGGCGTCCGAGCCGGAGCCGGAGATCGAGGAGACCGGCGACGAGGAGACCCTGCTGGACGTCGCTCTCGACCGGCTGCGGGACGCGGGTCCCGCAGCCCATCAGGTGTGGCTGCCGCCGTTGGACGAGCCCTCCCCGCTGGACGCGCTGCTGCCCGGCATCGCCCCCGACCCCGAGCGCGGCCTCACCGCCGCCGGCTGGGCCGGGACCGGCAAACTGCGGGTTCCGGTGGGCCTGGTGGACAAGCCCTTCGACCAGCGCCGCGATCCGCTGGTCGTGGACCTCTCCGGAGCCGGCGGTCACGTCGCCATCGCGGGCGGCTCCCAGAGCGGCAAGTCGACCCTGGCCCGCACGCTGATCGCCGCCCTGGCCCTCACCCACACCCCCGCCGAGATCCAGTTCTACTGCCTGGACTTCGGCGGCGGCGGTCTCTCCCAGCTCGCCTCGCTCCCGCACGTCGGCGGGGTCGCGGCGCGGCTCAACCCGGAACGGGTGCACCGGGCCGTCGCCGAGGTGATGACGCTGCTCGCCCGCCGCGAGCAGTTCTTCGTGGACCACACCCTCGACTCCATGCAGTCCTACCGCCGTCGCCGGGCCGCCGGGGAGTTCCCCGACGAGCCGTTCGGCGACGTGTTCATGGTGGTCGACGGCTGGTCGACGGTCCGTCAGGACTACGACGAACTGGTCCCGAAGTTCAACGAACTCGCCGCCCGCGGCCTGAACTACGGCATCCACCTGCTCATCACCACCACCCGCTGGGTCGAGTTGTCCGCACAGGTCCGCGACCAGTCCGCGACCCGGCTGGAGTTGCGGATGGGCGACCCGATGGACTCCGAGATCGACACCCGCAAGGCCCGTTCGGTGCCGCGCAGCGGCGGTCGCGGCATCACCGCCGACAGCAAGATGCACTTCCTGGCCGGCCTGCCCCGCCTGGACGGCAGCGGCTCCCTCGAAGACCTCGGCGAGGGCGTCGCCCACCTGGTCGGTGAGGTCGCCAAGCACTGGTCGGGTCCGGCCGCACCGCCGGTGCGGATGCTGCCGCACCGGCTGCCGCTCGCCGAACTCCCCGCGCCGCAGCCCACCGAGGGCGGCGGCCTGCGCCTTCCGCTCGGCATCGACCAGGATGCCCTGGAACCGGTGTGGCACGACTTCAGCCGCACCCCGCACCTGATCGTGGTCGGCGACACGGAGAGCGGCAAGACCAACCTGCTGCGCCGTATCACCGAGGGCATCACCGCCCGGTACGCCCCGAGCGAGGCGAAGATCATCGCGGTGGACTACCGCCGCACCCTGGTGGATGCCATCCCGGCGGAGTACCGCATCGGGCACGTGATCTCCCTGGACAACCTGAAGGAGACCGTCGACGGGGCGGCCCGCGCGCTCAAGACCCGCGTCCCCGGCGCGGACATCGCGCCCGCACGGATGCGCCAGTGCGACTGGTGGACCGGCCCGCGGCTGTTCATCCTGGTCGACGACTACGACATGGTCTCCGGCAACTCCTTCCAGAGCCCCTTCGAGCCGCTCTTCGAGCATCTGACCCTCGGCTTCGAGATGGGTCTGCACCTGGTCGTCGCCCGCAGCGCCATGGGCGCCGGCCGCGGCCTCAGCGACGCCCTGATCCGCCGCATGGACGAGGCGAACAACCCCGCCGTCCTCCTCTCCTGCCCGCCCACCGAGGGCCGCCTCTTCGGCAACGCAAAGCCCCTCAACCTCCCGCCCGGCCGAGCCCTGCACATCGCCCGCCGCAAGTCGCGGTTGATGCAGACGGCGTTGGTGGAGGAGGGTCGGGGGCAGGAGGGCTGAGGGCATGTGAGGCACGTGGTGGGGGCCACCTGGGGTGGCCCCCACTGTCATGGGGAGCGGCTATCCCGGGCCGAGCCCACACCCACGCGGGCCGCCCGACGCCTCGGCATCCCTGGGCCGGCTGTCCTCACCATCTCCGGCCGCACGCCGTGCGCCATCCCGGACGCCGCTGATACGGACGTCACCGGCGTGGCACAGCCGAGGAACGGACCACGCATCTGCGGGTCAGCAATCCGCCGCACCGCTGCGGGGCGACCTGACGTGGACCCCAATGGAGTTGGCGCCATTCGCTCCGAGACCGCGCCCACACCTCGCGCAAGCGACCCGCCGCAGGGCGACCGCTCCTACGTCGCCTCGGCCTCCCCGAGCCTCGCCTCGGTCCCCGTCCGTTCCGGCCGTCCCGGCGGACGCCAGCCCCGGGCGCGGGCCCTGGGGAGGGTGAAGGCGGCCCAGAGGATGGCGAGTACGGCGGCGGAGCCGAGGAGGACGAACAGGGTGGCTCGGTCGGTGGCGCGGTCGGCGGTGGAGGTGTCGCGGACGGTCACGGGATCCGCGGCTCGCTCCGCGCCGGCCGGCGCGCCCGGGTCGCCGAGGATCGTGGTCACGGCGGCGTAGGCGTCCAGTTGAGGGATGTCGGCCGGGTAGGCGGTCGCGGTCAGGCGGTGGATGACGGCGTCGGGCGCGTCGTCGGGGTGGGCGGCACGGACCACCGCGGTGGCACCGGCGGCGTAGGCCGTGGCCACCGAGGCACCGGCGCCGAGGTAGTGGCCGCTGCCGCGCGGGCCCCCGGAGACCACTCCGGCGCCGGGAGCGGCCAGGTCGATGCCCGTGGTGGGCAGGGAGTTGTCGGGGCGGACTCCGCCGGGGAGCATGTCGGCGACGGAGAGGACGCCGGGTTCGCCGGCCGGCCAGTAGACGCGGGAGGGAATCTCGTCGGTGCCGCCCCGGGACGGCGGGTCCGGGGTCGCAGCGGCGACCACGACCGCGCCGGCCCGTCGCGCCGCGGCGATGGCGTCGGTCAGCGCAGTGTCACGGCGCGGCAGGGCCACCGTGACCGCGATCACCTCGGCGCGCGCTTCGGTGGCCTCGCGTACCGCCGCCGCGACCAGTTCGGGGCGCGCGGCACCGCGCGTGTCGGTGCCGCGCAGTGCCAGGACCTTCGCCCCGGGGGCGACCCCGGCGAGGCGCGGGCTGTCCCCGCCGGTGCCGGCAATGAGGCCGGCCAGGAAGGTGCCGTGCCCGACACAGTCCTCGGCGGCCGCGCCCCGGGCGGTGACCCGGCCGTCGAGACCGGCGGCGTCGGGGGCGACGCCGGTGTCGATCAGGGCTACGGTGACGCCCGCACCGGTGCTGTGCCCGCGCAGCCGGTCCAGGTCGAGGCGCTGACGCGACCAGTCCTGCTTCTTCGCCGTCTCCCGGGAGGCAGAGGTGCACGCCGCCTCCTCGGCCTCCGGATCGAGCGCGGAGGGCATGCCGGGCAGCTCCTGCCCCTTCTTCTCGTCGGCCGTCGACGGACGCGAGAGGGGTGCCGTATGAGCCGGAACGGCCGTCGGTAGCAGCAGCGCGGCGGCGAGGCCGGTACCGGACAGCAGGCGGGCGGCCCCGCGGGCGCGCGGCGTCATCGGGGAGCCGCCTTCGGGGCAACGGCCGGGACGTCCTCGGGGATGAGGATGCGCAGGTCGTCCAGGGTGGGCGCGGCCAGCGAGCCGAGCCGTCCCGCCTGCCGGGTGACCATCGCCTCGACCACCTGGCGGGCCAGCCTGGCGTTGCCGAACGAACGGTCCCGTGGCAGTGACTCGAAGTACTCCCTGAGCAGTGGGCCGGTGCCGGGCCCGCACTCGTAGCCCATGCTCGCGGCCTGACCGCGCACGATGGTGACCAGTTCCTCGGAGGAGTAGTCGGCGAAGCTGATCCGGCGCGGGAAGCGGGAGGACAGGCCCGGGTTGGAGGCGAGGAAGCGCTCCATCTCATCGGTGTAGCCGGCGACGATGACGACCACCTCGTCGCGGTGGTCCTCCATCAGCTTCAGCAGCGTGTCCACCGCCTCCTGGCCGAAGTCGGCACCACCGCCGCGCGGGGTGAGGGTGTACGCCTCGTCGATGAACAGCACGCCGCCACGCGCCCGTTCGAAAACCTCGCGGGTGAGCTGCGCGGTGTGGCCGATGTAGCGGCCGACCAGGTCGGCGCGGGCCGCCTCGATCAGCTGGCCCCGCTGCAGGATGCCGAGCTGGGTCAGGATCTCGCCGTAGAGACGGGCCACCGTGGTCTTGCCGGTACCGGGCGGGCCGGTGAAGACCAGATGGTGGCTGAGCGAGGGCACCGGCAGCCCGGCGGCGGCACGGTGGCGGGCGGTGGTGATGAGGTTGACCAGGTCCGCGACGTCACGCTTCACCTCGGCCAGGCCGATCATGTCGCCGAGGCGGGTCAACGGGTCGTCCTCCACAGCGGCGGACTCGGCGGCCGTCGCGGCGGCGGTGGAGACGTCCTCCGGCAGCAGCAGCCGCAGGTCGTGCTCGCCGACCTGCGCCTGCGAGGCGAGCCGGACCGCCTGCCGGTCCACCATCTCCTCGAACACCCCGCGCGCGGCACGGCCGTTGCCGAAGCCGGCGTCTCTCGGCATCGCCTCGAAGTGCGCGGCCAGTGCCGCCGCGGTGCCCTCGCCCAGCTCGTACTGGTGCTGGGCGCACATGTTCTCCATGATCGCGACCAGTTCGGGCACCGAGTAGTTCTCGAACTCGACGGTCCGTGAGAAACGCGACGCCAGACCCGGGTTGGAGCCGAGGAAGGACTCCATCTCACGGGAGTAGCCGGCCGCGACCACCACCACGTCGTCGCGGTGGTCCTCCATCAGCTTCAGCAGGGTGTCCACCGCCTCGCGGCCGAAGTCGGCGCCGCCGTTGCCGCTGTCCGCGGTGAGCGTGTACGCCTCGTCGATGAACAGCACGCCGCCGAGGGCGCGTTGGAAGGTCTCGGTGGTCTTGATCGCCGTACCGCCGACGACCTGCGCGACCAGGTCGGCGCGGGAGACCTCCACGAGGTGTCCGCTGCGCAGCGAACCCAGTTCGGCGAGGATCGCCCCGTAGAGACGGGCGACGGTGGTCTTACCCGTGCCGGGCGGGCCGGCGAAGATCAGGTGCCGACTCATCGGCGGGGCGGACATGCCGAGTTGCTCGCGGCGCTGGGCGAGCTGGGTCAGGTTGACCAGCGTGCCCACCTGTTGCTTGACGTTCTCCAGGCCGATCAGCGCGTTCAGGGCGCCGAGCGGGCCGTCCGCGCGGTCCGGCGCAGGTGCGTCCGCGGCGCCGGAGCCGGCCGGGTCGGTGTTCTCGGCGCTGCCGGTGCCCCAGGCATCCCGCTTGCCGTTGCCGGTGCTGTTCAGGCCGTCCACGGCGAGCCGTTCGCCGGGCACGGTCTGCACCAGGCCGCCGCCCTCGTTCTCCCGGGCGAGGCAGTTCACCAGCGAGACCGGCGCGGTCGACTCCACCCGGAAGCCGTCCTGGGCACCGCCGGAGACCTCGCAGCCGCTGAGCGAGGCGAGCGCGCCCTCGCGGAGCAGGAAGCCATGGCCCTGAGCGGCGTGCACGGTGGTGCGGTTGGCGGTCAACTCGCCGCCCGCGGCGACCACCACGCCCTCCTCGCCGGATATCTCGACGCGGAAGTCGCGGACGGTGACGTTGCCGCCGTCCTCCACGATCAGGCCACTGGTGGCGGTGTCGGAGACGCCGCCGCCGGCCAGGTAGAGGGTGCTGCCGGAGCCGACGCGCACACCCGCGCCCTTCGGCCGTACGATCTCGCAGTCCTCGGCGCGGCCCCGGGCGTCCTTGCCGGCCACGATCCCGTCGCCGGCGGGCTCCACGAGCCGGGCCCGGCGCAGCAGCGGGTTGGCGCCGCCGCGCACGGAGACCGCGGGCGCGCCGCCGATCACCTCCAGGCGGTCCAGCTCGGGCGCCGAGTCCTCCTCCAGGAGCAGCCCGGTCTGTTCGCAGTCGCGGACCGTCAGGCCGGTCAGTGCCGGGGATGCGGCCCCCGCGACGCGCACCGCGGCGCCCTGCGCGCCGTCCACCCAGCAGTCCTCGAAAGTGCCGCGGGCCCGGTCGGTGACCAGCACGCCCTGGCCGCGGGTGCGCGAGACGCGGCAGCGGCGCAGCACCGGGTCGGTGCCGGCGGCCAGCGCGATCCCGTTGCCGGATGCCCCGGTGACGCGGACGTCATCCAGCGTCGTACGGCCCGCGCTGCTCAGGTGCACGCCGGTGCTGGTGTCGTGCACCACGGTGCGGATCACCGTGAGGGAGCAGTTCTGCTCCAGTGCGAGGGAGGGCTTGTCGGTGGAGGAGATGTCGCAGTCCTCGACGGTGCCGCGGGAATCGCCGTTGGCGAGGAGGCCGTTGCCGCGGGCGTCGCGCACCGTGCAGCCGCGCATGCGGGCCTCGCCCTGCTCGGCGAGGACGAGGCCGCTGGTGCCCAGGTGCTCCAGCGTGCAGGATTCCACGGTGGTGGGCGTGGTCGAGGTGACGACGATGCCCGCGCCCTGCGGGTTGCTCACCCGGCAGTCCCGCAGCGCCAGCGAACCGGTGCCCCCGGCCAGCATCGCGGTCCAGGCGGCGCCGACGACCTCGCAGCCGTCGAGCGCGGCCTGCCCGCGCCGCACGTCCACGGCGGGCAGTTCGGCGTCGCCGCCGCGCAGGGTCAGTTCGGAGAGCATCACGGCGTCGGCGCGCAGCGCGAGCACGCTGCCCGAACGCGGCCGGATCTCGACCGTGCCCCGCCCTTCGGCGGCGGTGAGGGTGACCCTGGTGTTGATCACCAGGTTCTCCGCGTACGTCCCGGGCCGGACGCTGATGAGCGCACCGGTACGGGCGGCCGCGAGTGCCTCACCGATCGTCCGGTAGCGGTCCCGGTCCCCCGGACCGACCTTCAGTACCTGGCGCGACACGCACCAACCTCCTTGTTCCGGCGGCGTCTTCTGCGGGCGCCCCCCTCGTCGGCGGCGCGTGTCGGCGGGCCGACCGTGCCATCATGCCCCGGCTTCGGGGCGACGGATGCCGAGAGCGGTGTTCTCGGCCTGCGGGCGTCCGGTCAGACGCTCCACTTCTGGTTGTCGGTGCCGGCGCAGGTCCACAGTTGCAGCCAGGCCCCGTTGCCCCGGTTGTTGTCCTTGATGTCGACGCACTTGCCGACGACGGTGTTGACCAGGTCGTGCCGCTCGTTCAGGACGAACTTCTGGGCGGCGTTGCCGCTGCACAAGGCGATCTGGATGGGAGTGCCGTCGTTGTAGTTCGCGTTGGCCACGTCCAGGCACAGACCGTTGATGCGGACGGTGCCGTCGGAGGCGAACTGCCACCGCTGCGCGGGACCGTTGTTGCAGTCCCACACGAACAGCTTCTTGCCGTCGCCGAACTCGGCGTTCGGTACGTCGATGCAGCGGCCGGAGAGATGGCTGCGCAGCGAGACCGGGGCACTGAACGTGACGCCCGAACCGGTGTTGGCGGGCTTGTCGTCGCCGCCGGACTTGCTCCCTCCGCCGGTCTTCTCGGGGTCCTTCTCGCCCGCGTCCCCCTGGGGACTGTCCTTCCGGCCGGCGTCCTGCTTCGACGTGTCCTTGCCCGAGTTCTGCGCCGGGGCGCCCGCGGGAGCTTCCTTCACCGGCTTGTCGGGCTTGGCGGACTCCTTCTTGCCGTCGCCCGAGGCACTGGCGTCGGGCTTGGTCACCACGAAGTCGCCCGGTGCCTCCGGCGAACCGCCGCCGAGTACGGTTCCTCCCGCCGGGGCCGTCTTGTTGTCCTTGTCGTCGCCGCCGGCGAGTACCAGGAACGGCACCGACACGAGCAGCGCCCCGGCGACCGCGGCCCCGGCCAGCGCCGCCCTGCCCGGCCGCCCGACCTGGCCGGCCTCCTGCTGCGGCCGGTCGATGGCGGTCGCGGTCATGGTCCGTACGAGTGCGGGCAGCCGGCTCTTGGCCGCCGCCGCGGCACCGGGGTCGGTTTCGGCCTCGGACTCGGACCGGCTGCCGGAGTCGGCCCCGCCCTCAGGGTTGGTCCCCGCCTCGGCCCCGGTCTCGGTGGCCCTGCTCTCTACGGTCGTTTCCTCCGCCTCGGCAGCCTTGGCTTCGGCCTCGGTCCCGGCCTTCGCCTCTGCGGGCTCGGGTTGGGGCTCGGGCGCGGGCTCGGTGGCTGAGGCGGCCACGGCGATGGCGGCGGTCGCGGCCGTCTCCTCGCCGTCGGAGCCGGACTCCGACCGCGGGGAGGTGGGGGTGTGCTGGACCGGACGCGTCACGGGGTCCTCCCTGTGATGTGGGGCCAGGGTTCAGGGGAGTTGTCGGTGCGGGCTGCGGAGGGGACCGCGGTCACGGGACCGGCACGGTCCGCCGGGCCGGAGCGGGCGCCGTAGCCCTCCTCCGCCGCTGCGTCCGCCGCGGGCGCGCCCTCGGCACCCGGCCCTCGTTCGGGGCCGAGGAGACGGTCCGCCGGGACGAGCAAGGGGGCCGCGGCCCCGGCGTTGACCATCAGCAAGGTGCCCGAACCGGTCAGGGAACGGGCCAACTCCCGGGCGGGGAGCGTGTCATGCCGAAGTGCCGTGGACATGAACTCGTGCGCCGGTGAGGTGAACAACAGCACCACGGGCGCCCCGTCCCGCCCGGCGGCCGTGAGCGGCCCGCCGTCCGGTCCGCGCACCACCGTGATGTCCGCTTCGGCGAGCGCCGCGAGGGCCTCGTCCACCGAGCCGTAGCCGGTGGCGGCCCGCTGTGCCGCGGCGTCCACCGGGTCGGTGGGCTCGGGCCAGCCGAGGACTCGGGCGGAGGGCCGGTACGCCGGGTTGGCGCGGTAGCCCCCCACGCTCCCGCTCTCGTCCGACTGCCACTCCCCCAGCACCGCCCACTCGGGCGGCGGCCGCTCATCGGTCCACTCGGGGTCCACCACGCCGATCCAGTGCCCCGGCGCCCGGCGGGCGGCGGCCTGCACGGCCTCGGGTATCTCCGGGGTGTCGGTGGCTTCGACCGAGTCGGCGCCGGGTGACTCCGAAGCGGCGGTGGCACCGGAGCCGTCGGGCACCACGGGCCGGGCGTCGCGCCCGCCCTCCTGCCGCTGTCCGGGCCGCATCTCCACCTGAACTCTTGTGTCCCTACGAATACTTGAGTGTCGAACGGCATGGACGCGCGCCGACACTGATCAACTCGGGGCGCCAACAGGATGCCACACGAGGCTCGTCCGTGGCGGTTCGGGCAAGGTCCGTATCGGGCGCCCGCGCGCCCGTTTGCTGCCCGGTCGGGGGACGTTCCGGGAGCAGGGAGGCGTGGGCGGACAAAGCGACGGGAGAGTTGGGGCGGGTGGGGCGGCTGATCGCCCCCGGTACAGGCTAAGTTGGGGCACGCCATCGGTCCGGTCGGCATACGGCGCCTTCCGGCCGGACGTCCGGGCCGGGGCCGTACGGGAAGACCGCGCGCAGCTCGGAAGGGCGTCGGACCGGCCTGCGGCCGCCACCGCGGCGGGGTCTTGTGGAACTCGGCTCCCGGGACCGGGCGAACCGGTTGGTCCCGGCGCGGCACCCGACCAACACCCGCCGGGCTTCCGGGCGTTCGTCCAGCCGGCCGTCGCGCGGGCCCTGCACACCACCGACAGCTCCGCCACCGAGGAGGAGTACCGCATGTCCCCCCAGCAGCAGACCCCCGGCGCGAACGCGGAGGCGGCCGCCGCCCGCGAAGGGGAGGCCGGGTTACCGCCCACGCCCTCCGCACCGGACGAGGCGGCACCGAGCACGGCCGGAGCCCCCGAGGCGGAGTCCGGCACCACCCCGACCGGTGCGACCACCGCCACCGCGCCGCCCGCGGACGAGACCGCCGAAGCCGCTACCCCGCCCGCAGGAGCGACGGCGGCTGCAGCCGGCACGACGGAGGCGCCCGAGGAGCGCGTCGCGGTCGCCGCGGCAGTCGGGACGACGCCCCCGGGCACCAGGACCGACACCGGCGTCCGCGGCGGACGCCCCCGCAAGCCGGTCCTGGCGGGTGCCGCGATAGCCGGCGCGGTCCTCATCGCCGTACCGCTGCTGCTGGCCGGCAGCGCGAAGGACGACGGGCCCGGCGATTCCAAGGGCCCGGCCGCGGGTTCCGACACCGTCCTGAACCCGAACTCCGCCCCCGCCGCGCTTGACGACTACGTGGCCGAGAAGCCCAGTCCGTCCCCGAAGAAGGCGAAGCCGAAGCAGAGCGAGCCTGCGAAGGTCGTCGCTCCCCCGCCCGTCGCGCCCTCCCCGGAGCCGAGCAGGACCAGCGCTCCCGCGAAACCGAAGCCGAAGCCGAAGGCGAGCCCGCAGCCGAACTGGAGCACCGAGAGCGTCTTCGCGACCAGCGTCCTGGAGGTCAACCAGGCCTGGACCACCAACCGCATCCGGATGGTCATGCAGACCGATGGCAACCTCGTCGTCTACAACGAGCAGAGCAAGCCCATCTGGGCATCCATGACCTTCGGCCAGAACCACCGGGCGATCTTCCAGCCGGACGGCAACCTGGTCATCCACAACGCCGAGGACCGCCCTATCTGGGCCTCCCAGACCTGGGGCCGCGAGGGCGCCCAGCTGGTCCTGCGGGCCGACGCCAAGGTCGTCATCGTGCACAACGGCAGCGTGGTCTGGTCGACCTGACGCCCGCGCGCGACGGGCTTGGAGGGTCCGTCGCGCAGCCCGTGGCGGGGTCGGCGTGAGGGTCGGCGCGGGGGCGTTGCTGGCCGGTGTCACGATGCTCGGCGATGCCCTCGCCTCCCCCGCGTCCGCCGCACGCCACATCCCGCCGCCGCCCGTCAGCGACTTCCGCGGGGTCAACTGGGCCGACCCGCGCGACAACTACGCCGACGACGCGGTCGTGCCCTCGGGTCCGTCCACGACCGACGGCTGGAAGCAGGACTTCAAGGAGCGGATCGGCGACTGCGCCGCGCGCACCGTGCTCGACGAGTTCGGCGCGACCATGACCTCCGGCCTTGACTACAACGGCCCGGTCGACGGCTTCAGCGAGGTTCGCCCACATCCGGGCCGCGACCGACGCGGTCCGGGAACTGGGCCTGGGTTCGGTCCACTGGCCCGGCCTGCGCAACGGCGACACCTGCTCCCTCACCACCCTCCAGGGCACGGGCACCAGCCTCAGTCTGGAGCTGAACAACCCAAGGGGCCTGGACTGCATGCACTGGGCCTGGCGGAAGTAGCCGGGGTGCGCCGCCCAGGCCGGCCGTAGTCGCCTCCGTCCCCGCCCACCGTCAGTGCCCGACCAGTTGGTGGGCCAGGCGGTGGGCCTGGGTGAGGAGCGTGCCGTACGTCGCCAGGGTGTCGGGGTCGTCGGGGGCCGCGCCGAGCAGCCGTTGCCGTAGATCGTCCAAGGCGCGGTTCAGGTCCTCGACCACCTCACGGAGCTGCTGCTCGGCCTTTTGGTCCTGCCCGCCGGGGGCGAACCGGCTGCGGGTGTAGAGCCCGATGGCGCGGGAGCTGCTGTGCAGGAAGTCCGCGTACGGCCTCGCGGCGTGCGGGCCCGGTCGCCAACCCTTGCGATCGTCACCGGAGGACTCCAGCACGGCCCGGGTGACGCCCGCGGTGTGGACGGCGACGTAGTCGAGGACGGTGACCGCGTCGTCGTAGTCCTGGCCCGGCTGTGAGACGAGGCGGCTGCGGCGGCGGGGATTGACGCGCAGGCTCTCCCGGCTCCAGCCGACGGCCGCGTGTGCCTGGTCCACCAGGCACCAGAGGCGCAGCGCACGCTCGTGCAGCGAACCGGCCGCGTGGGAGCCCCACTCGTCGGCGGCCAGCCGGTCGGCCACGATTTCCAGGATCTCCTGCGCCTCGCCGGCCGCGTCCTCCAGCGCGGCACGGGTACTGCGCAGATACACCGGAGGCCGGATCAGCGCGTTGACGGCGATACCGACGAACGCGCCGAAGACCGCCTCCGCGATCCGTGCCGCCGACGAGGTGATCGTGATCGGCCCACCTGTCAGTACGAAGAGGGCACCCGTGGCCGCGTAGACGCCCTGGCTGCCCAGGCGCCGCCAGTTACCCAGCAGCACGACGGCCGGCAGCACCAGCGCCATGGCCGCCATCGGGGAGTCCAGGAGCAGGGCTACGCAGGTGGCCACCACCGTTCCCGTGGCGATGGCCGCCAGCTGCTGCAGCCCGTGCGCGATCGACCGGTACACCGTCGACTCCACCAGCACGATCGCCACCCACGGCGCGATGAACGCCATCGGCGCCTGCAGCCACCAGCCCGCCACCGCCCACGCCACACACGCCGCCGGCGCAGCCTTGGCCGCCTGCATCGCCAGATCCCGCTCACGCCCCGGCTCCGCAAACACCCGCCGAACCGCTTCCACCGCGGCCCTGACACGGGGCCGTACGCCCAGCGCCCTTCCTCGCATGCCGTGCATGCAGGCCAAGTGCCCTCGCCGACCGGGATGAATTCACGTACGTCCCGTCGCGCGAGCCTCTGTCACGTGGCGCGACCCCTCGAGTGGTGGGAACCTGGAAGTGGTGCTGTGCGCCGCTCCGCGCTCTCGCGAGGAGGGATGGTCATGGCCAAGCGTCTGGTCGTCTGCTGTGACGGCACATGGAACTTCGCCGACCAACCGAGCAAGACCAACGTCGCCAAGGTCGCCCTGTCCGTGCTCCCGGGGTTCACCGCCGGGAAGGAGCAGCGTGTCCACTACCACAGCGGTGTGGGCACGCGACGGCGGGAGCGGTTGCGCGGGGGCGCGTTCGGCGTGGGTCTGTCCCGGAACGTCGTCGACGCCTACCGGTTCCTCGTGGAGACGTACGAGCCCGACGACGAACTCTTCCTCTTCGGCTTCAGCCGGGGCGCGTTCACCGCTCGCAGCCTCGCGGGACTGGTGCGCAACGGCGGCATCCTTCGCCCGGAGCACGCCGACCGGATCCCGGAAGCCTGGGCCCTGTACCGAGACCGTATCGAGCAACCGAACGGCGCGGCAGCCACGTTGTTCCGCCGCTCGTACGCGCGCGAGTCGGAGATCCGTTTCATCGGGGTGTGGGACACGGTCGGCAGCCTCGGCATCCCCGATCCCGGCGCTTCGTGGCTCCAGCCCGCTGCCCACCGGTTCAACCGCCGCTGGGCGTTCCACAACACCGAGTTGAGCAGTTGGGTCGGGGCGGCCTTCCACGCGCTGGCCATCGACGAGCGGCGTTCCGCGTTCCAGCCGGCGCTGTGGCACCAGCAGCCGGGTGCAGCCGAGCAGGGCCAGGAGCTCAAGCAGGTCTGGTTCTCCGGGGTGCACTGCGATGTCGGAGGCGGCTACAAGGAGACGGGGCTGTCGGACATCCCCCTGCTGTGGATGGTCGATCAAGCCCGCCGATATGGGCTGCAGTTCGACACCGACGCGCTCAGCGCCGCCGGGCCCAGGGTGATGAAGCCCGAGCAGAGCATCGACTTCCGGGTACGGCCGGACGCCGTGGGCGACCTGCACAACTCACGGACGGGACTGTACCGGCTGGCCAAGCCCTGGCACCGGCCGATCGGAGAAGCGGTCGACACCGAGGGCGTGCCCGACGGCAACGAGTTCCTGTCGGTGCCCGCCAAGGAACGCTACGACCGGGACACGAGCTACCGGCCCCCGCAGTTGGAGCGCCGCCTGGCCGCCCAGGACCGCATCCGCCTGGAGCCCGTCCTCCTCCCGGACCTCGCCACGGGCCTACCGCCCCTGCCGGCCGCGTCGTCCGGCCCGGGGACGACGGCCGATGCGCCGGGCGGCCTCGACCGTGCCCCGTGACCTCGCGGCCATCTCCCGCAACGACAGGTACGGCGTACCCCGACGCTGTGTCGGAGTACGCCGCCCTGGAGCGAGAGGAGTTGCCGGCCGCGGCCCGCGAGCGGCTTCTCCCTACTTCGGGTCGTCGTTGAACTTCGAGGTCGACCAGAAGTAGCCGAGCACCGCGAGGCCCAGGCACCAGGCCACGGCCAGCCATCCGTTGTGGCCGATCTCGCTGCCGAGCAGCAGCCCACGCAGCGTCTCGATGGCCGGGGTGAACGGCTGGTACTCGGCGACCGGCTGGAACCAGCCCGGCATGGCGTTGATGGGCACGAAGGTGCTGGAGATGAGCGGCAGGAAGATCAGCGGCAAGGCGTTGTTGCTCGCCGCTTCGGCGTTCGGGCTGATCAGGCCCATGCCGACCGCGATCCAGGTGAGCGCCGTGGCGAAGAGCACCAGCAGTCCGAACGCCGCGAGCCATTCCAGGACGGTGGCGTCGGTGGAGCGGAAGCCGATGGCCACGGCGACGGCGCCGACAAGGACCACGCTGATGATCGACTGCAGCACGCTCCCGATGACGTGTCCGATGATCACGGAGCCGCGGTGGATGGCCATCGTGCGGAAACGGGCGATGATGCCCTCGGTCATGTCATTGGAGACGGACACCGCGGTGCCGATCGTGGTGCTGCCGATGGTCATCAGCACCAGGCCCGGAGTGAGATACGCGATGTATGCGGAGCGGTCGGCACCGCCGCTGATGCCGGCGCTCATCACATCGCCGAAGATGTAGACGAAGAGCAGCAACATCATGATCGGCGTGAGCAGCAGGTTCAGGGTGAGGGAGGGGTAGCGCCGGGCGTGCAGGAGGTTGCGGCGCAGCATCGTCGACGAGTCGCGTACGGCGAGGGAGAGGGAGCTCATCGGACGTTCTCCTTGGATTGGTTGGGCTGGTTGGGCTGGTTGGGGATGGCGGTGCCGCTGGTCAGGGCGAAGAAGACGTCGTCGAGGTCGGGGGTGTGGACGGTGAGTTCGTCGGCTTCGATGCCGGCGGCGTCGAGCCAGTCGAGGATGGAGCGCAGCTCGCGCTGGCTGCCGTCGCTGGGGATCTGCAGGGCGAGGGCCTCGTCGTTTCGGGTGGCTTCCCGCAGTGCGGTGGCGGCGTGCTGGTAGGTGGCGGGGTCGGTGAAGCGGAGCCGGATGTGTCCGCCGGGGATGAGCCGCTTGAGCTCTTCGGCGGTGCCCTCGGCGGCGATCTTCCCGTCGTTGAGCACGGCGATACGGTCGGCGAGTTCGTCGGCCTCCTCCAGGTACTGCGTGGTGAGGAAGACGGTGACCCCGCCGGAGACGAGTGCGCGGATGATCTGCCACATGTTGTGCCGGGAGCGTGGGTCGAGGCCGGTGGTCGGCTCGTCGAGGAAGATGATCCGCGGGTTGCCGACCAGGGTCATGGCGATGTCCAGGCGCCGCTTCATGCCGCCGGAGTAGGTGGAGGCGGGCTTCTTCGCGGCCTCGGTGAGGTCGAAGCGTTCCAGCAACTCGGCGGCGACGCGCCGTCCTTCGCGCTTGGACAGGTGGTGCAGGTCCGCCATGAGGAGCATGTTCTCCTCGCCGGTGATCAGGCCGTCGACGGCGGAGAACTGCCCGGTGACGCCGATCGCGGCACGTACGGCCTGCGGGTCGGCGGCGAGGTCGTGACCCGCGACCCGGGCCTGTCCGCCGTCGGCGGTGATGAGGGTGGACAGGATCTTCACGGCGGTGGTCTTACCGGCCCCGTTCGGACCGAGCAGCGCGAACACGGACCCGACCGGGATCCGCAGATCGATGCCGTCGAGTACGAGCTTGTCGCCGTAGGACTTGCGCAGACCGACGGCGGAGACGGCGGCGGCCGACGCTTGACCGTCGACGGTCCTGGACGTGGGCATGACAGATGAAGGCATGGGGCCCTCCGTTTGAAGGCTGATGTGATGGCTGATGTGACGGCTGACGCGAAGCCTGATGTCCGGCTGAAGTGAGCTTCAGACAGGGCCGGTTGGGATGCGGCGCTCAGACCTTCGCGCGGCGGATGTCGATGTTGCCCCAGTTGGTCCGCGCGTGGACCCTGACCGTGTCCCCGGTCTGCTCCGGCGCCTCGGACTCGGCGAGCGCGTTGCGTACCTGCCCGCGGTTGGAGCTGACGTCGAGCCAGGCGGCGGTGCCCTCGCGGATACCGATCTCGATGACGCCGTTGGAGGTCTCCAACTGGACTTCACCGCGGGCGACTTCGGCGACGCGCAGGTAGCCGTTGGTCGCGGTGCCGGTGACCGATGCCTCGGCGCGCGCGACGTCGATGCCGCCGTTGGCGCCGCTCAGCCGCAGTTCGCCGGTGACGGCGCCGACGGTCGTGGTGCCGTGCGAGTTCTTCAGGACGGCAGGGCCATCGACGGTGCCGACGCGCACGTTGCCGGTGCTGCTGGTGATCTCGGCCATGCCCTCGACCCGGTCCACGGTGATCGAGCCGTGCGACGCGGTGAGCTTCACCGGGCCGGTCGTGTCGAGGCGGATGTCGCCGACCGAGGTCTTCACACGGACCTCGCCGAGCCGGCCCGCACCGAGCACCTGGGCCCAGGCGCCGGTCATGTCGACGTGGGAACCCGCGGGCAGTTCGACGGTCACGTCGACCACGCCGGTGCGACCCAGGCCGAAGAGATTGGCCTTGGGAGTCCTGAGGGTCAGTACGCCGCTCACGTACGTGACCTCGGTGTGGTCGGCGGTCCGCACGTCCGGCTCCCTCTTCGGGTCGCGGGGCTGCACCTCCACGACGGTGTCGAGGCGGTCGCTCGCGACGAACTGGATGGAACCGGCCTCCACACGCGCGGTGACCGAGATCGCTTCGGGAGTGTCGAAAGAAGGCATGGCTGTCCCGTCCTCATGAGTCCTTGGGCCGTCCCCGCTGGTGGGACGCGGTGTGGGTGAAGTGGTTCGGGTTGGGCGGTGCGGGTGAAGCAGTGCGAGCGAATCGGTGCGGGCGGGGCGCGGTCAGCGCACCCAGCCCGTGAAGCTCTGCCCGACGGTCTTGGTCTTCTCCGGCGTACGCGGCCGGGTTCCGCCGTCGACCGCCGCCGACACGGCGCGCACCAGCCACGCATTGACCGAGAGACCCTCCCTACCGGCGGCCTCCTCGGCGCGGGCCTTGAGGTGGGCCGGCAGACGCAGGTTCACGCGAGCGGTGCCTCCCTCGTCGACGTCGGTCGATGTCGGCGCCGCGGCCTTGAACGGTTCGACGGGCGCGGCCGGTTCCGCGGGGGCGTCGCCGTAGGTGGGCGGCGGCGTCACCACGAAGTCGGGGTCGAGCCCGCGCAGCCGTACGTCGACCGAGCCGGGGGCGAGTTCGCGGGTGATCTCGTCCATCGCGGCGGAGAGCACGTTGAGCATGGTCAGCCGGGTCGCCGACTCCAGGGGAGCGGTGAGCCTCGCGGCCAGCTCCCGGGCTTCGTCGCCGCCGGCTTCGGCAGCCACCGCGAGTTCGCGGCGGAGGGTGTCGACATACGGGGTGAGGTCCATGCCGCCACGATGGCACCACTATGGCGCCATGCGCAAGTCCACGAGGGGAACGAATGCGGACCGAGCCGATTCGCCGACCGCGACCTGCGCAAACACGCGGGCATCCAGACCGGCCGACACGGCACCACCTGGCGTCGCGCCTGCCTGGCGCAACCACTGGCACCACGTGACCCACTCAAAGCCCATGCCCCTCGGCACGGCAGATGGATCGCACCCACCGTGACACCGCCGACATCACCGACGGCGCCATAAATTGACTCCACATGGCGCCATAGGTGTGCCATCATGGCACCACAGGGGGCACCTGTCGGCCTAGCAGCCGAGGGATGCGCGTTTCGCGACGTGAGTCAAAAGGGGTCGGACCATGGAGACAGCACAGAGCCGGCAGCAAGCGGCACCCAGCGCCTTCACCGCCTTCGCCCGCTTCGTGTTCTGCGGCGGCGGAGTGGGGGTCGCGTCCAGCTTCGCCGTGGCGGCCCTCGCCTCCTGGCTCCCCTGGGCCTTCGCCAACGCTCTGGTCACCGTGGTCTCCACGCTCCTGGCCACCGAACTGCACGCCCGCTTCACCTTCGGCGCGGGCGGGCGCGCCACCTGGCGTCAGCATGTGCAGTCGGCCGGGTCCGCGGCGGCCGCGTACGCGGTGACCTGCGTGGCGATGCTTGTGCTGCACCAGCTGGTGGCGGCCCCCGGTGCGATGCTCGAGCAGGTCGTCTACCTGTCCGCCTCCGCGCTCGCCGGCGTCGCACGGTTCGCGGTGCTCCGTCTCGTCGTCTTCGCGCGGAACCGTTCGCAGGCCGCAGCCACCGCCTGCACCGCCCGCCCGGTGCAGGCGACCGTGGCTCGCGCCTCGGCCACGACCGACCCTGCGGTGCTCTGCTGCGCCGCCTGACCTGCCCGATACTGGGGCGGTGGCGAGGCCGGTTCGGCCATGCTGTGACCCGGATCACCGCAACGTGGTCGGCGCAGCGGACAGGCAGGAGTGTGGAGATTTCACTGCGCGCCCGTGTGCGGGCCGGAGATCCGGATGCGTTCAGACAACTCTTCGACGAGCACGCTTCGGTGGTCTACCGGCACGCCGTGCGGATGACCGGCAACTGGGTCATGGCCGATGACGCCGTGTCGCTGACCTTTCTGGAGGCATGGCGGCTGCGCGAGCGGGTGCTTCCCGGTGATGACAGCCTGCGCCCGTGGCTGCTGGGGATAGCGACCAACGTCACGCGCAATATGGCGCGGGCGGCACGAAGACACCAGGCGGCGCTCATCAGAGTCCCGCCCCCCGACCCTGTGCCGGATGTCGCCGACGAGGTGGCACAGCGACTGCTCGACGCGGAGGAACTGGCCGCCGCACGGAAGGCGTTGAGCACCATGCGCCGCGGGGAACGCGAGGTGTTCACGCTGTGCGTATGGGAGGGCCTGGACGCCGCCACGGTGGCCGAGGCCCTCGGGGTCGCCGTCGGCACCGTGCGGGCCCGGCTCTCGCGCGCGAGGAAACGCCTGCGCAAGCTCACCGAGCTCGAACTCGACGGCGGGGCGGACGGCACCGGCGGCCTGAACGTCATGGGCGGCGATGGCGGCAGCGGCGGTGTCGGCGGCAGGCGAGGCGGTCCCGGGCAGCGTGGAAGGCAACGCCCGGCCGCGGACGGACAGATACCGGGTGGCCGCCACCAGGCGGCTCGGTCCACGCAGGAGAAGCGATGAACACCAACCCGCGACGACGCGATCAGCCCGCCGACCACCGGGACCTGGCCGAGATGCTGCCCGCACCGGGCCGCCCGGCACTCGCGCAGGACCGCCACCGCGTCCTGAGAGAATCCTTGATGGAGCACATCACCGAGCAGACCGCCCACGAGCGGACGGGTGCGACCGACACGCCCCCTGCGCCCTCCGCACCTCGACGCCTCAGGCGGCGCCTCGTTCTCGTCGCGGCGCCGCTGGCACTGGCCGTCGCCGTGAGCCTGGGCGTGATGGCGGTCGACAGCGCGGACGACGACAAGTCCGGTGCCCCTGCCGCGGGTACCACCGCGGGCGACCACGGGAGCGCCACGCAGTTGCTGGACCGGATAGCCCTGGCGGCCGCCAATCGTCCCGCGGCAACGGTCCGTGACGACCAGTACATCTACACCAAGTCCCAGGGATCGGCCGCCGAGTTGGGTGTCCAGTTCAACGATCCCGCGGAGCTTGCGAAGCGCAAGGGGACCGGCGAGTCGGAGCAGTACAAGGGAGCCGTCCGAAGCGAGCAGTGGGATTCCGTGGACGGCAAGCGGTCGGGGCTGAGGAGGGGCGTCGCGGTGGACGACCCCTCCAAGGAGATGACCATGGCCATGTACGGCGCCGGCTACCTGACCTTCCGGCAGCTTCAGGCCCTGCCCACCGATCCCGACGCGCTGCTGAAGCGGCTCTACAGCGACGACACCCGGATGCCACCGAACCGCCGCCTGGAAATCGCACTTCAGAACATCGGAGCCATCATCGACAACGCCACCCTGCTGCCCGATCTGAGCGCCGCGCTCTACCGTGCCATGGCCAAGCTCCCGGGCGCGCAGGTGGTGGAGCACGTCAAGGACGCCGCGGGGCGGAAGGGTGTCGGCCTCACGTTCGAGGACGCCCCCGAGGGTTCCACCTGGGTCTTCGACTCCTCCAGCCTCGTCTACCTCGGAACGACCAAAATCGCGCTCCTGGACATCGGCGTCGCCGACGAGACGGGCGAGGCACCGGTCAGCTCATCCTGAGTCAGCCGTGACAGGGCGTCCGCTCCGGCGGACGCCCTGGACGCCCAGCTCGCGTGCCACGGCTGCGGGGGGAGGCCTGTGTCGCTGCGGTGCGCCCGCTATGTTCGACCCGGCATTCGGCATCAGACATGCGGGGCGGGCGTGCAGAGAACAGAACAACGGACCGAGGAGACCGAGACGGAGGCGGTCACCGAGACGGACGACGAGAGTCCGATACGGGAACGGCTCCGGTCCGGGATGCTCCTGCTGGTCGGGGCGGTCATCCTTCTCGACGTGGTGCTCTTCCTGAGCGGCGGGTGGTTGCAGACACCGGCCGTACAGGCATGGCGGACGGTGTGTCTCGCCGTCACCGTGCAGGCGTTGCCGTTCCTGTTGCTGGGCACGGCCCTGTCCGGCGCCATCAGCGCGTTCGTCCCGGCGCGGGTGTTCAGCCGGGTACTGCCGAAGCGGCCCGCGCTCGCCGTCCCGGTCGCCGGCGCCGCCGGAGTCGTCCTGCCCGGCTGCGAGTGTGCGTCGGTACCGGTGGCGAACAGTCTGATCGGTCGGGGCGTCACCCCGGCCGCCGCCTTCGCGTTCCTGCTGTCGGCCCCCGCGGTCAACCCGGTGGTACTGACCGCCACGGCCATCGCCTTCCCCGGCAACCCCGCCATGGTGCTGGCCCGGCTGCTCGCCTCGCTCGCCACCGCCACCGTGATGGGCTGGCTGTGGCTCCGGTTCGGCCGCGAGGAATGGCTGCGGCCCGCCGTACGGCACTCCGGGCACCGGCCGGGGCACAGCCGCTGGACGGAGTTCCGGCGCGGTTTCCAGCACGACTTCCTGCACGCGGGCGGCTTTCTGGTCCTCGGCGCCATGGCGGCGGCCACCTTCAACGTGGCGGTGCCGCGCTCGGTACTCGAGGCGTTCTCCGGTTCCGTCTGGCTGTCCGTGGTGTTCCTGGCCGGGCTCGCCATCCTGCTCTCGGTGTGCTCCGAGGCCGACGCGTTCGTGGCGGCTTCCCTGACCGGCTTCTCGCCTCTCGCGCGCTTGGCGTTCATGGTGGTCGGGCCAATGGTCGACTTGAAACTGATCGCCCTTCAGTCGGGCACGTTCGGCCGGGCCTTCGCGGTCCGTTTCTCCGCCGCCACGACCGTCGTGGCGATCCTGTGCAGCGTGCTGATCGGAGAAGTGCTGCTGTGAGACCACTGTTCCAGGTGTCCCTGCTCTTCCTGAGCGGCCTCGGCGTGCTGCATGCCTCGCTCTTCACCGACGTGTACCTCAGGTACGTCAAGGAGGGAATGCGGCCGCTTCTGATCGCGTCGGGGGCCATCCTGCTCCTGCTGGCGGCGGCGGAGACGGTGTCGTACTGGAGGCGCGGCAGGGGCGACGGGGCCGGAGAAGCCGATGAAGATCACGACGGCGACGGGCACGGGCACAGCCACGCCTCCGTGCCCCGCGTCGCCTGGTTGCTGCTCCTCCCGGCCCTGAGCCTGCTCTTCTACGCCCCTCCGGCCCTCGGCTCGTACACCGCCTCCCGCGAACCCTCCAAGGCGGTGGAGGAGCGGGACCACTTCGATCCGCTGCCCGCCACCTCGCCGGTCCCCCTGACCCTCACCGAGTTCACCGGCCGCGTGCGGCAGGACCGCGAGCAGGGCATCGAGGGACGCAGCGTCCTGTTGACCGGTTTCGTCACGCCCGGCTCGGAGGGCGACGGCTGGTACCTGACACGGCTCATTCTCAGTTGCTGCGCGGCAGACGCCCAGTCCGTCAAGGTACGGGTCCATGGGGCCCGGGACCTGCCCGCCGACACCTGGGTGTCCGTCACGGGAACCTGGCACGGCGGCGGGACCCTGGGTACGAACTCCGCACCGGTCGCGCTCGACGCCCGTACCGTGACGGAGGTCGCCCGGCCGGTGAACGCGTACACGGATGCCCTTCCGCTGCCCACCACCAGGTGAACGGCACCGGGTTGTGCCGCCCCGCAGGTCAGCGAACCCTCCCCCGCGGCTTCAGCGCCACCGGCGGCAACTCGGGAGCGGGCAGCGGATCCCCGTCGTACCCCTTCACCTCACCGAACCGGGTACCGGTCATCCAGTCCGCGCGGGCCTGTTCGATCTCCTCCTGCGACCGCCCGATCCAGTTCCAGAACATGATCAGCTCCTCCTCGAACGGCTCGCCGCCGAGGAGCATCAGGCCGGCGTCCGACTCGGCGCGCAGCGGGAGTTCGGTGCGGCCGCAGCCGAGGTAGAGCATGGAGCCGGGCAGCACCGGGACGCCGTCCACGTGCGCCTCGCCGGACATGGACAGGACGGCGTACTCGAAGTCCGGCTCCAGCGGGAGGCGTACGTCCGCGCCGCGCGACAGGGTGAGGTCGGCGCCGACGATCGGGGTGTACGTCGTGCCGGGCGAGGCCGCGCCGTCGAGGCCGCCGAGGATCAGCGTGGCCCGCAGGCCCGGCGCCGTGACGACCGGCAGGTCGGCGTGGTGTTCGAAGTGCGGGTCGGTGTGGCGGTGGCCGTCCGGGAGGGCGACCCAGAGCTGGGCGCCGTGCAGGAGGCGGGCGTGCGACTTGGGGCTCTCCTCGGAGTGGCTGATCGCCCGCCCGGAGGTCATCAGGCCCAGCTCGCGCGGGTGGATCGTCTGCAGGCTGCCCGTGGAGTCCCGGTGCAGCACCTCGCCCTCGTGCAGCCAGCTCACCGTCTGCAGACCCATGTGCGGGTGCGGCGGCACCTGCATGCCGGGCTCGTCGGCGATGTCGTCGGGACCGTAGTGATCGACGAAGCACCAGGCGCCGACCATGCGCCGGCCCAGGTTGGGCAGCAGGCGGCGGACTTCGGTGGATTCGCCGAGCTTGACGCGGCGAGGGCTGAGGAGTTCGCGTACGGGCTCTGCCACGACAAAACCGCGGCCGCCGCAGATGGCGGGCACCGACTCGCGATCAAGATTGCTCATGGCGCCCAAACTAGCCCTGTCCGGGCCATCACGTCAGTCCGTCACCCTGCGCTGTCCGGATGCCGTTGAGAAAATAGTAGCCATGGACATAGTAGCCATGTACTGTACTGGTCATGAGCAAGGGTTCCGAGAAGGCCACGCCCGGTTTCCTGGTGTGGCGCCTGTCCACGAAGTGGCGGGTCGCGGTCGACCGGGCCGTGGCCCCGCTGGGGCTCACCCACGCGCAGTACGCGCTGGTGGCCTCGCTGCACGGCATGCAGCGCCAGGGGGAGCGCCCGAGCCAGCGGCGCCTGGCCGACCACACCGGACTCGAGCCGCTGTACGTGTCCAAGCTGGCGCGCGCCCTGGAGAGCGCCGGCCTCCTCGAACGCACCCGGGACCCCCGCGACCCGCGCGCGGTACAGCTGGCGCTGACCGAACAGGGCCGGGAGCGGACCCGGCAGGCGATCGAGGTCGTGCACGGGCTCCTGCAGCAGTTGCTGGCACCCCTCGGCGGCCTGGACAGCGCGCGGGCGCGGGAGTTCACCCGTGACCTCGCGGTCCTGCTCGACGCACCTCTTGACCCGCTTGCCCCAGACAGTGAGTCCGACAAGGAGCAGTCATGACCACCACCACTCCCCTGCTCGACCCCCGAGTCATAGCTCTGGCCCACTACGCGAGCCGGGCGCTTCTCGAGCGTGTACTGGCCCGCCATGGCGCGACGTTCCAGCAGTCCGTCACCCTCCGTTTGGTCAACGTCGCCGACGGCCCGGTCGAGCGCGACCACCTCGTCGACGGCGTCGTCGGCGCACTGAAGATCGACGCCGCGGAGGCCCACTCCGTGGTCGACGAGCTGATCGCCGCCCAGCTGGTGGCCCCGCAGGAGCCGTCCCAGGTGCGGATCACGGACGCCGGACGGGAGTTGTACGAGCGGACCTCCGCCGAGACCGCCCCCATCTCCGCCCGGGTCTACGCCGACATCCCCACGGAGGACCTGGCCGCCGCCGGACGAGTGCTGACCCTCATCACCGAGCGGGCCGACGCCGAGCTCGCCGCCATGAACCGCTAGTCCCCGCACCCGGCCTGAAGTAGTGGAATATTGAACCACCGCACTCGGTTGACGGCCTCGAAGGAGGTCACGAGTGGACACGACGTACTACGACCACGGAGCACCGGCCGAGCGCTGGGAGCGTGCGCGGATGTTCTTCGACGCCAAGGACTACGCGGCCGCGGCCCGCGTCCTGCGCAGGCTGGTCGAGGAGGGACCGGAGCAGACCGGACCCCGGCTGCTGCTGGCACGCGCCTACTACCACTCGGCCCAACTGCGGCGCGCAGAGAGCGAGTTGCGGATCGTCGTCGAGCGCGACCCGGTCGAGCACTACGCCCGGCTGATGCTGGGCCGCACCCTGCAACGGCAGGGCCGGGACGAGGAGGCGGAGCCGCATCTGCGCCTCGCCTCGGCGCTCGCGGGTGACTTCGAGCAGCTCTGAGCAGGGTCGAGCAGCAGCTCCTGCCGGCATCGACACGAGGGGCCCGGTTCATCTCGGAACCGGGCCCCTCGTCTCGTCCGTCGGCTCTCGCGGCCGGTTTCCCGCCCGCCTAGTTCACTTCCGCGGGCTCCCGCTTCGCCCGCCGATGGGCCACCTCGCCGAGGACGACGTCCACGACGACGAACGCCGCCAGCGAGATGCCGAGCAGCGGCACGAAGTAGCCGACCACGGCGACGACCGCCACCAGCGGGACCAGGATCTGCGGGGGCACCTGCTGCCAGGCGCCGCGCGGGATCGGCCGGCCGAACGCCGAGCCGCGGCCGCGCTGCCACCACATGCGGTAGCCCCACACGATCAGCAGGATCAGCGAGAGCGTGAGCGCCATGAGGGCGATCTGGTTGACCAGACCGAACAGGACGCCGGTGTGCAGGTCGATGCCCCAGCGGGTCAGCTTGGCGAGCACCGGGTATTCGGCGAACCTCAGCACGTCGACGACCTCACCGCCGGCCGGGTCGATGGCGACCGAGTCCCCCTTCGTCGGCCAGCTGCGCTGCACCTGCCGTACCACGTACGCGGACGAGTCGTCGGCGGGCGGCACGATCTCCACGGGATCGCTCAGGCCCTCGGCGCGGGCGGACGCCAGGACCTTGTCGAGGCCGACGCCGTGCTCGCCGCTGCCGCCCGTGCCGGCGGCGCCGCCGTGGCCCCCGTGTTCGCCGCCTGCCGTCGCCGAGATGGACGGCGTGGCATGGCCGAGGGAGGTGCGCAGTTCGTCGATGTTGGCGCCGGCGTAGGCCGACCAGGTGAGGCCGGTCGCCGAGAGGAAGAAGAACCCGATCGCGGCCCAGACACCGACGGTGCCGTGCAGGCCGAGCGTGCGGCGGCGCCCGCTGGTGCCCCGCACCTTGCGCAGGGCGCGGCGGCGGGAGAACCACAGCGCCAGGCCGCCGGCCGCGATGACCCAGAGCCAGCTGGCGGCGAGCTCGCTGTAGTAGCGGCCGGTCTCACCGAGGTGCAGGTCGCGATGGAACTCGTCGATCCAGGTGCGCAGGGGCAGCGCACCGGTCGAGCCGTACTGTTCGAGGGCGCCGCGCACCTCTGCGGTGTACGGGTCGACGAACACGGCCATCGTGTGCTCGGCGTCGACGCCGTTGACGCCGGACAGCATGACCCTGGTCGACTCGTCGTCGGCCGGGGAGGGCCGTATCGCCGAGACCGTGCCCTCGGGGTGGGCCTTGCGCGCGGCGGCGACCTGCTCGGATATCGGCAGCTTCGCGTCGCCGACCGGGACGTACATCTCGTGGGCGTACACGAGCTTCTCGGCCTGGAACGCTCCGGCGTACAGGAAGCCGGTGGCGGCGGCGACGAGCAGGAACGGTGCGATGAGCACTCCGGCGTAGAAGTGCAGACGCAGGATCAGCGGGCGCAGCGGTGCCCATCTGCGGGGCGGCGACGCCGGGGCGTCGGGCTGCGTCGCCTCCTCCGTGGTGGTGGCGGGAGCGGTGGACATCGGCGGCTTCTCCGGGGGTGGGACGGGGAGTGGGGACGTTTCCTTCTGTGCTGCTGTGGTCCAGTAGTCGGACGAAGGGGCCGTCGAGTTCCGGGCGTATTAAGTGGCGTGCGTCACAAGGGAGTCGGGGAGTGCCGCGGGTGCCGTGGCATGCTGGCGCGATGGCACTTCCGAACGAGCGCGCACCCTTGGCCGAGCAGGTCGAGCAACTCCTGGCCACCGAGGGACCGTTGCCCATCATGGCGGCCGGCGCCCCGGTGCTACGGCGTCCCACCGAGCGCTTCGACGGCCAGCTGGACCCGGCGCTGCTGTCCCGCTTCGTCGAGGCGCTGCGGGTCACCATGCATGCGGCGCCGGGTGTCGGAGTCGCCGCGCCGCAGGTCGGGGTGGGGCTGCGGATCGCGGTGATCGAGGACCCGGCGCCGGTGCCGGAGGACGTGCGGCTGGTGCGCGGGCGGGTGCCGCAGCCGTTCCGGGTGCTGGTGAACCCGTCGTACGAACCCGTCGGCGGCGAGCGTGCCGCGTTCTTCGAGGGCTGTCTGAGCGTGCCGGGCTATCAGGCGGTGGTGGCCCGGCCGGCCGAGGTGCGGCTGACCGGCGAGGACGAGCACGGGCACGCGGTCGACGAGGTGTTCACGGGGTGGCCCGCCCGTATCGTGCAGCACGAGACGGACCACCTCGACGGCGTGCTCTACCTGGACCGGGCCGAGCTGCGCTCACTCTCCTCGAACCAGGCGATGGCCGAGCACTGGGCCCAGCCCGCCCCGGTCGAGGCGGCGCGGGCTCTCGGCTTCGAACTGCCCCACTGAGTACGTCAGTTGTCCCGGTACGACTCCAGCAGCCGCAGCCACACCTCGCTGATCGTCGGATACGACGGAACCGCGTGCCACAGCCTGCTGATCGGCACCTGCCCGACGACCGCGATCGTCGCCGAGTGGATGAGCTCGCCGACGCCGGGGCCGACGAACGTGACGCCGAGCAGGATCTCGCGCTCCAGGTCGACGACCATGCGGGCGCGGCCCCGGTAGCCCTCGGCGTACACCGACGCCCCCGCGACCGAGGCGAGGTCGTAGTCGACGGCGCGGACGCGGTGACCGGCCTGTTCCGCTTCGGCCAGGGAGAGGCCCACGGAGCCGGCCTCGGGGTCGGTGAAGACGACCTGGGGGACGGCGGCGTGGTCGGCGGTGGCGGAGTGGGCGCCCCACGGGTCGGATTCCAGGAGCGGGACTCCGGAGGCGCGGGCGGCGATGGCCGCGCCCGCGATGCGGGCCTGGTACTTGCCCTGATGGGTGAGGAGGGCACGGTGGTTGATGTCGCCCACCGCGTAGAGCCACTCGCTGCCGGTGACGCGCAGGCTGTCGTCGACCTCCAGCCAGGAACCCGGCGTCAGGCCGACGGTGTCGAGGCCGAGGTCGTCGGTGCGCGGGGCGCGTCCGGTCGCGAAGAGGATCTCGTCGGCCTCGATACGGCCGCCGCGGTCGGTGACGACCACGACGGTGCCGTTCTCACGGGTCACCGACTCGACGGACGTGCCGGTGCGGACGTCGACGCCCGCCTCGGTGAGCGCCTCGGCGACCATCTCGCCGGCGAACGGCTCCATGCGGTTGAGCAGGCCCTTGCCGCGCACGAGGAGCGTGACGCTTGAGCCGAGGGCCTGATAGGCGGTGGCCATCTCGGTGGCGACCACTCCCCCGCCGACCACGACCAGCCGGCCGGGCACGGACTGGGCGCTGGTGGCCTCGCGGCTGGTCCACGGCTTGACCTCGGCGAGTCCGGGCAGGTTCGGGAGCATGGCGCGGGTGCCGGTGCACAGGGCGACGGCGTGCCGGGCGGTCAGCACGTGGCGTGCGCCGTCGGGCCCGGTCACCTCCACCGTGCGGGGTCCGGTGAGGCGGCCGTGGCCCCGGTGGAAGTCAACGCCGATGCCGGACAGCCATTGGACCTGGCCGTCGTCGTTCCAGTCGCCGGTGAACTCGTTGCGCCGGGCAAGGACGGCAGCCGCGTCAAGGGGGCCCTGTACCGAGTGACTGAGGCCGGGCAGGCGGCGGGCGTCCGCCTGGGCGATGACCGGGCGCAGCAGCGCCTTGCTGGGCATGCACGCCCAGTACGAGCACTCCCCGCCCACCAGCTCGCTCTCCACCACCGCGGTGGTCAGACCGGCCGCACGGGTGCGGTCGGCCACGTTCTCCCCCACCGGTCCGGCTCCGACCACCACGACGTCGTACACGTTGGAATCCGTTTCCGTCATGTGGTCAGTCTTACGGGTGGTGTGCGCAGTGGCCACACGGGTACGCGCGCGGAATACGCGGCCGTACGGTCATGTTGACGCCGACGGCACCGCCCCGACACCAGGAAGAGGGAAAACGCCATGAGCAGCACCGTGGAGCTCACCAAGGAGAACTTCGATGAGACGGTCACGGACAACGAGTTCGTCCTGATCGACTTCTGGGCGTCCTGGTGCGGGCCGTGCCGTCAGTTCGCCCCCGTTTACGAGAAGGCCGCCGAGGAGAACCCGGACCTTGTGTTCGGCAAGGTCGACACCGAGGCGCAGCCGGAGCTTGCCGCCGCCTTCGGTATCCAGTCGATCCCGACGCTGATGATCGTCCGTGACCGTGTCGCCGTGTTCGCGCAGCCGGGTGCCCTGCCCGAGGCCGCCCTGGCGGACGTCATCGGGCAGGCCCGCAAGCTCGACATGGACGAGGTCCACAAGGCCGTCGCCGACCAGCAGGAGCAGGCCGACCAGAAGAGCCAGTGACGCCCTGCTCTAGAAGGGGTACGCCGCCACGTCACCACGCACCGTCGTCCAGCGCACGTCGGTGAACGCGTCCAGGTTGGCCTCGCCGCCGAACCGGGCGCCGGTGCCGGAGGCGGCGATGCCGCCGAAGGGCGCGACGGCCTCGTCGTTCACGGTCTGGTCGTTGATGTGCACGATGCCGGTCGGGATGCGCTCGGCCAGGTCGAGGCCCCGGGTGGCGTCCCTGGTGACGATGCCCAGGGAGAGGCCGTAGGAGCTCGCCGCGGCGAGGGCGGCGGCCTCGTCGGCGGTGGTGAAGGGGCGCACCGGCGCGACGGGTCCGAAGACCTCCTCGGTGTACGCGGGGGTCGCGTCGTCGACGCCGGCGAGCACCGTCGGCCGGTAGAACAGCCGCTCGTGGCTGCCGCCCGCGGCGAGCTTGGCCCCCCGGGACGTGCTGGCCTCGACCAGACCGTGCACCTTCCCCAGTTGCCCCGAGTCGATGAGCGGGCCGAGGTGGACCTCGGCGCGGTGCGGGTCGCCCACGGCGAGGGCGTCGGCCTTGGCCGCCAGGCGCTCGACGTACTCCTCGTACAAGGACTGGTGGACCAGGTGGCGGCCGGTCGTCATGCAGATCTGGCCCTGGTGGAAGAAGGAACCCCAGGCGGCGGTGGAGATCACCGCGTCGAGGTCGGCGTCCTCCAGCACGATCAGGGCGGAGTTGCCGCCCAGTTCCAGGTGGACGCGCTTGAGATGGCGCCCGGCGGCCTCGCCGACAGCCCGGCCCGCGGCCGTGGACCCGGTGAAGGAGATGACGGGCACCCGCGGGTCGGCGACCAGCGCCTGGCCCACCTCCGCGGCGCCCGGCAGGATGTGCAGCAGCCCCTCGGGCAGACCGGCCTCCTCGAAGATCGCGGCGAGTGAGAGCCCGCCGCAGACCGCCGTGCGCGGGTCCGGCTTCAGCACGACCGCGTTGCCGAGCGCGAGGGCCGGGGCGACGGAGCGGATGGACAGGATCAGCGGGGCGTTGAACGGCGCGATCACGCCGACGACACCCGCGGGAACCCGGCGCGTGTACGACAGGCGGGGCGCCTCGCTGGGCAGGACGTGCCCGGCCGGCCGGGAGGCGAGTGCGGCGGCCTCGTAGCACTCCTGGGCGGCGACGTGCAGCTCGAAGTCGGCCTTGCCGGGTATCGACCCGGACTCGCGGACCAGCCATTCGCGCAGCTCGTCGGCGTGTGCGGCGAACAGGTCACCGGCCTTGCGCAGCACCCCGGCGCGCACGAAGTGCGGGACGCGGGCCCACTGGGCCTGCGCGGCGCGGGCGGCCTCGGCGGCCGTGGCGACGTCCTCGGCGGTGGCCAGGGATACGGTGCCGAGCGTGTCGCCGGTGGCGGGCTCGGTGACGGTGTACTCGTCTCCCGACAGGGGGCGGGACTGCCAGGCCTTGGGGTCGAGCAACGGCATGTGCGACTCTCCGTTCGATCACCGGCGGGACTCACTGGGGGAGCGGAAGTCCCGAGTAGTTCGCCGCCAGTTCGGCGGCAGCGTGACGGGATGCGGTGATCCGGCGCAGACGTGCGAGTTGCATCCGGTGGTCGAACGCATCCCCGTCTGGTTGAGCGTGCAACATCCTAGTCATGTCGTCGGAGAAACGGGTCGCCTGCCACACCCGTTGAAGACACAACTCGGAGTAGCTGTCGAGGAGTTGTGTGTTCCCTGTGCGGTGCAGGTCGATGAGGGCGCGGGCCAGGACCCGTATGTCCGACACGGCGAGGTTGAGTCCCTTGGCGCCCGTCGGCGGGACGATGTGGGCGGCGTCCCCGGCGAGCAGGAGCCGCCCGTGGCGCATCGGTTCGTGGACGTAACTGCGCATCGGCGTCATGGACTTGGCGGTGATGGGCCCGCGGTTCAGGGTCCAGTCGGCGTCGATCGCGAAGCGGGCGGCGAGTTCGTCCCAGATGCGGCCGTCGGGCCAGTCGTCGGGATCGGTGCCGACCGGGACCTGGAGGTAGAGCCGGGAGACGGACGAGGAGCGCATGCTGTGCAGCGCGAAGCCGCGTTCACCCCGCGCGTAGATCAACTCGTCGCCGGACGGCGGCACTTCGGCCATGATGCCGAGCCAGGAGTACGGGTAGTCGCGCGCGAACGAGTTACTGATCCCGGCCGGGAAGGCGCCCCGGGAGATGCCGTGGAAGCCGTCGCAGCCGGCGACCCAGTCGCAGGTCAGCAGCTGTTCGCGGCCCTCGTGCAGAAACCGTACGACGGGCGTGTCGCTCTCCGGCTTCTCGACGGCGAGCGCCTCGGCCTCGAACAACAGCGGTGGTCCGTCGGCGAGTTGGAGCGCGACGAGGTCCTTCACGATCTCGGTCTGGGCGTAGATCGTCACCGTACGGCCGCCGGTGAGGGCCGGGAAGTCGAGGTGGTGGCGTTCCCGGTCGAAGCGCAGCTCGATGCCCTGGTGCACCAGGCCCTCCGCGTCCAGCCGCTCGGCGGCGCCGGCCTCGTGCAGCGCGTGGACCGTGCCCTGCTCCAGCATTCCGGCCCGCTGGCGCTGCTCGACGTACTCGCGCGTCCTGCTCTCCAGGACCACGCAGTCGATTCCCGCGCGGTGCAGCAGGCGGGCGAGGAGGAGCCCGGCGGGGCCGCCGCCGATGATGCCGACCGTCGTGCGCATTCCACGCCTCCCTGGCTTCGACGGTACGTCGGCCGGACGCCGGCTGCCTCAGCTGGACTGGCGGTGCACCACCGTCGCTCCCAGCACCTTGTGCGTCTGGGGTGCGGCGCCGGGGTTGCGCACCGCGTGGTCGACCAGCTCCGCAAGGTCGCGGCCGGACGGCAGTTCGATGTGGACCGTGCTCAGCCTAGGCCGCAGCAGCCGTCCGAGCATCAGGTCGTCGGCGCCGATGAGGGCCGTGTCGACGGGGATGCGGACGCCCTCGTCCTGCAGGGCACGCATCAGCAGCATCGCGTACTCGTCGTTGTAGGCGAACACGGCATCGAGACCGCGGTCGCGCCAGCTGCGGGCGAGCCGCGCGGCGGACTCCTCGTCGTAGGCGAGGGGCAGCTCGGTCACGGTGGCGTCCGTGCCGTGCAGGGCGCGACGCACCCCTTCGAGACGCGGCGCGGAGAAGGACTCCAGGCCGTCCTCCTCGGGGACGACGACGCCGACTCGGCGCCTGCCGCGGTCGTAGAGGTGGCGGCCCGCGCGGTACCCCACGGCCTCGTAGTCCATCAGCAGGGCGTGGGCGCCCTCGACGGACTCGGGGCCGAGCGAGACCACGGCCCGGGCGCCGGAGCGCTTGAGCACCGTCACGCCCTTCGGGCCGAGGCCGGAGCCGGAGAACAGGACGGCGACGGGGCGCAGCTCGGCCCAGGCGCGGGCTGCCTCGTCGCCGTGCAGGCCGGCGCTGCCGTGCTGCACGACGGTGTAGTCGAGGCGGCCGAGCGCCAGCTGGAGGTCGCTGAGGAACCGGCCGTACAGGGAGCCGACAGGGAAGCTCGGGGCGGGCATCAGGACCATCCGGCTGTGCCCGGCGCGCAGGCTGCGGGCGGCAGCGTGCGGGACGTACCCGAGCTCCTTCGCGGCCTCGTGGACGCGGCGGCGGGTGGGTTCGCTGATCCGGACGGCGCTGGTGTTGTTGAGGACGTAGGAGACGGTCGCGCGCGAGACGCCGGCCAGGCGGGCCACGTCGGCGCTCGTGGGTACCGAGCGCTGTGCGGGCAGAGCGGGCGCGGGCGTTTTCGGTATCTGCACCATGACGTACCGCATCTTTGCAGAACCTGTGCGTAGCGGTCGGGTCAGGGTCCCCGCCCGGTCACACCTCGGTGCGCGTCACGCGGGTGACCAGGTCGGACCAGCCGTTCTCCAGCCGCTCCATGGGCATGCCGCACTGCTTGGTCAGATGGTGGATGAGGCCGGGGTCGAGATACGCCATGAGCGTCTGGGCGAGGAGATCGCAGTCGGCGTCCGGCACGATCTGCCGCAGCAGCATGGCGACATGGGTGTGCAGCGCGCGGTACGAGGGGTGGGCGAAGCGACGCGTCGGCTCCGGCTGCGCGGCCAGTTGCAGGTCCAACTGCTCGGCCGCGCGGTACAGCACGGCGACACCGAAGGCCCGCAGCCGCTCCACCGGCGGTGCGCCCGGACCCAGCGGTGGCGGCCCGCCGATGAAGTCGGCCTGCAGCTTCCGCGCGGAGTGGTCCAGCAGCGCCGTCAGCAGGCCGGTGCGGTCGCCGAAGCGGCGGAAGACCGTCCCCTTGCCCACGCCGGCCGCCGCGGCCACCGCCTCCATGGTGACCCCGGCCGCCCCGTGCTCCGCGATCAGCTCGGTGGCCGCCTCCAGCAGCCGGGCGCGGTTGCGGGCCGCGTCGGCGCGCAGGCAGGGCTCGTCGGGGGCGGAGCCGACCTCCAGCAACTGGGGCTTGCCCTCGGGCTCCTGAG
Organism: Streptomyces sp. NPDC111606; assembly: GCF_055656945.1. NCBI lineage: Bacteria > Bacillati > Actinomycetota > Actinomycetes > Kitasatosporales > Streptomycetaceae > Streptomyces > Streptomyces sp. NPDC111606. Next base: position 680,947 of record NZ_JBVKBY010000004.1, read on the forward strand.
ACTGCGGGAACGGCGGCAGTACGGCGGACATGAAGCCAGGGTAAAGCATCGGGAATGAAACTGGACCGCGGTCCGGTTAAGGTGCTAGAAATTAAACGGACCCCGGTCCGGATCGTAACGGCAGTGTTTCAGCATCCTTGGAGTTCGCATGTCTGTTCGCATCCTCGCGCTCGTCGGCAGCCTTCGCGCCGGTTCGCACAACCGTCAGCTCGCCGAGGCGGCCGTCAAGCTCGCCCCCGAGGGCGCTGAGGTCGTGCTCTTCGAGGGCCTGGCCGACATTCCCTTCTACAACGAGGACATCGACGTCGAGGGCACCGTCCCCGCCACCGCGGCCAAGCTGCGTGAGGCCGCGCAGGCCGCGGACGCGTTCCTGCTCTTCTCCCCCGAGTACAACGGCACCATCCCGGCCGTACTGAAGAACGCCATCGACTGGCTGTCCCGGCCGTACGGCTCCGGCGCCTTCGGAGGCAAGCCCGTCGCCGTGGTCGGCACCGCGTTCGGCCAGTACGGCGGCGTGTGGGCGCAGGACGAGACCCGCAAGGCCGTGGGCATCGCCGGCGGCAAGGTGCTGGAGGACGTCAAGCTGTCCATCCCCGGCTCCGTGACCCGCTTCGCCGAGACCCACCCGGTCGACGACGCCGAGGTCGCCGCGCAGCTGACCGAGGTCATCGCGCGCGTCCACGGGCACGCGGGCGAGGTCGTCGCGGCCTGACCTGCCCCGAGGTCCTCGCGGAGGGGCCGGAGCCGAGCGCTCCGGCCCCTCCGCGCATGCCCGGCGCCTCCTCCCGCGTCACGCCACCAGCGTCGGCGCGAGCTCCCGCAGCTCCTCCAGCGCCGCCGCCACCGCCGGCCGCTCCCGGCAGCCCCGGCGCGTACAGGTCAGCACCTTGCGGTGCGGGTCGCCGACGCAGCGGACCCGGGTGATCGGGAGCTGCGGGGTCAGCTGGGCCAGCCGTGGGATCAGGGCGACGCCGAGCCGGTTGGCGATCAGGTGGGCGGTGACGTTCCAGTCCAGCGCGTGATGGATCACGTCCGGGGTGAACCCGGCCGCCCCGCACGCCGACATCACATGCGGGAGGCAGGGGCTCTGCGGCACCGGCGCGATCCAGTCCTCGTGCGCCGCCTGGGCGAGGTCGACGCGTTCGAGTCCGGCCAGCGGATGGTCGTCGGGGACGACGAGGTCGTACGGGTCGTCCAGCAGCGGCTGCTGGTCGAAGCGCGCGTCGCTCAGCGGCGGGTTGCGCGGGGTCACGTCCACCACCGCCAGGTCGACCTCCCCCTCGAAGAGCAGGTCGAAGCTCTCCGGCACCGTCGTCTCGCGGATCCGTACGGTCAGCTGCGGATGCCGCTCCCGCATCCGTACGGCCATCGGCGCCAGCAGCACCGACACGGCCGTCGTGAAGCCGCTGACGCGCAGTTGCCCGGCGGGGGCGCTGTACTCGGCGCGCAGGTCGAGCTCGGCCGCCTCCCAGCGCTCCGCGATCGCGTCCGCGTGCGCGAGCAGGCTCTCGGCCGCCGCGGTGAGGCGCACCCCGCGCCCCTGGGGTTCGAGGAGGTCGACGCCCAGGTCGCGGGCCAGCTGGCGGATCTGCTGGGAGGCCGCGGAGGGGGTGAAGTGCAGGGCGCGGGCGGCCGCGGTGACCGTGCCGTAGTGCGCCACGGCCCTCAGTACGTGCAGTCGGCGCAGGTCAATCATGAAGCCCACGCTTCAAGGTGACGTCCGGAAAGTCAACCTGGACGTATACGAAAGCGCATCGCACCCTTGGTTGTGTCGCGACGGTCAACCAGCCACGAGGTACGAGGAGTCGCCATGACCAGCACGACCGGCACCGTGTGCCCGCACTGCGGGTGGCCCGACGGAGCCGAGCCCTACCAGGTGGTGTCCCGGCACACCACGGCGGCGGGCAGCACGGTGTGGACGCGGTGCGCCTGCGGTTCCTTGCAGGTGCGCATGGTGGACGCCCGCGGCATGCGCGTCGTCTCCCGCAGCCGGCCCACGGGGACTCCGGCGCACTCGCCCGGCCGGTGACGTCGGTTCAGTCGAGCCCGGCCAGCCGCTGTACGGCAGGAGCCGCGAAGTTCTCGATGAACGCCGCCGGTTCCCCGGTGCGCGGACCGAGGATCACCGTGTCGATGCCGAGCCGGGTGTAGGCCGCGATGTCCCGGGTGAAGGCGTCGACGTCGCCTTGGACGACGGCCTCGCCGGCGTGGAGGACGGTCTTTCGGATCTCGTCGTAGTCGCGCCCCTCGGTGTCGCAGTGGCCGCGCAGCACGTCGAGCTTGTGCCGGACCTCCTCCGGCGAGGAGGCGAACAGGTTGCACGCGTCGCCGTACCGGGCGACCAGCCGGAGCGTCTTCTTCTCGCCGCCCCCGCCGATCATGATCTCGGGGTGCGGGGAGCTGAGGGGCGCCGGGACGCAGAGGGTCTCGGCGAGCCGGTAGTGCTTGCCCTCGAACGGGCCGTTGGCCTGCGGGTCCCACATCTGGAGGCAGATCCGAAGGGTCTCCTCCAGCCGCTCGAAGCGCTCGGCGACCGGCGGGAACGGCACGCCGAGGCCCTCGTGCTCGCGGCCGTACCAGGCGGCGCCGATCCCGAGGGTGGCCCGGCCGCCGGAGAGCACGTCGAGCGAGGTGGCGATCTTGGCGAGCAGGCCGGGGGGACGGTAGGTCACGCCGGTCACCAGGGCGCCGAGGCGGGCCGTGGAGGTGTGGGCGGCGAGGTAGCCGAGGGTCGTGTAGGCCTCCAGCATGGGATCCTCGGCGCGGTCGTTGATCTCCATCTGGAAGTAGTGGTCCATCACCGACAGCCAGCTCAGGCCCGCCGCCTCGGCCGCGGCGCCCGCGGCGGCGAGTTCGGCTCCGAGCGCGGGCCCTGCGCCGGGATGGTCGAACCGGTTGATGTGCACACCGACGCGCATGACCTGTCTCTCCGTTCACCCGGATGTCCAGCGACCCTGACGACGCTAGATCTTCGAGTGCGCTCGAAGTCAAGCGCGCCGTGTGACCGCCGTCAGGCCGCGCCGGCGAGTTGGTCGCCGAGTGCGGTACGCCGGTACAGCACACGCCGTCCGTCACGGGCCCGGGTGACGAGTCCCGTCGCGTGCAGCACCTTCAGGTGCTGGGAGATGGCGCTGGGCGTCACGCCGAGGCGCCGGGCGAGCTCGACCGTGGGGAGCGGTTCGGCGAGCAGCCGCAGGACCGTGGTGCGGGGTGCGCCGAGCAGTGCGGTGAGGGCGGAGGCGTCGGGCTCGGGCCGCGGTTCCCACAAGGTCGCGGCGCCCCTGCTGGGATACGCCAGCATCGGCGCTTCGTCGGCGCTGAGCGGCGGGGCGGGTTTGTGTGAGAACAGCGACGGGACCAGGCGCAGTCCCCGCCCGGAGCCGTCCACCTCGTGCCGGCCGATCATCCGGTCGACGCGCAGGACACCGTCGCGCCAGCGGACGTTGCGGTGCAGGTCGGAGAAGAGGAGGTGGGCTCCGCCCGTGGCCAGCTGCCGGGCGCGGTGCGTGATGTCGGCCTCCAGGACGAGCCGCATCCGTGGCCAGTCGGGAAGTATCGCCAACTCCCAGTACCGCTGCAGGAGTTCGCACAGCTCCTCCAGCAGCTGAGTCACAGGCGCGGCGCCGGGCGCGGTGATCTGCCGCAGCGCGTCCGGGAGGGGGTGCGGGGCATGGGTCGCGAGCAGGTCGCGCCGTACGAGATCCGGAGGCGTCGCCCCTACGACGGTGAGCTGGTCGGCCAGCGTGGGCGCGAAGGTCGTCGGTCGCGGGGTAAGGAAGTCGGGCAGGGTCAGGGTCCGGCCGACCAGGGCCCGCAGCAGCCCGGCATCGGCGGGGCCGAGGCGTTCGAGGACCGAGCGGCGCCACGGGGTGTGCAGGGGGTAGAGGCCCGGGGCGCGCAGGGCCCGCAGGCTGCCCATGACCTCCCGCAACGGCGAGATCGCGAACCGGGTGTCCGCGAGGTCGTCGACGTCGAGCAGGAAGCTGATCATTAAGCCTCCGGCTACATCCTTTGGCAACCGTCCGCCGCTGCCGTGGACTTCGGCGTATGACGGATCACAACTCCCGGCAGGCTACCCCGGCGATCGCGCTGCTCGCCTTCGCCTGCGGAGTCGCGGTGGGCAATGTCTACTTCCCGCAGGCGATCGGCCCGTTGGTGGCCTCGGGCCTCGGCGTCTCCCCCGACGCGGCCGCCACGGTGGTGACCGCGACCCAGTTCGGCTACGCGGCCGGTATCTACCTGCTCGTGCCGCTCGGCGACCGGCTGCGCCCCCGCCGGCTGCTCGTCACCCTGCTCGCACTGACCGGCCTCGGTCTGCTCGCCGCGAGTTCGGCCCGGGCGCTGCTGCCCCTGGTCGTCGCGAGCGCGCTCGTCGGTGCGGTGACGGTGATCGCGCCGCTCGCCGGTGTGCTGGCGGCCGGCCTGGTGCCGGCCGAACGGCGCGGAGTGGTGAGCGGCACCCTGCTGAGCGGCTCCCTGGCCGGCATGCTGCTGTCCCGTGCCGTCGGCGGCGCCCTCGGCGACTGGCTGGGCTGGCGGGCGCCGTACGTCCTCGCCGCCGCGCTCTCCTTCACGGTCGCCGCCCTGCTGGCCCGCATGCTGCCGACGCTGCCCCCGTCGGCCCGGGACCCCTACCCGGCGCTGCTCGCCGCGCCGCTGCGTCTGCTGCGCACCGAGCCCGAGCTGCGCCGCTCCTGTCTGTACCAGGCCACGGTGTTCGCCGGGTTCTCCGCGGTGTGGACGGGCGTGGCACTGCTGCTCACGGGGCCGGTGTACGGCATGAGCGCGAAGGCCGCCGGGCTGCTGGCGCTCGTCAACGCGGCGACGATGCTGTGCACGCCGGTCGCCGGGCGGCTGGTGGACCGCCGGGGTCCGGACCGGGTCAACCTCGTGTGCTTCCTCGTGGTCGGTACCTCGGCGGTGGTGCTGGCGTTCGGCGGCCTGGGCGGCGTGCCCGGGCTGACCGCGCTGGTCGTCGGCACGCTGCTGCTCGACGTCGGTATGCAGTCCGGGATGGTCGCCAACACGGTGCGGATCTACGGCCTCGGCGCGGACGTCCGCGGCCGCCTCAACACCGCGTACATGACCTGCGTGTACCTGGGTGGCACGGCCGGCTCGTGGCTGGGTGTCCGGGCCTACGGCCGCTTCGGCTGGACCGGCGTGTGCGCACTCGTCGCGACGCTGACCGCGGTGGCGGTCGCCCGCCATGCGAATCGTCGCAACGCCGTCACTGTGCCATGCGCTCCGACTCCGCCGGCTCCTGCTCCTGCTTCTTCGAAGCCCGCAGGCTGGTCACCGTCGTGATGGCCAGGACGAGCACGATGAAGCCGAGCGAGAAGGGGATGCTGATCTCCGGTACGTGGACGCCGGACTCGTGCAGCGCGTGCAGGAAGAGCTTGACGCCGATGAAGCCGAGGATGATCGACAGGCCGTAGCTGAGGTGGACCAGCTTCTTCAGCAGGCCGCCGATGAGAAAGTACAGCTGCCTGAGGCCCATCAGCGCGAAGGCGTTGGCGGTGAAGACGATGTACGGGTCCTGGGTCAGCCCGTAGATCGCGGGGATGGAGTCCAGGGCGAACAGGACGTCGGTGGAGCCGATCGCCAGCATCACGACCAGCATCGGGGTCATGACCCGCTTGCCGTTCTCGGTGATGAACAGCTTGGTGCCGTGGTACCGGTCGGCCACGCCGAAGCGCTTCTCGACGGCCTTGAGCAGCTTGCTCTCCTGATACTCCTCCTCGTGCTCCTCCTTGCGGGCATCCTGGATCAGCTTCCAGGCGGTCCAGATCAGGAAGGCGCCGAAGAGGTAGAACACCCAGGAGAACGCGGAGATGATCGCCGCGCCGGCCGCGATGAAGCCGGCGCGCAGCACGAGGGCCATGATCACGCCGACCATCAGGACGCGCTGCTGGTACTGCGAGGGCACCGCGAACTTGCCCATGATCAGGACGAAGACGAAGAGGTTGTCGACGCTGAGCGACTTCTCCGTGATGTACCCGGCGAAGAACTCGCCCGTGGGACCACCACCGCCGTAGAAGAACAGGCCCAGGCCGAACAGACAGGCCAGGACGACCCAGACGATCGTCCACGTGCCCGCTTCACGGATGGACACGTCGTGGGGTTTGCGACCGATGAAGAAGTCCACGGCGACGAGCGCGCACAGGGCGACGACGGTCAGCAACCAGCCGGAGAGGGAGACGTTCACGGGGTGTACTCCTGGTGCAGGTGGGGCCTTGACAGCGTTGTCGCCGCCCGGCTTCCCTGCCACCTACGACAGGTGAACAACGGGTCATGTCCTGGCAAGCTCCGGGGTCACGCGGGTGCCACCCGCCGGACGGCGGGGAGGTCCCGCCGAACGGCGGCCCTCTGAGCGGGGACCGGTGCGCAGATCATGGCCGCAGAGCCGTCCGGCACCCGCGTACCGCCGTGTGAGGAGACCCCATGACCCAGGCCCCGCCCCCGCCACCGTTCGACCCCGAGCTCGCCGCCGCCCTGGAGCTCATCAAGGACATGATCTCGCCCGGCCTCACGATGGACGAGATAGCCGACGTCCGCCGGGGTCCGGGGATCGAGATGCTGGCCCAACTGGACCTGACCGTGGACGGCTTCTTCGAGGTCGAGGACCGGGTGGTGCCGGGTCCCGAGGGCGCGCCCGAGATCTCCCTGCTGATCTGCCGGCCGGCCGCTCCGGTCGGCGCGGGACCGCGGCCCGTGATCTATCACGTCCACGGCGGCGGCCTGATCATCGGCAACAACCGCGTCGGCGTCGACGTTCCCCTGACCTGGGCGAAGGAACTGGACGCGATCGTGGTGTCCGTGGAGTACCGGCTCGCGCCCGAACACTCGTATCCGGCCCAGATCGAGGACGTGTACGCCGGTCTGGAGTGGACGGCGAAGCATGCGGTCGAGCTGGGAGGCGACCCGCAGCGGATCGTGGTCGCCGGTGCCAGTGCGGGTGGCGGACTGTCCGCGGCGCTTGCCCTGCTCACCCGGGATCGGCGGGGGCCCGAGCTGATCGGACAGATGCTGATGTGCCCGATGCTGGACGACCGCAACGACAGCCCGTCCGCCCACCAGATGGCCGGGCTCGGTGTCTGGGACCGTACGGCGAACGAGACCGGCTGGACGGCGCTGCTCGGCGAGCGGCGGGGCGGTCCCGACGTCTCCGCGTACGCTGCGCCGGCCCGTGCGGAGGTGCTGGCCGGGCTGCCGCCGGCCTTTGTGGACGTCGGTTCCGCGGAGACGTTCCGCGACGAGGTCGTCGCCTATGCGTCCCGGATCTGGCAGGCCGGAGGGGTGGCCGAGCTGCACGTGTGGCCCGGCGGTTTCCACGGGTTCGACGGCTTCGCACCGCAGGCGGCGGTTTCGCAGGCGTGTCGGGGGGCTCAGCTGGCGTGGCTGAAGAGGTTGTTGAGCGGGTGAGTTCCCCGCGCCCCTGGGGTGGGTCGCCGTCCCCGGGGTTCTGTGCGAGGGGGTCCGGACCTTGACCCCGTACCGCACCATGGGCCTATGAAAGAGCTGGCCGGACGTCTGACCGCGTTGGATCCGGATGCCGGGGCGGCCGTGCGAGTCATCGCCTACTTCGATCGGCTCGCCGAGTCGCGGGCCGGGCTGGAGGCGTTGGTGCGTGGTGCCGCCGTGCTGGCCGGGGTGCCGGCTCGGCTGGTCGACGTGGACCGGCGGGTTCAGGTCCGGGTCGAGGTCGACGGGACGCGGCGGGACAGCGACGTACCGCCGGATCCCGCGTGGCCGTCCGCCGCGCTGACGCCGGGCGGCGTTCCGGCGCTGTGGCTGGAGCGGGCCCAGGAGGCGGAGCCGAGTGTCGTAGACGCGGTGATCCTGGAGCGGGCCGCCGGGGCCGTACGGCTCGTGCTCGACCGGACCCGGGGGCGGGCGCCGGCCGACGACCCGGCGCTGGTCGAGACCGTCCTGGACGCCACGGCACCGGAGGCGGCGCGGCTGCACGCGGCCCGCCGCCTGGGGCTCGACCCCGCCGCGGCGGCACGCGTCCTGGCGCCGCTCGACGGCCAACCCCGCATCGTCTCCGCGCACTTGGACGCAGAACCGCCCGTCGGCCGCGTGGGCGTGGGGCCCGCCGTCCCGGTGCTCGACCTGCCGCGCTCCTGGTCGCAGGCCCGCATCGCGCTACGGTTCACGGCCGAGGGCAGCGCCCACGACCCCGGTCCCTGCGTCGTCCACGCCGACGAGCTGGGCGGCATCGCCCTGCTCGCCGACCTCGTACTGCCGGGTGCCGAGCCGCCGCCCGACGTACAGGCACTGGAGGCGGCCGCGGCGGCCGCGCCCTGGCTGCTCGCCACACTGCACGCGGTCGCCTCGACGGTGAGCCTGCGGGCGGCGGCGGCCGAGATCAACGTCCACCACTCCACACTCCAGGAGCGCCTGGCCCACGCCGAGCACCTCCTGGGCTGGCCCCTGCGCACCCCGCAGGGCAGGTTCCGGCTGGGCCTGGCACTGGCCATGCGGCACCTGGTGCGGAACTAGGGGATTTTCCGGATCACGCCGGCGAAGCGCACCCCCTGGCGGCCGTGCCCACCGTCACCGGAATTCGTGGACGACCTCGATCGTGCCGACGATGTGGGCGTTGAACTCGTCCAATTCCTCGGCCGGCACCCACAGTTCGAGGATCGTCTCGCCGCCCGCCTGCTGGACCGGGTAGCGGCTCAGGAACTCCGACTCGACCTCGAACCGGGTCACGAAGCCGGCGCCGTCGTGCTTGACGTTCCAGTCCCGGGCGATCTTCACGGCGTAGTCCTCGTTGAGCACCGGGTAGAAGATCGGCTGCTCGGGCAGCCTTGGTGGCCAGGCTCGCCAGTTCAGCTCGCGGACGAGGTCCAGCTCCTTGGGGCCGGTGGGACGCCACAGTGTGGTGGTCGGGGTCGGGCTGCTCATGGGCGGTGACGATATCCACGCCCCGAGCTCAGCGGCCACGGAGTTCCGGGCGCCGGCATCCCACTGCTTGCATGCGCGCTATACGCGCACTCGCCGGAAATTTCACGGATGGCCTATCCTGGAGGTCATCCATCTCGGGACGGAGGACTCCGGCGCCATGACTGCCACGGACCCCGCGCTCACCGCGCTCGCCCAGGGCTGGTGCGCTCTCTCCCTGCTGCACGGGAGGATCGAGGCGCACATCGAGCGCGCCCTGCAGACCGGGCACGACCTGAGCGTGCGGGAGTACTCCCTGCTCGACGTGCTCAGCCGCCAGCACAGCGGCGAAGGCGGCCACCTGCAGATGAAGCAGGTCGCCGACGCCGTCGTCCTCAGCCAGAGCGCCACCACCCGGCTCGTCACCCGGCTCGAGGACCGCGGCCTGCTCTCCCGCTACCTCTGCCCCACCGACCGCCGCGGCATCTACACCGACGTCACCGAAACAGGCCTGGCGCTCCTGGACGAGGCACGGCCCACCAACGACAAGGCCCTGCGCCAGGCCCTCGACAAGGCCGCGACCAATCCCGAGCTGGCCCCCTTGGTCCGGGCCGTCGAGACGCTTCGCGTCCCCGTCTGAGCCCGCCCCGCTTCGCGCTACCCCTGGTCCCCGACCGACAGCACCAGCTTTCCGCGCACCCGCCCCGCACTGCTGATCCGCCAGGCCTCCGCGGCCTCGGCGAGCGGCAGCACACGGTCGATGTGGACGGCGAGTCGGCCCGCGTCGGCCAGTTCACCGAGGGCCGTCAGATCGGCCGGGTCGGGGCGCACCCACAGGACGTGGCCGCCCTTCGCCAGGACGTCGGGGTCGGCGATGGACACCACCCGGTCACGGCGCTTGAGGACCTGCTGGGACACGTCCACGGCGTCGCCCCCGACGAAGTCCAGCGCCGCGTCGACGCCCTCCGGGGCCAGCTCGCGCAGCCGGTCGGCCAGGCCGTCGCCGTAGGTCACGGGCTCGGCGCCGAGCTCCCGGACGAAGTCGTGGTTGCGCTCGCTCGCGGTGCCGATGACCCGGGCGCCGAGCGCGACGGCGATCTGCACGCCGAACATGCCGACCCCGCCGGCCGCGGCATGCACCAGGACCGTCTCACCGGCACTCACCCCCACGCGCTTGATCGCCTGGTAGGCGGTCAGTCCCGCCAGCGGCACGCCCGCCGCCTGCTCCCAGCTGAGCGAGGCCGGCTTGCGCGCCACCAGACGCACGTTCGCGGCCACCAGCTCGGCATAGGTGCCGAGCTGCACGGAGTCCTTGCGGACATAGCCGTACACCTCGTCACCGGGCGCGAACTCCTCGACGTCCAGGCCGACCTGTTCGACGACTCCGGAGACGTCCCAGCCGGGAATCACGGGGAAGTGGGTCTCCATGAGCGGGTCGAGGTACCCCGCCCCGACCTTCCAGTCCACCGGGTTGACCCCGGCGGCCTTCACGCGGATGAGGACCTCGCCCGGAGCCACCTTGGGGTCGGGGTGCTCCACCAGCTTCAGATCCTCGGGCTGACCGTAGTGCTGCAGTGTGATGGCCTTCATGGCTCCCATGTAACCACACGACTGTTACCAGCATGTGCAATATATGCATCCACATTCAGCGTGGCGGCCTCGCATTGACGCGATCTCCGATGTGGCCGTAGACATGGCCCCATGAGCGCGCCACACCTTCCCCTGTCCGGCATCACCGTGGTCAGCCTGGAGCAGGCCGTGGCTGCCCCGTACGCCACCCGGCAGCTCGCCGATCTCGGCGCGCGTGTGATCAAGGTCGAGCGGCCCGGGGAGGGGGACTTCGCCCGCCGGTACGACACCGCGGTGCACGGTCACTCCAGCTATTTCGTGTGGCTCAACCGGTCCAAGGAGTCCCTGACGCTGGATCTCAAGGATCCGCGCGGCCGCGAGATCCTGCACCGGCTCCTCGACGACGCCGACGTGTTCGTGCAGAACCTGGCGCCGGGCGCCGCCGACCGCCTCGGCCTTGGTGTCGAGGCGCTGGGCGAGCGGTGGCCGCGGCTGATCCCGTGCACGATCTCCGGGTACGGCACGTCCGGGCCGTGGGCCGACCGGAAGTCGTACGACCTGCTGGTGCAGTGCCAGACCGGGTTGGTGTCGCTGACCGGAACCCCCGACGAGACCGCGCGCGTCGGCATCTCCGTCGCCGACATCGCGGCCGGGATGTACGCGTACAGCGGCGTCCTCACCGCCCTCTTCACACGCGCCACCACGGGCACGGCCCACCCGGTGGAGGTCTCCCTGTTCGAGGCGCTGGCCGAATGGATGGGCCAGCCCGCCAACTACACCCGGTACGGCGGCACCCAGCCCCCACGGCTGGGCACCCAGCACCCCACCCTCGCTCCCTACGGCGCCTACCCGGCCGCCGACGGCAGGGAGGTGCTGTTCTCCATCCAGAACGAGCGCGAGTGGGCCGTCCTGTGCGATCGGTTCCTGGGCCGGCCCGAGCTGACCGACGACCCCCGCTTCGCCACGAGCTCCGCGCGGGTGGCACACCGGGACGAGGTCAACGCCGTCGTCGCCGAGCGCTGCGCCCGCTCCGACGCCGAGGAGATCCTCAAGGAGCTGGAGTCCATCGGCATCGCCTGCGCCGGAGTCAACGACGTCACCGCGTTCCTGGACCACCCGGTCCTCGCCGCCCGCGAGCGCTGGCGCGACGTGCCGGTGCCCGGCGGCGCGACGGTGCAGGCCCTGCTCCCGCCGGCCGACCTCGCCGGACTGCCCGCACGCATGGACCCGGTGCCGGCGGTGGGCGAGCACACGGAGGCGATCCTCACCGAACTCGGCCGTACCGGCGAGGAGATCGAGGCCCTGCGCGCTGACGCCGTGATCTGACAACCGGCCCCCTGTGTGACCGAACGCGGCCCACCCTCCGTGCGTCACAGTGTCGGGCGGCTGCGGCACCGCCCCTCCTGTGCCTGCCGCTGTCCGTTCAGGGGGATCCATGCGTACGACCGCTTCACGCACCGCCTCGCTGCTCACCGCCCTCGGCGTGCTCGCCGCCGGCTGCGGCACCGTCACGGCCGGGTCCGACGACGCGGACCCGGCCCCGGAGACAAAGGCCCGCGCCCACGAGGTCGCCGAGGCCTGGGACGGTTCACCGGCCGCCGACGCCTGGCGCAAGGGCTACTACCCGATGGCGGACGCGGTGCAGCCGCCCGAGGACGCGTTCCACGACGAGGACGACAAGAAGGCCTACGGCCGCCGGAACTTCGAGCTGCGCGGCGACCTCCCCGACTCCGAGCAGAGGGAAGGGAAGGTGACGTGGCGCAACGGCGGTTCCCTCACGCTGCCGCTCATGGGCGCGCGGGAGGCGTACAAGACGGTGGACCGCACGGACGCGCCCGCGCCGCGTCTCGTCGTGACCGGGGCGAAGCTGGGCGAGACGACGCTGGTCACGAGCCGCGGCCCGGCCACCGTCCCGGCCTGGCTGTTCACCGTCGAGGGCTACGACACCCCGCTCAAGCGGGTCGCCGTGAAGCCCTCGAAGCTGCCCGCGCCGCCCATCGGACCGGCTCGGGACACCACCGAGGGCCTGTGGGAGCTCAACCGGCTGGTGGAGACGGCCGCGGACGGCCGCTCCGTCACGGTGCTGGCCCACCACGGCTCCTGCGACGACGGACCCGCCGTGGACGTGCTGGAGACGGACGGCAGCGTCGTCCTGTCCGGCTACGTCGTCGGCATGAAGGACGGCCCGTGCACCGCCGACCTGCGCGCGAAGAAGGTGACCGTCGAGCTGGACCGCCCACTCGCCGACCGGCTCCTGCTGGACGCGTTCACGGGCCGCCCGGTGCCGCAGGGGAACCCCGACGGACCCTCCGGCAGCTGGAGCTGACTGACCGTTACAGATCTCTGGTGGTCGGTCCGTGCGCCATCAACTGCGCAAGGCACCCTCGGCCGCCGCCACGGCCTGCTCGGCATAGCCGCGGCCGAAGAGGACGGCGTGCACCAGGAGCGGGAAGAGCTGGTGGAGGGCGATCCGGTCGGACCAGCCGGCGGCGAGGGGCGCCGCGTCCCGGTAGCCGTCCAGGATCCGGTCCAGGTGGGGGCAGCCGAAGAGGTGGAGCATGGCCAGGTCCGTCTCGCGGTGGCCGCCGTGTGCGGCAGGGTCGATCAGCCGGGCGTGCCCGTCGGCGCCCCACAGGACGTTGCCGTTCCACAGGTCGCCGTGCAGCCGGGCGGGCGGCTCGGCGGGGCCCGCCAGCTCGGGGAGCCGCTCGCAGACCCGCTCGATCACGGACGCCTCAGCGCCGCGGACCGTGCCTTGATCGACAGCGCTGCGCAGATACGGCAGCACCCGGTGCTCGGCGTACCAGCGCGGCCAGTCCGGGCCGGTGACGTTGCGCATCGGGGCGAGCCCGATGTACGCGTCCTCGGGGCCGCCGGGCGGTGCGGCGCCGAACGCCGGTGCGCCGGTGGCGTGCAGTGCGGCCAGGTCTCGGCCGAACCGCTCGGCTGCCTCGGCCGTGGGAGGGCCGGTCGCCACCCGCTCCGTGACCAGCCACTGCCCGTCCTGGCCGTGCACGGCGGGGACACGGACCGTGCCGGCGCCGGCCAGCCAGCGCAGCCCGGCCGCCTCGGCCTGTGCGGCGCCGTCGCCTTCGCCGCGTTTGACCATCACGACCTGCCCGCCGGCGAGGGTGACTTCGGCGAGCGATCCGGAGAGCCGGCGTTCACCGGTGACCGGGAGCCCGGTGAAGTGCGCGGCCGGGGCGCCGGGACCGTCGAAGGAGTCGTACACGGGCCACAGGGTACGGCGGCCCCCCGCCCCACCGAAGGCACCTACTCGGTCAGCTGCCGGCGGCGGCCTTCTTGATCGCCTCACGGATCCTGGCGTACGTGCCGCACCGGCAGACGTTCTCGATCCGGTCGATGTCCGCGTCCGTCGGCCGGGGTGTCTTCTTCAGCAGCGCGGCCGTGGCCATGATCTGGCCCGGCTGGCAGAAGCCGCACTGGGCGACGTCGCAGTCGAGCCAGGCCTGTTGGACGGGGTGGAGCCGGTCGCCGTCGGCCAGGCCCTCGATGGTGGTGACCGCACGGCCGGCGCAGTCGGCGACCGGGACGACGCAGGGCTGGATCTCGTCGCCGTCGAGATGGCTGGTGCAGGCACGGCAGGCGCCCACGCCACAGCCGTACTTGGGGCCGGTGACGTTCAGCAGGTCGCGCAGCACCCACAGCAGGGGCATGTCGGCGGGCGCCTCGACGGTGACCCGCTTGCCGTTGAGGGTGAAGGAGTAGGACGGCATCGGTACCTTCTCGGGTGGCTCAGAAGTTGAGGGGGAAACGGCGCGGCTTGGTGCCGGTCGCCCGTGCGTAGGCGTTGGCGACGGCGCCGGACGCGGCCGGGACGCCGAGTTCACCGGCGCCGCCCGGAGCGCGGCGGGAGGGCATGATGTGCGCCTCGAAGTGCTGCGGCGCGTGCTGCTGGCGGGCGTAGTGGAAGTCGGCGAAGCTGCTCTCCCGGACGGCGCCCCGGTCGATGTGCAGGCCGGCTCGCAGGATGGTGGAGATGCCGTCGACGGCCGTGCCCATGAGCTGGGCCTCCAGGCCACGCGGGTTGACTGCCGTACCTACGTCGGCCGCCATTACCACCTTGGTCACCCGTGGGTGCTTCGGGTCGACGGCGTCGATCTCGACCAGACAGGCCACACAGGAGTCGTACTCCTCGTGGACCGCGACACCCTGGGCGTGCCCCCTCGGCATGGTCCGGCCCCACTTCCCGGCGGTCGCGACCTTGTCCAGTACGGCCCTGACAGTCTTGCTCCGCAGTGTCGTACGGCGGAAGGCGACGGGGTCCTGACCGAGGCTGCGGGCGACCTCGTCGACGACGATCTCCTCGGCGGTGCGCACCGTGCCGGAGTCCACCGAGCGCCAGGCGCCGAGGGGCATGACCAGGTCGACCGAGCCCGACTTCCCGGAGAGACGGCCGAAGTTGTAGAGGCCGCTGTCGCTGGGGAGCGGTGCGGCGCGTACGGCCGAGTTCGCGCCGACTTGAGCGGGGCCCACGCCGCCCTGCGTGGACAGCCCCCGTTCCTCGAAGGACTCGCTGACCGAGGCCGTCGCGTGGGCGAAGGCGACCACCCTGCCGCGCGCATGGCTGGCCCGGATCCGGTGATGGGAGGCCGGGCGCATCCTGCCGTGCCGGATGTCGTCGGCCCGGCTCCACATGAGCTTGACCGGCCGGCCTGCCTGCTTGGAGATCAAGGCCGCCTCGACAGCGGCGTCATGGTTCAGCCGCCGCCCGAACGAGCCGCCGCCGCGCAGTACGTGGACCTGCACCTTCGACACCGGCAGGTCGAGCCGCGACGCAATGTCCTCCCGCGCGGATGTCGGGGTCTGGGCGGAGAACCAGATCTCGGCCCGCCCGGTGCGTACGTCCGCCACGGCAGTGAGGACCTCCATCGGCGCATGGCTGACGAAGGCGAACTCGAACTCGGCCTCGGTCTGCGCCGATCCGCGCGGCGGAGTCTCCAGCTTCGGGACCGCGGCTCGCAGCCGGGAGCGGATGCCGGAGTCGGAGAGGTTCGCCAGCGGGCCGGGCGCCCACTTGATCCGGAGCGCGTCCCTGGCCTGGAAGGCGTGGTGGAAGGTCTCCGCGACCACGGCCACACCGCCGTCGATCTGGACGACCGCATGGACACCGGGCATGGCGCGGGCCGCCCCGGAGTCGACCGAGAGGACCTTCCCGCCGATCGTCGGCGGCCGGGCCACGACTGTCGGCCTGGCTCCGGCCACCGTGAGGTCTCCGGTGTACTTCGCCTTGCCGGTGATGAGGTCGCGGGCGTCGATCCGGGTCGTCGGCCGCCCGATCAACCGGTGTTTCGACGCCGGCTTGGGATCGGTCGGCACGGCAGGCCGTGTGATCCGGGCAGCGCTCCTCGTCAGTGAGCCGAACGTGGCCGAGCGCCCGTCCGGTGCGAAGACTCTCGTGCCGCGGGTGCGCAGGGTCCGTGCGGGGACGTGCCAGCGGCGGGCGGCCGCGGTCACCAGCTTGGCACGTGCGGTGGCGGCCAAGTGCCGCGCCGGACCGTACAGCGAACTGACCGAACTGGATCCGCCGGTGAACTGGTTGCCCTCGTTGCGGGCATCCGCGAGCGGGATGTCGACGTCGGCGAGCCGGGCGTCCAGTTCCTCGGCGATCATCATCGCGACGGCGGTGGTGACCCCTTGGCCGACCTCGACGCGGGGCAGCCGTACGACGACCTTGTTGGCCGGAGTGACCTCCAGGACCAGCATCTCCGCGTCGGTACCGGTGACCAGGACGTCGGAGGGCCGGCGGTCGCCGTCCACGGTTCGCTCGGCGCCCTCCGCGGTCGCGGAGTCGCAGCCGAGCGGTGCCGCGACGGTCAGGGTGGTCGCCACGAGCGAATGGACCACGAACTGTCGACGGGACAACTGACGGGCCAACAGGCGCTCCTCTCCGCGAACCGGACTGGTTCGACCTGTATGAGGGGTCGGTGCACCGCGGGGTTGCGCCGGTTGGTCATTCCTTCGGACTACGGCGCGAGTTGTGAGAGGTCGGTGCTCCACTCGAGGTGCCGGATGAGCTCGTCGTCGCCCGGCCGGTCCGCACTCGCGCCCCGGGGGCCGGGGCCCGACGGGGTGGGGGCGCCGCGGGAGATGTTGCCGCTGACGGTGATGTTGTGTTCCACGCGGCGGCGGCGGAGTGTCTCGTACAGGGAGAGCGCGGCGTCGGTGTCCGGCGCGTCCCGCAGGGACTTGGCGAGGACGACGGCGTCCTCGAGTGCCATCGAGGCGCCCTGCCCGGTGGCGGGGGACGCCGCGTGCGCCGCATCGCCGATGATCAGGGTCCGGCCCGAACGCCAGGGTGTTCCGGTGGGCAGTTCGGTGGCGTTGGTGACCATGAGGTGGTCGGGGGTGGCCGCCACCAGGTCAGCGGCCGGGGTGGAGTCCTTGCGCAGCAGCGGCAGGAGCAGGTCGCGCCATTGGTCGGGGGTGCCCTGCGCGATGGTGTCGGCGGCCAAGGGCTCGTCGGTGACGCGGGCGAACCAGTACGTCTCCCCCTCCGGCGACACCGCGCACCCGAAGGCGACGGAGCTGCCGCGCACCATGGTGATGGTCTCGGGCCGGGCGGGTCCGGGTGCGACGCCGGTGTAGCCGTAGAAGACGTACTGCCCGGCGTAAGCCGGCCGCGCGTCCGGGGAGATGAGCCGGCGCACGGTGGAGTTGAGGCCGTCGGCCCCGATGAGCAGATCGCCGGCCGCCGTGGTGCCGTCGGCGAAGTGGGCGGTGACGCCCCCCGGACCCTCGACCACCGACATCAGGCGCGCGCCGTGCCGGATGTCGATGCCTCTGCGCTTGACCTCGGCCTGCAAGGCGGAGTTGAGATCGCCACGCCGCAGACAGCGGTACTGCAGGTGCGGGGTGCCGGCCTCGCCGAGCGGCACTTGGGCCAGCTCGGTGCCCGTGTCGTCCAGGACCCGCATCGAGGTCAGCGGGAAGCCGATCTCGGTCACCGCGGCCGAGGCGTCCACCTGGGCCAGGGCGCGCATGCCGTTGCTCGCGAGCGTGAGGAACGCGCCGATGTCCTCGGCGGAGTCGGGGTGCGCCTCGTACACGACGACGTCGAATCCGGCCTTGTCCAGTGCCAGAGCCGCGCCCGCGCCCGCGATTCCGCCCCCGATGACCAGCACCTGTGTCACGCCGCTCCCCCCACTCGTCCACACACGACCCCGTGAGTCGCCCGGGTACTTCATGGAACGTCCGGGCCCCGAGGTCGGTTCCCGCACCTCGGTGGTGGTCGGCGCCGCACCCACGGTGGCGGCATTCCCCATCCTGCTGTGGGCGCTGGTCATCGACGCTCTCGCCGTATTCCGGATGATTCCCGCCATCTCTCGCGAGGAGTGCAACCATTGACGCGAGCCGGGTGTCTCACCAGATATCAGACAGTTAGCCTCCCCGGGGGACGCAATGGTACAAAAACGAACGGCATGGGCGACAGCCGCGCTCATGGGCATCACCTTGGGAGTGGCGGCGGTTCCTGCCGACGCAGCCCCCGCCCGCACCACCCAGGCCACCACGGCCTGCCCCACCGGCTGGGGCAGCCAGGCCGAGACCCGCTCCGCCGCCACGACGGAGTCGGTGACGAACGTCCGGACGGGCCGGCACGCCTGCTTCGACCGCATGGTCGTCGACGTTCCCGGCGCGCGCAGCGGCGACCTCGGCTATTCCGTCAGGTACGTCAGCCGCCTCTACCAGGACGGTTCGGGCAACCACATCGCCGTCGGCGGCGGAGCCGTCCTCGAGGTGCGCGTGGCCGCACCGGCCTACGACCCCGAAACCGGCAAGCCCACCTATCCCGTGCGGGCCGGTCAGCGTCTGAAGGGCGTGGACCTCACGGGGTACCGCACCTTCAGGGACGGCCGCTTCGTCGGCAGCTTCGAAGGGGACACGCAGATCGGGCTCGGAGTCCGGGCGCGGCTGCCGTTCCGGGTGTGGGTGGCCGACAACCGGATCGTGGTCGACGTGGCGCACAACTGGACCGGGGCACGCTGAAGGCGGTCAGGGGCGGGGAGCGGTCAGAGCGCCCCGCCCCGGATGGCGGCGTCCCGCCCCTGATACTCCCGCAGCTTCCGGTAGAGGGTCGCCCGGGCGATGCCCAACGCCGCCGCGGCGCGCGCCTTGTTGCCGCCGTGGCGGCGCAGTGCCTCCAGGATCGCGGCGCGTTCGGCGAGCTCCATCGGACTGAGGTTCCGTCCCGCGGGTCCTTCCCGGACGGGATCGGGCAGTTCGCTCCGCCGCACCGGTCCGCCGATGCGCCGTTGCCGCGCCAACGCCCGCACGAGGTGGGCGAGTTCGGTGACGTTGCCGGGCCAGGGATGCCGTTCCAGCGCCCGCAGCGCGTCCAGCGACCAGGTCAGCGGCGGGCTGCCGGGGGCGGGCCCGGGAGCGAGGGCGGGCAGCAACTCCCGGATGTCCTCGGGGCGTTCCCGTAGCGCCGGCAGGGTCACCGAGCGGGCCGCGAGGGTGTCGAGGAGGCGCTGGAGGCAGGGGCCCGGTGAGGTTCCCGGCGTGTAGGTGACGACCAGGCGGGCGTCGGGACGCTCGTCCAGGAGCGAGTTGAGGGCGGCGACGTCGGACTGGGCGAGCCGTTCGGCGTGCCGCAGCAGCAGGGGCCCGTCACCGGCTCTCCCCCAGCTCCCCCAGCCGTCGGCCGGGGCGACCCCCATCTCGCCCCGCTCGTCATCCTTGAGGCCCGGTTCGGGTGATTCCGCGGCATCCACGACCAACGGGGCCGTGCCGTCGAGCAGTTCGAGGGCCAGCGTGGTCTTGCCGGCTCCCCGTTCGCCCACGACGAGCAGAGGTCCCGCGGTCCGGGCCAGGGCCGCCGCCTGCGCGACAGCGTGCCGCCACGGCACCGAGTTCCCGACCAACTCGCTCTCCGGGCGCGGCACAGACGCCGGCACCGGCTCCACGGAACGGGGCGCCAGCACGGCGATCAGGCCGGCAGCGCGCCCTTCATGCCGTACCGGAGTGATCTCGGCGCTGCACCCGGCGTCCTCGGGAAGCGAGACCTCGTACGGCTCCCCGGTCCCCCTCCCCCATGCCCGCGCGCCCCGCTCCAGCGCCTCCAGCACCTGCGGCGAGGCAAGGCGTGCCGCCGCCTCGCTGATCAGGCGGTTTCGGCCGTCCAGCGCGACGACGGCCCGTTCGCGACTCCGCGCGGCCCGCTCGTATGCGTCGAGCAGCGCCCGTTCCGCGGTACGCGCGCGTGCCCGCAGTTCGGCCTCCATCGCAGCGGCGGCCGCCTCGGCGAGGGCGGCGCCGGGGTGCGGTCGGCAGCCCGCGCACAGACCGGAGGCGACCGTGACCGTGCCGAGCACCTGATCCGAATCCGGGGACAGCAGTGGCACGCTGACCGCGGAGACGTCCTGCCACACGTCGAGGAAGTGCTCGGGGCCGTGCACCTCGGCCCGGCTCCGGGTGCGCAGGGCGAGGGCGGCGCTGTTGTGGCCGACCTCGCGTTCGGACAGGTCGCTGCACGTGTCGTCGCCGGGGGCGCTGCCGGTCGACCACAGCACCCTCAGCCGTTCGTCGGTGAGCACGAGGGCCGAGCGTCCGGCGTCGAGGGCCGGGGCGATCCGGGCGAGCACAGGGCGCGCCGCCTCCAGCAGGGGCGAGTCGACGGGGTGGGCCGACTCCCGTACCGGGCCGTCGAGATCGGGCCGTACGCCGAAGAACCGGGCGCGCCGCCAGGCGGCGACGACGTCGTCCGGCACGCCCGCCGGGAGCGGGCGCCCCGTCAGGAACCGTTCGCGGGCATGGCGCAGCGGGGCGAGGGCAGGAGGATGTTCCGCGGTGGTCATGGCGCTTCTCACCGTATCGGGGGCCATGCGCACGCGGCGACGGCGGGCTGTGCGGGCGGAGGTTGTCTCGTATTGAGACACCCATGAACGACCGCAGCGCTCCATGATCTTGAAAGGCATGGGTCCGTTCTCGTTCCCCGGCTCCTGCCCGGATCCGGGCTCGTGCCCTGGCTCATCTGCTTGCTCACCCCTGACTCGCCTCTGGAGCGTTCTGTCGTGCACACCGTTGTCGAGACCGACGTACTGATCGTGGGCAGCGGCCCGGCGGGCGCGTCGGCCGCGCTCGCGCTGAGCACCTACGGCGTGCGCAACATGGTCGTCACCCGGTACGCGAGCCTCGCCGACACGCCCCGGGCGCATATCACCAACCAGCGGACCATGGAGGTGCTGCGCGATCTGGGCGTCGAGCAGGAGGTCATGGCCAAGGCGACGCCCCAGCACCTGATGGGCAACACGACGTTCTGCACCAGCCTGGCCGGCCAGGAGCTCGGCCGGGTGCGCTCCTGGGGCAACGACCCGCTCGTGCAGGCGGCGCACGAGCTGGCCGGCCCGACGCGCATGTGCGACGTGCCGCAGCACCTGATGGAGCCGGTACTGGTGAACGCGGCGATCGCGCGCGGCACCGACCTCCGGTTCAGCACGGTCTACAAGTCCTTCGTCCAGGACGAGGCAGGCGTCACGGTCACCGTCGAGGACCGGCTGCGCGGCGACGAGTACACGATTCGCGCCCAGTACCTGATCGGCGCCGACGGCGGCCGGTCCAAGGTCGCCGAGGACGCCGGGCTGCCGATGGGCGGTCAGATGGGCGTCGCGGGCAGCATCAACATCGTCTTCGACGCGGACCTGAGCAAGTACACCGCGCACCGCCCCTCCACCCTGTACTGGGTCCTCGCGCCCGGCGCCACGGTCGGCGGCATCGGCGCGGGCCTGGTGCGCTGTGTACGGCCCTGGAACGAGTGGCTGATCGTGTGGGGCTACGACGTGACCGCCGGCGCCCCGGACCTCACCGAGGAATACGCCCTGTCCGTCGTACGCCAGCTGGTCGGCGACGACGAGATCCCGGTGACCATCAAGTCGTCCTCGGCCTGGACGGTCAACGAGATGTACGCGGAGACGTACGCCAACGGCCGGGTCTTCTGCGCCGGTGACGCCGTGCACCGCCACCCGCCGTCCAACGGGCTCGGCTCCAACACGTCCATCCAGGACTCCTACAACCTGGCCTGGAAGCTGAAGCTCGTCCTCGACGGCGTCGCCTCGCCACGGCTCCTCGACAGCTACGACGCCGAGCGCGCTCCGGTCGGCAGGCAGATCGTGACCCGCGCCAACAAGTCCATCGCCGAGACCGCCCCGATCTTCGAGGCGCTCGACGGGCTGTCGCCGCAGACGCCGGAGCAGTTGTGGGCCAACATCGCCGCCCGTCGGGACGCCACCGAGGCGGCGGCCGGGCAGCGGGCCGCGCTGCGCGAGGCGATCGCCTTCAAGGTGTACGAGTTCAACGCGCACGGCGTCGACCTCAACCAGCGCTACGCCTCCGACGCGGTCGTCCCCGACGGCACGCCCGACCCCGGCTTCACCCGGGATCCAGAACTGCACCACCAGCCCACCTCCCGCCCCGGCGCCAAGCTTCCGCACGCCTGGATCACCTCCGGCACCCGGACCGTGTCCACCCTCGACACCGTCGGCCAGGGCCGCTTCACCCTGCTCACCGGAATCGGCGGCGAGGCGTGGCTGCGGGCGGCCGAGGCGCAGCCCCTCGACATCGCCACGGTCGTCATCGGACCGGGCCGGGAGTTCGAGGACCCCTACGGCGACTGGGCCGGCCTGAACGAGATCTCGGACGCGGGTGCTCTCCTCGTACGTCCCGACGGGTATGTGGCCTTCCGGCACGCCGACGCGGCCGTGGACGCCGAGCGGTTGCTCACGGACGCGCTGCGGCGGATTCTCGGGCACGGTTGAGAGGGACGCCCGGGAAGCCGATGAAGGACAGGAAGCCGCAGGACGGAAAGCCACGGCACAAGAAGCCCGGGAAGGAGCCGACATGACCGGGGACACGCCGGACACGGTCACCGACGAGGTCGTCGCGAGTCTGCAGGGCACGGACGATCCGCGTCTGCGGGAGCTGCTGACCGGTCTGATCCGGCATCTGCACGCCTTCGCGCGGGAGTCGCGGCTGACGCAGGAGGAGTGGGAGCGGGCGGTCGGGTTCCTGACGGCGACCGGGCAGGCATGTACGCAGACCCGGCAGGAGTTCATCATGCTGTCGGACGTGCTCGGCCTGTCGATGCTCATCGAGACGATCAACGACCGGCACGGTCCCGGCGCCACCGAGTCGACGGTCCTCGGCCCGTTCCACATGACCGAGTCGCCGGTGCGCGCGCTCGGCGCGAACATCGACCTGGTCGGCGGCGGCGAGCCGTGCGTGGTCAGCGGCCGCGTGCTGTCCCGGGACGGCGGCCCCCTGCCCGGCGCGGTCGTCGACGTGTGGCAGGCCGACGGCAACGGCTTCTACGACGTGCAGCAGCCGGACGTACAGCCTCCGGGCAACGGCCGCGGCCTGTTCACCGCGGACGGCGAGGGATGGTTCCGGTTCCGTACGTGCGTGCCGAGCCCGTACCCGATCCCGACGGACGGACCGGTCGGCGCGCTGCTGCGGGCCACCGGACGGCACCCCTACCGGCCCGCGCACATCCACTTCATCGCCGCGGCCGACGGACACACCCCGGTGACCACGCACATCTTCGTGGCGGGCAGCGCCTACCTGGACTCGGACGCGGTGTTCGCCGTCAAGCCGGGCCTCGTCAACGACTTCGCCCCGGTCGACGACCCGTCCGCGGCACGGGAGTTCGGCATGCCGAACCCGTTCCGGCACGCCCGCGTCGACCTCGTACTGGAGCGGTCGTGAACGACGCCCTCGACTTCTCCTACGACGTCCTGCCCGTCCGGGTCGTCTTCCGGCCCGGCGCCGCCGTGTCCGCGACGCCGGGCGAGGCCGAGCGGCTGGGGCTGCGGCGGGTGCTGGTGGTGTGCGGGACGCGGGGCGCGGACACCGCGCGGGCGGTCGCCGACGCGCTCGGCCCGGCCTGCGTCGGTGTGCACGACCGGGCGCGGATGCACGTCCCCGTCGAGGTTGCCGACGTGGCCGTCCAGGCGGCTCGCGCGGCCGGCGCCGACGGGTGCGTCGCGGTGGGCGGCGGCTCGTCGATCGGGCTGGGCAAGGCGATCGCCCTGCGCACCGGACTGCCGCTGATCGCGGTGCCCTCGACGTACTCGGGCTCGGAGATGACCCCGGTCTGGGGCCTGACCGAGCACGGCGCCAAACGGACCGGCCGCGATCCGAAGGTGCTGCCCCGCAGTGTGGTCTACGACCCCGAGCTCACCCTCTCGCTGCCCGTACCCCTCTCCGTGACCAGCGGCATCAACGCGCTCGCGCACGCCGTCGAGGCCCTGTACGCCCCGGACACCTCGCCCCTCGTCGCGCTGATGGCCGAGGAGGGCGTACGGGCGATGGCGCGGGCACTCCCGGCGGTGGCCGAGGAGCCGACGTCGCCGGCCGCCCGCGGTCGCGCGCTGTACGGGGCCTGGCTGTGCGGGTCCTGTCTGGGCGCCACCACCATGGGCCTGCACCACAAGCTGTGCCATGTCCTGGGCGGCAGCTTCGGCCTCCCGCACGCCGAGACGCACACGGTCGTGCTGCCGTACGTCCTGGCCCACAACGCGCCCGCCGCCCCGGACGCGGCCGCAGCCGTGGCCCGCGCCCTGGGCGCGGCCGACGCACCGACGGCCCTGTGGGAACTGGCGGGACGTCTCGGCGCACCCCGCTCGCTCGCCGAACTGGGCCTCGCCGAAACCGACTTGGCGCAGGCCGCCGCGCAGACGGCCGGCTCGGCGTACGCCAACCCCCGCCCGGTCACCGCAGACGGTGTACTCGCCGTGCTGCGGGCGGCGTACGAGGGCGCGGCACCGGCCCCGGACGCCCCCTGACCCACCCCCCTCCCCCCACGCTCAAAGATCCCCCCACGACGGAAGAAAGGTGATCAGCATGCCCCTCGGTCTACTCAGGAGCCGAAACTCCCGAGGGAGTCGACGCCCACGAGGAGCACCGGGCGTCCCGATGCCCGTGCCGGCCGGTGCGGGGGTCGTGGGCCGTGAGGTCGTGGATCCGGTCGGGCTGCCGATGCGCGGCGCCGACGTGACCGTGACCGCGATGGACTCGCACGAGGTCGTGGCATCCGGTACGACGGACCCGTACGGCCTCTTCTTCGCCGCGCTCCCGCCGGGCCGCTACAGCCTCATGATCACAGCCGAGGGCCTGACACCGCACCGCGAGTCGCTGGACGTCGCCGCCGGTGTGCCGGAGCCCGCCGCGCGGGTCCGGCTGACGTCGGGCCGGCAGCTGGAACTGCCGACTGCGGGCACCTGGCTGTTCGACCCGCCGCACACCGCGATCCGGTTTATCGCCAAGCATGTCGGGATGGCCCATGTCCACGGCCGCTTCGAGCGGTTCACGGGCGGCATCCGGGTGGCGCCCGACATGGCCGATTCCCAGGTGTCGGTGCGCATCGAGGCGGCCAGCATCACCACGGGCAACAACACCCGGGACAACCATCTGCGTTCGGCCGACTTCCTGAACGTCGAGCGCTACCCGTACATCGATTTCAGGAGCACGCGATTCGCCTTCCGCGGCGGCACCAAGTGGACGCTGCAGGGGTCGCTCACCATGCACGGTGTGAGCCGCTCGGTGGAGCTGGACACCACCTACCTGGGGTCGGTCAACGGCGGCTACGGCGAGGAGCTGCGGTGTGCGGCGCTGGCCAGGGCGGAGCTGCACCGGGAGGACTTCACCCTGAACTGGCGCAGCATGCTGGCCCGCGGGATCGCGGTGGTCGGGCCGACGGTCCAACTGGAGCTGGACGTCCAGGCGATGTACCGCACGCACGACACGCCGACCCCTCCCGACTAGGCCAGGATGGCTGAGAGGTACCTCACGCCACGGTTACGAATTGCTCAACCTCTGGTTGCGACGCGGTGATCGGGTGACTATGGGGGCATGACACTGGCCCAGCGCGCCATGAAGCAACTGGAAGTCTGGCCCGATCTGAGCTCGGGCCCGGCCAGTTGCGGTGCAGGGCGGGCACTGCGCTCCGTCCACAGCGAGATCGTGCACTTCCACTCCGACCATGACGTGGACCTGCACCTGACGGTGTCGGCCATCCGACGTTTCCACGACGACCTCCAGGAGTCCACCGCGATCAGGCTGGTCCCCGGCTCGGGCTGGGTGACCGTACATCTCGACTGCGACACGGACGTCGATCTGCTGATGAGCCTGGTCAGCGCCGCGCTCAAGGCCCACCAGAACGTGCCGTCCCCTGCCGGGAAGCGTCCGGCAGGGGACGAGTGCAACTTCCGCCGAGTCACGGTGCTGCCCCGCCGCTAGTGCGGGCCCCAGCGCCTAGGAGTCGTCCTCCCCCGCCTCCAGCAGGCCCGCGGCCGCGCCGACGATCCGGGGGTCGGCGGTACCGACGACTTCCTCGTCCTTGTCGTGGTAGTCGAAGCGGGCCAGCACGCTGCGCATGGCCTCGACGCGCGCACGCTTCTTGTCGTTGCTCTTCACCACGGTCCAGGGCGTGTGCTCGGTGTCCGTCTCACGGAACATGGCGACCTTGGCGGCGGTGTAGTCGTCCCAGCGGTCCAGCGACGCCAGGTCCATCGGGCTGAGCTTCCACTGCCGTACGGGATCGACCTGGCGGATGGTGAACCGGGTGCGCTGCTCGCCCTGGGACACCGAGAACCAGAACTTGATCAGGTCGACGCCGTCGTCGACGAGCATGCGCTCGAAGGCCGGAGCCTGCCGCATGAAGCGCCGGTACTCGTCATCCGTGCAGAAGCCCATCACCCGTTCCACGCCGGCCCGGTTGTACCAGGACCGGTCGAACAGCACGATCTCGCCCGCGGTGGGCAGATGCTCGACGTACCGCTGGAAGTACCACTGCCCGCGCTCGCGCTCGGTCGGCTTCTCCAGCGCCACGACCCGGGCGCCGCGCGGGTTGAGGTGCTCCGTGAACCGCTTGATCGTGCCGCCCTTGCCGGCCGCGTCGCGCCCCTCGAAGACGATGACGAGCCGACGGCCGGTCTCCTTGATCCAGCTCTGCAGCTTCAGCAGTTCTATCTGCTGCAGCCGCTTGTGCCACTCGTACTCCGGGCGCTCCATGCGCTTGTCGTACGGGTAGTTCTCGCGCCACGTGTCCACCGGACTGCCGTCCGGCCGGATCAGCACGGGGTCGTCCTGGTCGGTGTAGTCGACGCGCAACCCTGACAGCAGTTCGGTGTCCATACACACCCATGAAAGCGAGCGCTTTCATACGGGCGGCGAACCCCAGGCAAAGACCGCGTAACTCCCGGGACGGATCACCGTGAGCCGGACTCGACCAGCCGGGCGAGGTTGGCCAGCGCCATCCGCGTGCCGGTCTCGTTGTCCGCGGCGGGCACCACGTCGGGGATCCCCTCGTGCACGACGAGGACGTCCGTGCCGCCGTCGGCGTCCGTGAGGGTGGTGGTCATCGTCATCGTGCCGCGCAGGGCGGGGTCGTCGGTCTCGAACTCGACCTCCTCGACGACCTGCTCGTCGGGCACGAGCCGCACGAAGTGGCCGTGGTAGGTGTCGGTGTGCGCGTCCGACTTCCCGGCGCCGGTCGGCAGGTCATAGGTGAGCGAGACCCGGAACGCCCCGCCTTCGCGTCCTTCGAACTCGTGCACATGCCCGCTCATGCCGTCCGGAACCCGCCACTTCCCGACGGCGTCCGCGTCCAGCAGCGCCCGATAGACGGCCGCGCGCGAGGCGTTCACATGCCGGGAGACCCGCGTCGAGTACATGGCCTCACGATAGCGGCGGGCATTCGGGTCGGAGGGACTCCCCATAGGCCAGTGCGCGCATCGCCGCCGCCGTCCGCGTGAACCCGTCCTCGCCCAGCAACGCCCGCGCCTCGGCGTTGAACCGGTCGACCTCCGGCTGCGCGGCGTCGAGTGCGGCGGCCCCGTCGTCGGTCAGCTCCAGTACCACGGCGCGGTGTTCCCGCGGATGCGCCCGCTTGACGACCAGACCGGCCGCGGTGAGCCGGCCGACCAGCCCGGTGATCGCGGACTCGCGAAGCCCGAGGGTGCGGGCCAGCGCCTGCTGGGTGACGCCAGGCTCGTCACGGACCGCGAACAGTGCGCCGAGCTGGGCCGTGGTGATACCTGCGGTGGCCAGCAGGCGCCGGTCGCTGGCGGTGCGCAGCTGATGCGCCGCCCGCTGGAGCAGGAAGAACAGACGCTGATCGGGCTCGGGCATGGACCGATGTTGACAGACGGGACGGGACGACGCCATCCTCACTTCACTAATGAAGTGACCTACGACGACGGTGGACGGTGGTCTCGTGGACAACACCCTCGATCTGCCCCTGGCCCGCAAGGTGCTGGCTGCCCAGCCCTTCAGCGTGCTGCTGGGTGCCAGACTGACGGCCTTCGGCGACGGCGAGGCGACACTCGAACTGGACATCCGTGAGGATCTGCTGCAGCAGCACGGCTTCGCCCACGGCGGTCTGCTCGGCTACGCGGCGGACAACGCGCTGTCGTTCGCTGCGGGCGCCGCGGTCGGCTTCGGTGTGATGACCGCCGGTTTCACCATCGACTTCCTGCGCCCCGCCAAGGGCGAGACCCTGCGCGCCCATGCCCGGGTGATCCGGGCCGGCCGTACGCGTGCGGTGTGCCGCTGCGAGCTGACGACGGTCGCCGCCGACGGCACCACGACCCTGTGCGCGGTGGCCCAGGGCAGCATCGCGGTCACCGAACCGACCCGGGACAGCGAGCGCGACGCCTGACGGCACCCCGGGGTTCAGCGCACGAGACAGGGCCGCTTCGCGTCGAAGGTCCAGCCGTCGATCAGGTACCGCATGCCGACGGCGTCGTCCCGGCCCGACAGCGCCTTCTCCTCGTGGAGCTCGTGTGCTGCCAGGAGTCGGTCCATGTCCAGGCGGATGCCGAGTCCGGGCGTGTCCGGCACGGCGACCTCGCCGCCGGCGATCCTCGGCGGCTCCACGGTGAGACGCTCCAGCCCCTCCTGCCAGATCCAGTGCGTGTCCAGGGCGTTGTACTCGCCGGGTGCGGCCGCTCCGCAGTGGGCCATCATCGCAAGCGAGATGTCGAAGTGGTTGTTGGAGTGGCAGCCCCAGGTCAGCCCCATCGCGTTGCACAACTGGGCGACGCGCACCGATCCCCGCATGGTCCAGAAGTGCGGGTCGGCGAGCGGGATGGACACCGACTGCAGGGCCAGGGCGTGGGTGAGCTGCCGCCAGTCCGTGGCGATCATGTTGGTCGCCGTGGGCAGCCCGGTGGCCCGGCGGAACTCCGCGAGGATCTCGCGCCCCGAGTAGCCGCCCTCGGCCCCGCAGGGGTCCTCGGCATAGGCGAGGGTGCCGAGGAGGGGACGGCACAGTTCGACCGCCTCGCGCAGTGACCAGGCGCCGTTGGGGTCGAGGGTGATCCGTGCCTCGGGGAAGCGGTGCTTGAGCGCGGTGACGGCCTTGACCTCCTCCGCGCCGGGCAGGACACCGCCCTTGAGCTTGAAGTCGCGGAACCCGTAGTGGTCGTAGGTGGCCTCGGCCTGCCGGACGATCGCCTCGGGGGTCAGCGCCTCCTCGTGCCGGATGCGGTACCAGTCGACGGCGGCGTCGGGTGCGCGGACGTGGTCCAGGTCGGTCCGGTCCGGGTCGCCGACGTAGAAGAGATAGCCGAGTACCCGTACGGAGTCGCGCTGTTGCCCGTCGCCGAGGAGGGCGGCGACCGGGACTTCGAGGTGCTGGCCGAGCAGGTCGAGGAGGGCCGACTCGACGGCGGTGACCGCGTGGACGGTGGTGCGCAGGTCGTAGGTCTGGGCGCCGCGGCCTCCCGTGTCGCGGTCGGCGAAGGTGGACCCGATGGCGCTCAGGACGCGCTTGTAGTCGCCCACGCGCGCTCCGACGACGAGGGGTTCGGCGTCGCGCAGGGTCCGGGTGATCTTCTCGCCGCCGGGCACCTCCCCGAGGCCCGTACGCCCTTCGGAGTCCTCGATGACGACGACGTTGCGGGTGAAGTACGGGGCGTGCGCGCCGGAGAGGTTGAGGAGCATCGAGTCGTGGCCGGCGACCGGATAGACGGAGAAGCTGGTGACGACGGGCTGGGTCATGACTGGCGGACGCCGTTCTCGTGAGGGTGGTGGGTCAGATGCCGAGGGCGTCGAGGACCTGTTCCAGGACCAGTACGCCACCCAGGCCGAGGAGTGCGAGCACCGTCGTGTACGTGGTGCGCGCCTTGATCGCGTCGAGGACGGACAGGTTGAAGTACTCCTTGAACATCCAGAATCCCGGGTCGTTGACGTGGGAGAAGGCGATCGACCCGCAGGAGACGGCGAGCACCATCACCTCGGGGTGGACACCGCTGCCCGCGAGCAGGGGCAGGGCCACACCGGAGGCGGTGACGACGGCGACGGTCGCGGAGCCGAGGGCGATGCGGAGGATGGCCGCGATCAGCCAGGCCAGGAGGATCGGGGAGATCGACCAGCCGTCGGTGGCGTCCTTGATGTAGTCGGATATGCCGCCCTCGACGAGGACGTTCTTGAAGGCGCCGCCCGCGCCGATGACGAGCAGGATCATCGCCATCGCCTGGGCGGCCTCCTTGCACGAGGCGCTGACCTCGCCCAGGCTGCGGCCGATGCGGGGGCCGAACGCCCAGATCGCCACGAGCAGGGTGAGCAGCAGGGCGATCGGCGCGGACCCGATGAAGGCGATGAAGTGCAGCAGGCCGTCGTCGCCGGAGGAGGCGAGGTCCGTGACGGCGGCACCGGCGATCAGGACCACGGGCAGCAGGGCGACGGACAGCGACCAGCCCATGCCGGGCATCTCGTCGTCCTCGAAGACCCGGTCGCTGACCAGGCCCTTGGGGATGGCGGGGTTCATCGCCCGGACGAAGGGGAGGCGCGGCCACAGCAGGGCGATGAACGCGCCGACCGGGACGGCGATGAACAGGCCGTAGAACAGGGTGAGTCCGACGGACGCGTGGAAGGTGGCGGCCACCGCGGTGGGGCCCGGGTGCGGCGGCAGGAAGCTGTGCATGGTGGACAGGGCGATCGACATGGGCAGCCCCACCCACAGCAGGTTGGCCCGAGTGACCCGGACGAGGGTGAAGGCGATCGGCACGATGATGACGAAGGCCACCTCGTAGAACATCGTGACGCCGATGAGCATGGCCGTCAGCACCATGGCCACCTGCACCCAGCGCGGCCCGCACACGTCGAGGAGCCGGCCGGCTATGCGCTGGGCGGCACCGGAGTCGCCCATCACCCGGCCGACCATGGCACCGAGCCCGATGGTGAGCATGGTGTCGCCGATCTGGTCGCCGATGCCCTCGGCGAGGACGTCCGGGATCTTCTCCAGCCCGATCCCCTGGACCAGGCCGACGCCCACCGCCACCAGGAGCAGGGCGGCGAAGCCGTTGAGCCTGAGTTTGGTCATCAGGACGAGCAGGACCAGGACGCTGATCCCGACCACCACGAGCGGCATATGTCAGTTCTCCTTTGAACGCCGGCCGCCTACGTTCACCCCGCTGAACGGGGTCCCCACATGAAGACGTCGTCTACATATGAAGACGGAGATTATGTTCATGGATGGTCAAGGTCAATGGGTCTGCGCCTGTTGATTCACTCGGGGGCCGGTGCGACCCGCCAGCCGCTCCAGCGCAGGACGGTGATCACCATCACCGGCCCCTCCGGCGGCCGCTCCCGGTAGTGGCGCGGGTACTTCTGCCGCAGCGACTCGACGGCGGCGGCGTACTCCTCACGCGCTGACCGGTCGGTGGCGTCGGGCGGCACGATCCGCGCCTCGCCGTCCGCCCGGACCCACCACAGGCGCTCCCAGTCGTCGTCGTACACGTCCGCCAGCAGGCAGACCGCCGGGTGCGCGGCAATGTTGTGCAGCCGCCTGAGCCGCTGCGACCGCTTCGGTTTGTGGTCGACGGCGGTGACGATCTCGTCGCCGCGCAGCGCGAACACGACCGGCACCAGATGCGGCCGGCCTTCCGGGTCGACCGTCGCCAGCCGTGCCACGGGCGCCCCCGCGAACCGGCTGCGCGCCTCGTCCCGCTCCATGTCCGGCATGTCGGCTCCCTCCGCCCCGGCGGTACACCGCACCCTGTGGCGGGTACCCCTATCCGTGTGGCCCTGAGCAGCCCGGACGGCATGAGCGGATCAGGTGGTGCCGATGGTCGGCGACACGGACGACGACATCCAGACCCGGCGGCGCGGCGGAAGCGGGCATCGGGCGGTGCCGCACCCGGGCGACGTACGGATCGAGGCCTGGGGAGTGAGCCGTGAGCGCTGCCTGGTGGAGGCGGCGCTCGGCCTGGTGGAGTGCTTCGCCGATGTGACGGCGGTACGCCCCACCTCGATGGAGCGGGTACGGCTCGACGAGGAGGACGACGAAGAGCTGCTGGCCGCCCTGCTCGACGAGGTCGTCCTCCGGCTCGACGTGGACGGCAGGGTCCCCGTCGACCTGGAGGCCGACACCGCGGACGGCGACCTCGACGTACGGCTCGCGCTCGCCGAGTTGGCGGACGTGCAGGCAACTGGCGCCTCCCCGAAGGACGCCTCCTGGCACGGGCTGCACATCGGGCCCGATCCGTACGGATGGTCGTGCGCGGTGACCGTGGACGTATGAGAGGCGCTCCCAGGAAGTGCGGGTCCCACGGCATCGCACCCCCCCGTACGGTTGAGGCATGAGCGGCGGCACGGTGACGCTGTTCGTCTGTGGTGACGTGATGCTCGGACGCGGCGTCGACCAGATCCTGGCCCGGCCCGGCGACCCGGCGCTGCGGGAGGGGTACGTCACGGACGCCCGCTCCTACGTGCGTATGGCGGAGACGGTGAACGGCCCGATCCCGGTGCCCGTCGATCCGTCGTGGCCGTGGGGCGAGGCGCTGCGGCTGCTGGAGTCGGGCGGTCCGGACGTGCGGATCGTCAATCTGGAGACGTCGGTCACGCGCAGCGACGCGTTCGAGCCCGGCAAGGCGGTCCACTACCGCATGCATCCCGCCAACCTGCCCGCCCTCACCGTCGCCCGGCCCGACGTGTGCGTCCTGGCCAACAACCATGTGCTGGACTTCGGCCGCGCGGGCTTGGAGGAGACCCTCGACGTGCTCCACGGAGCGGGGCTGCGCACGGCGGGCGCGGGACGGAGCGCCGACGAGGCGTACGCGCCCGTGGCGCTCCCGCTCCCCCACGGCGGCCGCGTGCTCGTCTTCGCCCTCGGCGTCAGCACCAGCGGCGTCCCCGCGGCCTGGGCGGCGACGGCGGACCGGCCCGGCGTTGCTCATGTGCCCGACCTGTCGGAGGCCGCGTCCGCCGAAGCGGTACGGCGCATCCGGCAGGTGAAGCGGGCCGGCGACATCGTGGTCGTCTCCGTGCACTGGGGATCCAACTGGGGCTACTCCGTCCCCCGCGACCAGCGTCGTTTCGCGCACGCCCTGGTGGACGGCGGCGCCGACGTCGTCCACGGCCACTCCTCGCACCACCCCCGCCCCGTCGAGGTCCACCGCGACCGGCTGATCCTGCACGGCTGCGGCGACTTCATCGACGACTACGAAGGCATCCCCGGCTACGAGCAGTACCGCGACGACCTGCGCCTCGCCTGCTTCGTCACGCTGGCGGCGGACACGGGCGAACTCACCGGCCTGCGCATGGTGCCCCTGCTCGCCCGCCGTATGCGTCTGGAGCCCGCCCCGCCCGAGGACCGCACCTGGCTGCACGCCACCCTCGACCGCATCAGTCACGGCGTCCGCCTCGCCCTCGATGCGGACGGCGCGCTCACTCTCCCCGCAGCGCCTCCAGCACATCGGCGTCGGTCAGCTGGCCGAAATCCTCGTACCACTCGCCGACCGAGCTGAACAGCTTCGGCTGGTGCAGACAGACGAAGTCGTCGACCAATCGGCGCAGTTCCTCGGCGGCCTCGGGTGGGCAGACCGGTACGGCGAGCACCAGATGCCCGGGATGCCGGTGGCGCAGGGCGCGCAGGGCGACGCGTGCGGTCGAGCCGGTCGCGACGCCGTCGTCGACGACCACAGCCGTACGGCCGCGCAGCTCGGGGGCCGGCCGGCCCTGCCGATAGCGCTCCTCGCGCCGCCGCAGCTCGTTCTGCTCCCGCTCCACCACCGGCGCCAGGTCGGCCTCGTTCAGCCCGAGCCGGAACAGCGTCTGCTCGTCGAAGAGCGGAGGCCCGTCGCCCGCGAGCGCGCCGACCCCGAACTCCTCGTGGAACGGGGCCCCGATCTTGCGTACGACGAGCACGTCCAGCGGGGCCCGCAGCACCCGGGAGATCTCGCGGGCGACCGCGACACCGCCTCGCGGCAGTGCGAGGACCACGGGATGCGGAAGGGTGCCCTTGTCCTGCCGGACACGCAGCTGCTCGGCCAGCTCACGCCCGGCCTCCGCGCGGTCACGGAACTGCATGGGCTTCCCCTTCCGCCGACCTCAGGCCTCCGAGGGCGGGGCCGGCCCGGCGTTCACCCGTTTGCCGTGTCGGACGTGTCGGACGTGTCGGTGCCGTTCCAGTCGTACGGCCCGCCGCCGCGCCACTCGATCAGGTCGGGGTCGTCGACAGCCCGGTCCTCGCCGGGCAGGCCGGCGCGGTGCACCAGGTCCATGACGTCGAACAGGCTGTATGCCGTGCCCGTCGGCTCGCCGCGGATCGTCACCTGACGCCCGCCGTCCGACGCCGGCGGCTGCACCACCACAAGGGGACGCGTGCTCATGCCACCACCATGCGCTCTGCGCGCCGGAAACGCAGCCCGGCCGTCACCGTTTGTAGAGCCCGATGAGTGTTCCGCTGGCCAGCTGCTGCTCGTCGAACACCCGGTGGGCCTCCACGGCCGAGGCCGCCTCCGGTACGGAAACGGGGCCCGGGAGGGCGTACAGGCGGAAGAAGTACCGGTGCGCGTCGTCGCCGACCGGGGGCAGGGGCCCGCCCCACCCCGATTCGCCGTAGCCGTTCGTGTGCGGGTGACTGCCGGGGGTCGTCCCGCCCGCCGGCAGCCCGTCCGCGTGCGGATCGATGCCGGTGACCAGCCAGTGGACGAAGGTCCCCGACGGCGCGTCCGGGTCCTCGCACAGCAGGGCCAGCTCCACCGCCTCGTCGGGCACTCCGGACCAGGCCAGTGGCGGGGAGAGGTTCTCCCCTTCCAGCGCGTGCCGCCGCGGGATCATCGCGTGGTCGTCGAACGCGGAGCTCTTGAGTTCGATGTCGGTCATGTGCGCCGCAGTACCCGTCGGCACGCGGACCACACGCGGCGCATCCGTTCGGGTGTGCCGGGCGGACGCCTGCCGGGTATCGCGCCGGTCAGGTCGTGGGGACGGCGGGCTCGGAACTCCCCGTCACCTCGCGCCAGGGGCGGGCCGCGCGATGGCGCCACAGTCCGCCGAGACGGTGGCAGACGGCGGCGGGCGGGATGAGGACGCTCGTCACTAGCATCGTGTCGACCTCGTACCGGGTGCGGGGTCCGGGAGCGATCCGCTTCCAGGCGAAACGGGCGGTACCAACGGTCCAGACACCTGCCGCGAGGCCCGCGGCCGCGGGCCTTCGGACCGCGAGGAGGGCGCAGGCGGCGACGCCCGCCGAGGTGACCGCCGCATGGGCGCGGATACGGCCGCGCGGCGACGCCGTCTTGTACCACCAGTCGGGGCCGTGCAGCCGGACCATGAGCGCGTCGTCGGCGTTGCCGCGCTCGTCGTGCAGGGAGTCCCACCGATCGGCGGGGCGCACGGGGTGGCGGGTGGCGCGCCGGCCTCGCCGGATGCCCCAGCCGGCGTCCAGGACGCGCAGTGCGAGGTCGGTGTCCTCGTGCTGGGCATGCCGGAACCGTTCGTCGAAGCCGCCGACCTCGCGGAGGACGTCGGTGCGATAGGCCATGTCGGAGGTGATCCACCGGGCCGTGGCGAGGCCCACGGTGCGGCGCTCGCAGTCCGTGGGGCGGCGCCCGCCGGGCAACGGCACCGTGATCACGCCCTGGACGCCCGCCGTGGTCGGCGGCGCCTCGGCCAGGTCCCGCACCGCCTGCTCGCACCAGTGCGGTCCCACCTGCACGTCGTCGTCCAGGAAGACGACCCAGTCGGCGCTGCGCACGCCCCGCAGACCGGCGTTGCGCGCGACCGCGGGACCGTGGCCGCGGCTGCGCACCACCTTGGTGCGGGACCGCAGGTCGCCGAGCACGTCGAGCGGATGGCCCAGGTCTCCGTGGTCCGGGACGGGACGGTCGTCGACGAGCACGATCTCGTCCGGCGGCGGTCCGGTCGCGGCGGCGAGCGCGCCCAGGCAGTCCGCGAGGGTGTCGCGCAACAGCGTCGGCACGACCACGGCGTAGGAGAGCGGTGGCGCTGCGGTGTCCCTGCCGTCCACCACCCGGCTCGGCCTCGTCATACGAGGGTCCTCCTCTGTCGGCATCGGCCACGTCCCCGGCTACGGCAGTGGTGTTCCGCCCGTCGCGTCGAGGATCTCGGCGGTGCCGAAGCCGGCCTCCTGGGAGGCGAGACAGACGTACGCCGGGGCCAGTTCGGCGGGTTGTGCCGGGCGGCCCGGCGGGCCCTGCTTTCCGAACTCGACCGTGTCGGGCATCGTCGCGGGGATCAGCGGCGTCCACACCGGTCCCGGCGCGATCGCCTTGCGGCCGGCGTGCTCGACGAGCCCGGACGTCTCGCGTGCCTCGTCCGCGAAGGCCGGCGCCACCGCCCGCCCGATGCCGGAGTCGCCGCCGGTGACGACGGCCTTGCGGTCGTCCAGCCGGCCGCTGCCGCGGTAGCTGTCCTCACCGCGATCGGGCGGCGGGTCCATCGGCCCGGTCCACCCGGGGTGGGGCTGGTCCTGTGCGGGAAGTCCGGGCTGCGGGTGCTGGGTGGCCGGGTGCTGCCGGCTGTGCTGCGGATCGGTCACGACGGCCTCCTGGCCGCTGGCGGGCTCGGACGACTGACCGGGTTCCCGCCGCGCAGCCGCCGAAAAGCGAGGTCAGCCGGTCAGCCCTCGTCCCGGTCCAGCAGTGCCTTGACGCCGTGGGCCGTCAGCGCGAGCTGCTCGGGGGTGCCGGCGTCGATGACGAGGGACAGGTTGTCGGAGGGCCAGCCGTGGGCGAGGGCACCGAGTTGCACGCTGCGGTGCCGGTGCATCCGGGGCAGGGCCTGCTCCATGCGTTCCTGGGTGGTGAAGACCGGCACCAGTTCGGTCCCGTCCTCCTGCTCGAACACCGGAAGCGTCAGCGCCTTGGGGGCCGGCCCCTCCGCGTCCGCAGCCGCCGGTACGAGTACTTCGCTGTGGGCCAGTGTGCTCAGCGCCGCCTCGTCCGCGCCGTTCTCGACGACCGTGCGCAGAGCCTGCTGTGCCGCGAAGGCGCCGCTCTCGAAGTGGGGGTCAGTCATGGTCCATCCCCTTGCCGTGTCGTGCCCGTCCGTCCGGTACGCGCCGCATGATGCGGGTACCCGCTCCACCATCCCTCATGTGTTCGCACGCCTCAGGTGCGCACCTCGTCCCTGCACGCCCCGCCCTCACCGCACTCCCCGGACGCTCACGTCGCGGACCGTGCGTCGTTTCACGGCCGGGTCGCCGGGAACCCGGCGACCGCGCCGAGCGCGAGGGAGGTGCGCCGTGCCGTTCCGCGACCGTACCCACGCCGGACAGGCACTCGCCCTGCGACTGGTCGAGTGGGCCGACTCCGGTGATCTGATCAATCTGCTCGTGCTGGCCCTGCCGGGCGGCGGTGTGCCCGTTGCCGCCGAAGTGGCCCGTGCCCTGCACGCCCCGCTGGACGTGCTGGTCACCCGTGAGATCAGCACGCCCATCCAGCCGGAGACGCCGATCGGGGCGGTCGTCGCCGACGATCCGCCGCTGTACGACCGGCAGAGCCTGGCCATGATGCATCTGTCCGAGGACCGGCTCGGCGATGTCGTCGCCCGCGAACGCAACGAGCTGCACCGCCTCGAACACGTCTACCGCGGCCGGCGCCCGCTCCCGTCCGTCGACGGCCGCACGATCATCCTCGTCGACGACGGCCTGGCCACCGGCCTCACCGCCACGGCGGCACTGCGCTTCCTGCGCCGCCACGGCCCGGCGCGCCTGATCATGGCGGTCCCCGTCGGCAATCCACGCACCCTGACCGCCCTGCGCGCCCGGTGCGACGACCTCGTGTGCCTGGAACAGCCGGCGTCCCTCCACGCGGTCGGCGAGTGGTACGAGGACTTCGGACAGCTCCCGGAGACAGAGATCGCGGACCTGGTGCACAGGTTCCGCGCCACGGCCTGACGCGCCCTGGCCCGACGTCATTCCGGGTCGATCAGCGCAAGACCCCGGTTCGGGCCGGTGGATCTTCGCCAGGGCCGCCGGGCTGTCGCGGACGATCACCTCCAGGGTCGGCCACACCCGGCCCTCCAGCAGATGGCCGCCCCGCGTCGTGCCGTCGACAGGCCCAGCACGGCGTGCAGGTGCGCGGTGGGTCCGTCCTCTCCGACCGCGATGTCTCCGAGGAGGGACAGGACCTCGCACTGCTCCTCGACGCCGATGCGGCGGTAGTCCTTGGCCGCGCGGTCGAACCACCCCACGACGGCCCGTGAGAAGGCCCCCACGGCCGTCACCTGCGATGCCCCGAGCCCCTGCTCCCGCGCGAAGCCGGTGATCTCGGCGAGGGCGCCCTCGCCGGGAGCCGGCACGAGGACGTAGACCGACGCCGGGGAGGCCTCCACCTGTTGCCACTTCATGCGCGTCGGGTACCCGCATTGCACGGTGCCGCCACGCGACGCACGCGCGCGCTCCGTGAAAGGGTGATGCCATGACCATGGACGTCCGCCCGGCTTCGGACTTCGAGGCCGTCCGCGCGGTGCTGGGCCCGAAGTCACCCGCGTCAAACGTGTGTTGGTGCCTGAGCTACCGGATCCCGTCCAAGCTGAACAACGAGCTGCGGGGGCCGGCCCGCGGTGAGTACGTCGCCGAGTTGTGCCGCGCCGATCCTCCTCCCGGAGTGCTCGCCTACGACGGTGACGAGCCGGTCGGCTGGGCCGCGGTGGCACCGCGCTCGGCCACGTCCTTCGCACGCAACCGCAAGATCCCGCACGTCGACGACCTGCCGGTCTGGTCGCTGTGGTGCATGCGTGTCCGTCCCGGCCACCGCAAGCAGGGGATCACGCACGCCCTGATCGCCGGCGCGGTCGAGTTCGCCCGCGACCGGGGCGCCCCGGTGATCGAGGCGTACCCCCTCGACAACGGTGACGCCAGGGTCGACCTGACGATGGCGTACGCCGGGATCCGGAAGAACTTCGAGCGCGCCGGCTTCGTCCACGCCGCCGACACGACCTCCGTCCTGGCCGGTCACCCCCGCATCCTGATGCGGCTCGACCTGCGCTGACGCGACCGCCCCGCGGGCTCAGTGCACGGAGAACCCGCCGTCGACGAAGATCGCCTGCCCGGTGACGTAGGCGGAGGCGCTGCTCGCGAGGAACACCGCCGCACCGGCGAAGTCCTCCGCCAGGCCGTTGCGTCCGACCATCGTGCGCGCGGCGAGCGCCGCCACCTTCTCCGGGTCGGACGACAGGCGTGCGTTGAGCGGCGTCATCACGAACCCCGGCACGAGCGTGTTGCAGGTGACGCCGTACGGCGACCAGGCCTCGGCCTGGGACCGGGCCAGCGACTCCAGCGCCCCCTTGGACACGCCGTAGGCGCCGCTCTGGACGAACGCCCGATGGGCCTGCTGGGAGGTGATGTGGATGATCCGGCCGAAGCCCCGCTCGGCCATGCCGGGCCCGAAGCGCTGCCCCAGCAGATGGGGCGCCTCCAGGTTCACGGCCATCGTGGTGTCCCAGACGTCCTCGCCCAGCTCGCCCATCGGCGGCCGCAGATTGATCCCGGCACTGTTCACGAGGATGTCCGGCTCACCGAATGCCCTGACCGCCTCCTCGGCCGCCGCCCGCACGCCGTCGCGCGTCCCGAGGTCGGCGCCGACCCAGGCCGCCCGGCAGCCGTGGGCCTCCAACTCGCCGACCGTCGCGGCCAGTTCCGCCTCCCTGCGGGCCACGACCACGACACTTGCGCCCGCGCGGGCGAGGGCCTCGGTGATGGCCCGGCCGATGCCGGAGCTGCCACCGGTCACCACGGCGACCCGGCCTTCCAGGGAGAACAGTTCGGAGAGGTATGCCTGCGACGTCATGTCCGCACCCTAGGCGGCTCGTTCGGGGGGACAGCGCGCGGGGGCGTCGTCATCGGGGCGCCTGCGGCACGGGTGTTCGCCGGGACTGCGGCCGTCCCGGACGGACAGTGCGGCGCTGACACCGGCGGCCCGGCCGGTCGCCGTCGCGACAGGCATGACGAGGCGGGACGACCGGGCCCGGGCGAGCCGCGTCCGCCGACGAACGGGCGCCCGGTGTGGGCAACGGCAGCGCGGCGGGATGTCCCGGAAGCGGCCGCCCGTCCTTGCCGCCGGCCTCCGTGTGAGCCCGCCGGGGGCGGGCACTCGGAGTCCGCGGCGCGTCCGACCGGAGCGCCGCCCGACTCTGGAGGTGGAGAGCAATGGGTCATGGTGGGAACGTCATCGACGAGCTGGTGACCGATCACCGCGAGGTCGAGGAGTTCTTCGGCCGGATCGAGGCGCTTCCGTCCGGTGACAAGGACCGCAAGCTGTACGCCGACCAGGCCACGATGGAACTGGTGCGGCACTCGGTGGCCGAGGAGGCCTATCTGTACCCGGCCGTGCGCGAGCATGTGGCGGGCGGGAACGTCATCGCCGACCGGGAGATCGACGACCACTCCCGGGCCGAGCGGCTCATGAAGGACCTGGAGGGGTGCGACGCCGACGACCCCGACTTCGACCGGCTCATCGGGATGCTGATGACCGAGGTCCGCTCGCATCTGGCCGACGAGGAGCAGAACCTCTTCCCGAGGCTGCGCGCGGCGTGTCCCCCGGAGACGCTGGACGAGCTGGGCGACAAGGTGCGTCAGGCGAAGAAGCTGGCGCCGACCCGCCCGCACCCGTCCGTCCCGGACACCCCGCCGGCGAACAAGCTGCTGGCTCCGGGAGCCGGGCTGGTCGACCGGCTGCGCGACGCGCTGTCGGGACGCGGCAAGAAGGACTGACCCGGCGTACTTCCCACGGGCGGCGCCCGGCGGAGGCTCGGCGACCCCCGGTGAGAAGAGTCAGGCGAGAGCGCGCTCAGGCGAGTGCGCTCAGCCGCCTGTTCAGGCGATGAGCGCCCGGCCCGGGTCGAGGCGCGCGTGCAGGGCGCTGCGGTGCAGGGCCGCCACCGGGTCGAGGAGGTCAGGGTGGCGCAGCAGTGCCGCTGCCTGACGGTCCTGCGTGTCGGGGGCCACCAGGCGGCGGAACTC
Organism: Streptomyces sp. NPDC111606; assembly: GCF_055656945.1. NCBI lineage: Bacteria > Bacillati > Actinomycetota > Actinomycetes > Kitasatosporales > Streptomycetaceae > Streptomyces > Streptomyces sp. NPDC111606. The sequence continues at coordinate 721,628 of NZ_JBVKBY010000004.1, forward strand.
GACCGGCAGGCCCGTCGCGTGGCTGCCCTCGGTGATCTCGGTGACCGCCAGCCGGGCCAGGTCGGTGTCGGTGAGCAGGCAGGCCGCCCAGCTCGCCACGACCTCGTCCACCCAGGTGCGCCAGGCGAAGTCGTCCGCGTGGTCGGGCACGGCGGTGTCCGCGCCGGTGATCCAGTCCAGGCCGGCCGACCCGCCCGGCCCGGCCATCGCGACGAGCGCGGCGTCGGTCGGCGTCGGGTAGCGCAGCCAGGCCGCCACGGTGACGGCCTGGCGGGCCTGCACCTCGCCGAGCGCCGCGGCCAGCGCGCCACCGCAGGCGGGGTAGGAACACGTCAGCCATTGGGTGGTCGCCGCGATGAGCGGGGAGAGGTCTGCGAGCACTGCAGGGCCGTCCGAGGTACTGGCGGGAACGGGGATCCCTCACACGGTAGCCCGGCGATCCGGGCGTCCGACATGCCCTTCACCTCGCGACCGACGTGGCCTCGCCCACACCGGAACGGTGCGCCGAGGCACCGAAACGGCGCGCTCAGCCCGCCCGGCCGCCCGCCCCGTCGGCCGCCGTCCGGTCTGGCCGCGCGAGGTGGTAGACGTGGAACGCCCGGCCGATGACCGGCTGGGCGACGTTGCGCACCTTCACGCCTCCGCTGGTCATGCCGTGCTCGGTGCCGAGGTGGGCGTGCCCGTGCACGGCGAGGTCGGCGCCCGCCGTGTCGATGGCCTCGGCCAGCAGATAGCTGCCGAGGAACGGATAGATCTCGGGAGGCTCCCCGGCCAGCGTGTCCGGCACCGGCGAGAAGTGGGTCAGGGCGATGCGTACGTCGCAGTCCTGGCTCTGAAGCTCCTGCAGACAGGCCCGCAGGCTGTCGGCGCGGCGACGCGAGTAGCGGACGAACTCCTTCATGATCGGCTCCCCGAACTCGCCCGCGCAGCGGCCCACGAACCCGCCGCCGAACCCCTTGGTACCGGCCACGCCGATGCGGGTGGAGCCGTTCTCCACCACGGTGGCCTGGCCCTCCAGGACCCGCGCGCCCGCGTCCTGGAGCACGGCGGTGACCTCCTCCGGGCAGTCGGCATGGTGGTCGTGGTTGCCCAGGACCGCGACCACGGGAACCGCCAGGTCCTTGATCTCCCGTGCGACGACCTGGGCCTCCTCAAGGGTGCCGTGCCTGGTCAGGTCCCCGGCGAGCAGCAGGACGTCGGCGCTCTCGTGCAGGGTCTCGAACGAGGGCCGCAGCACGCCCTGGCTCTCGGGGCCCATGTGGATGTCCCCGACGGCCGCGATCCGGATCATTCGACCTCCTCGGCGTGGTCGGGCGCGGCGCTGTCCGCGACCACGAGGTCGCAGTGCACCGGGTGTCCCACCAGTTCCGCGCGGGCGGTGCGCAGGACGTCGTCGCGGTACCGGGCGGATGGCACGGTGCCGGTCAGCAGGATCGCCTCGCCACGGATCTCGATGCGCACCCCCAGCTCACCGAGGGGCCCGGCGGCCAGGTGGTCCGTCAGATGGGCCACGAGGTAGTCCAGGCTCTGCGCGCCGCCCGGTCCCTGGGCCGGCTCAGCGCCGGGGCGGCTCATCGGGGCTGCTCCCTGGGGGCGATCACGTTGAGCCGCTCCAGGAGGAAGAAGAACGCGGCGGGCATCGGCTCGTCCCCGCAGGATCCGCGTACGTCCTCCCAGTCGACCTTCTCGCGCAGGGCACGGGCGGCGGCGAGCACCGGCCCGAAGTCGCAGTAGTGCTCCGAGAAGGCCTCGATCAGCCCGCGCATGAGATCGGTCGGCGCGAGGACGGGCATGTGCACCGAGTCGACCGGGATGTCCTGCGCGCGGGCCAGCACGTCCGTGCCGACCGGACGGTGGGCCATCTCGAAGAGGAAGTCGACCTCCTGTCCGAGGCACGTCGTCTTCATCAGCCAGTCCTCGGGCGGCGTACGGACCGTGAGGCCCGCCTCGGCGAGTGTCCGAGCCACCGCGTCGGCGTCCGAGCGCAGCACGCAGAAGTCGGCGTCGTGCTGCAGGTGACCGCTCCCGCCGTGGGCGTACACCGCCACGCTGCCGGCCAGGGCGAACCTGTGCCCGTTGCGCTTCAGCACCGCGCCCACCTGCTTCGCCGCCTCCAGGATCGCCTGGCTGCGGTCATGGGGCAGTGCCTGGCTGTTCAGTGAGCGCGATCCGCCCGGCGACGGCTCGACCGGTCCGTCCCCGACCGGGTGCAGCTCGGTCGGTCCGGGTCGCCGAGCCGGTGTTGTCGCACTCTGCTGGTTCTGCGTCATGCCCGCTCCGTTCGCCGCACGGAGGTCCGGTACGAGCCCGCGGCGGGCTCGGTAAGGGCACCGAGTACCCGGCGCGGGGGTTTCGATACGGCAGGGTCACGCCGCGGTGTAGCCGAGCTGGCGTCTCATGTAGGGCGTCATGAGGGTCTTGGACTTGGCCAGCGTGGTGGTGCGGCCGCCGAGGACCGCCGTCTCGCCGCCCGGCACGGGCAGCATCGTCACTCCGTCGGCCGGGCCGAACGGGACGATGAGCGGGGTGCGGTGGACCGCCCGGTAGAAGCGGGGCTCCTTGCGGTGCTTGCCGGCGCTGTTCAGATAGGCACGGATGTTGTGTGCGGCCAGGTCGGCCTGGGCGAGCGCGGCCGGGGTGATCTTGACCTCGGTGGCGTCGTTCACGTCGCCGACCGCGAACACGTCCAGCCACCCCTGCACCCGGAGCGCCTGGTCGACCTTCACATGGCCCGTGCCCGTCAGCCAGTTCCCGAGCCCGGCGAGCCGCAGCCAGAGCGTGTTGGGCGTGGTGCCGGTCGCCCAGAAGGAGCGGTCGGCCTCGATGACGTTGCCGCGGGCGTCGCGGTAGGTGTCGAAGTCGGTGCCGGGGGACATGAAGGAGTCCAGCCACACGTCCACGCCATGGGCCTCCAGCCAGGCCCGCGCCTTGCGTCCGGCCCGCGCGCTGCCCGTCGCGTGCAGCAGCTCCGGCCCGGAGTGGGCGAGCGTGACGCGGGCGTCCGGCCGGGCGAGGCGGATCTCGGCGCTGAGCTCGACCCCGGAGGGTCCGCCGCCGACGACCAGGACGTGCTCGGCCGCGGCGATGTGCTGCTGATGGGCGACGAGGGACTTCACCGCCTCCTCGGTGGTGGTGCCGGTGAAGCGGGCCGGCTCGGGGTAGTCGGCGCCGGTGGCGATCACCAGCACGTCGTACGGGAGCCGCTCTCCCGTCGCGAGCGTCACCTGCCGCTCGGTGGTGTCGATGCGGACCGCCTTGCCCACGGCCACCCGGCCGTTGCGCAGCAGCCGGTCGTAGGGGATGAAGGGGCTGTGCGACCAGTCCGGTCGCACCCCGGCGCGCAGGGCGGCGATGCGATGGAAGAAGACTTCCTTGCGGTCCACCAGCGTGACCCGCGCCGTCGCGTCCAGTCGCTTGGCCAGACGGACTCCGGCATAGCCGCCGCCGATCACCACTACGTCGCCATCAAACACGCCCGGTCTCCTTCGTCTGGCGGCGAGCCTAGCGATTGAAACTTAAATAATTGATGGGGGCGGGTGCGCGTTCTGTGAAGGGTGCGGCCGGTGCTGCAGCAGTACGCAACGACGGCGTCCAGGCCGGCCCGCAGGGGCCGGCCTGGACGCCGTTTTCGGTACGGATCAGACGAGGTCGAACCGGTCCAGGTCCATGACCTTGGCCCACGCCGCGACGAAGTCGTTCACGAACTTCTGCTTCGCGTCGTCGCTCGCGTAGACCTCCGCGAGTGCACGCAGCTCGGAGTTCGAGCCGAAGACCAGGTCGGCACGGGTGCCGGTCCACTTGACGGCGCCCGAGGCGTCACGGCCCTCGAAGGTCGTCTGGTCGCCGGAGGTCGACTTCCACGTCGTGCCCAGGTCGAGCAGGTTGACGAAGAAGTCGTTGGTCAGCACGCCCGGGGTGTCCGTGAACACACCGTGCGAGGACTGCCCCTGGTTGGCACCCAGGACGCGCAGACCACCGACGAGGGCGGTCAGCTGGGGCGCGCTCAGGGTGAGCAGGTTGGCCCGGTCGAGCAGCAGGTACTCGGCCGGCAGGCGGTTGCCCTTGCCGAGGTAGTTGCGGAAGCCGTCCGAGGTCGGCTCCAGCGCGGCGAAGGACTCCGCGTCGGTGTGCTCCTCGGTCGCGTCCACGCGGCCCGGCGTGAAGGGGACCTCCACCTCGAAGCCGGCGTCCTTGGCGGCCTTCTCGACCGCGGCGGCACCGCCGAGGACGATCAGGTCGGCCAGGGAGACCTTCTTGGCACCGGAGTTGAACGCCGACTGGACGCCCTCCAGGACGCGCAGGACCTGCGCGAGCTGGTCGGGGTCGTTGACCTCCCAGCCGTTCTGCGGCTGCAGACGGATACGGGCGCCGTTGGCACCGCCGCGCTTGTCGCTGCCGCGGAACGTCGAGGCCGACGCCCACGCGGTGGAGACCAGCTGCGAGACGGTCAGGCCCGACTCCAGGAGCTTGGCCTTGAGCGCCGCGGCGTCCGCGGCGTCGATGGCCGCACCCTCGGCCTGCGGCAGCGGGTCCTGCCACAGCATCGTCTCCGCCGGCACCTCGGGGCCGAGGTACAGGGACTTCGGGCCCAGGTCACGGTGGGTCAGCTTGTACCAGGCGCGGGCGAAGGCGTCCGCGAACTCGGCCGGGTTCTCGTGGAAGCGCTTCGAGATCGGACCGTAGATCGGGTCGAAGCGCAGCGAGAGGTCGGTGGTGAGCATCGTCGGCAGCTTCTTGGAGTCGCTGTGGGCGTCGGGGATGATCGCCTCGGCATCCTTGGCCACCCACTGGTTGGCGCCGGCGGGGCTCTGGGTCAGCTCCCACTCGTAGCCGAAGAGGATGTCGAAGAAGTCGTTGCTCCACTGGGTGGGCTTGGTGGTCCAGGTGACCTCGAGACCGGAGGTGATGGAGTCGCCGCCCTTACCGGTGCCGTGGGTGGACTTCCAGCCCAGGCCCTGCTCCTCCATGGAGCCGGCCTCGGGGTCGTTGCCGACCGCGTCGGCCGGGCCGGCGCCGTGGGTCTTGCCGAAGGTGTGACCACCGGCGATGAGGGCGACGGTCTCCTCGTCGTTCATCGCCATGCGGCGGAACGTCTCACGGATGTCGCGGGCCGCGGCGATCGGGTCCGGGTTGCCGTTCGGGCCCTCCGGGTTGACGTAGATGAGGCCCATCTGGACGGCGCCGAGCGGGTTCTCCAGCTCACGGTCGCCGGTGTAGCGCCGGTCGTCGAGCCAGGTGGTCTCGGGGCCCCAGTACACGTCCTCGTCGGCCTCCCAGACGTCGGCGCGGCCGCCGGCGAAGCCGAAGGTCTCGAAGCCCATCGTCTCCAGCGCGACGTTACCCGTGAGGATCATGAGGTCGGCCCAGGAGATGGACTGGCCGTACTTCTTCTTGACCGGCCACAGCAGACGGCGGGCCTTGTCCAGGTTGCCGTTGTCCGGCCAGCTGTTCAGCGGGGCGAAGCGCTGCTGGCCGCGGCCGCCACCGCCGCGGCCGTCGCTGATGCGGTAGGTGCCGGCGCTGTGCCAGGCCATGCGGATCATCAGCGGGCCGTAGTTGCCGAAGTCGGCGGGCCACCAGTCCTGCGAGGTGGTGAGCACCTCGGCGATGTCACGTTTGACGGCCGTCAGATCGAGGGCCTGGAACGCCTCGGCGTAGTCGAACTCCGCACCGAGCGGGTTGGCGACGACCGGGTCCTTGGCAAGGATCTTCAGGTTGAGCCGCTCCGGCCACCACTGGCGGTTTCCACCGCCCTGGGTGGGGTGCGCGGCGCGATCATGCGCGACGGGGCAGCCGCCGCCGGCGCCCTCCGTCTTCGCGTCGGTGACGATCGCATCGGGGTTCTCAGCCATGTGAAACCTTCCGGACTAGGTGGATCACAGTGCTCGGGGTGCACTGCGGGCGGTGGAGCAGTCGGGGCACAGGCCCCAGTAGATGACCTCGGCCTCGTCGATCGTGAAGCCGTGGTCGTCTGACGCGGTCAGACAGGGCGCCTCGCCGACCTCGCAGTCGACGTCGGCGACGACACCGCATGATCGGCACACGATGTGGTGGTGGTTGTCGCCGACACGCCCCTCGAACCGGGCCGGGCTGCCGGCCGGCTCGATACGGCGTATGAGTCCCGCCGCGGTGAGGGCGTGGAGGCCCTCGTACACGGCTTGCAGGGAGACATGACCTACGCGATCACGCACCCCTGAGGCGGTGGCCTCGACACCGAGGTGGTCACCGGCCCGGACGGCGTCCAGCAGCGCGACGCGCGCCGCCGTCACCCGCAGGCCGGCACCGCGGAGCTCCTCGGCAGGGGTCGGAGTCTGGGATGCGGTCATGGGCTCCAACCTACCGCGCTAAACACGAATCATTCAAGAAAACGAATGATGAAACTCTGGCGCGCCGAGCGAGGCAACCCATACACCGCCCACACACCGCCCAAAGCGCGAAAAATCATCTTTTCTGACATTGAGTCATGCCTTTTTGTCAAGGCCTTCATTGGTCGTAACCCCACCTGTACTCGATGGAGGTACAACGCATGCTCGGCAGACATACCGCGGCGGGTCGCCGCGTCGCCCTCACCGCTCTCGGTGCCCTCGCGCTCACCGGCGCCACCTCGGCCGCGGCGGCCGAGCCGCCCCCCGCGGTGCCCGCGTCCACCGCGGCGCAGACGCTCGGTGCAGACCGGCCGCCGGCCGCGCTGCTGCGGGCCCTGGAGCGTGACCTGAAGTTGAAGCCTGGGCAGGCGGCCGAGCGGCTGGTCAACGAGGCGGAGGCGGGCGTCCGCGCAGGTCGCCTCCGCAACTCCCTGGGCGAGCGCTTCGCGGGGGCCTGGCTGCGGGGGGCGACCGCGGCCGAGCTCACCGTCGCCACCACACACGCCGGCGACGTGTCCGCCATTCAGGCGCAGGGCGCGAAGGCCGCGGTCGTCAAGCGGCCGCTGAGCGAGCTGCGAGCCGTCAAGCAGAAGCTGGACGCCGCCTCCGCCCGGGTCAAGACGCGCGACACCCCGGTCTGGTACGTCGACGTGCCGACCAACCGGGTCGTGGTGCAGGCGACCAAGCGGTCGGCCGCCACCTCCTTCATCAAGTCCGCCGGTGTCCGGGGCAAGGGCGTCGCCGTACGCCTGTCGGAGCAGCGGCCGCGGCTCTTCGCGGACCTCGTCGGCGGCGAGGCCTACTACATCAACGGCTCGGCCCGCTGTTCCGTCGGGTTCTCCGTCACCAAGGGCACCCAGCAGGGCTTCGCCTCGGCGGGCCACTGCGGCAGCGCGGAGGACGAGACCACCGGCTCCAACATGGCCGAACAGGGCACGTTCCAGGCCTCCACGTTCCCCGGCAAGGACATGTCCTGGGTCGCCGTGAACAGCGACTGGACGGCCACGGCCGACGTGAAGGGCGAGGGCGGCCAGCGTACGCAGGTCACCGGCTCGGTCCAGGCGCTCGTCGGGGCGTCGATCTGCCGCTCCGGCTCCACCACGGGATGGCACTGCGGCACCATCGAGCAGCACGACACGAGCGTCAGCTACTCCGAGGGCACCGTCGACGGCGTGACCGAGACGACCGTGTGCGCGGAGCCGGGCGACTCCGGCGGCCCGTACATCTCGGGCTCCCAGGCGCAGGGCGTGACCTCGGGCGGCTCGGGTGACTGCACGTCCGGCGGGACGACCTTCTACCAGCCGATCAACCCGATCCTCAGCGACTTCGGCCTCGTGCTGAAGACCGCGTCCGCCCAGAAGGGCGTGCCCGCTCCGCAGGACAACGGGGCGGCCGACGCCTGGGCCGCGGGCCGCGTCTACGAGGCCGGCTCCACGGTGACCCACGCGGGCGTGCGCTACCAGTGCCTGCAGACCCACCAGGCCCAGGGCAGGTGGTCGCCGGTGGCCACTCCGGCCCTGTGGCAGAAGATGTAGGCGGTCCGAGGAGTCGTACGGCTTCGGTGCGGGGCACTGTCCCCGCACCGTCCGCTCCCCCGTCGTCCGCCGCCCCGGCCACTCCCCCGCTGCTCCTCCGCTACTCCTCCGCCAGGAACCCGTACGCGGTGGCGACGAAGGGGTCGTTGGCGCGGAAGCGGCGGGTGCACACCGCGGCGAGGGCCGTTCCCGTGTCGGGCCGGAAGCCCAGGAAGGCCTGCTGGCCGAGGGTGGCCCCGCTGTGGAAGTACATCGGCCCGCCGTCCGTGGGGTGCCGGAACCACGCCACCGTGTGCACGTGCCGGTGCCCCAGGCCGCGCCGCAGCACGGGGGTGCGCACCGCCCGCAGCGCGTCGGCCGACGGGAAACCGGCCGGGGCGAGGTGCGCCTCGAGGAACGTGAGCAGGTCGTGCGGGGTGGCCCGGACGGCGCCTGCCGCCTCGAAGCCGCCGGCGTCGAAGGCGAGGGTGGGAGTGCGGCCGTCCTTGCCGTGCCCGACGGCGTCGGCCTTCGGGTCCTCCGCCCGCAGGGCCGTGCCGCTCAGACCGAGGGGACGCAGTACGTGCGTGGCGAGCAGTTCCTCCCACGCCGTACCGGACACCGCCGCGAGGGCGTGGCCGAGCACGGCGACGCCGAAGTTGGAGTAGTGCCACCGGGTGCCGGGCCGGTGCCGTGGGCGGTACCGCAGGAAGGCGTCCGTGACCCGCTCGGCCGGATAGCGGCCGTAGGGATTGGTACGCCAGGCGGGCAGCGCCCGACCGTAGAAGTCGCGCGGCAGGGCGGGCAGCCCGGCGGTGTGCGTGATGAGGTGGGCCAGCGTCACCGGGTCCGCGCCCGTCCGCCGGCCGGGGTCCAGGCAGGCGGCGGCCGGTTCACCCCCGGTCAGCAGGCCGCGCCGGACGAGTTGGGCCAGCAGCAGGCCGGTGAACGTCTTCGAGGCCGAACCGATCTCGTAGCGCAGGTCCTGCCGGGCGACCGGCGGGGCCGGGGCCGTCCCGGCGCAGTGCAGCGTGCGACGGCCGTGCCGGGACACAGCGAAGACGACGTCGGGTGCGTCGACGGCATCTGCGGCGCTCGCCAGGCGCTCGCGCAGGGCGTCGTCGTCGCCGGGACCACCGTCCGCTCGGGGCTGGTCCACGTCGTCGGCGATGCCCGGCCAGGGCGTGGACCGGCCGGTCATGAGGTGGCGTGCGTCAGCTCGGACAGGGCGCGGGAGGTGGCCAGCACGGAGGCGAAGGCGGCGACCAGCGTCGGGTGGTAGATCATGTCGAACAGATCGTCCGGCTCGCCCTCCGGCATGTCCCGTACGGCGGGCATGGCGCCGTCGGCCTGCTGGGCGGCGGCGAAGCCCTCCCAGCCCCGTTCGTCCAGGGTGGGGCGCGGCAGGCAGGCGTCGACGACGAGGAGTTCGCCGAGCAGGTCCCAGCGCTCGAGGTCCAGCCAGTCGTCGATCCAGACCGGCAGCCACATGGCGAGGTAGTCGGCGATGTCCGGCGGCAGGCCGTCGGGGTGCTCTCCCCAGTCGGTGAGGTGGAACACCGTGTGGGTGAGGTCGTAGGCGATGTGCCCGCTGACCGTCCAGGGCTCGGGAGTGCGGCCCAGCCACGTGGAGCCGACGATGTCCGCCTCGGGCGTCCGGGGCGTGAGGCCGAAGCGGCGCTGGAACGCGGACAGTCCGAGGCGTCGGGTCGGGTCCAGTTCGAGCGCCGACCAGCTGTTGAGCCGCTGGTAGAGCACGGTCGCCCGCTCCACCTCGGGCTCGCTGTACCCGAGTTCCTTGTACGGCAGGTACACCTCGAACGGGATCGGCGAGAGCGGCTCGATGCGCTGGCCGCGTACCAGCATGCGACCGCCGTCCAGGGTGTGCCGCCAGGTGTGGTCGAGGAGCTTGCGCGCCAGTTCGGCCTGGCGCGAGCCGGCCACGCCTTCGCGGAACAGCACCCGGCAGATCAGGGCCAGTTCACCGACCGGCTTGAAGCGCTCCAGGAAGCCCACTTCGGGATCGACGTCGGGCTCCAGGCGGAAGCCGTCGCGATGGGCCCACAGCCACTCCAGGGCGCGTACGCCGACGGTGTGCATCAGACGGGTGTCGGTCATCCGGGCACTCCTTGTCCCCCGTACCGGTTCCGCACACCTTCCGCGTGCGGGGCATCGCCGCTCAGGCACTTGACGGTCTGTGCCGCCGCGAACGCGGCCATCAGCGTGGAGTGGTAGCAGTGCAGGAAGTCCGGCTCCGGATCCGCTCCCCCTTCACCCTGAGGGGCGTGCTGCGGCAGCGCACCCGAGTCGTACTGCGCCCGTGCGATCCGGGCCCAGGCGTGCTCGAGCGTCGCCGGGTCGGGCGGGCACGGCAGGCTCGCGGCGACCACCAGCAACTCGCAGCTCAGGTCCCACATCCCGGCGTCCAGGCAGGTGTCGATCCAGGGCGGCAGCCAGTGCGCCAGGTAGGCGGCCAGGTCGGCGGGGACACCCGCGGGGAGGCGGCCCCAGTCGGTGAGGTGAAAGACGACGTGGGTGAGCGCGTACCCCGAGGAGCGCTCGAACGTCCATGGCTCCGCCAGCCCGCCCAGCCAGGTGCTCCGCAGCACCGGCTCGGCCTGCTCCGGCCGGTCGATGCCGCTGCGCCGTTCGGCCTTCAGGACGCCGAGCCGGCGCGTCGGCTCCTGCTCGGTGAGCCGCCAGCCACGGGTGCGGGCCGTCGTCGCGGCGGCTGCCTCGTACCCGGCATGGCGCAGCCCGGCCGCGGCGAAGACGGAGTAGACCTCCAGCGGGTAGGTCGCGAAGGGCTCCCACCGCTGGAGGCGGAGGAACAGTTCACCGCGGCCGGTCTGCTGCCAGGCGAACCGCAACAGGTCCGCGGCGTACGCGTGCAACGGGTCCCACGCCGGGGTGTGCGAGCGCACGCTCGAACAGGTCTGGGCGAGTTCCCCGAGCGGTTTCCAGGTGGCGTCGACCTGACCGTCGGCGGTGAGCGCGTCCTCGCCCAGCGCGAAGTCCTCGCGGTGGGCGGACAGCCAGGCGAACGCGGCGGCTCCGACGTCCCGGATCGCACCTACGTCCATGGCGGTCACGGCGGTCGTATCGGTCATACGAGTGCTCCGGCCGCCCGCATGACGCGCGCCGCCTGGACCTGGAGGGCAACCCGGGGGTCGGCGCCGCCCATCAGTTCCACGAAGTCCAGGCCCGCTTCCAGGCCGAGCGTCTCCGGCACCCCGTCGACCAGGGTCAGCCAGCGTCCCGCACCGGCGGCCTGCTGCCAGTCCCTGCGCCGCACGGCACGTACGAAGCCGCGGGCCAGGTCGACCGGGCGACCCCGCGCCGCGCGGACCACGGCATTGTCCTCGCCGGGCACCGCGAGAGGGGCCAGGACTGCGAGTTGGTGCGTCAGCACCTGCCAGGTCGCCGCGTCGAGCCATGCGACGTCGGGTTCTGTGTCCCCGTCCCCGGCGGCTGCGCCGGTCGGAGGCGTGTCGAGGCGCAGCAGGGTACGGCGCATCGCCCAGTGACTCCATCGGACGGTGGGTGCCGCGTCGGCGCGGGGCGGGAAGGCCTCCACTGTCTGCCGGAACACGGTAAGTAGGTCCGGGGCGGGCGGAGTCGGGAAGAGTACGTGCGGCAGCAGCAGGTCTGCTCCCACCACGCGTACGGCCGCGAGGGCGAACTGCCCCTCGGGGTCGTCGACCGCCCCTGTGCCGGACATGCGCACGTGGTCTCCGCCCCGGAGGGCGGAGACCACGTCGGACGCGATGTCCTGCACAGCGCCCTTCAAGAGGGCCGAAGTGCCTGACTGGTCCATTCAGCTACTCCCGTTCGTCCGCTCAGCCCTTCTTGGGGCGAGGGGTCGGCGGGGACAGCAGCAGCTTGGTGTCTGCGGAGAGCAGCGCCAGGGCGGCGCACTCACGGCTGTCGCGGAAGACGCCGTCGGACTCGGCAGGGTCAAGTGCCGCCTCCAGGTCGGTCCGGACACCCGTGATCTCTTCGATCGCCTTGTCAATGGAAGGCATATCACCATCTCCTCTGGGGTCAGCCATAGCCTCCATGACCCAGAGCACCACACAGTCACAGAGCGCGCATCTTTTCCCAGAAGGCAACATAGGCACCTTCTTCAACATTTCCACCATGCGCACCGACCGCGCCCAGAACTCCCCTGCCGCGAAGGACAGTTGAGTTCTACGGAGGGTGAGACGCAGCTCACATACCTCGTCCTGTCACAGGTTCCGCGTTACTCCGGTCAGTAGGGCGTACCCCACTTCAAGACAAGGAGATCCCGTGGAATCGCGTCTCAACTACTTCGGCAACGCCCTGGCGGGCAAGGTCCTCAAGCACATCAACTCGGCCGGCAAGGTGGTGTCGGACTCGACCCTGCCTGCCGCCATCCAGGAGCTGGTGAAGATCCGCGCGAGCCAGATCAACGGCTGCGGCTTCTGCACGGACATGCATATCAAGGATGCGGCCCACGCCGGCGAGACCGCGCAGCGCCTCCACCTGGTCGCGGTCTGGCGGGAGGCGACGGTCTTCACGGAGGCAGAGCGCGCCGCCCTGGAAGTGGCGGAGCAGGGCACCCGCATCGCCGATGCCGCGGGCGGTGTCTCCGACGAGGCGTGGACCAACGCCGCCAAGCACTTCGACGAGGACCAGCTGGTGGCCCTGATCTCCCTCCTCGGGGTCATCAACGCCTACAACCGCATCAACGTGATCAACCAGCAGCCCGCCGGGGACTACCAGCCCGGCCAGTTCGGCTGACCGGTCATGACGGGGGCTGGACTGCCGTCCCGGATCGAGGAGTTGGCGGCCCCGTGCACCACGGTGGCCGCCGGTCCGGCCGGGACATCGACTTCTTCCCTGGTGGAGGCCGGCCTGTGAGCACCATCGCGTTCCTCAACATCGGCATGCACGGGCACATCAACCCGACCCTGCCGGTCGTGGCCGAGCTCGTCCGGCGCGGCCACACCGTCACCTACCACACCTCGCCCGCGTTCCGTGCGGAGATCGAGGCCACCGGCGCGACCGTGCGCCCCTACCCCGGAGGCGAACTGCCGCTTCCCGATCCGCCGACGCCGGTCACGCTGCTGGAGTCCCTCGCGGGCACCGCCGTCCGGCTGCTGCCCGCCGTGCTCGACGACCTGCGCCGCGACCGGCCCGACCTGATCGTCCACGACAGTTCCTGTCTGTGGGGCGCGGTGGCCGCTCGTGAACTCGACGTACCGGCGGCTTCGTCGTTCACCACGTTCGCCTTCAACCGGCAGGTCCCCAGCCCCACCCGCGGGTCGTGGCAGCTGTTGGCGGCGGCACGGAGGCAACCCCGCAGTGTGCGGGGCTACCTGCGCTCCCGCCGGGAGCTGCATCGCCGCTTCGACACGCGCGGGGTGCCGCCGCTCGACCTGCTGAACATCCGTCAGCCGCTCAACCTGGTCTATACCTCACCGGCGTTCCAGCCCGCCGTCGAGCACTTCGACCAGTCCTACCGGTTCGTCGGCCCGAGCATCGGCGCCCGCCCGGTCGACCCGTCGTTCAAGGCCGACCGGCTCCAGGATCCGGTGCTGTACGCCTCCCTCGGCACGGTGTTCAACGCCGACCCGAAGCTGCTGCGCACGTTCGCCACCGCACTCGCCCCGCTGGGCGGCACCGTGATCGTCTCCACCGGGCAGACCGATCCCGACGCCCTGGGCCCGTTGCCGGCCAACGTGCTCCCCCGGCGTTTCGTGCCTCAGCCGGAGGTACTGGCCCGGGCGGCGCTGTTCATCACCCATGGCGGCATGAACAGCGTCAACGAGGCCATGTACGCCGGGGTTCCGATGCTGGTGGTTCCGCAGGGCGCCGACCAGCCGATGATCGCCCGTCGTGTCGCGGGGCTCGGCGCGGGCCTGTCGCTCCGTACCCAGGACGTCGCCAAGGGCCCGGTGCGCGCCCTCGCCCGACGTCTGCTGCACGAGCCCGCGTTCCGGGCGGCCGCGACGACCCTCAGGGCCGCCCAGCACGACGCCGGTGGATTTCGGCGGGCCGCCGACGAACTGGAGCGGTACGTGCATACGGCCGGCTCGGTCCGCCGGCCGGTCCCCGCCGACCCGTCGCGGCGAGGTTGAGCGATGTCCGCTGTCGCCGTCCTGCTGCTGATCGCCGGGCTGTCCGAGGCCGCCGGGCGCATCCTGCCGCTGCTGGCCCGTCGGCCGGGCATGCCGCGGCTGCTCGTGGCCGGGCTGCTGCCGGCTGCCGGCCTTGTCGAGACCGCCGTGTTCGCGCTGTGGCCGCTCACCGCCTGGACCCTGGCCGAGCTGGTGGTGTCCTCGCCACCGCCCGGCGACGGGATGGGCTGGACACCGGGCCTGGTCGCGCCGCTGATGCTCTCGGCCGTACTCGCCTTCCCCCTGCTCGGGCCGCTGCTGCACCTGCTGCTCTTCGTGGGGGTCGGCGCCGGGCTTGCCGACCCGCTGGCGACGGCGACCGGGCTCGGCTGGTGGGGCGCCGCCGGCTGCGTGGCCGTCGCCGGGGCCGGACTCGGTGTCGCCGTGGAGGCCGTTCGGCGCCTCGTTGTACGGATCAGTGCGCCCCGGACACCGGAGCCGGTCGCATGAACGACTTCCTGTTCTGGGCCTGCGTACTCGGGCCCGTCCTGCTCGCCGAAGGACTGCTGGCCCGCTACGAGGTGCTGGCCTACGGCGCCGGCTTCCGGGCCCCCACCAGCGAGCTCCCCGAGGGCGTGCCCTATGCCCGGGGTGCTGCCGCCGACCGGCCCCCGGAGGCCTACCTCGTCTACCTGGACGGCATCGGGAAGCGCCGCGTGCGCGACACCCGGGACGGCGGTCAGCTGGTCAAGGCCGTGCTCGCCGCAGCGCCGGAGCTGCGCGTGCTGGGGCAGGTGCAGCCCTACTCGCCGCTGGCCGACCCGCTCGCCGACCGGCCGGTGTGGGCGTGGCTGCGCCGCCGCGTCGGGCTGCTGCTGTTCCTGCACAACGTCATGCAGATCTTCGTCGCCGCCGACCACCGCTACCGCCCCCTCTACAACCGGGCCGTCGGCTCCCAGATCGCCACCCAGCTGCGGCTCGCCGGCTACGAGCCCGACAGCGGCATCCCCGTGGTGCTGCTCAGCTACAGCGGCGGCGCCCAGGTCGCCACCGGCGCGGTCGACGAACTGCACACCCGGCTGCGCTGCCCGCTCCTGCTGATCACGCTCGGCGGGTTCCACAACGGCGCCAACGACCTCGCCAAGGCCGAGCACCTGCATCAACTCACCAGCGCGTACGACCGGATCGAGCGGGTCGGCACCTGGATGTTCCCGCAGCGCTGGCGGCTGTTGCGCGGCAGCGGATGGAACCGTGCCCGCCGCGCAGGGAAGATCACCGTGCACCGACTCGATCCGGCCACCCACCTCGGTCCGCGCAGCTACATCAGCCCGTCGGCTCGGCTGCCCGAGGGCCGCAGCCACCTCGACCGCACGGCCGACACCGTGATCGCACTCATCCGCGCCCGGCACTGGGCGAAGGCGGCGACGGACCGCACCATGTCATGAGGCCCCATGTCATGAGGCTCCGTGCCATGAGACTCCGTGTCGGCGGATCAGCTGTCGGTCTCCGTGCGGCCGGCGGCGGCTCCGTCGGCGTCGAGCCCGGAGACCAGGCCGCGCAGCAGGGGGCCGTACTCCGGGTGGGCGAGGGCAAAGGCCATCTGGGCGACCAGGTAGTCGGCCGGATTGCCGGTGTCGTACCAGCGGCCCTTGATGACCTGGCCGTACACCGCGCGGGTGGCGGCGTAGGCGTTGATGGCGTCGGTCAGATAGACCTCGCCGGTCCGGTGCTCGTACCAGCGGCGGGTCTGCTCGCGCAGTTCGTCGATGATGCCGGGGGTGACGACATAGCCGCCGATCGCCGCGTACGACGATGGCGCGGCGGCCGGCTCGGGCTTCTCGACCAGACCGGTGATACGCAACTGGCCGTCCCCGAGGTCCTCCTTGACGATGGGCACGCCGTAGCGCTGGGACTCGGTGGGGTCCATCGGCAGCAGGGCCAGCACCGGGCAGCCGGTCTGCTCGTAGGCCCGGATCAGCTGCTGGGCGCGGGGGACCTCGGCCACGAAGACGTCGTCGGGCCACAGCACCAGCACGGGCTCGTCGCCGAAGGAGCGGGCGGCGTTCAGCACCGGGGTGCCGTTGCCGTACGGGCCGTACTGGTCGAGGTAGGTGATGTGGCCCTGCCGGGCCAGCTCGGCGACCTCCTCCACCGCGTCGGCGTACGCCGTCTTGCCGTCCTTGCGGAGCTGCTCGACGAGGGCGGGGTTGGGGCGGAAGTGGTCCTGGATGAGGCTCTTGCCGCCGGAGACCACGATGGTGATGTCGGTGATGCCGGAATCCACCAGCTCACGCACCGTGTGCTCGATGACCGGCTTGTCGCCGACCGGGAGCATCTCCTTGGGTGTCGCCTTCGTCAGGGGCAGCAGGCGGGAGCCGAGTCCCGCGGCGGGGATCACAGCCCTGCGGATCGTCGGGGACATCACATCTCTCTCGGTCGATCGACGCGCCGCACCGGCGGACACGGCACGTGTTCGACGCTACCAACGCCTGCCACGACCCCGCCGACCGCCTCATTCGCGGATCGCGGCCGGGCCCGGGCAGCTCTGACGGACGTCCGGGGAAGGTGGCTCCCGGCGGCGCGCGCCCTGGGATGCCCGCTTGTAGCCTGGTCGTCCAGGACTGGAGGACTCCATGCCCGCCGAGGATGACGCAGCCCCCCTCGACCAGGCCGCACGGCAGTTCATGGCAGCGCGCCCCCAGCTCTTCGGCATCGCCTACCGCGTGCTCGGCAGCACGGTGGAGGCCGAGGACATCGTCCAGGAGGCGTGGCTGCGGTGGCAGAAGACCGACCGCACCGACATCAAGGAGCCGACGGCGTTCCTGACGACCGTCACGACCCGGCTGGCGATCAACCTCGCCCAGTCCGCGAGGATGCGGCGTGAGTCGTACGTCGGCCCCTGGCTTCCGGAACCGGTCGACACCCGGGCGGATCCGCAGGTGGGTGCGGAGCGGGCCGAGGCACTCGACATGGCTGTGCTGCTGCTCCTCGAGAAGCTCAACCCCGTGGAACGGGCCGCCTACGTGCTGCGGGAGGCCTTCGCCTACCCCTACAAGCAGATCGCCGACATCGTGGAGTCCAGCGAGGCCAACACCCGCCAGTTGGTGAGCCGCGCGAAGAAGCACCTGGCGGCGGAGCGCAGGGAGCCGGTCAGCTCCACCGATCACCGGCGCCTGCTGGAGGCGTTCCTCGCCGCGGCACAGACCGGCAGTCTGTCGGTGCTGGAGGAGGTCCTCACGCAGGACGTGGTCAGTTACGCCGACGGTGGCGGAATGCGCGGGGCGTCCAGGATCCCGGTCGTCGGGCTCGAGCACGTCTCCAAGTACCTTGCCGCCTTCGCCCCACGGTTCTGGCCCTCGACGGAGGTGCGCTGGGTCGAGGCCAACGGCAGGCCGGCCGTCCTCGTCGTCTCGGCCGACGGCAACCCGATGGCGCTGCTCTGCGTCGACGTGTCGGCACGCGGCATCGAGCGCATCATGTGGGTCATGAATCCGGCCAAGCTCACCCCCTACGTGGCTTCGCTGACCGGCTGAGAACGCTCCTGCCGGGTGCTGTCACAGATCCGACCCCTGGTCGGTCGTAGTGGGTGACGCCCCCTGATCGGAGAAGACCGTGGCAGTCACCGAACAACGTCTTTCCACCATGGTGCTGGTGATCGGCACCGGAGGTGCGGGCCTTCGCGCGGCGATCGAGCTGGCCGAGGCCGGCGTCGACGTCCTCGCGGTGGGCAAGCGCCCCAAGGAGGACGCCCATACGGCACTCGCCGCCGGAGGCATCAACGCGGCCCTGGCCACCATGGATCCCGAGGACAGCTGGCAACAGCACGCGGCGGACACGATCAAGGAGAGCTACCTGCTCGCCGACCCCCGCACCGTGGAGATCGTCACCCAGGGCGCCGGCCGGGGCATCGACGACCTGGAACGCTTCGGCATGGCCTTCGCCCGGGAGGAGGACGGCCGTATCTCGCAGCGGTTCTTCGGCGCGCACAAGTTCCGGCGCACCGCCTTCGCCGGCGACTACACCGGTCTGGAGATCCAGCGCACCCTCGTCCGCCGCGCCGAGCAGCTCAGCATCCCCGTGCTCGACGGCTTCTACATCACCCGGCTCCTGGTGCATGACGGTGCCGTCTTCGGTGCCTACGGCTTCGACCTCGCGACCGGGCGGCGTTGCGTGATCCACGCCGACGCCGTCATCCTCGCCGCGGGCGGCCACACCCGGATCTGGCGGCGCACGTCCTCGCGGCGCGACGAGAACACGGGCGACTCCTTCCGTCTGGCCGTGGAGGCCGGAGCCCGCCTGCGCGATCCGGAGCTGGTCCAGTTCCATCCCTCCGGCATCATCGAGCCGGAGAACGCGGCCGGCACCCTGGTCAGCGAGGCCGCCCGGGGTGAGGGCGGGATCCTGCGCAACGCCCTCGGGGAACGGTTCATGGCCCGCTACGACCCCGACCGGATGGAGCTGTCCACCCGAGACCGCGTGGCCCTGGCCTCCTACACGGAGATCAAGGAAGGGCGGGGCACCCCCAAGGGAGGTGTGTGGCTCGACGTCTCGCATCTGCCCCGGCAGACGATCATGACGCGACTCCCCCGCGTCTACCAGACGATGCTCGACCTGCAGATGCTGGACATCACCCGCGAGCCGATCGAGATCGCGCCCACCGCGCACTACTCGATGGGCGGCGTGTGGGTGCGTCCCGAGGACCACAGCACCGATGTGCGGGGCCTGTTCGCCATCGGTGAGGCGTCGAGCGGACTGCACGGCGCCAACCGCCTCGGCGGCAACAGTCTCATCGAGCTGCTGGTCTTCGGCCGTATCACGGGCCGGGCGGCCGCCGCGTACTCGCAGTCCCTGACCGCGCAGCGCCGGTCGGCGTCGGCCATCGCCGAGGCCCGCGCGGAGGTCGACGGCCTCCTCGCGGCGGACGGACCGGAGAACGTACGTGCCCTGCAACGCGCCATCCGCAACACCATGACCGAGCACGCCGGTGTCGTACGCGACGAAGAGGGCCTGCGTGCGGGGCTGGCGGAGCTCGCGGTGATCGAGAAGCGGATGGCGGACGTCGGCGTCCACCCCGACATCGCCGGATATCAGGACCTCGCGCACGCCTTCGATCTCAAGTCCGCCGCGCTGGCGGCGAGGGCCACCCTCGAAGCGGCGCTGGAGCGTCGCGAGACCCGCGGCTGTCACAACCGCAGCGACTACCCCGACCTGGACCCCGCTCTGCAGGTCAATCTCGTGTGGTCCCCGACGGCCGGTGTCACCCGCGAGAGCATTCCGAGCGTTCCCGACGAGATCACCTCGCTGAATGGAGGAGGTCTCGACCGACGGCAAGCTCGCCGAGTGAGCCGCTGGGCGAGCCGCTGTCACAAGTAGGGCCCCTGTCCTGTCACTTCAAGTGCAGACCAGAATTCTCTCCGAGAGGAAACCGCCATGAAGGTCGTAGTGATCGGTGGAACCGGGCTCATCGGTTCGAAGCTCGTCGGCAAGCTGGAGGAGCACGGGCACGAGGCGGTCGCGGCCGCGCCCAACACCGGCGTCAACACGCTGACGGGCGAGGGCCTCGCCGAGGTCCTGAAGGACGCGTCGGTCGTGGTCGACGTGTCCAACTCCCCTTCGTGGGAGGACGACGCCGTCATGAACTTCTTCCGCACCTCCACCGCCAACCTGCTCGATGCGGAGGCCGAGGCCGGCGTGACGCACCACGTCGCGCTGTCCGTGGTCGGCACCGACCGCCTCCAGCAGAGCGGGTACTTCCGCGCCAAGCAGACCCAGGAAGAGCTGATCAAGGCGTCCGGCATGCCCTACTCCCTCGTCCACGCCACCCAGTTCTTCGAGTTCATCAAGGGGATCGCGGACATCTCGACCGAGGGCGACACGGTGCGGCTGGCCCCGGCCAAGTTCCAGCCGATCCACTCCGACGACGTGGCAGCGGCCGTCGGCCGTACCGCGGTCGGCGATCCCGTCAACGGCACGGTGGAGATCGCGGGCCCCGACGTGTTCCAGCTCGACGAGCTGATCCGCGAGACACTCTCCGCCCAGAACGACCCCCGCACGGTCGTCACCGACCCGCACGCCCCGTACTCCGGTGCCGAGTTGGAGGAGACCACCCTCCTGCCGGGTCCGGACGCGCACATCGCCGGGACCAGGCTGTCCGACTGGCTCGCGAAGCAGCAGTAGGTCCTGCGACGTGGCCCCAGCCCCGGGAGATGCCGTATGGCGGGTACGGATGACACGGTCCCGATCGCCGAGTTGCTCGACGAACGGCGGCATCTGCTGCATGTCGCGTACTGGATGCTCGGCAGCAGCCGTGCGGCGGAGCGCGTCATCGACGAGACGTACCGACGGTGGTTCGAGCTGCCCGAGCCGGTGCGGGCGCGGATCACGGCCCCGCGCTCGTGGCTGGCGAGCGTCGCCGGGAGTATCTGTCTGACGTGGCCGGCCCTGCCCGAACAGGACAGGGCCGGTGCGGTCGCCGACCTCGTGCGCCGGACCGAGCCGCTTGCCGCCGAAGCCCTGGGGGCCGAAACGGCCGACCGGGCCCGGCGCAGCCTGCGGGCTCGGCGCGAGCGCCCCACGTCGGCCCGGCAGCAGGACACGGTGGCCCGTGCGGTGCATCTGGCCTGCGTGACGCACGACGAGGGTCTCCTGACGTCCCTCCTCGCGGCCGATGCCACGGCCTTCTTCGACGGTGGCGGCAAGGTGCGGACCCTGATCAACCCGGTACACGGCAACACCCACGTGGCCCGCACCCTGCTGACCCTGCTGGCCCGCCATCCACGGACCAGCTTGCACCCCCACCCCGTCAACGGACGGACCGGTCTGGTGGTGCGCCACGGCCCCCAGGTGGCCGCCGTCATCAGCCTCGACGTCGCCGGCCCTCAGGTCGTCCAGGTGTGGGGCACCCTCAACCCGGACAAGCTCCGCACCTGGAACCGCCCTTCACCCGGCACCGGCGGGCGGCGTTGACCCCGACCGGGGTGTCCAGGCCGCTTCGGCTGCCTGTGCGAGCTGTGTGTGTGGCGATCACGACTTCCCTGCCGTTATGTCGCGTACTGTCGGAATTTGATGCACGTGTCCTTTGCGCCCCGGGTCGACCACGCCGCGCCCCATCGGCCTGTCGCCCCAGCCGCTCCGAGCGCGGCGTCAATGCCGTCTCGGGCAACCTGGGCGGTGCCGGGGTTTGCCCGGGTTCTGGCTGATGCCTGCATAGCTGAAGGGCCGCCGACTGATCTTCGAGGTGTCGAAGCTCGAAGGCGATCAGCACGATGACTGCACCGCCGGGTATGCCCCTGTATGCCCTCGCCGAGGACAACATCGCCGCGGCGAGTCCCGATCTACTGCGCGCGATGGTCAAGACGTTCGCCGACGCTCTCATGTCCGCCGAGGCCGACGCCCTCTGCGGCGCCGAATACGGCCAGGTCAGCGACGACGCGTCGGCACGACCCAGGGATGGCACGTCCGCCGCTGCGGGCGACCTTTGGCGGACGGGCCGACCGCCGCGCCGTCCCGACCCGACCGGCCGGTGCGCACGGTCGGAAAGCCGAAAGGCGCGGGCTCGCCGACGTCCGCGGCCGCATCGGCGAGCCCGGGCGCGCCTCCCCCTCACTCAGCCGCCGGACCACACCGGATCACGCTTCTCGGCGAACGCCCGGGGGCCTTCCACCGCATCCCTGCTGTGCATACGGCGTTCCTCCCACACGTACCGGGTGGCGAACGCTTCCTCCAGCGACTGGTCGAGCGATCGCATCACGGACTCCTTGATGGCCCGCACCGACAGGGGGGCGCTGCGGATCAGGTCATCTGTCCAGGTGGCGACCCTGCGGTCCAGCTCCCCTTCCTCGGCGACCTCGTTGACCAGTCCGAAGTGCAGAGCCGTCGCCGCGTCGATGCGGCGGCCGGTGAGCAGATACCCCATGGCTGTCTTGAGGGGCAGCTGGCGGGCGAGCCGGAAGCCGCCGCCCGCCCCCGGAATCAACCCGAGCCGCGCCTCCGGCAGTGCGAACACCGCATCGTGCGAGGCGACGACGATGTCGCATGCGAGTGCCAGCTCGAAGCCCCCGCCGAGGGCGTAGCCGTTGACCCGCGCCACCACCGGTTTGGACAGCGTGAACCGCTCGGTGAGCCGAGGCCAGCCAGGCAGGCCCCGGCTGCCGAACGTCGTCCGAGGGGTCCCCGCTCCGTCGAGGCGGCTGCGTTCCGTCAGGTCCTGCCCGACGGAGAAGGCCCGCTCGCCCGCGCCGGTCAGGACCACCGCGCGGATGTCGTCGTCGGCCTCCGCGTCGTCCCAGACACCGGCGAGTTCCTCGTGCATACGGAGGTCCATCGCGTTCAGCACCTCGGGACGGTCGAGGGTGACGCGGGCGATGTGGTCCTTCTTCTCGTACCGCACCCGGGGGCGGTCGTCGGTCATGACGACCTCGCCGCGAACCTGCCGACCTTGTGGATCACGTCCTCCCCGTACAGCCGCAGTGCCTGCTGGAGTGCGAACTCCGCCATGTACGCGCGGAACGCCTCGGCAGGCTCCTCGGCGAGGTTGAGCATCCGCCGGTTGGCGAGCACCGCCTCGCCGTCGAGGCGGTTCAGGCTCCGTTCGACGGCGGCGTCCAGTTCCTGCGGGTCCACGACCTCGTCCACCAGCAGCCGCGCCTGCGGCTCCGAGGCCCAGATCCTGCGGCCTTCCAGGATCACCTGGCGGGACAGACGGGGCCCGACGTACCGGCTGAAGCGGAAGTTGGCCACGCCGGGGATGATCCCTTCCTTGGCCGCCGGCAGGCTGAGGTAGGCGTCGGATGCGGCGAGGACATGGTCGAACACCAGCAGCAGTTGGGCGCCTCCGCCGATCGCGAAGCCGTCGACGGCGGCGACCCACGGCTTCTCGACGTACGGCGCGTGCCACACAGCCCAGTCCCCGCCGTCCTCGGCGTCTACGGCGTCTACGGCGTCTACGGCGTCTACGGCGAGCAAGCCGCGGACGAGCTTGTGGATGTAGCCGAGTTCCCGGCGCAGCAGGAAGTCGACCAGGGAGATGTCACCGGAGCTCAGGTACTTGAGGTTGATGCCCGCGCTGAACACCCGCTTGCCGCGGTAGCGGGGATGGCTCATCTCCCCGCCGCGCAGCAGACCGACCCGGACGGCCGGATCGAGAAGGGCCAGGTCGACGGCCGTCTCCATGTCGTCGACCTGCTGGTTGTCCTCGGCGTTGAGCCGGTCGTGCCGGCACATCGTCAGGCGTGCCACGCCATCGCGGCGTTCCAGCCGTACTGACTCCATCTCCACGACGCCGGTGTTCAGGAACTCCGGCAGCAACCGCCGTGCCCTGGCCGTCGGCCGGAGCATGGCGTCGAGGAGGTGCGGGCCGGCCGAGTGCGACAGCAGGACGGCCCGCAGGAAGATGCCCTGATCGATCTCGTGGCCTTCCTTGTCGGCCTGCGGCCGGCCGCGCTCCTGCGCGAGCTGGTCGGCCGTCGGCACCAGGCCGGGGAAGGCGGTCGCCGCGGCCGCGACCAGTTCGTCGATCCGCAGGCTGCGGGTCCGCCCTTCGGTGAGCCGGTCGTACACGGTGTCGCCGTGCTCGTCGAGGAACCGGGCGCGCTGGGCGCGGGCCCGGTTCTTCACCGCTTCGGCCACGTCCCGCTGTTCCGGGGTGCGCCGCGTCGGGCCCGGCAGCGAGGCCAGCGTCTTCTGCACGCGCTCGGCGGCCTCCGTCAGAGCCGACCACTCCTGGCGCGCGGTCTCCTGCTCCAGCGGGACGATCGTCATGCGGCCCTACCTTCCTTTGCACGACCCGGTCGTTCGCGACGATGGGGTCGCGCGAGCGGGGCAGGGATGGGTTTCATGCTGGATGGCTGGAGAGGCTGTTCCCCTGCCCCGCCACTCCTTCCGGACTGCTGATCAGGCTCTGCGGACCATCGCTGAGTAGGGCGAGGACAGGCGGAACGTCGGTGAACTGCTCACCGTCCAGGCCGAACACGACGGCCTCACCGTCGGGCTGGACCTGTTGGGCGGCATCGCCGGGCTGCTGAGCGCCGTGCTGCCGGCCGCGGACCTGGCCTGCGTCCGCGTGCCTGGCCTGGCCGTCAACCGGGCCCGTCGCGGCACTCGGGGCGGCGAGAACAAGTCCGACCCGCGTGATGCCAGGGTGATCGCCGAACAGGTCATGCTCCGCGACGATTTGCGGGCCATCAGCCACCGCAGCCTGCCGGGGATGGGGGCAGTTCTCACCGCGGAGTTCATCCCGCTGGTCGGCGGCATCGACCAATTCACCGGTCCGGACGCGCCGGCCGCGGCGGCCGGGCTCGCCCCGGTTCTGTCCCAGTCCGGCCGGATCCGCTACTCGCGCGGTGCCACAGGCGGCGACAAGGCCCTCAAACGGGTCCTCTACCAGTCCGCGTTCTGCGCCATCGAGCGCGATCCCGTCTCCAGGACCTACTACGACCGCAAGAAAAGCGAGGGCAAACGGCACCACCAGGCCCTGATCGCCCTCGCCCGACGTCGCGTCAACGTCGTCTACGCCATACTCCGCGATCGCGAGCCCCACGAAGGCCGCCCCCAACTCCGCCTCATCGCTCGACATCAGCATCAGGCAGCCTCCTCGGCACCGCGCCGCAGGGCGCGGTCGCAGGCCGCCAGGTGCGCGCCGAGAGCGTCCTCGAAACTGCTCGTCGCCGCGTCGAAGAGCAGTTGGCGCCGCAGGGCGAGCTCCTTGCCGGACAGTCCCTCACCGCGCTGGACGGCGGCGGCCTCCGCGGCGTCCGGAGTCTCGGTGAGCTCGTCGGCGATGCCCAGCATCAGCGCCTCGGGCGCCTGGATGGGGTGCCCGAACAGGACGGCACGGCGGGCGCGCGCGGCACCGGCCAGGCGGGTGAGCCGGAACGCGGCCATGCCGGGCCAGGTGGCCTCCCCGTCCAAGGGCAGGAGCAGCCGACTGCTGCGCGTCGCGATCCGGATGTCGGCGGTGAGGAAAGCGTCGAGGGCCGTTCCGCCGCAGTCACCGGCCGCGACCGCGACGATCACCGCGGGCAGCCGTTCGAGCCGGCGCAGCACCCGTTCCCACTTGGTGACGAGGGAGACGTCCAGGCCGTCGGCCCAGCCGGGACCGGGCACTCCGGTGACGCGCAGGGTCACTGCCCCGCCGCCGTCTTCCACCTCGTCGCACAGGACGGTGAGGTCCTTGACGGTCTTGATCGACAGCGGCTGGGAGCCGTCGATGGCCAAGGTCAGCTCGTGACTCACTGCACTCTCTCCTGTCTTCACCACTGGACCAGGGCCGTTTCGAGGGTGGACCCGGGCCCCATGGTCATGAGCACTCCGTAGTCGCCGAGCCGGGTCACCTGCTCGTCGAGGAGCCGTTCGTAGGAGAAAAGGAACGATCCGCTCGACACGTTGCCGTAGTCCCGCAGGACTCCGACGGTGTGCCGCAGGTCGTGGCGGGTCAGTCCGAGGTTGACCACGACCGCGTCGATCACCTTCTTGCCGCCGGAGTGCACGAGCCAGTGGCGGATGTCGTTCCTGCGCAGGCCTGTGTCCTGCAGCAGGCGGTCGACCACGATCTCGGCGTGGGCGCCGACGACGTAGGGGATCTCGGGATCGAGGTAGAAGCTGAACCGTTCCAGCTCGCGGTCCCAGTCGTAGCGCATCGCGCCGATCGCGTCGGGGATGATGCAGCTGGCGAACTTCAGTACAGTCGGGCCCTCGGCGGCTCCGGACGCCTCGTCACCAGGGCCGGTCAGCAGGGCGATCGCTCCGGCGCCGTCCCCGAAGAGGCTGTTGACGACCGCGGTGCGCATCGAGGAGTCCATCGCGTACGCCGCGGAGCAGGCCTCCGTGCAGAGTACGACAGCGAGTTCGCCCGGGTGGGCGGCGGACCAGCCGGCCACGACGTTCAGCGCGTTGAGCCCCGCGTTGCAGCCCATGCCGACGATGTCGCTGCGACTGCAGTGCCGGTCGATGCCCAGCTCACGGATCATCAGGGCGCTGAGCCCCGGGGTGAGGAAGCCGGTCGACGACACGCAGCACAGATGCCGCAGATCGGAGAGTTCGGCGCCGGCCCTCTTCAGACAGGCGCGCAGTGCCTCGGCGCCCATCTCGACCGCCATGGCCTTGTGCTTGTCGAGCAGGTCGCCCTGCGGCTCGGGGGCACGCACACCGTCGGTGTTCGGTTCCGGCAGGGTCAGGTGGCGCCGGTCGATGGCGCTGTTGGCGAAGACGGACCGGACCCTGGGGTCGGTGATGCCGAAGGCGTCGAGCACCTCCTGCTGGGAGTAGGCGGCGGCCGACGTGGCGGTCCCCACCCCCACGATCCGTGGACGGTACGGCGTCTTCAGAGCGCCGTCACCGGTCAGAACCAAGGGCCGGTCCAGGTTGATGGTCATCGGAAAGTCCACCCCCACATACGCGGCTTGGACCGCGGTCGCTGCGTGCTGCTGTTCCCGATCATTTGCTTCGCCTTTCCGGAAGAATGCGAATGCGATGACTTCGGCACCGAGGCCGTGATTCACGACGCCGAGGCCTGTGTCTCGATGAACCGCGCGAGCCGCGCGGTGCCTTCTTCGATGTCGGCCGTCGTCAGATAGCTGGTGGAAAGACGGAGGGCCTGGTGGCCGCCGCCCTGCGGATAGAAGTAGTTCATCGGTGTCCAGATGACGCCGAATTCCTGTGCCGACCGGGTCAGAGCCGCGTTGTCCGCCCGGAAAGGGACCTGGACCGTGAGGAAGAACCCTCCGGTGGGTTCGTTCCATCGCACGCCCAGAGCGGCACGCCGGGCCGCCGGGAGACGAGCGTCCAGATTCCGCAGCGTGGTCTGCATGGCGTCGCCGTAGTAGGCGGCCGGCGCCTTGTTCAGCACCGAGATCCGGCCGTCGGCGGCCAGCAGGGCGCCTGCCACGGCGGCCTGGCTCAGGGACGAGGTGTTGACCGTCACCATGCTCTTGATCTTGGCGAGTTCGCCGGCCAGGAGACCGGTCCGGCCCGAGTCGTCGACCACCTGCTGGTCCGCGACGGCGAAGCCCACCCGGGCGCCCGGGAACACCGTCTTGGCGAACGATCCGAGGTGGACGACGCTGTGTGAACGGTCCAGGGCCTTGAGGGTCGGCAGCGGAGTACCGGGGCTCACCCTGCGGTAGGGGCTGTCCTCGATGAGGAGGATGCCGTGGCGCTCCGCCGTCTGAAGCAGCGCGGCGCGTGTCGGCGCGTCCATCGTGGTCCCGGAGGGGTTGGAGTGATCGGGGATCACGTAGAGGGCGCGGGGGCGCCGTCCCCGGGCGCGCTCCCGCAGGATCGCGTCCTCCAGATCGGCGCAGGAGAACCCGTCATCCCGCTCCTCCACGGCCGTCACCGGCACGCCCAGCAACCGTGCCACGCCGGTGATGCCCACATAACAGGGGCTCGCCGCGAGGAGCACGTCGTCGGGGCCGGTGGTCAGGGCCCGTGCCACCAACAGCATGGCCTCCTGAGCGCCGACCGTGATCACGATCGACTCGGCCGGGACGTCGATGCCCTCGTCCTCGCGCAGCGAGTGGGCGACGATCTCCCGGATCTGGCCGGCGGTGGGACCGTACTGGTACATGGCGGTCCGGATGTCCTGCTCCGTGTGTCCCCGCGCGGCCAGATGGTCCAGGTAGCGGCGGACGTACGTGAAGATCTGCTCGGTGTCGAAGAACCCGTCGTAGGGCCTGCCGGGCGCGAAGGAAATCGCGTCGGGATAGCGGTGGGTGACCTCGTTGAGGAAGGTCATCGTGTCCAGGACGGGGTCGGAGAGACTGGGGTGGAGGTCGTCCTTGCGCAAGGGGTACGCGGTGGCCGGGCGTACGGAGGGCGGCGGACGGTGTCCGAAACGGAGGCTGTCGGGGCGGGCCTCGGCGACCGTGGCGGTGCCGGTGAACGTCATCGCCTGCTCCAATTCGCGCACGAGCGTGTCCAGGGCGTCGGTGACGCCCGCTTCTCGGTCGGCGAGCAGCTCGTCCAGCGACCGTCCCACGAGGACCGCGTCGGCCCCCGAGGCGAGGGAGACCAGGACGTCGGCGCCCCGGCGGATGCCGCCGCTGAGCAGCACCGGCTGGTGTCCGGCCGCGACCGCGGCCAGCTCGGGCAGCGCGTCCAGGGAGTCGGTGACCAGACCGGCGGCCCCGGCCTCCAACGCGCGGGAGGCGTCCGCCGCCGTGTGGACACCCGCGACGAGCACCGGCAGCGCGGACTTGGCACACAACCGCTCCACCTCGGCCCAGTCCGCGAGTGGGGAGAGGTGCGGGCCGGGGCCGTACGTGCCCGGGGCGAGCCGCGGGGGTTCGGCGCCGCGCCGGGGGACCAGGGAGAGTATGAGGGCGGCGAACCCAGCGCTCTGCGCGTCGGCCGGTGACCGCTCGACGTCACCGTGGTCCTGGGCGTAGGTGCCGATGACGGGGAGTCCCGCCGCATCGGCCGCCCGGATCACGGTGGGTGGGTCCGCGAGTCCGGCGAGCCGGCCGACGGCTATCGGCGCGGACCAGGGACGGTCCAGGATCTTCGTGGTGGTGTCGGGCGGCCCGGGCCGCGTGAACCGGCCCGGCCTCAGACCGATCCGGCCGAAGGCCGCCCTGTTCTCCGCCGAGGCCCGTTCATGGTCGTCGAGACTCCATCCGGCCATGGAATTCCTCCCGGCGGAATCGGTTTTGGCAGGTTGATTTCGACGCCCAGAATCACACGATCGCAATCGCCGTCACAACACTGTCCAACGGTCCGAAACAGCCACTTGGACGGAGCGCTATTCAGCGTCCATTAGGCGGGCAGAAGGAGTCGGAAAGACGCACGATTGAGGGCGGAAGATCTGCCCTGCCGCGCACCTTCAATTTCCGATATATTTTGGTGAGGTGCTGTTCCACCGTGCTGACCGTGACGGAGAGCCGGTCGGCGATCTCGCGGTTGGTGCAGCCGGAAGCGGCGAGAGCTCCGACCCGGCGTTCCGCTTCGGTGAGCTCGGTCAGCGCTGCGGGCACCGCGTTCGGATCGGTGTCGCCCGTGCGGCCCTCGCCCCGCGCCGGAGGGAACGGAGCGTCCCATAGCGCTGCCAGCGGATCAGTGGACTCGGGTGCGGCGCTCTGCCCCTCCGCCCGGAGCGCGGCGTACGCGTCGGCCCGCGCCCGCCCCAGCTCCAGAGCGTCGCCACAGGCGTCCAGGATGCGAACCGCCTCCTCGAGCAGCTGCAGCCGGTGCCGGGGCGCGCCCACCGCCGCCAGATGGCGCAGCGCGATGCCGCGGGCCCGGCTGGGCCGTTCACCGAGCCGCGACAGGTGTTCCTCGACCCGCTCCCGGGCGCGCTGACGATCGCCCATGGCGATGAGGGCGGCGGCCCTGTCGTTGCGCCAGTCCACGAGTTCCGGGAAGTCGAGCTGCCACTTCGCCATCAGTTCGCCGCACGACTCGAAGTCCCGCAGGGCCGCTCGCGGCCGGCCCAGGGCGAGACGGAAGCGCCCCAGGGCATGGAGGTAGGGCAGCGCGAAGGGGGTGCCGAACATGACCATGGGAACGGGCAGGTCGAGGTAGGTCCTCGCCGCGTCGACATCGCCGCTCTCGGTCGCCGCGCGGATCGCCAGGGCCAGCGGCAGACCGATCGCGATGCCCCAAGCCTCGGGGCTGACCAGGCTCAGCGCGATCCCAGCGGCCTCGCGCGCGTCGGTGACATCGCCACGGCCAAGGGCCGCGGCCGCTCTGATCGACTCCAGGAGCGCGCGCCCCATGGGGACCCTCCGGTTGCGGGGCTCGTCCAGCAGCCGCTCCGACCAGAGCACCGCCTCGTCCAGCCGCTGTGCCCCGATCAGGAAGATCAGCGCCACCAGCGCGTCCGCGAACGGGCTGGCGATGCCGGTGCCGCGCAGCAGCTGGTCGGCGGCGCGACCCTTCTCGACCTCGACCAGGTCGGCCGAGAGGGTGAGGAAGGTGCGCGGCGACATCCTGGCGAGGCGGCCGGCCGAGAGCGCTGCCTCCGCCTCCGTAGGCGTCGTCGGCTTGGCGCCGCACCGCAGACCGGGGCAGCAGAAGGACAGCCAGGCACGGACAAGGGTGTGGTCCGAGCGGATGACGGCAGGGGGATAGCCCGCCCGGTGCCAGGCGCCCGGCGCGTCGGCGCCCTCCCGCGCCTCGATGATCCGCAGCAGGTCGTCGGCCTGCGCGAACTCACCCCGCCACACTCTCTGCTTGACCACGACCAGGGCGTCGGACCCGGTGAGCAGACCGGCGCGCACCATCCGGCCGAGTTGCGGGAGGTACCGGGACGCCTTCGCGGGGTCGAGGCGCCATTGGGCCTCCGCGAGGGCGGCGATCACCTCCGCTTCCTGCTGGGCGTCCGTGCAGATGACGGAGGCGTGACGGAGATAGTCGACGCCGGCGCCGATGTCTCCCGCGTCCAGGGCCTCGCGCGCGGCCTCCCGGAGGATGTCGAGCTGCCAGGCGGCTTTGGCCGAGTCGTGGGTGGCCAGCAGTTGGGCGGCCACCGTCGCGGCGGGGGCGCCGCTCTCGCGAAGCAGTTCGGCGGCTCGGGCCCGCAGGGCGGAGAGGTCCTTGCCGGGGATGTCCGCCAGTACGGTCAGCCGGGCGGGCTCGTGGCCGAACCATGGGCCCGAGAACAGGCCGGCCGCGCGCAGGCAGGTGATGCTCCAGCGGACGGAGGTCGCGTCAGCGCCGAGGAGGCCGCCGATCAGGGCCGGGGTGACCGACTCGCCGAGGACGGCGGCAGCGCGCGCGACGGCGAGCAGGGTCGGCTCACAGCGGTGCAGGCAGCGCAGAAGGGCGTTCCGGAAGGACTCGCCGGGCACCGGGGCGCCCTGACCCGCGGTCTCCACGGTCCCCCGCTCGGCGAGGTCGTCGATCAGGGCGTCCAGCAACAAGGGGTTCCCGCCGCTGGTCCGGGCCCACAGCTCGACGGTCTCCGGCACCACCGAACGTGTTGCCGGATGCTCCTTCAGGTATCCCGCGACCCCGTCGACGGTGAGCAGACCGAGCCGGATCCGATGGCAGTTGGGCAGGTGCAGCGTCTCGGCGTGCAGCGTGGCGAGTGCGCGGTCATGGCTGGAGCTCTCGGTCAGGACGACCAGAACGGCCAGCGAATCGATGCGCCGTACGAGGTATCGGAGGCACTGGAGCGATGCCTCGTCGGCGAAGTGCACATCGTCGGCGTGCAGGACGAGCGGCCCCCGCCCGGCGAGCTCTGCGACGGCCTGGTAGATGCGCTGCATCAGCGCGCGCGGCACCCGTCCGCTTGCCTCCGCGGCCGCCGCGACCTCCGCGACGGCCGACGGGCCGTCGGCCGGGCCGGCCGCATGCATAGCGGTCACCAACTGGTCGATGAGTCCCAGCCTGTCGAGGCTCTCACTCGCGGAGCCGGTCACCGACAGGAAAGCGCACTCCTGCCGTGTGACGTGCTCGGCGAATGTCCGGACCAAGGCGGTCTTGCCGCACCCCACGGGGCCGTTGACGATGACCAGGGCGCCCTTTCCGGCCACGCACCCCTTGTAGAGCCCTCGTAGCAGACCGAGCTCTTCGTCCCTTTCGCTGAGCTTCACAGGTACCCCCCGTACCTTCGCCATTCCGTGAGCGCAACTCCGTATTGGCCGACGTGGCGTTGTCAACGTGCGAACTCTCATGTAATTGAGATCAGAACAACAGCGACCTGACCTGCAATGACATCGCCAGGATAGCGGCCCATTCACGCCGACACGGCAAAGTTTCAGCCACTCGCCGAGAGGAATGAGGGGTGGGTTTCGGACATCGAACTGCTAGGAATTCATGGACGACGCAAAAGCAATACATCGATTCTGCCGAGAAATGGCCGGAACGATTCGCCTCATTTCGCCGATAGCACGCATCACTCAGGAAACCGTCGCGAAAGCGGCAACCTTCGCGACGGTCCCGTCGTTCCGAGGAACTGACTCAGCCGATCTGCGCGACGTCCTCCCTGACCCGCTCGGCGAAGTCCGACCACAGGTCGGCGAACTGCCGGGCGAGGTCGGCCACGATGTCGCTGCAGTGCGGCGGCACGTTGCTGACGATCGCCTCCCACTCCTCCTTGCGCAACGAGTGCAGAGCGAACAGGCGCAGCAGATTGCGGCCGGTGTCGGTGAAGCGCAACGCCGGGTCGGCCTTCAGGCGCTTGATCAACACGGTGCGGTCCGGAGCCGGTGCGATGTCCGGACGGGTCCGGTGACCCGGCCGAGCAAGCCGCAGAGCCCCGAACTCCCCCCGAGTAGCCGACTCCTCGGGTTGGACCTCCTCCGTCTTGCGCCGGCGCTGCCGGGGCAGGGGGTCCTCGCCGTTGCGCAGCCGATTGCGTACGTCCCGGGCGGTCTCCGGAGAGATGCCCGCCGCCCGGGCGACCTGCCGCAGTGAGAGGTCCGGGTTCGCCGTGAGCAGCTCACCGGCCAGGATGCGGCCGGTGCTGCCGTCGACCGGCCGGAGTCTGCCGTCCTGACCGAGCCGCCGCCCCTCCGGCCCCGACACCTGGACGACCCGCCGGCGGATCTCACCGACGGTCCCGGGGGCGATCCCGGTGACCGAGGCCACCCTCCGGTCCGACCACTGCGGATGGGAGACGACGATGCGCTCGGCGGCGCGCTTGCGGTCGGCGAGCGCGAGCGGCAGGCCGTGGGTGACGTTGAGCTCCACCGCGAGGACGAAGGCCGCGGCTTCGTCGCCGTCGAAGAACCGGGCGGCGATCGTGCGCTCGCCGCGCAGGCGGGCGGCCTTCAGTCTGTGGTAGCCGTCGATGACCCGCATCGTCGGCCGGTGCACTGTGATCGGCGGCAGCGGCTTCTGAGCTGCCGCGAGTAACTGTATGTGCTCTGGTCGTTCTCCGGCCAGGCGCGGCGATCCGGACAGGCTCAATGAGCCGATCTCGACCTCCACGACGGGCTGCTGACTTATTGCCCCCTCGGACTCCACCCCAGCTCCTTACATCCCCACGCTGCTGCGAAAGGCGGTTGCCGTCCACGAAGAAGAACTTCTCGCCCGAACGCGCTTTCTGCCGAAGAATCGACCGCCTGTTGCAAGAATGCGGGGGCGCAATGTCAACAACTTCGGCATATGCATGCTCAGATGTGACCGAAATTAACAGCCCGACATCCGGGGCGAAACCCCTGCAAGCTTCGAGGGCACGCCCCCTACCCCTAGGGGGCCCGACAAAGGGGGTGCCCACGACGCTGTGGGAGGCGTCGCGGGCACCGGTCGGAGGGCGGGATCAGTGGGGTTGGGGACCTCCCCGGCCGGCGGGGCCACCCGGGCCCTGGGGGCCGGGACCGAAGACGACCGGCCGGGGGCCGGGCCCGGGCATCCCCGGACCACCGGGGCCCTCGGGTCCGCCAGGGCCGAAGAAGACCGGGCCGGGGCCGTGGCCCACCGGTTCCGGAACCCGCTGCTCGGGCAGGTCCTCGGCATCCGCCTCGATGTCGGCCTCGCCCTCGAGGGCGGGTCCGGCGAACTGCGTCCGGTAGAGCTCGGCGTAGAGCCCGCCGAGAGCGAGCAGTTCGTCATGGGTGCCGCGCTCCGCGATCCGCCCCTGGTCCACGACGATGATCTGGTCGGCGTCCCGGATGGTGGACAGGCGATGCGCGATGACCAGCGAGGTCCGGCCCGCGAGCGCGGTCTTGAGGGCCTGTTGCAGGGCGGCCTCGGACTCGGAGTCGAGATGCGCGGTCGCCTCGTCGAGGACGACCACCGGCGGGGCCTTGAGCAGCAGCCGGGCCATGGCGATGCGCTGCTTCTCACCGCCGGAGAGCCGGTAGCCGCGGTCACCGACCATGGTGTCCAGGCCGTCGGGCAGCGAGGCGACCAGCCGCCAGATCTGCGCGGCCCGGCAGGCGGCGACCAGTTCCTCCTCGGTGGCGTCCGGGCGGGCGTAGAGCAGGTTCTCCCGGATGGTGGTGTGCAGCAGGTGCCCGTCCTGGGTGACCATTCCGACCGTGTCGCTCAGTGACTGAAGGGTCAGGTCGCGCACGTCGCGGCCGTCGATGAGGACGGTGCCCTCCTCCGGGTCGTACAGCCGCGGCACCAGGTGGGTGATGGTGGTCTTGCCCGCCCCGGACGGGCCGACCAGCGCGGTGAGTTTGCCGGCCGGCACGGTGAAGCTGAGGTCGCGCAGCGCCCAGCTGTCGCCGTCGCGCTCGCGCGTCGGCGTGGCGAAGTCCTCGAGGGAGGCCAAGGAGACGTCGGCGGGCCTCGGGTGACGGAACGACACCCCACGGAACTCGACGTCGGGGGCCGCGTCGCGGGTCCCGGCGGGCGGCAGCGCCACCGCGTCGGGTTTCTCGGTGACCAGCGGCTTGAGGTCGAGGATCTCGAAGAGCCGGTCGAAGCTGACGAGCGCCGTCATCGCGTCGGCCTGGGCGTTGGACAACTGCCCGACCGGCGCCATCAGCCGGGTGAGCAGCGTCGCGAGGGCGACCAGGGTGCCGACCTCGAAGACACCGCGCACGGAGAGGACCCCTCCGACGCCGTAGACCACGGCTGTGGCGATCGAGCCGATGAACATGGTCGACAGGAAGAGCAGCTTCATCGAGACCGAGTTGCGGACGCCGATGTCGCGGCCCCGGGCGGCTAGCCGCGCATAGCGGTCCGTTTCCCGGTCGGGGCGGCTGTAGA
The DNA here is from genome assembly GCF_055656945.1 of Streptomyces sp. NPDC111606. Classification (NCBI taxonomy): domain Bacteria; kingdom Bacillati; phylum Actinomycetota; class Actinomycetes; order Kitasatosporales; family Streptomycetaceae; genus Streptomyces; species Streptomyces sp. NPDC111606. The sequence continues at coordinate 756,191 of NZ_JBVKBY010000004.1, forward strand.
GCTTGGCCAGGAGCGCGCCGGCGACGTTGAACCGCTCGTGCATGAGCGAGCCCATCTCGGCGTTGACCTGCATGTGCCGCCGGGCCAGGCCCTGCAGACGGCGGCCGACGAGGCGGCCGGGGAGGATGAAGAACGGGACCAGCACCAGGGAGATCAGAGTGATCGCCCAGGACAGGTAGAACATCGTGCCCAGCACGAACAGGACGGTCAGTCCGGCGGAGATCACGGTGGAGAGCATCTGGGTGACCGCCTGCTGGGCACCGATCACGTCGGTGTTCAGCCGGCTCACCAGGGCGCCGGTCTGCGCGCGGGTGAAGAAGGCGAGCGACTGGCGCTGCACATGGTCGAAGACCTTCACGCGAAGGTCGTAGACCAGGCCCTCACTGACCTTGGCGGAAAACCAGGTCTCCCCGAACCCCACCAGGGCGGCCAGCACGGAGACCGCGGCGACCGCGACCGCGAGCCGGACCACGGTCCCGGTGTCGCCGGCCATGATGCCGTCGTCGATCAGGTACTTGAGCAGCAGAGGCGGGGCGACCGCGCAGAGGGCGTTCAGCGTGGTGCAGACCACGAGAAAGCCGATGGAGCGGCGGTGCCCGCGGGTGTACGGGATGATCCTTCTCGTCGTTCCGGGCTTCGCCCGCTGTGTGTTGTTCGAGGAGTCCGGCCCGTCGGATCGAATCATGACCGGGCCGGGTCCGCCCATCATGGCCACAGGTACTCCCTGGGTAGCGTCGCTGCGGTCGGGCGGGCCACTAGCGGGCCGCCTCGGTCTCCCTCATCGCGTCGATGAGGCTCTGCGGACGGAGATCCGTCCAGTTCTCCTCCACATAGGCGAGGCATTCCTTGCGCGTGGCCTCTCCGAAAGCGAGCCGCCAACCGTTCGGAATTTCAGCGAATGCAGGCCACAACGAGTGCTGATTTTCCCTGTTCACGAGCACCAGAAAGGTCCCGTTTTCGTCATCGAACGGGTTCACCATAGTCACTCCCGCGGATCGAATTAACTCCTCGATGGATGGGAAAACCTTAGCCCGACCCTTATGGGGCGAACAAGGTTCACCAATTCGAGGAACAATCCGCGGCTATAGGTATTTGGTTTTACAGTTCGGCGGGCGGAGTCGGGCCACGGTCTCACATGCCGGACGCCCGGCGCGACAGCGTCGTCCAACCGGCCGACCCGCGCACTTGGACACCGGGTCGACCAGGGTGCGGCGCCCCCGACGGCGGGGGATGGCGACAGGGGCGCCGCGGTCTGGGTGTCAAGCCCGGTCGGTGTCGGCTAGTTGGTCGCGAGGGCCTCCGTCGGGGGCAGCCGGGCCGCCCGGACCGCCGGGTAGAAGCCGGCCAGTCCGCCGATCGCGAGGGTGGCGGCCAGGCCGCCGACCATCGCCCACAGCGGCACCAGGGCGGCCCACCCCTGATAGGCGGCGTAGCCGGAGGTCACGCCGATGCCCAGCAACACACCGCCCACGCCGCCGAGCCCCGACAGCAACAGCGCCTCGGCGAGGAACTGGATCCTGATCTGGCCCCGGGTGGCACCGAGCGAGCGGCGCAGCCCGATCTCCGAGCGCCGCTCCAGCACCGAGATGACCATGGTGTTGGCCACCCCGACGCCGCCGACCAGCAGCGCGACCCCGCCCAGGCCCAGCAGCAGCCCGCTCAGCGACTCGTCCGCGGCGTGCTTGGCGGCCAGCGCGTCGGAGGGACGGGAGACATTGACCTCGTTGGGGTCCTCCGGGGAGACCGTGGGGCCCAGCACGCCGTGCACCTTCTCGACGTCCGCGTCCTTCGCCCGCGTGTACACCGTCGTCGGATAGCCGTCGAAGGACAGCTCCTTCTCCGCCACCGTCCAGCCCACGAACGCCTGCGTGTCAAGGGCCGGCAGCAGCTCGTTGTGCGCCAGCAGACCCACCACGGTGAACCAGCGATTGCCGAGCCACACCTGTACGTCCGTCCCGGCCCGGTGGATCCCGAGGCTGCGCGCCGTCTCCGAGCCCAGCACCACAGCGGGATAGCGGCTGGTGGCGTCGTTGAGCCAGCGGCCGTCCACGATCTTCCCGCCGATGGAGCGGAGCAGGTCGGTCCGCGCCGCGCTGACCGTGAGGCCGCCGGACTCCACCGCCGGAACACGGTCGTTGCGGTAGAGCTTCGCGTCCGTGGTGCCCGTCGCCGAGGCCGAGATCACCTCCGGCCGGTTCGCGATCATCGCGACGGCGTCGTCGGACAGATGGGCGTTGTCGCCGGTCATGGTGGTGCCCGGGGAGACCGTGAGCAGATTGGTGCCGAGCGCGGCCAGCTGCTTGTTCAGGTCGTTCGTGGACGAGGTGGAGATGCCCACCACGCCGATCATCGCGGCGATGCCGATCGCGATGCCCAGGGCGGAGAGGAAGACCCGCATGGGCCGCGAGCGCAGGCCCCAGCCGCCAACCCGGGCCACGTCGGACAGGTTCAGCCGGGCCGCCCGGGGGCGCGGAGGCGGGGGCAGATCGGCCCAGGGCCGGTGCCGTTCGTCCGGCCGTGCCGAATACGCCGTACTCATCGCTCCACCCCCGAGCGGGCCAGGGCCCGAGGCTCGGGCGACCCCGAGTCGTGCTCGATGCGACCGTCCCGCAGCCTGACCTCGCGCGGCAGGGAGGCCGCGATGTCCCGGTCGTGGGTGATGACGACCACCGTGGTCCCGGCCTCGTGCAGCTCGTGGAGCAGCTCCATCACCACCGTCCCCGAGCGGGAGTCCAGCGCACCGGTCGGCTCGTCGGCCAGCAGCAGCGGCGGATCGCCGACCACGGCGCGGGCGATCGCCACCCGCTGCTTCTCGCCGCCGGACAGCTGTTGCGGCTCGTGGAAGAGCCGGTGTCCCAGGCCCACCCTGCGCAGTGCGGCCTCGGCGACCCGACGCCGTTCGCGGCGCGGCCGGCCGCTGTACAGCAGACCGTCCGCCACGCTGTCAAGGGCGGACACCCCGGCGGCGAGGTGGAACTGCTGGAAGACGAAGCCGATGGTGCCGGCCCGCAGCGCCGACAGCTCGCGGTCGTTGAGGGAGTCCACGGCGTGGCCGGCGATCGCCACCGTCCCCGAGGTCGGCAGGTCCAGCGTGCCCATGATGTTGAGCATGGTGGACTTGCCCGAGCCGGACGGGCCGACGACCGCGAGCATCTCGCCGCGGTGGACCACCAGGTCCGCCTCGACCAGGGCGGCCACGTCCGCGTACGACTTGCTGACCCCGGCCAGCTCGATCACCGGGTGGGCGGCGAGGGTCACTTCGGGACCCCCACGACTGTGCCTGCGGTGATGCCGGTGCCGGAGATCTCGACCATGCCGTTGCCGAACATGCCGAGCTTGACCTCGCGGTACTCAGTCTTCGTCCCGGTCACGACCTCGACGGCGTAACCGCCACCCGGCAGCGCGAACAGGGCACTGACCGGCACCGCCAGCACGTTCGAGCGCGCCTCGGCCGCGAACTCGACGCTGACGGAGGCGGCTTGGTAGGAGCCGAGCTTCTTGGCGTCCTCGACCTTCAGCTCCACCGGGACGGTGGCGTTCGAGGAGCCCGAGCCTTCGGAATCCGAACCGTTCCCGCCGGACTGGGAGCCCGAGCCCGCGGAGTTGTCCGACGACGTCGGTGTGCCGATGTCGGTCACCACGGCGGTCACCGTGGTGTTGTCCGGCAGCGTGACCGTGCTCTTCCCGCCCTTCTTCGCCAGGTCCGCGTACTGCACGGGCAGGTCGACGGAGATGACCCGGTCGGTCCCCGTCCAGGTGAGCACGTCCCCGGCGAGGGCGTCGCCGACGGCGAGCTCCGCCTTGGCGATCCGCCGCGCCCCGGAGGCCACCACCGCGTCGCCGGCCTGCACCTCCCCGGTCTCCGTACGGCCGAGGTCGTCCTGCCACTCCTCGACGGCGGAGGCCGTGTCGGAGGTGTAGGTGTCGTCCACCGTGAAGCCCGTGTGGCCGAGCGCGCGAAGGTTCTGCTCCAGCATCTTTACGTCGCTGCCGCTGCTGCCCGGCTGCAGTGTCCGGTACAGCGGCACCGAGCCGTACAGGAGCGGCACCGACTGCTGGTTGACCTTGTAGACCGGCTCCCCGCGGGTGATGGTGTCGCCGTCCGAGGGCATCCAGGTGACGATCCCGGAGGACGCCGCACCGCCGCCCTGCTGCCCGGACTGTGCCGAGGCGGAGGAGGACGGGGCCTGGACGGCCGCGGTGTCGCCGTACCCGAGCTGCCCGTCCAGAGTCTGAGAGCTGGTCAGCGTGGTCCGCTTCACCTCCGTCGTGGCGGGCGGCCCGGACGGCGCCGACGCCTCGGCCTCGTCACCCCCGCCACCGAAGACGCCCAGGGCGGCGCCGGCCGCGGTCACGGCGACCACCACCGCACACGCCGCGATCAGCACGACACGCATCCGGCCGCGCCGGCGGCGAGGGTTCGCCGGCGTCGGCGCCACGGCACCGTCGCTCCCGTCGAGGGAGGGTAAGGCTCCGGTCCGCAGCTCCAGTTCCCCGCCCTCGACGCCCGTCTCCTCCTCGGGGTCCGTCCGCGCGACGGTCCTTTCCTCGGAGTCCGTCCGCGCGACCGTCCCCTCCTCCTGGCTGGTCACTGCTGCGGCCCTCCCATGAAGGCGAGCGTGCCGCCGGGCCGGATGCTGTAGCACGCCTCCGCGGCCTTGGAGAACTTGGGATCGTCCCGCCCGGAGAGGCCGGACGCGTTGGCGTCGATGACGATTGTGTTCCCGTTCACCTGCGGGTCCGGGAAGTTGGGCAAACCGTTCTCGCGGATGCACTTCGCCCATGCCGCGACCTTCGTCGCGTCGAAGTCACGGCTGCCGGCGGCGTCGCCGGTGTCGCCCTGGTACAGCAGACCCTGGCAGGCCGACTGGGCCGACTTGAAGGTCGGCGAGTTCTGGTCGACGCCCTCGGGGATGACCAGCTTCACGCCGCCCCCGCTGTCCTTCTCCGGGTCGGGGAACTCCGAGACGCCGTGCTCACGCATGCACTGCGCGTACGCCACGCCCGCACTTTCCGTGCCATTCGACGAGGAGGTCTCGGAGTCGCCCTGGCCGGTGACAGCGGCGTCCTTCTCGCCCGGCGAGCAGCCGGCGAGAAGGGTTCCGGCTGTCACCACGGACAGGACGGCCAGGAGGGGCCCGATCATGCGCTTCTGAAAGTAATTCGGCATACCAGCAGTTCTACGGGGGGCCCGGTCACACCGGGGTTGCAACGGGCGCCCCGCGTGACCGCTCAGTCAGTCCGGCCCCTCGCGGCGCTCCCCTGCCCGTCAAACGGCACCAGCGCGATGGCGCGGGCGGGGCAGCGGGACGCGGCCACACGCAGCGCCGGCAGCGCCTCCGGTCCCGCCTCATGGACGCGCGGCAGCACTAGGCCGTCCTCCTCCGACTGGTCGAAGAACTCCGGCTCGAACAGCGCGCAGGCGCCCGAGCCGACGCAGAGGTCACGGTCCACCCGGATCGCTACCCGGGCCGCGTTTTCCACGGGCCTCACCAGGCAACCGGCAGCGTCTCGACGCCGAACTGCGGCGCCAGCAACCTGAACCGCAGCTCCTCCACCCCGGCGCCGAGCCGCAGGCCGGGGAACCGCTCCAGCAGCCCCGCGAACGCGACGCGCAACTGCAGCCGTGCCAGCGCCGCGCCCAGGCAGAAATGGACGCCGTAGCCCAGGGCCAGGTGGTTGCCGGGCTCCCGGGCGATGTCCAGCCCGTCCCCGGCGCCGTCGTCGTACGGGCAGCGGTTCGCGGCGAACACCGAACATGACACCACCTCTCCGGCCTTGATCACCTCGCCACCGATCTCCACGTCCTCCAGCGCGGTGCGCGGTGAGACGGAGGCCACCACCGACACATGGCGCAGCAGCTCCTCCACCGCCCGGTCCATCAGCTCGGGCCGCTCCCGCAGCAGGGTCATCTGCTCGGGCTGGCACAGCAGTGCCAGGGTTCCCAGGGCGATCGTCTCCGCGGTGTTCTCGATCGAGCCGTTCGCGACGCTCTCGCAGATCCCGGCCACTTCCTCGTCCGACACCGCGTCCCCGTGCTCGCGGATCAGCATCCCGGCCAGGCCGTCGCCCGGATCACGGCGCTGCGCCGCGACCAGCTTCCGGAAGTGCCCGACGTACTCGGACGTCGCCGAGTGCCGACGCGGGCTGTGCCCGGAGGCTCGGTGATCACCGAGCCGGGACAACTCAGGCAGGTCGTCGCGGGGCAGGCCGAGTATCTCGGCGAGGATCAGTCCGGAGACCGGCCGGGCGAAGTGCCGCATCAGATCAGCGGGTTGGCCTGCTCGCTCCAGCACGTCCAGGCGCTGGGCCACGATCCGCACCATCATCGGCTCCAGCGTCTTCATCTGCCGCACCGTGAACATCGGGGCCACCAGTCGCCGCAGTCGGCTGTGCTCCGCCCCGTCGGTCTGCAGCAGACTCCCCGGATGCGGGTCGGGCTTGCTGCCGTCCTGCTCGGGAGGCGGCATGCTGGAGAACCGCTCGGCGTCGGCGAGGATCTGCCGCACCGTCTCACGGTCGGTCACGATCCAGTGGGGCATCCCGCCGGGGGGCCTGAAGAGCGGCGCCCGCGCGTTGAGCTCCAGGAGCTCCGGCACCGGGTCCAGGACGTTCCTGCGCTTGTCGACCGGAAGCTCGAACGACTGCGTCATGCGGGTCCTACCTTTCTGACACGGGCTTGTCGTCTGACACGGGCTGGTCGTCTGACACGGGCTGGTCGTCTGACACGGGCTGGTCGCCGTCGGACACGGTCCGGCCGTCTGACATGGACTGACCGTCTGACGTCGACTGGCCTTCGTCCGACACGGACTGGTCGGACGCGGGCTCGGGCCCGCCTTCGGCAAGGTCTGCGGGCTCAGGCGTCACGAGCCGTTCCACAACCGCCCGCCCGATGGCTGCGGCGTGCGCGCCCCGAAGCATCCCTACGTGGTCGGCGGCGATCTCGAACCCCTCGATGCGGTCGGCCATGTACCGCTCCCAGGTCGTGCGCGCCGCCGCGAGGGACATGTGGGCCAGACCGCCCTCGGTGGCCAGGAACAGCAGCGCACCACCGCCGAAGCGCCGGGGGGTGTACCCCTGCGCCAGCCGGATCATGTGCTGCTTCGTCTCCTCCATGTTGACCGTGAACGCATCGGCCGGAGGCGCCACCGCTCCCGGACCGTCGAGCAGAGCCCGCCCCTCCTGGTCCGCCCCGCCATCGACGCGGACGAGCGTGCCGTCCTGCCCGTCGCCGTCCTGCTCCGGACCGCCGTCGTCCTTCCTGTGGTGCCCGCCGGGGAATCCGTCCAGCAGCGCCAGCAGCGTGACCTGCTGTCCCTGGTCCTCCAGCGCTACGGCGACGGCCTGGGCCAGCACCGCGCCGAAGGACCAGCCGAGGAGCTGGTACGGCCCCTCGGGCTGCACCGTGCGGATCCGGTCGACGTAGTCGGCCACCATCTCCTCCACGCTGCCCGGCATCGCCCTGCGGTCGGTGAAACCGGGCGTCTGCAGGCCATAGACCGGCAGGTCCTCCGGCAGGTGTCGGAGGAGCGCGGCATAGCACCAGGCCAGGCCGGTGCTGTGGTGCAGGCAGAACAACGGCGGGCGGGAGCCCCCGCTCTGCAGCGGCAGCAGCGCGTCGAGGTCGGCGCGCCGGCGCCCGGCGCGCCGCGGCGTCGTCAGACCGGTGCCGCCGTCCCGGGCGGCACGCGGCTGCACCAGCCCGTCCGCGGTCCACGCCGCGCGCCGACCGGTGCGCAGCATCAGATCGCCACCGGACCCGAAGGGGTCGGCGACGAGGCTGCCCGCGGTGCGGGCCGGCGCGCCGGCATAGGCGCGGGCCAGGGACGGTCCCGCCACATACAGGTCGCCTGCCACACCGGCCGGGACCGGACGGAGCCACTCGTCGAGCACATAGGCGCGGGCGGTGCGGGGCAGAGACAGGGTGACCGGCGCCGGTTCGCGGTCCGGTCGCCCGCCCGCGTGCGCGGCGGCGGCCTCCACCACGACGGTGCGGCCCCCGCGCAGCGCGGCCAGCAGTCCGACGAGCAGCTCGGTGACGGGCGCGCCCGCGTCCAGGCGTATCGCGTCGCCGACCGACTCCGGCGACGGGGACGCCGCCTGACGGTCGATGACGCGGCCGAGCAGGGACCGGTGGTCCACCAGCTCGCCCACGAGCGTGCCGTCCGGTGCCTGAGCGGGGAGCACCACGGCCGGGTGCGACGGCAGCGGGTCCGGGACGGCGACGATACGGCGCAGGCGCTTGCCCCCGGCCCGGATGGCGTCCGCCACCCGCAGCACCGGCACGGTCTCCGGCCCGGAGGTCTTCCCCCGGGCACCGGACGCGGTGTCGCCCGCCAGGACGAGCGCGGCCGGACGGGCGCAGCCCAGCGCGGCGGCCGCCGCCAGCGGGCCCTCGGGGTCGTCCGGGTCGGCGATCAGGCACGTGGCACCGGACCGGAGCACGCCGAGCACGGCGACCGCCCAGCCGGTGCCGGGCCGCGCCGCCACCACCACGACGTCGCCCGCGCCCACCCCGCGCCGCTCCAGCCCCGCGGCGAGCCACGCCGCCGCCCGGTCCAGGGCCCGGCGGCTGAGGAGGCCGCGCCGGTCCTGGACGGCCACGGCGCGCGGGTCGCGGGCCGCCGACTCAGCGAGCGCCGGGAGCACGATGCCGTCCGGGACCTTGGCCGCGCCGCGGTTCCAGTCCTCGGTCAGCTGCCGGAGCTCCGACTCGCCGAGCAGGATGTCGATCTGGCTCAGCCTCAGGTCCGGGTCGGCCGCCATCTGCCCGAGGAGGCGGCGAAGCCGCCGCGCCAGGCCGAGGGCGGTGGCCCGGTCGAACAGCTCCTCGGCGTAGTCCAGGCTGCCGTCGAGGCCGTCCGGCCCGCCGTCGTCCCGGTGCCGGTCGGTCAGCCGGACCGTCAGATCGAACCCGGACGCCGGGGCGCCGAGGCCGACGAGCGATGCGTTCAGCCCCGGGACCGCCGGGACGTCCCACTTCGCCGCGGTGTCGTCACGGATGTCCAGGACGACCTGGACGAGCGGATGCGGGTCGCCGGGTGCATCGCCCACAACTCCCAGGGCCTCAGCGATGCGCGCGAAGGGAACGTCCCCGGACCGCTCCGCCTCCTCGGTGGTCTCCCGGACGCGGCCCAGCATCTCCCGGAACGTCGGATCGCCCGAGAGGTCGGTGCGCAGCGGGAGCAGCCCGGCGAACGGGCCCATGGCGGCCTCGAGTTCACCCTCGGCCGCCGGCCGCGGCGTCACAGCGCCGACCATCAGATCGGTACCGGCCCCCATCCGCGCGAGAAGCATCGCCAGAGCGGCGTGCACGACGGCGACCGAGGTCACGCCGAGCGGTTGGGCCGCCTCCATCAGGCGGGCGTGCACCGCGGCCGGCACGCGCAGCGGCACCGCGTCGACCCGATGGCTCGGCCGCGCGGGTCGCGGCCGGTCTGTGGGGAGCCTGATGGCGGACGGTGCGTCCGTCAGCACCTCCTTCCAGTAGGCGATCTGGTCGCCGGCCACGCTCTCCTCCGCCTCCGCCTCCGCTCCCGCGAGCAACCTGCTCTCCCACGCCGCGTAGTCGGCGAACTGGAGCGGCAGAGGCGTGCGCTCCGTGGCACGGCCCTCCCAGCGTGCGCCGTACGCCACGGAGACGTCGCGCACGAGAGCGTCCCGGGACGCGTCGTCGCCGCCGATCCGGTGCAGTACCAGGAGGAGGACGTGGTCAGTGTCGGATAGCGCGAACAGAGTGGACGCCCAGGGCGTTTCAGTCTCCAGGTCAAAGCGGCGGGCGGCGCGGGCAGCCAGGACGGCGGGAAGCTCCCGCTCAGTCGCCGCGACGACCGGGAGGACCGGGCGGACGGCGGGGTCGTCGACGTCCAGGATCCGCTGGATCAGTCCGCCGTCCGGTGTCTCGGCGAACACCGTCCGCAGGATGTCGTGCCGCGCGGCCACATCCGCCAGGGCAGCCCGCAGGGCATCGAGGTCGAGCTCCCCGCGCAGGCGCAGGGCGACGGACGACTGGAGGGCCCGCGTGCGTGGGTTGGCCGTGGCACGCCGCCAGACGAACTGCTGTCCGGCCGTCACCGGCGCCTCGCCGCCCTCGTGCTCGACCGGGACCAGCGAGGGGCGCGACTTCGTGCCCAGGATGCGCGCCGCGCCGATCGGCGTCGGATCGCCGAAGAACTGCTTCAGGTTCAGCTCGGCGCCGGTCTCCGACCGGATCCGGCCTGCGAGGTGCATCGCCAGCGCCGAGTTGCCCCCCAGGTCGAAGAAGTTGCCGTCGGCGGCCACCCGGTCGACGCCCAGCACCGTGGCGAACAGGGTGCACAGCATCGCCTCGGTCTCGGTCCGGGGAAGGAGGCCGGAGGCATCGCTCTCTGGGTCGGGGGCGGGAAGGGCGGCCCGGTCGATCTTGCCATTGACCGTGAGGGGCAGGGCGTCGAGGACCACGATGGCCGACGGGACCATGTAGTCCGGGAGCCGGGTGGCGGCGAAGGTACGGAGGTCATCGGTGTCGGTGTTGGTGTTGGTGTCGCCGACGACGTACCCGATGAGGCGGCCGTGCCGTACCTGTGCCACGGCCCGCTCGACCTGCGGGTGGGTGGCGAGAACGGCTTCGACCTCGCCGAGTTCGACACGGAAGCCGCGGATCTTCACCTGCGCGTCGGCGCGTCCGACGAAGGCCAGCTGGCCGTCCGCCGTCCAGCGCACCAGGTCCCCGGTGCGATACATCCGTTCGCCGTCTGCGCCGAACGGGCAGGCGACGAAGCGTTCCGCGGTCAGGTCGGTGCGGTTGACGTACCCGCGGGCCAGACCATCCCCGGCCACATACAGCTCACCCGTCACACCGGCCGGGACGGGCCGCAGATACGCATCCAGCACGTAGGTACGGACGTTGGGCAGCGGAGAACCGATCGCGGGCGCGGCGTCCTCGCCCGTGATGCCCTCCTCCAACAACACCGCCGTGGTGATGACGGTGGCCTCGGTGGGGCCGTAGGTGTTCCACACCCGCGCGCCCTCACGCCACTTCGCCGCCAGACCGGCCTCCAGGCGCTCCGCACCCAGCACCCAGTTGCCGATCCCGGACACCACCTCCGGCTCCAGTGCGCCCAGCAGCGACGGGACGACGCTCGCGACCTCGACACCGGCCGCCTCGACCATGCGCGCCAAGGAAGCCGCGTCCAAACGTTCCTCCGCCGAGGCGATCGCCAACGTGCCCCCGGCCGCCAGCGTCACCGCCACGTCCAGCACCGCCGCGTCAAAACTGAACGAGGCGAACTGCAACGCCGTCCCGCCTGGCTCGACACCCAGGACCGGACGCATCGCCGACGCCAGATTCGCCACCGAGGCATGGGCCACGGCCACACCCTTCGGCCGCCCCGTCGAACCCGACGTATAGATGACGTAGGCGAGCTGGCCACAGGTGACGTCCGGCAGCGGCTCACCGGAGTCGCTCTCCAACTCGTCGAGCACGGCCCTCTCCACATCCGCGGACAAGCGGCCGGCCGTCTCTGGCGTCACCAGGACCAGTTCTGCGTCGCTGTCGGCGACCATGAACAGCAGCCGGTCCGAGGGGTATTCGGGATCCAGCGGGACGTACGCCCCACCGGCCTTCCACACCGCCAGGATCGCGGTCACCATCTCGGCGCCACGCGGCAGGCACAGACCCACCCTGGACTCCCGGCCCACACCCCGCGCCACCAACCCCCGCGCGAGCGCATCGGAGCGCGCATCCACCTCCGCATACGACAACACCCGGCCCTCAGACCACAGCGCCACCGCCTCCGGCGTCTCCACGGCCCAGGCGTGGAACCGCTCCAGCACCGAGCCGGGCTCAAGCGGCTGGTCCGTGGCGTTCCACTCCTCCACGACCGACGCCCGCTCGGCCACGTCCACCAGATCGAGGTCGCTCAGCCGCAGCTCCGGGTCGGCCGCGACCTGCTCCAGCACCCGCACCAACCGCTCAGCCAGCCGACGGACGGTCTCTTCCTCGAACAGATCCGCGGCGTAGAGGATCCCACCGCCCAGCCCGGCCGGGGCGCCGCTGTCAGACCACCGCTCCCCCAGCGAGAAGGAGAGGTCGAAGCGGGCCGCGGGATCCCCCGCGGGCGGGATCTGCTCGACGACAAGCCCTTCGAGGTCCCACCGGGCCTCGGGCACGTTCTGCAGTGCCAGCATCACCTGGAACAGCGGATTGCGGGCGGCGGAGCGGGCCGGGTTCAGCTCGTCGACGAGTTGATCGAAGGAGACGTCTTGGTGCGCGTAGGCCGACAGGTCGGACTCTCGGATGCGGACCAGCAGGTCACCGAACGTGGGGTTGCCGGAGGCGTCGGATCGCAGGACGAGGGTGTTGACGAAGAACCCGGCCAGCTCCTCCAGTTGCGCATCCGACCGGCCCGCCACCGGCGTGCCGACGCACAGGTCCTCCCCCGCCCCCATCCGGGCCAGCAACACCGCCAACGCGGCGTGCACGACCATGAACATCGTCGCCCCGCCCCGCACGGCCAGCTCCACCAACCGGGCATGCGTCTCCGCATCCACCCCGACCGGAACCACACCACTGCGGAACGAGGGCTCCGCCGGACGCGGACGGTCAAAGGGCAGAGCTGTCTCCTGCGGCACCCCCTCCAACGCCCGCCGCCAGTAAGCGATCTGTTCCGCCGCGGCGCTGTCCGGGTCGTCCAGTGCGCCCAACACCTCCCGCTGCCACAACGCGTAATCCGCGTACTGGACAGGGAGCGGCTCCCACCCCGGCTCAGCACCCGACAGCCGGGCGCGGTAAGCGGTCTGAAGGTCGTTCGCCAGCACGCCCATCGACCAGCCGTCCGAGGCGATGTGATGGGCCACCAGCAACAGAACCCACTCCGCGTCCGACACCCTCAGCAGGGTGGTCCGCCACGGCAGGTCGACCCGGACGTCGAAGCCACGCTCGACCTCGTCCTGCATGAGTCCGCGCCAGTGCTCGCCGGCCTCGATGACCTTGAGCCGGGGACGTCCCTCAGCCCCCTTGCGGATCTCCTGATACGGCACGCCCTCCACATCGGGGAAGACCGTGCGCAGACTCTCATGCCGATCGGCGATGTCCGACACAGCGGCCTGCAGCGCCTCAATGTCGACGGTGCCAGTCAGGCGCAGGGCGAAGGGAAGGTTGTAGGCGCCGGCGCCCGCACCGTCGGCCTCGGCGCCCTCGATCCGGTTGAGGAACCACATCCGCTGCTGAGCGAACGACAACGGCACCCGCTCCGGACGCTCCCGGCGCGCCAGCACCACCACACCCGACGACGCCCCGGCACCCTCGACCAGCCTGGCGATCCCCGCCACCGTCGGCTCCGCGAACACCTCACGTACACCGACCGACACCTCCAGCACCGACCGGATCCGCGCGATCAACCGCATCACCTTCAGTGAATCGCCGCCCAGCTCGAAGAAGCTCTCCTCCGCACCAAGCACGCCCGCTTCCAGATCCAGCACCTCGGCGAACAGGGTGCACAGCACCTCCTCGGCCGAGGTCGACGGCGCACGGCCACCGTCCGCCGCGCGCTCCGGCTCGGGCAGAGCGGCACGGTCGATCTTGCCGTTCACCGTCAACGGCAGCGCATCGAGCAGCACGACGACGGACGGCACCATGTAGTCCGGCAGCCGGGTTGCTGCGAACTCCCGCACCGCGTCGGGCTGCGGATCCCGTCCGGTCGCGGGCAGCACGTAGCCGATCAGCCGCTGGTCGCGCACGACCGCCACGGCCGTCTTCACGTCCGGGTGGGCGGCCAGCGCGGCCTCGACCTCGCCGAGCTCGACACGGAAGCCGCGGATCTTCACCTGCTCGTCGGCACGTCCGATGAACTCCAGCTGCCCGTCCGTGGTCCAGCGGGCCAGGTCTCCGGTGCGGTACATCCGCCCGCCGTCATCGAACGGGCAGGCCACGAAGCGTTCCGCCGTCAGATCAGGGCGGCCGATGTAGCCACGCGCCAAGCCGTCTCCGGCGATGTACAACTCACCAGCCACCCCCACCGGTACCGGCCGCAGATAGACGTCCAGGACATGCGTTCGGACGTTCTCCAGGGGCCGGCCGATGGGCGGCGGCGCGTCTTCGGCGGTGATGCCCTTCGGTAGCAGCGTCGCCGTGGTGATGACGGTGGCCTCGGTCGGGCCGTATGTGTTCCACACCCGGTTCCGCGCCCGCCACTTGGTAGCCAGGCCGGACTCCAGGCGCTCGGCACCCAGGACCCAGTTGCCGATGCCGGACACGGCGTCCGGTTCCAGCACGCCGAGAAGCGACGGGACGACGCTCGCGATCTCGACACCGCAGGTCTCCACCAGGGCGGCCAGGGCCGTCGGGTCGAGGCGCTCGTCGGACGAGGCGATGGTCAACGTGCCACCCGCGGCCAGGGTCACCGCGACGTCCAGGACGGATGCGTCGAAGCTGAACGACGCGAACTGCAGCGCCGTCACGCCCGGTTCGACGCCCATAACCGGGCGCATGGCGGTGGCCAGGTTCGCCACCGAGGCATGCCCGACCGCGACGCCCTTGGGACGCCCGGTGGAACCGGAGGTGTAGATGACGTAGGCCAGCTGGTCGGCGCCAACCTCCGGCAGGTCACCTGAAACGTCCTCGAGCTCGTCCAGACGGACGGTGGCGACATCCTCCGGCAGCCGGTCGGTGGTCTCGTCCGAGACCAGCACAAGCCGCGCCGCGCTGTCGATGACCATGTGGGCCAGCCGATCGGACGGGTATTCGGGATCCAGCGGGACATAGGCCCCGCCGGCCTTCCACACCGCAAGGATCGCCGTCACCATCTCGGGCCCGCGCGGCAGGCACAGTCCCACCCTGGACTCCCGGCCCACACCCCGCGCCACCAGCCCCCGGGCCAGGCTGTCGGAAAGGGTCTCGGCCTCGGCATACGTCATCGAACCGCCAAGGGAGCGCAGCGCCACCGCTGTCGGCGTCAGTGCGGCCCACTCACGGAACCGTTCCACGACAGTGGTGACGTCCGCGTCGCGAGCCGTGGCGTTCCCCTCCGCCATGACCGCGTTCCGCTCGGCCTCGTCCAACACCTCGAGGGCGCTCAGCCGCAGCTCAGGGTCGGCCGCGACCTGCTCAAGCACCCGCACCAACCGCTCGGCCAGCCGACGGACCGTCCCCTCGTCGAACAGGTCGGCCGCGTAGAGGATGCCGCCGCGCATACCCTCCGGGTCGCCTTCGGCGCTGTGGAACTCGTTCAGCGCCACCGACAGGTCGAACCGCGCGGCCGGGTCGGACGCGGGCGGCAGCTCTTCGACCATCAGGCCTTCGAGGTCCCACTGCGCCTTGGGCACGTTCTGCAGTGCCAGCATCACCTGGAACAGCGGGTTGCGCGCCGCGGAGCGCGCCACACCCAGCTCGTCGACGAGCCGCTCGAAAGGCACGTCCTGGTGCGCGTACGCCGACAGGTCGGACTCGCGGACACGGGCCAGCAGATCACGGAACGAGGGATCACCGGAGGCGTCGGACCGCAGGACCAGGGTGTTGACGAAGAACCCGGCCAGCTCCTCCAGTTGTACGTCCGACCGCCCGGCGACCGGCGTGCCGATGCAGACGTCCTCCCCCGCCCCCATCCGCGCCAGCAGTATCACCAGCGCGGCGTGTACGACCATGAACATCGTCGCCCCACCCCGCGCGGCCAGCTCCACCAACCGGGCATGCGTCTGCGCATCCACCCCGACCGGAACCGAACCACTACGGAACGACGGCACCGCCGGACGCGAACGGTCGAAGGGCAGAGCTGTCTCCTGCGGCACCCCCTCCAACACCCGCCGCCAGTACTCGACCTGCCCGGCACCTGAGCCCCTGGCCTCGGCGTTGTCGGAATCGTTGTTGCCCAAGTCGTTGTTGTCCAAGCCCTTGTTGTCCAAGTCGCCCAATACCTCCCGCTGCCACAACGCGTAATCCGCGTACTGGACAGGGAGCGACTCCCACTCCGGCTCGGCACCCGCCAGGCGGTCGCGGTAAGCGGTCTGGAGATCGCGGGCCAGCACGCCCATCGACCAGGCGTCCGTGGCGATGTGATGGGCCACCAGCAGCAGCATCCACTCCGCGTCGGAGACGTTCAGGAGGAAGGCTCGCCACGGCAGGTCGACCCGGACGTCGAAGCCGCGCCCGGCCTCGTCCTGCATGACCTCACGCCAGCGTGCGCCGGCCTCGATCACGTGGAGCCGGGGACGCCCGTCGGCCTGCTCGCGGATCTCCTGATACGGCACACCCTCCACGTCAGGGAAGACCGTGCGCAGACTCTCGTGCCGATCCGCCACATCACCCAACGCAGCCTGCAGCGCCTCGATGTCGAGACGGCCGGTCAGCCGCAGGGCGAAGGGAAGGTTGTAGGCGGCAACGCCTGCACCGTCGGTTTCGGTTCCGTCCATGCGGTTGAGGAACCACATGCGCTGCTGAGCGAACGACAACGGCACCCGCTCCGGACGCTCCCGCCGCCCCAGCACCACCACACCCGACGACGCCCCAGCACCCTCCACCAGCCGCGCGATCCCCGCCACCGTCGGCTCCGCGAACACCTCACGCACACCGACCGACACCTCCAGCACCGACCGGATCCGCGCGATCAACCGCATCACCAGCAGAGAATCACCACCCAGCTCGAAGAAGCCCTCCTCCGCACCGACCACATCCGCTTCCAGATCCAGCACCTCGGCGAACAGGGTGCACAGTGCTTCCTCGGTCGGAGTCGACGGCGCACGGCCACCGCTCGCCGCGAGGTCGGGGGCGGGGAGGGCGGCCCGGTCGATCTTGCCGTTCACGGTCAACGGGAACGCGTCGAGAACGACGACCGTCGACGGGACCATGTAGTCCGGGAGCCGGGTGGCGGCGAAGGTACGGAGTTCATCGGTGTTGGTGTTGGTGTCGGTGTCGCCGACGACGTACCCGATCAGGCGGCCATCCCGGACCTGTGCCACTGCCTGCTCGACCTGCGGATGCGCCGCCAGGACCGCCTCGACCTCGCCGAGTTCGACACGGAAGCCGCGGATCTTCACCTGCTCATCCCCGCGTCCGACGAAGGCCAGCTGGCCGTCCGCCGTCCAGCGCACCAGGTCCCCGGTGCGATACATCCGCCCGCCGTCACCGAACGGGCACGCGAGGAAGCGTTCCGCCGTCAGGTCCGGGCGGTTGACGTAGCCACGCGCCAGACCATCGCCCGCAACGTAGAGCTCACCGGTCACGCCGACGGGGACGGGCCGCAGATACGCATCCAGCACGTAGGTGCGGATGTTGGGCAGCGGAGAGCCGATGGCGGGCGCGGCGTCCTCGCCGGTGATGCCTTCCTCCAGCAGGATGGCCGTGGTGATGACGGTGGCCTCGGTGGGGCCGTAGGTGTTCCACACCCGCGCGCCCTCACGCCACTTCGCCGCCAGACCGGCCTCCAGCCGCTCCGCACCCAGCACCCAGTTCCCGACCCCCGAAACGGCCTCCGGCTCCAGCGCGCCGAGCAACGACGGCACCACGCTCGCGACCTCGACACCGGCCACCTCGACCATGCGCGCCAAGGCAGCCGCGTCCAAACGCTCCTCCGCCGAGGCGATCGCCAACGTGCCCCCGGCCGCCAGCGTCACCGCCACATCCAGCACCGCCGCGTCGAAGCTGAACGAGGCGAACTGCAGCGCTGCCACCCCGGGCCCGGCGCCCAGGACGGGACGCATGGCCGACGCCAGGTTCGCCACCGAGGCATGGGCCACGGCCACGCCCTTGGGACGCCCCGTCGAACCCGACGTATAGATGACGTAGGCGAGCTGGCCGCAGGTGACATCCGGCAGCAGCTCACCGGAGTCGCTGTCCAACTCGTCGAGCAAGAACGTCTCCACGTCTGCGGACAAGCGGCCGACGGTCTCACCCGTCACCAGCACGAGCTCCGCGTCGCTGTCGGCGACCATAAACACCAGCCGGTCCGAGGGGTATTCGGGATCCAGCGGGACGTACGCCCCACCGGCCTTCCACACCGCCAGGATCGCGGTCACCATCTCGGCGCCACGCGGCAGGCACAGACCCACCCTGGACTCCCGGCCCACACCCCGCGCCACCAACCCCCGCGCGAGCGCATCGGAGCGCGCATCCACCTCCGCATACGACAACACCCGGCCCTCAGACCACAGCGCGACCGCCTCCGGCGTCTCCACGGCCCAGTGCCGGAACCGCTCCAGCACCGTCGAGGCATCGACCTCGCTCACGGTGGCGTTCCACTCCTCGACAACCGCCAACCGCTCGGCCTCGTCCAGCAGATCGAGGTCGCTCAGCCGCAGCTCCGGATCGGCCGCGACCTGCTCCAGCACCCGCACCAACCGCTCGGCCAGCCGACGGACCGTCCCCTCGTCGAACAGGTCGGCCGCGTAGAGGATGCCGCCGCGCAACCCACCGGCAGTACCGTCATCCGACTGGCACTCACTGAGCGTCAGGGAGAGATCGAACCGGGTCGGAGGGTCCTCCGCCGGCGGAATCTGCTCGACCGCAAGCCCTTCGAGGTCCCACCGGGCTTCCGGCACGTTCTGCAGCGCCAGCATCACCTGGAACAGCGGACTACGGGCGGCCGAGCGGGCCGGGTTCAGCTCATCGACCAGCCGCTCGAAGGGGACGTCCTGATTTGCATACGCCGACAGATCCGACTCACGCACCCTGCGCAACACCTCGGTGAACGAGGGATCCCCCGCCACGTCCGACCGCAGGACCAGGGTGTTGACGAAGAAGCCGGCCAGCTCCTCCAGTTGCGCATCCGAGCGTCCGGCGACCGGGGTTCCGACGCAGAGGTCCTCCCCCGCCCCCATCCGCGCCAGCGACACCGCCAGCGCGGCGTGCACGAGCATGAACATCGTCGCTCCGCCCCGCGCAGCCAGCTCCACCAACCGGGCGTGTGTCTCCGTATCCACCCCGACCGGAACCGAACCACTACGGAACGACGGCACCGCCGGACGCGCACGGTCGAAGGGCAATGCTGTCTCTTGCGGTGCCCCCTCCAACGCCCGCCGCCAGTGGGCGATCTGCCCTGCCGCGGCGCTGTCCGGGTCATCCAGTGCGCCCAGCACCTCCCGCTGCCACAACGCGTAATCCGCGTATTGGACAGGAAGCGGCTCCCACCCCGGCTCAACACCCGACACACGGGCGCGGTAAGCAGTCTGGAGGTCGTTCGCCAGCACCCCCATCGACCAGCCGTCCGTGGCAACGTGATGGGCCACCAACAACAGCACCCACTCCGCGTCGGAAACCCCCAGCAGAGTCGTTCGCCACGGCATTTCAACCGCCAGGTCGAAACCACGCCCCGCCTCAAGCCTCAACAGCTCCCGCCAGCGATCGCCGGCCTCGGCCACCACCAGCTCAGGACGACTGCCCGTACCCTCCAACACCTGCTGGTAAGGCACGCCCTCCACATCGGGGAAGACCGTGCGCAGACTCTCGTGCCGATCGGCCACATCACCCAACGCGGCCTGCAGCGCCTCGATGTCGAGACGGCCGGTCAGCCGCAGGGCGAAGGGAATGTTGTAGGCACCAGCGCCGTCGGCCTCGGCTCCGTCCATGCGGTTGAGGAACCACATCCGCTGCTGAGCGAACGACAACGGCACCCGCTCCGGACGCTCCCGCCGCCCCAGCACCACCACACCCGACGACGCCCCAGCACCCTCCACCAGCCGCGCGATCCCCGCCACCGTCGGCTCCGCGAACACCTCACGCACACCGACCGACACCTCCAGCACCGACCGAATCCGCGCGATCAACCGCATCACCAGCAGAGAATCACCACCCAGCTCGAAGAAACCCTCCTCCGCACCCACCCCCTCCACGCCCAGCACCTCAGCGAACAGGGCGGAAAGCGCCTCCTCGGCCGGAGTCGACGGCGCGCGCACACCGCTCCCCGCGAAATCCGGTACCGGCAGAGCCTCACGATTGACCTTGCCGTTGACCGTCAACGGCAGCGCGTCGAGAACGACGACCGCCGACGGCACCATGTAGTCCGGCAGCCGGGCGGCGGCGAACGCCCGCACGTCCTCACCGTCCACATCACCGACCGTGTAGCCGACCAGACGGCCATCCCGAACCAACACCACGGCCTGCTCAACCTGCGGATGCGCCGCCAGAGCCGCCTCGACCTCGCCGAGTTCGACACGGAAGCCGCGGATCTTCACTTGCGCGTCGGCTCGTCCGACGAAGGCCAGCTGGCCGTCCGCCGTCCAGCGCACCACATCCCCGGTGCGATACATCCGCCCGCCGTCACCGAACGGGCACGCGACGAACCGTTCCGCCGTCAGATCCGGGCGGTTGACAAAGCCCCGAGCCAGGCCTGAACCGGCCACGTACAGCTCACCGGTCACGCCGACGGGGACGGGCCGCAGATACGCATCCAGCACATAGGTACGGACGTTGGGCAGCGGAGAGCCGATGGCGGGCGCGGCGTCCTCGCCGGTGATGCCCTCCTCCAGCAGGATGGCCGTGGTGATGACGGTGGCCTCGGTGGGGCCGTAGGTGTTCCACACCCGCGCGCCCTCACGCCACTTCGCCGCCAGACCGGCCTCCAGCCGCTCCGCACCCAGCACCCAGTTGCCGACCCCCGAAACGGCCTCCGGCTCCAGCACACCCAGCAGCGACGGGACGACGCTCGCCACCCCGACCCCGGCCGCTTCGAGCATTCCGGCCAGGGCAGAGGGGTCCAGCCGCTCGTCGGACGAAGCGATCGCCAGCGTGCCGCCCGCGGCCAGCGTGACCGCGACGTCCAGCACCGCCGCATCGAAACTGAACGACGCGAACTGCAACGCCGTCACCCCGGGCCCGGCGCCCAGGACCGGGCGCATCGCCGACGCCAGGTTCGCCACCGAACCATGGGCCACGGCCACACCCTTCGGCCGCCCCGTCGAACCCGACGTATAGATCACATAGGCCAACTGGCCAGCCACAATCTCCGGCAGCACACCGAGGTCACTCTCCAGCCCGTCCAGTAGGGCCGTCTCCACGTCCTCGGACAAGCGGTTGGCGGTCTCGGGCGCGACCAGGACCAGTTCGGCCGCGCTGTCGGCAGCCATGTAAGCCAGCCGGTCGGAGGGGTACTCGGGGTCCAGCGGCACGTACGCCCCGCCGGCCTTCCACACGGCCAGGATCGCGGTCACCATCTCGGCCCCGCGCGGCAGGCACAGACCCACCCGGGACTCCCGGCCCACACCCCGCGCCACCAACCCCCGCGCCCACACATCCGAACGCGCATCCACGTCTGCATACGACAGCGCCCGGCCCTCGGACCACAGCGCCACCGCCTTGGGCGTACGCACGGCCCAGGCGTGGAACCGCTCCAGCACCGAGCCGGGCTCAAGCGGCTGGTCCGTGGCGTTCCACTCCTCCACGACCGACGCCCGCTCGGCCACGTCCAGCAGATCGAGGCCACTCAGCCGCAGCTCCGGATCGGCCGCGACCTGCTCCAGCACCCGCACCAACCGCTCAGCCAGCCGACGGACGGTCTCTTCCTCGAACAGATCCGCGGCGTAGAGGATCCCGCCGCCCAGCCCGGCCGGGGCGCCGCTGTCGGACAACCGCTCCCCCAGTGAGAAGGAGAGGTCGAAGCGGGCCGCGGGGTCCTCCGCGGGCGGGATCTGCTCGACGGCCAGTCCTTCGAGATCCCAGTGCGCCTCGGGCACGTTCTGCAGGGCCAGCATCACCTGGAACAGCGGGTTGCGCGCCGCCGATCGCGCCACACCCAGCTCATCGACGAGCCGCTCGAAGGGGACGTCCTGGTGCGCGTACGCCGACAGGTCGGACTCCCGGATGCGGGCCAGCAGATCACGGAACGAGGGATCACCGGAAGCATCGGACCGCAGGACCAGGGTGTTGACGAAGAACCCGGCCAGCTCCTCCAGTTTCGCATCCGGCCGCCCGGCGACAGGCGTGCCGACGCAGAGGTCCTCCCCCGCCCCCATCCGGGCCAGCAGCACCGCCAACGCGGCATGTACGACCATGAACATCGTCGCCCCGCCCCGCGCGGCCAGCTCCACCAACCGGGCATGCGTCTCCGCATCCACCCCGACCGGAACCACACCACTGCGGAACGAGGGCGCTGCCGGACGCGGACGATCAAACGGCAGCACCGTCTCCTGCGGCACCTCCGCCAACGTCCCGCGCCAAAACGCGATCTGCCCCGCCGCGGCACTGTCCGGGTCGTCCAGTGCGCCCAGCACCTCCCGCTGCCACAACGCGTAATCCGCGTACTGGACAGGGAGCGGCTCCCACCCCGGCTCAGCACCCGACACACGGGCGCTGTAAGCGGTCTGAAGATCGCGGGCAAGCACCCCCATCGACCAGGCGTCTGTGGCAATGTGATGCGCCACCAACAACAGAACCCACTCCGCGTGGGAAACCCTCAGGAGACTGGTCCGCCACGGCAGATCGACCCCAACGTCGAAGCCACGCCCGACCTCCTCGTGCATGACCTCACGCCAGCGCTCGCCGGCCTCGATGACCTTGAGCCGGGGACGTCCCTCAGCCCCCTTGCGGATCTCCTGATACGGCACGCCCTCCGCATCGGGGAAGACCGTGCGCAGACTCTCATGCCGATCGGCTATGTCCGACACAGCGGCCTGCAGCGCCTCGATGTCGACGGTGCCGGTCAGGCGCAGGGCGAAGGGCAGGTTGTAGGCGGCAGCCCCCGCCCCCTCGTCGCCGTCCATACGGTTGAGGAACCACATCCGCTGCTGAGCGAACGACAACGGCACCCGCTCCGGACGCTCCCGCCGCCCCAGCACCACCACACCCGACGACGCCCC
>NZ_JBVKBY010000005.1:0-31998 GCF_055656945.1 Streptomyces sp. NPDC111606
CGACAGCGCTGCCAGGACGCGCCGGGCAGAACGGCGCCGATGGCGTCGACCAGGCCGGCGTGCGCGTCGGAGATGACCAGCTGAACGCCGGACAGGCCGCGGGCGATCAGCGACCGCAGGAATGCCAGACAGCCGGCACCGTCCTCGGCGGTGGCCACGTCGATGCCGAGGATCTCGCGGTGCCCGTCCGCGTTGACGCCGACCGCGATCAGCGCGTGGACATTGATGATCCGACCGCCCTCGCGGACCTTCTGCGTGAGCGCGTCCACCCAGAGGAACGCATAAGGGCCTTGGTCCAGGGGACGGTTGCGGAACGCGGCGACCTGCTCGTCCAGGTGCCGGGCCATCGCACTGACCTGGGACTTCGACAGTTGGGTGACGCCCAGCGACTCGGCGAGCTTCTCGACGCGACGGGTGGACACCCCCAGCAGGTAGGCGGTGGCGACCACCGAGATGAGGGCCTGTTCGGCCCGCCGACGGCGTTCCAGGAGCCAGTGCGGGAAGTAACTGCCGGACCTGAGCTTGGGGATGGCGAGTTCGACGGTCCCGGCCCGGGTGTCCCACTCGCGCGGGCGGTAGCCGTTGCGGTGGTTGACTCTCTCGTCGCTGACCTGCCCGTATTCGGCGTTGCAAAGGGCGTCTGCCTCCGCGGACATGAGCGCGTCGGCGAACGTCTTGACCATCGCGCGCAGCAGATCGGGACTCGCCGTGGCGAGGTTGTCCTCGGCGAGGGCGTGCAGGGGCAGACTGTCGGGTGCGGTCATCGTGCTGATCTCCTTCGGGCTTCGACACCTCGAAGATCAGCCGGTGGCCGTTCAGCTATGCGGGCATCATCCCAACGCCGGAGCAAACCCCCGGATCAGGTCGAACCCATACACCATCTCCCTGGACGCAACCTTCTCGACCCGGCCTGACGCGACCCTCCAACCGTTCGTAGGTCTCGTCGACCCTCACGGACCCGACGCGGTCCTCGCTGCTGTCGATGAACTCACCGATGAGTCGACCGCCGACATCACCGTCTCCACCGCCCACAAGGCCCAGGGGCGCTCAATAGGTCGCCTTCGTCGATGTGATCGATGACGCTGGCAGCGCCACGGATGTACCGCGCCTGTTGCCGGCTGGTCGCCTTCCCCGGGCCCGGTCGCCTGGGATGTCCCAGTGGCCCCCCTGGCCTCTGGTAACGGAACGTTGATCGCATGTGATGTCGCGCAAGGATTGTCCCGGCCGCCCGGCCGGGTATGCGTAACTGTTTTCTTCCTCCAAGTGATGCAGCCCGCCTGCAGAGGGCAATGTCCTCGTAGTCCCCGACGCGGACCTCCGGGTGGACGAAGCGCCTGCTCACTGGGGCGGATTCCGAGATGTGGGGGCATCATCGAAGAGGATGTGCCGCAGTATCCGGGTGAGGTGTTCGGTGAGCTGCTCGGGTGGCATCGAGGCAAGTGGCTCGGTTCGTGCGATGTACCGGCTGAAGACCACTCCGATCATTTGTGACCCCACGAGTGCTACGCGGGTGTCCAAGTCGTCGCCGAGCGCTGCCGGTGCGTTGGGGGCGAGCACGGACCGGTACGCAGCGGCACTGCGCTCCTGCATCGCGACCAGGAGGTGAGCGGCTGCACGCTCGTCGGACGCGGCACTGCGCACCAGGGCGACGAGTGGGTCGTTGACGGCGTCGGTCTCCATCCGCTGGACGAAGGCGTGGGCGATCCGGTCGGGCAGTGTCGCCGGGTCTCCGGCAACTACCCGTTCCAGGTCGCTGTTACCGGGCACAGCCGCGAGGAAGAGCCGCTCTTTGGACTGGAACTGACGCGTGATCAGACCGTGGGTGACACCGGCCCGGCGCGCGATCTCGCGGAGGGTCGTGCGGGCGTAACCACGCTCGGCGAAGGTGTGACGGGCCGCCTCCAGAATGGCTGCTCGGTGCCCCTCCGGGTCCCGCCGGCGCGTGCCCGGTGGCTTCTCGGACGCTTTCTGACCGTTCATGGCGACTCCTTCATCTGATCACTGTAGTGCCGACCACCGGGGTCCTCGCTGACCACTGGTACCCTTAATATCCAAGTGGATATTAAGGCCATTGGAATTGGAGGCTGTTGTGAGCACGAATCCGCCGGAGTCCGCGGGGATCGTCGAGACGCGGCTACTGCACAAGATGCACCGGGCCGCGACGTCCCTGCTGGCCGACGCCGCACAGCGCGACAACGCCCCGTCGGCCGCACTGGCCGAACTGCGTGACTTCCTGGTGGCGGCGCTGCGGCATCACCACGAGAGCGAAGACGATGTGCTCTGGCCGCAGTTGATCGCCGCCGACCCGGTGGCCGGCGCCATGCTGAGCGAACTCAGCACAGAACACGATGCGCTTGACGCGGCATTGGACGCGCTCGCCGTCGCTCCCGTGCAGGACGATGCGGACCGGGCAGCGGTGGCCGCCGCGGCAGCCAGTGTGCGCGACCTGGTGCACCAGCACCTTGAGCACGAGGAACCGGTGCTGTTTCCCGCGTTGGCAGCGCATATGTCAGATGAAGCCTGGGCCGAGTTCTCCCGCGCGGTGATCGCCTCGGCCCCACCCGTAGGGGCCCACCTCAACCTTGGCTTCTTCGAACAGGTGGGCACTCCCGCCGAGCTCGCGGTGGTCACAGCGAACCTGCCGCAAGCCGTTCTTCCCCTCGTGCCGGCCATGCGCGAGCAGGCCAAGGCCACCCTGAACAGCCTTCACACAACCGACAACGCAAGGACGGTCATCGCGTGACCAGCACACTCATCGTCGGCGGCAGCGGCGGCCTGGGCGGAGTGATCGCCCAGTACTTCGCAGACCGCGGTGACGACGTCATCATCACCAGCAGGGACAAGGCACGGGCCGAGACCGTTGCCGCCGGGATCGGCGTCGGCGTCCGGGGGCTGGCCCTCGACCTTGCCCAACCCGAAACGATCAGGGCCTCGTTGGCCGACGTGACCGAGGTCGACAATCTTGTCATCACCGCGGTCGGGCAGGCCGCGAACACGCTGGCGCAGTTCAACATCACTGATGCCGTGACGGCCGTGACCATGAAGCTCGTCGGCTACGCCGAGACCGTCCGTGTGCTGCGCGACCGATTGAGCCCAGGCGCCTCCGTCGTTCTTTTCGGCGGGCTAGCCAAAGAACGCCCGTATCCAGGCTCGACCGTCGTCACCACCTTCAACGCCGGAATCACCGGCCTGGTGAAGACCCTCGCGGTGGAGATAGCTCCGCACCGCGTCAACGCCCTGCATCCGGGCCTGATCGGCGACAGCCCCAAATGGCGCGACGTTCCCAACCCACCCCACTCGGCCCAGACACCGATCGGACGACTGGTGACGATGGCCGAGATCGCCGACGCCACGGATTTCCTGCTCCGCAACACCGGCATCAACGCCCACGACCTGTACATCGACGGCGGCCTGCTGGCCACCTGACCCACAACACCATTCGGCAGCATGGTCAACGGGCATGCTCGGGTAGTTCCGATGAGCGATGCAGTTGTCGAGGTGCCCGTTGTCCCTGCGCCCGCGTTCCGATGAGCATGTCCCGCCTCTGACAGTGCAGATCGCGCGGGCGAGTAACCCGGGTGGCACGACGGCGATATGGGTGCGCGACCGGCTGGATGGACTGTGGTGCGACGAGGACTTCGCCTACTGGTACCCGTGTGATGGGCGTCCGGGCCTCTCGCCTGCTCAACTGGCCACCCTCTGTGTCCTGCAGTTCCTGCTCAGCCTGTCGGACCGGCAGGCCGCCGAGGCGGTCCGCTGCCGCATCGAATTCAAGTACGACATGGCCATGGAGCTGGACGACCCCGGCTTCCACCACAGCGTGCTGGCCGACTTCCGAGACGGTCTGGCCGAAGGCGACCGCGCCGACCCGCCTCCCCGACGTCGTACTGGGCCGCCTCAAGGAGGCGGCCCAGTACGGGAACGCACCACGCAGCGCACAGACTCCACCCACGTCCTGGCCGCGGCGGGATCTGACCTGCTGGAGGAACTGGTCGACGCGGACTGGGGCGCCGCTACGGCCGACCGGTCCGCCGGGGCAAGAACCCCACCAAGCCCAAGACCAGGACCCTTGGCACGGGAACGACGCCGTCCGGCTCCTGGAGCACTTCTACCGGCGCGGGGCAGACCGCACGTCCGGCCCTCGCATCCAGGCCCTGCGCCAGATCATGGTGCAGAACTACCACCGCAACGCCGCAGGGCACCTGCGCTGGCGCACCGCCGAGACTGAAGGCGGGCCCGGGCTGCCGTCCTCGTCCTGGGCGATCGTCTCGCCCTACGACCCCTCGGCACGCTACGCACGGCACGGACACATCCTCAGCTGGAAGGGGTTCGCGACCTGCGCTCCTGACGGCCCTCACGTGATCACGGACGTGGCCACCACCGCGACCACCACCCACGACAGCCAGGTCCTCCCCGGCATCCACACCCGCCTGTCACGCCGGGGGCTCCTGCCCGCCGAGCACTTGGTCGACGCTGGCTACACCACCCTGCCCCACCTGGAACAAGCCACCCGTGAACACCAGGTCACCGTCTCCGGGCCACTGCGAAGCAACCCCACCCGCCAACAACGCCAGAACGAGGGCTTCGCCCGGGACGACTTCCACATCGACCACGACCGGCAGCAGGTCACTTGCCTCCAGAGCCAGGTCAGCCAAGTTGGCACGGCCCTTACCCGAGCTCTGCCCGACCTCCTCGCCCACCGCAGTCCCGCTGATCGTGGCCAGGTTCGCCAAGAGTCAGCGCCGGCCCTGCCCGGCCCGCACCCAGTGCACCACCTCCCGCGAAGCACCCGCACCGTGGACTTTCCTTTACTAGAACTCCGCGACCTGGAAGTCCGTCTCCGCGCCGAGCAACAGACGCCTGAGCGGAGGACCCGCTACGAGGTCCGCTCCGGAGTGGAGGGAAACGTCAACGAGTTCGCCCACGGACACGGCATGCGACGCTGCCGCTACCGAGGCCAGAGAAGGGCCCACACCCAGCCGGTCCTGACGGCAATCGCCGTCAACATCGAGCGTCTCAGCGCACTGCCACCGACCCATGAAGCACCCACGGCCCGCCGGCCGACTGCCTTCCAGAACTGCCGCGACCAGCGCGAGACAACCCGACCGAGGGTCCTGGCGAACCCCGGGCACCTGACCTAGGCACCTCCAAGATCCCCGACAGAGCAAAGCGTACGAGTTGGTGCAGGGTAACGGGGCGAGGAGTGTCCTGCCCGATCTACCTGCCCGGTGAGGCATGGTCTTGACCATCGTGGTCTCGTCGCGCCGGCCATTGGAGAAGGAGCCGCGGGTCTCGGCCGGGGCCCGGCGTTGGAGTCGTTGGCTGGACGCCGTCCTCGCGTCGGGATAGCGGCCCCATATCGATGCGCCGCAGTGTGACTGTGTCGGTTGCCGAGGAGGGTGGCGTGCTCCTGCCATCATTGACGGAGGGCAATGTGGCCATGTCGGCTCGCATGGACGGCGCCAGGTCCGGGGCCGGATTCGCCGGCGGCGGCTGTTGCCGCATGCCTGCGAACGGATTGCGCCAGAACTGCGAACGCGGGGTTCGCCAGCTGTAGCGCAGCGCGAGGAGCCGCAGCCCGAAGGCGAACATTGAGGCACCAATGGCGGTACCTATGTTCAGCAGCGCCGAGTTGTACAGCAATGCGACCGAGGTCGCGCCGACGAACGCGGGCAGTGCGTACACATCACGGTTCCAGCGGAGCAGCGCCGGCTGTTCGAGTGCGAGGAGATGAGCGAGGACGCCGCCACCGACGGCGCTGGCACTGCCGAGCGTGACGGCGGCGGGACTGTTGAGGCCGTGGGAGAGCGCCTTGATCGTGCCGGTGACGCTGAAGAGTCCCAGCGCCGCCGCGTCGGAGATTTCGAATGGCTTGCCCTCGTACACTCTTTCGTCGTGGCGGAGCCGGTAGCCAAAGTAAACGATCAGCGCAGCGACGCAGGGCGTGAAAAAGTAGCCGAGGTCGGTGAAAGCGACCGGGGTGATCCCGAGCACCAGGTCACGGAAAAGACCGCCGCCAAGGCCCGCCGCCTCACTGAGGATGACCGTCCCGAAGATATCGAAGTCCTTGCGTACCGCGAGGAACGCCCCTGAGAGAGCGAAGGCGAAGATACCTATTAGATCCATCACGTACTGGACAGCACCGCTCAGTTCCTCGATCGGCATAGGCCAGGTCTCCCTGAAGACTGGTAAGCGTGCGAACCGTTGAAGGTCTTAGCCGAAGGACCTGGACGACGGTTTCCATAACCTGGCGGCCACCAACCGGCTGCAATGCTGCCTGCGCCAAGCCATCCGTCGAGGGAATTGGGCGACAAGCCGATTACATCCGTCGCCACATCCTGGGATCAGCAAGTGAGCGCGAGAAGCTGCCACATTGCTCTCAACTTCCGTGTGCCGTCGGAGGTCGCCACGACAGTGATTTGCGGCATGACCAACAGCACTCAAGCCACTGCCTCTTCGTCCCCGGACGGGATCAACCGACGATCCCCGGCCGAAGATTCAACATATGCCATTCCATTTAACAACGCGAGCGCCAGAAATCCCCCATACTAGAATGACGGAACTTTCACGCAATGCTGGCATCTTTCGCGCGTGATCACTTTGTCACCTTGCGTCATTCGTGGGATCCGTGAGTTTTCGTTAATCTCCAGCCTACTTAGCCGCGAAGCAATCGCAAGGCCTTCGGATTCGGATTAAATCATCTTGCAGCTCGGCATGGACGCGCGGGCAGCCGTAGGCACCCTGGTGCTCGGCGTGAATGGCGCGGATTCTCGCTCACGGTCCGCTTCTCCTCAGCCCGGCGCTCGGCGCGAGCCTGCTCGGTGGCCAGGTGCCGGTGGTAGCCGGCGCGGGACGCTCCGAGCACCCGGCATAGCTGCACGCCGAAGTCGACGCAGTGGTCGGAGATGAAGTCCCAGCGGCGGGTGCTCACTTCACTTCGCAGGAGAAATAGGCCGCCGCCCGGCGCAGGATCTCGCGCTCCAGCTGCCACTCCCGCTCAGCCTCAGCAGCGGGGCGCTCTCCGCCCGCAACCGGGCCAGCTCCTCCCCCCTCACTCCCGCCCGCGTCACGGCGTCAGGGCGCGGCCTGTGAGTCGTCCCGTGCGAACCCACGTCCGCGGGACCAGGGCCGGGTCGCGGGGCGTACGCTTTCCATCCGCCACGTGGTAGCGCGCGACGGCGTCCTTCCGGAACCTATCGCGCTGGCGAGTTGATCAAGGGAGCCGCGTGGCCTAGGAGCGGTTCATAGCGGCGGCAGGTGCTCGTGGGCGGGTGCCGGACGCAGTCGGCCAACCTCAGCCGCGGGGGACGCCGGCACGTGCGCGGCGTCCCCCTGCAGCAGTACCCACCTGGGTCATTCGGCGGTGACTGCGGCAAGCAACTCGCGGCGCACGGGGCCGGGATAGTGATAACGAGAAGCCCCGGCGCTCAATTCGGCTATCCGCTCTTTGAGACCGGGCCTTGCCAACACCTCCGGGCCCGCGAGGAGGCCGGTCACGTCTGCGACGGCACGCAGGACATCGGGGTCCTTCGCGCGTGCCCCTTCGAGTCCTACGCGCTTCTGCCAGAACGGATCGTCCGTCGTGTAGCGCTGGCCCATCATCTCGTGATCCACCTCGGCCAGGCGGTGCCGGTCCCAGTCGTCAAAACCACGCCAGAGTGGCAGCAGGTGACGCTCTGTCGCGGCGGCGAACGTCATTGAAAATGCCATGGCGTCCTTCGTGTCGACAAGGCGCATCGTGTCCCGGAGCAGTGCAGCGTGCCGGAACGCCGTGGTCATGCCAGCGCCGAAGAACGGGTTGGTCGAGGCCCATGCGTCTCCCACTGCCACGATCCCGGTGACCACAGGCGCTCCAGCTACGACGAGGCGACGGTGCGCGCTGCGTAGACCACCGGTGGCGATCACACCCGTGACGGGCTTCCCTTCAGCCCAATGTGCTTCGGTTGGGTAGAGCTGTATCGCTCGGTGCCAGGCATCGCGGTTGCTCAGACCCCGGAGCTCCTGATCGCGGTCGGACGTCACGAAAGTCACCGACCAGGTTCCGGAGTCACCGGGCAGGACAAGGATGCTGACGCTGTCGTGCTGAAACCCCGCCCATGGCGGCATTCGGGAGGCTAGGTCTTCGGAACGGAAGAACCGCGTGTAGTAGCGGAAACCCGCCTCCGCCCGCTGCTCGTGCGGTGCGAGTCCCACATCCCTGAGCATTGCTGCCCCGCTCGCACCCCGGCCTGAGGCGTCAATGACCAACTCGGCGTTGATCTCCTCGCCCCCCTCACAGGTTACCCCTGTGACGCGCCAGCATTGGCCTGCGCGGGGCTCCTCCGTACTCAGCCGGTTGACCTGGAGGCCACGTCGCACGGTAATGCCGGGGTGCCCCTCCGCCGCGGCAAATAAAGAGGCCTCAAGTACAGGACGCCGTACGGCCACTGTCTCGAACCGGCCGTCATCCTCGTGCGGGCCGTCTATCGCCCCGACATGCCATGCTCCTGCGATGATGTTGTGGCTGACGGCGCCCAGGTCGAGCATACGGTCCACCGACTCGGGAGACTCCTTGGCCAGTAGGCGGAATCCTCCTGGCAATAGGAGGTGCGCCTGTGAAAACTGACGCACGCCGGGGCGCTTCCAACCGGCATACAGGTCGTCTCCCCCGCCCTTGGGGGGTGGTGGATCGCGGTCGACGAGGGTGACCTGCCTGCCTTCTGCCGCTAACAAGATTGCAGTCATCAACCCTGCCGGGCCGCTGCCCAGGATCAATGCGTCCGACACGGCTGCGTTTATCCCTTCTGTGTCCGATCAAGTTCGGCGGTAACACCACGCCAGAGCTGGTTCGGCGCTACTGGGCGCCGAGCCGTACTCACGAGTCCATGCCCACCGTCTTCCAGAACCGCAGCAGGGCAGCGGCACCCTCCTCGGGAGCGCTCAGCATCCACCAGTGACTTTGGCCCGGCAGGCTTTCCACATGCGCTCCGAGACACTCGGCAACCTTCTGGGAGTTGACCTGGTCGTCGTAGGGGTCGCTCAGGGGCTGGACCACTAGGCCAGGGGCTGCTGTCCGAGTCAGGTCTGCGCCCCAATGAGCGTATGGGTTGGGCGTCGCGGAGCGGTAAAGGTCCAGGATGCAGCCAGCCATAGTGGCGTCGAATTGTGCACCCATGTCCGAGGCATCCTCGGCGGGAACACCTGCGGCCGTAAGCGCGGCAGTGGCGACGGTTGTATTCCTCCGCATGGTCTGCGCCCACTGTTCTCCTGTCCCCGAGGTCTGCCATCGTTGGGCCGGACCGTGCCAGACATAGTCGGGGTGAAGGATGGACGCGACATCCATCGCCCAGCTTCGCAGCGGCAGGAAGTCCAGCATGGCGACGCGTGCCACAAAAAGTGCGCCCCAGTCGTGCCCCACCAGGTCGACAGGTCCTGAGATTCCCTTCAACTCGCCCGACAGCCAGCGGACGTAGTCGTCCATCGTCGCACCGAACCCGGCTGGCCGGGGCGTCGAAAAACCTGGCAGGTTCAGGGCGATAGATTCAGCTTTGAGGTGGCGCCGGAGTGGGTCCCAAAGGCGCCCGGTCTCGGGTACTCCATGAACGAAAACAGCGGTCATCATTTTCCCGAAATATGAATGGTCAGCTTCACTATGTGGCTCTCTTGAGGCTCGTGTGCGCAGCTCATGGGGTGCTCCATGACCTCAACTCCTCTGCTATGTGGGCTCCCCACGGACTGTTCGCTCCAGGGGCGTGCACTCAGCTGCCTGCTGGAGAGACGACCTCTTTGGCCCTCCGACAGTGGCCTCCGCAAGGAGATGTCACAAGACCATCAGGGCCGGAATAAAGCTGCCGACTCCCGGAATAAATCGCGCTTCCCTGTCCCAGGCCTGTCGTCTCAGGAACGGCCCAGGACATGTTCACCTCCGCCTCGCGCCGGCCTCTGGTCAAGGTCCTCCAGGGCCTGCGGGCCACAACGAACAAACCGTCGAGCTCCTCGCCAAACCCCAGGAACCGCAGAAGGACCAGGCACAGCCATCCCAGTCCATCGGCACCACTCCGGAGAACGGCGAGGAGAAGCGCCGCCTGCTGCTCCGCTTCGCGGCCCCGCCCGACCCGAAGCTGGTCGCGGACTGGGTGTCCTTCAACGTCATCGACACCGAGCGGCAGGACTGGGCCCGCGGCTGGGCAGCACTGAAGCGGTTCACGGAACGAGAGGGCCACGCCCGGGTCCCGATCGGCCACATGGAAGGCGCGTACCCGCTCGGGCAGTGGATCGCCGAACAGCGGCGGGCGCATGAGGCCGGCCAGATGACCGGCGCGCGTGCCCGCCGGCTGGAGAAGCTCGGCATGGTCTGGTCCGTCGCGGACGAACGCTTCCAGGAGAACCTCGAAGCCGCCCACACGTACTACGACGACCACTGGACACTGTGCGCTCCTCGTGGGGCGACCGCGTTGGACCGGCCGGTCGGGCCATGGCTGTTCAACCAGCGCCGGGCCGGCGCACTGGAGGGCCACCCCTGGTGGGAATCGGCGCTGCGGGCAATCGACCCGGACTGGAACCCCGCCTTGCCGGCCGACTGGCAGCGGCATCGAACCGAGCCGGTTGGATCTTCGAGGGCGAGGAGACATCCTCGTCGTTGCCGGCGACGGTGCCGACGGTCTCAACCTTGTAGTGCTGACCTCGCGGATGCTGAAAGCCGATGCGGACAGCTCGGAGGTCTGGCTTCGTGGAGCCGCCCAAGAGGGTCTGATCGTTCGCCGCTGCAGCCCTGCCGGCCGGTACCTCGATGAGAGCTGCATACCCTCCACTGCCAAACCGCCCGGGCTCGTGGGCAGCAGCCAGGACTTGAGCGCAAAGGAGTTCCACCGTACGTACGGCATCACGGCCAAGCCCAGGCACAGCAGCGTGTCCGAGGTGACGTACTACGGCTCTCCGGCGAGGTACTGCGGAGGTTCACGATCATCTACAACTCGTCGCCCGAGCCTGGTGGATAGGACGACGCGGATCACCGCCAGAGCCAGGAACACAGACACCGGATGAAGGGCCGGAGACAGGCCTGCAGCTCTGGAGCAGGTGCAAGCGGCAGACCTGTGCCCCCAGTAAGGCCGACAAGTCAGCAATCCTCCAGCCTCACTCTGGCTTCGCGCGCTTCGAGCGAGTGCAGAGGCGGGGCTTCATTGACCGGTCGCCCCGGTCAGCCAGTCCCGTGGCAGCAAGGACAGAGTGGTCTGCGCGTCCCGGACACCGGTGGCCGGCAGGCGCAGTTCGAATCTGGTGCCGGGCCGCCCGTCGGGGCGGTCCAGTACCGCGATCCGGCCTCTGTGCAGGGCCACCTGCTGGGCGACCAGCGTCAGGCCAAGGCCGGAACCGGGGCTGGACGGGCCCCGGCGGAAGCGCTGGAAGACCTCCTCGCGGCGTTCGGTGATGATGCCGGGACCGTGGTCGTCCACGCTGAGCACCACGGTCTGATCACGCGGGTCGCGTGACAGGCGCAGGGTGACCTCGATGCGGGCGACTCCGTCCTCGGCGCGGCCGTGTGTCGACGCGTTGGTCAGCAGGTTGTCCACCGCCGAGCGCAGCCCCTGCTCCCAGCCGTGCACCCAGAGCTCCGCGGCGGTGTGCACGGAGACGCTCGCGTCAGGGTCCGTGCGCCGCAGGTCGGCCACCGACGCGTCCACCAGCTCCGCGAGGTTCAGCGTCGCGAACGCTTCCGCCTCGACCAGATCGCCCTGCGCGAGTGCCCTCAACATGACCAGCAAACCGAGCAGACGAGCCTGCTCACGCCCCAGGTCGTCCAAGACCTCCGCACGGTCGGCAGAGTCCAGGTCGGGGTGGTCGGTCAGGATGTCGAGGTTGGTGCGCATACTCATCAGCGGAGTGCGCAGTTCATGGGACGCGGTCGCTGCAAACGCGCGGGCGGTGGCCAGCGCCTCCCCGGTGCGGGCCACCTGTTCGTCGTAGCGGTTCAGCACCGTCTGAAGGGTCTGCGCCAAGTCGTCGACCTCGGTGATACGCGTCGGGGTGTGGTCCAGTCGCGCCGCGCTGGTCCTGGGGTCCAGCCCGCTGGTACGGCGCTGGAGTCGCCGTAGCGGACGGACGGCTCGGGCCGCGATCGCCCAGGCGGCTGCTCCGGCCAGTGGCGCGGCCAGCAGAGCCCCGGTCATCACTCGCTGCCGCACCAGAGTCAGCTCGTCGTCGGCGGTGTCGGGCGAGAACAGCCACAGATTCGGTGTGCCGCCCTGTTTCGCGGTGCCGATGCGCAGCGACAGTACGAGCCAGTCCTTGTCGCCGGAGGTCACGGTGACGGGGTCGGGGGCGGCGGAAGGCAGATCGGGGGGCGGGTCGGGCTGCGGGCCGGCCGAGACCCTGCCCTGTGGGACGGTCAGCCATACGCCCACGTCGCGTGCGGAGTTGACCAGGCGTCGGTGCCGGGCCTCTTCCATGATCGGGTGGTCGGTGCCGACGACATCCAGGTACGCCTTGGCGTTCTTGGCCACCACCGTCGCGCGGGCACGCAGCTGGGCGTCCCGGTGGGCCCGGAGGTCATTGCTGACGAGGTGCAGCAGCAGCCAACCGGACGCCAGGACCAGCAGGGGCACGCTCGCGCCGACGGCGAGGGCGACACGGGTGGACAGTCTCATGGCGCGCCCTCGACGCCCGGCCGCAGTACGAAGCCGACACCGCGAACGGTGTGCAGGATCCGGGGCCGGCCGCCTGCCTCCAGCTTGCGTCGGAGATAGCTGACGAAGGTGTCCACGGCGTCGCTGCGTACCTCGAAGTCGTAGCCCCACACGCGATCGAGCAGCAGCTCGCGGGTGAGCACGACCCCGGCGTTGCGGGCCAGGACCTCGAGGACCGCGAACTCACGCCTCGTCAGCTTCAGCGGCCGACCGTCCAAAGACGCCTCGTGCGCGGCCGGTTCAAGGACCAGGCCCGCGACCCGGACCCGGTCCGTGGCGGCGGGCGGGCGCCGCCGTAGCAAGGCGTGCAGCCGCAGGACCAACTCCTGGAGGGCAAACGGCTTGACAAGGTAGTCGTCCCCGCCCGCCTGCAGCCCGGCGACCCTGTCGTCGACCTCGTCCAGTGCGGAGAGCATCAGCACGGGTACGTCGTCGCCGTCGCCGCGCAGGCTCCGGCATACGTCGATGCCGCTGAGGTCCGGCATGGAGATGTCGAGGACGATGATGTCGGGGCGTTCGGCACGCGCGCCGGCCAGAGCGGCGTGACCACCGCCGGCCAGGGCGACCGAGAAGCCGCTGAGCCGTAGTCCCCGTTCCAGCGACCGGCGTATGGCCGCGTCGTCGTCGACCACCAGCACCCGCCCAGCTCTGCCTGCCATGCACACCTCGGTTCCGCGGCTGTCCGTAGGACACCGATCAAAGCATCGGAGCGGCCGGCGTCTCCACTGCGGGCCTCGCCGCGGTCAGACATTTGCAGTACGTCATCCTTGCTGCGTCATGTTCGCATCGCCCGATACTGCGACGGCGTACAGCCCATGACGCGGCGGAAGCTGCGGGAGAAGTGTTCCGGTCCGGAGAATCCGCAGCGCTGGCCTATGCGGGTGATCGTGTCGTTCCCGCTCTCCAGGTACTTGCGTGACATGTCGATCCGGAGCTCGGTGAGATATCGATACGGGGTGGATCCGGTGGCGGCTTTGAAGCAGCGTACGAAATGAAATCGGCTGAAAGAGACTCGGGAAGCCAGATCGTCCAGTGAGACCGGTCGCCCGAGATTTTCTCGCATGTAGGAGAGGACCGTCTCCAGTTGGACCGAACTCAGCGCACCGGCCGGCCGCACGGCACCGTCCGTGTGCGCGGCCAGGAGGTGGGCGGCGATGAACTGCGTCGCCGACTGCGCGTACAGTTCGTCCGCGCCTGCCTCGCTCGCGATCACCAACGCTCTTACGGTCAACGCCAGGACCGGGTCGAATCGCACGGCCGGAAACATGTCTCGCAGCAGCGTGATACGGGACCGTAGGTCCTCCTCGTCGACGAACCGGTGCAGCGTCTCCTGCGGGACGGTGAGGGAGGCGACCGTCGCAGGGACGTCTCCTTTCGCTGCCACGAGCAGGGTCCGGCTCGGCCCCGGAGGGATGACGCACACGTCGTCCGGCAGTCGGAACGCCTCTCCTTGGGAAGGCCGTTCACGGGTCCCGTAGAGTTCCACCAGTCCGCTCAGCTGAGCATAGAGCGTGATTCCCGACGACGACGGAATATAGAGGGTGCGGACGCATTTCCGTAGCGCCACCCTTCGCACCTGAAGGGCGTGCCACGTTCCGCCGCCCGCCCCGCTGATCGCCTCCAAGCTCCAGTGCCCCCTCTCCCGATTGTCCTGGCACAGCGCAGGTACTAGGCAAAGAATGCGGGCAGTTCTAGGTGGTCGTAAAGCGATCGATGCCGGATTAATTCTCCTTGACGCCGGAAAAATTCGAACTCGGCTATTTGATATTGACCGGCTCCGATTCGCGATGACACGCTGCCGGGCATGATTCGCACTCGTCAACTTCTCCCATTGATAGCCGGCGTGGTGCCGTTGGCACTCGCGATCCAGAGCGGGGTGAGCGGGGCGGCATCCGGAGCCTCCCCCGCCGGCGCCGGCCAGGCCACTGTCGCGGCGGAACGGCCGAATATCGTCTTCGTCCTCACCGACGACATGTCCTCGAACCTCCTCCAGTACATGCCGGAGGTCCGCAAGCTCCAGTCCCAGGGCACGACGTTCAGCGACTACGTGGTCAGCAACTCGCTCTGCTGCCCGTCCCGTTCGTCCATCTTCACCGGCCGGTACCCGCACAACACCGGAGTCCTCAGCAACGAAGGACCGAACGGCGGCTTCAACGCCTTCCACGACGGGGGACAGGAGCGGGACACCTTCGCCACGGCCCTGAAGGCCAAGGGCTACCGGACCGCGATGATGGGCAAGTACCTCAACGGCTACAGCCCCGGGGACACCGTCGACGGTCAACGGCCGTACGTGCCACCGGGCTGGAGCCAGTGGGATGTCGTCGGCGGCGGCTACAAGGGCTACGAGTACGACCTCGCCCACAACCACAGTGTCCAGTCGTACGGCGACAGGCCCAAGGACTACCTGACCGACGTGGTCAGCAAGAAGGGCAACGCCTTCGTCAAGAAGTCCGCGGCGGCGAACAAGCCTTTCCTGCTGGAGGTCGCACTCTTCACGCCGCACGGTCCGTCCACGCCCGCGCCCCGGGACGAGGACGCCTTCCCCGGACTGACAGCGCCGCGCAGCCCCGCGTTCGACACCCTGCCGACCGACGCGCCGCGATGGCTGGCCCGCCAGGACCGGCTGAGCCCACACGAGAAGAACAAGATCGATGAGAAGTTCCGCAAGCGTGCGCAGTCGCTCCAGTCGATCGACCGGATGATCGGCAAACTCCGCGCCACTGTGGCCCGGGCCGGCGAAGCCGACAACACCTACTTCGTCTTCAGCTCCGACAACGGCTTCCACCTCGGCGAGTACAGGCTCAAGGCGGGTAAGCAGACCGCGTTCGACACCGACGTCCGCGTACCGCTGGTGATCGCCGGCCCCGGGGTCGCGGCCGGGCGGACGAGTGACGCCCAGGTGTCGAACATCGACCTCGCACCCACCTTCCAGCGCATCGGTGGCGCCCCGGTGTCGTCCCGGGTGGACGGGCACAGCCTGCTTCCGCTGCTGGACGGCGGATCGGACCCCAACTGGCGCAAGGCCAACCTCATCGAGCACCGCCACGCCAAGAGGTCGCCGACAGACCCCGACAACAACGGCGGGGAGAGCATCAGCCCGCCCGACTATCACGCCCTGCGCACCAACGCGTACACCTACGTCGAGTACGGCAGCGGAGCGATGGAGTACTACGACCTCCGAACCGACCCTTATCAATTGCGCAACGTCGTACGTCAGTTGAGCGGAGCCCGGCGTGCGGAACTCCACGATGCGTTGACCCGCCTGAAGCAGTGCGACGGCGACGGCTGCTGGAGTGCCGGACACCCGTAAGCCCTCCGATCCATGCCGGCGAAATTAGACTCCGATGCCCGGGCTGTCCCCCTCGGCCCGGGCCTCGGTCCGTTCCGGCGCGAAGCGCAGTGGTTCACCGAGCGCCCGGTCAGCTCGTGCCTGGGCCCCGATGCCCACCTCGACCGAGTGACGGAGCGATGTCGGCGAGGTCCGCTGTCGGTGCAGGGCGACGGCGCCGAGCGCGGCTGCGAAGGAGCCCAGTCGGGACGAACGCACCTCAGGGTGCGGATCCGGACCTCGTACGGCATGGGAGGCCAGCTCGTGTGCGATCGACTCCATGACCGCCGGACAGGCAGCGACCAGTTCGCCGCCCACGACGATCACATCGGGTCCGACGGCATGGCACATATCGGCCAGCACCCGGCCGACCTGGGCGCCGGCTCGCGCTACGACCGAATGTGCCGTGCGGTCGCCCGAGCCCAACGCGGCCTCCAGCTCTGGTAGATCCATGGCAGGGCCGCCCACGCTGCGACAGGCGTTCAGCACGGCACCGACCGAGGCCACCGTCTCCAGACACCCCCTCTTGCCGCACTCGCAGCGCGCACCGTCCGGATCCACGGTGATGTGGCCGAACTGCCCGGCGATCCCGTGAGCACCCCGGTGCAGCCGGCCGGCCACCACGAGACCGCCGCCGACGTCGTGCGACAGCCGCAGGTACAGCACGTCCTGCGCCCCCATGGCCGCACCCCAGACGGTCTCCGCCAGGGCTGCGAGCCGTGCGGCGTGATCGACCGGAGCCGGGGTTCCGAAGCGTTCGCGAACCAGCTCTGCCACGCCACCGTGCCGGAGGGTCAGGAGCGAGCTGCGTTCCGGCGGTCCGGCCATCCCCACGCCGATGCCGTTGACGCCACCCGATCGCAGCGTCCCGCCGGTCAGGGCGTCCGCCAGCCGCCACGCCAGATCGACCCGGACCGGCCACGCCACGTCGGCACTGTGCGGCTCGTGCGCCGTGCCGACGATCTCGTGCGACGCGTCCATCGCGGCCACCCGCACCGCATCACGCGCGAATTCGATGCCCAGCACATGGCCGGCCTCGGGGTTCAGGGCCAGGACCTCCGCCGGGCGACCCCGCTTGCGCAGGGTCGCCTGTGGTACCGAGGCGAGGACGGCGCCCTCGTCCAGGAGCATGGCGACGACGTCATAGAGCGTGGTCCGGGACAGACCGCTCAGGGCCCCCAACCGGCCCCGAGTCAGCGGACCGTGCTTGCGTAACAGGTGCAGGACCAGAGCTCCGTGTCGTGTCGTCATTTTCTGCATGGCGGAAGGCGCATTCCTCTCTTCGATCAGGACTGCGCCGGAACGGCGAGTCCTTCGCGCGCGTGGCGTGAGGAAGGTAGAGAGCGTTCTTGTGAGAACTCTGTGAGCCGCCGTAGGACCTTCGACGGCCGTCTCGGCCCGAAGTGACGCGGGCCTCACCGATAGTCGACATCTCATTTCTGTCACTTCTTGGCGGAAAAATTCACGCTGCGTAGCGTCTTCTCCCGTCGGCAGCAACCGGCTTGAGAGCCCTCCTGCGCCACACGCAGGACGTCACCGACGTGCCGTAACGGCCCCGTTTCCTGCCGAGTCCGGTCAGGCGCCGTAGGTGGGCCTTCCCCACCCGCTTTCCGTCCCGCCCGGCGCAAGGAGAGAGGAACCCTGTATGATCACCTCGCCCAACCCCTATGTGCTCACCCGCCGGAGAATGCTCACCGCGATGGCCGGCGCCGCCGTGACCGGATCAGCGATCGTCTCCGCCACCCCACGCGCCCTCGCCGCGGACGACGAGCCGGCCGCCGCGGCGGCTCGCAGGCTGCCGCTGACCGTCGTCAACCACAGCGGTGAGTTCGCCAACCGCTCCGTCCATCTGTACATCGTGGGCACCAAGGGAGACCGGCAGGTCAGGGTGACACGGCGCGGCACCGTGGAGCGCGTCAAGCTCTCCGACAACCGCGACAACGGCTTCACGGACTACGCCATCCCGCTGGCCGCCCGGGGCAGCACCGAGCTCCGACTGCCGTACATGTCCGGCCGCATCTATGTGGCGCTGGGCCACAAGCTGAAGTTCAAGGCCGTCCGGGGCGCGGACGGCAACGTCGCCCTGCAGCATCCCGCGGGCTGGGTCGCGTCCGACCCCAACTACCCCGTGCTGCATGACTTCGTGGAGTTCACGCACAACGAGTCCGGCATGTTCTGCAACACCACCATGGTCGACATGTTCAGCGTGCCGATGATGATCCGGCTGAACGGCGCCAGGGACCACAGCACAGGCAGGCTCCGCGACGGCGGTCGCGACCGGGTCTTCCGCACCCTGCGGGACAACCCCGACTTCTCCCGTCTCGTCGTGGGCGAGCGGCGCGTCATCGCGCCCAGCCACGGCCTGGACAACGGCCGCTTCCCGCAGCACTACTTCGACCCCTACATCGACCGGGTCTGGAACACCTACCGCGACAAGCGCCTCGTCGTCAGGACCGACGCCGGCACCTTCACCGGCCGGGTGCGGGACCACAGGCTCACCTTCACCGGCCCGGCATCGGTCTCCTTCGCCAAGCCCTCCACCCGTGACGTGCTGTTCTGCGACGGTGCGCTCGCCGCTCCCAACGACGGGGTCACCGGACCCGTCGCCGCGGTCCTGGGCGCCGGCTTCAACCGCTCCACGCTCGTCAGCCACCGCAAGCAGCCCACCACCCGTGCGGCCGACTTCTACGACACCGCCGTCACGAACCACTACGCCAGGGTCATCCACGCCGCGACCACCAACGGCAAGGCATACGGCTTCGCCTTCGACGACGTGGCCGACTGGGCCTCCTACATCCAGGACACCAGGCCCCAGCACATGCACCTGACGCTGACCCCCTTCTGACACGGCCGAGAAGAACGCGCTGACGGCTCCTTTCTGGCAGTCACTCAGTTGCTTCGGTCGACTACGGGCGCCGAAATCCAGTCAGGCGCCCACCCGTCCCCCTGATTCCCAACCCATTCCTGACCCGAGAAAGGTCTGTCTGTAATGCAGATGAAGCGCCGCACGCGTGCGGTCCTTTCCTTGAGCCTGGCCGCTGCCGTCCTCGGCATAGCCAATGCCGCCCCCGCTTCCGCCGTGCCCTTCGGCAAGGTCAAGCACGGTAAGGCAACCTTCTACGACAACGTCGGATTCGGGGCCTGCGGAGACCCCATCGACGCCTCGTCGCAGATGCTCGTGGCCGTCTCGCCGAAGTACTGGAAGGCGGACAACCCGAACAACGACCCGCTCTGCAATGCCAAGGTCCGCCTGACCTTCCGGGGCAAGACGATCACCGTCCCCGTCGTGGACAAGTGCATGGGATGCGGGCCCAAGCACATCGACCTCAGCAAGCCAGCCTTCGAAAAGCTGGCCGATCCGGACAAGGGCGTGCTGCACAAGGTCAAGTGGAAGTTCGTCCGATGACCCGTACCTCCCACCAAGGAGTTCCCACCGTGCCCAAGCTCCGCAACCTCTACGCCCTCCTGACCGCCGTGCTGCTGGCCGCGACCGGGATCGGCCTGACCTCAACGGCGTCCGCCGCACCGGCGGCGAGCGGCGACTTCGTCGTCAGCAACGCCGAGTACAACAGGATGTTCCCGAACCACAAGCGCTTCTACAGCTATGACGCCCTGGTCAAGGCGATGAAGAAGTTCCCCGCCTTCGCGGACAAGGGCAACGCCAGGACCAAGAAGCGTGAGGCAGCCGCCTTCCTCGCCAACGTCAGCCACGAGACCGGCGGACTCGTCTACATCGTCGAGCAGAACAAGGCCAACTGGCCGTCGTACTGCGACACCACCCAGCCATACGGCTGCCCGGCCGGCCAGGCCGCGTACCACGGTCGTGGCCCGATCCAGCTCAGCTGGAACTTCAACTACAAGGCCGCCGGTGACGCGCTCGGCATCGACCTGCTGCACAAGCCGGGGCTCGTGCAGAAGAAGCCCGTCGTGGCCTGGAAGACCGCGCTGTGGTTCTGGATGACCCAGTCCGGCGCGGGCTCCATGACTCCGCACAAGGCGATGGTCGACGGCCACGGCTTCGGCCAGACGATCCGCAGCATCAACGGGGCCATCGAGTGCAACGGCGGCAACCCGGCGCAGGTGCAGAGCCGCGTGAAGACGTACAAGAAGTTCGCCGACATCCTCGGCGTCAGCCCGGGCAAGCACCTCAGCTGCTGACCCCTCTGCGCAAGCGATGACGGGAAGTCCGGCGGCCTTCCGCCCGAACCAGGCTACGGGCCGCCGGGCTTCTTTCCGTCAACTGCCTGCCTTCCCAACTTCGGAGAGGATCATTTGAAAGGCACCGCCGTGCTCGTGAGCGCCGCCGCGCTCGCCTCCCTGGGCTCGACTCTCGGCCTCGCACACGGCACCAGCCTCAGCCAACGCCGGCGCCATCCCTTCGCCCACAGCCGACGACGGCCCGGCGCTGACCGTCCCGCCGCTCCCCGCCCCGGCATCGGCGGAAGTCGACGCCCCCGAGGAGGAGCAGGCCTCCGCCCGCGCCTCCACGCGCAAGCCCTGGCGCGGCGGCGGACTGATCCGCAGGACGTCGGGCAAGGTGTTCTTCCAGAACGCTGCCGGCGCCACGTTCTCCTGTCAGCGACCGTCACCAAGGGCCTGACCATGCCGGCCCGAGAGCAGCCGACCCGCGAACTCTGCTCCGCGCGGGGCGGCTTCGCCATGCAACGGCCAACGCCCGGCACGGCCACGATCATCGTGGCCGTGCCGGGCGCCGGGCGTCTCAGGTATGCCGCGCAGGCGCCGCGTTCGGCCCTTGCGCGTTCCGGGACGGAATCAGAACTTCGCTCCAAAATTCTGAGTCCAGTAGGTGCCATGAGCGCTGCCCGCCTGCTTCACATAGCCGACGCCTATGTGCTCGAGCGAGCAGTTGA
Source organism: Streptomyces sp. NPDC111606 (assembly GCF_055656945.1). Lineage (NCBI taxonomy): Bacteria > Bacillati > Actinomycetota > Actinomycetes > Kitasatosporales > Streptomycetaceae > Streptomyces > Streptomyces sp. NPDC111606. The sequence goes on from NZ_JBVKBY010000005.1 coordinate 20,862, forward strand.
GGATGTTCGCACGGTGACCCGGTGAATTCATCCACGACTTGACCACGTCGGCAGCGGTGACGTGCACTGCGGCGACATTCTCCGCCAGCGCGCTCCAGCCGGTGTACCCGGACGCTTCGACGCGGTCGACGATGGTGCTGCCGTGGGAGCCGATGTGCCCGACGTAGTTGTGCTTCGCCATGTCCGCCGAGTGACGCTGCGCGGCCTTGTGCAGGGCGGGCTTGATCCTCAGGGCCGGGCAACCGGCCTTCCTGCGAGCAGCGTTGGTCAACTGGACCACGGCCTTCTGCATAGACGCGGCAGCTGCCCCGGTAGCCGGTGCGGCCGATGCGGACGTGGTCAGCGGCGCAGTGGAAGCGATCGTGCCGACCAGGATCGTCGCAAGGTATCGGGAAACGGGCAAGGCGCTTTCTCCGTTCGGGAAGTGCGCAGGAATTTCGGCCTTTCCTGCGGAGGAGCTGCGAACCTATCCGCCGACACAGCCCGCCATGGCACGGAAATTGCGGTGCGGGCGACCGCTGTTGCTGACCCGGAATTGACCCGGTTCTGGTCTCGATGGTGACCCCGCCAGCCCTGTACGAATGGGGCGCCGCCCAAAAGGCAAATCCGGTCCAGATCGCGGTTGTTGCACCCGACAGGAAGATCCAGTGCTGCGAGTTCGCCATCAACACGAGGAAATGGTTCTGCGGCTGCTACGCCGGCACGGGTCGCTGTCCCGGGGCGAACTGGTCGCCCTCAGCGGACTGTCCCGGACCACGCTGTTCGACATCGTGGTTGCCCTGGTGGACGGCGGAACGGTCACGGCGTCGGTGCCCGAAGTCGCCGGGCGCGGGCGTGGCCGTCCGGTGGAGAAGCTGGCGTTGAATCCGGCGGCCGGGCAGGTGATCGGCATCGACTTCGCCCGGCAGGCGGTGCGGGTGGCGGCCGCGACCATCACCCATGGTGTCATCGGGACGAGCGACGAGCGGCACGCGCCGGAAGCGTCGTGGCAGGAGCGCGTCGAAAGGGCGTACCGCCTGGTGGGGCGGCTCACGGGCGGGCCACCTCGGCTGGGCGCGCTCAGCCCGGTCGGTGTCGGGGTGAGCGCGCCCATGGCCGCGACGGCTGCCGGGCTCCCCGGCGTGGATGGCCACGGCATGGTCACCGAACTGGTCGGGCAGCGCTTCGAGGCTCCTGTGCGGTGGGACAGCAATGCCCGGCTCGCGGCCTTGGCCGAGTCGCGGTGGGGTGCGGCCCGCGGCGAACGCGACGTCGCGTACCTGCACCTCTCCGACGGGGTCGGCGGTGGGCTCGTCGTCGACGGCACACTGCATCGCAGCGCCCACGGAGTGTCCGGAGAATTTGGGCACATCACGGTGGATCCGGGAGGGGCGGCGTGTTGCTGCGGCGGTGTGGGATGCCTCCAGACGGTGGCTTCTGTCGGGGCAGTGGTCGAGGCGTATCGGGCCGCAGGCGGTGCCGCACGGGACCTGCCGGACCTGGTGGCCGCCCTCGACGCGGGCGATCGCAGGGCACGTGCCGTACTGGCGGGGGTGGGGACGAGGATCGGCAGGGTGCTCGCCGCTGTGTCCAACACCGTCGATCCCCGTGTGATCGTGATCGGCGGTGAACTCGCCGCGGTGGGCCCGCCCTTGCTTGCGCCGATCAGGCGGGCCCTGGACCTCGGCATCATGCCGGGTGCACGGGCACAGGTGAGCCTGCGCCTGGCGGAGTTCGGCGAGGTGAGCGCCGCTCTGGGCGCCGTCGCATGGCTGCGTCCTGGCACCGCCCCCCCAAGAGCCGACACACCGATGGGAGCCGACCGCGCTGATCGGCAGGAGGAGCCGGTGAGACGGAGGACGGCCACCGCGCTGCGGACCGGCACCGTGTCAGGCGACGGGCCGCTCGCGTTCCCGCCCACGTAGTTCGCGATCCCATAGATGATCGAGCACCCGCTGGAGGCCACGCTTGAGGTGACGCTGATACGTGCTGACGGACATCCCCAGCCGCTCGGCAGCCGCTTCCCGTGTCGGCGCGCCCCGCAGGAAACGCACGTCCAGCGCGCGGTGGTACTTCTCCGCCCGCGGGTCCGCACGCAGCACCGCGACAGCTTCGCCGAGCAGGTCCCTCAGCGCAGCCCCTGGTTCGTCGTGTCCCCGGTCGGCCACCATCCTGGTCCGTGTGAGGGGGCTTGCGGCGAGGCCGTCGCGCCGGTGCCAGGAGCCCAGAGCGTCGAGGACCGCCTTGTCGAACTCCGCACGGCTCAGGACGGTCATGTCCTCGGCGGCGTCATGAGCGTACGGTTTCGGCTTGGCTCCGGGGCCGAGCAGTTCGAGGGAGGCGCCGATCTCCATCCACCGCTCGCGGGTCACCACCCTCCAGTCATGCGCGTACAGCGTGAAGTTCCGGGCGCCCACCGCTACTTCGCCGGACAGCACGCGCTGATCCATGTACTCCATGAAGTCGGCCCAGAAAGGGTCGCTCGCCAGCACGAGAAAGGACCAGGCCAGGTGCTCGGAGTGGAGGAATTCCGCCAGGCACCGGTGGATCATCAGGTCCATGCTCGTGGACGGAAGCTGGTAGGAGTCCGAGGCCACCAGGAACCGGCCGACGGCGAAGTGCTCGCCATCCCGCAGCGGCCGCCGCGACCGGACGTGTTCCCACGCGGCTGCAGTGACCGGATCCCGCAGAACGGCTTCTGACAGGTCCGGCGTCAGCCGTAGCCAGGCCATCACGGCGACGGGCGTGACGGAGTCTGCCAGGCGGTACACGCGGAAGGCCTGCGGCTGCGTGTCCAGCCATGACGCGGCGATACGGGCAGAGCCGGGGCCCTCGCCCGACTCGATGAGCCGCAGCACGTCCATGCGGTCGGAGGGCCGGTAGCAGTCCTCGTAGATCCCGCTGTCGATGTCCCAGCTCAGGAAGCGTGAGACGAAGCCGTTGTGCCGGTGCAGATACGTGTAGGCCTGGACCGCCGGAAGCACTTCGGGACCGGTGGCCGCACGTGCCTCGTCCAGGAGATGCCGGCTCATCCGCTCGTGCATCCGCTGGTACCCGGCCGGATCACGCCAGCGCAGATCGGCGTCGAGGATCTCACGGACCAGGTCGTGCGGAGCCAGGCCGCGCTGGCCACACTCCACATAGGGCTGACGCCTCAACCACGCGAACAGGGCGGGGGCCTCCTCACCGAGCGTGCTGCGCAGCAGGCTCTCCGTCGTGGCCAGGCCGTGTGCACACACTTCGAGCGCGTGCTGGTGCGACGGCGACGGAGCGTCACCGACGAGGCATTCGACGAGCTGCCGCAGGACGGAGCCGTTCGACTCCCACGTCACTGTCTCGGCGTCGCCGCGCCGTGCGATCTCCGCAGCGAGGCGCAGGGCGAGAGGATGCCCGTGCGTGGATTCGATCAACGCATCGTGCAGGGAGGCGCGTACTCGCATGGTGCGTAACAACTCACGGGCCTCGGCGTCGTCCAGGTCCGACAGGCGGGCCACATGGAGAGCGGCGGACCAGCCCAGGTCCCCCCGCCAATGAGTGCACGGCTCGTTCCGGCTCGCCAGCACGACGAGAGCGCCCACCGGAAGACGCGGCAGGAACTCGTACGCGAGCCAGGGCTCCAGCCCCTGGCAATGCTCAAAGTTGTCCACGATCAGCACTGCGGCCGGAAGCTCCAGGACGCCCACGGCGCAAGCCTCGAAGGCCGAAGCTGACGGCTCCAGCTCCCGCGCGTTCACCCTCAGGACGCGGCGGCCCGCAGCCCGCGCCTCGTCGGCGAACCGATGAAGGAGCGTGGACTTGCCTGTGCCGCCGGGACCGTACACATAGAGCACGGCCAAGCGCTCGTCCTCCGGACCGGCTGCGGCGACAGCGGATCGGAAAACCGCCAGAGGCTCCGCGCGTCCGACGAACATGGACGCCCGGCTCTCGGCCAGACGCTCCGCCAGCCGTACATGGCGCGGCAGAACAAGATCGGACATCACATCGGTCCTTCCACATGACTTCTGAAGGGGGTGTCGACAACGCGCCCGCACCGTAGGGACCGACCTTGTGGAAATCCTGTGACGATCAGGAAGAGTCGCCGCTCGAGCCGTGGCAGAGCCGCGCTCCGTGCCGTGCCCGGACGGCGAACCCATCGGGATAGACGATGGCGTGGCCGGTCTCGCTGTGCGGCTGGCTCCGTTCGTCGTGGTGCAGCACCGTGGGACGCTCTGTGAGGACGGCAACGTTCTCGAAAGGCCACCACCGCCCGGCGGAACGCGCGACGCGCATGAGCCCGGCCAGCCGCTCCGCCTCGGCGAGGGGGCAGGGGCCTCGGAAGTAGTCGTAGAAGCCAAGCTGTTCGGCGTCATGCTGGCCGGGCACGGACTTGAGGGCCCGAGCCCCAGCGCAGCCGCGGAGGATCACGTCCCCGACCCGATCCCCGGCCTGGGCCCAGGCGTCGTCCGTCACCCGGGCCCGCAGTGGGGGCTCGACACGGTCCCGTACGCCGACCCAGACCCGGTCGCGGAGCCGTTCCCCGACCTCGATCCGGAGCAGATTGCGTACCGACGTGGCCTGCTTGAGGTCCGAACCCCTCATGCCTTCCCAGATCCGGGCCCACACGTGGTCGTCCACCCGGGCCCGGACCTGCGCACCGATTTCGGCAAAGACCTCACTCCGAACCCGGGCGCGGACCTGATCACCCGCCTGATGTCCGGCGCGGCCCCCGACCTGACCCCGGACCTGCGTCTCGACCGCGTCCCAGAGATCGGCCCCCACCTGATCCCTGACCTCGTCCTTCGCGTCCGCCACAACCCAAGCACCGACGGCTCCCGCCAGAGGCGAATCCAGCCAGACGAACGTCGCCGGGGGCTCCAGGCCGGCCACGCGATAGGCGGCGGCCACCCCTGCCTCGGCCTCATCCCGGTCAGCGGGGCCGGTGGCCAGGCCGTGGGCCAGCCACTCGTCGCGACCTCGGACATCGCACGAATCTGGAGTTCGGTGAGCTTTTCGATCTTCACGGTTCGGTGTTCTCCGCTCGCACCATCAGGTTCGGAGGATGTGTTCCGGGTCCTGGGCCGCCGCATGGGCGTACTCCCAGAAATCGAGGTGTCCGATGGCCAGGTTCACGTGCATCTCATTGACCAGCGCGGGCAGCAGGCGGAACACACAGCCCAGTTCCTCGTCATCGTCCTCGTCCAGTTCCTCATCCCTGGTCGAGACCGCGAGCAGGGCGTACTCGCCCCTCATCGAAGCGGCATCGGCGAGGAACGCGACCTCCAGACGCGGATCGCCCAGCAGAGTGGACAGCACCACCTCTTCCGGGCTCGCCCCCTCGAAGGCCGGGTCGTCCACCACGTGAGTGTCCCTCTCGTACTCGGCGCAGCCCGCGGCGAGCTGCTCGACGACCACCCGCCACGCTCCATCGTCCGAGAAATCCGTGCGCACGACGAGCGCCTCGGTTTCGAAGTCATGACCCGTCCGGTCGATCAAAGGTCGCATGCGCTGACCCTAGCCTTCGGACCAGCCGCCACTCGGCACACACGGACGGATCTCCTAGGGCACCGCAATAACTGCCGTTCACCGAGCAATTTCTGACCGAAGTCATCAGTCGCCGCTGGATACGTTCACCGACAAGTCACCATGAAAGAAGGAGAGTTGGGAAGTCACATGCGAAAGATGCGCATTCTCGCCCTGCCGCTCGCACTATCGGCCGTGCTCCTGGTCGGCGGACAGGGCGGAGCCTCCACGGCGCCGGCGCCGGCGACGGGCGACGACATCGGCCGGTCCGTGACCGCGGTGCAGAAAAAGGGCGTCAGCGCTTGGAAGTTCGACGGTGTCACCAGGGCTCTCTCCGACGCGAGGGTCGGCTGGTTCTACACCTGGTCCTCCGGCCGGGGCGGGATCAAGGCTCCGGCCGGCGTGGAGTTCGTGCCGATGATGCACGACGCGGGATCGGTGACCACTGCGGAGCTGCACCGGGCCAGAGAGCAGGGCAGAATCCTGCTCGGCTTCAACGAGCCCGACCGGTCGGACCAGGCGCACATGACTGTGAAGGAGGCGCTCGACCTTTGGCCCCGGCTGGAGTCGACCGGAATGCGGCTCGGCGCTCCAGCGGTCGCGACCGGTGGTGATGTCGCCGGTGGCTGGCTCGACCGGTTCATGAAGGGTGCCGCCGCCCGTGACTACAAGGTCGATTTCATCCCCTTGCACTGGTATGGCGCGGACTTTGACGCCACACGTGCGACAGCCCAATTGCGCAGTTACCTCCAGGCCGTGCACCAGCGCCACGACAAGCCGATCTGGCTCACCGAATACGCGCTCATCGACTTCACGAACGGCACCCCGCGCTATCCGACCAAGGCTCAACAGGCGGCGTTCGTGGCGAAGTCGACATCAATGCTCCAGAGATTGCCGTACGTCCAACGCTATGCCTGGTTCACGCTCGCCACGGACCGCGGCAACGGCAGCGGCCTGTACAACGGCGCCAGGGCCAACAGGGTCGGCGCGGCCTACCGCGCGGCAGGCTGACGGTCCCCGCTTCTGCCCACCGGCGCGTTCTCTCCCAGGCATGGCCGCCCGCAAGCAAGGCCCCCACGCTCTCTCAACCCGGGCCCGATTGGTTGCCGCACTCGTCAGCAACGCAGCCACGCGGCTCGTCGTTTCGCTGCCGTCCGACTATCAGGGTTCGATCGCTGCCGCGCCTCGTGTGGCAAGAGTTGCGATGTCGCGGGCGAAGCCGTCCACGTCCTCAGGCCAACTCTCGGGCGGCTGGAAGATGAGCAGGGCGACGGCACCGTGCAAGGCGGCCGCGATGGCTCTGGTGAGCGCTGTCGCGTCGCCGCGGAGCACGCCTGCCTCCACACACTCCTGGACCGTTCCACGCAGGAACCGGAAACAGGCCGAGGCTACTTGACCGCTGGCTGCGGTGGCGGGGCCGGTCATCACGAGACGGTAGCGGACCGGATGAGCCAGCCCGAACCGCACATAGGCGACCGAACGTTGGTGGAGCGCATTGAACGGGTCGTGCGAACCGGCGTCGGCAGAGGCATCGCCCATCCAGTCGCCCAGCTCACCCCAGACGCGTAGGCACACGGTGTGCAGCAGTTCGAGACGACTACCGAAGTGCAGGTAGACCGCCGGAAGGCTGACCCCCACCGCCTGCGCCACGGCCCGGATGGTGACCGCGTCCTCACCAGCCTTGTCGAGCAGCCGCTCGGCCGCCTCGACAAGTTCGTCGCGCAGTCGCGCACCGTCCCCGCGTTGCGCCCGTCGCCGCCGCGGCGCAGCGGCGGGCGGGGTGGAGGGCTCGGAGTCGAGCGGGTCCATCGTCAGCACCTGCCCTGCGAGGCGGAAGAGTCGGCCGCCCCGGAGCCGCTGCCGCTGCCGCGAGAGGTGGTGGGTGTCATCACGTCACTCGTCTCCGTGTTGTGGAACAGGGTCGCCGCATGTAACTTGTCGGCGTTAACTTAACTCTATAAACCAAGGATAGCCGATGACTGTCACCGCTGAGGAGATCTACGCCGTCGCACCGTTCACGAAAACGCTCGGAGTGCGCTTTGCCGCGATCAATGCGCCGGAGGTTCGCGCCCGGCTCGACCACGTGTCGGCTCTGTCCACGCTGGGCGGCGGCCTGCACGGCGGCGCGCTGATGGGGCTGGCGGACGTGGCAGCCGCCGTGTGTGCCGCAGTGAATGGTCCAGAGGGCACCCTGCCTGCGACCGTGCAGTCCAACACTCTGTTCCTGCGGCCGGTGCGCGGCACAGGCGCATTCGCGGCGGCACGGCCCTTGCACGTCGGCCGGAACACGGTCACCGTCGAGGTCGACATCAACGACGACCAGGACGTCCTGTGTGCCCGCATCACACAGGTCGTCGCGCTCCGTACACCCCCCAGCCGAGCCTGATCACCCAACTGCCTCTGCGATCACTCTGCGTTCATCATGCCCGACGGATACAGGGGCACCCGATCGGGATGACGGGCCGCGTGGCCGTACACGTGGGCGAGGCAATCGCACGACACAGCAGACGAGTTGAAGCAGGTCGGGCTCGGGCGCGCACCACGATCACCAAGGCCTGCGGAACCGCTCGGAATGGGATGGCACCCTCGAGCCAACAGAAGGCGCTGGCCCTGTCCTCATGCGCGTACTGCCGGAGATCACTCGGCCATGTATTCGGTTCGCCGTGCAGGTTCCACGATCGGTTGAGATACGGCGGATCGATGGTTACTCGATCGGTAGCCGGATGCCGGCGCGGATCGCGGTGAACGCGCCGAACACGCGGACATGCTCGACGTCGAATCGCCGCCGGTAGACCTGCCAGAGACGGGCGGTGACTTCCGCAGTGGCGTCGGTACCTGACCACCACAGCCAGACTGCCTTCAGTGGTGCTCCGCTGAGCCCGCGGCGGGCCCGACGTGACGTCACATGGGCGGCTCACAGAATAGCCACAAAGATCCTCTCTACCTTCTCGCGCCAGAAGCGGCGGACTGACCACCGCCGTTCGACATCACAGCGGTAGTACCAAACGAGGGGACGTAGCTTCCACAATGCCGACTCAGATGACACGGGCCTCCGCCCCGACCGACGATGCACGACAGCACGGCTCACCGTCCCGGTCACGCCAAGGGCACGAGACCCTGATTGTGAGCCTGTTGCGTGAGCACGGTCCGCTGACGCGGGCAGAGTTGGGGACCTTGTGCGGTCTGTCCCGCACCACGCTCTACGACGCCGTCGGCGCGCTCATGGACAGCGGCACCGTCCTCGCTTCGATACCGGCAGCGGCCCAGCGTAAGCGAGGCCGTCCGGCGGAGGTGCTAGAACTGAAGCCGTCAGCCGGCCATCCGCTCGGCATCGAATTCACAAGTCGGGCAGCCGGGGCGGCCCCGGACGCGGGCGCTGATTTTCTCGCGGAAGATCTTGTCCCGGGGGATTGCCGTGCTTGCTGAGCGCGTCGCGCTGGGGGGCGAGTTCCTGCCCGAGTGTCGAGGAGCGGGCGTAGCCGATGCGGATATCCGCGCTTGGCAGGTCCGGGTCGATGGGCGCCGGGGGGGCGGGGTGCCCGGCCGCCATGGTCGGCCTGGTCCCCGGTCGGCCGGAGTGGGCACCCGCAACACCTTCTTCAGTCGGGGCACCATGGTGAAGCGGCGGGTGTCGTAGGCGGACCGGTCTGCGCGTCACACTTCGGACCGGCGTGCTGTTCGACGTCGTCGGCGTCCGACCGGTCGACCGGGGAGGGTTCCTGAGGGGCCGTCATGGGCCCGGATTCTTCGCACAATGCAAGTCTCGGAAGAGGATCCGTCCCGCTTTTGAGGGGGAACGAGCTCTGCGAACGACTCCGGGATCGGCGGGGGGTCGGTGGCATCTGATTGACCTTGCTCGCGCAGAGGGACGTTCATGAGAGCCGCAACCCCTGAAGGAGCAGTTCGATCAGCTTTCGAGGATCGTAGCGGGGGTCGCTGTCCCGTCCGACGCAGAGGTTGCCGATGCCGCGCATGAGTTCGTAGGGCTGGATGCCGGGCCTGATATCGCCTGCCTCGACCGCGGCGTCGAGCAGTTGGGCGCAGACGGGCATCAGTTGTTCGAGGAAGTGGGTGTGCAGCGCTGCGAAGCGGTCGCTGTCGGACTGCAGGGCGTCAGCGAGTCCGTGCTTGGTGACCAGGAAGTCGACGAAGAGGTCGATCCACTGTTGCAGTGCGTCGAACGGGGAGGCGGCGTCGGCCAAGAGGTTCGGGCCCGCCTCGGCACATGCCTCGATCTGGTGGCGGTAGACGGCGGTGACGAGATCCGCCCGGGTCGGGAAGTGGCGGTAGAGCGTCCCCAGTCCAACGCCGGCTCGGGCCGCGATCTCCCGGATCGGCGCATCTACCCCCGAGGTCACGAACACCTCCGCGGCGGCGTCGAGCAGCATCTGCTGATTGCGCACCGCGTCCACCCGCTTGCTGCGAGCGGATGCCCCTTTGGACTGGCCTGCAGTGGGCACCACGCACTCCTTCCAGTGGCCGTTGACGAAGCGGATCAGTGTTCCGTATTTTAGTGGAACAACGATCCGCTTCCAGCGTAGCTGAAGGCGGTCGCTCCGCCCTACCCACCGCCGGCGCCATGTGCGACCAGCGGCAGGGGCCAGCGAAAGGCACACTCATCATGAGCAATCCCGCCTACGCAGCCGACACCCTCGGCTCGCCCACGCGCGTCCTCTCGGTCAGCCCGGTGGTGCTGCCGTCTCCCGGCCGAGCCGTGGACCTGCAGGTACGCATCTCCGCCCCGATGACCGGCAGCGAGCTTCCGATCATCCTCCTCTCGCACGGCCTCGGCTTCTCCAACAACCTCTCCTCGCTGAACGGCTACGCACCTCTCGCGAACACCTGGGCGGCAAACGGCTTCGTCGTGATCCAGCCGACCCATCTGGACTCCAGGACGCTCAGCCTGAACCCCGACCAGCCCAGGGTCGCCGCGCACTGGCGTACCCGGGCCGAGGACATGACGCGCATCCTCGACCAGCTCGACGTGATCGAGGCCGCCGTCCCACAGCTCCTCGGACGCGTAGACCGCAGCCGAGTCGGGGTGGCCGGGCACTCGATGGGCGGGCACACCGCCAGCCTGCTGCTGGGCGCCCGCCTCACCGATCCGCACGACGGAACCGAGGTGGACCTGGCCGAGCCCCGGATCAAGGCAGGTGTGCTGCTTGCCGCGCCCGGCCGGGGAGGCGACGCCCTCACCGACTTCACCGTGGAAAACTACTCGTTCCTCCTGACCACGGACTTCTCCACGATGACGACCCCCGCGCTCGTAGTCGCCGGCGACAAGGACGAATCCGCCTTCCTCACGGTCGCCGGACCGAACTGGCACACCGATCCGTACGCCCTCTCTCCGGGCCCCAAGTCGCTGCTCACCCTGTTCGATGCGGAGCACGGGCTCGGCGGGGTCTCCGGATACGACGTCGCCGAGACCACGGACGAGAACCCTGAGCGGGTCGCCGCACTCGCACGGCTCACCTGGGCCTACCTGCGCAGCGAGCTCTACCCCGAGGACTCCGCCTGGCAGACCGCGCGTGATGCGCTGGCCTCTCGCCCGGACCCGCTCGGACGGGTCGAATTCAAGTAGGTCTTGGGAGGAGATATGCGCGGTGGGGGCGTGGGGGGGCCCCAGGGGGCAACGATGAGGTGGTTCTTTTGAGGATCC
>NZ_JBVKBY010000005.1:32008-640830 GCF_055656945.1 Streptomyces sp. NPDC111606
GTTCTTTGGTCTTGGATGTGGTCGCGGGGGGGTGTCTTGCATCCCTCTCTCGTGGGTGGACGGCTGTATGTGTCTCCTTTTCGGACCTACCCCCCCCCCCACCGCGCATATCTCCTTCAGGGCGCCCCGTCCTCGGACCGCTCCAGCATCTTCTTTCTCACCGCGCAGTTCGTGCAGAGCGTCTACCACTGGACGCCGATGCAGGCCGGGCTCGCCATACTGCCGATGACGCTGGTCAACTTCGTTCTCGCCGTCCAGGTACCGCGGTTGCTGGGGCAGGTGAGCAGGCCGGGAGTGTTACTGATCGGGGTTGTCCTGACCACGGCGGGCATGGTGTGGCTCAGCCACCTCGACCTGCACACCCCCTACGTGGCGGGCGTGGCGTTGATCGACAGCGCGCTGAGCCTCAGCATCCTGACCGCGGTGGCCGCCACCATCTCCACCGGCCACGGGGCCACCGACATCGCGGCCCGTTCAGTGCCGCATTGACCGGATCCGCCATCCTGCTCGCGCTGGCGGTCGTGGCCGTCCTCACGCTCGTCGCCCCCGCCACATGGGCCACGAGTTCCTCGGCGTCGTCGAGGAGACCGGCTCCGAAGTGCACACCCTCAAGCCCGGGGACGTGGTCGTCGCGCCGTTCGTCTGGGCCGACAACACCTGTTCGTACTGCCGTGAGGGCCGGCAGACCTCCTGCCCGCACGGCGGCCAGTGGGACGTGAACGGCGTCGACGGCGGCCAGGGCCAGGCCGTCCGCGTCCCCCACGCCGACGGCACCCTGGTGAAACTGCCGTCGCCGAGGACTCCGAGCTGCTGCCCGACCTGCTCACCCTCTCCGACGTGCTGTGCACCGGCTATCACGCCGCCCGCACCGCCGGCGTCCGCCGCGGCGACACCGTCACCGTCATCGGGGACGGAGCGGTCGGCCTGTCCGCCGTGATCTCCGCCCGCCTCCTGGGCGCCGAACAGATCGTCCTCATGGGCCGCCACCAGGCCCGCACTGACCTGGGCCACGGTCCGGCGCCACCGACGTGGTCACCGAACGCGGCGACGCGGGCATCGCCCGGGTCCGCGAACTGACCGGCGGCGAGGGTACCCGCAAGGTCCTCGAATGCGTCGGCCTGAAGACGCCCTCGTACAGAGCCTCGGCGTGGTCCGCGACGGCGGCACCATCAGCCGTGCCGGCGCGCCCCGATACCCCGAAGTACCGTTGGGATTCGGCGACTTCATGCGCAACATCATCCTCACCGGCGGCGTCGCCCCCGCCCGCGCCTACACCGAGGAACTGATGCCGCGCATCCTCGACGGCTCAATCCGCCCCGGCCGCGTCTTCGACCGTACGGTCGCCTGGAGGACAGTGCCGACGGCCAGCGGGCGATGAACGACCGCGAGGCCCTAGAAGGTGCCGATCCGCCCATGAGCACCGCACGCAAGCCGAACCCCGCCCGCCGCGGCAGCGCACGAGCGCCTGTTCCCCGGCCACGTCTCCACCCTCGGTCTCCACCCTCGCCGTCACCGACCCGGAACTGATCGCGTACTTCGACGACTCGCCTCAACGGACTTCCCCGCCGGGGAGTGACCCGGCGGGACCCCGCCTCAGCGGTTGGCGGTGGCGAGCGCCGCGGCGTACTGCTCATCGGTCACCGGCTCCAGCCAGGTGGTGCCGTCCCCGTCGGCGTCACCGACGACCATGGCGATGTGGGCCATGAGGGTCGTGTCGGTGCCGCCGTGCCAATGCGCCTCCCCAGGTGGGCACCTGACGATCTGGCCCGCGCTGACGCGGACGGCGTCACCATCGCGCGTGCCGACGAGACCGACGCCGTCGGTGACGTAGAGCGTCTGACCGTTGGCGTGGGAGTGCCAGTTGGTGCGGGCCCCGGGCGTGAAGCGGATCAGGGCGGATGCCAGTCGGGCCGGTGCGACGGGGACCTCGATCATGTTGAGATAGACGTCGCCGGTGAAGCGCCCGGCCGGTGCCTTGACGGTCGTGGTCTGGGTGATGTGTTCCATGGAGAACTTCCTTACCGTTGCGTGCGGGTGCGCTCGTCGGCGAGCTTCTTGACCTGGTTGGTCGCGGTCATGGCGTTGGGCCAGCCGGCGTAGAAAGCCAAGTGCGTGATGGACTCGGACAGTTCTTCGACGCTCCGGCCGTTCTCCAGCGCAACTCCCAGGTGGTACGGCAGTTGCTCGCTGCGGTAGAGGGCGGCCAGGACGCTGACGGCCACCAGACTGCGGTCACGCCGTGAGAGCCCGGGACGCTCCCAGAGGTCGCCGAAGAGCACCTCACCGGTGATCTCCGCCAGCTTCACTGGGCGACGTATCCGCCGTCGACGGGCAGTGCGACGCCGACCACGAAGCTCGCTCCGGGGCTGCACAGCCACAGGACGGCCTGCGCGATCTCGTCGGCGGTGCCGAGACGGTGGATGGGCTGGTTCGATTCGGCCTCGGCGCGGTCCAGCTCCCCCTTGGCGATCATGTCGCTGACCATGGGGGTGTCGATGGTGCCCGGGCAGATCGCGTTGATACGGATGCCACGCGGGGCGTATTCGAGGGCGGCGCTGCCGGTCAGGCCAATCACGCCGTGCTTGGAGGCATGGTACGAGGCGCGACCGGGGATGCCGACGAGCCCGCCGAGTGAGGAGCAGTTGACGATGGCGCCGCTGCCCTGGGGGCGCATATGACGCAGCTCGTGCTTCATGCTCGCCCAGATGCCGCGCAGGTTGATGGCGTGGACGCGGTCGAAGACCTCGGCCGCTTCCTCGGCAGCGTCGGCGGGCGGGATCTGGACGCCGGCGTTGTTGTAGGCCATGTCGAGGCGGCCGAAGCTCTCCACGGTCCGGTCGACCGCGGCGGCGACCTGGGACTCGTCAGTGACATCGCAGGTGAGGACGAGTGCCGGGTGGCCTGCTTCGGTGAGCCGCCGCACCGCCGCATCGAGGGAGGCCTCGTCAATGTCGGCGAGGCCGACGGCGGCACCGGCTTCGGCGAAGGCGCGGGCGGTGGCCAGACCCATGCCGGAGGAGGCTCCGGTGACGAAGGCGACCTGGCCGGTGAAGTCGTACGTGGGATTCAACGGGGCACTTCTCATTCCGTGCGGTGTGAAGAGGCGGGGCGCTACGCCGAGCCGAGAGATGCGACGATGACCCGGCCGGCGTTGGCCAGCCGGTCGATGTCCTTGCTGTCGTCGAGGTGCCCGAGGATGACCAGGCCCGGGGACGGTTGGCCGTCGCGGTAGAAGAGGGCCAGATTGCGCCAGGGTGCATAGTGGGCAAGGTCCCCCGCCCGTGGGGTGGGTGCGGCCGGGGCGCCGGAGGTGTCCAGTTCCCGAGGCAGTTCGGCGACCCGCTCGGTCCGGTGGAAGTCCTCCAGGTCGAGGGAGAGCGGGAGCAGCGCGGTGAAGTCACGGGCGGCGGGGCTGTCGTTCAGGGTGGCTCGGACCGGATGTCCGTCGAGGGTGAGCTGGATGCGCACGTCGCTGCTCCTCTCGGCCTGTGTGGCCGGCTGAGTGCTCGTCGCACGGGGCCGTCCGGAGGGAGCGGACCCGGAGGGGTCGGTGGTCTGTGCGCTGCCGGAGCAGCCGATCAGGGCCAGTAGTCCCACAGCAACCGGGGTCGCCGGCAGGACAGGCCGAAGTCGCTTGTCCGACATGGAAGTTGGCAACATGCCTCTCACCTCACCGTCACGCGGGCGTCGGCTCGGCGAAGTGACAGAAACCGCCGCGCTCGGTGTGCAGGGCGTACAGGCGCTCGGCCAGCGCCTGGGGGCTGCTGTGCTCGGCGTCCGGCCGGATCGCACCAGGGACGATCAGCTGCGCGGCGTGGATGTTCTCCGCGGCGAGCGCGTCGTGGAGCATGCGGGCATAGGCGCTCTCGGCCGCGAAGGCGATCGAGGTGCCGGCCCGCTCGGGGCGCGGCCATACCGCGCTGCCGCCGTTGACGAACAGCAGGGTGCCGCGCCCCAGGGCGCGCATGCCGGGCAGGACCGTGTTCACACAGGTCACCGGACCCTTGACGGCGAAGGCGAGCGGGTCCGACAGATCGTCGGCGGTGGTGTCGAGGACCGGCTTCATGAAGTCGGCGCGCGGCACCGGGCTGTACTGCAGGATCCCGACCGGCCCGAGCGCCTTGGCAGCGTCCTGGAGGGCGCCGGTGAGCGCGGCCGGGTCGAGGACGTCCGCGGGGAATCCGCGGGCCTCGATGCCGTCGCGCCGCAGCTCGTCCGTCAGGTGCGCGAGATGTTCGGTGCTGCGGGCGGTCAGGGCGACGCCGTGACCAGCGGCGCCGAAGCGGCGGGCGCTGGCCAGGCCGAGGCCCAGGCCGGCACCGACGAGAGCGAACGTGGTCACGCTGGAGAGTCCTCCTCACCAGGGCCGGGGCCGGGCGTCCGGCCCCGGCGGAACGGGAACTTAGGGGGTCAGGGCTTGAGGAGTGCTTTGATGGCGCGGCGTTCGTCCATGGCCTTGTAGCCCTCGGCGACCTGGTCCAGAGGAAGGGTGAGGTCGAAGACCTTGCCCGGGTCGATCCGGCCGGTCAGGACGCGGTCGATGAGGTCGGGCAGGTAGCGGCGCACGGGGGCGGGGCCGCCGCGCAGGCCGACGTGGGAGAAGAACAGCTCCTGCCCGTCGATCGCGACCTCGTGGGGGACGCCGACGAAGCCGACGTTGCCGCCGGGCCGTGCGGAGTGCAGGGCCTGCTGCATGGCCTGCTGCATGGCCTGGGCGGTACCGACGCACTCCAGCACCGAGTCGGCGCCGATGCCGTCGGTCATGTCCTTGATCCGGGCGACGCCCTCCTCGCCACGCTCGGTGACGATGTCGGTGGCACCGAACGCGCGGGCCAGCTTCTGCCTGGACTCGTGGCGGCTCATCGCGATGATCCGCTCCGCACCCATCTCCTTCGCCGAGATCACGGCGGATAGACCGACCGCGCCGTCGCCGACGACCACGGCGGTCGAGCCGGGCTGCACCTCGGCGGCGTCGGCGGCCCACCAGCCGGTGCCCATGACGTCGGAGACGGCGAGCAGGCCCGGCCACAGGTCCTCGCCCGGCACGTCGTCGGTGGCGACCAGGGTGCCCTGGGCATTGGGGATACGGACGTAGTCGGCCTGGCAGGCGGACATGAACTCACGGTGCAGACAGTTCGACTGGAAACCGTTCCTGCAGTTCGGACAGGTGTTGTCCGAGGTCGCGAACGAGCCGATGACGAACTGACCCGGCTTGACGGCCGTGACCTCGGAACCGACCTCCTCCACGAACCCGACGTACTCGTGCCCCATCGAATGCGGGTCACCGATCGGCTCCAGACCGCGCCAAGGCCACAGGTCGGAGCCGCACACGCAGGTGACGGCCGTCCGGATGATCGCGTCGGTGGGGTGGAGGATCTTGGGGTCGTCCAGCGTCTCGAAGCGGACGTCGCCAGGGGCGTGGATCACTGCGCCGCGCATGAGGGGTTCCTTACGTGCGTGAGGTCGGACCGATTCGGTGCTGCGATGGCGGTCCGCGTGCGACCGGCCCCGGGGCGCGGAGCGTCCGTGCACGGGGGTCGGGCGGCCCGTCCCCGCCGCCGTACGGCCGGGAACAGCACCACGTCTTCCAGGAAAACCCTGATCACCGGGGGCAGCCAGTCATCGTCGATGGGTGTACCGGCAGTACATCCCTCCCGCAGCCTCTTGCCCGTACGGTCGAAGGGTGGACAACCAGCACGAGGTCCGCGAGTTCCTCACCTCGCGGCGAGCCAAGATCACCCCCGAGCAGGCCGGACTGCCCATCCTCGCCACCAACGCGCTCGCCCGGGCGTTCTACAGCGACGTCTACGCGACCGCCCACAACCAGGCGAACCTCGCACGCTTCACCTTCCTCGACCCCGGCTCGCGCCGCTTCTACCCCGACTGGGGCCCCGCCGCCGACGTCACCGTCGCGATCCTGCGCACCGAGGCGGGCCGGAACCCCCACGACAAGGACCTGCACGACCTCGTCGGTGAACTGTCCACCCGCAGCGACGAGTTCCGCACCCGCTGGGGCGCCCACAACGTCCGCCACCACGGCACCGGCACCAAGAACTTCCACCACCAGGCGGTCGGCGACCTGACCCTCGCCTACGAGGGCCTGGAGATGGCCGCCGAACCCGGCCTCACCCTCACCATCTACACCGCCGAACCCGGCTCACCCTCCGAGGAAGGACTGCGTCTGCTCGCCTCCTGGGCCGCGACGCAGGAAGCCCTCACGCCCGCCCGACACTCGCAGGAGACGTGACCTCACCACCCGTAAGGCGGTGTGACCTGCGAGCCGGACGCCGGTTGGGGCGTTCGCCATCCTGATCCCGTCCAAGGATCCTGCGTAGGGTGCCATGTGCACGCGCTCGCTCTCTACCTCCGGCTGACTGGGCCGATCCCGCGGCGTATGGATCCTGAACTTGGCGAGGGTCAAGTCGTGGGCGGGAGTCGAGGATTTCGTGGAACAGGTCCGCTGCGCTGCGGAGTTGTTCGCCTCTCGCGGCCGGCGTCGGGGGGGGGCTGGCCGGGCGGACGGGAGCAGACCTGGTCGTGTGTCTCGGTCGCGTAGAGGCGACGGCGGTCGGCGCGGCTCCTGATCCGGTCACGAAGCATCGGGAAGTCCCCTGTCTGGGTCAAACGAGCGAGCCAGGCCCGTTGGCCGCGTCTTGGCGGCGGCGTTGACCCGGGTTTGGGGTGGGAATCGCGGAGTCCGCCGTCACGATCAAGACGCACGCCGCCTCGCCGCAGCCATACCAGACCAGACCCGGTTCGGAGACATCTAGAAGCGGCGTCCAGCCCCGCACGTTCCCGGCTCCGTCCTCACGCGGGTACGGAGCCCGTTCCCAGCGCGTGGCGTACGCGCGGTTGAACGCGTGGGCTGCGTCTCCGTCGGCCATGGTCTGGCGGACCTTCTTCGGGTCGGCGGTGGCGGGGATCGGTTGCCGTTCGTAGGCCAGCAGGATCGTCAGGCCGCTGAAGTGGTCGGCAGCCGGGCGTGAGTTGTCCGTGTCCAGGAGCCCGACCCCGGCGAAGTGGGCGATGCGGTCCGCCAGGTCCTGCGACGCCGAGTCCGTCGCGAGATCGTCCGTGGTCGTCGGCGTATGCAAGCGCTGCGGGGCGACGAGGGCGGGAGTCGACGATCAACGTGCCCAGGTCGATCGCGAACGCCGTGAGGCCTGCTCCAGTTGCGCATTGTCGTAATCTGCGCGTCCGTGGGGAGGTGCTCGTCCAGCACCCGGCGGCTCGTGGCAAGCATCGAATCGGGCAGCGGAGAGGACGGCCAGGAAGAGCCGCCGCTTGTCGACGAAGTAGTCGTACACGGTGCGCTTGGACACCTCGGCTCTGGCCGCGATAGGAGGCGATCCCGGATCGACGGCGTCACGTTGACGTTCCGGTGAGCGAGGCCGGGCGCTCCATCTAATCCACGCCGTCGGTGCAGCACCGCATACCAGCCGCCGGGCCTTGGGCCGCTCGGGCAGCCGGAAGTTCAACGGCATCCGGGTTTCGTCCTTGAACTATCGCCGGCCGTAGTCGCACACCGTGCAGACCAACCGGCGGCGCGGGCTGGCTTCTTCGACCAAGCGGGCCGCTCCGTCGACAGCGCCGCCTTGGCGATGACCATGCCATCGGCCCGGGCTGGAACACCGTGAAGTCCCAGTGCGGGGCGTGCTCAGCGATGTCGGCGACGGTCTGCTCCAGCGACGGCATCCACTGCACCAGGTGGGCCAGGTGCTTGCGCAGGATGCGCACCTCCCGGCCTGGCGCATCGCCTTGCTGCAGGAGAAGGCGAGCCCGGTCAGGCTGCCGGGGCGGTCAGGACGGCCGTGGCCGCCAGCCGGAGATTCCTGATCATCGGATTCGGGTCGCCCTTGCGGCTGACCAGGACGACCTGGCTGGAGGGAGCTCCCTCGATCGGGACGGTGACGAGGTCGGGGCGCAGTGAGCTACGCCGATCGCCGACCGGTAGCACGGCGATCGCCCTGCCACTCGCGACGAGTTCGAGCTTGTCCTCGTAGCTCTCGATCGGCGGCGCGCCGGCCCCGAGGAGCCGGTAGGAAGTCCAGTCCGCGGTTTCGAACGCGCACGGCGCCGCCTCCTCGCCGGCCAGTTCTTCCGCGGTCACCGACGCGCGGTCGGCTAAGGGATGGCCGCGCGGGACCACGAGCATCCGGGGCTCCTCGTACAGCGGGGTGCTGAACAGGTCGTCGGCGGCGAGCGGCAGCGGGGCCCGCGCGATCAGGGCGTCGACGCGCTTGTCGGACAGCGCCCCGACGTCGCGGCAGCTCAGGTACCGGGTGGCGATCTCGGCGTCCGGGCAACGGCGGCGCAGTTCCCGTACGGCGGCAGTGATCACCAGGTCTTCAACGTAGCCGATGGCGATTCGTTCGGTCGCGGCTTGTTCACGCACGGCCAGCTCGGCCTGGCGGGCGGCCTGCAGCAGGGCGTGGGCCTGGGGGAGGAACCTCTGGCCGGCCGGAGTGAGCCGCGTGCCTTGGGGCACGCGGTCCAGCAGTCGTTCGCCGAGATGTTTCTCGAGCCGTTGGATCTGGCGGCTCAGTGCCGGCTGGGCCACGTGCAAGTCGACGGCGGCCCGGCCGAAGTGCTGGTGCGCCGCCACCACGGTGAAGTAGCGCACCAGCCGCAGTTCCAGGTCCTGTCCGAGATCGTTCACCCTTCCAGCGTATGTGTCATGCCGTTTCGGAATGGCTAGGTTGCCGAACCGGTCTTGGACGGCCATGCCGTCCTGGGCCTTGACTGAAGGAGCAACATTTCCCCAAGAAGGCGACGGGCGCGATGAAGGCGATCCAGTTCCACGAAGCGGGCGGGCCGGAAGTTTTGCAGTATGACGAGGTACGGGTTCCCGAGATCGGCCCGGGCGAGGTGCTCGTCCGGGTGCACGCGGCGGGCATCAACCCGCCAGACTGGTACCTGCGTGAGGGGATGAAGATCGTGCCGGCCGAGATGAGGCCGGAGCTGGAATTCCCCCTGATCCCCGGAACGGACATGTCGGGCGTGGTCCAGGCGGTCGCTGCGGACGTGCAGGGGTTCGCCGTCGGTGACGAGGTCTTCGGCATGCTGCGGTTCCCCGGATTCGACGGCCGGACGTACGCCGAGTACGTGGCCGCGCCGGCTTCGGACCTGGCTCACAAGCCGGCCGGTATCGACCACGTGCATGCGGCTGGGGCGCCGATGGCCGTGCTTACGGCCTGGCAGTACCTGGTTGATCTCGGCCACGACGTGCCGTCTCCTTTCACCGGCCAGGTGCACCAGCCGGTGCCGATCACGCCAGGGATGACCGTGCTGGTCAACGGGGCCGCCGGTGGAGTGGGCCACTTCGCGGTGCAGCTGGCGAAATGGAAGGGGGCCCACGTAATCGCGGTGGCCTCGGGCCGGCACGAGCAGTTCCTGCGCAAGCTCGGCGCCGATGCGTTCATCGACTACACCAGGACGCAGGCCGCGGACGTAGTCAGCGGTGTGGACCTGGTGATCGACACAGTCGGTGGCCCGGACAGCTCACGCTTCCTGACCGTGCTCAAGCGCGGCGGCACCGTGCTTCCGGTGTTCTTCGCCCAGTACGACCCGGAAGAGACGGCGCGTCTGGGCATCACGGTCTCGAACATTCAGGTGCGTTCCAACGGACCCCAGCTCGCCGAGATCGGGCGCCTGTTCGACGAGGGCAAGCTCCAGGTCGGGGTGGACAGCACCTACCCGCTGCCAGAGGCGGGCACCGCACACACGCGAGCCACGCAGGGCCACCTCCAAGGCAAGATCGTGCTGACGATGGTCTCGTGATCACCGAACTCCAGCAGACGGTGGCGCACTACGCCCAGGCCCTGGACGAGCTGAATGTGCCCGAGCTGGAAGCGCTTCGGTGGGTTTGATCTGCACACCGGCGATCCGTGATTGTGAGCCGCAGGCGTCGGTCTGGCCGCCTCCACGGCCAGCACCCGCACGGACAGCCGCTGCTGACGTTCAAGCAGATCGCCGTGGTGGTCGCGTGGACTATGGGTGAAGCGGCCGGACGGCGCCGATTACGACTCTGCGCACATGGCCAGCGCGGTTCGCGCCAGCCCGCGCAGCCAGGCGTGGGCGTGGTCGGTGTCGTAGCGCTGATGCCACGACAGGTATATCGGTGCCGACGGCAGTTCGAGGGGAAGGGGGAGCACGACCAGGCCGAGGTCGGCGACCGCTGACCGTGTGGTGGCTTGGGGGACGCTGATCAGGAGATCGGAGCCGCGCGCGAACTCCAGCGCGGCCGCTTCCGTGGGCGCGCTCGCCACCACGCGGCGGGTGAGGCCGAGCCGCGCGAGGGCGTCGTCGAGGGCATTGCTGAGGTTTCCACGTCGCGAGACGGTGACGTGCTCAGCGGCGGCGTACTGCTCTGCGGTGACGGTCCTGACGCGGGTGAGGGGGTGCCCCTGCCTCACGACGATGACGAGGCGGGTCTCGCCCACGTTCTCGGTACGGATGTCAGGTGCGCTCGGGCCGTTGGCGTTCGCCTCCAGGTCGACCTCGCCCCGCCGCAACTCGGGGGTGTCGATGCTCGATTCCGCGACGAAGCGCAATCGCACGCCCGGCGCCTGTCCCCGCACGGCCGTGAGCAGTGCGGGGCCGCTCAAGGCGACCAGGGAATCGTGCCAGCGGAGGGTGAAAGTGCGCTCCAGCGTTGCCAGATCGAGTTCACGGCTCGGTGCCAGCACCCCCTGGACCTGGTGGAGCAGCTCGTGCACCTGTTCCCGGACGGCGATCGCATACGGCGTCGGGGTCATCGTGCGGCCGGTGCGCACCAGGATCTGATCCCCGGTCGTGCGCCGGATCCGGCCCAGACTCCGGCTCATGGCGGGGGCGGTGACATGCAAGCGCGCGGCCGCCCCGGCCACACTGCCCTCCTCCAGCAGCGCGTCGAGCGCGGCCAGCAGGTTCAAATCCAATTGCATATGAGTAATCCTAGCCGTGCCTGACATGCATTTGAAGTTAATGATGGGGCTGCATACCGTTGAGACGAACGCGCAAGAAGTAACGCGCAGTTCGACCCTCGACCGGCCTCATCACCCCTCCTCAGACGGGAGTACCACCATGTCCGAAACGCTTCGGACCACTGAGTTCTCCGCCTCCGACGCCGACCTGCTCGCCCAGACCTCGAACGCCGTGCGCGCGGCCGGTTCCGCGCTGCGCGAGCGCTTCGGCGAGGTGGTCCGCTACCAGACCCGCGAAGAGCTGATGCGTGCGCTCGCCGCCAACGACGACGCGGCCCTCGCCATCCTGCGCCCCCGCCTCACGCGCCTGCGCCCGGACGCCGGCTGGGTGGAGGACGAGTTGGACGGCGGGGCGCTGCCGCCCGGCGAATGGTGGGTCGTGGATCCGGCCGAAGGCAACGTCAACCACCTGCACGCCCTGCCGGAGTGGGCGGTGACCGCCACCCTCGTGCGCGACAACCAGCCGGTGCTCACCGCGGTCCACCTGCCACTGACCGGCGAGACCTACACCGCGCTCACCGGCGCGGGCGCCTACCTCGACGGCCGGCCGCTGCACGTCTCCCAGGCCGCGGACCTCGGCCTGAGCATCGTGGCCACCAGCCAGGCCCGTCCGGACGAGGACGAGAAGGTGGTGCGGCGCGTCGGCTCTTCGATCACCGCGATGCTCTTCGACGCGCTCGTCGTCCGCACCGCCGTGCCCGCGACCCTGCACCTGCTGAATGTGGCCGCCGGCCGGATCGACGCCTTCTGGCAGTTCGCCGGCGCCCGCGCGGACCTGCTCCCAGGAGCACTGCTCGTCACCGAAGCCGGCGGACAGCTCTCCGACGCCCAGGGCTGCTCCTGGACCCCCCAGAGCGAAAGCTTCCTGGCCGCCGCGCCCGGCGTCCACGCCGGGGCCGTCGCCACGCTCTCACGCTGACCGCGCACCACAACCCGCACCCACGGAAGGATCAGATCATCATGACCACGATCGCAGTTATCGGAAACGGCCGCGTCGGCGGCAACCTGGCAACAGCCCTCACCCGGGCAGGGCATGAGGTGACCGTCGCGGACCGCGCGCCGGGCGCCGCCGCCGACGCTGCCCGGACAGCCCAGATCGTCATCAACGCCACCCCGGGCGCCGGCTCGCTGGACCGGCTCGCCGACCTGCGCGAGGAATTGCGCGAGGAATTGCGCGACAAGATCCTCGTCGACGTCTCCAACGCCACCACCGACGGACCGGACGGACTGCCCGCCGACCTGCTCTACCCCGGCTCAAGCCTCGCCGAACAGCTCCAGGCAGCGCTCCCCGAAACGCGCGTCGTCAAGACACTCAACACGATGCTCTTCCCGGTGATGACCGCACCGGCGACGCTCACCCAGCCACCGACCGCGTTCCTCTCCGGCGAAGACCCGCAGGCCAAGCAGACCGTCCGTGAACTGCTCACCGACCTCGGCTGGCACAAGGAGTGGATCACCGATCTCGGCGGGATCCAGACCGCCCGCGCCACGGAGGCCGCGATACTGTTCGTGCCGCACGTCATCCGCTCCAGCGGATTCACCCCCTTCGCGATCTCAATCGCCCGCTGACCCATACCCAGCGCACCGCCCTGGGAGGAATCACCTCGCCGGATCCTCCACTGTGGGCCTGAGGCAAGAACCTTGCTACCAAAGGCTCGTGGATCAAGTTGCGCCTCGGGCAGAAGTCCCGGACCTTGACACCAGGACGCGTCAAGGCGCCGATGCTCGATCGAGCCGACCACCACTCCCCTGCCGCACCAGCTTGATCCCCAGCCCCCTGCGCACCGCCGGGCCCGCGCCCGCCAGCTGAGGCTGTAGGGAGCGAGCCGCCCGGCTCGATTCCCCGCCGACTCGGCCACGACAGGAGCACTACCGCGATCCGACACGGCGTCGATCCCCGCCAGCACGGCGACCGGTGGTCACACCTGCTCTACGTGCGAGGCCGACTCAGACACACCGCACAACACGCTCGGGCCGCTCCTGCTGCCGACTTCGCACAGTTCCCATTTGCGCGCACACAACGCGCACTTCCGGCGTCGCGCCTACCGACACAGAGTTCGCGCCTGCAGTCTGCCTGGCCTGGCCAATCCAGCCACCAGTTGCGGCGCAACTCAGAACCGGTCCGCTCCGATTTCCCGAGTTCTACGGAGCGTAGTCAGCACCAAGTCAACACGGCACGGGACGGACGAGCACGGGTGGTGACGTGGGGTTGGTCAGCACCAAACCAGCACGGGAGCCAGCACGCCACCGTCAAATCGCCTCCAACTACGCTTCCTGGCCACCGGTAATCTCGACCCTCTTCAAGCCACTAACTGGCCGCTCACTGAGCGGAGGTAGGGGCCTGACGCATAGCCACGCCCCGAACTATGTTGTCCCACCACATGTGCGCTTGACCTGCATGTTTCTACGGTGTGCCGACACGTACCCGTCCCCACCGCACACGAGGAAGTGGCGCACATGGCCTCCGCAGCATCCGCTCCCCCAACGCCCGGCACCCCCGGCAACCTGAAGCGCATAGTCGCCGCCAGCCTCATCGGCACCACCATCGAGTGGTACGACTTCTTCCTCTACGGCTCCGCCGCCGCCCTCGTCTTCAACAAGCTGTTCTTCCCCGGCTCCGATCCGCTCGTCGGCACGCTGCTGTCCTTCCTGACATACGCCGTCGGATTCGCCGCGCGTCCCCTGGGGGCGCTGGTGTTCGGGCATTACGGTGACCGGCTCGGCCGCAAGAAGCTGCTGGTGTTGAGTCTGCTGCTGATGGGTGGGGCGACCTTCGCGATCGGGCTGCTGCCGACGCACGCGACCATCGGCACCGCGGCGCCCGTGCTGCTGACCGTGCTGCGCCTGGTGCAGGGCTTCGCGCTCGGTGGCGAGTGGGGCGGGGCCGTGCTGCTGGTGTCCGAACACGGGGACGCGCGACGGCGTGGCTTCTGGGCCTCCTGGCCGCAGACCGGTGCGCCCGCGGGCCAGTTGCTGGCGACCGGCGTGCTGTCGCTCCTGACGGCCGTGCTGTCGGAGAGCGCCTTCATCAGCTGGGGCTGGCGGATCCCCTTCCTGCTCTCCGGTGTCCTGGTGATCGTCGGTTTGTGGATTCGTCTGTCTGTCGATGAATCGCCTGTCTTCAAGCAGGCGTTGGCCCAGGCGAAAGCACGCAAGGTCACGCATGCGGCCACGGCCGAGAAGCTGCCGCTGGTCTCCGTACTGCGGCACCACTGGCGTGATGTGCTGGTGGCGATGGGCGCGCGTATGGCGGAGAACATCAGCTACTACGTCATCACCGCCTTCATCCTCGTCTACGCCACCACCTCGGCCGGCGTCTCCAAGCAGACGGCCCTCAATGCGGTACTGATCGCCTCCGCCGTGCACTTCGCCGTCATTCCTGCCTGGGGTGCGCTGTCGGACCGGATCGGCCGCCGTCCCGTCTACCTGCTGGGCGCCGTCGGCGTCGGGCTGTGGATGTTCCCGTTCTTCTCGCTCATCGACACCGGCGGCTTCGGCAACCTGATCCTCGCCGTGACCGTGGGACTGGTACTGCACGGCGCCATGTACGCGCCCCAGGCCGCCTTCTTCTCCGAGATGTTCGCGACCCGGATGCGCTACTCCGGTGCCTCGATCGGCGCGCAGTTCGCCTCGGTCGCGGCGGGCGCACCCGCGCCGCTGATCGCCACCGCTCTGCTGGCCGACTACGGCAACTCCACCCCGATCTCCCTGTACGTCATCGCCGCGGCCGTCCTCACGGTGATCGCGGTCGGCCTGGCCAAGGAGACCCGCCACCGCGACCTGGCCGACATCGAGCCCGCGGACGACGCGGAGCGAGTGACGGCCCGGCCGGCCGACGCGCGCACCGTCTGAGGCACCACGGACCTCGGTCCGGGAACCGGCCCCCGTACGCGCAGCGCGTGCGGGGGTCAGCGCTGTGCCGGTGTGGACAACCGGTGCAGCCGCAGGGCCAGTTGTATCTCCAGGGCGCGGGCGGGGCTCTGCCAGTCGTCGCCGAGGAGGCGGCCGACGCGTTCCAGTCGCTGGGCGACCGTGTTCACGTGGACATGCAGTTCGTCCTTGGTGCGGGCCGGGCTCATCCCGCAGGCGAAGTATGCGTCGACAGTGCGCATTAGGTCGGTGCCGCGGCGGTCGTCGTAGGAGACGACCTTGCCGATCGTGCGGTCCACGAAGCCCGCGATGTCGCGGTCGCCGGCCAGCAGCAGTCCCACGAATCCGAAGTCCTCGGCGGCGGCGCCGTCCCCGGAGCGGCCGAGCAGCCGCAGGGCGTCGAGGCAGCGCCGGCCTTCCTCGTAGGCGGCGGCCACGGCGTCCGGGTGGGCGGCCAGGTTCTCGACCGGAGCGGAGGCACCGACCGTGACCGCCTCGTGGACAGCCGTGCCGAGATGGCGGGCGGCGCGGCGGGCCAGGTCGGTCGCCGTGTCCGACGCTTCGAGGGGGAGCAGCAGAACCGTGCCGCCGTCGCGGGCGGCGGCCAGTCCGTGCCGGGTGGCGGCGAGGTGGGACGCGGCGGACCACAGGCGCCTGCGGGCGGCGGCCTCCTGGTCGGCGTCGGCCGCGGTGGCTTCGAGTCGGGCGGCGAGGACGACGTGGGTGGCGTCGAGGTCGGCGGCCAGCCGCGCCGCGCGCTCGCGCAGCAGCCGCGGGTCGCGGGCGCGGGCGTCGAGCAGGTCGTCCAACAGCTCGCCCCGGACACGCTGTTCCGCCTCGACGGCGGAGCGCCGGGCGAGCAGCAGGAGCGAGGTGACCATCCCGGCCCGTTCCAACGTGCGCTGGTCGACGGGGTCGAGGCCCGGGTGGCCGCGCAGGACCAGTGCGCCGAGGAGTTCGCCGCCCGCGGCCACGGCTGCGATCCAGTCGTCCTCGTGCCGCACCGCGTGGCCTTCTACGCGGGAGATCTCCAGGGCCTCGGCTGGAACGGCGATGGCCTCCTTGAACTCGACCGTGCCGTCGAGGACTTCGGAGACGGCAGCGGCCACGTCGTGTACACCGCCGCCGCGCAGCACGAGTTCGGCGAGCCTGTCGTGCACGTCCGAGGCCCGTTCGATGACTCCGCTGCGGTCACGGATGATCTCGTTGGCCCGCTCCAGGTCGGCGAGGGCCGAGCGCGTCTCCGTGAGCAGGTTCGCTGTGTCGATGGCCGCCGCGGCGAGGGCGGCGAAGGAGCCGAGCAGCGCGATCTGCTCCCGCTCGAAGACCCGGGCGCGCCGGTCCGCCGCGAAGAGGACGCCGATCACATGGTGTCCCAACATCAGCGGGACCCCGAGAATGGCGACCAGCCCCTCGTCCCGCACGCCGGAGTCGATGGCGAGGGTGTGCTGGAAGCGCTCGTCCTTGAAGTAGTCGTCGGTGACATACGGGCGGGCGGTCTGCGCGACCAGGCCGCCGAGGCCCTCCCCCATGCCGAGCCGCAGCTGCTGGAAGCGGGCGGCGACAGAACCCTCGGTCACCCGCATATAGGTGTCGCCCCTGGCCGGGTCGTTCAGGCTGAGGTAGGCGACGTCCGTGCCGAGCAGCGACCTGGCACGCTGCACGATCGCCTGCAGTACGGCGTCCAGGTCCCGGAGCCCGGCCAGGTCGTGGGCCGTCTCGAAGAGGGCGGACAGTTCGGCCTCGCGCCTGCGGCGCCCCTCCAGCTCGGAGCGCACACGCAGCGCGAGCAGCTTGGCCTGTTCGAGCGCGATTATCCGCTCGTTGGCTGTGCCCGCGGCGCGGGCGAGCAGCACCGGCTGCTCGTAGGCGTCGGCGGACGCGCCCCGGGCCAGCAGCTCGAGGAACGGCGCCTCGGCGCTGCTCGGGGCCGCATCGGCGCTGCTCAGGGGCGCTCCGGCATCGGCGGCGGAACGCTCGGCGGGCTGCACGTGATCGCGAGACATGCCGACAGGATTACTCATCGCACCGCCACCTCGTCAGCCCTGTGGATAACTCGGAACTCCACCGGCACCGGCCGACCGGTACGACCGCCCCGTACGGCTGCCCGGTACGACCGATCAGCGCACCCGATCAGCACGCGCGATCAGTGCGCGGTCCAGCCACCGTCCAGCACGAGCGAGGTACCGGTCACGAAAGACGCCGACGGGCTGCACAGATACGCCACGGCCTCAGCGACCTCCTCCGGTTCGATGAGCCGCTTGACCGCGCTGTCCTGCAACAGCACCTCGGTCAGCACCCGCTCCTCGGGAATGCCGTGCGCCTCGGCCTGGTCGGCGAGTTGCTTCTCGACCAGTGGGGTGCGCACATAGGCGGGGTTCACACAGTTGGAGGTCACGCCATGGGGTGCGCCCTCCAGGGCGGCGGTCTTGGAGAGTCCCTCCAGACCATGCTTGGCGGCCACATAGGCCGACTTGAAGGCCGAGGCGCGCAGCCCGTGGACGGAGGACACATTGACGATGCGGCCCCAGCCCTGCCCGTACATATGGGGCAGGGCGCCACGGATGAGCCGGAACGGCGCCTCCAGCATCACGGTGAGCACCGTGTGGAAGACGTCCGGCGGGAACTCCTCGATGGGGCGCACGAGTTGCAACCCGGCGTTGTTGACGAGGATGTCGGTGCCGGCGGCGGCGAGCTCGGCGGCGTCCAGGTCGGTGAGGTCCAGGACTTGCGGCTCGACGGCGCCCGCGAGCCCCGTGCTGCGCTCCGCGAGCTCTTCCAGCCCCGCGGCGTCCCGGTCGACCGCTCTCACCTTGGCTCCCGCGCCCGCGAGCCGTAGCGCGCAGGCGCGGCCGATGCCGCCCGCGGCGCCGGTGACAAGGGCGGTGCGGCCGCCGAGGTCGAGCGGAGAAGGCGCCGGCGAGCCTTGAGCAGGAAGAGTGCTGGGCGGGGTCATGGCTCGACCCTAGGCAGCGCCCTCGCCTGACCACATATGGCCACAACCCATACTTCAGTCCGAAGTCATAGGCTCGAACCACGTGGGTTCATCGCACTGCGCCTGCTTGATCCGGAACAGCTGACGTTCGTCCATCGCAGGCAGCGCGTCCACCTCGAACCATCCCACCTCCAGGGACTCGTCGTCGTTCACCCACGCCTCGCCACCGACGGCCCGGCAGCGGAAGGTGACGTCCATGAACTGGCACATGTCACCGTTGGGATAGGTGACCTCGCCTCCCGACCTGATGAGGACGACCCGCTCGGCGACGCATCGGACACCCGTCTCCTCGTACACCTCCCGCACGGCGGCAGCGGCGGGCTGCTCGCCCGGGTCCGGGATGCCGTTGATCACCGTCCACTTGCCGTTGTCGGCGCGCTGCCCCAGCAGGACCCGTCCCTGGTCGTCGAAGACGACGGCGCTGACGCCCGGAAGCCACAGCAGCTGATGGCCGGCCGAGGCCCGGACCGTACGAATGAAGTCAGGAGTAGCCATGGCCCCGACCCTAACGGGCCGGTGGCGGCGCCCCCTGCGGGTTCCGGGGGCGTCCGAGCGGCGTACCGCTAGACCTCACCGGCGCGTCGTGCGCGCATCCCGGCTCCGATCGCCCAGCCGACACCGCCCGCGGCGACCAGCAGCAACGCGATCTCCGGGAGGATGCCGAGCCGCGTGGCGGGCGTCTCGGTGGAGCGCAGCGGCACCTTCTGGACCAGCGAGTCGGGCACGAACATGCCCGTCCGCTGTGTGATCGTCCCGTCCGGCATGATGATCGCGCTGACACCGCTGGTCACCGGCACGGTGACGGTCCGGCTGTGCTCGACCGCACGGACGCGCGACATGGCGAGCTGCTGGTAGGTCATCTCGCTGCGGTCGAAGGTCGCGTTGTTGCTCGGCACGGAGATCATCTGGGCGCCGTCGACGACCTCGGAGCGCACGGCCCAGTCGAAGGCGGCCTCGTAGCAGGTGACGAGGCCGACCTTGGCGCCGTCCATGGTGAACACACCCGGCTCGCTGCCCCGGCTGAAGTCCTTGCGGACCATGGAGGTCCAGTTCTCGTTGATCGCCCCGACGAGCGAACGCAGCGGCAGGTACTCGCCGAACGGCTGGATCTGCCGCTTGTCGTACGTGTCGATGGGCCCCTTGACCGGGTCCCACAGGATCTGCTCGTTGAGCAGCTTGCCGTCCCGCTCCACGACACCGCCGACGGAGATGGGTGCGCCGATCGCCTTGGCGGCCCTGTCGATGACGGCACGGGCGTCGGCGTTGGCGAACGGGTCGATGTCCGAGGAGTTCTCGGGCCACAGCACGAAGTCGGGCCGGGCGACCTTGCCCGCCTTGACCTCGGCGGCCAGGCGCTCGGTCTCCCGCACGTGGTAGTCCAGTACGGCCCGCCGCTGGGCGTTGAAGTCCAGGCCGGCGCGCGGCACATTGCCCTGGATCACCGCGACCGTCGCGGTGCCGTCCTCCGCCTTGTCGCTCACCAGGGGCCGGGCGGCCACCGCGCCCACCACCGGTACGGCCACGCTCAGCAGGGCGACCGCAGCAGTGGACCGCTGTACGGCCCGTGTGCGCCGCGCCTCGACAGCCAGGCGTACGACCTCGTAGAGGCCGAATCCGCACAGGACGACCGCGAAGCCGAGCACAGGTGTGCCACCCACCGCGGCGAGCGGCAGGAAGACGCCCTCGGCCTGACCGAACGCGATCTTGCCCCAGGGGAAGCCGTTGAAGGGCGCACGCGCGCGTGCCGCTTCCCCGGCGATCCACAGCGCCGCCGCCCACAGCGGCCAGCCCGGCAGCTTCGACACCGCGGCGACGCCCACGCCCACCAGCGCGACGAAGATCGCCTCGATCACGACCAGTGCGAGCCAGGGACCGGGTCCGACCTCCACGCCGGTCCACACCAGCAGCGGCAGCAGGAAGCCGAGCCCGAAGAGATAGCCGAGGCCGAAGGCCGCCTTCCAGCTGCGGCCGCTCAGCACCCAGCCGAAGACAGCAAAGGCCGGCAGGGCCAGCCACCACAGGGTGCGGGGCGGGAAGCTGACGTAGAGCAGCACTCCGGAGAGCGCCGCGGCGAGGGCCGGAACCAGGCGGCGCGCCAGCCGTGCCGCGCGCGAGGCGGTCGCGATCTGCGGCTCCAACTGGTCCGACTCGCCCACGGAAGTTGCGGTGACGGTCACTCCGGGAGTGTACGGCGGCCGACCTTGGCTCCGACAGCGCGGTCCGGTGCCGGCGAGGGCCCGCGCACACGCGTGGTCGCAGGGTCCCCGGCCCACACGCCCGGTCCGGTCCGTCCGCCTCGGGCCGACTCGCACGGTGCATCCCCCGATCCCCCGGGATTTCGTGTGACGCATCGTTCCTGCACGACACGTCCACAAATCGCCCATCACCCGTTACGGTATGCCGGAGCCTCAGTCGTACCGGCCGGTCAGGTCCGGGCGGCCGGGGCCCGTCACAGGTCGGGGGACCGGGTTCGGGGGGCGGGGTGGGTGTCACGGGGATGACGTCTGCGGCAGGTCCGGATGAGGACGACGACAGACGAAACGTTTCTGACGCGACGGGCGTAGTGGTGCTGGGAGCCTGCGCCGCCTGGTCGCTGATCTCGGCTGCCGTGCACGACGGCCGCCCCGAAGGTGTCCTGCTCGCGATCCTCGCCGTGTCCGCCGGTTATGCCGCGGGCCGGATCAGCGGGGCGCTCCTGCCCGTCGCCGCGCCCTGCGCCGGAGCACTGGCCGGAGTGAGCCTGACCCTGGCCGTTCCGCACCTCTCCCCCGGGCCACGGATCGACGTCCCGCTGGGCCACGCCGGGGCCACCGCAGCCGTCCTGACTCTCGCCGCCGGCGCCGCGTGCTGCGCAGCCTGGACCGCCTCGGCAGTTGCCCTGCGACTCGGCCTGCGCGCGCTGGCCGTCGCCATCGCGGTGACCGCGGCGGTGCTGGGCTCGACCAGCGGCTTCGTCGCCTGCTCCGCCGTAGTGCTGTGCTCCCTCGCCGCCGGACACCTCCGCCATCGCGGCGTGGGCATCGCCGGGCTGGCCCTGAGCGCGACGGCGGTCACCGGACTGACCTGGACGGTCGCGAGCAACGCGGCGCCCGACGGGCTCGCCGCCTGGCTGGAGGGTCAGCTCACCCGGCACCGGATCGAGCTGTGGCACGACGCCGCGCACCTGGCGGGCCGGGAGCCGGTCCTGGGGGCGGGCCCAGGGCGCTTCGGGGAGCTCAGTACGACGGCGAGCGAGACGCTGTCGTCCGACGGCAAGCCGCACTCGGCGCTGTTGCAGCAGGCGGCGGAGCAGGGAGTCATCGGCGTGCTGCTGCTGGCAGCGGCGTTCTGCTGGATGCTGTTCGCGCTGTGGCGCACCGCGCGCCCCACCCCGGTCGCGCTCACCGCGGGCGCGGCCCTGACGGCACTGGCGGCTATCGCAGCGGTCGGCAATGCGCTCAGCTTCACCACCGTGTCGGTGGGCGCCGGCCTGCTGGCGGGACTGGCCACAGCACGTCCGATCACCGAAGTGCCGTCGCCGCGCGAGCCGGACGCACACGCGCGTGGTGAGCGGCCGGCGTCATGACTCGGGGCGGGATGTAGGGGGTCCGCCGACACACCGGGCCGCCGAGGGACCCGCTTACGGGGAGGTGCTCAGAGCGCTGTGTCGGGCTCCCGCGTCCGCAGCCGGTCCCTGATGACTCGTACGGCTGCCTCCGCGTCGTCCACGGTGACCGTGAACGTGTGCCCGTCCCACAGCTGCAGCACCAGGCCCTCACCACGCCGTACGACGACCGCGGTGCCCTTCTCGGGCCGCCACCGGTAGCCCCAGCCGCCCCAATGACGCGGCGTGACGTTCGGGACGAAGTCGGCGCCCACCACCTCGGACAGGGGGATTCGGCGGCGCGGCACACCGATGTGGCCGCAGCGCACCTCGAGGCACTCCTGGTCGACCTTCAGGGCCACGTGCACGAACGCCAGAGTGCCGAAGAGGACCAGCAGCCCGGCCGCGATGCAGCCGACGACGGCCATGACGAGCGGGAGGATGCCCTCCGTCCACGGCGAGTCGATGGCCAGCTCGATCCCGAGCGCCATGCAAGCGCCGCCGACGAGCGCCAGCAGCCATTGGACCCGGTTGGTCGCCCGCCCGGTCCAGACATCGGGGTGCGGTTTCCTGCCGTGGGGGTGGTCCCTCATGCCTATGAGGTTACTCAGGTTTCGCTCTGCTGGTACCGCGCTGCAGAGGGTGAATACGCCGACCGGGCCACGCCGGACCGCGAGCGTCCGCTTGGTGACCGCCGGTTACCGGGCGGGGCTGATCGCCTGCAGGAGACGGCCTTCGTCGTAGGCGAGGGCGTGCTCGGGGAGCGTTCCCTCGCGGCCGCTCAGCAGCACCGTCAGGGTGCCGTTCGCTTCAGCCGTGGCGGCGGGCTGTTCGCCCAGTCGGCGCAGCGCCTGCGCGGCGACCGCTCCGGCGGAGCCGTGCAGGACGAGCGGCGGAAAGCCGGGGCGCTGGACGGCTGCGCGGATACGGTCGGAGACGAGCTCGTAATGCGTGCAGCCCAGGACGACGGTCGTCACGTCCTCGGGGGTCAGCGCGGCGGCCGCGGCCACAGCGGCCTCGATCGCCGTCTGGTCCGCATGCTCGACCGCCTCGGCCAGCCCGAAGCACGGCACCTCGGTGACGGTGACGCCGTCGGCGAAGTCCTCGATGAGCCCGCGCTGGTAGGGGCTGCCGGTGGTGGCGGGAGTGGCCCAGATCGCGACGGGTCCGCCGCCGGCCGCGGCCGGCTTGATCGCCGGGACCGTGCCGATGACCGGAATGGCCGGCTCGAGGCGGGAGCGCAGGGTGGGCAGCGCGTGCACGGACGCGGTGTTGCAGCCGATGATCAGCACGTCGGGCCGGTGCGCGGCGGCGGCGTCGGCGACAGCCACGGCACGCCGGGTGAGATCCTCGGGGGTCCGGGGACCCCAGGGCATGCCGTCCGGGTCGAGTGAAAGCACGAGATCGGCGTCGGGGCGCAGACGCCGTACCGCGGCGGTGGCCGCGAGCAAGCCGATTCCGGAGTCCATCAGCGCGATCTTCACCCGGCCACGATAGTCGATGGCCCCTTGCGGGCCCCCGGGGTGGGGCAGACTTCGCGCGTGAGCGCCATCGCGTGGACCGCCGCCGGATCACTCGCCGCCTGGCTGTGGCTGCTGCTCTGCCAGGGCTTCTTCTGGCGTACGGACGTCAGGCTTCCGCATCGGACGGCACCGGACGGGTGGCCGTCGGTCTGTGTCGTCGTCCCCGCGCGCGACGAGGCTGCGGTCCTTCCGGCCGCTCTGCCGTCGCTGCTCGCCCAGGACTATCCGGGGCGCGCGGAGATCTTCCTGATCGACGACGGCAGCACGGACGGCACGGGGGAGCTGGCGCGCGAGCTCGCCCGGCGGCACGGTGGACTGCCGCTGACCGTGGACTCCCCCGGCGAACCACCGGCCGGCTGGACCGGCAAGCTCTGGGCGGTGCGCCACGGCATCGGCCTGGCACGCGCGCGGGACCCCGAGTACCTGCTTCTGACGGACGCCGACATCGCACATGCACCCGACAGTCTGCGGGAGCTGGTCGCGGCGGCGCGCACCGGAAGCTTTGACGCCGTCTCTCAGATGGCCCGGCTACGGGTGGAGAGTCTGTGGGAACGGCTGGTCGTGCCGGCCTTCGTCTACTTCTTCGCGCAGCTGTATCCGTTCCGCCGGATCGGTAGGAAGGGGACACGTACGGCGGCCGCGGCGGGCGGCTGCGTCCTGCTGCGTGCCGAGACAGCCGAGCGGGCGCGGATTCCCGACGCCATCCGGCACGCCGTCATCGACGACGTGGCGCTCGCGCGGGCCGTCAAGGGCGGCGGCGGCCACATCTGGCTGGGGCTGGCGGAGCGGGTGGACAGCGTGCGCCCGTATCCGCGGCTGCGCGACCTGTGGCGCATGGTCTCGCGAAGCGCGTACGCGCAGTTGCGGCACAACCCGCTGCTGCTGGCCGGGACGGTCGCCGGGCTCGCGCTGGTCTACCTGGTGCCCCCCGTGGCCGTCGTCGCGGGGCCGGCCGGCGGGGACACGGTGACGGCGGTCGTCGGCGGCCTCGCGTGGCTGGTGATGACGGGGACGTATGTGCCGATGCTCCGCTACTACCGCCAGCCGCTGTGGCTCGCTCCCCTGCTGCCGTTCACCGCGTTCCTCTATCTCCTGATGACGGTCGACTCCGCGGTGCAGCACTACCGGGGGCGCGGCGCGGCCTGGAAGGGCCGCACCTACGCACGTCCGGACGCGGTGTCCGACGAGGGCTGACTACTTGCGGCCGGGCGTCCAGTTCATGCCCCACGCGTACGCGTGGTCGACCGTGCGCTGCGGGCTCACCCCGCGCTCGGGCACCAGGTAGCGGGCCTCGCGCTGGACGACCAGGTCGCTGCCGGTGTTGGTGATCAGCGCGAGCGCGCACACGGTCGAGGGGACCGTGCACTCGTCGAGCGAGAAGTCGATCGGGGCGCCGTGCTGCGGTGCGAGGGTGACCGTGGCGTGCAGGTCGGCGAAGGAACGCGCACCTTGGTAGATGGTCACGAAGATCAGGATGCGCCGGAAGGCCCGCAGGTGGTCGAGGTTGACGGTGAGGTTCTCCCCGGCGGCCACGGCACCGGTGCGGTCGTCGCCGTCGAGGTGGATGTACGGCGGCTGGTGCAGGGCGCCGTAGGCATTGCCGAGGGACTGGATGACTCCCTTGCTGCCGTCGGTCAGCTCGTACAGGGCGCACAGGTCGAGGTCGAGGTCGTTGTGCATGGCGACCGGGCGGCCCAGCTTGCTCGCCCAGCCCGAGAACTGCTTGCGCACCTCCCAGTTGAGGTTGACGCGCATGGCGCCCGAGGTGCCGCCCTGCTTCGTCAGGGACACCGAGGGTGCCGCCTTGGTCAGCGTCACCTTGCTCAGGCTGACCGGCGGCGCCTGGGGTGCGGGCGGGGGCACCGGCGGCATGGCGGGCGGCTGCATCGCCGGCGGCGGGGGTGCGGGCGTGGTCGTCGGGGGCGCGACCGGCGGGGCTCCGGGCGCGGAAGCGGGTGCCGCGCTCTGGGGTTCGTCGACCGCGATGCCGTAGTCGGTGGCCAGGCCCTCGAGGCCACTGCTGTAGCCCTGACCGACGGCGCGGAACTTCCAGGCGCCCTGACGGCGGTAGAACTCACCGAGGACGAAGGCTGTTTCGACGGTGGCGCCCGTACTGTCGAAGCGGGCGACGGCGGTGCCCTGGGCGGCATCCTTGACCTCGATGTAGAGGTCCGGGACCTGGCCGAACGATCCGCCGTCCGAGGAGGCGGCGAGGATGACGGTCTCGATCGCGGGCTCCACGCGCGCAAGGTCGACGAGCACGCTGTCGGTCACCCGGCCGCCGGCGTCCCGCTTGCCCTCGTGCCGGACGGCGCCGGAGGAGTGCTCGGGCTGGTTGTAGAAGACGAAGTCCCCGTCGGAGCGGACTTTTCCGCCGACCAGCAACAGCGCCGAGGCGTCCGCGTCGGGCACGCCCGGTCCGGACCGCCAGCCCAATTCGACCCGCAGTGCCGTCGTCGGCACCGGAACATTCGATCCTTTCGGCATTGACATGTCCGCCCCCATCACGGGTCACCGTGCCAGGCATGTCCTGGCAGCTCATCGGCTTCTTACAGGGTCAACCTATTCCCCGCGACATCGAACTCCCATGAGGGGCGGATGAACACCGCCGGTCAACCGCCGGTAACCCGCCCGGAACTCGGCATTTACACGATCCGAACGCGGATTGGCGTCCCTTTTTGCCAAGTTCGCTCGCATTGGGGATCCAGCGTCACTGCGGACACATAAAACAACCCTCTTATCGGTCTCCCCAACCAGCACATCGTGGGCTTACCTTATGTGCCATGACCTCCCCCCGCTCCACCTATGGCGGCGGCTACTACTCCGCCTCCTTCCCGGACACTCCGATCTACGACTCGCTCGTGGCCGAGCGGGGCACCCCGCAGATCGCCCCGATCCGGGTCCCCGCCGCGTACGACGCCCCGGGCAGCCACCTGCCCGCGCTCCCGTCGGCACTGCCCGCCCTCCCGGCGGCCCCGTCCCAGCCCTCCTACGGCTATCCGCATGCGCAGCAGCCCGCTCCGCTGCAGCATGCGCCTGCCGCCTACATCCCGCAGCAGGGCGCGCCGCGCGGCTATCCGGGTCCGCAGGCGCAGCAGCCTCGCCCGGTGGCCCCCGGCGGCATGGGCTACGAGGCGATGCGCCCCGCGGCTCCCCGGCCCGCCGCGGCTCCTTACCAGGACCCGTACAACAACCAGCAGTACCGCGGCTACTGATCCCTCCCCCTCCGGGTTGTTGTCGCCACCTGGCACGATGACTCCATGGGGCAAGCGCAGCTGCAGTCGATCCACGTTCATCCGGTCAAGGCGTTCCGGGGCACCACGCCCCGGACAGCCGTCGTGGAGCCCTGGGGGCTGGCCGGGGATCGACGCTGGGCGCTGATCGACGCAGGGGGAAAGGTCGTGACGCAGCGCCAGCAACCGCATCTCGCCCTGGCCGCCGCCGAGCTGTTGCCCGGCGGCGGTGTCCGCCTGTCCGCGCCCGGCATGGACCCGCTGACCGTGCCCGTGCCGCACGCGTCCGGCACGGTGCCGATGGAGATCTTCCGCGACAAGGTCGAAGCGGCCCCCGCCGAGGACGAGGCCGCGCACGACTGGTGCAGCACGTTTCTCGGCGTCCAGGCACGTCTCGTGCACATGGCCGATCCCGGCACCTCCCGGCCCGTCGACCCGGAGTACGCCCTGCCGGGCGAGACGGTCAGCTTCGCCGACGGCTACCCGCTGCTGGTCACCACGACCGCCTCCCTCGACGCCCTCAACTCCCTCCTGGCCCGAGGTGATCACCCGGCCGAGGGCCCGCTGCCCATGAACCGCTTCCGGCCGAACGTCGTCGTGTCGGGCACCGCCGCCTGGGCCGAGGACGACTGGTCGCGCATCGCCATCAGCGAGGTCACCTTCCGTGTCGCCAAGAAGTGCGGCCGCTGTGTGGTGACCACGACCGACCAGGCCACCGCCGAGCGTGGCAGGGAGCCCCTGCACACCCTGGGCAGGCACCGCCGGCTGGGCGGCAAGCTGGTGTTCGGCCAGAACCTGGTGCCCCTCTCCCGAGGCACGATCCGGGCCGGCGACCCGGTCACGGTCCTCGACTGACCAAGACGACTGAAAGAGCCGGCTGAGAAAGATCTTCCGTGGGCGG
Organism: Streptomyces sp. NPDC111606; assembly: GCF_055656945.1. NCBI lineage: Bacteria > Bacillati > Actinomycetota > Actinomycetes > Kitasatosporales > Streptomycetaceae > Streptomyces > Streptomyces sp. NPDC111606. The sequence continues at coordinate 59,078 of NZ_JBVKBY010000005.1, forward strand.
CGACATGCGGGAACCGAGGCCGGGGGCCCGCGCGTTGGGCATTTCGTGAGAAGTTCATGAGAAGCCCTGGCGGCAGGTGATTTCGCTCTCTCTTCGCCGGGCTCGCGGGTGAGCGGCTCCGGCAGGGGCTATCACGGAGCGGGAAGGGGGTGGCCGGGCATGCGGGCGATCAGCGGACTCTGGCGCTGGCGGCACAATCCGCTGTGCCGTGCGACCGATCTGGCCGAGGCCTGGGTCGCCCTCGCGGCCCTGCTGCTGATCCTGGTCGTCACGCCCGTCGTCGGCTCCCTGGTCGGCGGCCTCGCGCAGGACACCCTTCAGGACTCCGTGCGCGACCAGCGCGCGTCCCGGCACCTGGTGACGGCGACCGTGATCCGCGAGCTGGAGGGCTCCCCGCTGGACACCGACCCCGAGGCCACCACCGGACGGGAGCGTCGCACCCGCGTCGTGGCCGACTGGACCGCGCCGGACGGCAGCGTGCACCAGGGGCAGGTCATGGCGAGCCTCGACACCCCTCAGCCCGGCGACCAGTTCAGGATATGGACCGACCAGCAGGGCCGCACAGTGGCCCGCCCCCTGGACTCCGCGACCGCGGCGACGCACGCCGTACTCGCCGGGGTCGGTGCGGCCCTGCTGGCCATCGGCCTTGTCGAGGGCGGCAGACGGCTGGTCGTCTGGCGCATGGTCCGCCGCCGGTACGCGCGTTGGGACCAGGCCTGGGACAAGGCCGGTCCGGACTGGGGCCGGACCGGCACCGGCAGCTGACGGCCTTACCGCTCTGGTCAACCCACCACCCGCGCGCACGCTACGGTGGAGCGGCCGAACTCTCCGGGAGCAAAACCCGCGTACTACGAGGTGGGGGCACATCAACGCCATGGCACAGGGCACGGTCCAGGTGACGCACACCGGCACATCGCGGTGGCGGCGCCGCACGGGTGAGTACGCATCGCTCGCCGCAGCCCTGGAGGCCGCGACCGACGGTGACGTCCTCACCGTCGCACCGGGCACCTACCGGGAGAACCTCGTCGTCCAGCGAGCGGTGACCCTGCGCGGCCCCGAGGGCTCCCCGGGCTCGGTGCGCATCGCTCCCCTGGACGGTGTGCCGTTGACCGTGCGCGCCTCGGCGGTGGTTCAGGACCTGCACGTCGAGGGCCAGGACGCTGCGGCACCCGCGCTGCTCGTCGAGGAGGGCACCCCGGAGCTGTCGGACGTCCGCATCGTCACGCGCTCCGCTGCCGGGATCGAGGTGCGGGGCGGCGCGCGGCCGACCGTGCGCCGCTGCACCGTCGACAACCCCGCGGGCATCGGCATCGCCGTACTCGACGGCGGGGGCGGCGTGTTCGAGGAGTGCGAGGTCGTCGCGGCCGGCCAGGCCGGCATCGCCGTACGCGGTGGCGCGCACCCCCGCCTGGACCGCTGCCGAGTGCACCACGCCTCAGGCTCGGGGCTGACAGCGACCGGTGAGAACTCCGCTCTGGAAGCGGTGGGTTGCGAGATCTACGAGGTCCGGGGCTCCGGCGTCCAGATCACCGGACGGGCCACCGCCCACCTGACCGACTGCGACGTGCACCGCACCACCGCCGACGGCGTCACGCTCGACACGGACGCCGTGCTGACCCTGGCCGACTGCCGTATCCACGACATCCCGGAGAACGCGGTCGATCTGCGCTCCCGTTCCGTGCTCACCCTGACCCGCACGACGGTGCGTCAGTTCGGTCGCAACGGCCTGTCGGTGTGGGACCCGGGCACGCGCGTGGACGCCAACCAGTGCGAGATCTTCGACAGCACAGGGGACTACCCGGCGGTGTGGGTCAGCGACGGCGCCACCGCCGTGCTGGACTCCTGCCGGGTGCACGACGTGCCGGACGCGCTGTTCGTCCTGGACCGCGGCTCGCGCGCGGACGTCGTGGACAGCGACCTGTCGCAGGTGCGCAACACGGCCGTGTCGGTCAGCGACGGCGCCACCGCGCAGCTCGACGACTGCCGGATCCGGGACGCGGCGACGGGCGCATGGTTCCGGGACCACGGCAGTGGCGGCACCCTCAACAACTGCACCCTGGACGGCACCCAGACCGGCGTGATCGTCACCAAGGGCGCCGACCCCACCATCGAGCGCTGCACGGTCGAGTCCCCGGCGGAGGCCGGGTTCTACGTATCGGCGGGCGGCCGGGGCACGTTCCTGAACTGCCGGGTTAGGGGCAGCGCCGGCTATGGCTTCCATGTGATCGACGGCTCCCGTACGACGCTGCGAAAGTGCCGTACGGAGCGGTGCGCGCGGGGCGGGTACGAGTTCGCCGAGGGCGGCCCGGACATGGCCGGCGCAGGCCCCGACGTGGAGGACTGCACCAGCGACGAGAGCGCGGGCCTCAGGCAGCCGCCCTCGGCGCCGGAACCCGCCGTGCAGACGGCGAATCAGTCCCCCGGGCTGCTCGGCGCGATCCCCGGGCAGCGCAGCACCGAGCAGGAGCCGCTCATCGCCGCCGCGGAGCCCGAGAAGCCGTCTCGGACGTCCAAGGCCGTCCTGGGTGAACTGGACGCGCTGGTGGGCCTGGAGAGCGTCAAGCGCGAGGTACGCGCCCTCACCGACATGATCGAGGTGGGCCGACGCCGCCAGCAAGCGGGCCTCAAGGCGGCGTCCGTCAAGCGCCACCTGGTCTTCACCGGCTCCCCGGGCACCGGCAAGACGACGGTCGCCCGCCTCTACGGCGAGATTCTCGCCTCCCTGGGTGTCCTGGAGAAGGGGCATCTGGTCGAGGTGTCCCGCGTCGACCTGGTCGGTGAGCACATCGGCTCCACCGCGATCCGCACGCAGGAGGCCTTCGACAAGGCGCGCGGCGGTGTGCTGTTCATCGACGAGGCTTACGCGCTGTCGCCGGAGGACTCGGGCCGGGACTTCGGCAAGGAGGCCATCGACACCCTGGTGAAGCTGATGGAGGACCACCGGGACGCGGTCGTCGTCATCGTGGCGGGCTACACGGCCGAGATGGAGCGCTTTCTCTCGATCAACCCCGGGGTGGCATCCCGCTTCTCACGGACCATCACCTTCAGCGACTACGGCCCCGAGGAACTGCTGCGGATCGTGGAGCAGCAGGCCGAGGAGCACGAGTACCGGCTCGGCCCCGGACTTGCCGAGGCCCTCCTGAAGTACTTCACGGCCCTCCCCAAGGGTCCGGCGTTCGGCAACGGCCGTACGGCGCGCCAGACCTTCGAGGCGATGGTGGAGCGGCACGCGAGCCGGGTCGCCCAGCTCGAAGAGCCGAGCACGGACGAGCTCACGCTGCTGTACGCCGAGGACCTGCCCGAGCTGGGCTGACCTCGGCGCCTGCATCCACCCGGTCGGATCAGCCCTCGGCACCGACCTCCGGCCGCTGTGCGGGCACCTCCGGTTTCAGTCGCGCCAGCAGCCGCTCCCGCTCCTCGGCGAACGCCGGGTCCGCCTGGTAGTCGCCGTGGCCGAGAATCGGGGCGGGCAGGGGGTGTTCGGGGGTACGGCCGTACGCCAAGGGGTCCTTGAGCGCCGCGCGGTCCACTTCGGGGGTGCAGCTGCCGGGCAGCCGGACCGGGCCGCCGATGGGGTCGGTGACGCGGTACAGGTTGCGCCAGCAGTCCAGCTCGGCGTGCAGGGACGCGAGGGCGGCCGAGCCGAAGTGGGCCGGGAACCAACGGCCGTAGAGGCGTTCCAGCGGGGAGCCGTAGGTCAGCAGCGCGACCCGCTTGCGGTCGGTCGGCGTCAGCTGCCAGACCGCCGCGGCCGCGAGCACGCTGCCCTGGGAGTGCCCGGAGATCACGAGGCGGCGGCCGTCCTCGGCGCGGGTCCAGGTCGCCATCCTCCACGTGAGGTCGGGCACCGCGCGCTCGGCGTAGCAGGGTGGGGCGAAGGGGTGGGCGGCGCGGGGCCAGAAGGTGCCGACGTCCCACAGGATGCCGATGGTGCGCCGTGCGGAGGCGTCCTTGTAGGCACGCCGGCCCCAGGTGACGAAGAGTATGAAGCCGAGGCCGATCAGCCAGGAGCCCAGCGCTTGCGCGGTCTCGGCGGCGCCGTGCACGAAGGCGTACGTCCCGTCGGCGGCCTCGCTGGGTGTCTCGTCGGTCGTCATCGCGCCGACCAGGGCTCCGGCGCCCAGGAGCAGGGTCGCGGTGGAGGTGACGGCGACGAGGAGAGGGGCGCGGTCGGTGAGCGTGGCCATCGCGCGCGTGCTGGCGATCCGGCGGGTGCGTGCGGCGTCCCGGGGCTCCCCGGCGTAGTCGAGCTCCACCGTGCCCAGCTCGGTGCGGCGCAGCAGCCACGCGCGCCATGCCAGCCCGCCGCAGAGCAGCAGCAGGAGGACCAGCAGCGGCGGGATCACGGACGCCTGCCAGGTCAGCAGGACCGGCGGGCCTGCGATGGACGCGTGCGTGCCGTCCAGCCAGTCGGCGACCCGCTGGGCGACGCCGCCCGACATCACCCCGCCGAGGGCGCAGGCCAGCATGACCACGGCCGGCCCGCCGAGGCCGCGCATCGCGGTGCGCGGGTCGGGCCGGGTGCGGTGAAGGACGTGGGCGACGACGGCGAGCACGATCACGAGCAGGCCCTGGAGGAATGCGATCGCGCCGAAGGTGGGGTCGCCCGGGAGGCGGCCCACCGACTGCCAGCCCGGGCGTTCCCACCCGGCGTACACCAGGGCGAGCAGCAGCAGGACGAGGGCGGCGAGCGGCAGGCGCCGTACGAGATGCTCGTCGAGTTCCCGGTCGAGACGGTTCTCGCTGCGGCCCCGGCGGCAGACCACCCACACCACGACGGCCGCGCCGGTGAGGATCGCCGCTTCCAGGAGCCATCCCAGGGCGTCCAGGAGCGCGGGGCCACCGGCCCTGCGGTCGAAGCGGGCAGCTGCCGCGCCGACCGCCGCGGCGACGGTCAGCAGGCCGGCGGCGGTGTGCGCGGCGCGCAGCCGTGCGACCAGGCGACGGCCGTACCAGAAGCCGGGGCGGCCCAGGGAGGTGCCGCCGGACTCCTCGTCGGGCTCGGGCTCGCGGGACATCGGCTGCTGGGACTCGTACGCGCTCCAGGTACGGCGGGAGAGGTACCAGAGCAGGCCGGTCAGCGCGGCGGGCACCAGGGCCGCGAGGGCGAGCCTGCGGCCGGGCCGGCTCCACCAGCCGCCGTCCGAGGCGAGCGGCGACAGGAAGCCCAGCCAGCTGTGCCGGTCGGCGCACGCGCGTGTGCCCGCGCACTGCCAGGCCGTGAGGTCGAGGGCGACCTCGCACGCGGCCGCGACGAGCAGCACCGTCAGCGTCAGCCCGGCGAGCCGTACGAGCAGGCCGTACAGCCGCACCGTCCGTGTGCGGTCCTGTGTGGTGGGGCGCATCCAGTGGGCGAGGTTGACCACCATGAACGGCAGTAACAGCAGCCACAGGGCGCGTGCGCCGTTTCCCGAGGTGAGGTTGCACCAGACGTAGGCCTCGGGCACCGGGCCGTCCCGGTGGTCGTCCGGCCGGTCCTCGGCGTCGACGTCGTCGGCGCGGCGGAACACGGCGGCCGTGTCGTCGCCGGTGATCCGCACCGTGCGCGGATCGTCGAGCATCTCCTGCGGTGTGGTGCCGCCGACCCCGTGGACCAGGAGTTCCAGGGCTGCGGCGCGGTCCTGCGCACGATTCACTTTCGCACTTCCCCCGTGACGAGCCTTCGGCTTCTGTCCGTGCGGGCACAAGGATCTCCCCGTGGGAGGTCCCGTACACCTCTCGTCACGGAATCTCCCCGATCCGTGTGAAGAACAGGGGAACGGCAGATGCGGAAGTGACATGCGCGCGTCGGTACGGTCAGTGGCGCGACCGGTACCGACCCGTGCGAGGATGGGACGTCCCGCGCACCGGGAGGGGCGAGAATGTCCTTATCAGAGCAGGTGCGCAGGGCGTGTCGGACGGCTTGAGGCGAAAGGACCGGAGCGTACGTGAGTGAGAATCAGAACCTCCTCGCGGAGCAGCGGCGCGCCCTGATCCTGGACGAGGTACGGCGCCGAGGCGGGGTGCGTGTCAACGAGCTGACCCGCAAGCTCGGCGTGTCGGACATGACGGTGCGCCGCGATCTCGACGCGCTCGCCCGGCAGGGCGTGCTCGAGAAGGTGCACGGCGGCGCGGTCCCGGTGGTCGAGGCCAGCACCCATGAGCCGGGCTTCGAGGCCAAGTCGGGTCTGGAGCTGACTGCCAAGGAGGACATCGCGCGGTCGGCGGCCGAGCTGGTCGCGGCGGGCACGGCGATCGCACTGTCGGGCGGTACGACCACGTACGCGCTGGCACACCAGCTGGTGGACGTGCCCGACCTGACGGTGGTCACGAACTCGGTGCGGGTGGCCGACGTCTTCCACGCCGCGCAGCGCACGTCGGGCCCCCGGCAGGGCGCGGCCACGGTCGTGCTGACCGGCGGGGTTCGCACTCCCTCCGATTCGCTGGTGGGCCCGGTGGCCGATCAGGCGATCGCGGCGCTCCACTTCGACATGCTCTTCCTCGGAGTGCACGGCATATCGGTCGAGGCCGGTCTGTCCACGCCGAATCTCGCGGAGGCCGAGACCAATCGGCGTCTGGTGCAGTCGGCGCGCCGGGTCGTGGTCGTCGCCGACCACACCAAGTGGGGTGTGGTGGGGCTGAGTTCGTTCGCGGCGCTTGAGCAGATCGACACGCTGGTGACGGACTCCGGTCTGGAGAGCGAGGCGCGCTCGGAGATCGCGGAGCATCTGCGGCTGGTGGTGGCGGGCGAGCCCGACATGGATGCGGACCTCTGAGACCGGTGACGTCTCGCGGTGCAGACAGCTGACGGAGCGCCAGCTAGGGTGGCGTGCCCGGTCCAGCGTCGGCACAGGGGGTTTCGTCCATGGCTCATCTGCTGCGTGAGGTGGGTCTCGACTTCGTCGGGACCGCGCCCGTACGGCACGTCTTCGCCCGGGAGATCACCGCTCCCCCGGAGACGGTCCACCGCGCGCTGGCCGAGGACGTGTCCGGCTGGACGGAGTGGTTCTCCGCGGTGACGCTGGCCCGCCCGCTCGACGACGGTGCCCGGCGCGAGATCCGGCTCAAGGGTGGTACACGCTTCGAGGAGACGATCCTCGCCGCGAAGAGCCCCGAGCTGTACGCCTACCGCGTCGACATCACCAACGCGCCGGGGGCCCGTGCCATGGTCGAGGAGTGGCGGCTCGCCCCGGCAGGGACGGGCACGCGGGTGCAGTGGACGTTCGCGGTGGACGGCACGGCGCCGTTCCGCTTCACCTTCGGCCTCGCGCGGCCAGGACTCGGCCGGGCATTCCGGGGCGCGGTGACCGCACTGGACCGACGGCTGACGCACTAGGCATTACTCAGCGCCGCGAGGACCGTGCAGCGCCCCGTGCCACGCCCGTCACTCCGGCCAGACGCCCGTCTCCAGCAGTTGCCCGATCACCGCGGAGTACGGCGCGATGTCCAGCCCCTGCTCGGCGAGCCAGGCGTCCGAGTAGTACTTGTCGAGGTACCGGTCCCCCGGGTCGCACAGCAGTGTCACCACGCTCCCCTGCCGGCCCTCGGCCACCATCTCGGCGACGATCTTCAGCGCGCTCCACAGCCCGGTGCCGGTGGAGCCGCCGGCCTTGCGGCCGATGCCCTGCTCCAGGGCGCGTACGGCGGCGACGCTCGCGGCGTCCGGCACCTTCATCATCCGGTCGATCGCGCCGGGCACGAAGCTCGGCTCCATGCGTGGCCGGCCGATGCCCTCGATGCGGGAGCCGCAGTCGTAGGTGACGTCCGGATCGCCGGTGGTCCAGCCCTCGAAGAAACACGAGTTCTCCGGGTCGGCCACACAGATGCGGGTGTCGTGCTGCATGTAGTGGACGTACCGGGCGATGGTCGCCGACGTGCCGCCGGTGCCGGCCGTGGCGACGATCCAGGCGGGCTCGGGGAACCGCTCCAACTCCAGCTGGCGGAAGATGGATTCGGCGATGTTGTTGTTGCCGCGCCAGTCCGTGGCCCGTTCGGCGTAGGTGAACTGGTCCATGTAGTGGCCGCCGGTGTCCACCGCGAGGCGGGCGGACTCCTCATACATCTTCCGCGAGTCGTCCACGAAGTGGCACTGTCCGCCGTGGAACTCGATCAGACGGCACTTCTCGGCGCTCGTCGTGCGCGGCATGACCGCGATGAAGGGCACCCCGATCAGCTTCGCGAAGTACGCCTCGGAGACGGCCGTCGAGCCGCTGGACGCCTCGATCACCGGTCGGCCCGGCCGGATCCAGCCATTGCACAGGCCGTACAGGAACAGCGAGCGGGCGAGCCGGTGCTTGAGGCTCCCGGTCGGGTGGGTCGACTCGTCCTTGAGGTACAGGTCGATGCCCCAGTGCTCCGGCAACGGGAAGCGCAGCAAGTGGGTGTCGGCCGAACGGTTGGCGTCGGCCTGGACCTTGCGCACGGCTTCTTTCAGCCAGACGCGATAGCCGGCGTCGCTCCGGTCGACGTCGAGGGTCACGCCGGACGGGGTCTGCTGAAGGGTGCTCACGGCGGTGCTCCTCATGCTCGGCCACAACGGCGACTCGCGCGGCCGTCACTTCGAGCATAGACACCTTCCGCACGCTTCTCACCTGCATAAACACACCTTTGAGAGCCTCAAAGGCACCCCTGGGCCGTGCCCTCACCAGGGCCCCGGGGGCGCATTCGCGCGAGTGCTCCGAGCACTGCGAACAGGGGTGACATGCGTACTGGTGCTAGGCGCGGGACGCGGGCACACTGCTCCGGACGGGACGACGATCCCGAACGGGGTGCACACTGGATCAAGACCAGGGCCGGCACCCGCGCAGGACCAGCCGGCACACCGACGCGCAAGGGGGCGGGGCATGGCGGAGCCTGAGTTCAGGGCCACGGGCGTGCGGATCGGGAAGCGGCTGCGCTCGCTGACCCGGGCCGGGCAGGTGCGGATCAGCGACGGCAGGGTGCAGTTGCTCACCAGCTACGGCAGTGAGATCGACAGCGCGCCGGTGCAGGCCGTCCGGGCGTCCAAGCCCTGGTTCTCGCCGGACGACAAGGCGCTGGCCGACATCAACGGCAAGCGCTACTCGCTGACCCTGGGCGATCACGACCCCGCCCCCGGGGAGGCGGGTCCTCCTGCGGCGCGCCGGTTCATAGAGGCCGTGCGGAAGGCTGCTGGACGTAAGGGCTGAGTCACTGCGAGTTGCGGTACCGCATCCCCTGCGTCACGCTTGTCTCACGTCACTCTGGGTTTACCGGCGATAACGCTGCGAACCAGCCCGCCGGCCACGACAGCAGGCGGCCGTGTTCCTTCAAGCCCCCTGCTGGATCCGTACTCCGTGTTCTTCCGGACCTCTTCAGTCGGGGAGTCGCAGCCGTGATCAGTTACCCAAGCAGGCACTGCACGGTGGAGCTCCAAGCCCTGCCGTCGCGGATCGGACAGGTCCGCAGAATCGTATCGGCGCAGTTGCGCTACTGGCATCTGGACGCGTTGATAGACCGCGCCGCGCTCGGTGTGACCGAGCTGTTGACCAACGTCCACCAGCACGCCCTGCCGGACAAGATGTGCACCGTGGAGATCGAGGTGCTGCTCGACCGGCTCATGGTCTCGGTGCGCGACCACGACCCGCGGCTGCCGGTCGTTGCGGACGTCAGGACCGCCGACATGCTCGCCACGTGCGGTCGCGGGCTCGCGATGGTGGCCGCCGTCAGCGAGAGCTGGGGTGTGCGGCCGGACGGCGAGGCCGGGAAGGTCGTGTGGTTCACGCTCCCGACGGCCGTGACGCCGCGGGCCACGGCCGCGCGCCCGCCGCAGCGCACGGCGGTGGACAAGCCTGTGCGTCGGTTCGCGGAGGTCGGGGCGCCGGTCGACCTGCGTCGACCCGAGCATGCTCCCGCCCGGTCCGCCGTTGTCGGCTGACCGGGCGGTGAGGGGACCTTTGAAGGTGTCGTCACCTGTGTCATTCGGTGGCGATCGCCCGTAGTACGTCCAGGCGGGCCGCTCGGCGTGCCGGGCGCAGGCCGGCCAGGGCTCCGGCCGTGATGCCGACCAGGGCCACCAGGGCGAGTGGGAGCGGCGGCATCGCGAAGGCGAAGGCGCTGTCGCTCGCCCCGTCGGAGGCCTTGACCAGGACCCAGCCCAGGAAGGCGCCGAGGGCGAGGCCGCCGACCGTGCCGAAGGCGGCCACCAGGACCGATTCCCAGCGGACCATGGCGCGCAGTTGGGAGCGGGTCTGGCCCACGGCCCGCAGCAGGCCCAGTTCACGGGTGCGCTCGTGGATCGCCAGGGTGAGGGTGTTGGCGATGCCGAGGAGTGCGATGAGCACGGCGAGGGCGAGCAGGGCGTAGACCAGGGTGAGCATCATGTCGATGCCGCCGGCCGAGGACTGCGCGTACTCGTCGCGGGTCTGCACGTCGGGGTTGCCGTACCGGTCCGCAACCCTCTCCACCGCCGTCTTGCCCTCGTCCGTGCTCACGCCGTCCTTGAACGAGACGGCGACCAGGGTGTCGGCGTCCTGGGTGCGGTGCGGGGCCCAGGCGTCGCGGGTGACGACGTAGTCGCCGGCGAGTTCGGACCGGCCGTAGACCGCTCGGACCGTGAAGGTCTCCTGGCGGCCGTCGGTGAAGGTGAGGCGGGTCTTGTCGCCGGTCGTCAGGTTCTGCTTGTCGGCCTCCTGCTCGGTGATGGCGATGCCGTCGGTGCCGAGGTCGTGCAGGGAGCCGTTGACGGTGCCGAGGTCGAAGGTGCGCTCGAGGGCGACCGGGTCGGTGACCGTCAACGCCCTTCCCTTGCCGTCGACTTCCGCGACACCCCGTCCGAGTCCGACGGCCGTTTCCACCTCGGGCAGCCGCTGGACGGCGTCGGCGAGGCGGGGACTCAGCCCGCTGCCGCCCGCGCCGAACGACGGGGTGCTGACGGCCACGTCGCCCGCGAAGGACCGGGACACGGTCTGGTCCATGGTCGCCTTCAGCGAGGCGCCGAACACGGTGAACAGCGACACGACGGCCACGCCGATCATCAGGGCGCTCGCGGTGGCGGCCGTGCACTTCGGGCTGCGCAGGGCGTTGCGCCGGGCGAGTTGGCCGGTGACGCCGCGCAGCCGGCCGAGGGGGCCGCCGAGGATCCGTACGGCCGTCGAGGAGGCGACCGGGCCGAGGACCACGAAGGCGGCCAGGGCGAGGACGGCGCCGGTTCCGGCCAGCCACAGGGACGGGGACACCAGAACGCCGGTGAGCGCCACGCCGAGCGCGAGGGCGATGAGCCCCAGGCCGGTGACGGCGCGGGCGCGGGAGGCGCCGGAGGTGTCGACGGCCGTTTCGCGCAGGGCGGCCAGCGGTGCGGTGCGGCCGGCTCGTGCGGCGGGCAGCAGCGCGGAGCCGAGGCAGACCACGATGCCGACCGCGAGGGGCAGCGCCATGGAGATCGCGCTGATCACCAAGTCGCCCTCGGGGAACGGGAATCCGATCGCAGGGAACAGCGCCTGGAGGCCTGCCGCGATGCCGATGCCGCCCGCGAGGCCGGCCGCCGACGCGGTGACGGCCACGGCGGTCGCCTCGACGAGGGTCGACGCGGTGACCTGGCGACGGGAGGCACCGAGGGCGCGCAACAGGGCGTTCTCGCGGGTGCGTTGGGCCACGACGATGGCGAAGGTGTTGTGGATGGAGAAGGTCGCGACGAGGAGGGCCACGCCGGAGAAGACCAGCAGGAAGGTGGTGAAGAGGGTCAGGAACTGGCTGGAGATCATGTCCGTGTTCTCCTCGGCCGACTCCTGACCGGTGATGGCCTCGACGCCGCTGGGCAGCACGGATGTCAGTTCGTCGACCAGCTGCTGCTGGCTGACGTCCGGTCCGGCCCGCACCTGGATGGTCGCCGCCTCGCCGGGACGGGCGGTGAGGTACTTCTCGGCGTCGGCCTGGGTCATGCCGGTGAAGGTCACCTGGGCCATGCCGTCCTCGCCGCCGAAGGTCGCGAGGCCGACGATGGTCACCTCGACGGGGTCGGGCGTGCGCAGGGTCGTGGTGTCGCCGATCCTGAGGTCGCCGCGGTCGGCGGTACCGCGGTTGACGACGACCTCGCCGGACTTCTGCGGGGCACGGCCTTCGGCCAGGCGGTACGGGTTGAGCTCGGGGTCGTCGATCCAGTTGCCGGCGAGGGTGGGCGGGCCCTGGCCGCCGATGGGGTCGCCGTTCCTGCCGATGAGCTGACCGGCGCCCTGGATGCTGGGCGCGGCGGCCGCGACGCCGGGAGCCTGCTCGATCCTGCGCACCAGGTCCGTGTCGACCGGTTCGCGCACGCCCTCGCTCTCACCGGGCGTGGTGATGGCGTCGGCGCTGCGGACGACGGCGTCCGTGCCGCTGGTCGCGTTGCCGAACATCGTGTCGAAGCCGGCCCGCAGGGTGTCGCCCATGACGAGGGTGCCGGCGAGGAACGCGACGCCGAGGAACACCGCGAGGAACGTGCCGGCGAAGCGGCGCTTGTGTGCGCGCAGAGAGGACACGCTGAGGCGGACGGAGGCGTTCATGACGGCACCTCGAAGGCTTTCATGCGGTCCAGGACCTTGTCGGCGGTCGGGGATTCCATACGGTCGACCAGGCGGCCGTCCGCGAGGAAGACGACCTCGTCGGCGTGGGCGGCGGCCACGGGGTCGTGGGTGACCATGACGACCGTGCGGGCCGTCTGGCGCGCCGCCCGGCCGAGCAGTCCGAGGACCTCTTCGCCGGAGCGGGAGTCGAGGTTGCCGGTCGGCTCGTCGGCGAAGACGACGTCGGGCCGGCCGGCGAACGCCCGGGCCACCGCGACGCGTTGCTGCTGGCCGCCGGAGAGCTCGGAGGGCCGGTGGTGGAGCCGGCCGCGCAGGCCGACGACGTCGATCAGCGCGTCGATCCACTCCGGGTCGCCCTTGCCGCCCGCGAGGTCCAGCGGCAGCGTGATGTTCTCCGCGACGGTCAGCGTCGGGACCAGGTTGTAGGCCTGGAAGACGAAGCCGACGCGGTCGCGGCGCAGGAGGGTGAGGCGACGGTCGTCGAGACTGCTCAGGTCGGTGTCGCCGATGTGGGCGGTGCCCGAGGTGAGCGTGTCGAGGCCGGCCGCGCAGTGCATCAGGGTGGACTTGCCGGAGCCCGAGGGCCCCATGATCGCGGTGAAGCGGCCGACCGGGAAGTCGACGCTCACCCCGTCCAGGGCCCTCACGCCGGTGTCGCCGGTGCCGTACACCTTCACGGCGTCCACGACGCGGGCGGCCGTCCGCGTGCCTGTCGTGGTGGTCGTGACGGTCATGCCGCACCGCCCTTGCCCGTGCGGCCGAACTGCTCGTCCAGGACGGACAGCCGGCGCCAGTATTCGTCCTCGTCGATCTCGCCGGAGGCGAAGCGGTGGCCGAGCACGGTGATGGGCGAGTTGTCGTCGGGGGTGGGCCGCCCGGGGCCGCGGCGTCCGCGCCACACCGTGCGGCGCAGCAGCGTGATGCCACCGATCACGACGGCCGCCCAGATCAGCGGGAAGAGGAGGATCCACGGGCCGGGGCCGCCGTCGGCGAAGTGTGCCAGGGTCTGCATCTCGAGTCATCTCCCGGGTCGGTTCGGTCGGGTCTTTCGGTGATGTCTCGAGACTCGCGCCGCGAGGGGGTCCGGGTCGTCGTACAGCCAGCGGCAGTGTGCGTACCTCGCGGGGAGTAGACGGGGCCGGTTCCGCTGCTCCGGACGGGCTCGACTTCTGTAACTACTAGTATGTACAGTGACGGCATGAGCACCTCGGACCGACTGATCGAGTCCACCCGCGAACTGCTGTGGGAGCGCGGCTACGTGGGCACCAGCCCCAAGGCGATCCTGGAGCGTGCGGGCGCCGGGCAGGGCAGCATGTACCACCACTTCAAGGGGAAGCCCGATCTCGCGCTGGTAGCGATCCGGCGGACCGCCGAGGAGATGCGGGCTACCGCCGCGGGAGTACTCGACGGTCCGGGCACGCCGCACGAGCGCATCGAGGCGTATCTGCGGCGCGAGCGCGAGGTGCTGCGCGGCTGTCCGATCGGGCGGCTGACGATGGACCCGGACGTGGTCGCCAGCGACGAACTGCGGGCGCCCGTCGACGAGACGCTCGACTGGCTGCGCGAACGGCTCGCCGCGATCGTCGAGGAGGGCAAGGAACAGGGTCAGTTCGCGCCCGGGCTCGACGGCGAGGCGGTCGCGGCGACGATCGTCGCGACCGTCCAGGGCGGCTATGTCCTCGCCCGCGCGTCCGGCTCGCCCGCCGCGTTCGACGTGGGCGTCCGGGGCCTGCTGTCCCTTCTCGCACCGCACTAGGAACCGCACCGCCCCAGGAACCGCACCGGACGCACCAGGAAGGCGGCACGATGCACGCGATGCAGTACCGGATCACCCTGCCCGCCGACTACGACATGGAGATCATCCGGCGTCGGGTGGCGAGCAAGGGGCACCTGCTCGACGACTGGCAAGGGCTGGGCCTCAAGGCGTACCTGATACGCGAGCGCGGCGTGCACGGGTCACCGGTCAACGAGTACGCGCCGTTCTATCTGTGGAACACCGTCGCGGGCATGAACGCCTTCCTCTGGGACGGCCCGTTCCAAGGCATCGCCGACGACTTCGGACGGCCGTCGGTCCGGCAGTGGACCGTGCTGGCGCACGAGGGCGCCGCTGATCCGCGTGTGCGGGTGGCGTTGCTGCGGCGTCAACAGGTACCGGAGGGCGTGCGGTTGAAGGACCTGGCGGCGGACGTGACGCGGGAGACCGAGAGGTCGGCCGGCGAGGACGGTGCGGTGCTCGCGGCGGCGGCCGTGGACACGAGCCGTTGGGAGCTGATCCATTTCTCGCTCCGGGAGAACGACACACCCAAGGCCGACGGTGAGGTGTACGAGGTGCTGCACATGTCCGTGCCGGGGCCGCCACCGCTCGACGCACGTTCCTGAGGCCGCTGACAAGGAGAACCCACCCATGCCCTTCGTTCGCATCGACGCCCTGGGAGCCGACCCCGAGCGGCTCGACGCGCTCGGTCGTGCCGTGCACGACGCCCTGGTGGAGGCCATCGGGATTCCGCCCGACGACCGGTTCCAGGTGCTGGTCGGGCACGACGGCACGCGCAGCACCCTGCGCTACGACGCCGGCTATCTCGGTATCCGCCGGGACGACGGCATCGTGTACGTGACGATCACCCTGCGCTCAGGGCGGACCCCCGCGCAGAAGCAGGCGCTGTACCGGCGGATCGCCGAACTCGCCCACGCCTACGCGGGGACCGAGCCGCGCAATGTGTTCGTCAGTCTCATCGAGAACGAGCCCATCAACTGGTCGTTCGGCGAGGGAGTCGCGCAGTACGCCGATGCCCCCGCCCCCGTCGACTCCCCCACCTCGACGAGCCTCACGGCTCCCTGAGGTCCAGGCGGCCGATGCGGGCCACGTTCTCGAGGTCCTCGGCGTCCTCGCTCGCCTCGCCGGCGAACCAGGCGTCGAGGATCTCCTTGAGCAGCGGCTCGGATGTCAGTCGCAGGCTGAGCGCGAGGACATTGGCGTCGTTCCAGCGGCGGGCGCCGTCCGCCGTGTAGCCGTCCGTGCACAGGGCGGCCCGTACGCCCGGCACCTTGTTCGCGGCGATCGACGCGCCCGTGCCGGTCCAGCAGCACACGACCGCCTGGTCCGCCGTCCCGTCGGCGACCTCGCGGGCGGCCGCTTCCGAGCACGCGGCCCACTGGGGGTCCGACCCGGGATGCAGGGCCCCGTGCGTGACCACCGCGTGGCCAAGGGCGCGCAGCTCGGCAACGAGACTGCGGGCCACGGGTTCGTCCATGTCGGAGGAGACGGAGATCCGCATGTCACGAAGGGTACCCAGGTCTGCGGGCGGGTGTGCGGCCGTGGGCCGGGGGTGCGGTCGTCCCGGCTGCGGCAGAGCATGGAGGTGACCGCCAGGAGACCCGGGGCTAGGAGGTCGGGATGGACGCCGTGGATGTCGTCCAGCGCTTCAACGCCGCGATCAACGACCATGACCTCACCGAGATGGCCTCGCTGATGTCCGACGACCACACACTCGTCGACACCGAGGGCGGCACCGTCAGCGGAAAACAGGCCTGCATCGAGGCGTGGCGCGGGTTCTTCGCGGCGTTCACGGACTACCGGAACGTGTTCACCGACCTGACCGTGGAGGACGAGGTCGTCTCGGTGTCCGGATACTCCCTCAGCTCGCGGCCCGAGCTCGCCGGTCCAGCGCTGTGGAGCGCCCGCGTCACCGGTCAGCTGGTCGGCGAGTGGCGGGTGTACACGGACTCCCCGGAGGCGCGCCGCGAGCTCGGACTGCCGCCGGGCGGGCTCGTCTGAGGCCTGTGGTGACAGCGGCGTCGCCCCTCAGGCGCCTCCTTCGCGACAGCCCCTAGGTCAGCGCCCCCAGCGGATCGTCCAGCACCGGCTGCCAGGCCAACTCGGCGGCGCCGACCAGGCTGTTGTGGTCGAGGGTGCACGCGAGGATCGGGACACTGCCGCTCTGCCCCCAGAGGCTGCGGTCGGCGACGACGGCACGCAGACGGCCGGGGTCGGCGTCGAGGAGGGTGGCGTGCAGGCCGCCGAGGATGATGCGGTCCGGGTTCAGGATGTTGACCAGGCCGGCGAGGCCCAGGCCGAGGCGGTCGATGAGGGCCTCGGTGGCGACACGGATCGTGAGGTCGTCGTACTGGGTGCGGATCAGGTCCTTGGCCTGCTGGAGCAGGGAGACCTCGGGGCCGGGCTCGCGGCCGGCGGCCGTGAGGAACGCCAGCGGGTCGGCCTCGACGTCGAGACAGCCGCGGCTGCCGCAGTGGCAGGGCCTGCCCTCGGGGTTCACGGTGAGGTGACCGACCTCCAGGGCCAGGCCCGAACTGCCGGTGTGCAGACGGCCGTCCAGCACGAGCGCACCGCCGACACCCCGGTGCCCGGTGGCCACGCACAGCAGGTCGCGGGCGCCGCGCCCCGCTCCGTGCCGGTGCTCGGCGAGCGCGACGAGGTTGACGTCGTTGCCGGTGAACGCCGGTCCGGTGATCCCGGCGGCGCGCACGCACTCCGTGAAGATACGGCGGACAGGGGCTCCCACGGGCCACGCCAGGTGCAGGGGGTTCAGGGCCAGGCCGTCGGGTTCGGCGACGGCGGACGGTACGGCGAGCCCGGCACCGACGCAGCGCCGTCCGGTCGTGCGCAGCAGGTCGGCGCCCGCCTCGACGACGGACCCGAGCACCTTCGCCGGGTCGGCTTCCACGGTCTCGCAGCCGGGTGCGGTGGCGACGATACGGCCGCCCAGGCCGACCAGCGCCGCCCGGAACCCGTCGGCGTGCACCTGCGCGGCAAGGACGACCGGGCCGTCCTCGGCGACCGCCAGCCGGTGCGAGGGCCGCCCCTGCGAGCCCGCCGCCGCGCCGGGCCGTGCGTCGACCCGGATCAGCCCGAGCGCCTCCAGCTCGGCGGCGACCGCGCCCGCCGTCGCCCGGGTCACGCCGAGCTCGGCGGTGAGGACCGCGCGTGTGGGTGCGCGTCCGGTGTGCACGAGCTCCAACGCGGGTCCGAGCGCGCCGCGCCCCCGGTCCAACCGCGCCCTCGAGGTGGTCCCTTCCCCCGCCGTCCGGGGGTCCGCCTTGCCGCTCATGAGGGCGAGTCTCCCATGATCCGCAGGTCCGGCGGCCTACAGGCCGCTCACTCTGAGCGTGATGTTCAGCCGGCCGGTCAGCCCCAACTCCGGCGGTGCGGTGCCCGGCTGCACCTTCGGCACACCGTGGTGGGCGAGTCGTGAGGGGCCGCCGAACACGAACAGGTCGCCGCTGCGCAGCTCGACGTCCGTGTACGGCCTGCTCCGGGTCTCGGTGTTGCCGAAGCGGAAGACGCAGGTGTCACCGAGGCTCAGGGACACCACCGGGGCGTCCGACTTCTCGTCGCTGTCGCGGTGCATGCCCATGCGCGCGTCGGCGTCGTAAAAATTGATCAGGGCGATGTCGTACGCGGCCTCCGGTCCACCGGGCATGTCCGCACCCAGCGTGTCCCGCACCGCGCGCCGGCCCAGCTCGCCCAACCACCCGGGGAACGGCTTCACCGGGGCTCCGTCGCCGTCGACGACCGTGCGGGCGTAGGCGTACGGGTACCAGTGCCAGCCCAGGCAGACCTGGCGTGCGGTCATCGTGCCGCCGCCGGGGGTGCGCACCGTGCGCAGGCCGGCCGGTGGGCGCGCCCACCCGCGGCAGGCCTCCAGCAGCTCGCGCTGGGCCGGCGCGTCCAGCCAGCCGGGCACGTGCACCGCGCCCGGCGTGACCTCCGTACGCTCGCGGGGGAAGAGCTCGGCGTCCATGCCTCCCATCCTCCCCCACCGGCCGTGAGCTGCGGCTCGGCAAGCGGCGCCGCCGGGGTCGCTTAGCCTTGACGCACGATGAACGACCGTATGACGACGCCCTGGGGCGAGCTCGCGCTGTCCCGTTTCCCCGCGGACCCGCGTGACAGGCTGCGCGCCTGGGACGCCTCCGACGAGTACCTCCTCAGGCATCTGGCCGAGCAGAACGTCCCGCTGTCCGGCACGGTCGTGGTCGTGGGTGACCGCTGGGGCGCCCTGGTCACGGCGCTCGCGGCGCACCGGCCGGTGCAGGTCACGGACTCCTACCTGGCCCAGGAGGCGACCCGGGCCAACCTCGCCCGCCATGGCGTCGAGCCCGGCGACGTCCGGCTGCTCACGACGCAGGACCCGCCGCCGGACCGCGTCGACGTCCTCCTGGTCAGGGTGCCCAAGAGTCTCGCCCTGCTGGAGGACCAGCTGCTGCGGCTCGCGCCCGCGGTGCACGAGGGCACGGTGGTGGTCGGCACGGGCATGGTGAAGGAGATCCACACCTCGACGCTCCAGCTGTTCGAGCGGATCATCGGCCCGACCCGCACCTCGCTCGCCGAGCGGAAGGCCCGGCTGATCTTCTGCACGCCTCAGCCGGCGGCGGAACGGCCCGCCAACCCGTGGCCGTACACGTACACGCTCCCCGACGGCATCGGCGCGGTCTCGGGACGCACGGTCGTCAATCACGCGGGCGTCTTCTGTGCCGACCGGCTCGACATCGGCACGCGCTTCTTCCTGGGGCACCTGCCCGACGGCAGGGACGGCCGGCGGGTGGTCGACCTCGGGTGCGGCAACGGTGTCGTCGGTACGGCGATGGCGCTGGCGAACCCTGAGGCCGAGGTGCTGTTCGTGGACGAGTCCTTCCAGGCGGTGGCCTCGGCGGAGGCGACGTACAAGGCGAACGGGGTGCCGGGGCACGCCGAGTTCCGGGTCGGGGACGGGCTGGCGGGGGTGCCGGCCGGGAGCGTCGACCTCGTGCTCAACAATCCGCCGTTCCACTCCCACCAGGCGACGACCGACTCGACGGCCTGGCGGATGTTCACGGGGGCGCGGCGCGCGCTGCGGCCGGGCGGTGAGCTGTGGGTCATCGGCAACCGGCACCTCGGCTACCACGTGAAGCTGCGGCGGCTGTTCGGCAACAGTCAACTCGTCGCCAGTGACGCCAAGTTCGTGGTGCTTCGGGCCGTCAAGAAGTGACGGTGCGGTCGGCGCCCCCGACGCGGTGGCGGTGGAGCGCCCGGTCAGGGAGTGGCCGGTCAGGGTGCCGTCAGCACCCCGATGATGTCCGCCACCGCTCGCACCATCGCCTCCCGTCCCACGCTCAGGTATTTGCGTGAGTCGACCGCCTCGGGATGGGCCGCGAGGAATTCGCGGATCGCTCCCGTCATGGCGATGTTGAGGGCCGTACCGACGTTGACCTTGGCGATGCCGCCCGCGACCCCCGCGGTGAGTTCGTCGTCGGGGACGCCGGAGGAGCCGTGCAGGACGAGGGGGACGTCCAGGGTGGCGGCGAGGCGTTTGAGGAGGTCGTGGTCGAGGGTGGCGGTGCGGGTGGTCATGGCGTGGGAGCTGCCGACGGCGACCGCGAGGGCGTCGACGCCGGAGTCGGTGACGAAGGCGTGGGCCTCGGCGGGGTCGGTGCGGGCGCCGGGGGCGTGGGCGTCTAGGGGCGGCTCGCCGTTCTTTCCGCCCAGTCGCCCCAACTCGGCCTCGATCCAGAGGCCTTGGGCGTGCGCCCAGTCGGCGGCGGCCTTCGTCGCGGCGAGGTTGTCGGCGTACGGCAGGCGGGCCGCGTCGTACATCACGGAGCTGAAACCGGCGTCCGGTGCCTGGCGCAGCAGGTCGTCGCTCTGGATGTGGTCGAGGTGCAACGCGACGGGGACGGCGGCGCGTTCGGCGGCGGCGACGGTGGCGCGGGCGAGCGGGAGGAGTCGTCCGTAGCGGAACTTGACGGCGTTCTCGCTGACTTGGAGCACGACGGGCGAACTCACCGACTCGGCACCGGCGATGACCGCCTCGACGTGCTCCAGGGTGATGACGTTGAAGGCGGCGACGGCGGAGCGGGCTGCGGCGGCACGGGTGACGAGCTCGCCGGTGGTCACGAGGGGCACGGCCTGTCCTTTCTCGGCGCGGGAGAGGGCGCGTCGGACACGTCTGGGGGGCGTGTCGTGGTGCGCGTCAGGGGGCGAGGATCACCGAGCGGGTGAGGTGACGGGGCCGGTCCGGGTCGAGGCCGCGTGCTGCGGCGACGGCGACGGCGAGTCGCTGGGCGCGGACCAGTTCGGCGAGGGGGTCCAGGCGGCCCTCGATCCACAGCCCGCCGGTGGAACGCACCTGTTCGGCCAGCCCTTCGGGCGCCTCGCCGAACATCCAGGTCGCGGTGCCGCCGGTGGTGATGCTGATCGGGCCGTGCCGGTACTCCATGGCCGGGTAGGCCTCCGTCCAGGACAGCGACGCCTCGCGCATCTTCAGCCCCGCCTCGTTGGCCAGGCCCACGGTCCAGCCCCGGCCGAGGAAGGTGAACTGCCCGCACTCCACCAGCCCTTCGGGCAGTTCGGCGGCGAGCGCGGTGCGGGCGTCGGCCACAACCGCGTCGGTGTGCAGGCCGAGGTGGGCGCGGAGCAGGGTGAGGGCGGTGGTCGCGAACCTGGTCTGCACGACCGACCGTTCGTCCGCGTAGTCCAGGACCACGACCTCGTCGGCGACCGCCATGACGGGTGTGTCCGGGTCGGCGGTGATCGCGACGGTCGGCGTGCGCCCCCTCAACCGCCCCAGCAGATCGAGTACTTCGGTGGTCGTACCGGAGCGGGTCAGGGCGAGGACACGGTCGTAGGAGCGCCCGTGCGGG
This sequence comes from Streptomyces sp. NPDC111606, assembly GCF_055656945.1. Taxonomy (NCBI): domain Bacteria; kingdom Bacillati; phylum Actinomycetota; class Actinomycetes; order Kitasatosporales; family Streptomycetaceae; genus Streptomyces; species Streptomyces sp. NPDC111606. The sequence continues at coordinate 80,209 of NZ_JBVKBY010000005.1, forward strand.
AACTCCGACGCGGCGAAGGCGTCCGTCTCGCCGCGGCCCGACCCCTCACGCAGTGCGGCGAACGCCTGCGCCATGAAGTACGACGTCCCGCAGCCGACGACCGCGACCCGCTCCCCCGTCCCCGACAGCACCCCACCGAGGCCGGCCGCCTCGCTCGCGGCGCGGGTCCAGCACTCGGGCTGGCTGTTGAGCTCGTCCTCGACATGCGTCATGCCGCCGTCCTCCGGGCCTCTGATGGAGCCTTGCGATGGGTCATCTGATTGTTCTTGCAAGATAGCTCCCAGTTTCGAGCATAATCAAGCAAACACAGGAAGAAGCGTGCGCTAAGGTCGCGGGAGATCGAGGAATGGAGGGTGGATGTCGCGCGACGCCCGCTGGAAGGCGCTGCTGGAGCTGCTCGTGGAGCGGGGCCGGCTGGACGTCGAGGAGGCGGCCGCCGAGCTGGAGGTCTCGGCCGCGACGATCCGCCGCGACTTCGACCAGCTCGCCGAGCAGCAGATGCTCGTCCGCACACGGGGCGGCGCGGTCGTACACGGAGTGTCGTACGAGCTGCCGCTGCGCTACAAGACGGCTCGGCACGCCTCCGAGAAGCAGCGCATCGCCAAGGCGGTGGCCGATCTCGTCGCCCCCGGCGAGGCCGTCGGGCTGACCGGCGGTACGACGACCACCGAGGTGGCGCGTGCCCTGGCCGTGCGCAGCGACCTCGCGTCCGGCTCGCCCGCGCTGACCGTCGTCACCAACGCGCTCAACATCGCCAATGAACTGGCCGTGCGCCCCCAGTTCAAGATCGTGGTCACCGGCGGGGTGGCGCGCCCGCAGTCGTACGAGCTCATCGGGCCGCTCGCGGACGGGGTGCTGTCCCAGATCACGATCGACGTGGCGGTTCTCGGCGTCGTCGGCTTCGACGTCACGCACGGTGCCGCCGCGCACGACGAGGCGGAGGCGGCGATCAACCGGCTGCTGTGCGAGCGCGCCGAGCGCGTGGTCGTGGCCGCGGACTCCAGCAAGCTGGGCCAGCGGGCGTTCGCCCGGATCTGCCCGGCCGACGCCGTGAACACGCTGGTCACGGACACGGCGGCCGACCCGGAGACCCTGCGCCGCTTCGAGGAGGCGGGCCTGCAGGTCGTCGCGGTCTGACACCCCGAGCCCCGCGATCCCGCCACCCCGGCCCCCCTGCGGCCGACCTCACCTACGCTGGGAGCGAGGCGCATGGCGGGCCGAGGAGGCTGCGATGAGCACTACTCCGATCGAGACGGGCACACCGGGGGCGTCGCGGTACGTGCCGATCGCCGATCACGGCCTGATCGGCGATCTGCGCAGCGTGGCGCTCGTAGGCATCGACGGCACGATCGACTGGTACTGCTGCCCGGCCTTCGACGCCCCCAGCATCTTCGCGGCGATCCTGGACGCCGAGCGGGGCGGCTGCTTCGAGCTGGCGGCCTCCGTGCCGGCGCGGACCAAGCAGTTCTACTTCCCCGACACCAACGTCCTGATCACCAGGTTCTTCACCGAGGACGGCGTCGGCGAGGTGCAGGACTTCATGCCGGTCGACGGCGATACGGCCGAGGCCGAGCGGCACCGGCTGATACGACGGGTGGTGTGCGTACGCGGCTCGATCCCGTTCCATACGCGCGTCGCGCCCCGCTTCGACTACGGCACCCGGACACACACCGTCCGCATGGAGGACGAGGTGGCGGTCTTCGAGTCGGACGAGCTGTCGATCGGGATCACCTCCACCGTGCCGCTGGAGATCGACGGGCCGGACGTGCACGCCGACTTCAAGCTCTCCCAAGGTGAGTCGGCGGTGCTGGCGCTGGACCAGATCAGCGGGGCGCTGGCGCTGAAGCGGTGCGCGCGGACCGAGGCCGAGAGGCAGTTCAACAGCACGGTGGCCTACTGGCGGAGCTGGCTGTCCGCCTCCAAGTACAGGGGCCGCTGGCGGGAGATGGTGCACCGCTCCGCGCTGACCCTGAAGCTGCTCACCTACGCGCCCACCGGCGCCATCGTGGCCGCGCCGACGACGAGCCTGCCCGAGCAGCTCGGCGGCGAACGCAACTGGGACTACCGGTACATGTGGGTGCGCGACGCCGCGTTCTGCGTGTACGCCATGCTGCGGCTGGGCTTCACGACCGAGGCCGAGGCCTTCATGAAGTTCCTGACCGAGCACGTCAGCCGGGGCGACGGCTCGCCCACCGGCCCGTTGCAGATCATGTACGGCATCGACGGCCGCACCGATCTGCCCGAGCGGGTGCTCGACCATCTGGAGGGCCATCTCGGCTCCGCTCCGGTGCGGATCGGCAACGCCGCCTCGGACCAGCTCCAGCTCGACATCTACGGCGCGCTGGTCGACTCGATCTACCTCTACGACAAGTGGGCGCAGCCCATCTCCAGCGACCAGTGGGACGACGTGTGCGCCCTGGTGGAGTGGGTGTGCGAGAACTGGGACCAGCCCGACGAGGGCATCTGGGAGACCCGCGGCGGCCGCAAGAACTTCCTGTACTCGCGGCTGATGTGCTGGGTGGCCATCGAGCGGGGCATCCGCATGGCCACCCGCCGCGGACTGCCCGCCGAGCTGCCGCGCTGGCAGGAGTGCCGGGACAGGATCTACCGGCGGATCATGACCCGGGGCTGGTCCGAGACCCGCAAGGCCTTCGTCCAGTGCGAGGACAGTGACGTCCTGGACGCGGCCGTGCTGATGATGCCCATGGCCAAGTTCATCGCGCCGACCGACCCGAAGTGGCTGTCCACGCTCGACGCCCTCACCGAGGATCTGGTGTCCGACTCGCTGGTGTACCGCTACGACCCGGAGGCGAGCCCTGACGGACTGCGCGGCGACGAGGGCACGTTCTCGATCTGCTCGTTCTGGTACGTGGAGGCCATGGTCCGGGCCGGCCGGGTCGACGAGGCGCAGCTGGCCTTCGAGAAGATGCTGACGTACGCCAACCATCTGGGCCTGTACGCCGAGGAGATCAGCCACACGGGCGAGCAGCAGGGCAACTTCCCGCAGGCGTTCACCCATCTCGCCCTGATCAGCGCGGCGTTCAACCTGGATCGCGCCCTGGGCTGAGGCAAGAACCCCTCAGTGACCGTGCTCCGCAGTCCCGTCCTCGTGCCCGGGCGCCTCCGGGGCGGTCGCCGTCGCACCTGCCCGCACGGTGAACTCCGCCGTGTGCACCTCCCCTTCGTGCTTGAAGTCGAGGAACAGCCGGTACGTGCCGCTGCTCGGCGCCGTCGCCGTGAACGAGATCTCGGGGCCGGGCTTCGTCCTGCCGTCGCCGGGCTCCCCGTTGGGGTGGACGTGGAGGTAGGCGAGGTCGCCGGAGCGCAGGGCCACCAGGTGGCCGTAGGCGCCGAGGTAGGGCTGGAGGTTGGTGACGGGGCGGCCGCCCCGCGAGACCTTGAGCTTCAGCTCGCGCTCCTTGCCCGGGCGCAGGACGCCGTCCAGCCGGACTTCGTAGCCGTGGACCTTGGCGGTCGTGTTCGGCGTCGGCAGCTGCTGCGGCTCGTAGGGGCCGGCGGCCGCCAGGTCCGCGCCGAGGGTGAGGTTCTCGGCGTCCTTCTTCGCCGGGGTGAAGTCGGCGAAGACGCGGTAGCCGCCCGCGCGGGGCAGTTCGACGGGGATGCTCCAGGTGCCGTCGGCGGCGCGGGTGGGGTGCAGATGACGGTAGGTGCCCAGGTCGCGTGAGGCCACGATGAGGTGGAGTTCCTTGTCGTGCTCGCGCCGATACGCGGTGACGGCACGTCCGTCGTCGTCGCGGATGACGAAGCTCAGGTCGGAGCGCTTCCCGGCCGTGACGCCCGGGGTCCGCAGGTCGAGGGTGTAGCCGCCCTCGGAGATCTGCAGCCCGCCGGCCGGCTTCGTCTCGTGCCCGCCGTGTCCGTCACCCTCCGGTGCCGCTGACGCCTCGCTGTGGCTCTCGTGGCGGGCGGGGGCCGGTTCGTCGACGACGGGGTCGACGCCTTTGCCCACGCCGTAGGCGGTGCCGAAGGTCGCGGCCAGTGCGGCCGCGAACGCGGTGATCCTCAGTCCGGCATGCATGGCGCTCTCCTGCGGGTCGGTCCTTCGATACGATCCTTCACTGCACCTCACCATACCCCTGGGGGGTATGAAGTCAACCCGGTTCCGCACTTGCCTCGGCTACCCCCTAGGGGTATACATGGACACCGGCCAGGATACCCCCACCCCGTACCTAGGTCGACCGCCACAGAGCCCTTCGGGAGGAACCCATGACCACCACCACGTACGCCGTGTCCGGGATGAGCTGCGCCCACTGCAAGGCCACGCTCACCAAGGTCATCGGCGAGCTGGACGGCGTCACCGAGGTCGGTGTCGATCTCACGACCGGCCAGGTCACCGTCACCAGCGCCGGCGAGCCCGACGACGCGCTGATCACCGAGGTCGTCGACGAGGCCGGCTACGAACTGACCGGCCGCGCCGCCTGACCCGCACCCCGAATCGCCGGGGCCCGGCCGCACCGGGCTCCGCCCGCACCCCGCACGAGGAGCAGCGATGACCACCACCGCGTCCGACCCCACGACCGAGGTAGAGCTCGCCATCGGCGGCATGACCTGTGCCTCGTGCGCGGCGCGCATCGAGAAGAAGCTGAACCGCATGGACGGCGTCACCGCCACCGTCAACTACGCCACCGAGAAGGCGAAGGTCAGCTACGGCGGTGACGTGTCCGTCCAGGACCTGATCGCCACCGTGGAGAAGACCGGGTACAGCGCGCAGGAGCCGGCGCCGCCCGTGCGGGACACCTCCGAGGGCACGGACGAGGCCGATGAACTGCGGCCCCTGCGGGAGCGGTTGATCACGGCCGTGACCCTCGCCGTGCCCGTCGTGGCGATGGCCATGATTCCGGCTCTGCAGTTCGAGTACTGGCAGTGGCTGTCCCTCACGCTGGCGGCGCCTGTCGTGACCTATGCCGGATGGCCCTTCCACAAGGCGGCGTTCACCAATCTGCGGCACGGCGCGGCCACCATGGACACGCTGATCTCGGTCGGCACGTCGGCCGCGTTCCTGTGGTCTTTGTGGGCGCTGTTCTTCGGCACGGCGGGCGAGCCGGGCATGACGCACCCCTTCGAACTGACCATCGCCCGCAGCGACGGCTCCGGGAACATCTATCTGGAGGCGGCCGCCGGTGTCATCGCCTTCATCCTGGCCGGGCGCTACTTCGAGGCCCGTTCCAAGCGCAAGGCGGGCGCGGCACTCAAGGCGCTGCTGGAGCTGGGTGCCAAGGACGTGACGGTCCTGGGCGGGAACGGCATCGAACGGACCATACCCGTCCCGGAGTTGAAAGTCGGCGACCGCTTCCTCGTGCGGCCCGGCGAGAAGATCGCCACCGACGGGACCGTCGTCGAGGGCTCGTCGGCGGTGGACGCCTCGATGCTCACCGGCGAATCCGTGCCGGTCGAGGTGACCGTGGGCGACGCGGTCACCGGCGCCACGATCAACGCGGGAGGCCGACTGGTCGTCGAGGCCACTTGCGTGGGCGCCGACACCCAACTCGCCCGGATGGCACGGCTGGTGGAGGACGCACAGAACGGCAAGGCCGCGGCCCAGCGGCTCGCGGACCGGATCTCCGCCGTCTTCGTGCCGATCGTGATCGCCCTCGCGCTGGGCACCCTCGGCTTCTGGCTGGGCAACGGGGTCGGGCCGGCCGCCGCCTTCACCGCCGCGGTCGCCGTACTGATCATCGCCTGCCCGTGCGCCCTGGGTCTCGCCACGCCGACCGCGTTGATGGTGGGCACCGGACGTGGCGCGCAGCTCGGGATCCTGATCAAGGGCCCGGAGGTGCTGGAGTCCACGCGCAAGGTCGACACGATCGTCCTCGACAAGACGGGCACCGTGACAACCGGCCGGATGGCCCTGCTGGCCGTGCACACCGCGGACAACGCCGACGAGGCCGAAGTCCTGCGTCTCGCGGGCGCGTTGGAGCACTCCTCGGAGCATCCGATCGCCCGTGCGGTGGCCGATGGCGCGCTGCAGAAGCTGGGTTCGCTGCCCACGCCGGAGGACTTCGCGAACGTACCCGGCCTCGGGGTGCAGGGCATCGTCGACGGGCATGCGGTCCTCGTGGGCCGCGAGCGCCTGCTGGCCGACTGGGCGATGGAACTGCCTCAGGAGCTGCGGCAGGCCAAGTCCGAGGCCGAGGCGGCCGGTCGTACCGCCATCGCGGTCGCCTGGGACGGCGAGGCGCGGGCGGTCCTCGAGGTCGCCGACGCGGTGAAGGAGACCAGCGCGGAGGCGATCCGGCGGCTGCGCGCCCTCGGCCTCACCCCGATCCTGCTGACCGGCGACAACAAGGCCGTCGCACACGCCGTCGCCCGCGAGGTCGGGATCGCCCCTGAGGACGTCATCGCCGAAGTGCTGCCGCAGGACAAGGCCGATGTCGTCAAGCGCCTTCAGGGCGAGGGCCGTTCGGTGGCGATGGTCGGCGACGGCGTCAACGACGCGGCCGCGCTCGCCCAGGCCGACCTGGGGCTGGCGATGGGCACCGGCACGGACGCGGCGATCGAGGCGGGCGACCTGACCCTGGTGCGGGGTGACCTGCGTGCCGCCGCCGACGCCATCAGGCTGTCCCGCCGGACGCTCGGCACCATCCGCTCGAACCTGTTCTGGGCCTTCGCCTACAACGTCGGCGCCCTGCCGCTCGCCGCCGCCGGTCTGCTCAACCCGATGATCGCCGGAGCAGCCATGGCCTTCTCGTCGGTCTTCGTGGTCGGCAACTCGCTGCGCCTGCGCTCGTTCCGGGCCGCGAGCTGAATCGTCGTGCAAAGGGGGCGCCGCTCAAGCGGCGCCCCCTTTCTCCACCTTCGCTCAGCGGCTGCTCAGCCGAAGGCCTTCACAGCCTGGTAGTAGGTCCAGGCCGTGCTGTTGCAGGCGGTCTTCGAAGCACCGCTGTAGCCGGCGCACACGCGCTTGAGGTCCTCGTAGAAGGCGCTGTCGATGCGCGACTTGTTGGCACTGAACGTGCCCAGCGCCTTGTAGTTGCGGTAGCCGAAGTCGTGCCGGGCGCAGGACGTGGAGAAGGGGAAGCCGAACGGGTTGTCCGGCGAGGAGGAGCAGTAGTCCGTGGACCAGTCGAACCCGTACGCGGACCAGGCGGACTGGTTGGAGCGGGCGGCGACCCAGGAGTTGTAGCTCGACGCGCTGGTCTGGGTCCAGTTGGCCAGGACCTGGGGCTTGTCGGCGGGGGCGGCTTCCGCGGCCGTGGCGGTGGCGACGACGGCCATGAGTGAGAGGGCTGATGCGGCAAGACCGGTGGTGAGTGTGCGGTGCATTCCACACCTCCATGAGGCTGCGACCCGCCCGTCGGGTCGCAGGTTCATGACAAGATGATTGACACCCCAACAGTCCTTTTACACCGCAAGCGACCTAATGCGCCGTTAACTCTGGGACATGCGAGGAGATCAGGGGATGAATTCGTGCTCCGCACGACGTGCCCCCGCCTGCCTGCGCCTACCCTCCCTCCGCAGGTCCACGGCCGTGACCGCCAGGGCCAGCGGCCCCGGGGCGAGGAACGCGAGCGGCACCAGCATCCAGGCGCACAGGATCGCGGTCGCCACCGCGAGCAGCACCAGACCACTGCCGCCCACGTCCTGAACGGAGTCCCGGGCGGCCCCGCCTACGGCAGCGCGCCAGTCGGTGAGCGACTCGCGGCGGGCGCAGGCCCTGAGGCCGATCACGACGGCGCACGCACCGATCGCGGCGGCCGGCACGGCGAACAGCGGCCCACCGGGCAGCCCCGCCCCGGCCAGTGCCAGGTCGCCGGCGAGCAGCAGCACTCCCGCCAGCGCGAGGGCGCCCGCCGCCAGGTCGCCGGTCCGCAGCCGTCGCCGTAGCAGCACGAAGTACCGCCCGGCGGTGGCGGGCCGTTCCTCCCGGGCGCCGCGCAGCACCGCGCACGCCGTCGACAGCGCCGCGGGCGCGGTCAGCAGCGGCAGACCGGCCACGGCCGTGGCGAGCCCGATGCTCAGCACGTCGGCGAAGAGGGTCATGCGCGGGCCGAACACCTCGCCCGCCTCACGCGACCGCGTCCCGCTCGGCCCACTCTGTCCACTCATGCCGCTCACCCCTTGAGTCCGGAGCTGGCCATGCCCTCCACCAGCAGGCGCTGGAAGGCGAGGAAGAACAGCACGATCGGCAGCAGCGCGATCACGGACAGCGCGAACATCGGGCCGAACGCCGAGGTGCTGGAGGCGTCCACGAACGACCGCAGGGCGAGGGTGAGCGTGAACTTCTCGGGGTCGAAGAGATAGATGAGCTGGGTGAAGAAGTCGTTCCACGTCCAGATGAAGGTGAAGATCGCGGCGGTGATCAACGCGGGACGGGTGAGCGGCAGCACGATCCGGAAGAAGCTGCGGAACGGGCCGCAGCCGTCGATACGGGCCGCCTCCTCCAGCTCGCGCGGCAGTCCGCGCATGAACTGCACGATGAGGAACACGAAGAACGCCTCGGTGGCGAGGAACTTCGGCAGGATCAACGGCCAGTACGTGTTCACCAGGCCGAGTTGGTTGAAGATGATGTACTGCGGGATCAGCACCGCGTGATGCGGCAGCATGATCGTCGCGATCATGAACGCGAACAGCGGCCCGCGGAAGCGGAATCGCAGCCGCGCGAAGGCGTACGCGGCGAGCGAGCAGCTGATCACGTTGCCGAGGACCGCGCCGCCCGCGATCAGCAGCGAGTTGGTCAGCAGCCGCCAGATGGAGACGTCGTTCACGCCGTCCAGAGCGGTCTTGTAGTTGGACCACTCCAGATGGCCGGGCAGCAGGTTGAGGCTGGCGATGACCTCGTCGGCGGGCTTGAGCGAGGTGGCCAGCAGCCACGCCAGCGGGTACAGCATGACCAGCAGCGCGGCCAGGCAGCCGACGTGCAGGGCGATCCGCCCCCGGGCAACGGGCTTGCGGACGACCGGAGTCGTGGTGGTGGTCATCGGTCCCCCTCGGAGGCGTAGAAGACCCAGGAGCGCGAGGTGCGGAACAGCACCGCGGTGACGGCGCCGATGACGATCAGCAGCACCCAGGCCATGGCGGAGGCGTAGCCCATGTGGGAGGCGACGAAGCCGCGGTCGTAGAGGTAGAGGGTGTAGACGAGCGTCGAGTCGGCGGGGCCGCCCTTGCCGGCGCCGATCGCGAAAGCGGGCGTGAAGACCTGGAAGGCCTGGATGGTCTGCAGGACGAGGTTGAAGAACAGGACCGGGGACAGCATGGGCACGGTGACGGACACGAACTGCCGCCACCTCCCGGCGCCGTCCACGGCCGCCGCCTCGTACAGCTCGCCCGGGATCTGCTGGAGCCCCGCGAGGAAGATGACCATGGGCGCCCCGAACTGCCACACCGTCAGCAACGCCACGGCGAGCAGCGCCCAGCCCGGCTTGTTGACCCAGCCGCCGGTGCCGAGCAGATTGTCCACCGTGCCGCCGTCGTTGAAGATCGCGCGCCAGACGAGGGCGATCGACATCGACGCGCCGAGCAGCGAGGGGGCGTAGAAGGCGGAACGGTAGAAGCCCTTACCGCGTTTCATGGACTTCAGGGCGAGTGCCACGCCCAGCGCAAGGGCGAGTTGCAGGGGCACGGCGATGACGACGTACGTCAGCGTGGTCGTCACCGAGCGCCAGTAGCGCGGGTCCTCGGTGAACATCTGGACGTAGTTGCGCAGGCCCACCCAGCGCGGCGGGTTGAACAGGTCGTAGTCGGTGAACGACAGGTACAGCGACACGGCCATCGGCAGCAGGGTCAGGACGATCGCGCCGAGCACCCATGGGGAGAGGAACACCCAGGCGGGGCCCTGGGGTTCACGCTTGGGCTGGCGCTTGCGCGCCGGGATGACCCCCGCTTTCCCGGCGGCGGGCGCGGAGATGTCGGTGGTGGTCATGACCTCAGCTCCGCCTTCGCCTCGGTGACGTAGTTCTCGGCCGCCTCGCGCGGCGACATGCGCGCGTACGACACCTGGTCGTAGTCGCGCTGGAAGGTGGTCTGCAGGGCGTTGTCGCCCGAGGGCGGGGCCTGCGGCGGGTCCTTGAGGGAGCCTTCCAGGGACGTCTGGTAGTCGGCGATCGTCCGGTCGAAGTCCTTGAGCTGCGGCTCGATCGCCTTGCGGATGGACTCGTTGACAGGGATGCCGCGGGTCGCACCGAGGATCTGCGCCGCCTTGTCGTCGTTGATGAGGAAGTCGACGAGCTGTGCCGCCTCCTTCGGGTGGGCGGTGCCGGCGCCGACCCCGAGGAACATCGACGGCTTGAAGTACTGGCCGGGGGTGCCGTCCGCACCGGACGGCATCGGCGCGAGCGCGACGCCGCCCGGTATGAGGGCGAGGTAACCGCTCGCCGGTGCGTCCCAGTTGGAGTCGGACATGGCCTCACCGCGCCCCAGCGGGGTGTTCTCCACCGAGCCGTCGAGCTGGGTGGTCTGCTCGGCGGGCGAGACGACGCCCTCGCGGCGGAGCTCGTCGGTGAAGGTCCACCAGCGGGTCAGATCGCCGGCCGTGAAGCCGAGCCCGCCGTCCTTGGTGTAGAGGGACTTGCCCTGGCCGCGCAGCCAGACCTCGAAGCAGTCCTCGCTCTGCCCGGGGTCGGTGGCGCCGGGCTTGCCGGTCGTCTCCGTCAGGGCCCGCATGGAGTCGGCCCATTCGCTCCAGGTCCAGCTCCCGCCCGGGAGCGGAACGCCGGACTCCTTCCACGCCTTGACGTCGTAGGCGACGGTCTCGGTGCCGCGGCCCTGCGGAATCGCGTACTGCGTCCCGTCCAGTCGGCCGGTCGCGAGCAGGCCCGCGTCGATCTGACCGGTGCGCAGTACGGCCTTCTGCTGCGCGAGGTCGAGCAGGACGTCACCGGACGCGTACTGGTCGATCTGCCGGTAGTCGAGCTGCATCACATCGGGGGCGTCGCCACCCGCCGCCTGGGTGGCGAGCTTCTGCTTGTAGGCGTCGTAGGCCGAGAACGACGTCTGCACCTGGACGTTCGGGTGCCGTTTCTCGAACAGGGCGACGGCCTGCTCGGTGCGCTCCGCGCGGTCGGGGTTGCCCCACCACGTGTAGCGCAGCACGACCTTGCCGCCGCCGACCGATTCTCCGGATCCCCCGCAGCCGGCCGGCATCGCGCAGAGCACGAGTGCGGCGGCCGACGCGCAGAACCCCTTTGTCCTGTGTCCGGGCATGCCGAGGTCACCTCTCCTTTCCTCGGGCTTTCTGTTGGCCCCCCTCGGCCCCCCTGGCCTGCTCCCCGTCGGTCTGAGACTCACCGACTGGGACGCGTCGGCCTGTTACTCGCCGCCGTAAGGCAGCGTCGTCCCGGGCAGGTTGTACTCGTCGCGGCGCCCGCACATGCCGAACCCGCCGCGTCTGGTGGGCGCGGCCTCGTACGCGGTCGCGTCGGCGAGATACGCCGGCTCGTCCGCCTCCAGCGCTTCGAGCTGCTCGCCCGTGCGCTCGGCCGTGGCCAGCGCGCCGGCCCGCCACAGCTCCCGCCAGTTCGGCAGCTTGGCGCGCATGAGCCGGGCGGCGGCGCGCTGGAACTCGGCGTACGGGCCGTTGTCCCCGGCGACGAGTGCCTCGCGCAGCGCGAGATACCCCTCGACGGCGAGGTCCCGGCGGCGACGCGCGGCAGCCGCCGTCTCCGGTCCGGTACCGGGCGGAAGCGACGCCGCGGCGGCGTACTTCTCGGGGTCGGCGAGCACCTCGGCCGGGAAGGTGAACACCGCGTCCCCGGCCTCGGGCAGCCCGCTGTTCTGCATCAGCACCGTGATGCGCAGGTCACCGCCCTGGACCATACGGTGCACGGTCCCCGGCGTGAACCAGGCGACCGAGCCCGGCTCCAGGGGGATGTCCCGGTAGCCGTCCGGGCTCAGCGTCTGAACGGCCCCTCGGCCGCCGGTGACGACGTACGCCTCCGTGCACACCAGGTGCAGGTGCGGGCTGCCGCCGCACACACCGTCGGCGGCCTCCCAGTCATAGGCGCTGAGGTGGGACAGGCCGACGGCGGCGGGCAGCGGATGCGGAAGGTTCGGCTTCACCACGGCACCCCCTCCAGGTGAGCGCCCACCCGCTCCCGGTCCCAGGCCCCGTCGGCGACGACCACCCGGTAGCGGTAGGCGAAGGACTCGCCCGGCGGCAGCTCGAACTCCTCGAAGAACGCCCAGGAGAACGCCACCGTCGGGATCGGCTCGGAGCGCACGAACCAGTGGGACTCGTGGATCGCGGCCCGCTCGTCGAGGTTCTCGGGCGCGTGCGCGAAGACGAGCGTGGACTGCCCGTCGATGTCGTCGTGCTCGGTGGTGAAGGCGAGCCACGGGCCCTGTGTGCCCATCAGCTTGCCCGCGTCCGTGCCCGCTCCCCCGTCGAGGTCGGGGCCGAAGGCGGTGCCTCCGGTGAAGTCCCGGGGGCCGCGCCACTGGAGTCCGGTGTAGCCGGCCATCTCACGGCCTGCGGTGGTGGGCGAGCCGAAGGACAGGGGCTCGGCACGGACGTTGGTGAGCCGGATCGACCAGTCCAGGGTCCAGGCCCCGGACTCCTCGTCCACCGAGTGGACGGTCAGCTCGCGCACCTCGCGCGCCCACTCCTCGCCGCCGTTCTCGACCCAGGTGAGTTCCTCGCCGAAGGCGAGCCGGTCGTCCTCGACCGTGAACGCGGTGAAGCCGTCGTGCCGCATGGAGCCGACCCGCTCGGGAAGCGGCAGGTAGCCCTCGCCGTGGACGTAGCAGTTGCCGCCCCAGAAGTTCTGCCCGGACAGATGGCTCGCGGTCATCTGCAGGCCCTTGTGCCAGCGGTGGTCGTTGGGCCGGTAGCCGGTCACGGTGTGCCCGGCCAGGGTGCGCACGGGGTGGGCGTACGGCTTGCGGGACTCGAACGCCTCCGGGTCGGGCCGATAGACGTACCGCAGGATCTCGGTGCCGTTCGCGGCCGTGACGGCGATGTGGTCGCCGTGCGCGTGGGTGACGCGGATGCTCATGCGCGCTCCTTCGGGGCCCAGTGGGGGTGGTCGCCGTGCATGGCCGGGTAGAAGGGGTCGCCGGGCCGGATCTCGCCCGCGTGCACGGGGCTTCCCGTGAACGCGGCCTTGTAGAGGGCGGCGGCGAAGTCGAGGGTGGCCCGGGCGTCGGGGCCGCTGCCGGGCGGCCGGACACCGTTGTCGTAGGCGTCGAAGAGGGCGCCGAGCTGTGCCGTGTGGGAGCTGGGCAGGTCCGCAGCGGGGGTGCGCCAGGCGGTGGCGCGCTCGGCGGGGACGTGCGGGGCCGGGGTGTAGACCCAGTCCTCGTTGCGGTGGCCGTACAGGTGGGTGAGCTCGACCGTGCCGTCGGCGCAGTCGACGCGGATACGGCTCACCTCCTGCGGGGACAGCACGCTGTTGACGACGGTGGCGAGGGCGCCGTTCGCGAAGCGCACGAGGGCCGTCGAGACGTCCTCGCTCTCGGTGTCGTGCACCAGGCGTGCGGCCATGGCCCGTATCTCCGCCCACGGGCCGAGCAGGTGCAGCAGCAGGTCGAACTGGTGGATGCCGTGACCCATCGTCGGTCCGCCGCCCTCGGTGGCCCAGCGCCCGCGCCACGGCACCGCGTAGTAGGCGGCGTCGCGGTGCCAGGTCGTCTGGCAGTGCGCGACCAGCGGGGTGCCCAGCTCACCGCTCGTGATCAGCTCACGGGCGTGCACGGCGCCGGAGCCGTAGCGGTGCTGGAAGACCACCGACGCATACGCGCCCGCCGCCTCCTCGGCCGCCGCGATGTCGTCGTACTCGGCGAGCGACAGACACAGCGGCTTCTCGCACAGCACCCAGGCGCCCGCCTTGAGTGCGGCGACCGTCTGCTCCCGGTGCAGGGACGGCGGCGTGCCGATCAGGACCAGGTCGGGGCGTACGGCGTCCAGCATCTCGCCGGTCGAGGTGTACCCGGCGACGTCCTCGCCCGCGAGCTCCCGGAAGGCGTTCAGCCGGGCCTGGTCCACGTCGACGGCGGCGACCAGCTCCACCCGGTCGGGGTGGGATCTCAGCGCGGGGAGATGACTGCCGCTGACGATGGCGCCGGTGCCGATCACCGCGACGCGACGGCGGGCGGGGCTTGGGGACATGCAGTTCTCCTCGGACGGCGGACAGCCCGCTCAGAAAGCGCTTGCACTTCGAGGGCGACCCTAGGCAGGGACGGAATGTAAGGACAACCCCTCTGCGGCGAGATGAGCAAAGCCCGACCCGTTCGGCTCGCCCACCTCCCGCACGCCCCCCTTTTCGACCACCGCTCAAACGAACGAAGATCACAGGACTGCCGAGGCTTTGGCGCGCTTCAACTCCCCCCTCCGGACGGCCCGTTGACAGTGCCGGCCATCCGCGTCACGGTGATGACTCGTCGTGCTCGGGAGGTCACCGATGACAGCAGTCGGCACCGATACCGATTTGGTCAACCGCGTCCGGGCACTGCGCCCACTGGTCCGCGAACACGCGCTGCGCGCCGAGCAGGAGCGTCAGGTCACCCCCGAGGTCGCGGCGGCGCTGACGGACGCCGGCATCCACCGGATGAACGTCCCCCGGCGGTACGGCGGCTACCAGAGCCGGCTGCACACCCAGGTCGACGCGGTGGCCGAGATCGCCTCGGCGTGCGGCTCGACGGCGTTCAAGACGGTGATCCAGGCCGGCTGCTCCTACATCGCGGCGCTCTTCCCCGACGAGGCGCAGGACGAGATCTTCACCAACCCGGACGCGAAGGTCGGCGGCACCCTCGTCCCGGACGCGACGGCGGTCCGCTCGGACGGCGGCTACGTGGTCAACGGCACCTCGGGCTTCGCCACCGGCTGCCACGACGCCGACTGGCACCTGCTGACGGTCCGCGTCGAGTCGGAGTCGGGTGAGGGGCCGCCGGAGCTGCTGTGGACGGCCGTACCGATGGCCGAGCTGGAGATTCTGGACGACTGGTACGTGTCGGGGCTGGCCGGGACCGGCAGCGACAGCGTCGTGGCGCGGGACGTCTTCGTGCCGGCCCATCGGGTCCTGCCGGTCGGGCCGCTGCTGGCGGGCGAGATCGGGTCGAAGACCAACGCCGACGACCCGTTCTACCGGATGCCCGTCCTGCTGCTGTTCTGCGTGTGGACGGCGCCCAACGCGCTCGGGCTGGCCCGCTCCGCCCTGGCGGAGTTCACCGAGCGCAGCCGACGGCGGGGCATCACGTACACCCTGCACCAGCGTCAGAACGAGGCCACGGTCACCCATCTCCAGGCGGCCGAGGCGGCCATGAAGATCTCCTGCGCCGAGCTGCTGACCGCCGAGTTCGTCGCCCTGATCGAGTCGCGGGCCGAGTCGGGCGAGCCGTACACGCCCGAGGAGCGGGCCAGGATCCGGGCGCAGAGCGGCTATGTGGCGCGGCTGTGCAAGGAGGCCGTCGATCTGCTCGGCTCCGCGGCCGGGGCGTCGTCGCTGCACCGGGACGTGCCGATCCAGCGGGCGGTGCGCGATCTGCACGCACTGAGTCTTCACTCGTTCGTGAATCCCGCGACCAATCTGGAGATCTACGGCCGGGTCCTGTCCGGAGTCGACCCGGGCACGCCCTTTCTGTAGGCCCCTGGGGCGGGTCACTCCTTGTTCAGGAAGCGCCGCAGCCGGGTCAGCGGCCAGGTGTTGATCACGTCGTCCTTGGTGAGCCAGCCGCGCTGGGCCGTGCCCACGCCGTAGCGCAGGTTGGCCAGATGGGTGACGGCGTGGGCGTCGCTGTCGACGGCGAACTTCACGCCGTGCCGCCTGGCCCGCAGGATGTCCTCGTCGCGCAGGTCGAGCCGGTCGGGATGGGAGTTGATCTCCAGGGCCGTGCCGGTGCGCGCGCACGCGGCGAACACGGCGTCGAGGTCCACGTCGATGCCGGGGCGCTTGCCGATGAGTCGGGTGGTGGGGTGGCCGATGATGTGGACGTGCGGGTTCTCGCAGGCCCGGACGATCCGCCGGGTCAGCGCCTCGCGCTCCTGGTTGAAGTGCGAGTGCACCGAGGCCACGCACAGGTCGAAGCCGGCGAGGAACTCCGCGGGCCAGTCCACGTCGCCGTCGGGGCCGATGTTCAGCTCGGCACCGTGCAGCACCCGCATGCCGGCCCGTTTGCCCCGCTTGCCGTGCTCCCCGTCGAGTTCGCGGACGCGTTCGCGCTGGGCCAGGATCCGTTCGTCGGTCATCCGCTGCATGGCCATGTCCGGGCCGTGGTCGGTGACCGCGTAGTAGGCGTAGCCGCGCTCGGCGGCCGCGGCGACCATCTCCTCCAGTGGCGCGAGCCCGTCGGTGAGGTCGGTGTGGGTGTGCAGATCGCCCCGGATGTCCTTCTCCTGGATCAGGTCGGGCAGCTCGCCGCGCAGTCCGGCCTCGATCTCGCCCCGGTCCTCACGCAGGGTGGGCGGGATCCAGGGCAGGCCGAGCCGGGCGTATACGTCCTCCTCGGTCTCGGAGACGATCTTCTTGCCGGACTCGGTGTCGAAGAGCCCGTACTCGGAGAGCTTGAGCTTCTTGTGGACGGCCATCTCCCGGGTGCGGATGTTGTGCGCCTTCGAGCCGGTGAAGTACTGCATCGCCGCGCCCCAGGAGTCCGGCGGTACGACGCGCAGGTCGACCTGGAGGCCCTTGGTGGTACGGATCGATGTCTTCTTCGTGCCGTGCGCGATGACCTCCGAGACGTACGGCAGCTCGGTGAAGGCCCGCATGATCGGCTCCGCCTTCCCCGCCGCGACGAGGATGTCGATGTCGCCGATCGTCTCGCGGACGCGGCGCAGCGAGCCGGCGTAGGAGCAGCGCTTGCAGCCGGCCACCTGGGACATCTCCGCGACGATGTCCTCGGCGAGGCTCATGGCGGCGTCGATCAGGACGCGGTCGCCGGCGGACTGCAGCAGGGCGATGCCGTGCAGGATGTTCTCCTCGGTCTTCGGCCCGAAGCCCTTCAGGTCGCGCAGCCGCTCCTCGTGGATGGCGTCGGCGAGCTCCTCGGTCGTGGAGATCCCCAGCTCCTGGTAGATGACCAGTGCTTTCTTCGGGCCGAGGGTGGGGATGGCGGTCAGCTGCCGGACGCCGGCGGGGATCTTCGCCCGCAGTTCCTCGACGGCCAAGACGCTGCCACCGGAGAAGTACTCGACGACCTTCTCGGCGATCGACTTGCCGACGTTCGGGATCTCCTTGAGGGCCTTGACGTCGAGCGTGGACACGTCGGCGTGGTGGCCGCCGATCGCCCGGGCGGCCTTCTCGTAGACACGTGCCCTGAACGCGTCTCCTCCGGTGATGGAGATCAGATCCGCGTACTCCTGGAACAGTGCGGCGACCTCGTCGTTGGACCGAGCCACACCTCCAGGGTAGGCACGGTGGGGCCGGGCGGCGCGGTGCCGGACGAGCCGCCCGCTCTCCCCCGGCCCGGTACCGGCCTCTTCACTGGCCCAGAGGTGTGGGGGGCGTCGTCGTGGTGGTGTCGGCTTCGGGTGTCCGGGTCGGGATCGGAGGGTGGGCCGGAGTCGCCAGTTCCGTGGTCAGGGCGTCGGTGATCCTGCGGGCCAGGAGGGGGTCGGCCGGCAGGGTGTGTGCGGCGAACCAGCGGGCGGCCGAGGGGTCGGGGGACGGTTCGACGAACTCGGCGCCCGCGTAGTCGTCGAGCGGCGGGTCGTAGACGTACCCCGCGACCACGCCGTGGTCGACCAGACGTGCCACGAGGGCGTTGCGGTCGTGAACCAGAAGCGGTACCCGGAACAGCCCCGGAGAGCCGTCGTGTGCCGTACGGTCGCGCAGGGCCGGGGTGGCCCAGGTGGTGCCCGCGAGCAGTGAGACACCGGCCCGGCGCCGGGCGAGGTCGCCGTCGAGCAGGGCCATCCGCAGCTCCAACTGCCCCCGGACCAGGGCCCCGTGGCGGGAGCGGAAGCCGTGCAGGTCGACCCGGACCCAGGGCTCGTAAGCGGCCAGGCTCGGCGCGTGGCGGGCGCTGCCGGCGAGGCGCGGCGCGTGCAGGGCCATGCGGAAGTCGTCGCGTTCGAGCAGCCCCAGACGCTGCATGGTGCGCCAGACCGGGCGCACCAGGTGCAGCGAGCGTACGGCTGACCGTGCCAGTGGACGCAGTGTGGTGGTCAGGTCGTGGCGGAGGCGGCGCGGGGTCAGCAGGTCGTCGCGCAGCAGCTCCAGTTCCCGTCGGGTGCGTACGTCGTCGACGGCAAGGAAACCGCCTGCCATCCCCGCCACATGCTTGGAAAGGCTGAATGCCGCCGCCTGCCCGAAGGTGCCGATCGGCTGCCCGTCCACATGCGTGCCGATGGCGTGCGCCGCGTCCTCGATCAGGGGGATCCCCAACTCGTCGCAGCGGCGGCGCAGTTCGACGACCCGGTCCGGCATGCCGTACAGGTTGGTGGTCAGGACGGCGTCCACGTTGCGCCACGTGGTCTCCGGTACGGCGGCCGGGTCGATGTTGCCGTCCCACTGGGACACGGGGGCTTGTACGGGGCGCAGTCCGGCGGCGAGGACGACGAAGAGGATCACGTCGTCGTTCACCGGGGACATCAGCACCCGCCCACCCGGCCGGCACCAGCGCCGCAGCGCCAGGTACAGGGCCAGTCGGGCCGAGGGCGTGTAGACGCATTCGCGTCCGATGCGCCGTGTCATCATCGCGGCGAGCCGCGATCCGTACGGCATGGTCACCTCTTCCGTGGAAGGGTCCGACGAAGGGCCGCCCGAGGCGGGCGGTGTGGGCTCGCGGGCATCGTGAGGGCCCCGAGCAGGGGTTCCGAGGCAGTGAGGGCCAGGGCTACGACGCCGAGGCGGCGAAGGACGGGGTCGAGGCCCCGCTCAGCGGGCGCGGGCTCCCGCTCCCGGCGAGTGGGTCAGGACCGAGGTGCGCAGCGAGCCGACGGTCTTCAGCAGCCGGTCGGCGGGCTCGCGCAGCCCGGGGTGGGCCAGGACCGTGTTTCTGAGGCCGCGCACCGGTCTGCGCCACATCCGGTGTGCCGCCGCCACCGGGTGCGGGCGTACCGCGAACCCTTCGGCCACCCGCAGCTCACGGGACTTGAGCCAGTCCTTGTACTCCTTCTCGCCGCGCCCCATGTCCATGACCGTCACACCGTCCCGGCCCGCGGCGTCGGCCATCCGCAGATGCATCATCAGTCCGGGCGAGTAGTAGCCGAACTCGGGGTCGTAGGCGGTGAACCAAGCCGCGAACACGGTGCGCGACCTCGGCCCGAAGTGCGCGGCGACCGGCCGGTCACCGGCGTACACCACGGACAGGATGCCGGTGAAGTGCTCCTCGCGGACCTGGAAGAGGTGGTCCACCAGGTCGACGATCCACGGCTTGGAGAAGCGGTCCATCCGCCCCGTTCTGCGGTACTGGGCGGACTTCCACCGCATGAGGGTGCGCAGCACGCGCGGGTCGCGCTCGTCGTACACGAAACGCACCTCGCCCACGTTGCGGCCCAGGCGCCGCTCCTTCTTCAGGGTCGTCTTGGCGAGCCCCGGGTACGCGCCGCGCAGCCAGTCGGCGTAACTGCCCTCGCCGGGCTTGAGGTCGAGCACGGGTGAGGCGAACGTCCCCGTGACGTAGGGGCCGAAGGGCTTCTGCTCCTCGACGAGGTGGTCGAACTCGAACACGGACAGATTGCAGGCCCGCAGCAGTTCCCGGGTGTCCCAGGTGACGCCCGGCCGGTGGACCAAGGCCTGGCAGTCGGAAAGACCCAGGCCGATGGCCTTGCCGACGCCGTACGCGTTGCGCTCGTAGGGCAGGAAGCCGACGGCCTCCCCGTCCTCGTGCAGGACCGCCACCCGCGCTCCACCGCGGGACCTGCCGACCCCGATCGCGAACTCCGGCGCCAGGAACGGGTTGGCGTAGTCGGGCGACTCGT
Source organism: Streptomyces sp. NPDC111606 (assembly GCF_055656945.1). Classification (NCBI taxonomy): domain Bacteria; kingdom Bacillati; phylum Actinomycetota; class Actinomycetes; order Kitasatosporales; family Streptomycetaceae; genus Streptomyces; species Streptomyces sp. NPDC111606. Next base: position 100,022 of record NZ_JBVKBY010000005.1, read on the forward strand.
CCATCGCCCGGTGCCACGCCCGGCGCAGCGACTCGTTCAGTTCCTCGGGTCTGTGAATCGTGATGGCGCTAGTGGACCGCATGGCGACCGCTCCCCCCAAATTCCCCCAAAGAAGCGCCTAATGGCGCCTCGCCGCATTTCCCCCAAGTCGAACCTTGCGGCGAGGCTCAAACGTCGCGAAACAGCACGCACGCTGTCAAGATGCCTGATGAATCCTTTAGCTGTGCTTGGTAAGCAGAGCGCGACGGCGGTTCGGGTCAGCGGATCGCGACGATGACGTGACTGTCGCCGTACTGCCAGACGGCACCGGCATGGCCGAACCCCGCCTGCCGCAGCAGCCGTTCGTGCGCGGACGCGGACAGGTGCGCCGCGCTGTCGGTTCCGGCGGCCGGTTGCCGCCGGCATCGGCGTCGGCGTTCGGTGAGCAGGTCGGCCAGCTCGGGATCGGCCGCGACGGACGTCCACCAGGCGTCCCAGTCCTCGTGCGCGAGAGCGTGCCCCCGCTCGGCATGACGGCGCCCGACGCACCCCGCGAGTCCGGCGAGCGCGGTGTCGTCGTGCGGGAAGTGGTCGCCGTTGACGAGGACGCCGCCGGGCCGCAGCAGCGCGGCGAGCTGCCGGTAGGTGCGGTGCAGGGCGTCCGGGCTGAGGTAGTGCAGTGCCGTCGTCGACACGGCCGCGTCGAGCGGGCGGTCGAGGCACAGGGCGTGGGTCCAGCCCTCCTCGCCGATCACCGCGTCGACATAGCGGGCCGCGTCCGCGTGATGGGTGCGGGCCAGCTCCAGCAGCAGCGGATCCATGTCCACGCCGACGATGTCCGCGTCCGGCAGCCGCCGGGCCAGCCGGGCCGCCAGGGACCCGGGACCGCAGCCGAGGTCGACGACCAGCGGCCGGTCCGGGCGGCCGGTCACAGCCTGCTCCAGGACATCGGCGATCACCGTGAAACGTTCCTCGCGGTCGACGGCGTACCGCTGCTGCTGGCGCTCCCAGCGCTCCACCCACCGCTCCGCCGTCGCCAGGCTCAGCCCCATCCCGTCGTGCACCTCGCCGTTCCGCACCCGTCCGCACCGTCTGCGCAGACCCTACAGGTGGAAACGGTTCCCATTCCCTCTGATGGTGGTACGTCACTCGAGCGTGGCAAGGACGGTCAACAACCGGTCCACCTCCTCGGCGGTGTTGTAGACGTGCAGACTCACCCGCACCGAGCCGGTCCGCTCCCCCGCGCCGCCCTGGCAGTGCTGGTCGGAGCGGATCATAAAGCCGTGGCTGAAGAGGATGAAACCGAGGTCTCCGGAGTCGATCGTGTGGTGGCGGAAGGTGACGATGCCCTGGCGCCGCTGCACGGACGAGTCGGCGGCCAGGCTGCTCTGGCAGCCGAGGATCTCGTAGGCGTCGAGGTGGCGCAGACCTTCGGTGAGGCGGGCCGCCAGGGCAACCGTCCACTGCTCGATCCGTTCGGTGCCGGCTTCGTCCAGCCAGTCCAGGGCGCTGGTGAGGGACGCGATGCCGACGGTGTTGGGAGTGCCCGACCAGCCTCCCGGCGTGAACTTCGGCCCGCGTGCCTGACGGGACCAGAGGGCCCCCGTGCCGGGCAGGGCCATGGCCTTGTGCCCGGAGAAGACGATGAAGTCGACGTCCAGCTCGGCCACGGACACCGGCAGATGGCCGACGCTCTGGGCCGCGTCCAGGCAGATGACCGCGTCCGGGCCGACCGCCTGCCGGATGCGGTGGATGTTCATGTTGCCGCCGTACACGTGGTGGACGTGGCTCGCGGCGACGAACCGGGTCCGCGGGCCCGCCAGTCGGTTGAGCGCGGTGTGGTCGTAGTCGCCGGACGCCCGCTGGTACGGCATCGGCCGCACGCCGATACGGACGCCCTGCCGGGCCAGGTCCCGCTGGACCTCCAGCCAGGGCGCGATGTTGGCCTCGTGGTCGGCCACGGGAACCACGATCTCGTCCCCGTCGGTCAGGAACTGGGGCAGCCAGTCACGGGCGATCGTGCGCAGGCCCTCGGTGGTGCCGCTCGTGAAATGCACGGCCGAGCGTTCCGGCACGGGGTCGTCGAGGAACAGTTTCACCCGGTCGCGGGCCTGCTCCACCAGGGCCGTGGTCCGGTTGGCCCAGGGGTAGGTGCCGCGTCCGGCGTTGGCGTTGGTCGTGGTGAGGTAGGTGTGGACGGTGTCGAGCACGTCCTGCGGTTTCTGGGCGGTGGCCGCGCTGTCGAGGTAGGTCAGTTCCGGGTGCGCGATGATGATCGGGAACCGGGAGCGCAGCGCACGCTGCCACGCCCCCAACTCCTCGATGACGGCGGCCCCTTGGGTGTCGGTCCTGGGCAAGGTCATGGGCCTCAGTCCCGTACGAGAGGTGCGCCCGCGTCACGCCAGGCGATGATGCCGCCGGTCAGGCTGCGCACGTCCGGATGCCCCATCCGGGTCAGCAGGGCGGCGTGGCGGGCGGACTTCTCGCCGACCGGACAGGCCAGCAGCACGGGGCGGCTTCGGCTGAACGGCAGCCCGCCGTGGAGGAGTTCCTCGAAGAGCTCGTCCACGATGTTGACCGAACCGTCGATGTGCAGGGCGGCGTACGCGTAGGGACTGCGCAGGTCGACGACGAGCGGTTCGCCGGTGGCGATCCACTTCTGGGCGTCGGCGACGCCGATGGCCGGTGCCCTGCGCACCTCGGCGTCGGAGAGGTCGGCCGGGGAGTTCCTGCGGCGCGGGCGGCCGAAGAGGTCGGGGCGCCGCTGCCGGACGTAGCTCAAATAGCTCTCGACCCGGTCGCAGACGATGAAGACCGCCGACTGCCTCTCCGCGGCTTCCTCGTCGTGCCGGTCTACCAACTCCTCGTCGATGGGGCGCAGTTGGCGCACGGCCCCGAAGTAGGCGGCGCCTCCGGTGGGTCCGGCGAGGATGCCGCAGCGGCGGTTGAGGGTCAGCATCCCCTCGATCGCCTCGTCGGCGCCGACCGCCTCGATCGTGTCGTAGGTGCCGGGGTCGAACAGGCCCACCTCGTGCGCTTCGTCGATGGTGCGGATGCCGGGGATGAAGTCGGACTTGGCCGCGACCAGGCCGGCGACCCGTACGGCGGGGTCGTGCTCGCGCAGGGCGCGGGCGACGCCCGTGGAGGAACCGGCGGTGCCCACGCAGGCGATGAACCAGTCCGGGGCCCGGCCGTCGAGGTCCTTGACGATCTCCGGGCCGGTGCCGGTGAAGTGGGCCTCGGTGTTGCGCGGGTTGAAGTACTGGTCGGTGTGCAGATATGCGCTGTCCGGCTCGGAGAGGGTGCGGTGGAACAGGGTGAGCGGGTCGTCGGTCGCGGTCGGGTCCAGGCACTCGCTCTGGCCGGGCAGTTCCTCGATCTCGGCGCCCAACAGCAGGAGCAGGTCCTTGATCTCGGGGATGCGCATCCGGTTGGTGACGCTCTTGAAGGTCAGGCCGTGCATGCCCGCGAGAACGGCCAGGGCCTTGGCGGTGTTGCCGCTCGACAGCTCGACGACCTGGCCGCCCTCCCCGGCCGCGGCGGCCAGGTGTGGACGCGCCATGTTCCAGGCGGCCCGGTCCTTCACCGATCCGAAGGGGTTGAGCAACTCCAGCTTGGCGTACAGGTCGATGTGCCTCAGGCCGTGCACGGCCCGGTCGATGCGCACCAGCGGTGTGTTGCCGATGGCCTCGGTGATGCTGTCGTACCTCACTGCGCTCCCCCCACGGGTGTGGTCGGCCAGTACTGGTCGTCCAGGCACCAGCGCCACGCGTCGCCCTCCTGCCAGGCGGCGACCTTGCGCGCGACGGGCTGGTGCTGGGCACGGGTGGCGTGGAAGTCCATGCAGTAGCCGGCCGTGTTGGCGAAGGCCAGCAGGTCGCCCGGTTCGGGGCGGCGGGGCAGGAAGACCGTGCGGCGGGTGATCAGATCGGACTCCAGACACAGGTTGCCGAAGAGGTGAACGGCGACGGATTCGGTACGGGCGGCGCCGCTCGTCGTGTCCCGTGGCAGGACGACGGGGTCCATGAGCACCCCGTGCTCCTCCAGAGCCACGTCGTCGGCCTTCGCCGCCAGCCGTACGGCAAGGGGGCCGCCGGTCTCCTGGTCGCGCACCTCCAGCACCTTGGTCAGGGTCAGTCCGCACTGGTCGAGCAGTGCTCGGCCGGGTTCGGTGTGCAGGTCGTAAAGGTGCTCGAGGAGCTGAGCGGCGAGGGGGCGGCCGCCGAGCGACGCGGCCGGGTGCGCGAGCAGTTCGTCGAGGTAGCGGGCGCCGGCGACCGGCCGGTGAGCGGGGTACAGGCCGAGCGTGCCGCGCAGGGTGCCCGCGTCGTTGCGGAGGCCGTAGCCGTGGCCGCCGTACGTCAGCGGTGGGCGGGTGCCCAGGACGGCTTCGGTGAGTTCGGTGGTGTACCGGTCCCATTGACCGCCGTCGGCAAGGTAGTTGGTGCCGAAGCCGCCGCCGAGGTCCACGGCCCGGGGCCTGAGCCCGCGGCTCCGGCATTCCTCCAGCACCCGCAGACAGCCCTCCAGCGCCGTGGCCTTCTCGGTGAGGCTCGTCGTGTCCAGGTGGTAGGCCACGCCGCCCAGGTCGACGACGTCGCCGTGCCGCTCGACGGCCTCCAGCAGCGGCTCCAACTCGCCCATGTCGGTGCCGAATCGGCTGCGGCGGCTCAATATCCTTACGCCGGACGCCTCGAAGCCCGACAGCCGGAGCAGGACGTGGGTCCTGGGCAGCGCGTGTTTGCGTACCAGCGTGCCGAGTTGCTCCAGCTCGCCTCGGTTGTCGAGGCTGACGGTGACCGACGTACGGGCCGCCAGCCACAGGAATTCCGGGTTCTTCGGCCCTGTCGACGTGATCCGGTCGGGGGTGAAGCCGGCGCCGAGGGCGTGCTGAAGTTCCCCGAGGGAAGCGACGTCCACGCCGGCGTCCGTGGCGGCGAGCCGGCGCAGCAGGGCACTGGACCGGTTGGCCTTGTGGGCGAAGTACACCTGGCCGGAGAGGTGGTGGCTGCCGTACACCGCGCGGAACTGCTGGAGATTGTCGGCGAGTTGGTCGGGCACGACGACGTTCAACGGCGACCCGAGGCCTTCCGTGAGCGTGTGCAACAGGCCCGGAACGTTCAGCAACGAGCGCAGCCGCGACTCCAGCCGCGGTTCGAGAAACAAGGGCTGCCCGCCCATGCCTGGCCCCTCCTCAGCGCTGCGGGCCCGACACTCCGGGCGCTGACGGACACTCCCCGCGGTTTGCCGTATAGCTCCTTTCCCTGGCCGCGCGTGGTCTACGCCCTGTACCTGCCCTGCTGGGCGGTACGTCAACAGGTGGGCTGAAAATCACCGTGCCCCTGACTGACCACGGGTCGGTCCCGGAGCCGCCCATTCCGTGGTAAGGACACTCCAGTTGACGTGACAGACGGGTGGGGGCGCTGTGTTCGGTGGACGTGCGGCAGTCGTCCTGGTCGTGGCGGGTGTACTGGGACTGGTCGGCTGCGACGCCTCGTCCGCACCGCCGCCGTCGGCATCAACCTCGCCGTCGCAGGCGCAGACCTCTCCCCCGCCCTCGCCTACGGTGTCGCGGAGTCCCTCGGCGTCCACGAATGCTGCTCCGGTCCCCGTCACCGGGCCGGATCAGGTGCTGGTGACCATGGTGGTCACCGGCGGCTACGCGGGCGTGCACAAGGAGGTGACCCTGCGGGGCGACGGCACCGTGCAGACCGACGACAAGGGGGAACGCGCCGTCCGTCGCACCGGCGCTGCGGAGTTCACCGAGCTGCGGACGCTGCTCGGCGATCCGGCGCTGGACGAAGTCTCCGACTTCACGCGGGACATGGAGGGGGCGGACATGTTCCAGTACACGCTCCGGTTCGACGGCCGGACCGTCATGACGGACCGCTCCGTGGATGAACCGGCCCTCGACCGGCTCGTCGACGCGCTGAGCGAGTGGCTGCCGGAGCGGTGACCCCGGCAGCCGCGCCGGAGCTGACCCGGCAGCTCGCGCTCAGCCGGCCTGCCCGGCGATGTTGACCATCCACGTGATGCCGAAGCGGTCCGTACACATACCGAAGACGTCGCCCCACATCTGCTTGTCCAGCGGCACGGTCACCGTGGCGCCGTCCGACAGCTTCTCCCAGTAGCCACGCAGTTCGGCGTCGTCGTCGCCACTGAGGCTGACGGAGATGTTGTTGCCGGGCCGGTGGTCGTCCGTCGGGGTGTCGGCCCCCATCAGGGTGAAGCCGTTGGGGGCCTCCAGCATGCCGTGCATGATCTTGTCGGCCATCGGGGTGTCCTTCTGACCGAACTCGCCGTAGCTGTTGAGCACAAGGGTGCCGCCGAAGACGTCCTTGTAGAACTCCATCGCCTGCCGGGCGTCGCCGGCGAAGGTGATGTAGGGGTTGAGACGCGAGGCCATGGATCCTCCAGGAATAGGGCCGGAAGCCGACTGCAAGGAAAGTAGCGCGGGCCACTGACAACGGCCCGCGCACACGACCACATGGCCTACGTCGCACCGCCTACAGGGTGCGCTCCAGCCGGTCCGCCACCAGCTTCACGAACCGCGCGGGATCCTTCGGCTGACCGCCCTCGGCGAGCACCGCCAGCATGTGGAGCAGATCGGCGGACTCGGCGAGCTCGGTGCGGTCCTCGCGCTCCTTGTACGCCTGGTTCAGGCCCTTCACCAGCGGGTGGCCGGGGTTGAGCTCCAGGATCCGCTTGGTGCGCGGCACTTCCTGGCCCATCGCCCGGTACATGTTCTCCAGGGCCGGCGTCAGGTCGTGCGCGTCCGAGACGACACAGGCCGCGGAGACGGTGAGCCGCGCGGACAGGCGCACCTCCTTGATGTCCTCGTCCAGTTGCTCCCGCATCCAGCCGAGCAGAGCGGCGTAGTCCTCGGCCTGCTTCTCGCGCTCCTCGCCGGCCTGCTCGTCGCCCTCGGCCGCCAGGTCGATCTCACCCTTGGTGACGGAGCGCAGCGTCTTGCCCTCGAACTCGCCCACGGCGTCGACCCACACCTCGTCGACGGGGTCGGTGAGCAGCAGGACCTCGATGCCCTTGTCGCGGAACGCCTCCATGTGCGGGGAGTTCTCGATGCTCTGCCGGGACTCGCCGGTGATGTAGTAGATGTCGTCCTGGCCGTCCTTCATCCGCTCGGCGTACTGGGCCAGCGTGGTCGGCTCGTCGTCGGCGTGGGTGGTGGCGAAGGACGACACGGCGAGGATGGCGTCGCGGTTCTCGGTGTCGGTGAGCAGGCCCTCCTTCACGACGGTGCCGAACTCCCGCCAGAACGTGGCGTAGCGGTCGGCGTCCTTGGTCATGAACTCCTTGACCGTGGACAGGACCTTCTTCGTCAGCCGGCGCTGCATCATCCGGATGTGCCGGTCCTGCTGGAGGATCTCGCGGGAGACGTTCAGCGAGAGGTCGGCCGCGTCGACGACGCCCTTGACGAAGCGGAGGTACGGCGGCAGCAGCGCCTCGCAGTCGTCCATGATGAAGACGCGCTTCACATAGAGCTGCACGCCACGCTTGAAGTCACGCGTGAACAGGTCGTGCGGGGCGTGGGTGGGCACGAACAGCAGGGCCTGGTACTCGAAGACGCCCTCCGCCTGCAGCCGGATCGTCTCCAGCGGCTCGCGCCAGTCGTGGCTGATGTGCTTGTACAGCTCGTGGTACTCGTCGTCGGAGACCTCGTTGCGCGAACGCGCCCACAGGGCCTTCATCGAGTTCAGCGTCTCGGGCTCGGGCGCGGTGTCCCCGTCACCTTCACCGTCGCCGTCGCCCGGGGCGGCAGCGTCCGGGACCATCCGGATCGGCCAGGTGATGAAGTCCGAGTACCGCTTGACGATCTCCCTGATCTTCCAGGGCGAGGTGTAGTCGTGGAGCTGGTTCTCGGGGTCGGCGGGCTTGAGGTGGAGCGTGACCGACGTGCCCTGCGGAGCGTCGGCGGCCGTCTCCAGCGTGTACGTGGCCTCGCCGCGCGACGTCCAGCGGGTGCCCTGGCTCTCGCCGGCCCGCCGGGTCACCAGCGTCACCTCGTCCGCCGCCATGAAGCCGGAGTAGAAGCCGACGCCGAACTGGCCGATCAGCCCCTCCGCCCCGGCCGCGTCCTTGGCCTCCTTCAGCTCCTGCAGGAAGGTGGCCGTGCCCGAGTTGGCGATGGTGCCGATGAGCTTGCCCACCTCGTCGTACGACATCCCGATGCCGTTGTCCCGCACCGTGAGGGTGCGGGCCTCCTTGTCGACGTCGATCTCGATGTGCAGATCTGACACGTCGGCGTCGAGGGCGTCGTCCCGCAGTTTCTCCAGACGCAGCTTGTCGAGCGCGTCGGATGCGTTGGAGACGAGCTCCCGCAGGAAGACATCCTTGTTCGAGTAGACCGAGTGGATCATCAGCTGGAGCAGCTGACGGGCCTCTACCTGGAACTCAAACGTCTCGGTCGGCATGGTTAGCGAGTACCTCACAGGATCTGTCACCGGAACTGGTCGCAGTCACTGTAAGACACGAGGTCAGCGCGGAGTGGCGTGATACGGAACGTAGTGGTTCAGACGAGGTGGGCGAACACGACCAGGTTGGCGGTGTAGTCCTTGACCTGACGGTCGTAGTCCCCGGCGCAGGTGATGAGCCGGACCTGGGCCCGGGCCGTGTCGCGGTACACGCGCTCGCTGGGGAAGGTGTCCTTGTCGAAGGTCTCCGCGCTGTCGACCACGAAGGACGCCTTGCGGCCGTCGGCCCGCAGCACCTGGAAGCGGTCCCCCTTCCGCAGCTCGCTCAGGCTCGCGAAGACCGCGGCGGACGTGGCCGTGTCCACGTGGCCGGCGATGATCGACGTGCCCGTCTCACCCGGGGTCGCCCCCTTGGCGTACCAGCCGACGAGGTTGGTGTTGTGGGCCGGAGGGGGGTTGAGCCGGCCGGCACTGCCGACGGTGAGATCGGTGAAGGGCGCGTCGACCGAGATCTTGGGGATGAGCAGCCGCACCGGCCGGGATCGCGCCAGATGCTTGCCCACGGGGCGCCGCGCCGGTGAGTCGGACCGCGCCCGCGGTGAGGCATGGGACTCGGCTTCCCCCGGAGCGTGCGATCCGATCGCCGGCAGGGCCTGCTGTGCACGGCCGCCGTCGGAAGCCCCGTCCTGGGCTCCGGGAAGGGTCACCACCAGAACCAAGGCGGCGACCACGGTCCAGAACGTCACCGCGGCCGCGCGCCTTATCCGCCGCGAGGTCGCGGAACCGGTGTCGGAACGGGCCGGGTCGTTCTCGGGGGACGAGGGACAGCCGGCGGCCATGGGGCACCACCTCACTCGGGCACAGCAGCGGACACAGCAGGACGGAGAAATACGAGGAGGACAGGGGCGACGACCCGCGGGACCGCCGCGACGCACGGCGCACGTGCGGCGGCCACAGCGGCTATGTCATCGGGGCATCGGTCACGCCACGGATCCGGCGGCCTTCTTGCGACGGAGCACGTACATGCCGGCGCCGGCGGCACCGAGCACGGCCAGACCACCCGCGGTGACACCCGGCGAGGCGAGACCGCCACCGCCCGTGTGCATACCGCCGCGCGGCCCGTCGTGGTCGTCGCCACCACCCCACGACTCCTTGTCGTGGTCGCCACCGTACGAGTCCTTCTCGTGGTCGCCCTTCCACGAGTCGTCGCCGTGGTCCTCTTCCTTCCACGAGCCCTTGTCGTGGTCGCCGTGTCCCTCGTCCTTGCTGCGGTAGCTGTCCGGGTCGTGCTTCGGGTCCTTGTCGCCGCCCCAGTCGTCACCGTTGGTCACGGCCGCAAGCGCTCCGCCACCGGTGTGCACCCCACCGTGCGGCTTGTCGTGCTTGCTCTCCTCGTCGTGCTTGCCCTCCTCGTCGTGCTTCCCCTCCTTGTCGTGCTTGCCCTCCTCGTCCTTCTCCTTGTAGCCGTCCGACTCCTTGTAGCCGTCCGACTCCTTGTAGCCGTCCGACTCGTCCTTCTCCTTGTAGCCGTCGGAGTTCTCCTTCTCCTTCTCCTTCTCCTTGTCCCCGCCCCAGTCGTCGTCCTTGAACAGGGCCGCAAGCGCTCCGCCACCCGTGTGGACCCCGCCACGCGGCTCGTCGTGCTTGCTCTCCTTGTCGTGCTCCTTGCTGTAGGAGTTGTCCTCGTGCTTCTTGCCGGAGGACTCCTCCTCGTGGTCCTTGCTGTGGGAGTCGCTGTCGTGGTCCTTGCTGTGGGAGGTTTCTTCCTGGTCCCAGTCCCCCGTCGTGATGGCGTAGGCGGTGGGCGCGATCGCCAGAGCGGCCGTGGCCGTCGCGGTGGCGAGCAGCATGCGGACAGAGCGCATAGTGAGTCCTTCCGTCACGGCCTGGGCGGCTGACGCTTCATCACCACTGGAGCCAGGCCTGACGTGATCCACCGTCAGCCAATCCCTCGGGTCGCACCATTCGGAGCGATCACACGGGTTACGACCACACCCCTACGGCCCTATGCGCCGTCCCCCCGGGGCCCACGGGGCCTGTAGGCGCCTGCGGAGGTTTGCCGGGGCCATAAGTGGTGAGACGCGTGGGATGCCGAATCACACCGTCACGGCTCCCGCGCCTGCCACAGCCCCGTCACCTGCGCCTTCGAAAGAGCGGGACGCCTTCTTCGACAACGCCAAGTACGCGGCGATCGTCCTGGTGGCGGTCGGCCATGCGTGGGAACCTCTGCGGGACGGCAGCCGGACGGTCAGCGCGCTGTACATGCTGGTGTACGCCTTCCACATGCCGGCGTTCATCGTGATCTCCGGATACTTCTCCCGCAGCTTCGACGGCCGCCCGCAGCAGCTCAGACGGCTGGTGACCGGTCTCGTCGTCCCGTACGTCGTCTTCGAGACGGCGTACACCCTGTTCACCAGGTGGACGGACCAGGAACCGGACCGTCCGATCAGCCTGCTGGACCCGCTGTATCTGACGTGGTTCCTCGCGTCCCTGTTCCTGTGGCGGCTCAGCGCACCGCTGTGGCGGCGGGTGCGCATGCCGCTGCCGCTGGCGCTCGCCGTGGCGATGCTGGCCACCCTCTCGCCGTCCATCGGCAACGACCTCGATCTCCAGCGCACCCTGCAGTTCCTGCCGTACTTCGTGCTGGGTCTGCTGCTGCGCCCGGAGCACTTCCGGATGGTGCGCCGCCGCGCGGTGCGGATAGCGGCCGTGCCCGTGTTCGTGGCCGCGTTCGTAGTGGCGTACTGGGCGGTGCCGCGGATGGCCGGGGCCTGGTTCTACCACCGCGACAGCGCCGAGGAGCTGGGCGCGCCCCAGTGGTACGGGGCCGTGATGACCCCGGTCCTGTTCGCCTGCTCGCTGGTCCTGGTGGCCTGCTTCCTCGCCTGGGTGCCCGGGCGGCGGATGTGGTGCACGGTGCTGGGCGTGGGCACGCTGTACGGCTATCTGCTGCACGGGTTCGTCGCCCAGAGCGCGAACTACTTCGGCTGGTACGACCCCGCCTGGATGCAGCAGCCGCTCGGCCCGGTCGTCGTCGCCGTCGCCGCCGCGGTGGTCGTGACCGCGCTGTGCACATCCCCGGTGCGGCGGGCGCTGCGGTTCGTGGTGGAGCCGGAGATGCGGTGGCTCTTCCGGCGGGACGCGACTCAGGAGGCCCGTGATCGGGCAGCCGTACGGGGGTGACCGCCCCCGTCAGCTCTCGCACACCAGCCCGGCGATGTGCGCGGTGACCGTGTCGAGGATGCCGGTCCAGGCAGCGTCGTCGCCGAGGACGAGGTAGTTGAGCGTGAGGCCGTCGGTCATGGCGGCCAGATAGCGGGCCAGTACCGGGACGGGTACGCGGAGCCGGACGCCCATGGTCTGCCGCAACTGCTCGATGAGCTCGGCGTACGTCTCGGCGTACAGCTCGTACTGGCGGCGTGCCAGGTGCTCGAACCCGGGCTGGCGCAGGGCGTACTGCGCCAGCTCGTAGGTGAGCATGTGCTCGTCCGGGTGGGCGCGGACGTGGTCCCAGTACGCCTCGAAGCCGGCCCGGACGGTCTCCTCGAGGGTGGCCCGGGGCCGTAGGGCCTGCTTCACCACCGTCACGTAGTGCCCGGTGATGGTGGTGATGACGGACTCGATCAGCTCCTGCTTGGAGTCGAAGCAGTAGTGGAAGACGCTCAGCGAGACGCCCGCCTCGGCGGCGATGGACCGGGTGGTCGTCCTGGGGACGCCGTCCCGGGCCATCGCCCTGATCGCCGCTTCGGTGAGCTGTCGCCGCCGCTCGGCGGACGGCAACCGTGCCATGGAGCCCCTCTCGTGGGTGTCAGCCGCTGTGGACGCCGACCTCGTAGAGGGAGTAGCCCCAGTCGGTGCCTCGGTCCAGGCCCTGGACGCGAACGTACCTGGCCGGTGTGCCGCCGAACCGGGCCGTGTCCAGGCCGCCGTCACCGGCTGTCGTGGACCAGGCGGTCTGCCAGTTCACTCCGTCGGTGGACAGCTCGATACGGTACGACTTGGCGTACGCGCGTTCCCAGTCGAGTGTGACCCGCTTGACCACGCGGGTGGAGCCGAGGTCGACCTTGTACCACTGGTCGTCGCTCCAGTCGCTCGCCCAGCGGGTGCCGCCGTCGCCGTCGACGGCCCGCCCCGGCTTGTAGCTCGTGAACAGGCTCCACTCCGAGGAACTGGCCGACGTGCTCGCGCCGCGCGCGAGGTTGACGCCGGCGTCGTGGTTCTCGGAGGCCGCCCAGGTGTCGAGGTAGGACTCGGCGCCCCGGAAGAGGTCGTCGACCACGTCCTGGCCGCCGACGCGGCGGATGTCCTCGATCCAGTCGGGGACGAGGCCGTAGTGGGCGGCGCCGTCGGTGTTCAGGTCCCAGGTGCGCTGACCGGTGGTCTGCCGGTCGATGACGGAGCCGCCGTCGACGCTCTTGAAGGGGTACGTCACCTTGTTCGGGGCGTCCGCTCCGCGCGGGCCGGGCCAGCCGCCGACGCCGTTCATGTCGGTGCCGTAGCCGTAGCCGACGCCGTACTTGTCGCGCAGGGCCTCCGTGCGCTTGGCCTCGGAGATGAAGCCGTCGGAGCCGTGCATGTACTGGGCGATGAAGCCGCCGAGGCCGTAGACCCGCTCGGTCCAGTCCATGTCCATCCAGCTGTGCGAGGAGAGCACGCCGGGATAGGACGCGGACTCGAAGATGTCGAGCACCCGGCCGGTGGCCTTGACGCTCATGTGGTCGATCTCCAGCATCATCCCGCGGTTCATCATGCCCCGTACGGCGTACTCGCCGAGATCGGTGAGACCTCTGACGTTGCACTGGGCGTCAGCACTGTACGAGGGAACCTCCTCGCCCGCCGGGAGCTTCTTCTCGGCCGCGGCCGCCGCCGCGTTGCCGATGGGGTTGTCGTGCTGCGGACCCTGGCACGTCTCGGTCTTCCAGAAGGTGCCGGTCGACAGGAACTGGCCGACGTTGATGGCCGTTCCGAGCGAGCCCGAGTCGAAGCGGACCCCGCACAGGGCGTTGTCGAACTTGTGGCACAGGAACATGCTGCGCACGCCCAGCGCATGCAGCTCGTCCAGGCCCTTGTCGATGTCCTCCTTGCTGCACTGCGCGATGTCGAGGATCTGCTTGCAGCCGAACGGCTCGGAGGTCTCGACGCCGAGGATGACCGCCAGCTTGCCCTGTTCGATGACCTCACGGGCCTGTGCGCTGTCGGTGACGACGCGGAACCAGCCCTTGCCGGTGCCGCCGTACATCTTGTCGACGAAGGCCTGCATGTCGTACGTCAGCTTGGCCTGCAGCCGGATGGACGTCATCTCGTCGCAGCTGCGGTCCTTGAAGAAGTAGACCGAGCAGATCACGCCGTTGGTGACGAGGTCGTTGACCAGCACGCGCTGGCCGCCGCGCCAGGCCCGCTCGACCCAGGCGTAGTAGTTCTGCTGGTGGGTCAGCGAGTCGTGCGCGGGCCAGTCCTTGAAGGTGGGCCAGCCGTTCGGGTCGTGTCGGCCGTCACCGCCGTTGGTGATGAAGTCGAAGATGGCGAGCGAGCCGTCGGGGTAGTGCTCGGGGCAGTCCTTGAGGGCATCGGCGACGCCGGCGTCGGAGAACGGCTTTCCGCAGATCAGGCGGCCGCCGAAGGCCTCGTTGGAGAAGATGTGGTCGTGCGCGTCCACGAAGCCGCGCACCTCGCCCTGGGCGTTGGTCCCCTTGAAGGGCTCCCCCGTGACATTGACCTGGGAGTCCGGCGCCGGCCGTGCGGTCGGGTTCCACCAGTCGGTTCCGGCCGCCGAACTCGGCGTGGGGCCCAGCGCGATGGACAGCACGAAGAGGAGGAGCGACACCACGGTCACGTTCTTGCGTCTGCGGTACGGGCGTCCGGAACTCGTCACAGCCCACGTCCCTCGGTCGGCGGGATCGCGCGGTCGACTGGTTGTCATGACCTCGCAAGATGTGCGACGAGGATCGCCACTCCTGCTTTACGAGTCAAGAGTCCGGGACAGTTGACCTGATGACGGGGAGTCGGCTCACGCGGGATGCGTGACCCGGATCTTGGACTGGCCGTGCGGGAGTTCCTCCCAGTCAGCCATGAAGCGGGCCTGCAGGCCGTGTTTCTCGGCCAGCGTCAGGAGGGTCTCGGTGCGGTAGTAGAAGTCCTCCCGCAGGACGTGATGCTCCTGCCCCTCGGTGCGGTCGAAGGTGAAGTCGAACCAGCCGCCGGGCGCGAGCACCCGGCCGACATTGGCCAGGCACTCGTCGATGACCGGGAGCGGTGAGTGCGAGAAGACGCTGTGGGCGTGCACCACGTCGAAGTGGGCGTCGGGCAGGAAGCGCAGCTTCAGGTCGCGCACCGGGGTCAGCGTGGGCAGCCGCCGCTGCAAACCCATCGCCACGAGGGTGTCCTGTGCGGCGAAGAGGATGTCGGGCGAGATGTCGATGCCGTAGTAGTGGCCGGGCTCCAGATGGCGGATGAAGCGCCAGCCTCCGCGCAGGTTGCCGCAGCCGATCTCCAGCATCCGGTGTCCGGGGCGCAGGCCGTGGCCAAGGAGGTAGTCGAACTGCATCTCCCCGAGCGCAAGCCATCGCTCGCGGTTGTGGCTGCCGACGGCCGCGTCCGGGTCGGCCCGGGTGTCGGAGCGCATCACGGCCCGGTAGTAGGAGACGTGGTCCGGGTGGCGGCGGCGCAGCCACATGTCCCGGGCGGTGCGGACGAGATGGCGGGGCACGCGGTCGGGGTGGCGCAGGGCGTAGGTGAGCCGGTGGCCGAGGGCGGAGCGGTTGGCGGTGACGTTCTTGGCCGGCATGGGTGTGCCTCCCTGGGACGCGGTACCACCGAGGATGCTCAACGGGGCCGCACGGCGCCACAGGTGCGGGCCGTGAAGGGGGGCGGCCCCATTCGGGTGGAGGAGTGGAGGAGGCGCGGGAGACCGCGTTCGTCGGCGAGGAGGCAGTGCACCGACCGCGCCGGGGCCGGAACCCCGCGAAAGACTGGACCAATGTCACCCCATCCACCATGATGACGCCGCCATGACAACACAGCCGTCGGGATGGTGACCGTGCGCGGATCCTTGGCCAGGGCGACTCTCGCCGCCGTACTCCTCCTCGTCCCGCTCGCCTCCCTGCCCGAGGCCGCGGCCGAGCAGCAGCCGGCCGGTGCCGAGACCGTCGTCACGCCCGCCGCCACGACCGGCGCGCAGGAGTGGACGCCGCCGCTGAGCACCCGGGGCCGCTGGATCGTCGACGCGGACGGGGACCGTTTCAAGCTGCGGTCCGGCAACTGGCATGGCGCCAGCGGCACTTGGAACGGCTCGGGCGACCAGGCCGACGACGCGAGTCACCACGCCGGCGAGAACTCCGGCCGGATACCGCTCGGCCTGGACCGCGCCCCGGTGGCCGAGATCATCGCCGGGTTCCGCGAGATCGGGATCAACAGCGTCCGGCTCCCCTTCTCCAACGAGATGATCCACGACAGCCGCCCCGTCACGGACGACTCCGTCGCGGCCAATCCCGCGCTGCGCGGAAAGACACCGCTGGAGGTGTACGACGCGGTCGTGCGCGACCTCACGGCGGCCGGCCTCGCGGTGATCCTCAACAACCACACCAACACCACGCGTTGGTGCTGCGGAGTGGACGGCAACGAACGCTGGAACACCGGCCAGTCCACCGCGACCTGGGAGACCGACTGGCTGTTCATGGCACGCCGCTACCGGGACAACGCGCGCGTCGTCGGCGCCGACCTCTACAACGAGGTGCGCCGCAACGTGTGGGACGACCCCAACTGGGGCCTCGGCGACAACCACGACTGGTTCGCCGCCTCCCAACGCGTCGGCGACCGCATTCTGACGGAGGCCAACCCGAACCTGCTGATCGTCGTCGAGGGCATCAACTGGACCGGCATCCCTGTCGACGGCCTTCCGCACGAGCGCCCCACCCTGGAGCCCACCCGCCGCCTGTCGCACACGCTCGTCGACTCCGGCAAGCTGGTGTACTCCGCCCACTTCTACGACTACACCGGCCCCAACCACAGCGGCGCCACCGGAACGGGCGAGACCAGCGATCCCCGCTACCGCGACCTGAGCCCGACCGAACTGGTCGCGGTGCTGAACCGCCAGGCCTTCTTCGTGACCGGCGAGCAGGACCGGCACTTCACGGCACCCGTCTGGATCAGCGAGTTCGGCGTCGGGGGCCGCGACGAGACCGGCCAGAAACCGCGGGCCTGGTTCGAGAACTTCGTGGACCAACTGATCCGCACCGACGCCGACTTCGCCTACTGGCCGCTCGTCGGCTGGCACCAGGACCGCAAGGGCAACGGCTGGGCGCTGCTGCACTGGGATGCCGAAGGCCGCCGTATGGGCGTGTACGACGGCGACGACTGGCGGGCCGCCGCCTGGACGAGGCTCATCGATGCCGAGGGCCGCACCGGGCCGGTGGCGCCGGTCGCCGACTGGTCCATGCTCAGCCCCGACCACGGCGACTTCGTCCAGTCGCGGCGGATGCGCGCCCTGCCCGACTGGAACCCCGGCGCCCGCAAGGCCGTCTGCCCCGACGGACAGCGGCTGCTCGGACTCGGCCACACCGGCAACCGGGGGCTGTGCTCGGACGTGACGGCCGGCGCCCTGGGGGACCCGGCCGGCGGACACGAGGTGGTCGTGGACGAGCGGCATGTGGCCCCGGGACGGGACTGGGCGTCCGGATACACCAAACTCCAGTGCGCCGAGGGGCAGTTCCTGATCGGCTACAGCGTCCGCGGCGCGGCCGTCTCCGCCGCCCTGTGCGCCGCCGCCCCGGCCGGGAGGCTCGGCGCGAGTGGCCGTACGGTCTGGTTCGACCGGGGCGACAACCGGGGGCCGGCCGCCAAGGGCGGCGACTTCGCGCAGGGCCACTACAAGGGCCAGTGCGCGGACGACGAGTACGCGGCCGGCATCGCCTACACCGGCCGGGTGGGGTCGGCCCGGACGCCCGACGCGCTGTACTGCCGCAAACTGGGCTGATCGGCGCAGCCGGGGGATGCTGGAACCCGGATGCGGATCACCTGTGCTCTTGCCGTGCTCACCGCCGCGAACCTGCTGAACAACTGGCTCGCGCGGAGCCCAGCCATGTACGTGGTCATCTGCGTGATCGCGACGGCCGTGCTGCTGATGATCGCCCGCTGGGACGGTCTCACCCCGGCCGACCTGGGGCTCGACGCGGCGGGGGTGCGCCGGGGGCTGCGGTGGGCTCCCGTACTCGTGGCGATCGTCCTGGTGGTGCTGCTGATCCTGCTCGCCGTTCCGGCCGGGCGCGAGGCCTTCCGGGACGGCAGGGCGGCGGACCTGTCCCTCGGGCGGATGCTGTCGGGAGCGCTGGTGCGGGTGCCCTTCGGGACCGTACTGCTGGAGGAGACCGCCTTCCGGGGCGTGCTGTGGGCCATGATCCGGCGTCGGCACGGCACGGCGTGGGCCACGGGCGTGTCGTCGCTGCTGTTCGGGGTCTGGCATCTGATGCCGTCCCGTGGCATCAACCGCTCCAACGCCGCCGTCGGGTCCGTCTTCGGGGAAGGCCAGGCCGGCGTGGCACCGACGGTGGCCGCGGCGATCGTCGCCACGGCCGTCGCCGGGGTCGTCCTGTGCGAGCTGCGCCGCCGTTCCGGCAGTCTGCTGGCGCCGATGACCCTGCACTGGGCGGTCAACGGCTTCGGTTACGCGTTTGCCTGGGGGGCGGCCCGCTGGTGGCTCGACGGCTGAACGGTCAGAAGTTGATCATGTGTCCGGCAAGGCCGTGCACGGCCTCCTTGACCGCCTCGCCGAGGGTCGGGTGCGCGTGGACGTTGCGGGCGACCTCGTGGACCGTGAGGTCCCACTGCTGGGCCAGGGTCAGCTCGGGCAGCAGCTCGGTGACGTCCGGGCCGATGAGGTGGCCGCCGAGCAGCTCGCCGTACTTGGCGTCGCTGATCAGCTTCACGAAGCCGGTCGCGTCGCCGAGGCCGTGCGACTTGCCGTTCGCGGTGAAGGGGAACTTCGCCACCTTGACGTCGTGGCCGAGCTCGCGGGCCTGTGCCTCGGTGTAGCCGAAGCTGGCGATCTGCGGCTGGCAGTAGGTGGCCCGCGGGATCATCACATAGTCCAGCTCCATCGTCTCGGCGTCCGCGATGGTCTCGGCGGCGATGATGCCCATGGCCTCGGCGGCGTGCGCGAGCATCAGCTTCGCCGTCACGTCGCCGATGGCGAAGATGTGCGGGACCGACGTACGGCAGCGCCCGTCGACGTCGATCGCGCCGCGCTCGGTGACGGTCACCCCGGTCTTGTCCAGGCCGTAGCCCTCGACGTTCGGCTGGAAGCCGATCGCCTGCAGCACCTTGTCGGCCTCCAGGACCCGCTGGCTGCCGTCCTTGCCGGTGACCGTGACGCGCACCTGCTCGCCGGACTCGTCGACGGCGTCGACACGGGTGGAGGTGAGTACGTCGATGCCCAACTTGCGGTACTGCTTGGCCAGTTCGGCGGAGACCTCGGCGTCCTCCAGCGGCGCCATCCGGTCCAGGAACTCGACGATGGTGACCTTGACACCGTAGTTGTGGAGCACGTAGGCGAACTCGACGCCGATCGCGCCGGCGCCCGCGATGACGATCGACTGCGGCAGTTCCTCGGCCAGGATCTGCTCCTCGAACGTCACCACGCGCGCGCTGCGCCGGGTGCCGGGCAGCAACTTGGGCGTGGCACCGGTGGCGATGATGCACTGGTCGAAGCCGATGGTGCGGGTCTCGCCGTCGTAGCCGGCCACCTGGAGGGTGTGCGGGTCGAGGAAGGTGCCGCGGCCGTCGATCTCGGTGATCTTGTTCTTCTTCATCAGGTAGTGGACGCCCTTGACCCGGCCGTCGGCGACCTTGCGGCTGCGGCGGAACGCCTCGCCGAAGTCGAAGCTGACCTGCCCGTCCACCTTGATGCCGAAGGTCTTCGCCTCACGCGTGAAGATGTGCGCCAGTTCGGCGTTGCGCAGCAGCGCCTTGCTCGGGATACAGCCCACGTTCAGGCAGACGCCGCCCCAGTACTTCTCCTCCACGACCGCCACCCGCTTGCCCAGCTGGGCGGCGCGGATCGCGGCGACGTAGCCGCCGGGACCCGCTCCGAGGACCACGACATCGAAGCGCTCGTCCTGCTCGACCATGGAGAGTTCCTTCCTGAGTACGACGTCCTGCTCTGCTGGTGCCGGCCCTCGCCGGGCGATGGCGTACGGCTTCTTCCAGCATGACCGCATCCACGGGGTTGTGTGGCGATGCGGCGGGGTGACGACGATCTCAGGTGAGGTGCGCTCGGGCGGTCAGGTCACTTGCCCTGCATGGTCAGCCGACGCACAGGAGGTTGAGCACGCACAGCTGCGCCGGCGAGGTGGCCTCCGGTGCCGGGCTCGTCGGTGACGTGGAGGTTCCGGAGTCGGAGCCGTCGGTCGGCGCCGGGGCCGGCGCCTGCTGCTCGGCCTCCGTGCCGCCACCGCCGCCGCTGCCGCCGGAGTTCCCTCCGCCGGGATTCGCGGAGGCGTTCTGCGACTGCGGGGCCGAGGTCGCCGTGGGACTCGGCGTGGTGGCCGCGTCCGGTCGGGTGAAGTCCCGCGTGGTGCGCGGGGCCGTGACGGACTCCCGGGCGGCGTTGGTCGGGGACGGCTTCGACGTGGACGTGTCGGTGCGCGGGGCGTCGGGGGTGTCCGGCGGGGTGGACGCCGGGCGGGTGAGCTCCGTGTGCTGCTGCTCCGGGAGGCCCACGTTCGGGCGTTCCGGCGCGGTGGCTGCCTGGGCCTTGTCGCCGGCCCCGCGGTCGAGCGCCGAGACGGTCAGGCCGCCGCCGACCAGTGCGACGGCCGTCGCGACCACGGCCCGGCGCTGGTTCTTCTTCCAGCGGGCCCGCTGCCGACGCCGCGCCGCCCGGCCCTCGGGGACGGCCGGTGCGCCGTCCACACCACCGGACGGGGCTCCCGGCGCCGTCTCGTGCGCGTCGGCCGACGGTGCCTCGTCACGGAAGTAGCCGTCGTACCAGGTATCGGCCGCAGGCCGCTCCCGCGTCACCGCGCCCGGTGCCGCCGACACGGTGCGTCCCCCTGTCGTCGAGGGAGCGATGTCCGGGGCATAGGCGCCGCATCCGGGGCACACGAGGGCCCCGTTGAGATGCCGGCGGCACGAGGAGCAGTAGTCCATCTGCGGTCTTCCTGGGTTGACTGCGCCATCGGCTCTGCTCGGCCGCGGCCTGGTCACGTTTGCACGTGGGGTCGAACGGCCAGAACGCTAACGATCCTTTCAAAAGGCTGTGTGCATCCCGGGTGATACTCCTGCGCAGATCTTTCACGAAGTGTGTGTGTGCCGTGACCTGCTCAGAGGTCACAGCACCCCTCGCGACGCATCTGGCGGCCCACCTCCAGCCAGTCGTCCGTCACGCGGCGCCCGGTGGCGGTGTCGGCGGCGGTGTCGAAGGCGTCCACCAGGTCCGCCTGCTCGAAGAGGACGCCGCCGCGCAGGGCCGCCACCGTGCGGATCAGCGTGGTGAAGTCGGTGAACGGGTCGCCGTCCACGACGGTGAGATCGGCGAGCTTGCCCTCCTCCACGGTGCCCAGGTCGGCGTCGGCGCCGAAGACCCGCGCGGGCAGCAGGGTCGCGGTGCGCAGTGCCTCCGCCGGTGACATGCCGGCGTTGTGCAGGGCGCGCAGGGCGAGGTGCAGATGCAGGCCGACCGGGACGATGGGTTGGTCGGTGCCGAGCGCGATCAGGCCGCCCTTCGCGAGGACGCGCCGGTAGATGTCCATCTCCCGCCCCAGTGTGGCCAGTTGGGCTTCGCTGGGCGGCTGTCCGGCCTGCTGTCGGACGAGCGCGGTGTCCCAGGGCGGCATGACGGCGGTGACGCGCGGGTCGTCCGCCAGGGCGGCGTCGGCGCCGAGCAGTGCCAGTGCCGTGAACGGGGTGGCGACGAGGTGGAAGCCGGTCGCGGTGTAGATCTCCTCGACGTCCTGGTGGGCCCGCCCCGCCGCGGACGTCGCGTGGCCGAACTCCAGCCGCTGGGTCGCCTGCAAATGCGTCGTCAGGTCCTGGCCCAGCTGCACACCGGGACTGCACAGGTGACTGCCGCTGCGCACGCCGAGCCGCTCGTGCCCGAAGTCCGCGGCCTCCTTCATCACCCACCCGGGAGCCCGTACGTACGTCTTCACGAAGTCCCAGTCCAGCGCGGCACCCCGCGCCAGCGACCGCTGCAGGCCTTCGCGGGTCCGGTGGGCGCGGCCCATGCTGTAGGCGACGCGCGGCCCGTCGAGCAGCTCACCGGTGGTCAGCAGCCGGGGCCCGGCGAGGACACCGGCGGCGACCGCCTCCCGGATGCGGGCCTGTTCGTAGGCGAAACCGCCCAGCGAGACGGCCGTCGTGATGCCGTACGCGAGTTGCAGCGCGGTCTGCCGACCGCCGTACGTGGTCTGCCAGGGGTGGGTGTGCGCGTCCCAGAGGCCGGGGATCACGGTGCGGTCGCTCGCGTCGACGCGGCGTTCGGCCGGGCGGCCGGCGCGGTGCGGGGACACGTCCGCGACACGGCCGTCGCGGATCACGACATCGACGTTCTCGCGGACGTCCGTTCCGGTTCCGTCCCAGAGGCGGCCCGCGTGCACCACGGTGTCCGCCGGGCGCGGTCTGCGGTAGTCGAACGGGACGCGGACGGTACGGGTTGTGCCGCTGCGGAGGTCGGTCAGGCGCAGGGTGCCCGCGGAGAGGTGGAGCAGGGAGCGGGCGTCGGCGGACCAGGAGGGGTGGTCGGCCGGTTCGGTGGTGAGCCTGCGTGGCTCGCCGTCCGGGGTGCCGTCGGCGCGGACCGGCAGCAGCCACAGCGCCGACTCCGCCACCACGGCCATCCAGCGGCCGTCCGGCGACCACACCGGCCCGGAGTCGTAGCGGTCGGAGAGCGAGGTGTGCGGGGCGAGTGCGTGCAGGGCTGCCGTTCCGGTGGCCGTGTCGACGACGCGGATCAGGTTGTAGCCCTCGCGGAACCGCTGGTTGAGACGGTTCCGGTCGCACAGCGCCACATACCGGCCGTCGGGCGACCAGCTGGGTCGGCCGGGCAGCCCGCCCGCTCCCAGCGGGGCGGCGAGGACGCGTTCGGCCCCTTCGGGCAGGTCGCGCACCAGGAGGTTGCCGGACATGTCCAGGCAGGCCAGCCGCGTCCCGTCGGGCGAGAGGGCGGGGAAGACGCGTCCGCCCGCCGCGAGGACGGTCTCCGCACCGGAGCGGAGGTCCCGGCGTCGTACGGCGAACAGTCCGTCACGGTCGTCGGCGTACACCAGTGCCGTGCCGTCGGGCGTCCAGGTCGGCGCCAGCACATAGCGGGTGGCGGGGACCTGCAGGACCTTGCGCGGTGCTCGGCCGCCGGTCGTCCCGGCGGTCCACAGCGCGTTGAGCGCGGCGAAGGCGACGCTGCGGCCGTCCGGCGACAGGGCGGGCAGGTGCAGTGCGCGGACGGGACGGGCGCCGGCGCCCTCGAAGTCGTACGTCTTGCCCCGGAAGCGGGGCCGGTCCACGGGCAGTGTGGCCGTGAACGGGATCTCCTCGCCGTCACCCGGCGCGTCCGGATCGACCAGGCGGAACTGTCCGCCGACGTTGAGGAGCAGTCGGTCGGCGTCCGTCCAGCGCGGCGGGGCGGGGAGGACGTCGCCCTGCACCGCGACCGGTGTGCCGTCCACGACGAGCGTGCAGGACGCGGCAGGCGAGGCCGTGGTGCGCAGGTGGGCCAGGCGCCCGGTGGACGACACCGCAGGGGTCATGAGCTGGGCGCCCGAGCCGTCGGTGTGCTCGGTGATGACCGGGCCCGTGCCGTCGGCGGCCACCGACGCGATCGTGGTCGCGCGGAGAGTGCCGGTCGCGGTGACGACGGCCCGCACGAACAGCACCCGTTGCCCGTCGGGCGACCACGTGGGGTCGAAGTCCTCCCAGCGGGCGTCCTGCCCAGGGCCCTGCTGGTCGGGGCGCCCGGTGAGCCGGGTCGGCGTGCCCGTGCGCGCGTCCACGGTCCAGATGCGGTACGGGGAGCCGGTCACGGTGTCGCCGCCGCGCTCGGAAGCGAACGCGATCCGGGAGCCGTCCGGCGACCAGGCGGGGCCCCGGTCGTCCCAGGGGCCGTCGGTGAGTTGCCGCAGCCCCGTGCCGTCGGGCCGCAGCGTCCAGAGGTGGAAGCCACCGCCGCGGTAGGCGCAGACGACGAGGCGGCTGCCGTCGGGCGAGAACTGCGGGCGCGTGGGTTCGAGGCCGGGCGGGGTGAGCGGGACGGCGGTGCCGCCCTTCCTCGGGATGGACCAGAGCACGTTCTGCACCTCGGCGACCAGCCGGTCACCGGTGGGGGCGAGGGTCGCGGAGCCGCCCGTGGCGGCGGTGAAGGAGAGGGTGGTCGCGGCGGAGGCGGCGACGGCCGGCGTGCTCACGGTGGAGAGCGTAGATCCGGTGACGGCTGCGGTGGCGGTAGCGGTGGCGGTGCCCTGGAGGAATCTGCGGCGGGAGAGCGGGCCGAGGCGGAGGGCGGCTGCGGTGTCGTCGGGGTCCAAGCGAGCTCCCGGGGCGCGGAGTTGGGGACAGGAGGGACCACTGGTGGCAACGTACGGGGCGGTTCCCGGTTACGCGTCCGCCCCGGCGTTTCTCGGCCGTTTCCGGCCACTCGGGGCACCCGTTTTTCGGCTAGACCAGAAAGAGCAGTTGGACGGCGACGAGTACGTCGATGACGCCGCACCACTCGGCGAACGTACGCGAGACGACCTTGTCGAGGCGTAGGTGCACGAAGTCCCAGACGCCGTGGCAGAACCAGCCGGCCGCCACCAGGTATCGGCCCAGGTCCGGATCCACCGCGAGCCCCGCGGAGGCGAGCCCGCAGAAGACGACGGCGCCCGCGGCCTGTACCCCGAACGTGGCCCGGCTGTGCGGAGTCCCGCGGACGGCGCCCCACACGAGGACGGCCGCCGCGAGGGCGACCAGGACCGTCGAGGGGGCGACCACATCCTGGGCGGCGAGGGCGAAGACGGCCACCAGTCCGGCCCCGAGCACCGGCCAGGTGGCCTGCGGCCTGCCGATCTGGTGGACGACCAGATAGATCAGGGGCAGCAACGGCAGGGTCTCGGCGAACCCTCCGACTGCGTCGGCCACGTCCTGCGAGGCGGATGCGATCACGTTGAGGATGACGACCGCCGCGGCCAGCGCGGTCGGCCAACGCCGCCTGAGCGCTGTGCTCGGGTGCGGCCGTACGGCCGTCGGGTGAGTGGGGCGTGCCTGCATGACGGGCTCTCCTTCGGTACGGGGTCGGGGTATCGGCTGCGTCTGCCGCCGCTGTTACATACGCCCTCAGCCTCCGCCGCGACGAGGCCCGCCAGTAGTGCCGAATCCCCCTGCGCACGCGTGGCGTTGTCACGTCCGCGCATGACATGTGTCATGCGGCCCGCCTGGGCCACAATGACCGGGTGGGGGACGGGGAGATCGAGCGCGAGGCGGCGGGGCTGACGGGCTTCCGTCGCTACACGTGGTGGACCGTGCCGGGCATGACCGCGTGCGTCCTGGTCCTCTTCGTCGGCGAGTGGGTCCTCGACGGCGACGTCCCGCTATGGGCGCGCGCGCCGGCCGCCGCCGCGCTCGTGGTCGAGGTGTGGGCGAGCGTCGCCCTGCTGAGCCGACGGCTTGCGCTCCTGCCGGTCCCCGACGCACAGCCCGGCGGACCGCCCGTGGGCCTGCTGACCGCCGCGGTCGGGGCGGGAGTCGTGCTCGCGGCGCTCCCCTTGGCCCAGCGCAACTACGGGCTGTGGGCGGTGACGCCCGCGCTGGTGGTCGCGATCGTCGCCACGTACCTCCCGCCACGCCGCAGGCGACTGCTGGTCGGCGGCGCCGTGGCCCTCGCCCTGCTCCCCGGCGGCGTCGTCAGCCTTGCAGGGGACGACGGGGAGTCGGCGTATGCGGCCCTGTTCCCGGCGGGACTGGTCGCCATCACGGCCTGGGTGACGCTCGGCCCGCTGTGGGCCTGGGACACGGCACGGCGGCTGGACCAGGCACGCCGGCTGGAGGCGGAGCTGGCGGTCAGGGAGGAACGGCTGCGGTTCGCGGCCGACCTGCACGACATCCAGGGCCACCATCTCCAAGTGATCGCCCTGAAGAGCGAGTTGGCGGAACGGCTCGTCGAGCGGGATCCGGCGCGGGCCGCCGCGGAGATGAAGGAGATACGGCAGCTGTCGGCGGACGCCCTCAGCGACACCCGGGCGGTGGTGCGGGGTTACCGTCGTACGACGCTGGATGACGAGATCGGCAACGCGACCCGGGTGCTGGCCGCCGCCGGCATCGACGCGAGGATGACGCTCGACCCGGATGCCGTGGCCGCCGATCTCACGGACTCCGCCCGGCACCTCCTCGGTCTCGTGATGCGCGAGGCCACGACCAACGTGCTGCGGCACAGCCGGGCCGGACACGCCGAGGTCGACTACCGCATCGCCGACGGCCACGCCCGCCTGCGCGTACGCAACGACGGTGCCGAGGAGCATCCGGCCGCCCTGGACGGCACGGGGCTGCGCGGCCTCGCCGAGCGGCTGGAGGCGGCCGGTGGCGAGCTGAACTGGCAGCACGAGGGCGATCGCTTCGTGGTCGGGGCCGCGCTGCCGACGTGTGCGTCAGGGGCGCCGAGGTCGCCGGGATCGTCGGGGTCGCCGGAGCCCTCGGTGTCGCACGACTCGCCGGAGGCAGCGCAGTCGCCGAACCCCGTGGACGGAGCCCCTCGATGATCCGCCTTCTGATCGCAGACGACGAGGACATGCTCAGGAGCGCCCTGGCCGCCCTGCTCGCGCTGGAGCAGGACCTCACCGTGGTCGCCGAGGCGTCCACCTCCACCGAGGCGGTGCGGCTGGCCCGCGAGCAGCGCCCCGACATCGCCGTACTCGACCTGGAGATGCCGCCCACCGACGGGCTCCGCGCCGCCGAGGAGATCCGGGCCGAACTGCCCACGCAGATCGTCCTGGTGACGCGGCATGCCCGGCCGGCCGTGCTGCGCCGGGCCCTGGCCGCCGGTGTCCGCGGCTTCGTCCCCAAGACGACCCCGGCGACCCGGCTTGCCGAGATCATCCGGGACATCGCCGCCGGCCGCCGCTACGTGGACCCGGACATCGCCGCCTCCGCGCTGACCGAGGACGACTGCCCCCTCACCGGCCGCGAACTGGAGGTCCTGCGCGCGACCCGCACCGGCGCCTCGATCGCCGAGATCGCCGACGCCGTCCACCTGGCCCCCGGCACGGTCCGCAACTACCTCTCCGCGGCCATGTCCAAGCTGGGTACCCCGACCCGCCATGCGGCCGCGCACCGCGCCTGGGAACAGGGCTGGATCTGACCCTGCAACCCTGGCAAGGCTTCACGGCGCTCCCGGCGTCCGCTTTCCCGGCACCGCGACAGTGCCGGACGCGGCGGCCGCGAGGAGGCGGCGGAAGGTGGGGCACTCCATGTGGCTCGGCGCGGGGCAGGACGCCGCGTGCCGCAGGGAGTCCCGCAAGACGCCCAGTTCGCGGATCCTTGAGTCCAGCTCCTCCGCCTTCGCCGAGAGCATCTGCCGGTCGATACGCGGCTGCCCGTCCGGCGCGAACATGCGTGCGATCTCGTCGAGCGAGAAGCCGGCGGTGCGTCCCAGCGCGATCAGCGCCAGGCGTTCCAGTACGCCAGAATCGTACTGTCGGCGCAGGCCCCGCCTGCCGGTCGGGGCGATCAGCCCCTTTTCCTCGTAGAACCGCAGCGTCGAGGCGGGAACCCCGGCGCGCTGCGCCACCTCGGCGATGTCCAGGTCCGTCATCCGCTTGACCTCAAGTCGACTTGAAGTAGCACGCTGTCACCCCGGCCCGATGAACGCAAGCGCAGGAGGAGATATGGACGGCAGGCGCAGGACCGATGACGAACAGGCGGCCCGTTGGAGCGGCCGCAGTGGCAACGCCTGGGTCGACACACAGGCGTTGCTGGACGACATGCTCCGGCCGTTCGAAGAGCTGCTCATCGAAGCGATGCCCGCCGGACGGACGGGGCAGGTGCTGGACGTCGGCTGCGGTACGGGCGGCACGACGGTGACCGTGGCTCGGCGGCTCGGTCCGGAGAGTCACTGCGTCGGCATCGACATCTCCGAACCGATGATCACCGCCGCCCGGGCGCGCGCCGAGCGGGAGGACACGCCGGTGTCCTTCATCCACGCCGACGCGCAGGAGCATGTCTTCGAGCCCGCCACCTTCGACGCCGTCGTCTCCCGCTTCGGCGTCATGTTCTTCAGCGACCCCGTCCGGGCCTTCGCGAACCTGCGGGCCGCCGCCAGGGACGGGGCCGCGCTCCGGTTCATCGTCTGGCGCGGCCCCGCCGAGAATCCGTTCATGACGACGGCCGAGCGCGCCGCGGCGCCGTTCCTGCCGAACCTCCCCGTCCGCCGGCCGGACGAGCCGGGGCAGTTCGCCTTCGCCGACTCGGAGAGGGTCCGTCGCATCCTGACGGAGAGCGGGTGGTCCGGCATCGACATCCGGCCGGTCGAAGTGCCCTGCACGCTGCCCGAGCAGGAGTTGGTCCGGTACTTCACCCGTCTCGGTCCGGTCGGGCAGGTGCTGCCCGAAGCGGACGAGCAGACCCGCGCAAGGGTCGTCGAAACCGTCCGCGCCGCCTTCGACGGCTTTGTGCACGGCACGGAGGTCCGCTTCACGTCGGCCTGTTGGATGGTCGGCGCCCGAGCCACGTCCGCGTCATCCGCGTCGGCCTCGCCCACCTCACCCACGTCGCCGTAGCGAAACTTTCGCAGAGTCCGGCGACTCTTTGCGAGGGGCAGGAGCTCGGCGCATAGTGATGACGCTGTTCTCCGGCCTCACGAAGGGACGAGATGACGCGGAAGAAGGCCCTGGTGGTGCGCGGCGGCTGGGAGGGGCACGACCCGGTCCGGGCCACGGAGTTGTTCCTGCCCTTCCTGCGGAGCAACGGCTATGCCGTCCGGATCGAGGAGTCGACCGAGGTCTACGCGGACGCCGCCGAGATGGCCGGCACCGATCTCGTCGTGCAGTGCGTCACGATGTCGCAGATCGGTGCCGAGCAGCTGACGGGACTGAGCGCGGCGGTCGTTGCCGGCACCGGCTTCACCGGCTGGCACGGCGGCATCGCCGACTCGTTCCGCGCGTCCTCCGACTATCTCCATCTGGTGGGCGGGCAGTTCGCGACGCATCCGGGCAAGGAGCCGTGTGAACGCCGGGGAGTTCAGGAGGACAACTACCTGCCGCACGTCGTCACCATCACGGAGTTGGGCCGCGAGCACCCCGTCACGGCCGGCATCGAGGACTTCGAACTGCACACCGAGCAGTACTGGGTGCTCCACGACGACCTGATCGACGTCCTGGCCACCACCACCCACCCCGCCCGGCCGTGGCAGCCGTGGCACCGCCCCGTCACCTCGCCGGCGATCTGGACCCGGCAGTGGGGCGCCGGGCGCGTGCTGGTGACGACACCGGGGCACAGCCTCGACGTGCTGGAGGACCCGAACGTCCGCACCGTCATCGAGAGGGGCATGCTGTGGGCGACGCGCACCGCGTCGGCGTCGTAGGTCTCGGCGTCATCTCCCGCGCCTACCTGGACACGCTCGTCGGCCATCCGGCCGTGCGCGTCACCGCGGTCGCCGACCTCGACGCCGCCCGGTCCACGGCGGTCGCCGCCGAGGTCCCCGGCGTGGCGGCGCTGACCGTCGAGGAGTTGCTGAGCAGCCCCGACGTGGACACCGTGCTGAACCTCACCGTCCCCGCGGCGCACGCCGAGATCGCCCTCGGCGCCATCGGCCACGGGAAGAACGTCTACGGGGAGAAGCCGCTGGCCGCCGGCCTCACGGACGCGCACGCCGTGATGGCGGCCGCCGTGAAAGCGGGGGTCGGTGTGGGGTGCGCGCCGGACACCGTCCTGGGCGCCGGCATCCAGACGGCGCGCGCGGCCGTCGCGGCGGGCCGCATCGGACGCCCCCAGTTCGCCACCGCGGTCATGGTCACGCCGGGGCACGAACGCTGGCATCCGCACCCCGACTTCTACTACACGGGCGGGGGTGGCCCCCTGCTGGACATGGGGCCGTACTACCTCTCGTCCCTGGTCCATCTGCTGGGTCCCGTCCGTGCCGTGATCGGGGCGGCCGGCCGGCTGCGTGCCGAGCGCGTCATCGGTTCGGGACCGCGGGCGGGCGAGCGGATACCGGTGGAGGTGGACAGTCATGTCTCCGGTGTGCTGGAGCACGTCGGCGGGACCCTGACGACGATCACGACGAGCTTCGACGGCGTGGCCACGACCGCGGCTCCGATCGAGGTCCACGGCGAGACGGGGACCCTCACGGTTCCGGACCCGAACCGCTTCGACGGTGAGGTGCGGCTCTTCGAACTCGGCGACACACAGTGGCGCACCCTCCCGCCCTCGGCGGGCTACGTCGACGGCGCCCGGGGTCTCGGCCTGCTCGACTTCGTCGCCGCACAGGGGCAGCGGGCGCCCCGCGCGAACGGTGAACTCGCCCTGCATGTGCTGGAGACGATGACCGCCCTGCTGCGCTCGTCGGCCGAGGGGCGCCGCATCGAGCTGACGACCTCGGCGGAGCCGCCGGTTCCCGTCCCGCTGACGGCTGCGCAGGAATGGAGGGGCGCAGTGAGGGACGCCCGCTGACCCGAGTCGCGGTGCGCGGGCGGGGGTCAGTCCACGGGCCAGGTGTGCGCGGCGGCGTTGAGGTGCATGTAGTCCATGTACGCCGTGGTCATCTGCCGCAGGGCCTCCCTCCGGTCGGAGACGCCGGCCTTCTCCAGCTGGTGGACCGTCTCCGCCTGCCACAGCGCGCCGTTGCGTGCGGTGATGCAGCGCTGCTCGATGATGCCCAGCAGGGGTTCGCGCCAGGCCGCGTCCAGCCCGGCCAGCTCCAGGCCACGGTGGGCCAGGGGCAGCAGGCGCCGCAACACCAGTTCCGCGACGGGCACTTCGCCCATGCCGGGCCAGTACAGGCGGGCGTCGATGCCGTCGCGCGCCGCGGTGTGCAGGTTCTCCTCGGCGACCGAGAACGACATCCGCGTCCAGATCGGCCGGTCCTCGTCGACGAGGGCGCGGGTCAGGCCGTAGTAGAAGGCGCCGTTGGCGATGATGTCGGCCACCGTGGGCCCGGCCGGCAGGACGCGGTTCTCGATGCGCAGATGCGGACCGCTGTCGGTGACGGCGTAGATCGGGCGGTTCCAGCGGTAGATCGTGCCGTTGTGCAGGGTGAGTTCGCCCAGTTCCGGAGCACCGCCCTGGTTGAGGGCGTCCTGCGGGTCCTCGTCGTCGCACAGCGGCAGGAGCGCCGGGAAGTAGCGCACGTTCTCCTCGAACAGGTCGAAGACGCTGGTGATCCAGCGCTCCCCGAACCACACCCGGGGTCGTACGCCTTGGGCCTTGATCTCCTGGGGGCGGGTGTCGGTGGCCTGCTCGAACAGGGGGATCCGGGTCTCGCGCCACAGCTCCCGGCCGAAGAGGTAGGGGGAGTTCGCCGCCAGGGCGATCTGCACGCCGGCGACGGCCTGGGCCGCGTTCCAGTAGGCCGCGAACTCCTTCGGGGCGACCTGGAGGTGGAACTGGGTACTGGTGCACGCGGCTTCGGGGGTGATGGTGTCGGCGTAGGTCGCCAGGCGCTCCACCCCGTCCACCGTGATCCGCAGGTCCTCGCCGCGAGCCGCGAAGATCTGCTCGTTGAGCAGCTGGTACCGCGGATCACCGGACAGGGCCCGCTCGCCGACGTCCGTCTCCCCCAGGGTCGGCAGAATGCCGACCATGATCAGGTGGGCGCCCACGGCCGAGGCGCGGTCCTCGGCGTGGTTGAGCGCGTCACGGATCGCCTGCTCCCAGGCGCCGGGGCCACCGGTGGTCAGCTCCCTGGGCGGAATGTTGATCTCCAGATTGAAGCGGCCCAGCTCGCTCGACCAGGCGGGGTCGGCGATCGCCTGCAGCACGTCGGTGTTGCGCATCGCCGGCAGCCCGTCGTCGTCCACCAGGTTGAGCTCGATCTCCAGCCCGACCTGGGGCCGCTCGCTCTCGAAGGTCGACTCGCGCAGCATCTGCGCCAGCACATCGAGGCAGGTGTGCATCTTCTCCCGGTATTGACGGCGATCCTCCCGCGTGAACACCAGGGCCGGCACGTCACGTCCCATGCGCCCTCCCGAGTCCCCTCGGCGGATAGCTCTGGTCTTAGCGTCGCACTTCGGGCGGCAGTGGGACAGTCAGGGCACCGACCTGGTCCGCTCCCGTCCCGGCCTCCCCTCCCCGTATCCCCTTGTCGTCACCCCCGGCCCCGCTTAGCCTGAGTTTGTGCCGCAAATAAACAAAGCCCGATCGCACAACGCCGTGCCGGGCACCACGAACGGCCTCTCCCGCCTCCGTATCGCCCTGACCACCTTCTTCGCCCTGGACGGCTTCCTCTTCGCCGGCTGGGTCGTCCGCATTCCCGCCATCAAGGAGCAGACCGGCGCGTCGGCCGGTGACCTAGGCCTGGCCCTGCTCGGCGTCTCCGCCGGTGCCGTGCTCACCATGACGCTCACCGGTCGGCTCTGCCGCCGTTTCGGCACCCACGAGGTCACCGTGGTCTGCGCCGTCCTGCTCTCCCTTAGCGTGGCGCTGCCTCCGCTCACGCACTCGACGCTCGCGCTCGGTGCCGTCCTGTTGATCTTCGGCGCCGCCTACGGCGGCATCAACGTCGCCTTCAACAGCGCCGCCGTGGACCTGGTCGCGGCCCTGCGCCGGCCCATCATGCCCAGCTTCCACGCGGCCTTCAGCCTGGGCGGCATGGTCGGCGCGGGCCTCGGCGGGCTGGTCGCGGGGACCCTCTCCCCCACCCGGCATCTGCTGAGCCTCACCGTCATCGGGCTGCTGGTGACGGCAGTGGCGGGACGTACGCTGCTGCGCCACGAGCCGCCGACTCCCACGAGCCCCGGACGCCCCGCGAAGGACGCCCCGCGCCGCCTGGATCCCCGAACGCGCGGACTGGTGATCGTCTTCGGCCTGATCGCCCTGTGCACGGCCTACGGCGAGGGCGCCATGGCCGACTGGGGCGCCCTGCACCTCGAACAGGACCTGGACGCCACACCCGGCGTCGCAGCCATCGGCTACGCGTGCTTCGCCCTGGCCATGACCATCGGCCGGCTCTCCGGTACGGCCCTGCTCGAACGGCTCGGCCACGGCCGTACCGTCGTCGCGGGCGGCGCCACGGCGGCGGCCGGGATGGTCCTCGGCTCGCTCGCGCCCTCCCTGTGGGCGGCGCTGCTCGGATTCGCGGTGACCGGGCTCGGTCTCGCCAACCTCTTCCCCGTCGCCGTCGAACGCGCGGGCACCCTCACAGGACCGAGCGGAGTCGCGATCGCCTCCACCCTCGGCTACGGCGGCATGCTCCTCGGGCCACCCGCCATCGGCTTCATGGCGGACTGGTTCTCCCTGCCCGTCGCCCTCACCAGCGTGGCCGTACTGGCGGCGATCGCCACGCTCATCGGCGTCGCGACCCGGCGCACGGCACCCAGCTGACCGAGGTCGTACGCCGCCCAGGACGTTGTCCCGCACACTCCCCGGCCCCATCATGACCGGATGGCACGCCTCCACGACCTCGTCATCGACTGTGCCCATCCGGCCGCCACGGCCCGCTTCTGGGCCGCCGCCCTCGACGACTACGACGTCGCCCCGTACGACGACGCCGAGCTGGCGCGGCTGCGCGCGCAAGGCATCTCGGGCCCGGAGGACGACCCGACCGTGCTCGTCGAGCCCGGTGGCGGCGGCCCTCGGCTGTGGTGTCAGCTCGTCCCGGAGCCCAAGCGCGTGAAGAACCGCCTGCACCTGGACCTGGTCGCCACCGACCCCGAGTCCGAGCTCGGTAGGCTCACCGCCCTCGGGGCGACCCTTGTGACCCGCCACGAGGACCACTGGGTCCTGGCCGACCCCGAGGGCAACGAGTTCTGCCTGTTTCCCAGCCGGTCCTGAACGCCCCGCACCTGGTCCGGACGCCCTGTCGGCGCCCGCCGCCCTGACGCCGCTCAGACCCGCGCGAGCTCCGCCGCCCCGAACGACACGTCGAAACGGTCGCACCAGATGCTGACGCTGCTGTAGCGGGACAGGTCGACGTCCTGCGGCACCACATAGTTCTGGCTGCCCTTGTTGCCCTTGAGCTTGCCGAGGCTGATGTGCGCGCCGTCGTCGAAGACACGCCAGCCCGCCGTGCCCTCCTTCACGGGCGCGTCCGTCAACAGCACGCGCAGGTCCGGCCCGTTGCTGGTCTCCAGCTTCTCCAGGCGTACGACATGGGAGCCGTCGGCCAGCCGTACGAGCCTCACCGTGCCCGATGTCGCGTGCTCGTGGCTGATCAGCTCACCGCCGGCCAGCGTCTTCGGGCCGGGCGCCGAAGGGGCCGCACCCTCCGGGGAGGACGCGCCCGTCGAGGAGGTCGCCCCTGCCGGGGTCTGTGCCGCCACGGGCAGGGCCTCCTCCACGGTCCGGTCCTGCCACAGCTTCCACGGCTGGAACCAGTACAGCCCGAAGCCGCCCACGGCCACCGTCAGCACCAGGACCCCGATGCCCAAAGGCCCGAACAGCTGCCTGCGCACCCGCCCCATAACCGCCCCGCTTCCTGAGAGTCGTCCGTCGACCGTCCGTCGACGTCCATTCAACGGAACTCGAGGCCCGGCGTGCATACCGAGGCTGATGACGAAACCCTTACGTCCGACGCACGGCCGCCGGGACCGGAGGCGTTCCGTCCGGCACACTCGCCCCATGGAGACCGCCGACTTCGTCAGAACCCTGGACCGCGAGGGTCAGCTGCTGGCAGCGGCAGCCGAGGCGGCCGGGGCCGAGGCCGAGGTGCCGACCTGTCCGGACTGGCAGGTGCGGGATCTGCTGCGGCACACGGGCATGGTGCACCGCTGGGCGGCGGCGTTCGTGGCCGAGGGTCACACTTCGGCCCGCCCCGACGGCGGCCTGCCCGACCTCGACGGCGCCGAGCTGCTCGCCTGGTTCCGGGAGGGGCACCGTCAGCTGGTCGACACGCTGGCCGGCGCCCCGGCCGACGTGCGCTGCTGGCAGTTCCTGCCCGCTCCCTCGCCCCTCGCGTTCTGGGCCCGCAGGCAGGCGCACGAGACGACGGTGCACCGCTTCGACGCGGAGACGGCACGCGGCGCCACCCCGAGCGGGATCGACCCCGCCTTCGCGGCGGACGGCGTCGACGAGTTGCTGTGCGCCTTCCACGCCCGGCGCAGGAGCCGGGTCCGCAGCGCCGAACCCCGGGTGCTGCGGGTAGGGGCGACGGACATGAGCGGCGCGGTGTGGACCGTACGGCTGTCGCAGGAACCGCCGGTGGCCGCGCGGGGCGATGCCGCCCCGGCCGACTGCGAGATCTCCGGGCCGGTGGCACGGCTGTATCTGGCGCTGTGGAACCGACTGCCCTTCCCGCACGTGACCGGCGACGCCGCAGTCGCCACGCTGTGGCGGGAGACCTCCGCCGTCACCTGGAGCTGAACGGCGCCATCGCGCGGCCCAACCCGGGCTGTACGCCCGTCAGTTCGCCAGCATCCTCGTCAGCACCGCGCGCTGCACCGGCAGCACCTCGCCGTGCAGCGTGCGCCCTTTCGCCGTGAGCGCCACCCGGACACCCCGCCGGTCCTCCGCGCACATGCCGCGCTCGACGAGTCCGTCCTTCTCCAGCCGGGCGATCAGCCGCGACAGGGCACTCTGGCTCAGATGGACGCGCTCGGAGATCTCCTGGACCCGGTACGAACAGGCGCCGTCCGCCAGCACGTCCAGGACCTCGAAGTCACTGGCACACACGCCGTGTTGATGCAGCGCCCGGTCGAGTTCGCACTGGGTACGCGCATGCAGCGCCAGGATGTCCCGCCACTGGTCCACGAGCGCCCGCTCGGCCTTCGTCGCCGCCATGGCCGCACCGTAGCAGAAATCGCCTTTTGTTGCACTGGAATTAAATGCGCTTGCATTCGATGCATACGCATGTAGTGTTCGGGCCATGACCTCTCCGCTCATCTCCCCCGCGTCCGACGGACGTTGGACCCCCCGGCTGTGGGGCACCTTGCTGGTGCTGTGCGCCGCGATGTTCCTGGACGCACTCGACGTGTCGATGGTCGGTGTCGCCCTGCCGTCCATCGGCGCCGACCTGGGCCTGTCCACCTCGACCCTGCAGTGGATCGTCAGTGGCTACATCCTCGGCTACGGCGGCCTGCTCCTCCTCGGCGGACGGGCCGCCGACCTGCTGGGCCGACGTCAGGTCTTCCTGGTCGCCCTCGCCGTCTTCGCGCTCGCGTCGCTGCTCGGCGGGCTCGTCGACTCCGGCCCGCTGCTGATCGCAAGCCGCTTCATCAAGGGCCTGGCCGCCGCGTTCACCGCGCCCGCCGGCCTGTCGATCATCACCACGACGTTCGCCGAAGGCCCCGTACGCAACCGGGCACTGGCGATCTACACCACCTGCGGCGCCACCGGCTACTCGATGGGACTGGTCTTCTCCGGCCTGCTCACCGAGGCCAGTTGGCGTCTGACCATGCTGCTCCCGGCGCCCGTCGCGCTGATCGCCCTGGCCGTCGGCCTGAAGCTGCTGCCGCGCACCGAGCGCGAGAAGAACACCGGCGGCTACGACATCCCCGGCGCCGTCCTCGGCACCGCCTCGATGCTGCTGCTCGTCTTCACCGTCGTCGAAGCGCCGGAAGCGGGCTGGGGCTCCGCCCGCACGGTCCTGTCCTTCGTCGCCGTCGTCGCCCTGCTGACGGCTTTCGTCCGCGTCGAGCGGCGCAGCCCGAGCCCGCTGATCCGACTCGGCGTGCTGCGCTCCGGGGCTCAAGTGCGGGCGCAACTGGGCGCGTTGACATTCGTCGGCAGCTACATCGGCTTCCAGTTCCTGGTCACGCTGTACATGCAGGAACTGCTCGGCTGGTCGGCGCTGCACACGGCTCTGGCGTTCCTGCCTGCGGGCGCGCTCGTGGCACTGTCGGCGACCAAGGTCGGTGCGATCATCGACCGGTTCGGCACGGCACGGCTGATCGCGATCGGCTTCGCCCTGATGGTCGCCGGCTACGTCCTGTTCCTGCGCATCGACCTCGACCCGGTCTACGCGGCGGTGATCCTGCCCACCATGCTGCTGGTCGGCTCGGCCTTCGCGCTGACCTTCCCCTCACTGAACGTCCAGGCCACGAACGGCGTCGACGAACACGAGCAGGGCATGGTCTCGGGCCTGCTCAACACCTCGGTCCAGGTGGGCGGCGCGCTGTTCCTGGCCGTGGTGACGGCGGTGCTGACCGCGAACACCCCCGCGGAGTCCGCGTCCCCGCAGGCTCACCTCGACAGCTACATGCCCGCTCTGGTCGTGATCACGGGCATCGCGGTCGTGGGTCTGCTGATCGCCCTCACCGGAGTGCGCACGCGTCGCGAGCAGCAGACCGTGGTGGTCGCCAAGTCCGCGTCGCAGGAGGCGGAACGCGTCACCGTTCGCGACTAGGGACCGCGCCCGGTGCCGGACTCCGCACGCCGAACCACTGCTCGGCGCCGTACTCCTCGAACCGCTCCACCTCGGTGAATCCCAGTTTCTGCGCGAGGCGCATCGCGCGGTCGTTGGCGGCCTGGGTGCGGAGCACCACCGGCCGGCCGGGAAGCGCTCCGGCGAACCAGTCGAGTGCCGCGTGGCACGCTTCGGCGGCGTACCCGGATCCCCACGCCTCCGGCAGGAACAGGTAGCCGAGTTCGGTCTCTCCGGCATCGGGAAGGACGTGACCCGGCCGCTCTGCGTCGCGTCGATCGAGCGTGATCATGCCGATCATCGCTCCGTCGAGATCGATCACGAACAGGCCGGGCCTGCGCCCGGGCACCTCGGGCACCGCACGCTCGAGCTCGTCACGCGGTCGAGGTCCACCGATGTACGTGCCCACCTCCGGCGAGGCGAACAGCTCGATGAACGCCGCACGGTCCCGGGCCTCGGACTCGCGGAGCACGAGCCGCTCGGTCCTGATCGGGGCGGGTGGCCAGGCGACGGATCCAAGGTCAGTCATGACGGGCAACGTAGCGCACGTCCGTGAAAGTGATCCGAGAGAGACGCCCGGGGGAACCTTCCTCAACGTGTGCCCGGCGGAGCCTGCTTGCTCCGCCGGGCACACGCTGTGAAACTCCCTGTATGACCATGTATGGGGGACGGCGCAGTCAGGCCGAGCGGGACGCGATCACCGTCGAGATCGGATACGCCCTGTGCAGTGCGGCGTTCGCGGCGGCCGTGCTGTTCGGGGCGGTGGCCGGACCGGCGTTCGCGTTCGATGTGTCGGCCGGGACGCGCACCACGCTCGTCGCGGCGGGGACGACCGCGGCGGCCGTGCTGTTCGTCGCCCGCGTCGTCAGTGTGCTGGTCCGCTTCGGGCAGCGGAAGGCCGCCGCAGGCGAGGCCGGTCAGCCCAGCCAGCCCGGCCGCACCAACCCGGACTCGTAGGCCAGCACCACGAGTTGCGCCCGGTCCCGGGCGCCGAGCTTGACCATCGTGCGGCTGACGTGGGTCTTCGCGGTGAGCGGGCTGACCACCAGGCGCCGGGCGATCTCCTCGTTGGACAGTCCGATGCCGACCAGCGCCATCACCTCCCGCTCGCGCTCGGTGAGTTCGACGAGGGCGTCGGCGGCCGCGGGCTCCTTGGAGCGGGCGGCGAACTCGGCGATGAGACGGCGGGTCACACCCGGCGACAGCAGCGCGTCGCCCTCGACCACCGCCCGTACTGCGCGCAGGAGTTCGTCGGGCTCGGTGTCCTTGACCAGGAAGCCGGAGGCGCCCGAGCGGATGGCCTCGAAGACGTACTCGTCGAGCTCGAAGGTGGTGAGCATGACCACCTTGACGCCCGTGAGGTCGCCGTCGTCGGTGACCCGGCGGGTCGCGGCGAGGCCGTCGAGGAGCGGCATACGGATGTCCATCAGGACGACGTCTGGCCGCAGTTCGCGGACCTTGCGCACCGCTTCCTCGCCGTCGGACGCCTCTCCCGCCACCTCGATGTCGGGCTGTGCGTCGAGCAGCGCGCGGAAGCCGGCCCGCACCAGTGACTGGTCGTCGGCGAGCAGTACGCGGATCACCGGTCCTCCTTGACGTGGTTGCCCGGTTCGTCGGCGGGAGCCTTCAACGGCAGTACGGCGAGCACCCGGAACCCGCCGTCGGCACGCGGGCCCGCCTCGATCGTGCCACCGAGCGCGGCCGCCCGCTCCCGCATTCCGGCGAGTCCATTGCCGCTGCCGCCCGCGTCGGTGCCGGTCGCCGGACCGTCGTCGTCGATGCGCAGCCGTAGCGCCGTCCTGTCGGAGTGATCGAGGTGCACGCGTGCGTGCCGTGATTCCGAGTGTCGTACGACGTTGGTGAGGGCCTCCTGGAGGATCCGGAAGGCGGCGAGGTCCGTGCCGGGTGCCAGGCGGGGCGGATCGCCCTCGACCTCGACGGTGAGGCCCGCACTCGCCGCCTGCTCCACCAGTTCGGGCAGCCGGTCGAGGCCGGGGGCCGGGGCGCGGGGCGCGTCGCCGGGGGTGCGCAGGGTGTCGAGGACCTGGCGGACCTCGCCGAGCGCTTCCTTGCTCTGGGCCTTGATGGTGGTGAGGGCCGTCCGCGCCTGCTCGGGGTCGGTGTCGAGGAGGGCGAGTCCGACACCCGCCTGCACATTGATCACGGAGATGCTGTGCGCGAGGACGTCGTGCAGTTCGCGGGCGATCCGCAGCCGCTCCTCGTCGGCGCGCCGCCGCGCCGCCTGCGCCCGCTCGGCGCGTTCCCGCACCCACTGCTCGCGCCGCGTTCTGGCCAGCTCCGACACCGCCACGATCGCCGCCACCCAGGCGGCGATCACGCCCTCCTGCCCCCAGGGGGCGGCCGAGTCACCGGACGGCGGCAGCCACCGGTACAGCCAGTGGGCGACCAGGGCGTGCCCGATCCAGAACACCCCCACCGCAGCCCAGGTGGCCCGGCGGTGTCCGGTGACGATGGCGTTGAAGCAGGCCACGGCGACAGCCAGGAAGACCGGGCCGTACGGGTATCCGGCGCCGAGGTAGAGCGTGGCGGCGATCGCGGTCCCGAAGACGACGGTCACCGGGTACCGCTTGCGCCACAGCAGCAGGGCCGACGCCACGAACAGCAGGGCGCGTGCGAAGGGGTCGAGCGGGGCCCGGTAGTCCAGCTGCCCCTCGGCGGCGAAGTTCGAGCCGGCCATCACGAAGACGGTGATCAGCAGCGTGGAGCGCCAGGGCCAGCGAACGGCGTGCTCCTCGTCCTCCCAGCGGTTCCACCACGGCGGCCCCTGCCGCCACCACATCGGCGGACCGCCGCGCCGGCGTACCTGCTGCTCATCCATGTCCGCCACGCTAGACGCGATGACCGCCGGGCGGCGTCACCCGGGCGTGGTGATCACGGATACTCCCCGCGAAGTACGCCCCCTCCCCCTCCTCGGCGGCTCACGCCAGTCCCACCTCGTGGGCGAGCCGGCCCACCGCATGCCGGAAGAAGGTCTCCCGGTCCTCCACGACCCGGTGGAACTGCCCGAACAGCTCGAACCCGACGAGCCCGAAGAGCTGGGCCCAGGCGGCGATCAGGGCCGCGACCGTCGCCGCGGGGAGGTCGGGGGCCAGGTCGGCGGCCATGCGCTCGGCCTCGGGGCGCAGTTCGGCGGACAGAGGCGGCTCGGTGAGGCCGGAGTGCCGGTGGGCGTCGCGGAGGATGCCGATGAAGAGGAGGCCGACGCGGGAGGCGGGCGGAACCGTGGTGTCGGGCGCGGTGTAGCCGGGCACGGGCGAGCCGTAGATCAGCGCGTACTCGTGCGGATGCCGCAGCGCCCAGTCGCGGACGGCCTGGGCGACCGCCGTCCAGCGTTCCACGGGCCCGGCGTCGGCGGCCTTGCGGTGCGCGGCCTCCGCACACTCGCCGAGGGAGTCGTAGGCGTCGATGATGAGAGCGGTCAGCAGGTCGTCCCGGCTGGGGAAGTACCGGTAGAGCGCGGAGGACACCATGCCGAGTTCGCGGGCCACGGCGCGCAGCGAGAGCTTCGCGGCGCCCTCGGCCGCGAGCTGTCTGCGCGCCTCGTCCTTGATGGCCGCCGTGACTTCCAGCCTGGCCCGGGCACGTGCGCCCTGTGTGGTGCTGCTCATGTGAGCCACTCTCCCACGGATAACGGAGCAGTGCACATATTCGAGAGCACTGCTCTTGCTCTGGATCGGCAATCTCGTGCACACTGCTCTCAAGCGAGAGCACCGCTCTCTCAATCTCGAGATCAAACTCCGGGAGTCACCGATGTCGTCGCCGTACTACCTCAAGGGCAGCCCGCTGAACGTCCGTTTCAACAGCGTCGTCGGCTGGCTTGCCCGGCACGGGTTCAGCATCGCGGGCACGGCGGAGATGTCCGTGCGCGGGCGCAAGAGCGGCACCATGCAGCGCATCCCGGTCAACCCGCACACCTACGACGGCACGCAGTACCTCGTCTCGGCCCGCGGCCACTCCCAGTGGGTGCGCAACATGCGCGCCGCCGGCGGTGGGGAACTGCGCGTCGGGCGCAAGGTGCGTCAGTTCTCCGCGGTGGAGATTCCCGACGAGACGAAGCTCCCGATCCTGCGGGCCTACCTGGAGAAGTGGGGCTGGGAGGTCAACCAGTACTTCAACGGGGTCACCGCGAAGTCCTCCGACGAGGAGATCGTCGCGGCCGCCCCGGACCACCCCGTCTTCCGGATCACCGTCGAGCAGTGACCGGGGCGTCGTACGGAAGTGCCCCGGTCGTCGTCACGCAGTGACCCGGATCATCGTCAGGAAGTGGCCTCGTCGGCCGCCGGCGCCGGAGTCGGGTTCGGGTTCGCCGACTGACGGTTGTCCAGCGCGGTCAGGGCGCGCTGGGCCATGGGGTGGGTACGGACCATCTCGCCCAGTGACGTGGCGCCGCGGGTGATGTCCATGAACGCCTTCCAGGCCGGCCGGAAACCGGTCAGCCCCATGTGGAAGAGCCCGGGACGGCGCTCGAACGCCGTCAGCAGCCGCTTGCCGACGCTCATTTCGACGCCGAGTCC
The DNA here is from genome assembly GCF_055656945.1 of Streptomyces sp. NPDC111606. NCBI lineage: Bacteria > Bacillati > Actinomycetota > Actinomycetes > Kitasatosporales > Streptomycetaceae > Streptomyces > Streptomyces sp. NPDC111606. The sequence goes on from NZ_JBVKBY010000005.1 coordinate 141,433, forward strand.
CGCCTTGATCGCGAAGGCGTAGTTCAGGGCCTGGCGCCGGGTGTCCACGGCGTCGTGCGCCTCGGCGATCCGCACCGCCCACTCCCCCGCGAGCCGCCCCGACCGCAGCGCGAACGAGATGCCCTCGCGTGTCCACGGCTCCAGCAGGCCCGCCGCGTCACCGCACACCAGCACCCGCCCGCGCGACAGCGGCGAGTCGTCGGCGCGGCAGCGCGTCAAGTGGCCGGAGGAGATGCTCGGTTCGAACCCGGCGAGCCCAAGCCGCCCGATGAACTCCTCCAAGTATCGCTTGGTCGCGGCGCCTTCACCGCGCGCCGAGATCACCCCGACCGTGAGCGTGTCGCCCTTGGGGAACACCCAGCCGTAACTGCCGGGAATCGGCCCCCAGTCGATGAGCACCCGCCCCTGCCAGTCCTCGGCGACCGTCTCCGGCACCGGGATCTCCGCCTCCAGGCCGAGGTCCACCTGGTCGAGCTTCACCCCGACGTGGGCTCCTATCCGGCTGGCGCTGCCGTCCGCGCCGACGACGGCCCGCGCGAGCAGCGTCTCGCCGCCCTGCAGGACCACGGCGACGCTACGCCGGTCCGGCACCGCCGAGCCGTGCTGCTCGACGCGCTGCACGGTCACGCCCGTACACAGCTCGGCGCCCGCCTTCTGGGCGTGCTCGACCAGTTGCTGGTCGAACTCGGGCCGGTTGATCAGCCCGAACAGCATGTGCTTGGAGCGGCGGGTGCGGGTGAAGCGGCCGTTGTTGGAGAACGTGACCGCGTGCACCCGGTCGCGGAAGGGCAGCTCGAAGCCGGGTGGGAGCGCGTCGCGCGAGGGACCGATGATGCCGCCGCCGCATGTCTTGTAGCGCGGCAGCTCCGCTTTCTCCAGCACCAGCACGCTCCGCCCGGCGACGGCCGCCGCATACGCGGCCGAGGCTCCTGCGGGTCCCGCGCCCACCACGACGACGTCCCACACCTGCTGCACGTCGTCCGCCGAAGAGTTCTCGCTGCTCACGATGGTCTACTGCTCCCGATCAAGCCGCCTACGCCTGCTGTCCCCCGCATCCTACGGCGGGCATCGTCGCAGGCTGCTGTGGGAGGATCACAGCACTCACTGGTACAACGTCGCACCCACAAGGAGCGTGCCCATGTCGTCGAATCCGGTCGCCGAGACCGTCGCCTCGCTGATGCCAAGGGCGAAGGCGGAGCTCACCGAACTGGTGGCATTCAAGTCGGTGGCGGACTTCGACCAGTTCCCGAGGAGCGAGAGCGAGGGCGCCGCCCGCTGGGTCGCCGACGCCCTGCGCGCGGAGGGCTTCGAGGACGTGGCCCTGCTGGACACCCCCGACGGCACGCAGTCGGTGTACGGCTGTCTGCCCGGCCCCGCGGGCGCGAAGACGGTCCTGCTGTACGCCCACTACGACGTGCAGCCCCCGCTGGACGAGGCCGCCTGGCACACCCCGCCCTTCGAGCTGACCGAGCGCGACGGCCGCTGGTACGGGCGCGGCGCCGCCGACTGCAAGGGCGGCCTGATCATGCACCTGCTGGCGCTGCGCGCGCTCAAGGCCGACGGTGGCGTGCCGGTGCACGTGAAGGTGATCGCCGAGGGCTCGGAGGAGATGGGCACGGGCGGTCTGGAGCGGTACGCCGAGGCACACCCGGACCTGCTGGCGGCCGACACCATCGTGATCGGCGACGCGGGCAACTTCCGCGTCGGCCTGCCGACGGTCACCTCGACCCTGCGCGGCATGACCCTCATGCGCGTGCAGATCGACGCACTCGAAGGCAACCTGCACTCCGGCCAGTTCGGCGGGGCCGCTCCGGACGCGCTCGGCGCGCTGATCCGCGTCCTGGACTCGCTGCGCGCCGAGGACGGTTCGACGACGGTGGACGGGCTGACCGACGAATCGGCGTGGCAGGGACTGCAGTACGACGAGGCGCAGTTCCGCAAGGACGCCAAGGTCCTCGACGGCGTCGAGCTGATCGGCTCCGGCACGGTCGCCGACCGTATCTGGTCGCGCCCCGCCGTCACCGTCCTGGGCATCGACTGCCCGCCGGTCGTCGGCGCCACCCCGTCCGTGCAGGCGAGCGCCCGGGCACTGATCAGCCTGCGGGTGCCGCCGGGCGTCGACGCCGCCGAGGCGACCAAGCTGCTCCAGGCCCACCTGGAGGCGCACACGCCGTGGGGTGCCCGGGTGCGCACCGAGCAGACGGGTCAGGGCCAGGCGTTCCGCGCCGACACGAGCAGCCCCGCCTACCAGGCCATGGCGGACGCGATGGCGGTGGCGTACCCGGACCAGGAGATGCAGTACGCCGGCCAGGGCGGCTCGATCCCGCTGTGCAACACCCTCGCCTCCCTCTACCCGCACGCGGAGATCCTCCTCATCGGCCTGAGCGAGCCGGAGGCCCAGATCCACGCCGTGAACGAGAGCGTGTCCCCGCAGGAGCTGGAGCGCCTGTCGGTCGCCGAGGCACTGTTCCTGCGCAACTACGCGGCGAGCTGAGGCACTTGCGCCGAGGATGGGTTCATGACCCGCTCCGCGCGCCTCACCGCCCACACCGACATCGGCACGTCCCTGGCGCTTCTCTCCGACCACGAGCTCGCGGACCTCGTGGCGGAGGGGACGCCGCTCGGCACGGGGATCGGCGGACGGTCGACGCTGATCGAGGTCGACGGCAGACGCGTGTTCGTGAAACGCATCCCGCTCACCGACGTCGAGTTGCGGCCGGGGAACGCCCGCTCCACGGCGAACGTCCTCGGCCTGCCGGCCTACTTCCACTACGGCATCGGCAGTCCGGGCTTCGGCGCCTGGCGCGAACTCGCCGTGCACACGATGACCACGAACTGGGTGCTGGCCGACCGGTTCCCGGGCTTCCCGCTGACACATCACTGGCGGATCCTGCCGCAGCCGCCCCAACCCCTTCCCACCGAACTGGCCGACGTGGAGCGGGCCGTCGCCCACTGGGGCGGCTGCCCGCAGGTGCGCGAGCGCATCGAGGGACTACGGACGGCGACCGCGAGCGTGGCGCTGTTCCTTGAGTACGTCCCGCACACCCTGCACGACTGGCTGGACGCCCGGCTTCGCACGGACGAGGCCGATACCGCGTGCGCCTTCGTAGAACGGGAACTCAAGGCCACCACCGGCTTCCTCCGCGAGGGCCGGCTGCTGCACTTCGACGCCCACTTCCAGAACATCCTCACCGACGGGCGCCGGCTCTACCTCGCCGACTACGGCCTCGCTCTCTCCGCCCGCTTCCGCCTCACCCCGCAGGAGCGCGACTTCTTCGAGCGGCACCGGCACTACGACAGCGTCTACACCGCCTGCCACTTCGTGAATTGGCTCGCGACCGCCCTGTACGGCCATGACCGGGACGACCGCGAGACCTTCGTGCGTGCCTGCTCCGAGGGGCTCAGGCCCCAGGGGATCCCGCGGGTCGCCGCCGGCATCATCGAGCGGTACGCGCCGCTCGCCGTCGTGATGGGTGACTTCGCCCGGCGGCTCCAGAACGAGAGCAGAACGACGCCGTACCCGTACGAAGCACTGGAGCTCGCTCAGGAAGGCGCCGGTATGCCCGCCTCCAGATAGAGCGCCGCCCCGCGTTCCCGCGCCCGCAGCGCCCAGCGCAGCCGCTCGTACCGCACCGGCGGCAGCAGATCGGCCGCCTCCGCCTCGGTGACGAAGCGCCAGTCGCGCAGTTCGGGCCCGGGCAGCAGAAGCTGTGCGGCCTCCGCCGAGTCGAGCCGGCCGCCGTCGAACAGGAGGCGCAGACCTCCGTATCCGGGGGGCGAGGGCCGCTCCCAGTCGACCACGAGCAGGCGCGGTACGTCGTCCAGCCGTATCCCCGTCTCCTCGGCGACCTCGCGGATGCCCGCGCGCGCGGGCGCCTCGCCGGGTTCGACGACGCCACCGGGGAACTCCCAGCCGGCCTTGTAGGTGGGGTCGACGAGCAGCACGCGGTCCTCCTCGTCGAAGAGCAGGACGCCCGAGGCGAGGGTCTCGGCGGTGGGCTCGGGCGTCTGCACGATGTCGCAGACGGGGACCGAACCGCTGCCGACCGCCTCGGCGATACGGGCGGCAGTCTCGTACGGGGTCAGGCCGCCGTTGTCGACGAGATAGGCGTCGGCGGTGAGCCAGGAAGCGAGCGCGGCACGATACGGCTCTATGCGGTCGTACGACCACTGCCGGACCCGCATCTCGCCGTCGGGCAGGTCGGACGGCACCTCCCGGTCGGCTATTCGCTCCCGCAGGATCGTTTCCGCCGGGGTGAGGAGCACATGCTGGACGGTGATACGGCGGGCGGCGAGGCCACCGAAGATCTCGTCGCGGTACTCCTGGCGCAGCAGCGTCATCGGAACGACGAGGGTCCCGCCGAGCTCGGCGAGCAGCGCGGCCGCCGTGTCGATCACGAGACGTCGCCAGATCGGCAGGTCCTGGAAGTCACCGACCTCGGTGAGGTGTTTGGGCGGAAGCAGGTGACTGAGCGCTCCGCCGATGACCTCGGGGTCGAAGAGCGTGCTGTTCGGGATCAGCTCGATCAGTTCCCGTGCGGTGGTGGTCTTCCCCGCACCGAACGCACCGTTGATCCAAACGATCACGTTTCCCCCTCTTCTGTTGGCCCCCTGTGGCTTGCCCGCTCCACCCTGCCACGGAAACCAGCTCCCGTAGAGAGCGCATGACAACGGCGCCGGAGTCCCCTCGGATTCGAGGGCTCCGGCGCCGTGCTGTCGTACCGGCGGGCTCGTCAGCCCTTCTTGCCGTTCTTGGTCTTCTTGTGCGGAGCGTCGTTCACGGCCCGGTCCGTCTCCCGGTTGATGGCCCGGCCGACCGTGTCCAGGGCGTCGTTCACATTCACGCCGGCGACCTTCGTCTGAGCGCCGCTGACAGGGATCCCGGCGTCCGGCAGCCCGGTGGCGGGGGAACCACCGGTGGCGGGGGTTTCGGCGCCATGGGACGGAGTGACCGCCGCGACGACGAATCCGGTGGCCAGGGAGGCGATGGCGAGCATGCTGCGCTTCTTCATGGTGGGTTCAACTGTGGAACGGGCCGGGAGTCACGCTCGCCCTTCGGGCGATCAGGTCAGTGACGGAACTCCGGCCCCGGTCCGGCCCCCGTGGAGCCTGCGCTCCCGTACGCGCCGTACGAGGTCGCCGGCCGCTTCCGGCCAGCGGGCGTACTCGAAGGCGAACCCCTCGTCGAGCAGTCGGCCAGGGACGACACGGCGGCTCTTGAGCAGCAGTTCGGTGTCCGAGCGCAGGGCGAACGCGCCGATCTCCGCCATCCACCTCGTCGCGGGCAGGCCCACGGGGACGCGCGAGGCGGAGCGGAGGTCGCGCATGAACGTGCGCTGCGGCAGGGGTTCGGGGGCGGCGATGTTCACCGGCCCGACGACGTCGTCCCGCTCGATCAGGAACTCGACCGCGCGGACGAAGTCGCGGTCGTGGATCCAGGAGATGTACTGACCGCCGCCCGCGACGGGGCCGCCGAGGCCCAGCCGCGCGAGGCGCAGCAGCATGTCGAGGACACCGCCGCGATCGGGGCTCATCACCATGGCGGACCGCAGGGCGACCTTCCGGGTGTGCGGCGTGTCGGCCTCTTCCTGTGCCCGCTCCCAGGACCTGGCGATGTCGATGCTGTAGGACCAGTAGTCCGGCACATCGGGCTCGCTGCCGCCGATGATGCCCGTCGCCTCGTCGTTGGGCGCGTCGAAGCGGTGGGCGTAGATGGTGGCCGTGCTCATCTGCAGCCAGACCCGCGGCGGCCGGGCCGCGCTCGCGATCGCCTCGCCGACGATCTGGGTGGAGTGCACCCGCGAATCCATCATGGCCTGCAAATTGGGCGCGGTGTAGCGGCAGCTGACGCTGCGCCCCGCCAGGTTGATCACGACGTCGCTGCCGTCGATCGCCGTGGCCCAGGGCCCCAGGGTCTCGCCGTCCCAGTGCACCTCGCCGTCGCGCGTGGGCCGCCTCGTCAGCACGACGACCTCGTGGCCGGCACTGCTCAGGGCACGGTTCAGGACCGCGCCCACCTGCCCGGTTCCCCCGGGAATCACTATCTTCACGGCTCCCCCTCTCGTATGGGAACGACCTTACCCCAGAACGTTGAACATGTTCAAAAACTCCGCTCGGCTCGCCATTCCGGCCTCCGACGACTTCCAACACACTCCGACAGGTTCTACCGTGAACGCACTATGACGCGTACATGCCGTCACCCGTCTTCGCAGGTACGGAGGAACGTAACGGTGCGTAACCTTCACACCCGCACAACCCACACAAGAGTGGTCGGAGCACTTGCCGCAGGCCTGCTCTGCGCGGCGGGTCTCGCCGCCCCCGCCGCCGCGGCCCCCACGGCTCCCGCCCCGGCGGAGGGCCTCGCCCTCACCCCGCCCATGGGCTTCAACAACTGGAACTCCACGCACTGCCGTGCCGAGTTCGACGAGTCCATGGTCAAGGGGATCGCGGACATCTTCGTCGACAAGGGCCTCAAGGACGCCGGATACGAGTACGTCAACCTCGACGACTGCTGGGCCCTGCCGTCCAGGGACGCGAACGGAAAGCTCGTACCCGACCCGGTCCGCTTCCCGAACGGCATCAAGGCGGTCGCCGACTACGTCCACTCCAAGGGCCTGAAATTCGGCATCTACACCAGCGCGGGCACGAAGACCTGCAACACCGCCGGCTTCCCGGGCTCGCTCGGCCATGAGTACAGCGACGCCCAGCAGTTCGCGGACTGGGGCGTGGACTACCTCAAGTACGACAACTGCAACAACCAGGGTGTGGACGCCAAGCTGCGCTACACGACCATGCGCAACGCGCTCCTGGCCACGGGCCGTCCCATCGTCCACAGCATCTGCGAGTGGGGCGAGAACAAGCCCTGGGAGTGGGCGGGCGACGTCGGCCAGCTGTGGCGCACGACCGGCGACATCAGCGACAACTGGGGCTCGATGCTGTCGATCCTCAAGCAGAACCTGCCGCTCGCGCCGCACGCCGGGCCCGGCCGCTGGAACGACCCCGACATGCTGGAGGTCGGCAACGGCGGCATGACGGACACCGAGTACCGCTCGCACTTCTCGATGTGGGCGATCATGGCCGCTCCGCTCCTCATCGGCTCCGACCTCCGCTCGGCCACCGAGGAGACCTTCGAGATCCTCGGCAACCGCGAGGTCATCGCGGTCGACCAGGACCCCCTGGGCAAGCAGGGCACGGTGATCTCCTCGCAGGGCGGGCGCTGGGTCGTCGCCAAGGAGATGCGGGACGGCAGCCGCGCGGTGGCCCTCTTCAACGAGTCCGGCACCGCCCAGCGCATCACCACGAACGCCGACGCGGTCGGCCTGCCCGCCGCCGACGCCTACTCCCTGCGCGACCTGTGGCAGCACCGGAGCCACAACACCGCGGGCACGATCTCCGCGACTGTCCCCGCGCACGGCACCGTCCTGCTGCGCGTCGCCGCCGATCCCAGGTCGGTCCAGCACCCGCCCGCCGTCGAACTCGGCCTGGACGGCAGCCCGCTGGTCGAGGCGGGCAAGAAGGCAGGCCTCACGTCGACGGTCACCGACCTCGGGCGTACGACGGCCAAGCGCGTGTCCGTCACGCTGACCGGCCCCGAGGGGTGGTCCGTCAGGGCGACGTCACCCACCACCTCGCCGGCGCTCTCCACAGGCCGCTCCCTGCGCACCAAGTGGGCGGTCACCGCACCGCAGGAAACGCCGCCGGGGTCGTACGGGCTCACTCTCAGGGCGAGTTACCGCTCCCCCTCCGGTGTCCGCGTCGACAGCGCGCTGCCGCTGACGGCGACCGTGGTGGTGGCGCCGCCATCGGGGACGTCCGGGCTCGGTGACCTCCCGTGGCTCTCGGCCACCAACGGGTGGGGCCCGGTCGAGCGCAACACCAGCAACGGCGAGAGCGACGCCGGCGACGGGAATCCGATCACGATCGGCGGGGTGGTGTACGGCACGGGGCTCGGAGTCCACGCCGACAGCACCGTCGAGTACTACGGCGGCGGAGCCTGCGAGACGGTCACCGCGAAGGTCGGGGTGGACGACGAGGAGGGCGCCGACGGCACCGTCGCCTTCGAGATCTGGGCGGACGGCACCCGGGCCGCCTCGACCGGCGCCCTCACCAACGCGATGCCGGCCCAGGCGCTCACGGCCGATGTGACCGGCGCCCAGGTAGTCCGGCTCGTCGTCACCGACGGCGGGGACGGCGTCACCTCGGACCACGGCGACTGGGCGGAGGCGCGCCTGACCTGCTGAGCGGTCCGCCCGCCCCCACCCTGTGACTGAACGTTCCTGCCCGCCGGGGTGCTCAGACCCCCGCCGCCGCGCCCGCCTTCCCGGCGAGCGCGGCCGCCGCGGCCCCCACCAGCCCGGCGTCCGTGCCCATCTGGGCGGGGGTGATCGTCAGGCGCTGCACGAAGGACAGGGTGGCGTAGTCGTGGAGGGCCTTGCGGAGCGGGGTGAAGAGGACGTCGCCCGCCTTGCCCACTCCCCCGCCGATCACCGCGATGTCGATCTCGACGAGGGTCGCGGTGGCCGCGATCCCGGCGGCGAGGGCCTGTGCGGCCCGTTCGAAGGAGGCCACGGCGACCGGGTCCCCACCCCGCGCGGCGGCGGCCACCGCGGCGGCGGACGTGTCGCCGTCCGGACCCGGCTGCCAGCCGTTCTCGATCGCGCGCCGGGCGATGTGGGGACCGCTCGCGATGCGCTCCACGCAGCCCCGCGAACCGCACGGGCACAGATCGCCGTCCAGATCGACGCTGATGTGACCGATGTGGCCGGCGTTGCCGGTGGGCCCGGGGTGCAGTCGGCCGTTCAGGACCAGGCCGCCTCCGACGCCCGTCGAGACGACCATGCAGAGCGCGTTGTCGTGCCCCCGGGCGGCTCCCTGCCAGTGCTCGGCCGCCGTGATGGCCACGCCGTCGCCGATCAGCTCGACGGGCAGGCCACCCGCCGCCTCGCGGACGTGCCGGACCAGCGGATAGTCGCGCCAGCCGGGCACGTTCACCGGACTCACGGTGCCCGCGGAGGCGTCCACCGGTCCCGCGCTGCCGATCCCGAGGGCCGTGGCGCGTCCCCACAGGGGCGATGCGGTGAGTTCGCCGACGACCTCCTCGACGGCCCGCATCACGGTGTCGCCGTCCTCCCGGGCGGGCGTCGCGCGCTGAGCTCGGACCGCGATCTGGCCGTGGCCGTCTACCAGCGCTCCGGCGATCTTGGTGCCGCCGATGTCGAGCGCAGCCACGAGGTCGTTGTGCATCAGTGTCAGTTCTCCCCGTCAACCATTCGGATCTCCCCGTCAACCACGGGAATTGGGCGAGCCGGTCTCGCGGTGAGGGCGCAGGCCGGAGATTGCGGTGGACAGTGTCCCCTGGATCTGACAACGTTGTCCAGGCTCTATGCTCGACGCCACATCCTCATACAAACCCATGGACCGACGCATCCCCATGGACAGACGCATCCGCGCGGACCGAGCGAGCCTCATGGATCGACTCGTCCCGTGGACGACGACAGGACAGGACACCGCATCGTGGCCGAGACCATCCGCCGCTCCGACCGCCTTCCGGAGAACCGCTACGGCAACCGTCCGACCATGAAGGACGTCGCGGCGCGTGCCGGAGTGGGCCTGAAGACCGTCTCGCGCGTGGTCAACGGAGAGCCCGGCGTCACGCCGGAGACGGAGCGTCGCGTCCAGGAGGCCATCGACGCCCTCGGCTTCCGCCGCAACGACAGCGCCCGGGTGCTGCGCAAGGGCCGTACGGCGAGCATCGGCCTGGTCCTGGAGGATCTCGCGGACCCTTTCTACGGCCCGCTCAGCCGGGCCGTCGAGGAGGTCGCCCGAGCGCACGGCGCCCTGCTCATCAACGGCTCCAGCGCCGAGGACCCGGACCGCGAGCAGGAGCTGGCGCTGGCACTGTGCGCGCGGCGGGTGGACGGGCTGGTGATCATTCCGGCCGGTGACGACCACCGGTACATGGAGCCCGAGCTCAAGGCGGGCGTCGCCACCGTGTTCGTCGACCGCCCGGCCGGGCAGATCGACGTGGACTGCGTCCTGTCCGACAACCACGGCGGTGCCCGCGACGGCGTCGCGCACCTCATCGCCCACGGCCACCGCAGGATCGGCTTCATCGGCGACATGCCCCGCATCCACACGGCCGCCGAGCGGCTGCGCGGCTACCGGGCAGCGATGGAGGACGCGGGCATACCGGTGGAGGACGCCTGGATGTCCCTGGGCGTCACCGACCCGGAGCGGGTGCGCAGGGCGGCCGAGGAGATGCTCTCCGGACCCTCCCCCGTCACCGCGATCTTCGCGGGCAACAACCGCGTGACGGTCACCGTGATCCGTGTCCTCGCCGAGCAGTCCCGTCGTGTCGCCCTCGTCGGCTTCGACGACATCGAACTCGCCGACCTGCTGCAGCCCGGCGTCACCGTCGTCGCCCAGGACGCGGCGGCTCTCGGTCGTACCGCCGCCGAGCGGCTGTTCCGCCAGCTGGACGGCACGCTGGTCACCCCGGAACGCATCGAGCTGCCGACACGGCTGATCACCCGCGGCTCGGGCGAGCTGCCGCCGGCGGACTGAGCGGCCCATGGACCACAGCATGAGCAGTTCGCGGCCGGTGCAGGACCGCACCCTGGAGGCGCTCGGCCTGGCGGAGGCGCCGCGCGACCATCCGCTGCTCTATCCGGGCGCCTGGCCGTCGGACTCCGGACTCCTCGACGGGGACCGGCTGCTGCCCCTGGACCGCCTGGTGTACGACGACCGCGTGCCCGTCCTCGCGGTCGGCTCCAACGCCTGCCCCGGCCAACTGCGGCGCAAGATGGCCGCTTTCGGAATCGTCACTCCCCTTCCGATGGTGAAGGTGCGGGTGACGGGCATCGAGGTCGGTGTCTCCGCGCATGTGAGCCGCATGGGGTACATGTCCGCGTCGCCCTTCGAAGCACCGGGCCACGTACGGGAGTTGTTCATCACCTGGCTCGACTCGGAGCAGCTCGCGGTGATCGACGCCAGCGAGGGCGTACCGGCGCCGGACGGAAACTTCGGCCGCGCCTGGCTGCCGGCACCCGAGGTGCGGATCGAGACGGCGGACGGCAGCGTACTCCCGGGCACCTTCGTGTACGTCAACCGCCATGGCGTCCTGCACGACGGCTCCGGGGCGCCGCGCACCCACCCCGGCCAGCATGCGCTGATCGCGGAACTCCTGCTCGGCTCGGCCCGGTTGCGGGAGCTGTTCGGGGTCACTCCCGAGGAGTTCTGCGAGCGTGCGCGAGCCGACGCGGGGTTGTGCGAGCGGGGAACGCGGCTGCTCGTGGAGGAGCGGCTGGTGACGACCTCCGGGCTGGAGAAGTACCTCCGGGCCGACCGGAACTGAGCTCAGCAGACCGGGAGTCCCGGCACCGGCTCGTCGTTGTTGCCGCCCTCGAGGTAGACGTCGCTGACGAAGACGTTCGTGTTGCCGCTGTCGTCGTCCGTCTTGGCCCACCAGACGTTGGTCCACTGGCCGGACGTCTCCCGACGGCCGAGATTCTGCTGGCAGTAGAAGTAGTTGGTGCCCGCGTTCAGGATGCCGACCTCGGTGCCGGAGGCGGTGTAGGACGTGGCGGTCTTCCAGACCTGGCAGTTGTACTTGCCGCCGCCGATGGCGAAGCAGGACGGGTCCGGCGTGGTGCCCCCGCCGCCGGTGGTCCCGCCACCGCCTGTGGTTCCGCCACCGCCCGTGGTGCCGCCGTCGCCGGAGCCGCCGCCCGTGGTGCCGCCGTCGGTGCCGCCTCCGCCCGAGGGCTTGGTCGGGGACGAGGTGGTGGGGCGATCGGTGGGCTTGCTGTCCGCCTTGTCGCTGGGGGACTTGGTCGCGTCGGGGGACTTCTTGTCGTCGTCCTTCTCGGTCAGACCTCCGTCGCCCGAGCGGTCGGCGTCGGGACTGCCGCTCGCCTCGGGGGACTTGTCCGTGGCGGCGACCGCCGACGTGCCCGGCTCCTCGGCCTTGGCGTCGCCCGAGTTGTTCAGCAGGGCGACCGTGACCCCACTGGCCGCGAGGACCACGGTGACGGCCACGGCGGCGAGCAGGGCACGGCTCTTGCGCCGGGCGGGGCTGCCGGAGGAGGTGACCATGGGGCCGGTGGCGGCCGAGTCGTGCGGCGAGGGGCTGGGGCTGCCGAAGGCGTGCGGGGGTTGCCCGGAGTGCCCCGGCACACTGCCGTACGGCGATGGGGCCGGCTGCCCCGGGGCGCCGGGTCCGTGGCCGGGTACGGGCGGGCCGGGATGGACGGCGGCGCCGAAGCCCTGTGCCGGTGGCGTGCCTCGGCCGGGAGTCGCGGGGCCGTTCGCGCCCTGCCCCGCAGTCCCGAAGCGTGGCGCCCCGGGCAGGTCCGACGCGGGCACGCCCTGTTGTGGCGTGTCGGCGCTCTGAGGCCCTGGAGTGCCCTGGCCCGGGCCGCCGTACGCCTGTCCGGCGGGGCCGGTCGGTGCGGGTGCCCCGAATCCGGGCGGCACCGAGGGGACGCTGCGCTCCGTCTCGTCCCGCCCGGGCCCGGAGTCCGCCGGGCCCCGCAGGGCCGCCGTCGGCGCGTCCATGCCGCCCGACCCGGCCACCGCCAGGAGGAGTTCGCGTGCCTCGTCGGCCTCCGGGCGGGACTCGGACCGCTTGTCCATCAGCCGCGCCAGGACGGGGCCGAGCGGCCCGGCGTTGACGGGCTCCGGCAGGGGCTCGGAGACGATCGCGGTGAGCGTGGAGAACGTCGACGTGCGGCGGAAGGGTGCGGAGCCCTCCACCGCGGCGTACAGCGTGGCGCCCAGGGCCCAGACGTCCGAGGACGGGCCCGGGTCGGCGCCCTGGGCACGCTCGGGGGCCAAGTAGTCCAGGGAGCCCACGAGATGGCCGGTGCGGGTGAGCTGGGTGGCCGCGCCGTCGCCCGGGTCGTCCATGGCGGCGATGCCGAAGTCGGTCAGGACGACCCGGCCGGAGCGCTCCAGCAGGATGTTGCCGGGCTTGACGTCGCGGTGCAGGACGCCGACGCGGTGGGCGGCGGACAGCGCGTCCATGACCTTGGCGCCGATCCCGGCCGCCTCACGCGGGTCGAGGGTGCCACGGTCGCGCAGCACCGCCTCCAGGGAGGGGCCGTCGACCAGCTCCATGACGATCAGCGGGCGTCCGTCGACTTCGGCGACGTCGTGCACGGCCACGACGCCCGAGTGCTTGACCCGGGCCGCCGCGCGGGCCTCGCGCTGCATCCGCAGCCGCAAATCGGCCAGTTCGGGACCGTCGGCGTCCGAGTAGGTGCGCAGCTCCTTGACGGCGACCTCGCGGCCCAGCACCTCGTCGACGGCACGCCAGACCACGCCCATGCCGCCGCGCCCGAGTTGCGCCACCACGCGATAGCGCCCGGCCAGCAGCCGACCGGTCTCGTCCGCCTGTCCGTTCTCCCCCGATGACACCGCTGCCCCGTTCCTGTGACACCACTGACATGCCTTGCGTGGCGTACAGACTACGGGGCAGGAGTGACAACACCAGCCGGTGGTTGCGAATGTGACAGGGCCGCTACTTCGCGGAGGCCGTCAGGTCACCCCGCCGGGGCGACGCGAATCCCTCCAGATCCGTACGGGTCAGACCGGTCAGCCGGGCGACCTCGCCGATGTCGAGGGCACCGCAGTCCAGGCCGCGAAGCAGGTAGCCGCTGAGCGCCTTGGCGGTGGCGGGCTCGTCCATGACGTCACCGCCGGTCCGGTTGGCGTACCGGGCTAGGCGGGCGGCGGCCTGCTCGAAGCCCTCGCGGTAGAAGGCGAAGACGGCGGCGTAGCGGGTCGGGATGTGGCCGGGGTGCATGTCCCAGCCCTGGTAGTAGGCGCGGGCCAGGGCGCGGCGGGTGAGGCCGTAGTGCAGTCGCCAGGCGTCGTGGACCTTCGCGGTCGGGCCGACCGGCAGGACGTTCGTCGAGCCGTCGGAGACGCGTACGCCGGTGCCCGCCGCCGCGACCTGCATGATCGCCTTGGCATGGTCGGCGGCCGGGTGGTCGCTGGCCTGGTACGCGGCGGAGACGCCGAGGCAGGCGCTGTAGTCGAAGGTGCCGTAGTGCAGGCCCGTTGCACGGCCCTCGGCGGCCTGGATCATCCGGGCGACGGTGGCGGTGCCGTCGGTGGCGAGGATGGACTGGCTGGTCTCGATCTGGATCTCGAAGCCGATCCGGCCGGGCTCGAGCCCGCGCGCCTTCTCGAACTCCTCCAGGAGCCGCACCATGGCGGTGACCTGCTCGGGGTACGTCACCTTGGGCAGGGTGAGCACCAGCCCGTCGGGCAGACCGCCGGCCTCCATCAGGCCGGTGAGGAAGATGTCGAGGGTGCGGATGCCCCGGTCGCGTACGGGCGCCTCCATGCACTTCATGCGGATGCCCATGTACGGGGCTGCCGTGCCGTTCTCGTACGCCTCGGCGATCAGCCGGGCCGCGCGGGCGGCGTCCTCGTCCTCGTCGCGCCCCTGGTAGCCGTCCTCGAAGTCGACGCGGAGGTCCTCGATGGGCTCGCGCTCCAGCTTGGCGCGCACACGCGCGTGGACCGGCTCGGCGAGTTCGTCGGACAGGCCGAGCACGGCGGCGAAGGACGCGGCGTCCGGGGCGTGTTCGTCGAGGAGCGCGAGGGCCTGGTCGCCCCAGGAGCGGATGGTGTCGGCGGCGAAGACGTCACCGGGGACGTAGACGGTGTGGACGGGCTGGCGGGTGCCGGGGTCTCCGGGGTAGCGGCGCTCCAGCTCGGCGTCGACCGGTGCGAGGGAGGCGCTGATCTCCTCGCTGACGGCACCCGCGAGGCTGGTCGCCACCTTCTCCTGCTGGCCCTGACCCATCCCACATCCTCCTGACTTCCGCGATACGGAATCAACAATCCGTAGAATGAAGTTATCCGGCGACCTTCCGGCTGGTCAACACCATGTCCACGGGGAGTCACTCACCCATCCCGCCATGTTCACGCCCATCACAGGGCGCGGTATCACACTTCCATACGCACGCCCCGCACGACTCGTCCGGTAGTTCCCACCGAAGGAGCCTCAGTGCCGAACCACAGCCGAGTCACGCGCCGTCTGGGCCTGAAGGCCGCGTTAGCCGCGGCGGTCACCGCGCCCCTCTCCAGTACAGCACTGCCCACGACGTCCGCCTCGGCGGGCGAGCGCCCGGCCGCCCGCCGGCACCTTCAGGTCATGTCGTTCAACCTGCGCTTCGCCAGCACCACCGAGCCGAACAGCTGGAGCGTGCGCAGACCGGTGATGCGCGAGCTGCTGCGCCGCGAGGCCCCGCACGTCCTCGGCACCCAGGAGGGCATCTTCTCCCAGCTGCTCGACATCGACTCCGACCTCGGCCGGCGCTACGACTGGGTCGGCACCGGCCGACTGCACGGCAGCCGCGACGAGGCCATGGCGATCTTCTACGACTCCCACCGGCTGCGCCCGACCGAGTACGACCACTTCTGGCTCTCCGACACCCCCGACGTGATCGGCTCCAACACCTGGGGCGCGGCCTTCGCCCGCATGGTCACCTGGGTCCGGTTCCGCGATCCGACCGACGGCGGACGGGAGTTCTACGTCCTCAACACCCACTTCGACCACGTGAGCCAGTACGCGCGCGAGCGCAGCGCCGCACTCATCGCCGAGCGGATCGCCGGCTTCGACCGCTCCCTGCCGGTCGTGGTGACCGGGGACTTCAACGTCGCCGCCCACAGGAACACGGTGTACGACACGCTGCTCGGCGCCGGTCTCGTCGACACCTGGCACACCGCGTCCGAGCGCAGCGAGCTGTACGCGACCTTCCACGGCTACAAGCCGCTGACGCCGAACGGCGACCGCATCGACTGGGTCCTGAGCACGCCCGGTGTCACGACGCACCGGGCGACGATCAACACCTTCTCCGACGACGGCCAGTTCCCGAGCGACCATCTGCCCGTGCAGGCGTCCCTGACCCTGGGCTGAACGAGCCGAGGCCCCCGTGACCGCCGGACGGTCACGGGGGCCTCGGAGTGCCCGTTTCGGGATCAGCCCTTGCGGGTCTTGATCTCCTCGGTCAGGGTCGGGACGACGTCGAAGAGGTCGCCGACGACGCCGTAGTCGACCAGGTCGAAGATCGGGGCCTCGGCGTCCTTGTTGATCGCCACGATCGTCTTCGAGGTCTGCATACCGGCGCGGTGCTGGATCGCACCGGAGATGCCGGAGGCGATGTACAGCTGCGGCGAGACCGACTTGCCGGTCTGGCCGACCTGGTTGGTGTGCGGGTACCAGCCGGCGTCCACGGCGGCACGCGAGGCACCGACGGCCGCACCGAGCGAGTCGGCGAGGGCCTCGATGATCGCGAAGTTCTCCGCGCCGTTGACGCCACGGCCACCGGAGACCACGATCGCGGCCTCGGTCAGCTCCGGACGACCGGTCGACTCACGCGGGGTACGGCCGGTGACCTTGGTGCCGGTCGCCTGGGCGGAGAAGGACACCGACAGGGCCTCGACCGCACCGGCGGCCGGAGCGGCCTCCACGGCGGCCGAGTTCGGCTTGACCGTGATGACCGGGGTGCCCTTGGAGACACGGGACTTGGTGGTGAAGGACGCGGCGAACACCGACTGGGTGGCCACCGGGCCCTCGTCGCCGGCCTCGATGTCGACGGCGTCGGTGATGATGCCGGAACCGATGCGCAGCGCCAGACGGGCGGCGATCTCCTTGCCCTCCGCGGAGGACGGCACCAGGACGGCGGCCGGAGAGACAGCCTCGACGGCGGCCTGGAGGGCGTCGACCTTCGGGACGACCAGGTAGTCGGCGTACTCGGCGGCCTCGTGGGTGAGGACCTTGACCGCGCCGTGCTCGGCGAGCGTGGCGGCGGTGTCGGCGGCGCCGTTGCCCAGCGCGACGGCGACCGGCTCGCCGACTCGGCGGGCCAGGGTCAGCAGCTCCAGGGTGGGCTTGCGGACGGCACCGTCCACGTGGTCGACGTAGACGAGAACTTCAGCCATGGGATTGCTCTCCTGCGGATTGCGAAGTCTGAGGGGCGGAAGGGGTGTTGAGCCTCAGCGGGCCGATGGACCCTTAGATGAACTTCTGGCTCGCGAGGAACTCGGCGAGCTGCTTGCCGCCCTCGCCCTCGTCCTTGACGATCGTGCCGGCGGTGCGGGCCGGACGCTCGGCCGCGCCAGCCACGACGGTGTACGCACCCTCCAGGCCGACCTCCTCGGCCTCGATGTCGAGGTCGGACAGGTCCCAGGACTCCACCGGCTTCTTCTTGGCCGCCATGATCCCCTTGAAGGAGGGGTAGCGGGCCTCGCCCGACTGGTCGGTGACCGACACGACGGCCGGCAGGGAGGCCTCGAGCTGCTCGGAGGCGGCGTCGCCGTCCCGGCGGCCCTTGACCGTGCCGTCCTCGACGGAGACCTCGGACAGCAGGGTGACCTGCGGGACGCCCAGGCGCTCGGCGAGCAGGGCCGGTACGACACCCATGGTGCCGTCGGTGGAGGCCATGCCGGAGATCACCAGGTCGTAGCCGGCCTTCTCGATCGCCTTGGCCAGCACCAGCGAGGTGCCCAGGGCGTCGGTGCCGTGCAGGTCGTCGTCCTCGACGTGGATCGCCTTGTCGGCGCCCATGGACAGCGCCTTGCGCAGCGCGTCCTTGGCGTCCTCGGGGCCCACCGTCAGAACGGTGATCTCCACGTCGTCGTCGGAGTTCTCGGAGATCTGCAGCGCCTGCTCGACCGCATACTCGTCGAGCTCGGAGAGCAGACCGTCCACGTCGTCCCGGTCGACGGTCAGGTCATCGGCGAAGTGCCGGTCGCCAGTGGCGTCGGGCACGTACTTCACGGTGACAACGATCCTCAAGCTCACGCCGGCTCTCCTACTGCGTCGACATTTCTCTGCTGCCTACTTGCAGGCAGCATAGGCGCCCCAAGCGGCTGATCCCGTTCGGGGCGACCCGCGCTCCGAGCGAAATATTACTCGTCAGTACACCCAGTTCATTCCCGCTAAGCAAGCGCTTTGAACTGTGACCTTTGCAACGCAGCGTAATCGGAAACCGACGGCTTCGCAGAACCGTGGGCAGCCGGTTCCGTCACATCGGCGTGGTGAGGTCAGTCACGCAGGCCGTTGAACCGGCCCTGGTGGTACAGAAGCGGACGCCCGGGACCCGTGGAATCACCCAGGACAACCTCGGCCAGCACGATGCGGTGATCGCCGGCCGGCACACGCGCCACGACCCGGCACACCGTCCAGGCAAGGACGTCATCGAGAACGGGGACGCCTTCCGGGCCCTCGCCCCAGGCCGTGGGCGGGCCGAAGCGGTCGGCGCCGCTACGGGCGAAGGTGGCGGCGAGCTCCTGTTGGTGCTCGCCGAGTATGTGGACACCGACGTACTCCGTGGCGGCCATCGCCGGCCAGCTGGACGCACCGGTGCCGATGCCGAAGGAGAGCATCGGGGGATCCGCGGAGACGGACGTGACAGAGGTGGCGGTGAAGCCGACCGGGCCCGTCTCACCGCGGGCGGTGATCACTGCCACTCCGGCGGCATGCCGCCGGAAGACGGAGCGGAGCAGGTCGGGAGAGGCGAGCTGAGGGGTACCGAGGCCGGACGTGGCCGTCATGGAGTTGTCCTTCTGCAAGGGGAGGCGTGGCGATCCGTGGGTGCTCAACAGCCCGGACAGCGCGCGCTCGCGGTGCGGGCCAGATCGACGTGAGCCCGTCCGAAGAGAAGGAGTTCCTCAGGCATAAGGTCAGGCTGACGATAGGTGGTACGCACAGTCAAGTGGGTTCCGGGATGTGGGAGATGACTCACCCTCGGCTCACAGCCCCTCAGACCGCTTCGCCCAGTGCCGCGATGATGTCCGCCTTGCGCGGCTGGCCGGTGGCCCGCCGTACGACGTTTCCGGTGGCGTCGAGGACCAGCACGGTCGGCGTCTTGAGGATGTCGAGGCGGCGTACGAGGTCCAGGTGGTCCTCGGCGTCGATCTCGACGTGGGTCACGCCCGGGACCATGCCGGCGACCTCCCCGAGCACCCGCCGGGTGGCCCGGCAGGGGGCGCAGAAGGCACTGGAGAACTGCACGAGGGTGGCGCGCTCGCCCAGCGCCGCGCCCAACTCGGCCGCCTCGAGCCGCTTTCCGTCATCGCGCCCGCGCACCCGTACTCTCCCGCTCCGCCGCCGCTGCAGCACTCCGTAGGCACTCGCCGCCGCGAGCACCACCACGCACACCACCAGTCCGGTCATCACCCTGCTCAAGCGTTCACGAGACTGCAAAGATTCCCGACCCCCCGGAACCTTTCCATTGCGGAATGCTTGATTCATGGACATTGATGCGAGGGGGCCGCGCTTCGGGGCGGCCGTGACGACCGTGGTGCTGGCGGTAGCCCTGGTCACCGGAAGCGCCTGGCTGCTGGCCTGGCAGACGCTGGCGTTCGCACTGGGCGCGGCGGGCGGGGTGGGCCGCTCGCCCTACGGCTGGCTGTTCCGCACAGCCGTGCGGCCCCGGATCGGCCCACCGACCGAGTTCGAGGCGCCGGAGCCGCCGCGCTTCGCCCAGGCGGTCGGGCTGCTCTTCGCGGGCCTCGGGCTGGTCGGGTACACGCTCGGTCCGGATTGGTTGGGACTCGCCGCGACCGGAGCCGCGCTCGCGGCCGCTTTCCTGAACGCCGTCTTCGGGTACTGCCTGGGCTGCGAGACGTACCTGTTGCTGCGGCGAGTGACGGTGCGCGCCGAGTAAAGACGGCACAAAAGCCCGAGGTGGATCAAGGGTCGACGTGACGAGGATCTCGCCATTCCCAGGCACTTGGGCTTGGCCCTCGGCCGTTCTTGGGGCACGATCTGCGACAAGCCGTAAACCTACGGCTGCGTAACTTTTCCACTGGGAGCCTCCTTCCCAGGCAGAGAAGGAAGGGTCCACCCCGTCCATGGCAGAGCTTGTCTACCGTCCCGTCGTCGGTTTCGCCCAGGCGTTGTTCAAGGTGTGGGACCTCAAGATCGACTGCAAGGGATCGGAGAACATTCCGCGCTCGGGCGGCGCCGTGCTGGTGAGCAACCACATCAGCTACCTGGACTTCGTCTTCAACGGCCTGGCAGCGCTCCCGCAGAAGCGCCTTGTGCGCTTCATGGCCAAGGAGTCGGTGTTCCGGCACAAGATCTCCGGCCCGCTGATGCGCGGGATGAAGCACATCCCGGTGGACCGCAAGCAGGGTGAGACGGCATACGCCCACGCGCTGGACTCGCTGCGGTCCGGCGAGATCGTCGGGGTCTTCCCCGAGGCCACCATCTCGCCGTCGTTCACGCTGAAGAGCTTCAAGTCGGGTGCCGCCCGGATGGCTCAGGAGGCCGGCGTACCGCTGATCCCGATGGCCGTGTGGGGCACACAGCGCCTGTGGACCAAGGGCCACCCGCGCAACTTCAAGCGCAGCCACACCCCGGTCAACATCCGGGTCGGCGAGGCGATCGAGGCCTCCAAGGACAAGTACGCGGGCGCGATCACCCGCCAGGTGCGCGAGCGCGTCCAGGAACTCCTGGAAGCCGCCCAGCGCGCCTACCCCGTCCGCCCGAAGGACGCGGACGACACCTGGTGGATGCCGGCCCACCTCGGCGGCACGGCACCTACGCCGGAGCAGGTGCGCGAGGCCGACGCCCGCTGACACCCGACCCGTTCAACAGGACGGGGGACGCACCGTGATGTGCGCTCCCGGGCTGAACTTCTCCAGGAGCCCGGCGAGTTCGGCCGCCGCCTGCTCGGCTTCGGCGACCGGCATGGGTGACAGGGTCTCCAGGAGGAAGATCCCGGAGACGGAATCCTCGGTGAGCCGGGTGCGGGGGCCCTGGCGCCAGTTCCAGCGGCGGCAGGTCACGCCCGCGTCGTCGCGCCACACGACCTCGCCCGCGTCCGGGTGCTCGACGACCTCCTCGCCGCCGGCGACGGTCACGAAGTCCTCTTCGCCGGTGGCGCGCACCAGGCGCATGCCACCCTCGATGTGGTCGACGTCCTCGCCGCCGACGGGGACGAGGTGGGCGACGCTGATGGCGTTGTAGACGTCCACCAGCAGGTTGATCCGGGGCAGTCCCGCCTCCGACAGTGCCCTCTTGGCCAGCGCCTCCGCGGAGTTGCGGGTCCGGGACGGCTTCGACCCGAACGCCGTGTAGATCTCGCGCCAGGCCGCCATGTGCGGGTCCTCGTGCGGAGCACGCCCGTCCAGGCGTCCGGCGAGCCGGCGGGCCGCCTCGTCCAGGAGCTCGGAACTCGCCGCGGTACTGGGTCCGTTGACCAGTCCGTGTGCCTCGACCGCCACGTGGGTGAAGCCGGGTGCCAGTGCGCGCACCTCGTCGGACACGGTCAGGGAGAGAGTCATGGTCCGCCTTGTCTCGGGGTTCACAGTGCGGTGGGCAGGGTCTGCCACAGATGAGGCCGGTCGGGGGCGTCCCTGAGGGCATCGAGCACGGCCGGGTGCGGTGCAGCATACAGGACTGGATAGTCCATCTCATTGGACGCCGGATCGGGCGTGAAGGCCAACCGCTCACCGTCGAGCGAGAACTGGGCGTCCACGCCGGGCTTGTTGCCCCGCGGATCCTGCCGATGCCAGGCGCCGTGGAACCGCACGGCGACCAACCCGTGCACCACCTCGAACTTCTGGTAGCACAGCGCCGTCGGGATGTCCTCGGCGCGCAGCAACGCGGCCAGTGCGTGGGCCTTGGCATAGCAGATGCCGGTGCCCTGTTCCAGGACGTCGGAGGCGCGCCAGGT
Organism: Streptomyces sp. NPDC111606; assembly: GCF_055656945.1. Taxonomy (NCBI): domain Bacteria; kingdom Bacillati; phylum Actinomycetota; class Actinomycetes; order Kitasatosporales; family Streptomycetaceae; genus Streptomyces; species Streptomyces sp. NPDC111606. Next base: position 163,134 of record NZ_JBVKBY010000005.1, read on the forward strand.
GACGCGGGGATCGCCGGAGTCCTGCGAGTGCGGGATGGCGTCACGCACGAACTCGAAGGCCACTCGCGCATAGTCATACGAGTCGGCCACACCGTCGGCGAGCCTGGCAGCCGTCTCGCGCACGACGGGATGGTGATGGTCGATCACCTCGTCAGCGGCCAAGTAGGCAGAGAGGTCTGCGGTTTCCTGGATCATCTGCATGACTGCAGAGGGTAGGAGGCGACCGAACCGAGAGTCAATCAATTTGCGTGCGAACGCATAGCTATACGGAGCGACAAAATGGCCGATCCTCGCCGCAACCCCACCCCCGCATACAACCCCTCCCCCGCGCCGCAGGTCTCGCCACCGGACAGGTCATCCACTAGGGGGAATCCATGAAGTCTCGCCTGCTCACAGCCGCGCTCGCCGGCTGCGCCCTGGCCGCGGTGGGAACCGGGCCCGTGCACGCCGCGTCGGATCAGCTGTGGATCAGTGTGCCGTCCGAGACCGTGTTGCCGGGGCCCGACGCGGACGGCGCGGCGTCCGAGCGTGTCCTCGATGTCGGGGTCACCCACGACAACACCGAGAACGGGGGGCCGGCCGGCCAACTGACCGTGGACGTCGGTGAGATCGCCTCGTTCGCGCGAGTGTCGTGGCCCGCGAACTGTGTGCCCGAGTCGGCCCTCAAGGCGGTCTGCGACTTCCCCGGGATTCCGGTGGGAACGGACGGCGTGGCGGTAGCCCGGCTCGGACTCCGCGCGCTGCCGGACGCCGATCTCAGCGCGTCCGGGTACGTGCGCTACTCGGCCGCCGCCGGGGAGCTGACGGCAGTTCCGGCGGAGACCCGGATCACCCTGGGCGACGGCCCGGACCTCGGACTCAGCCAGGCCGCGCACCAGCGGGATCTCACGCCCGGCACGAACACCCAGGTACGGGCGACGGTCGCCAACAACGGCAACCGCACCGTGGACCGCACACTGCTGTCGATCTACTCGTCGTACGGCCTTCGGTTCAAGGAGCGGCACTCCAACTGTGAGTACCGGGACCACGCCATCGGTACGTTTGCGCTGTGCGTGCTGGACGAGGCGGTGGCTCCGGGCGAGCGGTACGCCCTGACGACCGCCCTCCGTGTCGGGCGGAACGCGCTGTACGAGCGGTTCGACCACTCCGTACTGCCGTATTCGGACGAGGCACTCGAAGAGGCCCGGGGCGGCGAGACGTGGACCCCTGGCACGGGCCACGAGCTGAACCTGCGCCCCGTGGCGGCGCAGCGGGCCGCCGCCGGCGCAGAGGACCTGGATCTGTCGGACAACTACCGGACCGTCAACCTCGACGCCAGGAACACCGCCGACCTGAAGCTCACCGGCAGCAAGGTGCGCGGGGCCGTCGGGGACACCGTGACCGCGCGTGTCACCGTTCACAACCGCGGCCCGGCATGGGTGGCGTCGCTGGGCGTGGGCGCTGCCGTCGCCACTGTGCGGTTCCAGGCGCCGGAGGGGACGACGGTCGTGGGCCTGCCGGAGGACTGCTCGGCCCAGGAGCCGCCCGAGGAGGGGTCTCCCGTGACGGTCTACCTCTGCCGGACGCCGATCCACCTGCACGACAAGGCGTCCCACAGCTTTGAGGTGCAGCTCCGGATCGACCAGGTGGTGCGCGGGGCACGCACCACCGTCGAAACCCTCAACGACGATCCGGAGCTGTCCATCAGGAAGTTCGACCCGAACCTGCGCAACAACAGCGCCGCGATCGTCGTCAACGGCTGATCGGTGCCGAGGGAGGAGGAGGCCTAGCGGGCCATCTCCTCCTTGAGCGCCGCCACGAACGCGTCCACGTCGTCCTCGGTCGTGTCGAAGGCACACATCCAGCGCACGACGCCCGCCGCCTCGTCCCAGAAGTAGAAGCGGAACCTCTTCTGGAGACGCTCGCTCACGTCGTGCGGGAGCTTGGCGAAGACGCCGTTGGCCTGCACGGGGTAGAGGATCTCGACCCCGTGCACGGCGCGCACGCCCTCGGCGAGGCGCTGGGCCATCTCGTTGGCGTGGCGGGCATTGCGCAGCCACAGGTCCTTGGCGAGCAGGGCCTCCAACTGCACCGACACGAAGCGCATCTTGGAGGCGAGCTGCATGGACAGCTTGCGCAGGTGCTTCATGTGGCTGACGGCGTCCTGGTTGAGGACGACGACCGCCTCGCCGAACAGGGCGCCGTTCTTCGTGCCGCCGAGGGAGAGGATGTCGACGCCGACCGCGTTGGTGAACGTCCGCATGGGCACGTTCAGAGAGGCCGCCGCGTTGGCTATCCGGGAGCCGTCCAGGTGCACCTTCATGCCGTGCGCGTGGGCGTGCTCGCAGATCGCGCGGATCTCGTCCGGCGTGTAGAGGGTGCCGAGTTCGGTGCTCTGGGTGATCGAGACGACCTGGGGCATCGCCCGGTGCTCGTCCTCCCAGCCGTACGCCTGCTGGTCGATCAGCTCGGGGGTGAGCTTCCCGTCGGGCGTGGGGACGGTGAGCAGCTTGAGGCCGCCCATCCGTTCCGGCGCCCCGCCCTCGTCGACGTGGATGTGCGCGCTCTCGGCGCAGATCACCGCGCCCCAACGGTCGGTGACCGCCTGCAGCGCGACGACGTTGGCGCCGGTGCCGTTGAAGACCGGGAACGCCTCGGCGGTGGCGCCGAAGTGGCTGCGGACGATCCGCTGGAGGTTCTCGGTGTAGTCGTCCTCGCCGTACGCGACCTGGTGCCCGCCGTTGGCCAGGGCCAGGGCGGCGAGCACCTCGGGGTGGGCACCGGCGTAGTTGTCGCTGGCGAAGCCGCGGACGTCCGGGTCGTGATGGCGACGGGCGTCGGTCTTCGGAGGGTTCACGGCTTCTCGGTCAGCCACAGACGGTTTCCGTTCACTTCGGCGGCGGGCTTGTCCCAGACGCCGACGACGGCATCGGCCAGGTCCTTGACGTCCGTGAAGCCCGCGAACTTCGCGTTGGGGCGGTCGGCGCGCATCGCGTCGTGCACCAGCGCCTTCACCACCAGGATGGCAGCCGCGGACGTCGGCCCCTCGGGACCCCCGGCCTTGCGGAAGGCGTCGGCGAGCGCGAGCGTCCAGGCCTCGGCGGCGGCCTTGGCGGCGGCGTACGAGGCGTTGCCAGCGGTCGGCTTCGACGCGCCGGCGGCGCTGATCAGCACGTACCGTCCGAGCTCGCTGCGCTGGAGGCCCTCGAAGAAGGCCAGTGAGGTGTGCTGCACGGTGCGGATCAGCAGCAGTTCCAGGAAGTCCCAGTCGTCGAGACTCGTCTTGATGAAGGTCTCGCTGCCGCGCCAGCCGCCGACGAGATGGACCAGGCCGTCGACGCGGCCGAAGTCCTTCTCGATGCGGTCCGCCCAGTCGCGGGTGGCGTCACGGTCGAGCAGGTCGACCGTGTCCCCGACGACGGTGGCGCCGCCGTGCGCGTAGCTCGCCGCGTCCACGGCTTCGGCGAGCCGCTCCGGGTCGTTGTCCGAGCCGATGACGGTCGCGCCCGCCTCGGCCAGTCGCAGCAGCGCCGCCTGCCCGGCGGGTCCACCCGCGCCGGCCACCGCGATCACCGCACCGCTGAGAGCTCCGTTCCCCGCCATCTTCTTCGCCTCCTGCTGAGCTGTGTTCTCGGTGCCGCGGTCGCTCACGCGGCGATCCGCTCGGCGCTGTCCGGCGTGATGCCCCGGGTCGAGGCGATCACGTTCTTGAGTTTCTTGGACAGTGCCTCATAGAACATGCTCAGCGGAAACTCGTCCGGAAGCACGTCATCGACGAGCTTGCGCGGCGGCAGGCTCAGGTCGAGGGCGTCGGGACCCTTGGCCCACTTGGAGCCCGGGTGCGGGGAAAGGTAGCTGGAGACGAGCTCGTAGCCCGCGAACCAGTGGACGAGCTTCGGGCGGTCGATGCCGTCGCGGTACAGCGTCTCGATCTCGGCGCACAGCTGGTTGGTGACCTGCGGGGCGCGGTCCCAGTCGATGAACAGCTTGTTGTCGGTCCAGCGGACGACGTCGTGCTTGTGCAGGTAGGCGAAGAGGAGCTGGCCGCCGAGGCCGTCGTAGTTGCGCACGCGCTCGCCGGTGACCGGGAAGCGGAACATGCGGTCGAACAGCACCGCGTACTGCACGTCACGGGCCTGCGGGACGCCGTCGGCCTGCAGCTTCACGGCCTCCTTGAAGGCGGTGAGGTCGCAGCGCAGCTCCTCCAGGCCGTACATCCAGAACGGCTGGCGCTGCTTGATCATGAACGGGTCGAACGGCAGGTCGCCGTGGCTGTGGGTGCGGTCGTGGACCATGTCCCACAGGACGAAGGCCTCCTCGCAGCGCTTCTGGTCGTGCACCATCGCGGCGATGTCCTCGGGCAGGTCCAGGCCGAGGATGTCGACGGCGGCGTCGGTGACGCGGCGGAAGCGGGCGGCCTCGCGGTCGCAGAAGATGCCGCCCCAGGTGAAGCGCTCCGGGGCCTCGCGCACGGCGATCGTCTCGGGGAAGAGCACGGCGGAGTTGGTGTCGTAGCCGGCCGTGAAGTCCTCGAACTTGATGCCGCAGAACAGCGGGTTGTCATAGCGGCTGCGCTCCAGCTCGGCCAGCCAGTCCGGCCAGACCATGCGCAGCACGACCGCTTCGAGGTTGCGGTCGGGGTTGCCGTTCTGCGTGTACATCGCGAAGACGACGAGGTGCTGAAGGCCGTCCGCGCGGTTCGCGGCGGGCTGGAAGGCCAGCAGCGAGTCGAGGAAGTCGGGCACCTGGAAGCCGCCCTCGGCCCAGCGGCGCAGGTCCTTCACCAGGGCCTCGTGGTAAGCGGCGTCGTGCGGCAGCAGCGGGGAAAGCTCCACCACCGCGTCCACGACACGCCGCACGGCGGCCTCGGCGTCCGTGCGCTCGGGCGCGCCCTCGGCTTCGAAATCGATCGACCCGTCCTTGGACTGCCATGGCCGGATCCGCTCCACGGCATCCTTGAGCACGGGCCACGCCGGGTGCTCCACCACCCTGGTCACAGGAGGAACCTGCTCCTCCGTAGCCGCCTGCACAAGAATTTCCGTCATGACCCATCCTTCACGGGAGAACCTCGCGTATGGAGACCGTATACGTACGAGGTTCCTTTCAGCAAGAGGAGAGCCGGGAAATTATCCTGCACACCCCCATGGTCACCGCAACTTTTGCTGTTGGTCATCCCGATGGCGCATACCCCGTCCATGCGTGGGCATGCGCACGGATGAACGGGTGGTCCACAGCGGCAGGTCAATCCCTGCGGGACTCGCCCACGGCCGGGTGACCATCCGGAGGGGTGCGATCCAGGTACGACATGTCCACTGCCGCAAACCCTGCGTACACGTGGGGTTCATCACGCGCCGGGCCCACTAGGCTGCGGATCTGCCGCGCGAACAGTCCGCTCCGGTTCGCGTGCACACCGAGCCGCCGTCGACGGAAGCGAGTTGAACCTTGAACTTCCTTACCATCGGTCACCGCGGAGTCATGGGTGTCGAGCCCGAGAACACCCTCCGTTCGTTCGTCGCCGCCCAGCAGGCCGGCCTCGACGCCATCGAACTCGATCTCCACCTGAGCAAGGACGGCGCCCTCGTCGTCATGCACGACACCGATGTGGACCGCACGACCGACGGCACCGGCGCGATCGCCGACAAGACCCTCGCCGAGCTGCGCGCCCTGGACGCGGGCCGCGGCGAGCGCGTCCCGGTCTTCGAAGAGGTCCTCGACGCCGTGAGGTCCCCGCTGCAGGCCGAGATCAAGGACGTCGCGGCGGCCCGGGCGCTCGCCGAGGTGATGACCAAGCGGGACCTGGTCTCCCGGGTCGAGGTGTCCTCGTTCCACGACGACGCCGTCGCCGAGATCGCCCGCCTCGTACCCGGCGTACGGACCGCGCTGATCGCCAGCCGCTACGGCACCGACATCGTGGACCGTGCCGTCGAGGCCGGCGCGGCGACGGTCTGCCTCAACATCCGCCGGCTGACCCTGGAGGTCGTGGAGCACGCCCGCAAGGCGGACCTCAGGATCATCGGCTGGGTGGTCAACACCCAGGACCACCTGCGTCTCGTACGGGCCCTGGAACTGGACGGCGCGACCACCGACTACCCCGAGATCAAGCGCACCGGCCGTTTCACGGCCTGAACGTCCCCCGCATGAACGTCACGCCAGCTCCTTGACCAGCAGCTCGAACTGCAGGTCGGGGCGCTGCGGGATGCCGAAGCGCTCGTCGCCGTACGGGAACGGGGTCATCCGTCCCGTACGGCGGTAGCCGCGCCGCTCGTACCAGGCGATCAGGTCGTTCCGTACGGAGATCACGGCCATGTGCATCTCGGTGACGCCCCAGGCCGCGCGGGCCTGCCGCTCCGCCTCCGCGATGATCACCTTGCCGAGTCCGGCGCCCTGGAGTGCGGGGCTGACCGCGAACATCCCGAAGTAGGCGTGGGCGCCGCGGTGTTCGAGCTGGCAGCAGGCCACCAGTTGCCCGCTCTGCTCCACGGTGAGCAGCCGGCTGTCCGACGACCTGATGACCGCCAGCACGCCCTGCGGATCGGTCCGCTGGCCCTCGAGAATGTCCGCCTCGGTCGTCCACCCGGCCCGGCTGGAGTCCCCGCGGTAGGCGGACTCGATCAGCGCTACCAGCGTGTCCACGTCGGCGTCGGTGGCGTCACGGAAGGTGAGTCCGTCGGCGGCGGCGGTCGCGGTGGTGTCCATGGGGCGCTTCTCCAATCTCGGGCACGGCTCGGGCACCGCTGAGCGTAACGCGCCGCTAGGATCCCGCTGCATGGTGCACGTACTGAGCGGACGGACCCTGCTTCACCCCACCGACCCCGAGCGCTCCCGTGTCTTCTACGGCGAGCAGCTGGGCCTGGCCGTCCACCGCGAGTTCGGAACGGGGCCGGAGCGCGGCACCGTGTACTTCCTCGGCGGTGGCTTCCTGGAGGTCTCCGGCCGTTCCGAGACCCCGCCCTCGCCGGCCGTCCGGCTGTGGCTGCAGGTCGAGGACCTGGCGGCGGCGCACGACGAGCTGCGGGATAAGGGCGTCGAGATCGTCCGGCCGCCGGTGAAGGAGCCGTGGGGCCTCGTCGAGATGTGGATCGCCGATCCGGACGGGACGCAGATCGTGCTGGTGGAGGTGCCGGCGGACCACCCACTGCGGTACCGGCCCGGAATCTAGGGCCGGTGTCGCCAACCTCGGTCGGTGCGGGTCAGTTCCCGGAAACCGGCCGAGGTCAGACAGTCGATCATCGTGCCGTCGGTGGCCTGCTCATGGGCGAGGAGGCGGTCCACACCGCACAGCCGCAGCCAGTCGGCGGCCTGACCGAGCAGTCGGTGCTCCAGCCCGCCCTCGCCGTACGTCGTCGGGTCGATGTGCAGGTTGCCGATGTCGGCGAGGCCCGTGCCGCGCGTGTGGCGTTCGGGGCGGGACAGGGACGTGTCGACCTCGATGAAGCCGAGGGCGCGCCCGTCGGCGTACACCGTGAAGCGCGTGCCGCACTCCCCCAGCGTGCGGTCGACGGTCTCGCCCGGCCGCGGTTCGTGGGTCGGCAGGTCGGCCACGCGCGCGATCAGGATCACCTCGGTGTCGCCGACGTGCCGAAAGCCCGCGCGCTCGTAAAGGGCGCGGATGTGCGGCCAGGTGCGGGGCAGGCCGTGGACGGCCGGGGCGGGGAGCTCGCCGCTCGCGTACCGGGCGCGCACGTTCCAGCGGGCCAGCTGGGCCAGGCAGGCATCCATCAGCAGGTCGGCGGCTTCGTCGGAGTCCGGCCAGAAGGAGGCCGGCGGACGGCACACGAACCAGTCGATCTCGCCGATGTCCCGGTAGATCCCGCCCACCTCGTCGTCCGCCCGGTAGCGCAGCAGATGGGCGGCGGCCACGACGTGGTCGCGCTGCTCGGCGACAAGGGTCACGCGCTCGCCGACCCAGGGGTCGGTGATGAATTCGTCCGGCTGTCGCTCCAGAGCACTGAGCACCGTGTTCACGGAGACGGAGACGCCGGGGACGACCGCGGCGACGTGCATGTTGATCAGTTCGGTGAGCTGGTCGCGGTCGGCACGGCGAAAGGGGCGCACCTCGAGCGCGGGCATGCGGGACCTCCGGTCGGAGAACGGTGTCGGGAGGCCGCCACGCGGTGCGGTACGGGGTCGAGAATACGACGGTGGCGGCGCCGGGCTCCAGGGGAATTCCGCCGGATGGCCGGGGCCCAGGTAGGGGCTTAGCGTGCTGGAGGGGGGGTTCCTGCGGGAGGAGCGCCATGAAGCTCGACAAGCCGGTGACCGGCGGGCCCTGCTGGACCGAGCTCGGGACCAGCGACGTGGCCGCGGCCCAGCAGTTCTACGAGGGGCTGTTCGGCTGGCGCGCCGAGACCGATCCGCGTCAGGAGGCGGGCGGGTACACCGTCGCGCACCTCGGTGAGGCGGCCGTGGCCGCGCTGACGCCGCTGTACCAGGAGGGGCAGCCGGTGGGATGGAACGTGTCGTTCGCGGTGCGGGACGCGGACACCGCCGCCGCGCAGGTGACGGAGGCCGGCGGCACTGTGCTGGTCGGCCCGATGGACGTGTTCGACGTGGGCCGCTTCGCGGTGGTCGTGGACCCGACGGGTGCGGTCTTCCAGCTCTGGCAGGCCCGGTCGTTCCCCGGCGCGGGGGTGCTCAGCGCACCCGGCGCGCTGGGCTGGGTGGAGTTGCTGACCCGGGCGCCCGAGCGGGCCGTGGAGTTCTACACGACGGTGTTCGGCTGGAGCGTCAACGCCTCGGAGCACTACACGCAGTGGGGCATCGACGGCGACGACTTCGGCGGCATGCTGACGATGGACGACAAGTTCCCGCACGAGGTGCCTGCGCACTGGCTGCCGTACTTCGCCGTGGTGGACGTGGACAGCATGGCGGCGGACGCGACCGAGGCGGGCGGCACCGTTCTCATGGAGCCCACCGCCATCCCCGACGGACCGCGGATCGCCGTACTGCGGGACCCGCAGGGAGCGGTGTTCGGCGTGTACCGCGCGGCCGACGAGAAGTGACACGGCCGACCGCACGGCCGGCGGGCGTTGAGACCACCCGCGCTCGGGTCAGCCGCGCAGCGCCCCCAACTGACCCTCCAGCCGACCGAGCAACTCGCTGAGCAAGGACGCCAGTTCGTCCTGGCCCTGCGGGTCGACGCCGGACAGTACGGCCGTCTCGTACGCGAGCTGCTCGGGAAGGATGCCGTCGACCAGGTCTCGGCCCGTGTCGGTGAGGCGGACATGGGCGACGCGACGGTCACGGGTGTCGCCGCGGCGCTCCACCAGGCCGCGCTCGGTCAGCTGCTTGAGGCGTTTGGTGACGGCGGCGCCCGAGGAGAAGGTCTCCCGGGCGAGTTCGCTGGGGGTCAGTTCGTGGCCGGTGCGGCGCAGCGCGCCGAGCAGGTCGAACTCGGGGCGGCTGAGGCCCGCCCGGCGCAGCGGGGCGTCCTCGGCCTGCTGGAGGAGGGCGGCACAGCGGTTGATGCGGCCGATGATCTCCATCGGGGCGGTGTCGAGGTCGGGGTGGACGGTCCGCCATTGCCGGACCACGGCGGCCACCGTGTCCCGTCTCGTCCCGGTCGGCCCGCCGTTCGTCGCCGTCATGGCCGTACGCCCTCCGTCGTGTCGCCTGTGCGCTGGTCCGGGCGCGGTCCCTGGCTACGCCCCGTGGCCGCGAGCGTACGGGGTCGGCTCCGCTCGGCGCGCACGACCCGCTGCCACCGCCGGTCCGGTACGGCCACCGCGGCGACGAGGCCGACCAGCGCGCCGACCAAGGTGTCCACGACCCGCTCGGTGATCAGCCGCCCGGGCTCCTGGAACCCGGCGAACTCGGTGATGAGCAGCGCCATCGGGGTCACGCAGACGCTGCCGAGCCAGTAGTTGCGGCTGATCAGCGCCTCGGCACCGAAGTTGAGGGCGAGGCAGCACACGACGAGGGCGATCTCGCCGGTGTGGGCGAGTGGGACGAGCGCGGCGAAGAGGAGGACGCCCAGCAGGTTGCCGATGACCCGCTGGACGCCACGGCCCCAGGTGAGGCTGAGGTTGGCCTGATACAGGCACGCCGCGGTGACCAGGGCCCAGTAGGGGCGGCCGATCCCCAGGGCGAGCGAGGCGTATCCGGCGAGGGCGCAGCCGAGGGCGGTGCGTACGGCGAGCGGGGTCAGGGGGGCGAGGCGGTGCCACAACGGGGTGGCGGGCGAGGTGAGTTCGGTCCCGATGTGCGCGAGGTCGTCGACCTCCGGCACGGGCCGGGTGCCCCGCACCTGCCGGGCCCAGGTGCGCAGCAGCGCGGGGGCGGCGTCGGCGGGGGCGGCGAGGGCGACCTCGGCGCGGACGACGAGGCGTTCGAGCGCGCGGCGCGTGCCACCGTCGCGGCCGGGGCGGCCGGCGGAGTGCAGCGCCTGCCGGGCGGCGTGCACGGCGGCGGCAGCGGTGGCGTGGGCACGGGTGTGGCGGTCACCCGGGCCGCTCGGAGCGCCTGCACCGCCCGTCTCGACGTACGCGGCAGCCGCGTGCAGGGCACCCGCGGTGGCCCGGCGCTCCGGGCCGTGCGGTCGCATCAGGCCCGGTGCCATGCCGACGAGCCAGGCCCAGGCGGCGGCCGTGGCGGCAAGACCGACGTGGCCGGGGATCTGGGCGAAGGACTGCGGGGCGAACAGGGCGGCGGAGCTGATGAAGGTGAGCACCACGTTGCCCGGCGGACCGATACGGGTCGCGTCGCACAGCACCTTCTGCACGGCGGCCAGTGCCGCGCCCACGGTGACCAGTACTACGGCACTGCTGGTGAGTGAGGCCGCGACCAGCGCCGTGGCCAGGCCGCCGAGCATGCCGAGCACGACCCATGCCAGGGCGCGGGCCCGGGCGGCGTAGGGGCGGTTGTGGGCGTAGAGCGCGCACAGGGATCCGGCCATCGTGTACATCGCCAGGTCCAGCCGGCCGAGGAGCAGCAGGGCGACGTTGGGCGGGGCGACGGAGAAGACCACGCTCAGGGCGGGCTTGAACCAGATGTCCGACGGCCGGCCGAGGCGCAGCACGCCGGCGAGCGGATGGCGGCTGCTCGTACCCATCACCAGTTTCATACCCATCACCTTAGCAAGTGTTTTACTTGTAAAGGAAACAGATGAGACGGGACGTGTGCTGCGGTACGACCTGCCGTGCTCCGGCCAATGCTCCCCGCGTACACCCTTGCGCTCGCATGCGCGCCGGACGTCCGGGGCATCGACGGACTGTCCGACACCGTCGAGCGGGAGGTGCACGTGCACGGACCGGCTTCGTACGGCTGGCTGCTGGTCGCGCTGTGTGCGGCGACCGGAACCTACTGTCTGCTGCGGATGCGCAGCCATGTCGAGGAGCAGCGCCGGGCCGCGGGCGGCGAGGCGCTGATGGGCTTCGGGATGGCGGCGATGGCGGTGCCTGCCGCGGTGTTCACGCCGCCGACGTGGGCCTGGCCCCTCTACGCGGCCGTGTTCGGCGCTGCGGCCCTCCAGGCCCTGTGGTCTGCCCGGGCGAGCGCACATCATCTGCACCACCTGGTGGGAGCCTCGGCCATGGTCTACATGGCGGTCGCGATGGCAGCCTCACCCGGCCGTCACGGCGGGCACGGCGCTTTCGGCACCCCGCTCCTGACGGGCACTCTGCTCCTGTACTTCACGGGCTATGTGCTGCTGTGCGGCGTCCGGTTGGTGCCCGTGGGCGTCACCGCCGGGGGCGGAGCCGGGGCTGGAGGCGTCGGATGGGGCGACAGGCCCGAGCTGGCGCGGGCCTGCCGGCTGTCGATGGGGATCGCCATGGTGGCCATGCTGCTGGCTCTCTGAAGTGCCGCCGAGGCCCGGAAGAGCCGCCGGCTCTCCGCACTGACGCCCGTGGTCTGTGTCACTTGCCGCTGCGGTCCGTACCGCTGAGCCCTGCGGCGCTCATAGGGTGCTGCCCATGATGGTCCCCGCGGCACTGTTGCTGCTCGGCGCCCTGACCGCCGTAGTCGCCCCTCGGATGCTCGCCCGGGCGGACTGGCCGGACCGTGAACCGGTGGTCGCGCTGTGGGTGTGGCAGTGCGTGGTGGCGGCCGTACTCCTGTGCTGCGCCCTGTCGATGACGCTCAGTGCGGCGGCTGCGTGGCAGGCGGTGCGCGGCCATGTGTTCGCCCCGGCGCCGAGTGCCGTGGTGGAGGCGTACGCGCTCGGGGTGGGCGGTCCGTGGGCGGCGACCACCGCGGTGACGCTCGCGTGCGGTGGGCTGTGGACCGTGGCGATGCTGGTGCGCGAGGTCGCACGCGCGCGAGCCCGGCGTCGGCGGCGACGGAGCGAACTCTTCGTGCGCGCCCCGCTGTTGCCCGGCGAGACGACCGTGAACGACCGGCTGACGATCCTGGAGGGCGAGCGTTCGGACGCGTGGTGGCTGCCCGGTGCGGCGCCCCAGCTTGTCATCACCACCGCCGCGTTGCGCCGCCTGAAGGGGCGGCAACTGGACGCCGTACTCGCCCATGAGCAGGGGCACGCACAGGCCCGGCACGACTGGCTGCTGCACTGCTCGGGTGCGCTGGCGGGCGGATTTCCGCAGGTGCCGGTGTTCGCCGCGTTCCGCGACGAGATGCACCGGCTGGTCGAACTCGCCGCCGACGACATGGCGTCCCGCCGCTTCGGTCGGCTGACGACGGCCCTCGCCCTCGTCGAACTCAACGAGGACCGGGGCGTGTTCGGCCCCTCCCCGACCGACCGGGCGCAGGTGCCGCAGCGGGTGCACCGGCTGCTGGCTCCCCCGGACCGGCTCACGGCCGGCCGGCGGCTCCGGCTGACGGCGGCTGCCGCGCTGGTGCCGGTGGTACCGGTACTGGTGGCGTTCGTGCCCGGGTTGCGGGCGCTGGGATAGCCGGGGCGGCTGACGGGTACCCGGATCCGTCCGGGGGTACGTCCCCGGGATCCGCCCGGTATGTGCGGGGGCGGGTCGGTACTCCTGTGGCGGGCGTCGCAAATGCATCCCCTGCATTGGCCTCCCGCCCCCTCCGTCGGCGAGGATCGCACTATGCACACCCAGTCCGTCGAATCCCCGCCCCGCCCGCCGGCCGAGCGCAGGACCGTCAGCTGGGCCGGCGCCCTGGCCGTGGGCTCCACGCTGCTGCTCGCCCTGGTCGCGCTGCGGTGGCACCCGCTGATGAACCTCGACAGCGACGTCGCGCGGACCACGCACGGCTGGGCGGTCGACGAGAGCGGCGTCACGCAGGCGTTCCGCATCCTGACGGACTGGGTCTGGGATCCGTGGACGATGCGTCTGCTGACGTTCGCGGTCGCGATCTGGCTGGTGTGGCGCAGAGCCGCGCGCTGGACGGCCGTATGGCTGGTGGCCACATGTGCGCTCGCCACGCTGGTCCAGCAGACCCTGAAGGCCCTGGTCGACCGCCCGCGCCCCGTCTGGCCCGACCCCGTCGACTCCGCCCACTACGCCGCCTATCCCTCCGGCCACGCCATGACGGCCACGGTGGTCTGCGGCCTTCTGTTGTGGCTGCTGCATCGCTACGGCGCCGACCGCGCGCTGTGGCGTACGGCCGTCGCCGTGGCCGCGATCTCCGTGGCCGGCGTCGGGCTGACCCGGGTGTGGCTCGGCGTCCACTGGCCCACGGACGTCGTGGGCGGCTGGCTGCTGGGCGCGCTGGTCGTGGTGCTGGCGGTGCGGGCACACGCCCGGTGGGTGAGCTGAACCGTCCGCGGCGACCGTCCGGGCTCCGGCGGCGATCTTCCCGCGCCGTGACATCCGGCCCCGTAGGATCCGCTGCATGACCGCAGTTCTGTTCGATTTCTCCGGAACCCTCTTCCGTGTCGAGTCCACCGAGTCCTGGCTGCGCGGAGCGCTCGCCGAGGCCCGGATGGAGCTCGCCGAGGCCGAGTTGGTCGAGGCGGCGCAGGCGCTGGAGGCCATGGGCGCCCTGCCGGGCGGGGTCGATCCGTCGTGGCTGCCCGAGGACGTCGCGAGTGTGTGGGGCGTGCGGGACAAGAGCGCGGAGCTGCACCGGGCGGCCTACACCGGGCTCTCCCGGCATGTGCCGCTCCCCGACGACCGGTTGCACGACCTGCTCTACGACCGCCACATGGCACCGGCCGCGTGGGGCCCGTACCCGGATGCCGTCGACGTGCTGCGGGCGCTGCGTGAGCGCGGCGTCGGCGTCGGGGTGGTGAGCAACATCGGCTGGGATCTGCGGCCGGTGTTCCGCGAGCACGGCCTCGATCCGTTTGTCGACGCGTACGCGCTGTCGTACGAGCACGGCATCCAGAAGCCCGACCCCCGCCTGTTCGAGGCGGCCTGCGCGGCGCTGGACGCCGATCCGCGCGACGTCGTCATGGTCGGCGACAACCGGCGGGCCGACGGCGGTGCGGCGGCGTTGGGCTGTGCGGTGCACTTCGTGGACCATCTGCCGGCCGACCAACGGCCGGACGCGCTGCGGCCGGTGCTGGATCTCGTGGGCGCCACCCCGCGGGCGAACAAGTAGCCTCCGGCCACCATCCGGATACAGGTCGAGTCCGCCCTGGACGATCCCCCGCGTCGCCCAGGGCAGACGGCAACCCCGACCAGGCCCTCCACGGGCCGGACCGGACGCGTTGAGTATAGTTGGCTGGCAGCCAGTCAACGCAGGAGTCCAGCATGTCCCCGCGCAGCGCCTCGGTCAATGAAGAGTTGCGGCGGCGTTCCCGGGAGCGGCTTCTGCAGGCGGCGGTGGAGCTGGTCAGCGAGCGTGGTTACGACGCCACCACGCTGGGTGACATCGCGGACAGAGCGGGCTCGGCGCGGGGCCTGGTGTCGTACTACTTCCCCGGCAAACGCCAGCTGGTGCAGTCCGCCGTGCACCGGCTGATGCACCGCACGCTGGAGGAGGCGCTGGAGCGCGACCCGCACACCGAGGACGGGCGGGAGCGGATGGCCAGGGCCGTCGACGCGATCCTGGGCCTGGCCCGGGACCGGCCCGTGCTGATGCGCCAGCACATGGCGGGAATCCTGCAGGCCGAGGGCTTCGTGCAGTGCCCGGAGCAGCGGCGCCTGGCCGAGCTGCTGCGGGACACCTGCGTACGGTACGGCTCACCGGACCCGGACGCCGACTACCCGATGCTTCGCGCGCTGCTCATAGGCGCGGTCTACGCGGCGCTGGTGCCCGGGGTGCCGATGCCCGTTCCGGTGCTGCGGGCCGAGTTGTTCAAGCGCTACGGGCTGGACCGGGGGCTGGGAGTCCCGCCGGACTCGGGGGCCGTGCCCGGCGGGACGTGCGACACGGATCTGTCGCGGTTCTTCGCGACCGGGTCCGCACCCGGCTGCGCCGAGGGTCAGTCGAAGTAGTCCGGCTGTGTCTGGACGTTGAGTTCGCGCATGTGGACCCAGCGGGCCGGGGCCGTGCGCCGGTCGTCGATCTTCAGGACGTCGAAGCCCCGGGCGTACTCGTTGGAGTAGATGTAGCCGTTGTAGTAGTACGCCGACCACGAGCCGCCCGACCTGATCGTGTCCGTGGTGAGCGGGCCGCGGTCGAAGTAGGCGATTTCCTTCGGGTTGTCCGAATCGGTGAACTCCCAGACGGAGATGCCGCCCTGGTACCAGGCCTGGACCATGATGTCGCGGCCCTTGACCGGGATCAGCGAGCCGTTGTGGGCGACGCAGTTCTCGGTGTCCGCCTGGTGACGGGGGATCTTGAAGTAGCTGCGGAAGACGAGCTTGCGCTTGTCGCCCTTGCCGACGATGTCGTAGATGCCGTCGGCACCGCGGTCCGGGCCGATCTCCGCGTTGCAGGTGGCCGCGCTACCGCCGCCCAACTCGTCGGTGAAGACGACCTTGTTCGCCTTCTGGTTGAAGGTCGCCGAGTGCCAGAACGCGAAGTTCACGTCGTCCCTGACCTGGTCGATGACCTTCGGGCGCTCCGGGTCCTTGATGGACAGCAGGATGCCGTCGCCCATGCAGGCGCCGGCGGCCAGGTCCTTCGAGGGCAGCACCGTGATGTCGTGGCAGCCGGTGGTCTTGCGGACGCCGCCGGGAGGACCGGGGTTGCCGCCACCGTCCGGGCCCTCACCGGGGAAGAGCACCGGGAAGTCCACGACCGCCGCCTTCTCGGGCGCGTGGCGCGGCACCTTGATGATGGAGATGCCATCGTGCGGCGGCTGGCAGTCGGGGTAGCCGGCGTCGGGCGAGTACGAGGAGACGTAGACGTACACGTTCCTGCGCTCGGGCACCAGTGTGTGGGTGTGGGAGCCGCAGGCGGTCTCGACGGCGGCGACGTACCTGGGGTTCTTCTTGTCGCTGATGTCGAAGACCTTCATGCCCTCCCACGAGGACTTCTCGGTCGCGGGCTGGGTGGTGCTGTTGCAACTGCTGTCGCTGCGCGAGGAGTCGGTGGACAGGAACAGCAGGTCACCGGAGACGGAGATGTCGTTCTGCGAGCCGGGGCACAGGACCTGGGCGATGGTCCTGGGCGCCTTCGGGTTGCTGATGTCGAAGACGTTGAAGCCGTCGTAGTTGCCGGCGAAGGCGTACCTGCCCTGGAAGGCGATGTCCGAGTTGGTGCCCTGCAGTGCGTCCTTGGGGACGTGGGCCAGGTGTTGGATGTTGTCGGAGTGGACGATCTCGTTCTGGCCGGGTATCTCGCCGTCCGCGAGGGCCTCGCGGACCTCGGCCCGGGTGCTCTCGGAGACCTCTTTCTCCGCGACGGGGCCGTCCCCCGGGTCGGGGGTCGCGACAGCCGGCTGCGCGGTGAGCAGCGTGGCCATGAGCCCGGCAGCGGCAGCAGCAACTGCCAGGCGTCTGCGTCGCGTTCGGGGATTGCTGAACAGGATCACTGTTTTTCCTCCCTCGTGCCGTTCACACTGGAACGGTTCATGCACGCCCGAGTATCGTCTTCATCATGCACATTTCAAGAGCGGGCAATAGACATGTAACGAAAGCGCATTGCCGCCGGGCACGCTTCGCTACGGCCTCCCTGGCCGCCCTGACCGTGCTCGCGCTCGGTGGCTGCGACTCCGATTCCGACGCCAGGTCGGGCTCGCAGAGCGGGCCTTCGGTCATCGTGCCGGGCAAGCCCGGGGAGTCGAACCGGGTGCTGTCCACCGAGGAGGCGGCACGGCAGCGCGCCGAGGACGACTCCCCCAACTCGGCGGACGTCTCCTATGCGCGGATGATGATCCAGCACCACTCCCAGGCCCTGGAGATGACCGAACTCGCCCCGGACCGGGCCGAATCGGCGCAGGTGAAAAAGCTCGCCGAGCGCATCGGCGCCGCTCAGGGCCCGGAGATCACCGCCATGAAGGGCTGGCTGAAGAACCACGGCAAGACCGAGAAGAGCGACGGCCACGAGCACGGATCGATGCCCGGCATGGCGACCGAGGCACAGCTGGAGAAGCTGCGGTCCGCGCGGGGGAAGGCGTTCGACCAGCTCTTCCTCACTCTGATGATCACCCATCACGACGGGGCGGTCACCATGGCCACCGATGTGAAGGGGCAGGGCAACAACATCCAGATCGAGGAGATGGCCGACGAGGTGGTCGCTCAGCAGACGAGTGAGGTCACGCGGATGCGGGACATGCTCTGACGGCCCCGGCCCCGGCCGCCACGTCCGCCGGCCCGGCTGCCGCCGGGGCCGCACTCAGCGGCCGGCACGGCGCCGGGTCAGGAAGCCGGCGTCGCGCGCCCGCCCGATCAGCCTGAGCGACCTCCGGCGGTCCTGCCCCGTCGCGCGCATCACCGCGAGGACGGGGTCGACGCCCTGCTCCTGGGCCGCACGGTACTTCTGCGCCACCAGCCACTGCCCCTCGACGCCCCGGGGCCAGGCCGGCACGACCGGACCGGACCCGGCGTCCTCGCCGTCCGCCCCGTGCCCGGCCCCGACCCCACACGCCTCGGAGAGCGGAGCCTCGATCCAGTCGGCGAGCGCCGCGAGGTCGTCGAGGGACAGCGCCGGCTCGGCCCGTACGTCCTCGATGGAGACGCACCCCTCGCACACCACGGCGAGCGCCTCGACCCGGGCGCCGTCGCCGAACTCGAGCCGGACCCCGAACCACGCAGTGGCTCCGGCGTCGTCCCGCACTTCCCACGCGGGCCACACGGACACGGCGCCGTCCGTCGCACGGCGATCGGAAAGATTAAGAAAGGATGCTTCCAGCACACACGCAACGTAACCGCATGATCACATTCCATACGAACGAACACGCGTCCCGTACGGCGCACAGCACCCTGTCAGCGGAGCGGAAGCGGTGCGATGCTGGACTCGAGAGCGACTCCTGAAGACCTCGAAGGTCCCTCGGACAAGGAGTTCCGCCGTGCTGCATGTCGCCGTGGTCGGCTCCGGGCCGAGCGGGTGCTACACCGCCCAGAGCCTTGTACAGCAGGATCCCGACGTGGTCGTCGACGTCCTGGACAGGTTGCCGTGCCCGTACGGCCTGGTGCGCTACGGGGTGGCGCCGGACCACGAGAAGATCAAGTCTCTCCAGAACAATCTGCGGACCGTCCTGGAGCACGAACGGGTGCGGTTCCTCGGCGGCGTCCAGGTCGGGCCGGCCGGCGTGCCGACGACCCGGTTGCGGGAGCTGTACCACGCCGTCGTGTACTGCGTGGGCGCCGCCACCGACCGGCATCTCGGGATTCCCGGCGAGGACCTGCCGGGCAGTTGGTCGGCGACCGAGTTCGTGTCCTGGTACAGCGCCCACCCGGACGCGATCGACGACGGCTTCGTCCTCGGCGCGCGCTCGGCGGTGGTCATCGGCATCGGGAACGTCGCGGTCGACGTCACGCGGATGCTCGCGCGAGGCACCGCCGAGCTGAGCCCCACCGACATGCCGCAGGCGGCACTCACCGCCCTCGCCTCGAGCCGGGTGACCGACATCAGCATGGTGGGCCGACGCGGCCCCTCTCAGGCCCGCTTCACCACCAAGGAGCTCCGCGAGCTGGGCACCCTGCCGGACACCGAAGTGAGGGTGGATCGGCAGGAGCTGGCGATCGATCCGGCCTACGCCGACCCCTCCGCACTGCCCGCCCCGCAGCGCCGCAACGTGGAGGCGCTGCGGGTCTGGGCCGAGGCCCCGGCACAGGACGTCGGCCACCGCATCGCGCTGCGCTTCTTCCTGCGCCCCGTCGAACTCCTCGCCGATGCCGGACACGTGGGCGCGGTCCGCTTCGAGCGGACGGCACCCGACGGGCAGGGCGGGGTGACGGGCACCGGCCAATACGAGGACATCGAGGCGCAGTTGGTGCTGCGTTCCGTCGGCTATCGCGGAATCCCCCTGGAGGGCCTGCCGTTCGACCCCGCGACCGGCACGGTCCCGCATCTCGCCGGCCGCGTCCTGCGCGAGGGCCTCGTCGCGCAGGGCGAGTACGTGGCCGGCTGGATCAAGCGCGGCCCGACGGGCGTCATCGGCACGAACCGTCCGTGCGCGAAGGAGACGGTGACGTCGCTGCTGGAGGACGCCTCCGCGCTCGTACGGCGGGAGTTGCCCGAGGATCCGCTCACGGCGCTGCGCGGCGAGGGGATCGACCCGGTCGAGTGGCAGGGCTGGTGCGCGATCGAGCGGGCGGAGGCGGAGCTTGGCGCGTCGCTGGGCAGGGGTGTGGTCAAGCTCCCCGACTGGGAGTCGCTGATGAACGCCGCACACAGCAACGAAGCAGCAACATCTCCGTAATCAACACTCTGTTCAAGGAGCCTACGGTCTCGCCCATGACCGCATCCGCGCCCGTGCACCCTGTCGACGAGATCCCGCCCAAACGCCAGTTGGCCGCCTTCGGCCTCCAACACGTCCTCGCGATGTACGCGGGCGCCGTCGCCGTCCCCCTCATCGTCGGCGGCGCGATGCAGCTCCCGCCCGCGGACCTGGCGTATCTGATCACCGCCGACCTCCTGGTGTGCGGCATCGCGACGCTGATCCAGTGCATCGGCTTCTGGCGCTTCGGCGTGCGGCTGCCGATCATGCAGGGCTGCACCTTCGCCGCCGTGTCGCCGATGGTGCTCATCGGCACCACGGGCGGCGGACTCCCCGCGATCTACGGCTCGGTGATCGTCGCGGGCCTCGCGATCGTGCTGCTGGCGCCGGTCTTCGGGAGGCTGCTCCGATACTTCCCTCCCCTGGTCACCGGCACCGTGATCCTGATCATCGGGCTGTCGCTGCTGCCGGTCGCCGGCAACTGGGCCGCGGGCGGCGCCGGTTCGGCGGACTTCGGGGAGCCGAAGAACCTTGCGCTCGCGGCGTTCGTCCTGGCGGTGGTGCTCGGGGTGCAGCGGTTCGCGCCGGCGTTCCTCAGCCGGATCGCGGTACTGATCGGCATCGTGGTCGGGCTCGCGGTGGCAGTGCCGTTCGGGTTCACGGACTTCGGCGGGGTCGGGGACGCCGACTGGGTCGGGATCAGCACGCCGTTCCACTTCGGGGCGCCCACCTTCGAGTTCTCGGCGATCGTGTCGATGCTGGTGGTGGCGCTGGTGACGATGACCGAGACGACCGGTGACCTGATCGCGGTCGGCGAGATGACGGACCGCAAGGTCGAGCCGCGCTCCCTTGCGGACGGCCTGCGCGCCGACGGCCTGTCGACCGTGCTGGGCGGCGTCTTCAACACCTTCCCGTACACGGCGTACGCGCAGAACGTGGGCCTCGTCGGCATGACCCGCGTGCGCAGCCGCTGGGTGGTCGCGACCGCGGGCGGGATCCTCGTGCTGCTCGGTCTGCTGCCCAAGCTGGGCGCGGTGGTGGCGGCGATACCGGCTCCGGTGCTGGGCGGTGCGGGCCTGGTGATGTTCGGAACGGTGGCGGCCAGCGGGCTCAGGACGCTCACCCGCGTGGACTTCAAGGGCAACAACAACCTGACGGTGGTGGCGGTTTCCGTGGCCGTGGGCATGCTGCCGGTCGGTGTGCCGACGGTCTACGAGAAGTTCCCGGACTGGTTCCAGACGGTGATGAACAGCGGGATCAGCGCGGGCTGTCTGACGGCGATCGTGCTGAACCTGCTCTTCAACCACCTGCCCGCGAAGGCCGGTTCGGACGGTTCAGGCGCCGAGCCGGACGGCCTGTCTGGCGGCGGCGTCGAGAAGGGCGTCGAGAAGTCCCGGGAAGAGGCCGTCTAGGTCGTCCTTGCGCAGGCCGTTCATCTTGGCCGTGCCCCGGTAGACCTGCTGGATCACCCCGCTCTCGCGCAGCACCCGGAAGTGATGCGTGGTGGTGGACTTGGTCACGGGCAGGTCGAACTGCGAGCAGGAGAGCTCGTCGCCGACGGCGGCGAGCTCTCGCACGATCTGCAGGCGCATCGGGTCGGACAGCGCGTGCAGCACGCCTTCCAGACGGATCTCCCCGCGCGTCGGGTGCGGGAGGTCACGGCTGCTGACAGCGGGGCTGGTCACGGCGGCTCCACTTCGTCGGGTTCCCTCACTCGGGATTCCCCGTGCTCGGGTTCCTCCATTGTACGAGAGCTCTCGTAGTTTGACACTTCCCGTACTACGATGCCTATCGTACGAGTCGATCGCTGGTCCCCCCGTGACGAATGGAGTCCGCCGTGAGTGCCCTCTTCGAGACCTACACCCTGCGCGATGTGACGATCCCGAACCGCGTGTGGATGCCCCCGATGTGCCAGTACTCGGCCGCGCCGGAGGGCCCCGACGCCGGCGTCCCCAACGACTGGCACTTCGCGCACTACGCGGCCCGCGCGGCCGGCGGCACGGGGCTGATCATCGTCGAGGCCACGGGAGTCAGCGCCGAGGGCCGGATCTCCCCGTACGACCTGGGCATCTGGAACGACACCCAGGTCGAGGCGTTCCGCCGGATAACGAGCTTCCTGGTGTCGCAGGGCACGGTGCCGGCGATCCAGCTGGCCCACGCCGGCCGCAAGGCGTCGACCGACCGGCCCTGGAAGGGCGGTGCGCCGGTGGGACCGGACGCGCACGGGTGGCAGCCGGTGGCGCCGAGCGCGATCCCGTTCGCCGACGGGCACCCGGTGCCGACCGAGCTGACGGTCGCCGAGATACAGGACGTCGTGGGTCAGTTCGCGGACGCCGCACGCCGCGCCCTCACCGCGGGCTTCGAGATCGCCGAGATCCATGGCGCCCACGGCTATCTGATCAACGAGTTCCTCTCCCCGTACTCCAACCACCGCACCGACGAGTACGGCGGCTCGTACGAGAACCGCACCCGTTTCGCGCTCCAGATCGTGGACGCCGTGCGGGAGGTGTGGCCGGACGACAAGCCGCTGTTCTTCCGCATCTCGGCCACCGACTGGCTGGAGGACGACGGCTGGACCGCCGACGACACGGTCCGCTTCGCCGCCGACCTCAAGGCGCACGGCATCGACCTGCTGGACGTCTCGACCGGCGGCAACGCCTCCGGCGCCCGGATCCCCGTCGGCCCGGGCTACCAGGTGCCGTTCGCCGCGCGGGTGAAGGCGGAGACCGCGCTGCCGGTCGCCGCGGTGGGGCTGATCACGGACGTCGAGCAGGCCGAGAAGATCATCGCGAACGGCGAGGCGGACGCCGTCCTGCTCGGCCGTGAGCTGCTGCGCAGCCCGTCGTGGGCGCGGCACGCGGCTCGGGAACTGGGCGGGGACGTGCACGTGCCGGACCAGTACCACCGGTCCGTCTGATCACGCGGCGGACGCCACGGGTGCCGCATCGCCCGACGTGGTCGGCAGGTAGCGGGCCAGCATCCGCTCCAGCTGCGGCAGGGCGCGCTGGCCGAACACCGCGAGCGCGATCGACGCGACGACGCCCGCCCAGGCGACCGGCCCGAGCGGTGTGCAGCCGAAGAGCCGGCTGAGGCCGGGGATCTCGACCAGGACGGCGAGGGCTGCCGCGGAGCCGAGGGCGGTGACGCGGACCAGCGGGCTGCCCCGGCGGTCGGCCAGGGTCTGGGCGAGCTGCGTGCCGACCACCGCGCACAGGGCCATCGTGGTGGAGCGGCGCGCGGTGCCCGGGGTGAAGCGGCCGATCAGCCAGGCGGACGTGGCGCCCAGGGTGGTGGTCAGGGCGCGGTGCCGGATCTTGCGGATCAGCGGTTCGCCGAGGAGTGAGGTGCCCAGGGGTTCGGTGCCTGCGGGTACCGCATCAAAACCCTCGTCTTCCTTCGCCGGATCCGCGTCCTCCGTCCCGGTTTCCGCATCGGCTCCCTCCGCCTCCTTCGGCGTCACCGCCACTGCCATGGCCGGGAACAGGTCCGTGAACAGGTTCACCAGCAGCATCTGGCGGGTGGACAGGGGCGCGGCGCCCGACAGCAGCGTGCCGAGGAGGCCGAAGCCCACCTCGCCCGCGTTGCCGCCGATCAGGATGGCGATGGCGTCGGCGACGCTGTGCCACAGGGCCCGGCCCTCGGCGACCGCCTGGATCAGGACCGTCAGGTCGTCGTTGGTGAGGACGAGGTCGGCGGCGTTGCGGGCGGCCGCCGAGCCACGGGCGTCGATGCCGACGCCGATGTCGGCGGCACGGATGGCCGCAGCGTCGTTGGCTCCGTCGCCGACCATGCCGACCACGCACCCGGCGTCCCGCAGCGCCTCGACGACCTGGAGCTTCTGCTCGGGGGCGACGCGGGCCACGACGCCCATGTCGCGCAGCATCCGGGCCCGTTCCTCCCGGTCCGCGGACGCCAGTTCATCGCCCGTGACCACGCCGGTGTCCTCGGGCCAGCCCAGTTCGGCGGCGATCGCCCGCGCGGTCTGCGGATGGTCGCCGGTCAGCATGACGGGTCGTACGCCTGCCGCGCGCAGGCCCTCGACCAGGGCCGTGGAGGTGGCTCGCGGTACGTCGGCGAGGGCGAGCAGGCCGGTGAACTCCAGGCCCTCCAGGGGCTGTTCCAGGACATCCGCGGCCTTGTCCGCCGAGTCGAGCGGGCGGCGGGCCACCGCCAGGACCCGCAGTCCGCCGCCGGCCAGCTCGTGCGCCGCGTCCGATGCGGAGGAGGGCAGGTCGGCGCAGGCGGGCAGCACCGTCTCGGGAGCGCCCTTGACGACGAGTACCGCAGTGCCGTCCTCGGCCCGGCCGACGGCGGCGGCGTAGCCACGGTCGGCAGCGAAGGGCAGGCCCTCGGTCTGGGACCACTCGGGGTCGGGGCCGGCCGCGTCCAGAACGGCCTCGTCGGTGGCGTGCACCGGCCGGTCGGTGACGCCGTTCAGCCGGGGGCAGGCACGTGCCGCGGTCCGCAGCGTGGGGTCGTCCTCGTCCGGCCTATGGACCTTGCCGTCGGCGTCCGTCACGCGGACCAGGCGAAGCTTGTTCTCGGTGAGGGTGCCGGTCTTGTCGAAGCAGATGGTGTCCATCCGGCCGAGCGCCTCAAGGGTGCGCGGGGCACGGACGAGGACTCCGCGGCGGCTGAGCCGACGGGCGGCGGCCAGCTGGGCGACGGTCGCCACCAGCGGCAGCCCTTCGGGGACCGCGGCGACGCCCACCGCCACGCCGCCGCTGACGGCCCGGCGGATCGGCGTGCCGCGCAGCAGCGACAGCGCGGTCACCCCGGCGCCGCCGGCGAGGGTCCACGGCAGGGCCTTGTCGGTGAGTTCCCGCAGCCTGGCCTGTACTCCGGCGGACGGTGGGGTGCGGGCGGCGAGGGCCACGGCCCGGGCGGCCTCCGTACGGTCCCCGGTGTCCACCACGATGGCCCGGGCGTGTCCCGCCACCACGGTGGTCCCCTCGAACACCATGGAGCTGCGGTCCGGCACGGCGGCGTCCGGCGTCGGCTCGATCCCCTTGTCCGCCGCCAGGGACTCCCCCGTCAGCGCGGACTCGTCCACCTCCAGCCCGTCCTCCCACACCAGCCGGGCATCGGCGGGCACCACGTCGTCCGCCCGGAGTTCGATCAGATCGCCGGGGCTCAGCTTGGCGGCGTCCACGACGTGCGGCTGGGACTCGGCTTCCTCGGAGGTGACGCGCGCCTTCTGCTTCTGCTTCGCCAGCAGTCCGGACAAGGCCCGCTCGGCCCGCATCCGCTGGACGCCGCCGACCAGGGCGTTCAGGTCGAGCGCGCCGATGACCAGCAGGGCGTCCACCATGGAGCCGAGGATCGCCTCGGCGGCCGAGCCGACGGCCAGCACCGGAGTGAGGGGGTCGTCGAGCTCGCCGCGCACGGCCCGGGCGAGCTGCACCGGACCGCTCAGCGGTGCGAACAGGGGATGCCGGCCCATCCTGCGGATCGCCTTGCGCGCGCCGCCGCCCACCTGCTCGGGGACGGTCGGCTCCGGGCCCGTCTCGTGCTCCAGCCGTTCGCGGACCTCGGTGGGCTCCAGTTCGTGCCAGGACACGCGCGGCCGGGGGTGCGGTGCGCGGGCCGTCGCAACCCCGAGCGCCGCGCGCCCACCGGTGAGCAGGGCCCATGCCGCGCTCGCGTCGACCGGCGTGTGCCGCAGTCCGGGCCACGGCGTGGGGCGCCCGCGCGAGGACTTGCCGATCGCCACCAGGAGCCCGGACAGGGCGGCACCGGACCGGGCCAGCACCTGCGACCTGCGGCCGACGCCGCGCGCGGCCGGAACCGCCCGCAACAGCCGCCACACGTCGGCAAGACCGTGCAGAGCCAGCACGTCGGCGCCCCAGACGACGGCTCCGTCCTGGTCGGTGAGGGCGACGGCCACATCGCCGGCGAGCAGTCCGGCGAGGATGTCCTCGTCGTGCTGCGCCGGCCGCGCGACCGTGACGACGACGCTGTCCTTCTCGGCGCGCAACGCGTTCACCACGTCGCTCAGCGACCGCTCGTCGCGCACCACCTGGTCGGCGAGGCTCGTGAAGTCGGCCAGGGCGGGGTCGTCCACCATCACGACCCGCAGGCCCGCGCGCCGTGCCGCGTCCAGCACGGTCTCCGCCCATGGATCCGCGTCGGCGCCCGGCGTCCGCAGCGCGCTCGGATGCAGGACGACCGTGTCGGCCATCTCCAGTTGCCGCAGCCGCTCGGGGTCCCGCACCAGGACGCCGTCGCGGGACAGCGCCGAACTCAGTACGGCGTGGAAGGCGGCGGGTCCGTAGCGGGCCGCCTTGGGTGAGCCGGCGAGCACCGCCTCCGCCGCCTCGGTGCCGTCGTGTTTGACCAGCAGCATCGCCGCCGCACCCACCAGGCTGCCGGTCTCGGCGTGCGCGGCGTACTCCTGGGCCGGGGAGGTGCGCAGCGGCGGACGCGGGAAGTGTGCCCCGGCCACGCTGGCCCGGTCCGGTGCGGAGACCTCGTCGTGGACCTTGTCGAAGGCCGCCACGCGAGCCACTGTCTCCGCCAGCTGGAGCGAGCGCAGCGTGCCGTCCAGCACGAGAGCGGTCGGGGTCCGGCCGGCCCCGTGTACGGCCGCGTTCGCCATGGCCAGCACCATGTCCATGCGGGAGCGGCCGATCCGGGCCCGCAGCCAGCCCCGGAAGCGCGGATTCTCCCGCAGGAGCGTCACCAGCGCGGTCACCGACCGGGGCGTGGTCGGCAGGCGCAGGGCGTAGCCGGCGAACGCGGCCGCGATGCCCACCCCGTCGACGGCGAGCGTCGTGGTGGCGGCCCGCACCCCGGCCGGGTCGGCGGGGTGGGCGATCTCGTCCACCGAATTGTCGGTCCGGGCCAGACCGTGCCGGGCCGCGATCTCGACCGCCCTGTCCAGCACCTGGTCGCCGGCCGACTCCTCGACGGCGGTCACCACCAGCCGGCTCAGCCCACCGTCCCAGTAGGCGAGCGCCACGTCGGGCCGCTCCATCAGCGTCGCGGCGACCTTGCGAGCGGCTTGCTCCAGCCCGCCCTCCATCCGTACCCGCTCGGGCGCCTCGGGCTGCAGGGCGAGATGGGTACGGGCGCCGGACCTCCAGGGCTGCGGGCGAAGGGGAAGCGAGCTGCGGGCGACGCGCACCGCACGCGCGGCGCTGTCGGCACCCCGTACCCCTGCCCGGGCCGTTCCGGCGACCGCCCCCGCGGCGATTCCCACCGCGGGGGCCGCTCCTCGGGCGAGCAGCCGGGGCCCGGCCGCGACCATCTCGGCCACGGCGGCTGTCGGACGTGTGAGCAGTCCCAGAACCATCGCTCGCCCTCGCAGCTCGTTCGACGTCGGCTTCCCGTGCGGCCGGGTTCCCGCAAAACGGCATGTCATCCGCGCACGGGAGACGCAAGGGATCTCTCGGGTCCTGCCTCCTCGCCGAGGGCGATCACCCCGAGGCGCAGCCCGTCCCGTTGAGCGTGAAGGCGCCCGGCGACCCGCTGTTCCCGGTGTGGTTCGCCTGGTAGCCGATGCTGACGCTCGCCCCGGGCGCGAGCGCCGCGTTGTACGAGGCGCTGCTCGCCGTCACCGCGCCGGAGGCGGGGGCGTACGTGGCTCCCCAGCCGTTGGTGATCGACTGGCCCGTGTGCAGGGTGAAGCCGAGCCGCCAGCCGTTGATCGCCGTCGTGCCCGTGTTGGTGATCGTCACGGAGGCGGTCAGGCCCGTGCTCCAGGGGTTGGTGGTGGCGGTCACCTTGCAGGCGCCGGGCCGCGGCTGGGGCGCCGGACCGCCAGTGTCGATGCCGAGGAAGGTGAGCACCCGGGCCGCCATGCCGTAGCCGTACAGGTTGTGGCCGACGCCCTGCAGGCTGATCGCCTCGACGGGGGCCCGGTCACCGGTGCCGCCGTAGCGGGTGCGGGTCCAGCCGGACTGGGACGTGTCCGTGGCGGCCGGGGTCTGGCTGACGCCCTGGACATCCGTCCACTGCTTGATCATCTCTCCGAAGTTGGGGTGGCGCAGGACGTCGTCCTCGGTGCCGTGCCACAGCTGCATGCGCGGGCGGGGTCCGGTGTAGCCGGGGTGGGCGCCGCGCACCAGGTCGCCCCACTGCTGCGGGGTGTGCGTGACGGTGCCGTTCGCGCAGGCACTGTTCCACTCGGAGCCGTCGGTCGTGGCGAAGCAGCCGAAGGGGACGCCCGAGAAGGCCGCGCCCGCGGCGAACACGTCGGGGTAGTCACCGAGCAGGACGTTCGTCATCATCGCGCCGGAGGAGATGCCGGTGGCGAAGACGCGACCGGTGGCGGCGTCATAGGTGCGGGTCACCCAGTCGACCATGGACTTGATGCCGACCGGGTCGCTGCCGCCGCCGCGCCGCAGCGCCTGCGGCGAGGAGACGTCGAAGCACTTGCTGCTGCGGGTGACGGACGGGTAGACCACGACGAAGCCGTACTGGTCGGCGAGCGTGTCGTACTCGGTGCCGTGGTACATGTCCGGTCCGGAGCCGGTGCACCAGTGCACGGCCACCAGAACCGCCGGGTGGGCGGTGACGTTGTCCGGCACATACACGTACATCCGCAGGTTGCTGGGGTTGGTGCCGAAATCGGTGACCTCGGTCAGCGTCGCGGTCGGCACGGCATCGGCGGCCTCGGTGCGGGCGGCGGCCGTGAGGGCGGCGACGAGGAGGGTCGCCAACAGCGGCAGCAGGGCGGCGAGGAGGGTCCGGAGCCTTCTTGTCGCGGTCGTGCGGATGGGGGTGGGCACGTCCTTGTCCCTTCTGGTCGCGGGAGGGGCCTCACGGAGAGGGCATCGTGGCATGGACACGCTCACCATGGAAGCGCTCCCACACCCACTTCCGCGCCCACCTCATGAGAGCCCTTACCCCCACCAGGGCTGACGATTTCTTCCGCGCGAAGCGTTGACTAGAAAGCGCTTGCCCTCTACGTTCCGTTCAACAGTGTGACCGGCTCGCTGCGCAGCACCCCCACATGGTCACAATGCCTGCGCACGGCGTTCTGCATGACGTTCATCGTCCACGTACATGTTCGTGTCGCTCCTCCCGAAGGGACGCACCCCATGCGAACTCTCCCCCCACGTGCACGCCCGCAAAGAACGGCACTGGCGACGGCCGCGGCAGCGGTCCTGGCCACCGCGGCCGTCATCGCCCTGCCGCAGCCGGCCGGGGCGGCCGATACCTCGCCGGTCGGGTTCGGCGCCGGGACGACCGGCGGCGGCAGCGCCTCGGCGGTCACCGTTACGACGCTGGACGCCTTCAAGGCGGCGGTCACCGGTGACTCGGCCAAGGTCGTCCGGGTCAACGGCCTCATCTCGCTGAGCGGTCAGGTGGACGTCGGCTCCAACACCACGGTGCTGGGCGTCGGTTCGTCGGCCGGCTTCACCGGCGGCGGGCTGCGCCTGAAGGAGGTCACCAACGTCGTCATCCGGAACCTGAACATCAGCAAGCCGGTGGCGCCGGCCGACGGCGTCACCGTCCAGGAGTCGACGAAGGTGTGGATCGACCACAACTCCTTCTCGGCCGACCGCGATCACGACAAGGACCACTACGACGGCCTGCTGGACATCAATCACGGCTCGGACAACGTCACGGTGTCCTGGAACACCTTCAAGGACCACTTCAAGGGCTCGCTCGTCGGCCACAGCGACAACAACGCGAGCGAGGACACCGGCCACCTGAAGGTGACGTACCACCACAACCAGTTCAGCAACGTCTACTCGCGCATCCCCAGCCTGCGTTTCGGCACCGGGCACTTCTACAACAACTACGTGGCCGGCGCGGACACCGCCTGCCACTCGCGCATGGGCGCCCAGATGCTCGTGGAGAACAACGTCTTCCGCGACACCAAGATCGCCGTCACCACGAACCGCAGCAGCGACGTGGACGGCTACGCCAATCTGCGCGGCAACGATCTCGGCGGGGCCGCGACCGAGATCTCCCGGGTCGGCACCTTCACCACGCCGCCCTACGGCTACACCGCGGAGTCCGCGTCCACCGTCGTCGCCTCGGTGACGTCCGGCGCGGGCGCCGGGAAGCTCTGACCACCCCCACCTGGAAGAAGATCGGCACTTCCGATCCGAGACCCCCACAACCGGAAGAAGGCATACGGGACATGACTTCGCCAGCAAAGCCCCGCGCCCGTCGGCGCGCACTGACCGGCGGCCTGACCGCCCTCGGCCTCTCATCTGTCATGATCGCGACAGTCGGCGCGCCGCCGGCGAGCGCCGCCACCTGGCCGACGCCCAGCAGCAGCCAGCCGGTGAGCTCCACCATCTCCGTGTCCGGCGTCCGCGACGGCGGCATGGTCCGCTACTACGGCAGCGGCGACCTGGCCGGTGACGGTCAGGAGGAGGGCCAGGACCCGATCTTCAAGCTCGCGGCCGGCGCGACGCTGAAGAACGTCATCATCGGCGCGCCCGGCGCCGACGGCATCCACTGCGAGGGCAACTGCACCCTGCAGAACGTGTGGTGGGAGGACGTCGGCGAGGACGCGGCCACCTTCCGGGGCGGCTCCACCTACACCGTGACCGGCGGCGGCGCCAAGAAGGCCGCCGACAAGGTCTTCCAGCACAACGGGCCCGGCACGCTGAACGTCTCCAACTTCGCCGTCAGCGACTTCAAGACGCTGTACCGCTCGTGCGGCGACTGCTCCACGCAGTACACGCGCAAGGTCAACCTCAGCAACATCGAGGTGACCGGCACGGGGTCCACCGCGCGTCTGGTCGGCATCAACGTCAACCGCAACGACGTGGCGACGCTGCGCGGCATCACGATCCTCAACGACTCCGGCCGCAAGGTCATCCCGTGCCAGAAGTACAACAACAACACGGCCGTGGGCACGGGGCCGGACAGCACGAACTGCCTGTACTCCAGCTCGGACATCACCTACCGGTAGCACCCGCTCGCAGGCGGTCCCCCCACGGTGAAGGCGGCCGTCCGAAGCGTCCCCGCACGGCGCTTCGGGCGGCCGTCGCGTCGTGTGCGGTCAGTTGCGGGCACGCGCGCGTGCGCTGTCGGAGCGGTCGTGCCCGTCACGCGCGCGTACGTCCTCCGCGAGCTCCCGCCGGTAGTCCGCGTACGCGGCGCGCAGTCGGTCGCCCGGCCAGTGGGCGGGGAGGAGCTCAGGGGGCAGCACCGGGTCGGCGAGCAGGTGCCGCACGACGGCCGCGAAGGCGGTGAAACGGTCGGACGGCCGTCGCGCGTGGGCGACCTCGGTGAGCAGGGCGCGTCCGGTGCCGGCCCAGGCGTCCAGCGGCCACAGGCTCGCGGCGAGCTCGGGTGCGGGGCGGTCGGGGCGGGCCGTGTAGCGCTGGGCCACCTGGACGAGGTCGCCCGGCAGGGGCCGGAGCAGGTTGCCCGGGCGCAGCCAGACGCCCTCGCGGAGCTCGGCGAGCCGGAGCCGGGTCAACTCGGTGCGCAGTTCCGCGCGTTCGGCGGGGCCACGGCCCGTGGCGGTGACGACGACCATCTCCCAGTCGCCGTCCCAGGGCAGGGTCTCGGGGTGGACGGCGTCGTCCTGCCGCCGCTGGCGTTCCAGGAGCCGGTCGCTGAGCCGGTAGACCGTGTCGGCGCGCCGCAGGTCACCGGCCGCGACCATCCGGCTGAGCGCGGCCCGCACGGTGGACCCCGCAATCCCGAACGGCTCCACGCTGCGCACCAGCTCCTTCACCGGCAGCTCGGGCGGATGCAGACCCAGCAGCATGCTCAGGACGACCGACCGGGCGGACAGCGGGCGCAGGTCCACCTCGTCGGCCGGCGGTGACGGGTTGTTCGGCATGGCCAGGTACCTTACGTGCCGGCTCGGCGTATTACAGGATTGCTGCAACCGCAGCAATGGTGCAACACTGGCGGCATGGTCTCGATACTCGCGCAGGAACAGTCCGGAGTCGCGCCGGAGCAGTCCGGGCAGTACGGCACCCACGACGTCACCAACCAGCCCCCTCCCCTGGCGCCGTACGACGCCGCCGAGGACACAGCCCTGATCGAGGGGCTGCGCCGCGAGGGTGCCGGGTGGGCCGAGGAGGACATCCGGCGGCTGGGCCTGCGGGCCGGGAGCGCCGAGGCGCAGGAGTGGGGTGAGCAGGCCAATCGCCACGAGCCCGTGCTGCGGACGCACGACCGGTACGGCCATCGCGTCGACGAGGTCGAGTTCCATCCGAGCTGGCACCACCTGATGCGGGTCGCGGTCGGCGAGGGGCTGGCGGCCGCTCCCTGGGCGGACGAGCGGCCCGGAGCGCATGTCGCGCGGACCGCGGGCGGACTGGTGTGGGGGCACACGGAGGCGGGGCACGGCTGCCCGGCGTCCATGACGTACGCCGCCGTCCCCGTGCTGCGCCGGCAGCCCGAGCTCGCGAAGATCTACGAACCGCTGCTGACCAGCCGGGAGTACGACCCGGGGCTGCGGGTGCCGACCGAGAAGCGGGGGCTGCTCGCCGGCATGGGGATGACCGAGAAGCAGGGCGGCTCCGACGTCCGTACGAACACGACCACGGCGTGGCCGACCGCCGAGCCCGGCGTGTACACGCTGCGCGGGCACAAGTGGTTCACCTCGGCGCCCATGTGCGACGTCTTCCTGGTCCTGGCACAGGCGCCGGGCGGGCTGTCCTGTTTTCTCGTGCCGCGTGTCCTGCCCGACGGCAGCCGCAACACCTTCCGCATCCAGCGTCTGAAGGACAAGCTGGGCAACCGTTCCAACGCCTCCTCCGAGCCGGAGTTCGACGGCACCGTCGCCTGGCTGGTGGGGCCCGAAGGGCGGGGCGTGAAGACGATCATCGAGATGGTCAACTGCACCCGGCTGGACTGCGTGATGTCCTCGGCGACGCTGATGCGCAAGACGCTCGTCGAGGCGGGACACCATGTGCGCCACCGCAGCGCGTTCGGGGCGCGGCTGGTCGACCAGCCGCTGATGCGCAACGTCCTGGCCGACCTGGCACTGGAGTCCGAGGCCGCCACGACGCTCACGCTACGGCTGGCCGGAGCGGCCGACCGGGTGGTACGCGGGGACGACGCGGACGGGACCGAGGCGGCGTTCCGCCGGATCGCCACCGCCGTCGGCAAGTACTGGGTCACCAAGCGGGGTCCGGCCTTCACCGCGGAGGCCCTCGAGTGCCTCGGCGGCAACGGCTACGTCGAGGAGTCGGGCATGCCCCGCCACTACCGCGAGGCTCCGCTCCTGTCGATCTGGGAGGGCTCGGGGAACGTCAACGCCCTCGACGTTTTGCGGGCGTTGAGCCGCGAGCCGGGCACTGCGGAGGCACTCTTCGCCGAACTTGCCCTGGCACAGGGGGCGGACGCGCGTCTGGACGCGTCGGTGACCCGCCTGCAGTCCCTGCTCGCCGCGGGCTCCGAGGCCTCCGCCCGCCGCCTGGTCGAGCTGATGGCCCTCACCCTCCAGGCCTCCCTCCTGATCCGCCACGCCCCCACACCGGTCGCCGACGCCTTCTGCGCCACCCGACTGGCCGGCGACTGGGGCCACGCCTTCGGCACGCTGCCGGACGCGGCGGACGTGGACGGGATTCTGGGGCGGGCGCTGCCGGGTGTGGAATGAGCGATGAAAGCTCAGGGCTGAGGGCTGGGGTGTGCGGCCCGGGAGCGGGCCGTGGCACCGAAGGGGCGGCCAAGAGAGAACGGGACTGACCGGCTGGGTGCCGCCCACGCGATACGGGCAAGCCCACCCACGTGGGTGGCCCCCCCTCGGGCAACTCCCGGCGGCGGGCGCCGCAGGGCTGACGGATGTGACGCGCCGCCCGAGGGACGTGGGCCGGTGGATCAGGCGTGAGCACTGTTCGGCCTCGTCGCCGCGCGGCGGCGTCGGCCAGTACGGTGCGGGGCGCCGTCTCGATCACGGCTGGGACCGCGCTGCTTCATGGACGGGGTGGATGGAACCGCTGCCGGCCGCCTCCTGCGCCGCCGCCGAGGCAGCCACGGGCCGGGCCCCTACGGCCGTCACCCCGTCGTCCGGCCACCCCACAGCGGCCCGAAGCGTGCCCACTCGTAGCCCCAGTGGTCGATGCGCCGGCTCTCCAGGCGGCTGCGGAGGGCTCGGCCGGCGACGAAGGGGACGGAGGCGGCGCAGAGACCTGCGAGGCCGCCGACCAGGGTGGCTCGGGTGCGGGCCTCGGAGGGGGTGGCGGGCCGGGTCACCAGACGGCCCTGCGGGTCCGTCCAGACGGTGACCGGCGTGCCGACGCCGCTGCCGGGGCGGACGCGGGCCTGGCCGGTGTGCGGGGAACCGTCCCGCGTGCTCCAGCGGACCTTCGCCCATACGTAGTCGCTGGTCGACGTGCCGGAGCGCGCGTCGAACGTGCCCGGCGCCTGTTCGGTGAGCAGGGCCACGACGGGCCGCCACTCGACGCGCTCCCGGGCCATTCCGTACTCCACCGTGCGGGCCGTCGCCAGGCCGGCGAGCACTCCGCACAGAACAGTCAGTACCCAGGCGGCGAGGAGCACCCAGGCCTCCACCGCGTCGGCCCGGCGTTTGAGCGGATTGCGCCGCCAGCGCCACAGCCACACCTTCGGACCACGGAACGCCATCGAAGGCTTCCTCCTCATGAGCGCACGAACGTGCCTGCCGGACCGGCCGCCATCCCATACGGGAGAGGGGAGGCGGATGCTCACTGCACGTACCGGGATCGACCGTGGCACGGGTCACGCGGCCCTCGCGGGCGTCTTCGCGAAAGTGCCCGCGGCTCCCGCCTGAGGGCTATCATCGCCGCGCTGACCTGCGACGTAAGCCTTTCCAGAGGTGACTGTCAGTGCCGGGGTGCAGACTGGCCGGTACCTGAGACAAAGACGTCGCGGAGGTGGTCGGCATGACCGAGGCATTGCTCGCCGTGGGCACGCGCAAGGGCCTGTTCATCGGACGGAGGCGAGGCGGCACCTGGGAGTTCGACGAAAGTCCCTACTTCAACGCCCAGGCCGTGTACTCGGTCGCCATCGACACCCGCGGCGAGCGTCCGCGACTTCTGGTGGGCGGCGACAGCGCCCACTGGGGCCCGTCGGTCTTCCACTCCGACGACCTGGGCCGCACCTGGACCGAACCGGCCCAGCCGGCCGTCAAGTTCCCCAAGGACACGGACGCTTCGCTGGAGCGCGTGTGGCAGCTCCACCCGGCGGCCGCGGAGCCCGACGTGGTGTACGCGGGCACGGAACCGGCGGCGCTGTACCGCTCGGAGGACCGCGGCGAGACCTTCGAGCTGGTCCGCCCGCTGTGGGAGCACCCGACCCGCTCGAAGTGGGTGCCGGGCGGCGGCGGTGAGGGCCTGCACACCGTGATCACCGACAAGCGCGACCCGCAGGCCGTGACGGTCGCCGTCTCGACGGCAGGGGTGTTCAAGACGGCCGACGGCGGTGCGAGCTGGTCGCCGTCCAACTCCGGTGTCTCCGCGGTGTTCCTGCCGGATCCGAACCCTGAGTTCGGTCAGTGCGTCCACAAGATCGCGCAGGACGCGGCGACGCCGGACCGGCTGTATCTGCAGAACCACTGGGGTGTGTACCGCAGCGACGACGCGGGCGCGAACTGGACGGACATCGGCGAGGGCCTGCCCTCCACGTTCGGCTTCGCCGTGGCCGCGCACCCCCACCGCGGCGAGACGGCGTTCGTGTTCCCGATCAACGCAGACTCGGACCGCGTCCCGGCCGACCACCGCTGTCGCGTCTTCCGTACGGCGGACGCGGGCAAGACCTGGGAGCCGCTGTCGGCGGGACTGCCGCAGGACGACCACTACGGCACGGTGCTGCGCGACGCGATGTGCACGGACGACGCGGACCCGGCGGGCGTGTACTTCGGCAATCGCAACGGCGAGGTGTTCGCCTCGGCCGACGACGGCGACAGCTGGCAGGAGTTGGCGTCGCATCTCCCGGACGTGCTGTGCGTGAGGGCCGCGGTGGTCGGATGAGCCGTCGGGGCTCAGGGGCCGGCCTTGGCCACTGGTTGATCACCGCCGCCCGTGCGGCAGTAGGGTGACGCCCGTGGCACCACGACCCTTGCATGAAATCGTCGAAGCGGGCTGGGCGAAGGCCCTGGAACCCGTTGCCGAACGGATCGCCGGGATGGGCGACTTCCTGCGCGCGGAGATCGCCGCGGGGCGCACCTATCTACCGGCCGGGCCGAACGTCCTGAGGGCCTTCCAGCAGCCCTTCGACGACGTACGGGTCCTGATCGTCGGACAGGACCCGTATCCGACCCCCGGGCATGCCGTGGGGCTGTCGTTCTCGGTGGCGCCCGACGTACGTCCGCTGCCCGGCAGCCTCATCAACATCTACCGGGAGCTCAACACCGACCTGGGGCTGCCGCAGCCGTCCAACGGTGATCTGACGCCCTGGACCGAACAGGGCGTGCTGCTGCTCAACAGGGCGCTCACCACGGCCCCGCGCAAACCGGCCGCACACCGCGGCAAGGGCTGGGAGGAGGTCACCGAGCAGGCCATCCGCGCGCTCGCCGGACGCGGCAAGCCGCTGGTCTCCATTCTCTGGGGCCGAGACGCCCGCAACCTCCGTCCCCTGCTCGGCAGACTCCCGTCGGTGGAGTCCGCGCACCCCTCCCCCATGTCCGCCGACCGCGGCTTCTTCGGCTCCCGCCCGTTCAGCCGGGCCAACGACCTGCTGATCGGGCAGGGAGGACAGCCGGTGGACTGGCGCCTGCCGTGACCGGCCCCTCCGGATTCCTCGCCGTCGACTCAGGAGGATCCGGTCTGCGAGTCGTCGTCGGCACCGTCGGTCGTGCGGCGACGGCCCGGCGGGAGTCCCGCGAACCGGTTCGTACCGGGGATCGGGGCATCGACCCCGGGCACTTCATGGAGCAACTCGTGCCCATGGTGCGGGCGCTGGTGGCCGAGGCCGGTGCGGACCGGCTGGACGCGGCCGCCGTCGGGGCTGCCGGGATGGCCAGCCTGGGTGATGCGCTGCGCGCCGAACTGCCGGGCGCGCTGCGGCGGGAGTTCGGTATCGGGCGGGTCGCGCTCGCCGCGGATGCCGTCACCGCCTATGTCGGCGCCCTCGGGCCGAGGCCCGGTGCCGTGGTCGCCGCCGGTACGGGACTCATCGCGATCGGCACCGACCTGGCGAACTGGCGCCGCGCGGACGGCTGGGGGCATCTGCTCGGCGACTGCGGCAGCGGCGCCTGGATCGGGCGGGCCGGCCTCGAGGCGGCGCTGCGCGCGCACGACGGGCGGTCGGGCGGGTCGGCCCGCCTGCTGGCCCGCGCCGAGGAATGCTTCGGCCCGGTGCGGGGGCTGCCCGGGAAGCTGTATCCGCGGCCCGACCGCCCTGCCGTCCTGGCTTCTTTCGCTCCCCATGTGGCCGCCTGCGCCGACGACGATCCGACGGCCGTCGACATCCTGCGGGCCGCAGCACGGCACATGGCCGACTCCGCGGCCGCCGTCTGCCCCACCACCGGGGAGCCTCAAGTCGCGCTCACCGGCGGCCTGTTCAAGATGGGTGACCCTCTCGTGGTGCCCCTGGAAGAGGAGTTGGCGAAGCGCCTGCCGCACGCGCGCAGGGCGCCGGCCACAGGGGATCCGCTCGACGGGTCGGTGCGCATCGCGACCGATCTCGCGACGGACGCGCTCACGCTGCCGAGTGACGAGGCGATGCTCTGCGTGGTGAACGACAAGGGGGACTGATCCACCTAGGCCGCCCGGTTCCACTCTGCACGTAACTCAATCAGACAAAAGCGGACGGATACCGCTCACCTGCACCCTCCCCGAACAGGGGAGCCCAAGAAGCCAGTAACATGCCTCGCCATGAGCTCCCCCACTGGGCCCGCGTCCGGCCTGCCAGTACGAATGCCGCGACCTCGTCAGCCCGGGCGGCACCGCCGACCCGAGCCCTTGGCGGCTCCCGAGGGCGCGCCCGCGCTCGTCCTCGCGGTGCCGGGCACGCCTAGCGCCGCGACCCGCGGTCTCGCCGAGGAGGTCGTGAGCATCGCCCGCTCCGAGCTCCCCGGCCTCGACGCCCGGATCGGGTACGTCGACGGCGATGACGTGGAGTTCCTCACTCTCCAGTCGGTGCTCGTGCACGCCGCCGAGGAGCGCGCCGCCCGTTATGAGCAGGCGATCGCCGCTGGGGTGGAGGCCAAGGAGCCGGAGGGCCCCGTCGCCGTCGTCGTGCCGCTGCTCGCCGGCCCGGACAGCGCGCTGCTGCGCGTCATCCGCCAGGCCGTGATGGACAGCCGCGTCGCGGCCGACCTGACCGATGTGCTGGGCCCGCACCCGCTGCTCGCCGAGGCGCTGCACGTGCGTCTGTCCGAGGCCGGTCTGGCCCGCGCCGACCGTGCCCGCCTGTTCACCGTGGCCACGGCCGCGGACGGCATCATCCTGGCCTCCGTCGGTGGTGAGGAGGCCGTTCAGGCGGCCGGGATCACCGGCATGCTGCTCGCCGCTCGCCTGGCCGTGCCGGTGATGGCGGCGGCCCTGGACCAGGAGGGCTCGATCTCGGCGATCGCCGAGCAGCTGCGTTCCTCGGGCTCCCAGCAGCTGGCGCTGGCGCCGTACCTGATAGGGCCGGAGATCGACCCGAGCGTGGTCTCGGAGGCCGCTCACGAGGCGGGCTGCTCCGCCGCCGAGCCGCTCGGCCCGTACCCGGCGATCGGCAAGCTCGCCCTGTCGAAGTACACGTCGGCGCTGGGCATCGCCCCGCAGCAGGCGCAGGGCACGCCGGTCCGCTGACGTCGCCCATGTACACGTGACCGCACGGCTGATGTGCGCATCGCAGACGTAACGCCGAAGGGCCCGCTCCACGTCCGGAGCGGGCCCTTCGGCGTGCGGTCACACCCTGCCGACGTCCGGGCCGATGACCACGCAGGACGCCGCGGGCACCTCGATCGAGCCCTCGTAGCGCGGGAGCCCGCTGTCGGGGTCCAGGGCGAACCAGGTGACGTCTCCGGAGCGCTCGTTCGCGACGTACAGGAACCCGTCCGCCTCGGTGAGCGCGCGCGGCCAGTGGCCGGCGCAGATCACCGTTCCGACGAGCCGTAGTTCCTCGCCCTCGACGGCGAACGTCGACAGCACGTCCTCGCCTCGGGTCGCGGTCCATACGAAGCGGCCGTCGGGCGAGGCGACGATGCCGGACGGATAGGCGTCGCCGGCCGGGCCGCCCGGCAGGACCGGTGTCTCCGTCAGCGGCTTGAGCGTGCCGTCGTCGGCGTCCCAGTGGCAGACGGTGACGGTGGGGGTGAGTTCGTTGACGACGTACGCGTACGGGCCGTGCGGGTGGAACGCCAGGTGGCGAGGGCCCGAGCCCGGCCGCAGGGCGATCTCCCGGTGCACGTCGAGTGTGCCGCCGGCCAGTGTGCACACCCGCACCGAGTCGGTGCCGAGGTCCACGCTGACGGCCCAGCGGCCGCTCGGGTCGGGCTGCACATGATGGGCGTGCGGGCCCTGCTGGCGCGGTGTGTGCGGGCCCGAGCCGGTGTGCTGGAGGACGGCGGACGGGACGCCCGCGAGGGTGCCGTCGGCGCGGACGGGCACGGCGGTGACGCTGCCGGAGCCGTAGTTGGCGGTCAGGACGTGGCCGGCGAAGAGGCTGAGGTGGGTGGGCCCGCCGGCGCCGACCGGGACCGGTGATCCGATGAGCTCCGGCTTGTCCCCGGTCACGCGGTACGCGGCCACCGCACCCTCGGCCGTCTCGCTGACCGCGTAGAGCGTGTCGCCGCCCGGCGACAGGGCCAGGTACGCGGGGTCGGGCACGTCGTCCGCGCCTCCCAGGACGGTCAGTGCGCCGCTGCCCGCGGCCACGGACGCCGTCACGATCCCGGGGCCGCCGGCCGCCGTGAACGACCCGATGTAGGCCCGCCGTGCCCGCCTGCCACCATCTGCCACCGAAGTCCCCTTCCGGTCGGGTGCCGTCCGGGCTGACGGTAGCAGCGGATCATCATCGGTCTAGACCAAGAGCCGTTCAAAACGTCGGCGCGTACGGTCGTCTCTCGCCCCCGGCCCGGGCCCTGGCCTCGGGGTGATGCGGGCAGGCGGGATGCCGCTGCACCGACTCCTGGCTCCGGTGGCGGACGGGCGTGGCGCTGCCCCGAGGGCACCCCGTGGGCACACCCCAGGAGACTCACCCGCGGGCCGCTCCCGCACGGCTCGCGGGTTCCTTGCGCCCGATGGCGCGGGGGTACCCGGAGGATCGCGTGATCCACCTTCCGGATGGCCGATAAAGCGACTTGGCGCTTCGGGCGGACCGGGGGCGGCCCGGGTGGCCGGCGTGCGGATCGCGGAGGATCTCCCGCGCTCCCGGCGTTCTCACGCTCCGACGAGTCGTGACCCGGAGGGTGTGCGCAGGGGCTGGGACAGTTCGGACAGGGCGCGTTCCAGGCCGTGCAGATGGGTCAGTGCGGGATCCGACTCCGTCGGGCGCGTGTGGGGGGCGTCGACGTCCGCACCGCCGGTCAGCGCCTCGACCGCGGCCTCGACGCGCCAGCACGCCGCGGCCAGGCGGGCGTCGTGCGAGGCCTCGGGGTCGGCGGCGACGGCGGCCAGGCCACGGATCTCCCGGGCGCAGTCGTCGAGCAGGGCCAGGACGTGGCGTGCGCGCCGCCTGCGGGCCGACATCGGGTTCAGCGGATGCACCAGCGGGGCGAGTGCCAGACGCACCCGGCCGAGCAGCTGCTCCAGCTCGGCGAGCCGCGAGGCCGGGTCGGCGGTCTCGTCCCCGCCCAGGCGTGCGGCGGCCGCGGCGGTGGCGGCGTGGACGCAGCGCAGGGCGCGCCGGATCCAGGCGTCGTTGACGGCATGCGTGGTCACGGGCAGGACGAACAGCACGGCCAGCGCGGCGCCGAGCGCCCCGACGCCGGTCTCGGCGAGCCGCAGCGCCAGCAGGGCGGGATCAAGGACGCCCAGCACGCCGTAGAGGAGCTCGGCGAGCACCGTGACGCAGAGCATCATCCAGGTGTAGGAGACGGCGGCCGTGTAGAAGATGCCGAAGACGCAGACGGCGAGGAGCGCGGCCGTCGGGATCGTCTCGCCGGCCACCGGGACGGCGACGAGCAGGCCGAGGCCGATGCCGATCACCGTGCCCAGGACCCGGCGGAAGCCGCGGACCAGGGTCTCGCCGCGCGAGGTGGTGTTGACGAAGATCCACCAGGTGGCGCCGACGGCC
Source organism: Streptomyces sp. NPDC111606 (assembly GCF_055656945.1). Taxonomy (NCBI): domain Bacteria; kingdom Bacillati; phylum Actinomycetota; class Actinomycetes; order Kitasatosporales; family Streptomycetaceae; genus Streptomyces; species Streptomyces sp. NPDC111606. The sequence goes on from NZ_JBVKBY010000005.1 coordinate 203,824, forward strand.
CAGTACCAGCGGTGCCCGGACACCAGCTGGCCCACGACGAGCGCGAAACCCGCACCTGCCGTGGCCTGGATCGCCTGCCGTGTGGTCACGCGGGCCAGTCCGGTGCCGCCCGGCGGTGCCGGTACCGGCGCCGGGGGCAGACGGCGTTCGTAGCACCACAGCCCGAAGCGCACCGCGGACGCGGTGAGCAGGGACAGCAGTACGGCGGCGTAGAGCTCGGGCAGCCGGCCCGGGGTGGCCTGCAGGAACTGCGCCACGAAGAAGGTCATGAACGCGAACACACCGAGGCTGTGCCCGCGTGGCCCCCAACGGCGCGCGTACACACCCGCGCCGACGATGGCGAGGAAGGTGAGGTCGCGGGCGACCGGCTGGTCGTGCAGTTCGGCCGCCGCCGCGAGGACGGGCAGGCCGACGATCGGCAGCAGAGCGGTGGTGACCGCCTGTCCCCGGACCGTGGCGTCGGTGACGGTGAACAGCGCGAGCAGCGCGGCGAGCCCGCCGGTGACGGCACCGACGAGGGAGTGTCCGGCCAGTCCGCAGACGACGACCGCGAGCCCGATGCCGAGCACGGCCCGCACGGCGAAGCGCAGCCGCGCCCGCCCCGGGTCCGGCGCCACGAACACCCTCTTCAGCACTACGTCCCGCCCCTTTGCTCCGGCATGAAAAAGGCGCCGCGGGATCCGCAGCGCCATCGACGGGCTCATTGCAGCATCAAGGAGCACCCTGGCTCAAGCGGCACCTAGAATGCTGAGCCATTGGCACAGAAACAACGGTCCCCGTACGTCCACCGGCGAGCCAACGGACCATGACGGCCCAGGACGGCCCACGGCGGTCCATGGCCGACGCGGATGCGGACACGGGGCGAAGGAGGCCGGACGGCATGGCCGTGGACGAGCTCGACACCCGCATCCTGCGGCTGCTGCTGGAGCAGCCCCGCACCAGCGTGCGCGAGTACGCCCGGATCCTCGGCGTCGCGCGGGGCACGCTGCAGGCACGCCTCGACCGGCTGGAGCGGGACGGCGTGATCACCGGCACGGGGCCGGCCCTCTCGGCCGCCGCGCTCGGGCATCCGGTGCTGGCGTTCGTGCACATCGAGGTCACTCAGGGCCACCTGGACGACGTGGGCGACGAGCTCGCCGCCGTGCCGGAGATCGTCGAGGCGTTCTCGATCACGGGTGGGGGCGATCTGCTGACCCGGGTGGTGGCCCGCGACAACGCCCACCTGGAGGACGTGATCCAGAAGCTGATCAGCCTGCCCGGCGTGGTCCGCACCCGCAGCGAGGTGGCCCTTCGCGAGCGTGTCCCGCATCGGTTGCTGCCCCTGGTGGAGTCGATCGGGCGGGCGGCGGCCCGCAAATGACCTTTGACATCCTGGGGCCATGAGCGGTCTCGGCAGCACTTCGGTCATCTTCGATCTCGATGGAACACTCGTGGACAGCGAGCCCAACTATTACGAGGCGGGGCGCCAAGTCCTCGCCGAGCACGGGGTTCCCGACTTCACATGGTCGGATCACGAGCGGTACGTCGGCATCAGCACGCTGGAGACGGTCACGCTCTGGAAGCGGGAGTACGGCCTTCGGGCGTCCGTGGACGAACTGCTCGCCGCCAAGAACCGCCGCTACCTGGAGCTCGCCCGCAGCTCCACGCGCGCCTACCCCGAGATGCGCAAGTTCGTGGAGCTCCTGGCCACCGAGGGCGTCCCACTGGCCGTCGCCTCGGGTTCGCCCCCGACCGCCATCGAGGCGATCCTGTCCGGCACGGGCCTGGACGCCCATCTGCACACCGTCGTTTCCGCCGACGAGGTCGAGCACGGCAAGCCCGCCCCCGACGTCTTCCTCGAAGCGGCCCGCCGGCTCGGCGCCGCGCCGGCCGACTGCGTGGTCGTCGAGGACGCCGCCCCGGGCGCCGCCGCCGCACACGCGGCCGGCATGCGCTGCATCGCCGTCCCGTACGTGGCCGGCCAGGCGGACGCCCCGGAGTTCGCGGCGGCAGGTCTGCTGCTGCGGGGCGGACAGGAGGAGTTCACGGCGCGTACGGCGTACGACTGGCTGCGCCGGACGCGGTAGGAGCCTGCCGGTCGACGAGCCGAACGGCGGGAACTGCGACCGGAATCAAAACACTCCAGACCCGTTGACCCTCGCCCGCCTCCTACCTATCGTCTGGTCGACCATTCGTACACTGTTCGCAATACCGAACACCGAACACTCATCGTCCCCACCCCCTCGTGGAGGAGCACACATGGCCCCGCCCCTCTCCAGACGATCCCTTCTCCAGGCCGCCGCCCTCGCCGCGGCGGTTCCCGCGATCAGCCACTCGGCAACCGGCCGGGCCTCGGCCGCCCCGGCCGCCGTTCAGGAGGCGCAGTCGGTGGCCGTCGCACCTTCCACCTGGACCGTCCAGCCCTTCGCCCTCGACGACGTGGCGCTGAGGCCCGGACTCTTCGCCGACAAGCGGCAGTTGATGCTGGACCATGCGCGCGGCTACGACGTGAACCGGCTGCTGCAGGTCTTCCGTGCCAACGCCGGCCTCTCCACCGGCGGCGCGGTGGCGCCCGGGGGCTGGGAGGGGCTCGACGGCGAGGCCAACGGCAATCTGCGCGGGCACTACACCGGGCACTTCCTCACCATGCTGTCGCAGGCCTATGCCGGCACCGGCGAGCAGGTGTTCGTCGAGAAGATCCGCACCATGGTCGGGGCGCTGACCGACGTGCGCGCGGCACTGCGCAAGGACCCCGCAGTGCTGAGCGTGAGCGGGAGGTTCGGCACGGCCGCCGAGCACGTCCGCGGCTCCTACCAGTACGTCGATCTGCCCGCCGCCGTCCTCGGGGGTGCCTCCGCGATCACCCTGTCGGCCTGGGTGAAGCCCACCCACGACGCAATCTGGACGCGGGTCTTCGACTTCGGGAACGACAACACCCGTTACCTGTATCTGGCCGCCCGCAACGCCGCCGGTGTGCCGCGGTTCGCCATCACGACCAACGGGCCGGGCGGCGAACAGGGCCTCGACGGCACCGCCGCGCTGCCCCTCAACCAGTGGAGCCACCTCGCAGTCACGATCGCGGGCGGCACCGGGACGCTGTACGTGAACGGCACCGCCGTGGCCCGCAACACGGCGATGTCCCTCACCCCGGCCGCCCTCGGCTCTCTCACCAACAACTGGCTCGGCCGCTCCAACTTCGCCACCGACCCGGTCTTCGCGGGTGCCTACGACGAGTTCAACGTCTGGTCGCGCGCCCTCACCGCGACGGAGATCACGCAGTTGCAGAGCAGCCGGGCCGCCGACGCCTCCGCCGGACCCGGCAACCTGGCGTCGTACGCCTTCGACGAGACCTCCGGCGGGACGTTCGCCGATGCCTCCGGTCGCGGCCTCACCGCCACCCTGCGCCGCACCTGGGGCGGGCCCAGCCACCCCGGGTTTCTGGCGGCGTACCCGGAGACGCAGTTCATCGATCTGGAGTCGAGGACCAGCAGCGACTACACCAAGGTGTGGGCGCCGTACTACACCGCGCACAAGATCCTCAGGGGTGTGCTGGACGCCTACCTCACCACGGACGACGCCCAGGCCCTCGATCTCGCGTCCGGCATGTGCGACTGGATGTACTCCCGGCTGTCCGAGCTGCCCGAGGCCACCCTGCAGCGTATGTGGGGGCTGTTCTCCAGTGGCGAGTTCGGCGGCATCGTGGAGGCGATCTGCGATCTGCACGCGATCACCGGCAAGGCCGAACACCTCGCGCTGGCCCAGTTGTTCGACCTCGACCGGCTCATCGACAACTCCGCCGCGAACACCGACATCCTCGACGGGCTGCACGCCAACCAGCACATACCGATCTTCACCGGGTACCTGCGGCTGTACGACGCCACCGGCGAGGTCCGCTATCTCGACGCCGCCCGCAACTTCTGGGGCATGGTCGTCCCCCACCGGATGTACGGCATCGGCGGCACCAGCACCGCGGAGTTCTGGAAGGCGCGTGACGTGATCGCGGGCACGATCAGCGACACGACCGCCGAGACGTGCTGTGCGTACAACATGCTGAAGCTGAGCCGGACGCTGTTCTTCCACGAGCAGCAGCCGAAGTACATGGACTACTACGAGCGGGCGCTCTACAACCAGGTCCTCGGCTCCAAGCAGGACAAGGCGGACGCCGAGAAGCCGCTGGTCACGTACTTCATCGGGCTGACGCCGGGCCATGTGCGGGACTACACACCCAAGCAGGGCACGACGTGCTGCGAGGGCACCGGGATGGAGAGCGCCACCAAGTACCAGGACTCGGTGTACTTCAAGGCCGCTGACAGCAGCACGCTGTACGTCAATCTCTACAGTCCGTCCCGACTGACGTGGGCGGAAAAGGGCGTGACGGTCACGCAGGCGACCACGTTCCCGCGGGAGCAGGGCACCACCCTCACCATCGGCGGCTCCAGCGCGGCCTTCGCGCTGCGGCTGAGGGTGCCGTCGTGGGCGACCGCGGGTTTCCGGGTGACGGTCAACGGCAGTGCGGTGAGCGGCACTCCGATGCCGGGGAGCTACTTCACCGTGTCGCGGACGTGGCGCGACGGCGACACCGTGCGGATCTCCATGCCCTTCCGCTTGAGGGCGGAGAAGGCGATCGACGACCCTGCGCTGCAGACGCTGTTCTACGGCCCCGTCAATCTCGTCGGCCGCAGCTCTTCGACAACTCACCTGCAGTTGGGCCTTTACCGCAACGCCGGGCTGTCGGGCGACCTGCTGCCGTCGCTCACTCCCGTGTCCGGCAAGCCGCTCCACCACACCCTCGCCGGAACCGAGTTCGCCCCCTTCTTCGAGGGCACCGAGGACCCGACCCACGCCTACTTCCGGCGCTCGGAACCCCGGGTGGTCTTCGGCAACTCCGACTCCGGCGTCGCCAACCCCGCGAAGTCCGACGGAACCACGCTGCTGGACGAGATCTGGGCCGGGGCTCCCTTCGGCAACAAGGGGGCACTGGTCTCGCGCGTGCGGTCCACCGTGAACGCCTGGGTCACCGCCGGTCTGCTGAGTCAGGCCAACGGGCGGACCATCGTCCGTACGGCGGAGCAGGCGACGTACGCTCCCTGACCCGGCGATCTGACCCCCGCGCCGCATCCCCGCGCCGAGCGCTCGACTCCCGGCGCGGGGATGCTGGAGCCATGACGATCGACGTGTCGGCGGAGCGGGTGATCCCCTTTCCTCCCGAGCAGGTTGCCGCCTATGCCATGGACTGGCGCCACGACCGTGACTGGACGCAGGGCATCCGCACGGCGGAGCTGATCCGCGAGGCCGACGAGGGTGGCTTCGGGGTCGGCGCCGAGGTCAGGCGGACGGCGCACTTCCTGGGTCGGCACATCGGCTACGTGCTGCGCGTGGCGTCGTACGACTTCCCGCGACTGCTCGACATGGTGGCCGTGGCCGGGCCGGTGCCGATGCAGGTCACCTATGCCTTCGACCCGCACGCGGACGGCACCCTCGCGCGCATCCGCGTCCGGGGCGGCCCCGGCGGCGTCTACCGGCCGGCGGCCCCGATCATGGCCCGCCATGTCCGCCACAACATCGGCAAGGACCTGCGCGACCTGGAACGCAGGCTCACGGAACGCACCGGGTAGCCCGGCAGCCGGACTCTTCGGCGGTCCGCTACGACCTGCGGCGCGGCTTGCCCCGTCGGGGGCTCTTGGCGCCCTTGGCACCGCCGGAGCCGGAGCCCGAACCGGAGCGGGCGCTCCGGCCCCCGGCTCCGGACTGCCGCCGAGGGGCGCCGGCGGCTTCCGCGCGCTTGCGCTTCGGCTGTTCCGTAGCGGCCGTGGCTGGGGACGTCGTACGGCCCCGGGTGCTGTTGACCGTGCGGCCGCGGACGACGCCGATGAAGTCCTCGACCAGGTCGGTGGTCGCGTCCTCCGGCCAGGACAGCGCGACGCTCGACTGGGGGGCGTCGACCAGCGTCCGGTAGGTGAGGTCCTTGCGGTGGTGGAGCCGGGCCAGCGACTGGGGCACGGCGAGCAGGCCGACGCCCGCCGCGACCAGCTCGATGGCGTCCGCGGTGGTGGCGGGGCGCTCGAAGGCGGGCTGACCCGGCGGCCGCTCCCAGTCGAGGACGTCGTCGAGGGGGTGGAAGACGACCTCGTCGGCCAGGTCCTCGGCGGTCACCTCGTCGACCGCCGAGACGACATGGTCCTTGGGGACGACGACGACCGTGGTCTCGGTGTAGAGGGGGATCGCGCTGAGGACCGTACGGTCGACCGGCAGCCGTACGAAACCGGCGTCGGCGCCGCCGTCCCGGAGCATGTCGGGGGCCTCGGCGGCGGTCACCGAGTGGAGGGTGAGGGGTACGTCGGGGAAGCGCTCGTTCCAGGTCCGCACCCACTTGGCGGGGGTCACGCCCGGGACGTAGGCGAGCCGGAACGACGGGGGTACTTCCGAGCCTGTCACCAGGCCAGGCTACCGGCCGTGGTCGGCGGCGGTTCACCCAGTCGATACCCTTGAGACCATGACGTCGCACCAAAGCACCCAGACCATGAAGCCCGCGACCGCGGCCAAGAAGTTGGGTGTGTACCTCGAAGCCACCCCCGCCGAGTTCCGGGAGGGTGTGGTCACGCGCGCCGAGCTGAACCAGCTGCAGGCGGAGCCGCCCGCGTGGCTGCAGGAGCTGCGGGCGAACGGGCCGCACCCCCGTCCGGTCGTCGCGCAGAAGCTGGGCGTCTCCATCGCGGGGCTGGCCCGCGGCGGCGTCACGGAGGCCCTCACCACCGAGCAGATCGAGGCCGTGAAGCAGGAGCAGCCCGAGTGGCTGGTCAAGGAGCGCGCGACTCAGGCCGAGGTCCGCAAGGAGACGGCCCGCATCAAGCAGCGGGACGCGGAGCGGGCGGCGGAGCAGTCCTGACCCCTCCGGTGCTGGTAGCTCCCTGCGGCTGCCGCCCCCGCTGACGCCGTCACCCGCGCCGTCGCCGGGTGAGGCGAGCCGCACCGCGCACGCGTGCAGCCCGCCTCCGACCGGTCAGGATCAGCCCGCTGCCGGCCGTTCCGGCAGTGCCTCGAGGAACGTGGCCGACGGGACGAAGAAGAGGGTTCCGGTGACCGCCTCCGAGTAGTCGAGGATCGGGTCGGGGCCGGATTCCGGGCCGCCGAGGTACATCTTCCGCAGCATGGTCTCCGGTATCTCGGGGGTACGCGCGTAGGCGACGAAATACGTGCCGAACTCTCCGTGCCCCGGCCTGCCGAACGGCATCGCGCCCCGCAGTATCTCCAGCTCCGCCCCGTCCGGGCCGGTGATCGTGTTCACGTCCTTGTGGGAGCCGGGCATGTCGAGTTCGATGTTGGTCAGCTTGGAGCGGCCTATCACCTTCTCCTGAGCCTCGACCGCGAGGGCTTCCCAGGCGTCGACGTCGTGCACGTACTTCTGCACCATCGCGTAGCTCCCGCCGCGGAACGCGGGGTCCTCGTCCCCGACGATCGCCGCGTCGGCCGCCGCCTGGCCGACGGGGTTCTCGGTACCGTCGACGAAGCCGAGGAGGTTGCGCGAGTCGAAGTAGGCGAAGGCCTGGACCTCGTCCTGGACGGTGACCGCGCCGCGCAGCCGCTTCATGATCTCGGCGGCCAGGGCGAAGCACACATCGGTACGGGCGGCCCGGATGTGGAAGAGCAGGTCACCGGGGGTCGACACGGCGCGGTGCCGCGTCCCCTCCAACTCCCTGAACGGATGCAGCTCCTGCGGACGCGGGTCCCCGAACAGCCGGTCCCACGCCACGGATCCCACTCCGGTGGCGCAGCACAGGCCGCTGTCGGGACTCGGGAACCCGACGGCCCGTATGAGCCCCGCGAGACCGGTGAGCAGATCGTGCACGGCGGGTTCGCCGCCCGGCTCGATCGTCACCACCAGGAAGACGGCGACGGGCGCCGGCGGACTGAGTACCGGTTGTGGCTGTGCATCGACCGACCGCATCGACGACGACGGCATGTTTCCCCTCTCTCACCCTCAAACCCCGCCAACTAACGATGCCCGGCCGAACCGGGAACGATACCCGCCTAGTTTCCGCACTCCCGGCCGCGCTCCTGGCGCGTAGGAGGGGTGTGGATGCCCGCCTCGGAGACGAAAACCCGAGTGCGCCCGCTCGCCCCGCTCTGGGACGATCCCGGGATGGTCCACCGTCTCGAACCCCTGGTCATCCGGCACGTCCACCGTCTCCCCTCCCCCGCGGGCCCCGCCGGGGAAGGCGCCGTCGCGGCACGGCAGTTCGACGCAGCGCTCATGTCCGTGGGCTTCAAGCTGTCGGCGGAGCTGCTGGCGCGCTTGTCGGCGCTGTCCGAGGGAACGGTCGTCGACACGGCCGTGCGGACACTGGGCACGGTCCGCGAGATGGTCGGCGACCATGTGCGGCACAACGTGTACTTCGTCGATTTCCCGGCCAACGTGCCGGACACATACGACTTCTGGATGCGCTGCGTCGCCGAGGCGCTGGCCGACGACGACGCACGCGCAAGCGTTCTGGAGCAGTTGAGCGAGGGGCTCGTCAATCTCCTCACCCTGCCGTCGTACGGCCGTTACCAGCACACCTACACGGAGATGCTCGGCCACCACGAGGAACTGATCGCCGCGGCGGGCGACCGTATGACGGCGCTGCATCTCGGCGGCGACACGGACGCCGAAGTCGCTTCCCTGTACCTGGCGTTGGCGGGCAGCAGCACGCCGCTGGGCGAGGAGGACCTGCGCGATCTGCGGGTCCTCGCCGGGCACTGCGTGGACGCGCCGCAGCCCGAGACGATTCCCGTGCGGGAGAACCGTGCCGTCGTGAACGAGGCCCGGTTGAAGGCCGGTGCGGAGCTGCTGCTGGACACGGTCACCGATGTGCTGCGGCTGGCCTGCGCCCTGTCGGGCGGCGACGTGACGCTGCAGGCGCCGACCAGGTTCCGGGCGCTGTCCCGTCCGGTGCGCCGCGCGCTGCTCGCCGGCCTGGACAGGGTTGTCGCCGCGTCCCCCGCCAAGCTGGCCGACGTGCATGCGCACCGCGAGGCGTGGAAGCGGCTCGGCGAGCGGCTGCACCCGCATGAGTACCCGCGGTGGCCGCACGCCGCCGACGTGTTCGCGGTCGCCCGGCGCGAGAAGGAGGCCCGCTCCTTCGACAGCCGGGTCGAGGAACTGCTCGGCATGAACGACATCACGGGCGCGGCGATGCTGCTGAAGGCCGCGCCGGGCAAGCTGTTCCGCTCCCTGGACCGGCTGCTGCGGCTGGCCCTCGACCAGGACGAGCGCCTCGCGGTGGCGTCCGCCGCCGAGGAGGTCGTGGGCGAGGTGTCCGGCCGGGTGGTCCTGTCGGTGCGTGAGCACCTCGCCAACCGCGCGCAGGACACAGGTGAGCGCCGGGTGTTCGTGAACCGGCTCGGCCGCGCCTGGGTCACCGAGGACGACCGTCCCCCCGTGCTGCCGCCCGAGCGTGAGCGCCTGATCGCCGTACTGGACGCCGAGATACGGCGTCGGCTGCCGGCTCCTGGCCATCTGCTGATCGACCCGGACGTGCTGGATGTGGCGCTGCCGCTCAGCGGCCGGGCGAGCGCGGCCGGGCTCGGTGTGCTGCCCCGGGGCTCGCTGTCTCCGGTGGACGGCGAGCTGCTGCGGTTCTTCGTGTACTGGAAGGAGGCCGACCGGCGCACCGACTACGACCTGTCGGCGTTGATGCTGGACACCGAATTCGCGACGGTCTGCTGGCTGGCGTACACCAACCTCAAGGACCTGGAGGGCGAGCACTCCGGTGACATCACCGAAGCACCCGACGGCGCCTCGGAGTTCATCGATCTCCGACTGGGTGCCGTGCGCGGCGACTTCATCGTGCCGCAGGTGAACATCTTCGCCGGGGAGGGCTTCGAGGAGGTCGAGGAGTCGTTCTTCGGGTTCATGCTGCGTGAGGGCGAGCAGCAGGGCCGCCCGTTCGAGGCGCGTACCGTGCGCATGAAGTCGGAGCTGCGCGGACCGGGCCGGGTCGCGCTGCCGCTGGCGTTCCTGCGGGGATCCGACGGGCGGTGGCGTGCCAAGTGGCTGCACCTGTACCTGAAGGGGACGCCGGCCGCCAACCGGGTCGAGGAGAACCGGGTGTCGGTGGCGACGCTGCTGCGGGGCATCGTGGAACGCGAGCAGCTGACGGTGCGCTATCTGACGGGCCTGATGGACGCCACGACCACGACCCTGTGGGACGGCGCGAACGTCCCCGACGGTCCGGTCACCTACATCGGTCTTCAGCGCCCCGACGGGCTGCACCCGGACTCCCGGATCCTGACCCCCGAAAATCTGCGCGACCTGATCCCCGCGTGACTGTTAGAGTCGGCCGTGGCGAGGCCATGAAGGGACTTCCTTCTCAACTCCTTCTTGAATTAGTCCTCTCGCTTTCCTCGCCACTCAACTCTTCCTGCCGGCACGGCTCTTGCAGCCGTCAGCTGTCGTAGTCCACGGTCAGCGTCTCGGACACCGGGTACGACTGGCAGGTCAGGACATAGCCGGCGTCCACCTCGGCCGTCTCCAGGGCGAAGTTGCGGCGCATGTCCGCCTTGCCGTCGGTGACGAGCGCACGGCAGGTGCCGCAGACGCCACCCTTGCAGGCGAACGGCAGGTCGGGGCGGGTCCGCTGGGCGCCGTCCAGGATGGACCGCTCCCTCGGCAGGGCGGCGCTGGTCGACCGGCCGTCGAGGGTGATCGTGACCTGGCTGACGGGCCCCTGCGGGCCGCTCTCCTCGTGGACCGCCTCCCGTACGGGCTCGTCGTCGGCGTAGAACAGCTCCTGATGCACCCGCTCGGTCGGCACCCCGAGGCCCGCCAGGACCCCCTGCGCATCCCGGACCATACCGTGCGGGCCGCACAGCCACCAGTGATCGGCGGTTTGCACGTCGACCAGCGCGTCGACGAGGGTCGAGAGCCGTTCGGCGTCGATGCGTCCCGACAGCACCTCGGCCTCGCGCGGCTCCCGGGACAGCACATGGGCCAGCTGGAACCGGGCCGGGTAGAGGTCCTTCAGGTCCGCGAGCTCGTCGGCGAACATCACCGTGTCGGTACGGCGGTTGCCGTACAGGAGGGTGACCGCCGAGCGGGAGTCTGCGGCCAGGACGGACTCCGCGATGGACATCATGGGCGTGATGCCGGAGCCCGCCGCGATCAGCACGTGATGGCCGTGCGTGGTGAGGTCGGGGGTGAAGGCGCCGGTGGGGGCCATCACCTCGACGGTGTCGCCGGGGCGGACGTCGTTGACGAGCCAGGACGAGAACAGGCCGCCGGGCACGACCCGGACGCCGATGCGCGGCATCGACCCTACCGGCGAGCAGATCGAGTACGACCGCCGCTCGTCCCGCCCCTCGATCGCACGCCGCAGCGTCAGTGACTGCCCGGGCTCGAACGCGAACTCCTCGGCGAGCTCGGCCGGGATGTCGAACCCGACGGCGACCGCGTCCGCGCACAGGGGCGTCACGGCGGCGACGCGCAGGGCGTGGAAGGCCGGACGGCGGCGAATGCGCGGGCGTACCGACGCAGCCGTCGATTCTTCCCTGAGGCCTTCCATTCAGATCTCCTTGACGTACTCGAACGGCTCGCGGCAGGCGCGGCAGCGCCACAGCGCCTTGCAGGACGTGGCGGCGAAGCGGGAGGTCTCCTCGGTGTTCGCCGAGCCGCAGCGCGGGCAGGTCACCGCGTGCCGGGTGGGTGACAGCACGAGCGCGACCGGACCTGCGCCGCGCGGGGCGGGGCCGGGCGGCGCGATGCCGTGTTCGGTGAGCTTGCGGCGTCCGGACGGGGTGATCCAGTCGCTGGTCCAGGGCGGGTCGAGGACCGTGCGGATCTCCACGCGCTCGTACCCCGCCCCGCGCAGACGCGCCGCGACGTCCGCCCGCATCTCGGCCATCGCCGGACACCCCGAATAAGTCGGGGTCAGGCTCGCGACCACCGTGCCGTCCTCGGTCAGCTCCACGTCCCGCAGGACGCCCAGGTCGGCCAGCGTGAGCATGGGCAGCTCGGGGTCGGGCACCTGGTCGGCGATGTGCCGGGCGCGCCGGGCGTCGAGCAGGGTCGTCACCATGTCGCCTCCGGGTGGGCACGGGCCACGCCCTGCAACTCGGCGAGCAGCGGGGCGAGATGCTCGGTGTGCTCGCCGTCGCGGCCGGATCCGGGCAGCGGCCGGTACACCGGCATGGGCAGTCCTGCGGCCTCGGTGACCTGGCGCAGGACGGTCACGACCTCGTCGCGGACGTCGTACGCCGTGAACAACTCGCCGAGATAGGGGGCCACTTGCTCCTGGGCCCGGCGCACCCGGCGGTGCGACTCCTCCGTGCCGTCCCCGAGGCGTACCGCCCACTCCGCCGCGTACTGCCGGTGGTAGGCCAGCTCCTTGACGCCCTTCGTGGCGATCGCCGCCAGGACGGGGTCCGGGTGCGACGCCAGCCGCTCGAAGTGAGCGAGGCGCCAGCTGGCGAACATCAGCAGCCGGACGATCGAGAACGCGAAGTCGCCGTTGGGCAGTTCGGCCAGGCGTACGTTGCAGAAGTCGCCCGCGTCGCGGAAGTAGGCGTAGGCGTCCTCGTCGCGGCCGGTGCCGTCGGCCTGGCCGGCGCGGGAGTAGAGCAGGCGGGCCTGGCCGAGGAGGTCGAGGCCGATGTTGGCCAGCGCCACCTCCTCCTCCAGCTCGGGGGCGCGGGTGACCCACTCGCCCAGACGCTGGGCCGCGATCAGGGCGTCGTCGGCCAACGCGACGCAGACGGCGGCGAGTTCACCGGCGTCGATGCCCTCGGGCACGGTGGTGTCCACGCCGTGCAGCGGGTCCTCGAAGCCGGTGCCGTAGGCCCAGCGGGTGTCGTCGTCGTGTCCCTCGGCGAGGGTCATGTAGACGTGGTCGTCGCTCATGCCCTCTCCTTCAGATGTGCGGGACGTCGTCGGGGATGTCGTAGAACGTCGGGTGGCGGTAGACCTTGTCGGCGCTGGGCTCGAAGAACGGGTCCTTCTCGTCGCGGGTCGACGCGGTGATGTGCTCGGACTTCACCACCCAGATGCTGACGCCCTCGTTGCGTCGCGTGTACAGGTCGCGCGCGTGGGTGAGCGCCATCCGGTCGTCGGCGGCGTGCAGCGAACCCACGTGGACGTGGTTCAGCCCTCGCTTGCCGCGCACGAACACCTCGTACAGCGGCCAGCCCTGCTTGTCGGCGCTCATGCCACCGCTCCCTTTTCCGCACGGGCGGCCTGCTTGGCCGCGTGGACGGTGGCCGCCTCGCGGACCCAGCCGCCCTCGTCGTGGGCGCTTCTGCGCCGCTCCATACGCTGGTCGTTGCACGGCCCGTCGCCCTTGATGACCCGCATCAGCTCGTCCCAGTCGGGGGTGCCGAAGTCGTGGTGCCCGCGCTCGGCGTTCCAGCGCAGCTCCGGGTCCGGCAGGGTCACGCCGAGCTTCTCGGCCTGCGGGACGGTCATGTCGACGAAGCGCCGGCGCAGCTCGTCGTTGCTGTGCCGCTTGATCTTCCAGGCCATCGACTGCGCGGAGTTGGGCGAGGCGTCGTCGGGCGGGCCGAACATCATCAGCGACGGCCACCACCAGCGGTTCACGGCGTCCTGCACCATCTCGCGCTGGGCGTCGGTGCCGCGCATCATCGTCATCAGCAGCTCGTAGCCCTGCCGCTGGTGGAAGGACTCCTCCTTGCAGATCCGCACCATCGCGCGGGCGTACGGCCCGTACGAACTCCGGCACAGCGGCACCTGGTTGCAGATCGCCGCGCCGTCAACGAACCAGCCGATCACGCCGACGTCGGCGAAGCTCATGGTCGGGTAGTTGAAGATCGACGAGTACTTCTGGCGGCCCTCGATGAGCCGGTCGGTCAGGTCCGCGCGGTCGGCGCCCAGGGTCTCCGCCGCCGAGTACAGGTACAGCCCGTGGCCGGCCTCGTCCTGCACCTTGGCGAAGAGGATCGCCTTGCGGCGCAGCGACGGGGCGCGCGTGATCCACTCACCCTCGGGCTGCATGCCGATGATCTCCGAGTGGGCATGCTGCGCGATCTGCCGGATCAGCGTCTTCCGGTAGCCGTCCGGCATCCAGTCACGCGGCTCGATCCGCTGGTCGCGCGAGATCGTCGCGTCGAAGTGCTCCTGGAGCGGCTCTTCGGGGGGCGCCTCGGCGGAGTGTGAAGTCGTCATCGATTCCCGCTTCCCAACCGACCATTCGTTCGGTATCCAGTGTGACCTGTTTCCGCCAGGGGAGCAAGACCCTTCCGGCACGCGAAAACGGCCCAGGACACCCCCGCGGGGTACCTGGGCCGTATCAGTGCCGGTCGCAGACCGTCACACGTTGGGCACCTTCAGCTTGTCCCAGCTGACCTTGCCGGGGATGCCGTCCGCGTCCTTGCCCTTGAAGCCGAGCTTCTGCTGCCAGGCGGCGTAGGAGCGGCGGTCGGCCTCGGTCCACTCGGGGCTCGGGCCCTCCTCGTAGCGGCCGCACCCCTCGGCGACCAGGCGCCGGCCCATGGCCGTGATGATCGGGGACTTCTGGCCGACGTGGAAGAAGCCGCTGCCCGGGAAGGGCTCGAGCTTCGGCTTGGGCGCCGGCTTCGGGTCCGGGTCGGGCTTTGTGCCGCCGCCCTTCAGCCGCTCCGCGATGCGCTTGCGCATGCCGTCCATCGTGAAGCCGCGCGGGTCGGTCTTGCCGGGCTGCCACTCCTTGTGCCCGATGACCGAGCGTTCGCTCCAGCCGTGGTGCCGGCAGATCGCGGCCGAGACCTTCTCGATGGCCTCCTTCTGCGCCTCGGGCCAGTGGTCCTTGCCGTCGCCGAGATTGATGCACTCGAAGCCGTAGAAGTGCGCGTTGCCGTCGGTGTCGGCCTCGTTGTCGTGCGGCAGCTTCGACTCGTTGATCACGGCGCGCAGGACGTCGCTGTCGCCGAGACCGGCGTGGTTGGCGCGGCCGTTGCCGACGAGGTGGATCTCGCCCTTCTTGTCGATGACGCCGTGGCAGAGCGGGCCGGGCAGGCCGGAGTAGCCGTTGTAACAGATGTTGACCGACGCCTCGGTGCCCTTGGTGACGGTGTGGTGGATCATCACACCGTTCACCGGCCCCCAGGGGCCCTTGCTGTTGCGGTTGTGGGTGCGCCAGCTGCGGACCTCGTGGACCTTGAGGCCCTCCGCCCGCAGTATCTCCACCATCTTGGACGCGCTCAGGGGCTTGGCCATTACTCGTCTCCTTCCGCCGCGGCCTCGGCTTCCGCCGTGGTCTGCGACCTCCCGCCCGAGGGGTCTTCCGCCCGCTGTTCCTCGTGGCGCGCCTGCTCCTCCGCCGCGAGCGTCGCCGCGTCGGCGGCCGGGATGCTGCCCGCCAGCGGGTTGAAGGCCAGGCGCAGATCGACGGTGCCGCCCTCGCCCTTGACCAGGGCCAGCGGCGCGAAGCCGCGGACGACGCCGGAAGGACCCCGGAGCAGCGGGCGCCGGGCTGCGTCCGTGGGCCATTCGACGCCGCCGGTGGCGGTGCGGGCGGGGATGATCCAGTGGTCACCGGTGCGGTAGCCGGCGCCCTTGGCGAAGTACACCTCGACGCCGTCCTCCAGCGGCAGCCACTCCCCCTCCGACACGGGGACCGCACCGCCCTTCAGGGCAGTCGTACGGCCCTTGCGCTTCGGACCCCCGTGGTGGTCCCAGCGACGCAGGAACGGGTTGAGGTGGGGAAGCCGTCCGACCGACGGGTCGGGCTCGGCGGACAGCCGGACCCGGCGGCCCGGCAGGTCCAGCTCCTCGACCCGCAGCAGGGGCAGCGGTTCGAGGCGGGAGGCATACGCCGTGTCCGTGAGCTCCACGTGGTCGCCGACGTCCAGGTCCAGCTTGTCGTCGTGGCCGAGGGACGCCAACTGCACCCAGGTGCCGTCGAGTTCGTCGACGGGGAACACCACCGAGCCGTTCTCGCGCGACCACTTGAACGTGGCGTCCTTCGCCTCGCCGCCCGCGTGCACCTCGACGCGGTACAGCTGGTTCTCCTGGCCGCGGTAGCGGGCGTCCGGCTTGACCAGGCAGGGGTCCTCGTCGGCGTGGTCGGGCCGCTCGCTGCGGGCGGCGAGGCGTGCGGTGGGTGCGGCCTGCTTCTGCGCCCACTTGTCGAAGGCGGCCCGTACGACCTCCTTGGACGGGTCGGTCTCCTCGATGTCCAGCGCGGCCAGCGACAGCGGCAGCGCCTGCCAGACGACCTTCACGCGGGCCGCGGTGTCCGGCATCGCCGCGCCGAGCGCGACCTCGCGCAGGGCAGGGTCCTCGGCGGCGGAGACGGTGCGCTCCCAGACCTGCAGATAGACCAGGAACGGCGTCTGGGCCGGCGAGGGCAGCCGGTCGCCGGGCTTCTCCGGGTCGCGGAAGCCGTCGGGCTGGTCCCAGTAGGTCCAGTACGCGGGCGGGGCGGCGGTGTCCTGGTCCTCGGCGTCGTCGTCCGTGACCGGCACGCCGGGCGCCGGGCGGGTCGCGTCCAGCAGGATGCCGTCGACGTAGTAGCGGCCGCCGTGGATGAGCAGCGTGTCGATGTCGTGCTTGCCGCCCACGTAATCGATCTTGAAGCCCGCGGCGTCGCGCGGCCCGCCGTGCCGGCCGATCAGGTCGGCGGCGAGGGTTCGGGTCTGGTGGAGCTGGATCGCGGTCTGCTCGTTGATGTCGGCGTCGAGCTGGACGCGGCCCTGCTGGGCGACGACCGCCGAGTAGCGCCGCTCCGGGCGGAACGTGAGGCGGGAGAGATCAGCGTGCATGAAGGGGGTCCCCCTGGTTCAGGAAAGTGCGGGTAGGGCTTGCGGCGGCGGCGCGCACGTCATGGTTCATGTCTCGCCTCACGTCACGAAGAAGATCCCGGCGTCCGTGCCCGCCGGGGTGTACTCCGCGAGCCGTGCCCTGAGGCCGTCCTCGCGCTGCGGCCGGTACAGGTCGTGGAAGGCGCCCATCTCGGCGCCGTCGTCCGAGCCACGCCGGATCTCCTGCGCGCAGCGGTCGGCGAGCAGCCCGTACCAGGGCGTCCCGTAGCGCTCGGAGGTGAACAACGGCCGTACGTGAGCGGCCTGTTCGGGCCCGGCGAGGTCGGGCTGGCAGCGGTACCGGCGCGGGGTGCGCGATCCGGCCGGCACGGACGAGTACCGCAGGCAGCCGATGCCGCGCCGGGCCACGTGGAGCCGGCCCGTGAAGATCGAGTTCTCGGCGATCTGCACGGCGTGCGTGAAGATCTCGCCGATCACGGTGGTGCGGTGCAGGTGCAGCACCGCGTGGGCGTGGCGGCAGTCCGGTGCGGAGAGGGCCTCGCGGCCGGGGCCGGTGGCGTCGAGGATGCTGTCGCGCAGATGGATGTCGAGGGGTTCCTCGCTCACCTCGTCGCCGATGACCTCGATGGTGCCGAGGATGCTGTGCTCGATCTGGACGCACGCGATGGTGCGCTCCAGCACGATGCTGGGCTCCTCCGGCGAGTGCGGATCGCACTCCGGCTCCAGCGACCAGCCCGGTACCAGCGTGGAGTGCCGTACGACGACCGCACCCATGGGGCCGGTGACATTGATGCCGCGTCCGGCGATCAGCAGGCCGTCGAGGACGATGCGCGGACGCTCGTGCGGGGCGCATTCCTCCGACACCGCACGGATGTTGAGGGCGTCCGGGCGGTTGCTGTACCAGTCGAGGAGGCGTATCACCGGCCTGGTGCCCTCGGCCGCGCGGACCTCCAGGCGGTCGCCGGGGTCGAGGTCGAAGTCCAGCTGCTCCTGGTAGGCGCCGCTGTGCGTGATCTCGATGACACCGGCGGGGCCGGTCCGGTCCGCGCGGCGGTCGTGCTGCCAGGCCCGGTAGGCGTCCATGATCTGGCGGTACGGATGCCCGGGGCCGACCCGGTAGACCTCGGCGTCGGGACGCGGCTCGCGGTCCGGGCGGTCGTACTCGCCGCCGCCCATGTCCGCGCCGAACGCGTGGTGGTAGTCCACCCATACGCCCTGCCGGGGCGCCGACCGCGACCCGAAGGCGATCCGCCCGAGCTCCGGGTCGACGGCCACCTGCCCCCGCTTGGGCCGGTAGCGCCAGTCGGACAGGTCGGCGACCACGATGTCGGACGGCGGTACCGGCTGGTCCTCGCCGTCGCGCCGGATGACGAGGCTCTTGCCGGGGCCGTAGTGGTCGGCGAGCCGGTCGTGGAGCTGACGGCGGGTGATGAACGCCGGCACGTTGTCGACGGTCGCGATGTGCGTGGGCGACGGCTCCGGGAAGGGCTTGGTGACCAGCGGGGTGTCGTTGCCCAGGATCGAGAAGGTGTAGAGGTTGCGGGCCCGGTCGATGCAGTACGCCGGGGACTGCGTCAGCGAGTGCGCCTTCAGCCGCCAGACGAAGAGGGCGACCCCGGCCGGAGTCCAACCCCCCTGCCGGTGGCGTGAGTCGGCGCGACGGACATCGACCGTGCGCGCCGTCGCGCCGAAGGGGCCGCCGGCGAGGTCGAGGGCCGAGTTGTCGCGCAGGTCGACGAGACGCCCGCGCCCGCCGCGGTGGACGCCTGTGTCGCCGTAGAGCTTCACGGGCTGGGTGTGGGAGACCTGCCGGGACAGCTCGACGGCGCGAGCGGGCCAGCCGGTGACGCGCTCGGAGAGCTCCTCCAGGAGGTGGAGGGTGCCCTTGCGGCGACGGTTGGCGACCGTCGCGGCCACGTCGGCGCGCGGGGCGACGGCTTCGGCGAGGGCGGCGCGGCCACCGGCGTGCAGGCCGGTCGTGAGGACCCGTTCGTAGCCGGGCAGGGTGCGGTAGCCGACCAGGTCGCCGAGGTACGGCAGCACCCAGGGCGCCGCCGTCTCCACGAACAGGGCCTCGTAGCCCTGCTCGACGCCGTCGCGCACCCGGTCGATCTGCTCGGCGATCACCGCCAGCAGCGCGCGCAGCGGCTCGCCCTCCTCGGCGTCGCGCAACAGGTGCCAGCGGGGCAGCAGGGCGGCGAGCCCATCCGGCTCCCTGGACGTGGTCGCCGGGGTCGTCGTATCGAACTGGACGTCCGGGGACATCACTTGACCTCCGTCAGAATCAGGGTGTCCGCGGCCTTCGGCGACAGCAGCGCGAGCTGGGCCGGGCGGATACCGCGGAAGACGAACACCGAACGGCCCTTCGCCAGGCGCCGGGTGTCGGTGATGTCGGGGTTGAGGCGCAGGAGCTCGGCGAGCGGGACGGCGTACTCGGCGCAGATCTCCGACAGCGTCTCGCCGTTCTCGGCGCGGACCGTGTGGATCTTCTCGTCGTACGTCGCCGGGTACGCCGGGACCGATGCCTTGGGCGGTCCGGGCTCGGTGAGGATCCCGGTGAGTTCCTCGGGGGTGGCGGACGCGGGGACGCCGGTGAAGACGTCCACGTCCACGTAGTCGACGCCGGGCACCGAGTGGGCCGTGGCCAAAACGTCCGAGAGGCGGGCCGGTCGGCCCAACTCCCGTCCCTCGTAGCCGAGTCGGCCGAGCAGTGCCTGGCGCAGGCGTGGCTCGACGACCTGCCAGGCGTGGTCCGGGGCCACCTTCACCTTGGCGGCGAGCAGCAGCAGGACCAGCTCGCGTGCGTCCACCCGGACCGGGAGGTTGCCGTCCCCGTACTCGGTCAGCGCGCCGCGCAGGGCCCTGAGGGTGTCCGAGTCGCCGTCGATCGGCACGTCGTCCGTGCCGGCGACCGTCACGTGCAGCACGCGCCGCCGCCCGTCGAAGAGTTCACGTGCCGACGCCCGCCCGATGCCGGCGCAGGAGCGGGCGAAGTCCTCGTAGTCGGACGCGGAGACCAGGCGGTCCAGCGCCGAGACGGCGAGCGGGACCGTACGGCGGGTCAGGCCGGGGCCGTCCGCGTCCGCGCCGCCCTTCGCCGGACGCGGGTTGGTCACCTGGGTGACGCCGAGCGGCCGGGTGAGGGGCTGGCTGATGCGGTCGGCGGCGACGTTGGCGGCCTTGCCGGTGCCGAAGCGGTAGCGGGCCCGGATGTTCTCGTGCCCGGACGGCAGCCGGGCGCCGTTGACTCCGTCGCCGAAGGTCACCGTCGTACGGCCGTCGGCCGTGGAGCCGGTGATGTAGACCCGCTCGCCCGCGCCGCGTCCCGCGAGGCTGTCGACCTCGTGCCACAGGACGCCGTCGACCCGGACCTCGAGCACCGGGGTGGCGCCGAGGGGATTCTCGTCGGCGAGCCAGGTCAGCGGGGACTGCCAGAGCGCGAACGTCTGGTTCACGCGGTCGGAGTCACCGCTGCCGATGGCCTCCTCGCGGCTCTCGCCGTGGGTGGCCTCGACGACGTTGCCGAGGATTTTCACGGTCTCGCGGCGGTAGCGGTGAGCGAGGTCGGCGGTCAGGGTCAGCCGGGTGTGGACGTGGTCGCCGGGCAGTCGGGGATCGACCGCCGGGTCTGCGGCGGCGACCGTGACCACCTCGGTGGCCTGCACGCCCGCCGTGCCCGGGATGTCGCTGCGCTCGCCGGTCACGACGAGCGTACGTGCGGCCCTCAACCCGTCGTACAGCTGGGCGAGTTCGATCTCGTTGCCGTGGACGTCCTCGCCCAGCGGTTCGTCCGCGAGGCGGAGCGGCTCGCCGGCCGCGTGCACGGTGGTGTCGCGGATGTGGGAGAGCAGGACGTCGAACTCGTCCAGCCACGGTTCGGCGAGCGTGAGCTCGGTGCCGCGGCCGGTGATGCCGTAGTTGGTGTACGCCGCCGTACGCGCCGCGACGACCTGGGTGGTGACGAACGCGAGCTCGGTGTCGCCCGGTACGCCGTCCTGGACGCCCTTGGCGGGGCGCTGGATCGCGACCCAGCTGCCGACGGTGATGCCGGTGTGGACCGTGTCCAGCTGGAGGACGCGGCGGTTGAGGGGCTCGGGCTTGCTGGCGATGACGACCTCGACGTTGGGCTCGGTGGTGCCCACCGTGTACTTCAGGCTGACCTCGTACTCGCCGTGGGTGAACTGCTCGTCGGTGTTCGGCCGCAGGGCGATCTGCTCCGACGTGCCGTTGTGGACGCCGACGTGGACCAGGCCCTCGTCGTCCGGGCGGGACACGAAGAGGGTGCGCTCGGGCAGGCCCGAGTGGAGACGGGCCGTGACGCCGGGCTCCTGGGAGTCGGCGGGACGGCGGTTCAGCCAGTTGAGGTCGCGGTCCTGGCCGGAGCGCACGGACAGCTCGACCTGGCCCGTGCCGAGGGGGAACCTGACCGGCTGGACGACCGGCAGGTTCTCGGCGCGCTGGTCGGAGCTGCTGCCCTCGACGTACTGGAACTCCGCCCGCACCGGCGTCCGGCCCGCCGTGTCGTACACGACCCGCATACTCGCCAGCACGGCGCCCGTGAGCGGCCAGTCCGCGGTGCGGATGACCCGGCCGCGGTCGTCCTGGACGGGCTTGAGCGGGGCCGTGGCGCCGAAGGGGGCGGCTGTGACGCGCATGGCGAGCAGTTCACGCAGGAGCTGCGGGGTGTCGGGGGCGGCGGCCGTCCGCCAGGCCGGGTAGAGGGTGCCGAGTCCGGGGTTCAGGACGGAGAGCAGACGTGCGGTGTCGGTGCCGGGGCGCTGGGTGCCGGTGCCGCCGCCCTGGGGGGCGGGGGTCGCTGCGCGCAGGGCGGGCAGGACGGCGCCCAGGGTGCGCAGGGCGGCCGCGCGCGGATCCACCCCGCTCCTCAGGGTCTGCGTCCGCTCACCTTCGGCGGGCTGGGCGGGCGCCAACTCCATGGCCCGCTCGGCCAGTTCCGCGAGCACCGCCTCCAGTTGCTCGAACCAGGCCGCCACGTCCTCGTAGGGCTCGGCCAGCACCTGCGCCTCACCCAGCCGTGCGACGGGCTCGGCGAGGCGGGCCGCGAGCCGCTCGGGAGTCTTGATGCCGTCCAGGTCGTCCCGCAGAGGTGCGAGGACCTGGTCCTCGAAGTCCTCGATCAGCCGGCTGACCGGCCGCGGGTTGGGGACCTCGGGCGTCGGCGGCTCGTCGCCCGGCTCGCCCGGCGCCTGCGGGGCGGCGGTCCAGCGCCGTACCTCGTCGACGAGTTCCTTCAGGGTCGGCGGGGCCGACTTCGGCAGGGAGATCGCCGTGATCTCGTCCTCCCGGTCGACACGCGCCTTGGCGACCGGCAGCAACTTGCGTTCGCCGCCCGCCTGTTCGCCGAACACGAAGAGCAACTGGTCGCCGGTCTGGAGGGAGTTGGCCGTGCCCTCGACGAACAGCTCCGAGCGGCGCTCCAGGTCCTCGGGCGTGACGAGGGAGGGACGCCGGCGGCGTACCTTCAGCTCGTTCCAGTCCCAGCGGGCCGTCAGGTCCCGGCTCGTCTCGAAGGTGAGGGACTGCTCGTCGGCCGAGGCCGGCACGCTGTGGCTGCGGGCGCCGCGCGGGATCAGCACGGGCAGGGCCTCGGCGCGCGGGTCGCGTTCCAGGGTGTACGCCAGGTGCGTGGCGGCCGCGACGCCGGGGCGCGGGCGGTGGCCGACGAGGCGGCCGAGCAGGACCAGGGAGCGGTGCTCGTTGGCCGTGCGGATGTACGCCTCGTCCGCGATGCGCTCGGAGTGGAAGGTGAGCAGGTCGCCGAGTACGGCGGTGGCGTCCAGCAGGCCGATCGCCGGGTCGTCCGGGGTGCGCACGGTCAGGCCGTTGAGCGCCGGGTATGCCGGTGAGGCGCGGCGGTCGAGCAGGGCGGCCAGGAAGGAGCCGTACTCGCCGACCCGGTAGTCGAGTGCGGTGCGGCCGGGCGGGTTGTGCACGGGGGCCGGGGCGAGGCGCTCGTCGTGGCCGCCGCGACAGGTGCCGCCGCAGGTGCACTGGTCGGTCGTCGTGCCCCGGTCGGTGATCGGGCCTTCGGTCATCGGGCACCTCCCAGGGAAATCGCCAGCCGGCCGTTCTCCGGCCGGTCCGGGTCGTTGTCGCAGGTGGCGATCTCCAGCGGGCCGAGCCGCAGCACGCCGTCCTCCTTCTCTCCTCGCTCCGGCTCGAACAGTCGTTGCAGCCGGGTGACCTGAACGCTCTCCACGCCGGGCACCGCCGCCGCGACGGCGACCAGGCGGCTGAGCCGCACCGGTTCGCCGAAGGTCAGCGCGTCCGGGTGGAAGAAGCCCCGCACACCGCGGCCCAGCACGCGGTACAGCTCGGCCAGGATCTGCCCGTGCTGATGCCCCGGCTTCGCGCACACGGCCAGCTCGATGTCCAGCGGGACCGGACGCGCGGCACCGACGACGACGTCGTGGCCGATGCGCCGGTACGGCTCCAGGGCCTGGGCGACCGAGGCGAGCAGCTCGGCCGACGGGGCGCCGGTGCCGTACGCGTCGACGGCGACATGCGCCTCCTGGACGCTGCCGGTCCAACGCAGCTCCGCCGCGGCGCGCTGGACGCCGGGCAGGGCGGTGGCGAGGGCCGCGTAGTCCTCGGCGGTGACCGCGCGCAGCCGGGTGCGGCGCAGGTCGAGGGGGGCCAACTGGCGTACCTGCTCGACAGGTTCGGGTTCCGTGCCGCCGACGGCCGGCAGCGGGTTGCGCACCACGGCGGCGGGCGGCGGCTCGCAGTCGGCCAGGACGACGAGGTGGTTGATGGCCTCCGCGCCGACGTTGCCGGCCTTGCCGCCTCCGAGGCGGTAGTGCAGGGTGAGCCGGGATCCGGGCGTCGGCCTCGCGCCGTGCCGGCCGTCGCCGAACCGCAGGCCGAGGCGGCCGTCGTCCTCCAGCTCACCGACGAAGTGACGGTCGCGAGGGCCACTGGCCAGCAGGTCGCGGCGCGGCTGCCACACGGTGTCCTCGTCGTCGCCCTGGTGGACGCGTACGGCGGGCAGGGCCTGCCGCGGATCCTGCGCGAGCGCGTCGGTCGCGGAGCCGCGCAGCACCGTCTCGTCGGGGTGCAGTCCGGTCGCGTAGGCGGGGCCCCAACTGTGCGCGATCTCCCAGGCGATGTGCCCGTCGAGCACGGTGCCGGCGCGGGCACGTGCCGTGAGGACCTCGACCCGGCGCACCTTGGTGTCGAGCAACTGGTCGCTGCGGTACAGCAGTTCACGCAGCGCACGGACGGGGTGGCGATGGAGTTCGATGTGCTCCAGGATCCTCAGGCCGAAGATCACCGTGAGCTCGTCGATCTCCCGCTCGGAGAGTCCGTCCCGGTCGCGGGCGCTGCGCCACAGCTCGACGAGGCGCTGCCGGACCCGCCCCGGGATCGCCGCGATCCGCTCGGCCTGCCCGGCTGCGACGGTGGCCGGCTCGGGGAACGGCACCGTCTGCGCGACGGGCGCACGACCGAGGACGGGACGGAAGCGGGGCTGGATCCCCGGGTAGACGGACTGGGCGAGCAGGGTGCGCAGGGCGGCCGCCTGGGCGTACGCCGTGCCGGGCACGACGCGTTCGTGGCGCTGGCCGGCGCGCTCCAGGCCGAGTCCGGCGCGGTTGGTGGCCGGCTCGCCGACGACTTCGAAGAGCTCGCGGATGTCGTCGGCGGTGAGGGCGTCACCGGATTCCGCGCGGTCCGTGAGGGAGTTGATGAGCCGGGCGGGGGCGTTGCCCTCTTCACGGTCGTGGCACCCGAAGGCGGGCCGGTCGCAGGAGGCGACCTCGGCCGGGACCTGCGGCACGGTGAACGTCTCGGGGAGCCCCTGCAGGGTGCGGCCGTGGTCCACCAGGACGACGTTGCCGCGCGCGAGGGTCACGTCGTCGACGGGCAGACAGTCGCGGCCGCCACGGGTGGTGAGGCGGAGCGGGAAACGCAGGGCGTCCGCGCCTGCCCAGGTCACCTCCAGCACCGGCTGGTCCTCGATGCGGTCCACGGCCGGGGTGACGGACGTCAGCCGGACGGCCTGGCGATGGCTCGGGTCCGCGTCACCGGGGGTGCCGGTGCGCGGGCCCTTGACCTCCTCCAGGACGAGTACGTCGCCGCGCCTGAGGTCGAGTCGCCGTTCCCGGCAGGTCTCCGGGTCCACCCACGCGTCGCGCAGGGTCGCGGAGGTGGCACCCTTGGACAGCGTGCACACCTCGCCGCCCCAGCTCCACAGGCGGATCGCGTTGTGGGCGACGCGCAGCTCCAGCGGGTCGGCGGTGACGACCGGTTCGAAGACCTCCACCGAGCCGCGCTCGTCGAGGTCGCCGAGGTCGGTCTCGTCGATGACCGTGCCCGGTTCGGGCCGGTCATGCGGGTCGAGGGTGCGGACGTCGACGGAGGCGAAACGGTAGGTGCCCGGCGCGAGGGTGTGATCCCGGGCGGTCTCGACGGCGACGTACGCGCGCGCCGCGCACCCGTCGTGCATCGCGTAGTCGATCAGCCGCACGTGCCGCCGTACGGAGACGCGGCGGCGCGCGGTGTCGAGGTAGGCCTCGGTGGCGACGGCGTCCTGCTGGTAGCTGATCTGGTCGCCGGTGTACGCGAGCAGTTCGACGAGGGTCACGCCCAGGTCGGCGGGGTTGCGCTCGACCCAGTCGGGTGTGGTGAGCGCGAGCCGGTCCAGGAGCAGCTTGCGGATGGTGTCGTAGTCGCGTGCCGTGTAGTCGACGACGGGGGCGGATGGGAAGTCCGAGGCTGGCTGCTCCTCCTCCTTGCAGTCGAAGGGAGTCGGGCAGTCCGGCCGGAAGGCGAAGGTCGCGCTGTGGTAGCGCTGGTCGAAGCCGCGGTAGGGCTCTGTGCCGGGCCGTCCGTACGGGTCGGTCTCCACGAGGGAGAGCCGGTAGCGGGAGGTGTCGCCGGCCCGGTCCAGGGTGACGTAGAGGCGGTCGTCGAGTTCGGGGTCCTCCTCTCGCTCCACGCTGACGTCCACGGCGGTGACGCCGGTGATACGGCGGCCGCCGTCGACGCGGACGTTCTCGGGGCCGAGGCCGTGCGGGGCCTTGCCGAGGAAGGTGACGGTGAGCAGCAAGCCGTCGTCGCCGACCTCGACGGCGTCGATGCCGCCCAGCTGGGCGGCGCGGACCTTGGACCGGCGGGAGGTGGTCGTGGTCGTCCCGGTCATGCCGTGGCCCTCCCTTCGAAGACGTCGTCGCGTCGGGCGCCGTCGGCGCGTATCACGTACGACAGGTACACACGGACGACGTTGTCCTCGCTGACCACGTCGAGGGCCTCCACGTCGATGAGGTCGCCGAGCCAGCGTTGGAGCGAGGCCTGGACGGAGAGTTCGAGAGTGCTGATGAGTTCCGGGCTGGTCGGGGCGAAGACCAGGTCGAGGAGCCCGCAGCCGAAGTCGGGACGCATGACGCGCTCACCGGGGCTGGTGAACAGCAGTTGCTCGATGAGGTCGTGCACGTGCTCGCCGCGGGTGGCGTGCGCGGTACGGCCCCGGCGGTCGGCGCGGAAGGGGAAGGCGATGTCGGAACGGGGCCTCGTACCCCGGCTGGTGGGGCTCATCGGACATTGACCTTTCGCTGCGCGACCTGGACGACGGGCGGTCCCTGCGGCACGAAGGCCGCCGAGAAGCACTGGGCCGCGGAGGTGTCGAGCAGCACGGGCGCACCGTCGACGGTGATCCCGGAGCCGTCGGCGGTCCAGCGGACCGTCACGCACGGCGAGGGCACGCGGTTCACGGTGTGCGGACAGCCGGTCACCACGTAGCTGTGCGCGGCGGTGGCAGCGGCGGCGCCCGCGAGGCGTACGCCGCCGGAGGATGTGGTGGCGGGCGCGACGCGGCCGCCGTGCGGACAGCCGATCACGGCACCGGCGTCGAGCAGAGTCCCGGGCATGGTTCGTGGTCCCCCGTATTCCTTCGTCGCGTTCATCGTTCTCGTCGCTGTCATCGCTTCGAGAGCACGGTCAACTGGCCTTCGTTGATGGTCACTTCATTGCCGCGCAGCAGGATCTCGGCGCCCGCGCCGGTCGAGATGACCACGGCCTCCTTGGTGATGCGGATGTAGGCGCCACCTTGGGCCTGGAGCAGAATCCCCTGCTCGGCGCCGGGCGTGTCATTCATGACGAGCTTGTGCGCCTGCGGCGTCTGCACGACCACGGGCTTGCTGGGCGAGCCGGCCTGGAGCTCGCGGCGCGCGTCGGGCGGGAGCTCTTCCGCGGCCCCGTACCAGCACCCGGTCCACACGGGGAAGCTGGGATCCCCCTGCTCGAACTCCACCCACACGCCCGCCCCGGGCGGCGGCACCACGAACTGCCCCGACTGGGGCCCGGTGAACGGCAGACAGGGCAGCGCCCACGTCGACGGCTCGTCGCCGAGGACGTCCGGGACCTCGACGGTGATACGGCCGATGCGCAGCGGGTCGTCGTTGCTGACGACCCGGCCGCGGAACTTGCCGAGGTAGCGATTGCTGGGTGCCGCCATGGTGGAGGTGCTCCTGGTCGATGGGACTGGGGTGTGCGGGCGTGTGGGCGTGTGGGTATGTGGCTGTGCACGCGTCTGCGGCTTACGGCCGGACGTAGTCGCTGCGGGCTTCGAGTCCCTCTCTGGAGACGGTGAAGTTCTGCTGGTACGAGCCCGGACGCAGGTTGTGGGTGACGGACTTGACGTAGTAGTCGCCGTCGTACGCCCGTCCCGCGCCGCGTACGCCGACGAGCTGGCGGGGCTGGAGGATGTAGCCGTGTCGGTTGACGTCGAGCGAGCCGGAGCCGGAGACGACGTCGGCGGACACGGCGGCGCGGGCGAGGAGTTCCGCCTCGGCCTGCTCGCGCTGCTGCTTGGCGGTGCCGGAGAGCGTCCTGCGCTTCAGGGCGGGGGTGGGCCGCTTGCCCAGGGGCGGGCGCAGCGGGCTGATCGACGGTTGCGGCAGCAGGGCGGACTGCCGGGTCTCGGGGTTCTGCCAGCGGGCCTGCGGCTCTTCCCGGGCCGTCCCGTCGTACGCGAACGTCATCTGGTCGACGGTCGAGTTGGCGTCCATGTTGACGTTGAGGGCGTGCTGACGGATGCCGAGGCGGACTTCCGGCCCCCAACGGGCGGATGACTGCCCGGGGTTGGGACCTGGCTCCAGGTAGAAGGTGTACCCGTTCGCGCGGGCGAGCTCGGTGACGTACTGGAGGTCGGTGCCGGTCTGGTAGTGCACGCGGAGGTCCTGGTGCGGGGGTTGGGCGACCTTCTCGGTGTAGACGTCGGGCCGGATGCCGTAGTCGGAGTAGCGGCGCAGGATGTTGAGCACGCGCTCGGACGGCGGGAGATTGGGATAGCGGGCGGTGCGCTCCTCGAGATCCATGAGCAGCGTCAGGTCCTCGCCGGTGACGGTGAGGGTGGAGTGGCCGGGCTGGTTGCTGGCGCCGACCTCGTGGCGGACGACGAGGCCGTCGAAGAGGACCTCCGGGGTGCCCTTGACGCTGACGGTGACGATGATCCGGGTCTTGGGATCGAAGAACCCCTCGGGCAGCAGCCGTCGGCTGATGATCCCGTTCTTGGTGAGGTCGAAGGCGATCTGAAAGCCGCTGCGCTCCCCCGCCGTGGCGGTGATCTGCGCGGACAGCAGGGCCTCGGTCACCTCGGCCGGGACGGGCCGGGCGAGCTTCGGCCCCATGAGGAGCGTGATGTGAACGGGGCCCTGCCCCACGGGCAGATCAAACACGCCGGTCTCCCCTGCCGCCGGGGAACCCGCCGGCCAGCGGGATGTCGATGACGCGCCCGGCCTCGTCGGTCAACTCGCGTGGATCGAGTACGGGATTGGCGTCGGCGATCTGCCACCACTGGCCGACGTCGCCGAAGTAGTGCTGAGCGAGGAGGTCGGGACGCTCGCCGGCACCGACGGTGTGGGGCTGGGTGAGGTCGCCGTCGGGGGTCGGGTCGAGCGGGGGCAGCAAGCGGCGCTTGGTGTACCGGACTTCGCTGCCGTCGGGACGGCGATGGATGCCGATCTCGGCGTCGTGGTAGCGGCTGGTGCGTGGATAGGGGTGTGCTCCCGGTATGGCGTCCAGGGCGTTCTCGTACGGCTCGATCTCAGCCATGGTTGTCCTCCTCAGCCCCTTCCGAACGCGACGTTGGTTCCGACTCCGGTGCCGAATACGCCTCCGGCACCGCCCCCGCCTCCGCCGAGCCCGAGCGAGCCGAGGCTGCCGCCGCGCGCGGCTGCGGCGAGCCGCTCCTTCTGCGCGAGGTGGGCCATGTACAGGTCGGCGCCCCGATGACCGGCAGGCAGGTCACTGACCGTGAGGATCTTCATGCCGATGCTGAGGGAGGCGCGGATCGGGTTGAGGTTCACGTCAAAGGCTGACTCGTTGACGGACAACTCGGTGAGCCGCACGGGCATCACCCGCTTGCTCCCCCAGGTGAACAGGGTGAGCGGCATCTCGATCGGGCTGATCTCGATGGCACCCTTCTGGGCCAGCTTCATCGCTGCGCGCAGCTGGGCCGTGGTCGGTTGCACCAGCATCTCGAGCGTGGCGAGCTGCGGGTGGATGCCGTCGGGCGCCGCGATCTCGAACTGGTCGGTGGCGTCGATCTCCGCGGTGAACTTCCAGGTCTCCTGGGCGGGGCCCTTGAGCCGAAGTGCCTCGTTACGGTCACCACTCCCGGTGCCACCACTCCCGCTGTCGCCACTGTCGCCGGCGGACTGGGGGGAGACACTGCGCTCCAGGGTGTCCGGGTTGAACTGCAGGACGATGATCCGCTGGGGGGTGCCGGTGTCGGGGTTGACTACGACTATTCCGGAGCGGATGGGTTTGGGGATGTCGGCGTAGCGGGTCAATGGACCTCACCTCTCGGAGACAGGACGATCGTGATGGCGCGGGCTATCTGAGCCGCGCGGCCAGACGACGCCGAAGTGGCTGGTAGTCGTATCCGGGAAAGAGTTCGGGGAACACCGTCAGCATGTCGCTGAGCCGCGTACCGGTCTCTCCGAAGTCATCACCCCGCAACGACACATCCGTGAAGAGGTATTGCCAACCGAAGGTGCCTTTCGTCATACGCAGCGTTTCCATGTAGCCCCGGTAATCCAAGTCCAGCTTCCACGCCCCTCTCTGTCCGTGATCGAACCAGATCTCGGGGTTTGTCACACCGGGCAGTACGCGCACAGCAGCCAGGGTTCCCACACCGCTGTCCGGCGTACCGTCAATGGCACGGAGCTGGTAGATGAGGTCCGGGTCATCGATTGGCGATTCTGTCCACCCGAGTTCGGGCGGCGCCTGCTCGATCTCCAGCTGGATGCTCGCGATATGGAACTCTCCCGCCATGAAGGGGTACTCCTCCGTGGTCCGCCAGGAGCTTCCTATTCCACTGAACCGCGTGTACAGCTCACGGAAGGACGGATCAAGGTGAACGTCATAGTCCTCGGCGAGCTCGTTCATGGCTGCCGACCCATCGCCCAGACTGTCGTCGATCGGGTCGTTGCACTCGTTGTACACGTGGATACCCGGAGAGTTCCTCAACTCTGCAAGGACGTCCAGCCACACGTTTTCCTGGGAAGTGAGAGCGGTCATTCCTGGTTCCGTTCCATCAGAGGTCAGCTCAGTTTCCGAAGGTGAGCTTGCCACCCGCCTTCTTGATCAGCTCGACCACCTCCAGGCGCTCCTTGCGGTTCGCTCCGTTCTGCGCACCGTCGGATCCGAGGTCCTCGCCTGCTGCCAGGGCATTCGCGAGTTCACTGGAGCTGTTGAACTTGCGACCGCTTTCTTTTCGCTTCTTGACCATCCTCACAATGGCCTGGGCAAAGTAGTCGGAAATCCCTTCCAGCACCTCCTGCACCTGACCCGATGTGGCCGTGTTCACATTCACCTTGCGGCGCTTCCGCGAGGTTCCCAGATCAACCGCTTCCGGCTCGTTGAACGATCCGGGCCACCGGCCGAGCTCGTCACCTCGTTTCCAATGACCGCCTTCGACCTTGTAGGTACCCCAGTGCACATGAACGGTTTTCGGGAAACCAGGGTGCTTGGCGTGATAGTCAAGCTTCCTGACGTCGTACCAGACCATTTTCTCAAGTTTGGCCGGAGCGCTGAACTTACCCAGGGTCTTGCCGTCTTTTCCTGTCTTACCGACGGCCAACGCCGCGGGATGCTCGACCTTTTCCACGTCCTTGTTCTCCGACTTCCTGGCCGGAACCAGATTCGAGGTCGTCGCGTGGCCGCCGAGCCGAGCCGGCAGCATGTGCATACGGACCCAATCGGTCTTCCGGGCGGCGACGGAGAGCCTGTTCCAGCCCGAGGGCGAAACCTTTTCACGCTCCCCCATATCGGTGCCCTTGGGCGTCCTCTTTTTGATGTAGTGAGCCCGGAATTCAGCTGCCAGTGGCCCATCCGCAAAGGGGGGCAGGATCGTGGGTGGCAGGGGGGGTACTTCCATGGCCGACCCCCTGGCCTCCAGGAGCTCGGCCAGATACTCCATCTGCTCCCTGAGATCGTTGAGCGCCTGCTCGAAGGCCATGCCGCCCGGCCTGTCGAGGTGGACCGGCGTGCCGTAACGCAGTTTGCGCGACCGGTTCTCGCGGACGGAGTCGGGGAGCCTGTCCTGCTTGCCCTCCACGACGTCGTACTGGGCCATGGCCGCCTTGAGCGCCCGTTCCTGCTCCATCCAGCGCTCGGGGTCGGACTCCTTTAGGAGATCGTTCTCCTTGGCCCAGTAGCTGAAGAAGCTCCTCATGGCCTGCGGCGTGCTCCGGACAGTCAGATCGGCGCTCCTGCCCTTTCCGTTGAAGAGCAGCGTGTGCAACTCGCCATCGTCTGTACGGAAACGCACCTTGGGCAGGTCGTAGTCCTTCCTGCCCCCCTGCTGCCCCTGCCTGTCCCGATCCCGCGTGCGGTCCATGTCGCGGTCCCGGCCGTTCTTGTGCCGCCACTGCTCCCGGAGCCTCCGCAACCGGTCGTTCAAGCGGTTACCGACCTTGCGGCGAGCCTTGCCGAAGAGTTTGCCCGCGGCACGGCGGGCGCGATTGACGGCGGACTTGATGGTTTGGCGCGCCCGTCGGACACGGTTGCCGGGGCGGCGGTCCTTGTCGCGGTCACGGTCGGTGTCGCGACGGCGGTCCTCGACACGGCGCTTGTCGTCCGCGCGACGCTTGTCTTCGGGGCGCTTCTCGTTCGGACGGCGCTTGTCTTCCTGGCGACGGTCGTCCGTACGCCGGTCACCGGGGCGGCGCCGGCCCGGGCCGCCGCTGTCCGTGCGGTCCGTGTCGGGGCGGCGTCGCGGCAGGGTGGCCGGGGTGTCGTTCTTGTCGTTGCGAGTGCGCTGCTCCGCATCCCGTACCCGCTTCCGGGCGGCGTTGACGTCACGGCCGTCATCGCGGCGCCGTTCGTCGTCACGGCGCTTCTTCGGGCGGGTGGTGTGCGAGGGGCGCTTCTTCTCGGGGGAGGAGCGCTTGCCGGGGCGCGGCCGGGTCGGTGGCCGGGACTTCTGGTTCGTGGTGGGCCGACGCGGCGCGGCGCGGTCGTCGTCACGGTCGGACCCGCGGTCGGTCGGGCGGTCCGGATTCGGTGAGCGGTCGTTGGTCGTGGGCGCCGGGTCCTGGTCCTGGTCCTTGGGCTTGCCCGGAGCATTCGGTTGTGCCGGCGGAGCATCGGAGCCGTCCGGCTTGTCCTTCTTCTTGCGGAGGTTCTTCAGCATGTCGCCGAGCTTGTCGGCCACCTTGCCCATGAACCGTCCGACGCCCTCGATCAGGAACTCGTAGATCAGCTCGAGCAGAGCAACGACACCGGCCGCCACCGCCTTCGCGAAGGGGAGCGCGCCATTGCCGCTCTTGACCGACTTGAGGAAGTCCATGAACAGGCCGAAGGCGGCGAGGATCTCGCTCAGCGCACCCCACGCCGTCTTCAGGGCGTCGATGACCGCCATGACCCAGCCCGCGCCGGGGATCAGCTTCGCGACGACCTTCTCCACAACCAGCACACCGATGATGACCGGGAGTTGGGGCAGTGCCTCGTCCCACGCCATCTGAGCCATCTGCTCGACCGTCACCCCACCGGAGACCAGCTCCTGGAAGTCCTCGATCGGAATGCCGATGATCTCCTGGACCTTTTGGTTGAACCAGGCCTTCACCGCGCTGGTGACCTCGTTGAAGAGGTGTTCCCTGGCACCGGTGTCCGCGGCGGCGCCCGCCTTGCTGATCCAGTCCCCGGGGTCGGAGACGATGTCGTTGAAGATGGCGGCCCACTCACCGAGACCCTCCACGACGGCGGCACCGAATTCCAGTGCACCGACCGTCGCGGACTCGGCGACCTCGACGGCGGCCAGCATCCCGGTCTCCAGGACATCGAGCCCCGCCAGCAGCGCCCCGCACAGGCCGTCGAGCAGCCTCCCGGCGATCTCCTTGAGCCCGTCGGCGAGCTGGTTGACCTTCTCCACTGCCCAGTCACGCGCACCGTCGATGGTGCGGCGCCACTTGTCGCGCATCGCCGGGTAGTCGGCGAGGAGTTCGTCACCGAGGGCGATCAGCACGTCCGCAAACTTGTTGATCTTGTCGATCACCCAGTTGCGGGCATCATCGATGAGCTTGAAGACCTGCTGCTTGAACTTGTCGATGAGATCGGTGACGAGCTGCCGGGCCTTCTCGAAGATGCCCTTGATGGCCTTCTTGAGCCCCTCGAAGAACTCCTTCAGCTTCTCGATGGCCTCTTCGAGCCAGTTGTCGGCGTCGTCCTTGCCATCCTCCTGCTTCTTCTCCGCCTCCTTCTCGGCGTTGGTCTGCTCGTCGGTGATCTTCTTGTTGTCGTCCTCGGTCCGCTTGTCGACGTCCTTGTCGGTCTGCTGCTGCTTGTCGTCGATGTCCTTGCGGACCTCGTCGTACTTCTTGCCCTTCTTGCCGTCGATGTCCGCGGTCTTGTCGTCCTGCTCCTTGCGCCACTTGTCGCGGGAGTCGGCGACGTCGGAGCGGCCCTTGTCCCGGGCATCGGACTGCTGCTTGCCGCTCTTGTCGACCTCACGTTTGAGGTCCTGATCGTGCTTCCGCCGGTCCTTGTGCGCCTTGTCGTCCTTGGTCTTGCGCTCCTGCCCGATCTTCTGCCGACCCTCGCTGAAGCCGGCCTGGATCTGCGGGCCGCGGTCGTGCTCGGCCACGGCGGACGCGGACTCGATCGGCACCCCGCCACCGGTCATCGTGCGCCCGGCGCCCTTGGCGTTCTTGCCGTTGCCGCCGGGCACCTTGCCGGTCAGGGTCTCCTTGGGCACATCCGGGTAGATCTGGTCCTCGCCCATCGGGCGGGCAGCGTCCTCCCGGCCGGAGCGGTGCAACTCCGACTTCCGCTCGTCGAGCTTCTGGCCCTGCTCGTCGGTGCGTTGCGGGTCCGAGTCGTTGTCCAGCGGCAGTCGCGGGGCGTCTCCCACCTTGGCGTTCTGGAGGCCCTCGTCCTTCGTGGGGAGGCCGAGGATCGAGTCGATCAGGTCGTCGAGCGGCAGGATCTCCTTGAGAAGCTTGCCGAAGAGCTGGGCGCCGATGGTGACGGCGATGTCCCACCAGCTCGGCTCGGGCACGTTCGCACCCGGTACCTCGCCTTCCGGCTTCCGGTCACCGGTGATCTCGGGCGTCTTGCCCGGTGCGGCGTCGGTCCGGGCCACCTTGGCATTGGTGTATGTACCTGGAGCCGCCGACGTCGGGCCGCCCGGCACCGTGCGCGGTGAGCCGGAAGGCCGCTGTTCCTTCGGCGGCGCCTTGCGCAGCGCCGAACGCTCCTTGTCGACCGAGCGGCCGACAGCTCCGTTCACGCCCTTGAGCGTGTCCAGCATCTGATGCGGCTTCAGGCCGGCGGCCGTGGCGAGTCCCGCCTCGGGCGTGGCGTTCGAGACATCCGGTGCGGCGGCTTCCTTCTTGGACTTCGCCGAGGCCGATGCGCCCCCGCGTCCACCGCCGCCCCGTGCCGGGGCCGGAGCCGTGGACGAGCGGCCCCCGCCGCCCCCGCCGCCCGGGGTTCGGCGGGCGTTTCGCGCGACCTTCCGTGCGGCTTGGCGCTTGCTGCCGGATGACTTCGGCCGGGCGGCGGAAGCACCTCCCCCGGACCCCGAAGAGCCCCCGTCCTTGGGCGTGTTGGTCTTGGCCTCCGCGGCGGACATGGGTGAGGGGCCCTTGCCCGGCGCAAGCTGCGGAGCGGAGCCCGGCCCCGGTGTGGAGACCTTGTCCGGACCGGTCTCCGGTCCGGGTGAGGTGGCATCCCCGTTACCTTCGGTGACTCCCCGGTCGTCGGGAGTCGGGGGCGGCGTGGTGCCAGGAGTGGCCGGGCCAGCCGTTCCACTGTCGGCACCGGTGCCGGTGCCGCCCGCGTTGTCCTCGCCCTTGTCGGCCGGCTTCGCGGCGTCCTTGTCCGTTCCGGCGGCCGGCTGCGTCGCGCTCTTCGCCGGGGCACTCTCGCCCTTCGCCGGGGCGCCCGCAGCCTGAGCTCCCTGTTTCGAGGAGTCTTCGGACTTGCTGCCGCCCTCCGCCGCCTTGCCCGGCGCCTGGGACGAACCCGCGTCCTGGGTGCGGGCGTCCTCGTCCGCCTTGGCCAGTCGCTCGGGCCCGGCCGGCTCACCGGTCGGCGGGGTCCCACCGGGGCCCGCGCCATCGGCGGTACGGGCCTCCTCGTCCCGTCGGCGGGCCTCGGCGTCCTCCGTACGCTGCTCCGCCTGCAATTTGTCGCCGATACCTCCGGCAGAGGCCGCTGTGCTGAGCCCGGACCCGTCGGCGGAGACGCCGGATGTCGACCCGCCGCCGTCCGGCCCGACGCCCTGCTCCGAGGACGCTCCGGCGAAGAGGTCCTGGTCGGCGAGCCCTTGGGACCCGTCGTCCGCCCCGGAACGTGCCGGTGTCTCCTCCGGGCCGACGGGTTCGGCCTCGTCCGGCGTCGGTCCGGCGTCCGTGGACGGCAAGGACGGCCGGGGGGCGGTGCCCTTCTTCCGTTCCTCGACAAGGCCCGGGTTCTTGGCCGCATCCGTGTAGCCGACGAGGTCGACGTCGGGGACGGGTTCATTGCCGCGGGCGGCCTCGGAGGTGTCCTCGTCGGCGGTCGGCTCCTGCTCGGTCGGCTCCGGGTCGAGCCCCAACGGCTCGTCGTCCGCGTCCTGTTCATTCTCCGGATCGCCCGCCGCGCGAAGCGGGCCGGTGTCGCCGCCGGTACGGGACCTCTCGCCGGGCTCGGCGCCGCTCCTGTCGACCGGCATCGGGGCGGCCGCGGCGCTCGATGCGACCGCCGGGCCCTCGTCCTGGCGTGCCTGCTGCTCGCCCGCTTGCTGCTCCGGCTCCGGCGGGGCCTCCTCCTGGCCTCCGGCTGCCTCGCGGTCCTCCTCGGCGGCGGCGTCGTCGTTCGTCGCCTCGTCTTCTTTCGCGCCGTCGTCCGCGGCCTTCTGCTGCTCGTCCTGCGCGGAGGCGTTCCTCTGCTCGCCTGCGGACGCGTCCTTGTCCGCCTGCTGGGACCGGGACCGATCCTGGTCCCGCGCCCCGGCCTCCTCCTTGTCCTGCACGGCGGCATCTTCGGGGGACGTGTTCTCCTTCCCGTCGTCGGCGCCTCCCGCACTGCCCTCGGTCCCGGGCTGGACACCGCCCTCGCCGGGCTTCTCCTGCTCGTTCTCCCCGCGCTCGGCCTCGGCGCCCTCCTGCGGCTCGCGCGCGTCCGGGCCTTCCTCGGTGGTCTCGTCGCGTCGGCGCTCCTGCGCGACTTCGTCCGCGGCGCCGGGCACGGCCAAGGGCGCCGCCGCGGCATCCAGCGGCAAGGGCCCCGCCTGCTCCAGCTCCTCGACATCAGCCAGCAGCCGGTCGAGCACCGGCGTGGGCACGCGGGTCTCCAGCCGGTCGAGGACGACGTCCTGCACCTGCGCGGACATCCGCGCCAAGTGCAGCCGTGCCCTGCCCGACCTGTCCTCCGGGTCACCGCGCAGCGAGCGCAGGACGGTGTTGGTCAAGCGGTCGACCACCGTTGCGGGGTCCAGCTCCTGCATCCGGCGCCGGTCCGCGTCCACGGTCGCGTAGCGCAGCCACCCCGGCGTCGCCTGGCCGGCCTGCACCTCCGGAGTCTGCGGATCGTGGTCCTGCCCGGGCACGAGCTGCTGCGCCGCCTCCTCCGCCTCCCGCTCGATCGCCTGCTGCGGCACACTCACCGCGCCCAACTCCCGCCCGGCACGCAGCGCCCCGAGACCGTGCGGGTTCTGCACGGTGTGCAAGAGCTCGTGGGCGAGGAGGCGGCGCCCCTCGTCCGTGCCCGGCTTGAAGGCGCCCTCGCGGAAGAAGATGTCCTGGCCCACGGCCACCGCGTCGGCGCCGAGCAACTCGGTCAGCTGCCCGGCGTCACGGCCGGTGTGCAGCCGGACACGGCTCAGGTCGTGCCCGAGCCGCTCCTCCAACTCCCGCCGTACGCCGGGGTCGAGAGGCTGTCCGGCACCGCTGACGATGTCCTTCGGCTCGGGTGTACGGGACTTGGCGGCGCGCTCCTTGCGCTTGCGGCGGCGCTGTTCGGCGGCCTGCTCGGAGTGGGCGTCCTGGGCCTGGGAACTCATCGGGTCACCTCCCCGTGGCCGCTGAGCCCTTCGTGCACGGCCCGGGCCAGTTCCTGGCCGAGGCGGCGTGCGGACAGGCCGGCGGGCAGGGGCGGCAGGCCGGACAGCGCTTCGAGGGCCAGTGCGCCGTCCGTGGCCAGCGGAACGCCGTGGGCGTGGACCAGACGGGTCAGTTCGCGTGCGAAGGCGTCCGACACCCGCTCCGGGTCCACGCGGAAGCCGTGGAGGGCGAGTTCGCCGATCTCGACCCGGATCTCACGAGGTTCCCGGACCTCACGGGTCTCCCCGTTCATACCCATCCCCGCACCTCCCCCGGAGTCAGCGAGCGCTCCAGCTTCTGGTACTCCGTGCGAGCCGCCGCCAGCATGTGCCGCATCTGTAGGCGGTCGCCCTCCTCGGCCGCGAGGAAGGCGCCGGACAGCGCGATGTTACGGATCGAGCCGCCCGCGACGGTGAGTTGGGCGAGGAGCCCCGGGTCGATGTCCTTGACCGGGGCCCTGGACGGGAGCACGCGGCGCCAGATCTCGGCGCGCTCGTGCTCGGCAGGGAAGGGGAAGTCGACGACGAAGCGGATGCGGCGCAGGAAGGCCGTGTCGAGGGCCTTCTTCATGTTGGTGGTGAGGATGGCGAGACCGCGGTAGGCCTCCATCCGCATCAGCAGGTAGCTGACCTCCAGGTTGGCGTACCGGTCGTGGCTGTCCTTGACCTCGCTGCGCTTGCCGAACAGGGCGTCGGCCTCGTCGAACAGCAGCAGCGCGCCGCCGCGTTCGGCGGCGTCGAAGACCCGGCGGAGGTTCTTCTCGGTCTCGCCGATGTACTTGCTGACCACCTGGGAGAGGTCGACGATGAACAGGTCGAGGCCGAGTTCCTTCGCCATCACCTCGGCGGCCAGCGTCTTGCCCGTGCCGGAGCCGCCCGCGAACATCGCGGTGACGCCGAGGCCGCGGCGCAGGGTGCCCGCGAAGCCCCACTCCTGGTGGACGGTGGGCCGCTGCCGTACATGCGCGACGATCTCGCGCAGCACGCCCGTCTGCCGATCGTGCAGGACCAGGTCGTCCCAGCCCGCCCCCGGTTCGATCCGGCGGCCCAGCTCGTCCATGCCGATCCGGGCCTCCTCCATGCCCGCCCGCCAGGCGAGTTCGGCGGCGTCGAGGGAGTCCTCGTACGGCAGTCGGCGGCGTACGGTCGCGGCGGCGGACCGGATGACGTGCGGGGGCAGCTGGAACTGGGCCACGAGGGAACGCAGTTCGCCGTCGTCGAGGTCGGCGACGGGGTGGAAGGCCTGGGCCCAGAGTTCGGTCTGCTCGTCGTCGTCGAGGCGGGGTACCGCCACGCGTGCGCCGTGCGGGCGGTCCGTGCGCAGGGGGTCCTCGCTGGAGACGACGACCGGTACGGCGGCGCCGGCCAGGAACGCCTCGGCCGCCGCCCGCTGGTCGCGGTCCAGCTCGCCGACCTCGACGAGGAGCGCGGAGGGCAGCAGGATCGCCTCGCGCTGCCAGAGCCGGGCGAGCCCGTCGCGTTCGGCGGGGTCGGCCGGGATGTCCTCGGCACCCATCGCGTACAGCCCGAGTCCTGACCGGGCCGCCGCCGCGGCGGCGATGTCGGCACGGCTGCGCAGGTCACCGCCGGTCACTTCGACGAGCAGTGGCGCGTCGGGGTTCGCCCCCGTCGTCCAGCCCTCGGCGACCCGGCTCGCGGCGCCGTCGTACGACGGCGGCAGCTGGTCCGGCGTCGGGGTGCGGCGCAGGCGGCCGTGCAGTCGGGCGTCGAGGTAGGGCGAGCCCAGCAGGAAGTGCAGGATGCGCTCGTCGAGGCGTAGCCGGGAGGTCGTCAGCCGGGACTCGTCGTCGAGCTCGACGATCCGCCAGCGCCGTAGCGGCGCGACGGGGGTGAGTGCGCTCCAGTGCGGCTCGGCGAGCGCGGCCAGGGCGAGCGAGAAGGTCGGGTACGCCCGCTGCGGGTCGCCGCAGGCCGCGGCGCAGCGGGCGGCGGTCGTGGGGTCCAGTTCGTCGGCGGCGGCGAGGAGGATCAGGTCGCGTTCGAAGGGGGTGAGGCCGAAACAGGTGAGGAGGGCGTCGAGGGGGGCGGTGCCGGGGGCGGCCAGGGGGGCCGGGCTCGTCGCAGGGGTGGCTTCCGCGTCCGGTGCCTCTCCGGCGCCGGCGGCATGGGCGTCGATCCGGGACAGGACACGCCTGATCTCCTCGATCAGCTTCGCGCCCACGTCGGGACCGCCTCCCGTACCAGAAGTGCCATAGGCACGCGAAGTGCCAGAAGCGCCCGAAGTCGCCGCCGTGCCCGCCTCGTTCGTCCCCATGTGCTCACCTGCCCCCGTCGTCCCCATCTCTTCTCAGCCCTCCGTGCCCTTGCGGGGCTCCGGCTGCGGCGGCTTGCTCGCCCGGGCGGTCTTGCGGGTCCGTGCCGGGGCCTTGGCGACGGTCTTGGCCGGGGCCTTCGTGGCCTTCTTGGCAGAACCGCTCACGGGCAGCCCGGGTTCCGCCGGCGAAACCTCGTCAACAGCCGCCTGCTCTGCGGCAGTTGACGGAGTCCCGGCCCTCGACTCCACCCCCGGAGGGACCGGCGCCCCCGGCGCCCCGAACGGCAGCACCCGTACGTCCGTCCGCTCCACCGGCTTCGCCGGCACCGGCGTCTGACGCCCGTCGATGAAGACCAGGGCCGCCTGGTAGACCACCGACAGCGAGTACGGCGTCTGGTGGAGCATCCCCCACAGCTTCGACGTCTCGTCGACGTCCATGGCCGTGGGCGTGAACCGCACCCGCTGGGCCGCCTCGGCGAGGTCGCTGCCCACCAGGTGCGGGAGGTGACCGGTCTCTTCGATGACGTCCTTCGGCAGGATCGGTATCTCGTGCAGGGTCCGCACCACGGAACCGATCAGCCGCTGCCCGACCAGGGTCGTCTCGTCGCCGTACGCACTGATGAGGTAGTGCAGGTCCAGCGCGGCGGCCGGCCGCTTCACCAGCGTGCCGTCGGACGCCCGGGTCGGCAGGTCGTTGTTGCGCATCGACGTGTTGGGGGTGACCTGGTAGAGGAACACGTTGATGGTCGGGTGGTCCGGCGCCTCCGCCGGCGGCTTGCGCGGCTCCACCTTCACGGCCTCGTCGAACTCCGAGCCCACGTTGGACGCGAGCAGCAGGGACAGGGCCTGGGTGACATGGGCGATGGCGAGTGCGTTGCTCATGAAGTCGGTTCCTCGGTTCCTCGGTCCGTCATGTCACTCCCGCCCCCGCGCCAGGTAGTCGGCCAGGCTCAGGGTCGCCCCCCGCCGCTCCGCCGATGACGGCGTGCGCTGCCGTGTGCCCCCGGAGGCCGAGGGTCCGGCCGTCACTTCCAGCCGCCCGATCTGCACCTGCACCACCTGCTCGGGCGCCCGCCCGGGGCGCCGTGCGGCGGCCTGCCGTACGGCGTCCCGTGCTGCCGCCGTGTCCGCGGCGCTGGGCCGCAGGGCCGCGGACCCGGCGGCGGGGGATGCGGCGTCCATGCCCGGGGGGATGGGCACGGACGCCGCGGTCCGGGATGCGTCCCGCTCCGGGCGCCCACGGCCCGCCGCCCGCTGCACGGCGTCCGGCGCGGGCCGGGGGCCGGGCGCGAGCGGCGCTGCGGGACGCAGGAGCGGCGCGTCGGGCAGGGCCCGGGGTGCGGGTCGCGGTGCCGGGTCGGCCGAGGCGCGTTCGGTGCGTACCACCGTCCGCTCCCGTTCCGTGCGCAGCAGCGCGGCGGGCGTCGCCGCGGCCGGTGTGTCGCCGGGCCGTACGGCGGACGGCGTGGTGGCGGGCCACAGCAGGCCGGAGCCGTCGTCCGGTTCCGGTGCCGTGGCCCGTACCGCCTCGACCCGCTCGAACGGGCCGGGCAGCCGGGGACGTACCCGCACCACACCCGGGCGCGGACCGACGGCTGCCGGGGCGTGCCGGGCGATCAGCCGGTCGAGGAAGTCGGGAACCGGCGCCCCGTCCGCGTCAGACATCCGCACACAGCTCCAGGTAGTAGCGGCGCCGCAGCGGGCTGAGCGCCATGATCTCCGGCTCGCTCCAGCCGTACGACGTGGCGAGCAGATGGACGTCGAGCAGCAGGTCCCTTGCCCAGGTGTCCAGTTCGGTCCACAGGTAGGAGGCGATGTCCAGCTCGGCCCGGGTGGCCTCGCCGCACTCGGGGCAGGCGATGTTGAGCGTGACGTCGGCGCCGGGGTCGGCGGCCTCGACGGCCTCGGCGATCCGGCGCTGGACCGGGACGGGCAGGTCCTCGGCGGGTACGGCCGCCCCGGCGCGCACCGCCGAGACGAGGCACCGCGCGAGGAGGGCGGCGCGCGGGTCCGCCGCCCGGGCCGCCGCCGTCAGGTCGGCGGCCCCGGGCAGCCGGAACTGCACGTCCCAGCCGTCCTGTTGGACACGCACCACGGAGTCACCGGGCCCGTCCCGACCGCTCAGCGAGCGCGCGAACTCCCCGGCGTCCAGGTCGAACTCCATGTCCTCCCCGCACGCCGCGCAGCCCAGCCGCACCTGCATCCGCTCCCCGAACAGGGCGCGGCGCAACGCGAACAGGTCGGCCTCGCGCTCCCCCACCGGCAGCACCGGCAGGGTCGCGGCGTCGACGTCCGGGCGCGCCGTGCGGTGCAGCAGCAGGGCGCGCCCCGTCGGCGCCTCGGCGAGGCCCGCCTCCCAGGTGGCCAGCAGTTCGGCCGCCCCCGTGATCGCCATCTCTTTCCCCCCTCACCTACCCGCCGGTCAAGCGGGGTTGAGGAACGAGGGCTCCTCCGGCTCGGGCACCTCGTAGTCCCGCTCCCAGCCCTCGCACTCGAGCTTCAGCGACTGGATGGCCACCGCGTTGGCGTTGGCGTCCAGCTCACCGAGGACCTGGTACTCGCTCGGCCAGGTCCGGTACAGCTTGTGCGAGACGGCGACCTGGCCGGCCTCGTTGAGGACCTGGATGACTATGTCCTTGCGGAAGTCGGCGAGGGAGACCTCGGAGCCGAGGCCCGCGCCGACCTGCCAGACCTTGTTGGCCCAGCGGTCGAACTCGGGGTCGTGGGTCACCCCGCGCTCCAGGGTGATGCCCTCGAACTCGGAGCGGCCCGGCGACTTGCGCGGCGAGGAGGGGTCGCCGCCGTGGCGGTGCTTGACGACCTCCGTCGTCCGCTTCAGCGGACTGATCTTGCTGATGCCGGCGACCGTCCGGCCGTCCCACAGGACGAGAAACTTGAAGTTCTTGTAGGGGTCGAAGCGATGCGCGTTGACCGTGAACTCAGCCATCGGA
Source organism: Streptomyces sp. NPDC111606 (assembly GCF_055656945.1). Classification (NCBI taxonomy): domain Bacteria; kingdom Bacillati; phylum Actinomycetota; class Actinomycetes; order Kitasatosporales; family Streptomycetaceae; genus Streptomyces; species Streptomyces sp. NPDC111606. Next base: position 246,305 of record NZ_JBVKBY010000005.1, read on the forward strand.
TTCCTTCAGTTCTCCACGATTCCCCGCGCCTAGAGCGCGAACTGCCCGGACGTCTGCTGGATTTTGACGATCACGAACTCCGCCGGCCGGACCGGTGCGATGCCGACGAGGACGTTCACGACGCCGTTCTCGATGTCCTCGGCGGTCGTCGTGTCGCTGTCGCACTTGACGAAGTACGCCTCGCGCGGCGTGCCGCCCTTGAAGGCGCCCTGGCGGAAGAGCGTGTGCAGGTACGAGGAGGCGGCGAGCCGGATCTGCTGCCACAGGTTCTCGTCGTTGGGTTCGAACACCACCCACTGCAGGCCGCGCTGGAGGCTCTCCTCCACATGGAGGGCGAGCCGGCGCACCGGCACGTACTTCCACTCGCTTTCGAGCGCGTCGGAGCCCTCCAGCGTGCGCGCGCCCCAGACGACCGGGCCGGTCACCGGGAAGGTGCGCAGGCAGTTGACGCCGAGCGGGTTGAGCAGCCCGGTCTCGCGGTCGGTCAGGTTGACGGTGAGCGAGTGCACGCCCGCGAGCCGCGCCTCGGTACCGGCCGGGGCCTTCCACACGCCACGCTCGGAGTCGGTGCGGGCGATGACGCCGGCGACCGCGCCGGACGGCGGGAAGGAGCGCAGCCGGCCCGTGAGCGGGTCGGTGAGCTGCAGGTGCGGGAAGTACAGGCCCGCGTGGTTGCCGCGCACGGCGTCGAAGGCGGCGAGCCCGGCGCGTGCGGTGTCGACGCTGGCCCAGGTGCTCGGCGCGTCGACCAGCAGGAAGATCCGCCGCTCCGCGCACAGCCGCTGGGCGGCCGAGATGACGGTGAGGGCGTCCTCGGTCTTCTCGTACGCCGCGAGTTCCGGCAGCGCCAGCAGGTTGACGTCGGCGACGCCGCGCAGTGCCTGGATGCCGCTCTTGTCGCCCTCGGAGCCGATGAGGTCGCGCGGGCCGGGCGCCTCACCGTCCTCGCCGCCCTCCAGCGGGAAGACCGGCGGGTTGACGGAGGCCTCCAGGCCCAGGTCGTTGGCGCACTCGCCGAGGAAGCGGACGACGTCCTCGGGGTCGGTGGAACCGGCGACGACCTGGATACGGCGGCCGAAGGCGGTGACCTCGGCGCCCGCGAAGGCGTGCTTGCCGGGCGCGTCGGGCAGGGCACGCAGCTTGCGCTCGAGCAGCAGCGCCAACTCGGCGACACTGCACGGTGCTTCGCCGTCGCAGTCGGGGTCGTAGAGCGTGAACTCGCGCTCCACCTCGCCGATCTTGACCGTCAGATCGACCGCGAGGTTCGGCAGCTCGTTACCGAACGGCTTGGAGACGGTGCCGGACGGGTCGGGGCGGCCCTCGCCGACGACCTCGACGCGGATCAGCCTGGAGCCCGCGTTGATCACGGTCTGCGCGTAGCGGCCGTGCGAGGTGTCCATGGACAGGCCGGTGAAGCTCTCCCGGGCTTCACCCTTGGCGTCGTAGACACGCAGGTTGAAGGTCTCGTCGGGGCACGGCGTGTCGTGGTCGACGGCGACCCGCAGGCCGTTGCCCCAGACGCCGGGCTCCTTGGCGTGCACCTCGAGGACGGGGCCCTCGCTGTGGCCCTCGGTGGACTTGAGGGTGACGCAGGCGGCCTTGCCGCTGCCGGCCTTGGCGACACGGACGATCACCGCGACGGTGCCGCCGTTGCCGAAGAACTGGTGGACCGCGTAGCCGACTGCGCTTTGGGCGCTCAGGCCGCCGAAGCGGCGCTCGAACTCCGTGAAGCTGGTGACGCGTACCGGCTCGTTCAGTGGACCGCGCCGGGTGTGGCCCACGAAGGCGGTCACGGACGTGGTCAGGGTCGAGATCGTGCGGGTGCTGCTGGGAAGCTCTTCGACGTAGACGCCGGGATACGTCGGCCTGGCGGCGCTCACCGCGCTCATCGGCATTCCCCCTCCTACTCCCTGTCTTGGGCACCGGACGAATGCACCAAGAGATGGCGGAGGGAGGCATTCCCTTTTCGGCACGCGAAGACGCCCCCCACACGAGCGACGCTACGACGCACACCGCATTCAGTTCCCCCGTCTGCACCCCGGGCTTGTCGGTCGCCGGGGCCAAGCAATGCGCTTGTGACTCCTGATGCTCAAGTGCTCAATCCACCTTGGTGTGTGGGAAGTTGACGGAGCAAGGTGCCTTCAGGCCAGCCCGGCAGGGGGTTTGGTGAAGACCCCCTCCCGGCATCCGCACATCACGCCTGCGCGCCCCGGCCAGGTGGTTCACGGAATCTGCACAGCGGTGTCGCCGCGAAGCGCCCCGAGGGCTCCCGCCGGGCCGGAATCCCTTCACCGAGCTCGTTCGACTGGTCGCACGCACGTACGACCTCCCCGAGTCGCACACAACACGTCTTGGCCGGTTTTCCGGGGGTGGCGCGAACTAGATCCATCACCCGCCCCCGCGGGGCCGGGTGAAAACCCCCAGCCATGTCTTGACATGTGATGGAAACGATTCTTAGCTGGAGCGAGCATTTAGATGCGTGAAGCGAGTTCATGGATGCGAACCGCACAGGATGAAGCAGCCGGGCCGACCCCACCTTCGAGGGAGACATGAAGTTCCAAGGAGTGCTGTTCTTTCCGGTCACGCCGTTCGGCGCGGACGGATCGCTGGACGAGGAACGGCTCGCCCAGCACATCGAGTCCGGGGTCGCCGCGGGCGCGGGCGGTGTGTTCGTCGCCTGCGGCACCGGCGAGTTCCATGCGCTGACGCCGGACGAGATCGAACAGGCCACGCGGGTCGCCGTGCAGACGACCGCCGGACGTGTCCCCGTCCTGGCCGCGGCGGGGGGCCCGCTCCCGGTGGCGCGCGACCAGACCGCACGTATCGAACGCGCCGGCGCCGACGGCATCCTGTTGCTGCCCCCCTACCTGGTGACGGCGCCGCAGCGAGGCCTGGTGCGCTACGTCGAGGAGGTCACCGCGGCGACCGGACTGCCGGTGATCTTCTACCAGCGCGGCACCGCCCGCGTCACCTCGGACACCGCGGCCGCGATCGCCGCCCTGCCGCAGGTCGTCGGCCTCAAGGACGGCATCGGCGACATCGAGCGGATGCACCGCATCGTCCGGGCCGTGCGCGCCCTGCCCGGCGGCACGGACTTCCAGTTCTTCAACGGTCTGCCCACGGCGGAGATGACCGCGCCCGCCTACCGCGGCATCGGCGTCGAGCTGTACTCCTCGGCCGTGTTCGCCTTCGCTCCGGAGATCGCGCTGGCCTTCCACCAGGCCCTGGCGCGCGACGACCGGGAGCTGGTCACCACGCTCCTCGACGAGTTCTACGGCCCCCTCGTCGAACTCCGCGACGAGGTCCCGGGATATGCCGTTGCGCTCGTCAAGGCCGGAGTGAACCTCCGGGGCCTGGACGTCGGCGGCGTACGGGCGCCGCTGCTCGACCCGGCGCCGGAGCATGTCGCCCGGCTCGCGAAACTCATCTACCACGGCCTGGAGGCGGTCCGCGCATGAGCACCGGCGCCGGCACCCGGATCCGCGAGCTCATCGTCACCCCGATCGCCTTCCGCGATCCGCCCCTGCTCAACTCCAACGGCGTCCACGAGCCGCTCGCCCTGCGCGTCATCCTCCAACTCGTCCTGGAGGACGGCACGGTGGGCCTCGGCGAGTCCCCGGGTGGCGTCGCCCGCCTGGAGCGGCTTCAGACGGCGGCGAAAGTCGTCGCCGGCATGGACGTCTTCGACACGACGGCCGTCGCGGCCGCGATCGAGGCCGCCCTGCTGCCGACCGTGCCCAGCTCCCACGAGCGCGGCTGGACCACCTCGGCGGTGGAGGTCGCCTGCCTCGACGCGCAGGGCAGGCTCCTCGGCCGCCCGGTCAGCGACCTGCTCGGCGGCAAGGTCCGCGACGCCGTGCCCTTCGCGGCCTACCTCTTCTACAAGTGGGCCGAGCACCCGGCGCTCGACGGCCGCCCGGCGGTCGGCGACGACTGGGGCGAGGCGCTGGATCCCGCCGGCATCGTCGAGCAGGCGCGGCTGATGCACCAGCGTTACGGCTTCGGCTCGTTCAAGCTCAAGGGCGGGGTGTTCCCACCCGACGAGGAGATCTCGGCGATGAAGGCGCTGGCGGAGACCTTCCCCGGACAGCCGCTGCGGCTGGACCCCAACACGGCCTGGACAGTGGAGACTTCGCAGCACGTCGCCCGTGAACTGGACGGCGTACTGGAGTACCTGGAGGATCCCGCCGCGACCATCGCCGGCATGGCGGAGGTGGCGAAGGACTCGCCGCTCCCTCTCGCCACCAACATGTGCGTGATCGCCTGGGAGCATCTGAGGCCGGCGATCGAGCAGAACGCGATCCAGGTGCTCCTCACCGACCACCACTACTGGGGCGGACTGCGCCGCACCCGTGAACTGGCCGCGGTCTGCGAGGTGTTCGGCATCGCCCTGTCGATGCACTCCAACTCGCACCTGGGCATCAGCCTCGCCGCGATGACCCACGTGGCGGCGGCCATCCCCAACCTCGACCACTCCTGCGACACGCACTACCCGTGGAACTCGGCCGACGACGTGATCGTGCCCGGCGCCCTGGAGCTGCGCGACGGCGCGGTCGCGGTCCCCACCGGCCCGGGTCTCGGCGTCGACCTCGACCACGACGCCCTGGACCGGCTGCACCGGCTGTACGTGGATTCCGAGATGCGCTCCCGCGACGACACCGGCTACATGAGGCGGATCCGGCCGGAGTACGAGAGCCGGCTGCCCCGTTGGTGAAGTAACGCTCACTCCCGTGCGAACGCCGCTACCGTGATCGCCCGGCTTCCGCGCGGGAGAAGGAGTGACGGTGGGCGCAGACAGGTCGACGGCCGTGTTGGTCACCGGAGGCAGCGGGTTCGTCGGCAGTCATCTGGTCAAACGGCTGCTGGAGCGCGGGTATCGGGTCCACGCCACGGTACGCAGCACGGCCGCCACGGCGAAGGTACGTCCCCTGCTGGAGATGCAGGAGGCACATCCGGGCCGTCTCCACCTGTTCGAGGCGGACCTGTTGGCCGAGGGCTCCTTCGACGAGGCGATGACCGGATGCGGGGTGGTGTTCCATGTGGCGTCGCCGTTCCTCATGCCGGAGAAGATCAAGGACGGCAGCAGGGACGTCGTCGACCCGGCCCTGCTCGGCACCCGCAATGTGCTGGCGGCCGTCGAGCGGACACCCACAATCGAAAGACTCGTCCTCACCTCGACCGTGGGTGCGATCTTCGGCGACTACGCCGACGTACTGGCCATGGACGACGCGGTGCTGTCGGAGCGCCACTTCAACACCACCAGCACGGTGGAGAACAACCCGTACCACTACGCGAAGACGGTCGCGGAACGCGCGGCGTGGGACGCGGAGGCAGCCCAGGGCCGCTGGCGGATGGTGTCGGTCAACCCCGGCCTGATCCTGGGCCCCTCCCTCACCCCCACCTCCGAGTCCGGCAGCCTCTTCCTGCTGGAGGAGCTGTTCAAGGGCTACTTCTTCTACGGCGCACCCGACTTCAGCTTCACCACGGTGGACGTGCGCGAGGTGGCCGACGCGCACATCGCGGCGGCCCGGAACCCGGACGCGAAGGGCCGCTACATCCTCGCCGCCCCGACCATGACGTCCTTCCAGGAGATGTCCCGCATGATCCGGGCCCGCCATCCCCGTGACCTGCGCCTCCCGCGCACCGCGCTGCCGCACTGGCCGGTTCACGTCCTGGGCCCGGCGTTCGGGCTGAGCCAGGACTACATCCGCAAGCACCTCGGCATCCGGTTCCAGGTGGACAACAGCCGCAGCATGAACGAGCTGGGCATTACCTACCGTCCGATCGAGCAGACGGTCCTCGATCATTACGAAGCGTGGCGAAGTCAGCGCGCCGCGAGATGAATCCGGTCTCCTTCTCACTCAGAGCGTCGAAGGTCACAAAAACGTATCGGACATTTCACATGTCAATCTTCACGCGGGGCTCACAAGTTGGTTAGGTTACGCATCGGACCGCACGACGACCTCCGGCGAACCCCGCCGGGACGCGCGGCCTCCGCCGAGTCCGGTGCGCACCCGCAAGGGTCCACTGGAGCCGGGGACCCAACCGAACTTGGGGTGAATCGGCCCAACCGCCCTTCGGGGCAGGGGCCGTAGGGCACACCTTCCGGAGACGACCGCCCGAACCCGTCAGCTAACTCGGTAGGCGGAGTACGGAAGGAGTACGTCACCCATGGCGCCGGAACGCACCGCGCGTCCGGGGGCACTGAGCCTCCCTGGCATGCGCAATTCCGCACTCGCGTCGGCAGCCCTGACCTCTGTGGCCCTGCTCGCCCAGACGGCCAACGCTGCCCCCTCTGCCGCGGACGAGGCGCCGAGCCGCGAGGAGGTCAGCCGGCGGGTCAGCTCCCTCTACGACCAGGCCGAGTCGGACACGGGGACCTTCAACGCCACCCGCGCGGCGGCGACGGGATCGCGGGCGCGCACCGACCGGCCGACGGACACCGCACGCCGGGCCGCCGCCACGCCCCGCGACGACGAGAGCAGGCGCAGCGACCCCGCGCTCGACAGCGTCGCGCGGCAGTGGTTCGACGCCGCCCGGGCGAAGGTGGGTCCGATTGTTCCGGCAGTGCTGCCGACCGACCGGATGCCCGACCGCCCCGCCGGGACGCGGTCCCAGCGCCCGGCGGACGGCCCCGATCAGGCGCGGGAGTCGTCGGGCCGCAGCGCCCTGGAGCTGCCCGCCGCGCCGGTCGCCGAGCTGACGTCCGGTGCGGCCACCCGGACGGCTGCCGTGGCCGAACTGACCGCCGGGCCCGTTGCCGCGCTTCCGGCCGCTTCGGAGGCGCTGCAGCAGACGACCGCCGGGAGCGCCCTCGCTCTGCCCGTCCCGGCCGCCGAACTCACGGCCGAGCCGCAGGAGCGGTCCGCTCTGCGCACGACCAAGGAGCAGAACCAGCGCAAGCTCGACCGGGCACGCGCCTTGTTGTCCGCGTACAGCGCGCGGCAGAGCGCGCCGCTCGCGGCGATCGAGGCGGCGCCGGTCACCGAAACCTGGAGTGCCACGCCGACCCAGGTACAGCCCTCGGCCGAGGCACAGCCCTCGGCCGACGCACAATGGCAGGCACTGCAGGCACAGGGGCCGAACGGCCTCACCACGGTCCCGGCCGGCACGACGGCCTGGGGCGCGCCGGCGCCCTGGACCACCACGCCGGACCCGCTCACCGACCCGCTCCCGACAGTCACCACGCCGGACCCCCTCACCGACCCGCTCCCGGTAGTCATCGCGAGCCAGGCCATTGCCACGGACCGGAACGCAACCGCAGGTCCGGCAACCACCGCTGCCGGACCTGCGATCGACCCGAACCCGGTCCTCGACACGAACCCGTCCCTCGACCCGATCGCCGCCCTCACGTCAACGGGCCCGCAGGACACCCGGGCCCTGCGCGCCCTGGACTTCGCCCACGCCCAGATCGGCAAGCCCTGCGTCTGGGGCACGACGGGCCCGGAGGCCTACGACGGAGCAGGCCTCACCCAGGCCGCCTGGAAGGCCGCGGGCATCGCCCTCCCCCGCACCGCACCGGAACAGGCGACCGCCGGCCGTGGCATCGCCGTCACCCACGCCGAGCCCGGTGACCTGGTCCTGTTCCATGCAGGCCACGTCGGCATCTGCTCCGGAACCGGCACGATGATCCACGCCCCCGGCCCGGGAACCTCCATACGCGAGGAGTCGATCTACTACGCAGGGGAGTCGGCGATCCACAGCGTGATCCGGCCCGCCTGAGCCGCCTGTCGGCCGCCGTCACGGGACGCGCGGGGCCGGCCCGCTCGTGCCCCGCACCACGAGCTTGGGATCCAACACGGCCTCGCGCGGCTCCAGTTCCGGCTTCTCCAGCCGCTCCACGGCGAACCGCACCGCGTACTCCGCCATCAGCACAGCGTCCTGACGGACCGTCGTCAGACCGATCGGCATCAGATGGGAGAGGTGACTGTCGTCGTAGCCGACGACGGACATGTCGCGCGGCACCTCGACGCCCGCGCGGGTCAGGGTCATCAACAAGCCCATGGCGCAGCGGTCGTTGCCCGCGAGGACCGCGGTGGGCAGGGGCAGGCCCCGGTCACGCTCGGCGACTAGCAGGCGGCCCGTGTCGATGCCCGAGTCCTCGGTGTGCGCGCCCGGGAGGACCCGCACCTCGGACTCCAGCCCGTGGCGGCGCATCGCGGCCCGGTAGGCGCGTCGCCGTTCGGCCGAGCCCGGGCCGCGCCCGCCGTCGATGTGCACGATCCGGCGGTGCCCCAGCTCCACGAGATGGTCCATGGCCTGCCGTACGCCCTTGCCCTCGGCGCTGTGCACGAAGTCCACGCGGGCGCCCAGGGCGCGACGGCCGACCGATACGGCCGCCGCTCGGTGGCCGAGTTCGTCGAGGTAGGCCGGCTCGGCGTCGGGGGCGAGCAGGATCAGCCCCTCGCAGCGGTGGCTGAGCAGCGCCTCGATCGCCTTGGCCTCGCTGCGGCCCGGGGTCGTCCCGGAGAGCAGGACGTCGTAGCCGAGCCGTTCGGCCTCGGGATAGATGCCCGCGATGAGGTCCGTGTGGAAGGTCTGGTGGACGATGAACATCACGCCGAGTGTGCGGCTTCGGCCGCGGGCGAGCAGCCTGGCCGCGTTGTCGGGGCGGTAGCCGATCTCGTCCGCTACCCGCAGGACCCGATCGCGGGTCTCCTGGCTAGCCCCCGGCTGGTTGCGGAAGATGATCGAGACGAGCGCCCGGGACACCCCGGCCTTCCCGGCGACGTCCGCCATCGTGGGCCGCTGCCTGCCCGATCCGTCCACCTGCGCACCCACCCTTCGCCGCCGCTCACCCTAGCCGGGCCTCGAAATCCCCCGGCAACAAGCTATTGACATGACATTCGGACCAGGCCATCGTACTCGCACTAGAGCGCGCTAGTAGAGCGCGGCAGATGACCCTGGACGCTCCACCGACGTCCGCACGCCTCCCCGAAGGACTTCTCATGGCAACGGCGCCAACTTCGCTCCGCACCACCGCGGGCAACCTGTGCCTGGGCTCGGCTCCCGACTCCTGGGGCGTCTGGTTCCCCGAGGACGAACACCAGGTCCCGTACCCCCGCTTCCTCGACGAGCTGGCGCGCGCCGGGTACGCGTGGCTGGAGCTCGGGCCGTACGACTACCTGCCCACCGATCCGGCCGTCCTCGCCGAGGAACTCGCGGTGCGCGGCCTCAAGGTCTCCGGCGGCACCGCCTTCGGCGCGCTGCACCGGCCCGAGGCCTGGGACGAGACGCTCGCGCACGTCCGGCGGGTCGCGGAGCTGACGGCCGCAGCGGGCGCCCATCACCTGGTCCTCATCCCGCCGATGTACCGGGACGAGAAGACCGGGGCGTTCACCGAGGCACCCGAGCTGAGCGCCGAGCAGTGGGCGGGCTTCGGCAAGGCCGCCGACCGGCTCGGCAGGCTACTGCTCGACGAGTACGACGTACGGCTCGTCGTCCATCCGCACGCCGACAGCCACATCCAGACCCAGCCGGAGATCGAGCGGCTGCTGAACGAGTCCGACGCCCGCTGGACGAACCTGTGTCTGGACACCAGTCACGTCGCCTATGGCGGCGGCGACAACCTCGATCTGATCCGGCGTTTCGGCGAGCGCGTCGGGTACGTCCACATCAAGCAGATGGACCCCGGCATCCTCGCCCAGGTCGCCGCGCAGGACCTGTCGTTCGGCGAGGCCGTCAGGCGCGGCGTGTGCGTCTCGCCGCCCGCGGGTGTGCCTAGGCCCGCCGACGTGCTGTCCGAACTGGCCCTGCTGGACGCCGAGTTGTTCGTGATCGTCGAGCAGGACTTGTACCCGTGCGCGCCCGAGGTGCCGCTGCCCATCGCCGTCAGCACCCGTGAGCACCTGGCCGGCTGCGGCCTGACGGGTACCCGGCGTCCGACGCTCACGACTCGCGCCCGGTGAGGAGAGAGCCCATGGAGCTGAAGGACGACACGAACCCGGTCCCCGCCCCCGTCACGGACGACGCCCCGCCGGCGGTGTCGCGCAGGCTGCGGCTCATCACCGTCATCGCCACCTTCGGCGGACTGCTCTTCGGCTACGACACCGGCGTCATCAACGGCGCTCTGCCGTACATGTCCGATGACCTCGGACTGACCGCGGTCACCGAGGGCATGGTGACCAGTTCGCTGCTGCTGGGTGCCGCGCTGGGCGCGGTGGTCGGCGGCCGGATGTCGGACGCGCGCGGACGGCGCCGTACGATCCTCGCCCTCGCGGTGCTGTTCTTCGTCGGTGCGCTGGCCTGCACGCTGGCACCGACGACCGCCGTGATGGTCGTCGCCCGGTTCGTGCTCGGCCTTGCGGTGGGCGGCGCCTCGGTGACCGTGCCCGTGTACCTCGCGGAGGTCTCCCCCGCCGAGCGGCGCGGCGCGCTGGTCACCCGTAACGAACTCATGATCGTCAGCGGGCAGTTGCTGGCGTTCACCTCCAATGCGGTCATCGCGCGGGTGGGCGGGGAGTCGGGCGGGGTGTGGCGCTGGATGCTGGTGATCGCCAGCGTCCCGGCCGTGGTGCTGTGGTTCGGCATGCTCGTGATGCCGGAGAGCCCGCGCTGGCTCGCCTCCCGGACCCGTTTCGGTGCGGCGCTGGAGGTCCTCAAGCAGGTCAGGTCCCAGCAGCGGGCCGAGGCCGAACTCGCCGAGGTGTCGGCGCTGGCCGTCAAGGAGGAGCGGGAAAAGCTCGGCGGCTGGCAGGACATGCGGGCCACCCCGTGGATCCGCAGGCTGATGTTCGTCGGCTTCGGCATCGCGATCGTGCAGCAGATCACCGGCGTCAACACGATCATGTACTACGGCACCCAGATCCTCACCGACGCCGGCTTCGCCTCCGACAGCGCGCTGACCGCCAATATCGCCAACGGCGTGATCTCGGTGCTGGCCACCTTCGTCGGCATCTGGCTGCTCGGCCGGGTCAACCGCCGTCCCATGCTGATGGCCGGTCAGATCGGCACCACGGTGGCCTTGTTGCTGATCGGGGTCTTCTCGCTGGCGCTGCCGTCCGGTGACGCTCGTGCCTACGCCGTGCTCGCCATGACCGTCACGTTCCTCGCCTTCCAGCAGGGCGCGATCTCGCCGGTGACGTGGCTGATGCTGTCGGAGATCTTCCCGATGCGGATGCGCGGGTTCGGCATGGGTGTCGCGGCGGTCGTGCTGTGGCTGACCAACTTCGTGATCGGACTGGTCTTCCCGTCGCTGGTCTCCGGCATCGGGATCTCCAACACCTTCTTCCTGTTCGTGGTGGCGGGCGTCTTCGCCCTCACCTTCGTCAAGCTCTACGTCCCCGAGACGAAGGGCCGCTCGCTGGAAACCCTCGAAGCGGAACTCAAGGCCCGCTTCTCCTGAACACCCGCATCTCCTGAACGCCCGCTGCTCGAAAGGAAGTTCCATGACTGTGCGTGTAGGTGTCATCGGCGCCGGCTGGATCGGCCAGGAACACATACGGCGGCTCACCGACGTCGTCACCGGCGCCGAGGTCACCGCGGTCACCGACATCGACACCGCGCGCGCCGAGGAGGCGGCGGCCCTGGTCGGCGCCCGGGCGGTGCCGGACGGCGCCGGGCTGATCGAGGCCGAGGACGTCGACGCCGTCCTGGTCACCTCCTGGGGGCCCACCCACGCCGAACACGTGCTGAACGCCGTCGCCGCCGGCAAACCGGTCTTCTGCGAGAAGCCTCTCGCCACCACGGCCGAGGACTGTCTGAAGATCGTCGAGGCCGAGACGGCGCACGGCCGCCGGCTCGTCCAGGTCGGCTTCATGCGCCGCTACGACGCCGGATACCGGCAGATGAAGCAGGTCATCGAATCCGGCCGGATCGGCGAGCCGCTGATTGTGCACTGCGCCCACCGCAACCCGACCGTCCCTGAGTCGTACATCTCCCCCATGGCCGCCCTCGACACGGCCGTCCACGAGGTCGACGTGCTGCGCTGGCTGCTCGACGACGAGATCGTCTCCACCCAGGTCGTCACGCCGCGCGCCACGAGCAAGCGCTTCGCGCACCTCAGGGACCCGCAGATCATGCTGTTCGAGACCGCCAAGGGGGTCCGCATCGACCTGGAGGTCTTCGTCAACTGCCGGTACGGATACGACATCCAGTGCGAGACCGTCGGCGAGGAGGGGCTCGTCCGGCTGCCCGACCCCGCCGCGGTCGGTGTGCGCACCGCCGGACAGCACAGCACCGAGGTGCTGACGGACTGGGTGGGCCGCTTCCGGGAGGCCTTCGACACCGAGTTCCGCGAGTGGATCGCGGGGGTCGCGGCCGGCGACGAGCCCACCGGGCCCTCGGCGTGGGACGGCTACGCCGCCACCGTCATCACCGCCGCGACCGCCGAGGCCCTGGAGTCGGGCCGCGTGGTCGCCACCGGCCTCAAGCCCCGCCCCGCCTGCTACGGAGGTGCCGCGTGAAGATCGCCCTCGACCCATACATGCTCCGTGCCCTCCCCATCGACGACATGGTGCGCACGGTCGCCGAACTCGGCTACGAGTACATCGAGTTGTCGCCCCGCGACGACTTCATGCCGTTCTTCCGGCACCCGCGCGCGGACGACGAGCGGGTGCGGGAGCTGAAGAACTCCCTGCGCACGCACGGCGTCCAGCTGTCCTCGGTGCTGCCGCTGTACAAGTGGTCCTCGGCGGACGAGACCGAGCGGCAGGCCGCCGTCCGCTACTGGAAGCGGATGATCGAGATCACCGTGGAGCTCGAATGTCCGCTCATGAACTCGGAGTTCAACGGCCGTCCCGAGCAGGCGGCGGCGAGCGAGGCGGCCTTCTGGCGCTCGTTGGAGGAGCTCCTCCCGGTGTTCGAGCGCGAAGGCGTCGCCCTGAACCTGGAGGCGCACCCGGACGACTTCTGCGAGGAGAACACTCCTGCCGTCGACCTGGTCCGTGCGATCAACGAGCCGTGGGTGAACTACCTGTACTGCGCCCCGCACTCCTTCCACCTCTCCGGGCCCTCGGAGGCCGGCGCCGACATCGCGGCGATGATGCGCTACGCCGGCGACAAGCTCCGGCACGTGCACATCGCGGACTCCTTCAACCACAAGGGTTCGTCCGGTCTGCGCTACATCCTCAACCCGCCCGGCACTCCCGCCCGTATCCACCAGCACCTGGACATCGGTCAGGGCGAGGTCGACTGGGACGCCTTCTTCGGCACGCTGCGCGGACTGCACTTCGACGGCGTGGCCACGGCCTGCGTCTTCGCGTGGGAGGAGCGGGCCGAGGAGTCGTCGGCGTTCATGCTGGACCGCATCCGCAAGGAGTTGGGGAAGTAGGGGTGGACGGGCGTCGCGGGGCCCGCCCGCCTCTCCATGGCGCCGGCCGCCCCCTCGACGGCCGGCGCCCGACTCACCCACGGCCTTCGGACGCCCTGCGGTCCGGCCTGCGCTGGGCCAGCCACAGGGCCACCTCCTCCGCGATCGGCTGCCCGGTCTCCAGCTCGACGAAGCCGAACTGGCCGCTCTGGTTGCACTCCAGAAACCACCAGATGCCGTCCTCGTCCTCGGCGAAGTCGAAGGCCGCGTACGCCAGTCCGGCCAGCGTGACGTACTCGTGCACCGCCTTGCCGATGCGGTCCGGGACCGGGACCGGCTCCCAGCCGTGCCCAGTGTCGCCGTAACGTCCGTCGACCTGGCCGGGTTCGGCGATCTTCCGCGCGGCGAACATCCTGCTGCCGACGGCGGTCAGCCGGATGTCGGCCCGCTTGGAGACGTACCGCTGGAGCAGCGCGGGACCGGCCGCCACGGCGGAGAAGTCCGCGTCGGGGCCGACGAGGGTGGTGGGCAGGGTCAGCGCGGGGTTACCGGGCGGCGGTCCCGAGGCGGACTTCACCACCACGTCCCGGTACTCCCCGGCGAATTCCCGGGCCAGCCGGGGCGAGGTGGTGAACACCGTCGGCGGCACGGCGAAGCCGCTGAGGTGGGCGACCCTCAACTGCCAGGGTTTCAGGCGGGCCTGGTCGGCGTTGCGCGGATGGTTCATCCACCGTGCGGCGGCGGAGTGGAGCATCCCGTACAGCGCCTGCCGCGTCTCGGCGGTCAGCCATTCCGACGGGTGGGCGGCGTGTGCGGCCGGTTCGCCGGGCCTGCGCACCCAAATGGAGCGCAGGCCCCCCATGCTGAGCACATGTCCGTTGACGGACAGGTGGCCGTCGAAGTCGCCGTGGGCGTAGTCGGCGGACAGCACGGCCTTGCCCGGCAGGTCGGCGGGGTCCAGTCGCATCACGGGCGTCCCCGTCGCGTGCAGCCTGGCCACCACCATGTCGGCGGTCACGTCCTCCTCGGACGTCAGGATCAGTACGGTCATGCGCGCACGGTCGTCAGTCGTCGAAGTGGGTCGCGGAGCCCGCGGTCGACGTCGTCGTGCCGACCGCGAGCAGGAGGTCCGGGTCGCTGACGGCCGGGCGTCCGTCGGGCAGCACGTTCAGCTGCCGCGCCGGGTCGAAGTGATACGGCGTCACCGCGAGGGAGATCCCCTTCGGAAAGGCGTACTTGAGGGTGAACGGTTGCACTTTAAACCTCCGTGGCGTGTTGTTTTGAATTACCGTCACTTACGCACCGCTTGCGTAAGGAATTCATCACTTTCAGCCACATCGGCGTGAACGTAATCACACCCTTCACAGGAAACCCAAAGGCTTCTCGACCCGTCAGGCCTTCGGCGTCCCCGCTCGCAGTTCGCGCAGCAACCGCGGTGCCGCCTCGACGAGTTGATCCAGCTGGTGGTCGATCAGCGGGATGAACTCGTCGAGCGAGTCGGCGAGGGACTCCGGGATCTCCAGCAGGTAGCGGTAGCCGTTCTCGGCGTCCGGATCGTCGACGCCGATGTCCGACTCGACGGAGAACGCCTCCGGAGACATCCCCACCACCAGGCTGCACACCATCTCGCGGCCGTCCTCGAGAGTGAGCGTCACAGCCAGGACCTGCGTCCCCGGAATGGCGCCGTACCTGGCGAACTCCCGCCAGGTGATGTCGGGTTGGTGCTCCAGGAACAGTTCGTACGCCAGTTTCCTGAGCCGCTTCGCGGCACTCCACTGGGCGATGGGCAGACGCTGGGCTTCGCGATCGGCTGTCTCCACGGGCCGATCATAGGAGTCGGCAACTCCGGCACGCCCTGGTCGAGCGCCCGCGGCCGGACCGGTCACCCGCTCGACCGGCCGGCGGCGGTACAGCCGTCAGCGGAAGGCGCGCCTGTCCGCGTGCAGCGGGGCGGAAAGGCGGATGGTGATGAACTCGTTGTCGTCCGCCTTGCCCGCCGTACGGCCGGACGAGAAGGGGAAGTTGTTGTCGTTGAGGACCGCCAGCGTGCGGTCGTCGACGAGGTTCACGTCCTCGATCGTCTGGAACGGGAACCGGAAGGTCTTCCCGAAGCCGCCGAGCTCCTCGGGGTTGGCGATGTCCAGCAGGTCGGCGACGAGGGTCTTGTCCATCAGACCGTCGCCGCCCCGGTCACGGGTGTCGGCCAGGTAGATGCGCTTGAACCGGGCGGTGTCGCCCTGTCCCCCGTCGCGCTCGATGACCAGGAAGCGGTGCCGGTCGACGGCGATGGCGTCGCCGATGGCGTTCGCGGTCGACTCCAGGCGGTAGACGAACCTCTTGCCGGTGTAGCCGCGCTTACGCAGGTCGAACTCGCTGAAGCGCAGGTCGCCGGGGGTGTCGCCGGTCACCGTGCCTTCAAGGAGCGGATAGAGGCGCCGGCCGTCCACGGAGCGGACCATGCCCTCGAAGCCCTTGCTGCTCGCTATGTTCGGCTGGGCGCCGTTCAGGTAGGGGTTCTCCGGCGCCTTCACCCCGTCGAGCGCGACGGGGGCCTCCAGGAGGCGGCCACGGGCGGAGAAGTGCAGCAGCCAGGGGCCGAACTCGTCGCCCATCCAGTACGTCCCGTCCGGCATCCGCACGATCGACTCGACGTCGAAGTCGGCGCCGGTGAGCACCCGGTCGGCCCGCGTGAGCGCGAACGGCACATGGCGGTCGGGGTCGCTCAGGTTGAACCCGCCGAGCACCTTGACGTCACCGGTCCGCGTGTCCGGCTTGATGCGGTGGACGCGGAGCAGGAAGTCGGCGCTGTTGGCCTTGTTGCCGTACCCGTTGTCCGAGAGCGCGTCGAAGGTGCCGTCACGCCGGTTCACCACACCGCTGAAGCCCTGCACCGGCTGGTGCGCGAACGGCGCCGCGATCCCGTTGAAGGGGCCGGCCCCGATCGCCGAGCCGGACGGCTCGCTGCCCGGCACGAACGTCTCGGCCGGCAGTGACGCGAAGCCGGTCAGTGTGGCCCGTCCGAAGTCCTGTCCGCCCGGTTCGGCCACGGCGGGAGATGCGAGGGAGACGGTCAGCGCCACGGCACTGACCATGATCGAAGTTCTTCTCATGGCGCGCACAGTAAGAGCAGTGGGTGACGGATGTGCCAACGACAGACGTCGGTTCAGGGCGTCGGCATCCCTCCGCCCTGGAGCCGCTCCAGGTCGGAGGGACGGACCTGGATGACGAGGAGGGCGATCACCGCGGCGATGGCCGTGAAGATCGCGGCCACGATGAAGGCGGCCGAGACCCCCGAGGTCAGGATCTCGTCGGCGTACTGCGACGGCAGCTGACCGGTGCGTTCGAAGCGCAGCCGCTCCAACGGGGTCGCCTGGGACAGGAACGCGGGGATCTGCTTTTCGGCCTCGTTGTTGCTGGCCGTACCGAACGTCGTGACCAGGATGGACAGTCCGAGGGAGCCGCCGACCTGCTGGGTGGCGTTGAGAAGTCCGGAGGCGGCACCCGTCTCCTGGGTGGTCACGTTGGACAGCGCCATCAGGGTCAGGGACACGAACTCCATGCCCATGCCGAGGCTGAAGACGAGCATCGGGCCGAGAATGCTGCCCGCGTAGGTGGAGTGGACGTCGGTCAGGGTCAGCCAGCCCAGGCCTGCGGCGGCCAGGATCGCGCCCGTCACCATGAACGGCTTGGGCCCGTACTTCGGCAACAGCTGCGAGGCGATCCCCGCGCCCACCGCGATGACCGCACTCACCGGCAGGAAGGCCAGGCCGGCCTCGAGCGGGCTGAAGTTCAGCACGTCCTGCACGAAGAGCGTGAGGAAGAAGAACATGCCGAAGATCGCGGCGGCCAGGCTCAGCATCATGCCGTACGTGCCCGCCCGGTTGCGGTCGGCGAACATGTGCAGCGGGGTGATGGGCTGTCTGGAGCGCTGCTCGACCAGCACGAACAACAGCAGGAAGACGACGGCCGCCCCGAACGCGGCCAGGGTGAACGCGTCCCGCCACCCGTCCTGGGCGGCCCGGATGAACCCGTACACCAGCAGCACCATGCCGATGGTGGAGGTCAGCGCGCCGGCGATGTCGAAGTGCCCGGGGTGGCGTTCGGACTCCCGGATCCACCGCGGGGTGGCGAGCACGATCAGCAGCCCGATGGGCACGTTGACGAACAGCACCCAGCGCCAGTTGAGCCACTCGACCAGCATGCCGCCTGCCAGCAGCCCGATCGCGCCGCCGCCCGCCGAGACCGCGGCGAAGACACCGAACGCCCTGTTGCGTTCGGGCCCTTCACGGAATGTGGTGCTGATCAGGGCGAGGGAGGTCGGGGACGCGATGGCGCCGCCGACACCCTGCAGGGCGCGGGCGGCGAGGAGTTGCCAGGAGTTCTGGGACAGTCCGCCGAGCAGCGAGGCGAGGACGAAGAGCAGCACACCGAAGACGAACACGCGCCGTCTGCCGAGGATGTCGCCCATCCTGCCGCCGAGCAGGAGCAGCCCGCCGAAGGTGAGCGTGTAGGCGTTGACCACCCAGGACAGGCTCGTCGTGGAGAAGTCGAGCGAGCGCTGGATCTCCGGCAGGGCGATGTTCACGATGGTGATGTCGAGCACCACCATCAGCTGGCACGAGGCTATGACCAGCAGCGCCATACCGCTGCCACGGCCCTCGCTCCGCTCCGTCTTCTGCGGGGTGGTCCGTGCTTCGGGTGTCGGCTCGGGGTTGCTCATGGCATCGCGCCGTGACGGGGGTTCGGTGACTGGTTCCCGCCACCATTCGACCGTACGCCGCTGCCGGACGGGCCTCCAGTCGATCACGGGGCCGCTCCGAGCCACCGCGGCATACGCAGGTCAGCGGGCGTTGCGGATCAGGCCCGCCAGATAGCGCCACAGCGACGAGCGCTGCCGTGCCGACCGCTCCGGCAGCCCCGCTTCGGCCGTTCGTACCGTACGGGCAGCGAGCGCAGGCCGTGCATGAATGGTGAGGAGCGCCAAGGCGGTTGGTCGGCCGGCAGGGCGAGGTCCGGATGGGAGAACCGCAGCCGCTCCAGGGCGGGCTCCGCGTGCGAGCCCGCGTCGAGGACCCGCCACGTGTCCATGAGGGTGTCCACACTCGTGCCGCTGCCCTGCCTTGCCCTGCCCTGCCCTGCCCGACCAAGGTGATCAGGTCGTCGGTCCCACCTGGGATTCCATCGTCCTGCCGCCCTCCGACACTCCCCGCACCGGCGCACTGCCGCCCAGTGGCCGACAACGCTCGGGTCCCTGCCCCAGCTCCCCCGCACGGGTGCACGACGGGGGCGGCGGACGTCAGCCGCCCGTCGGCGGGATGTTCTGGTTGGCGCGGAAGAAGTTGTCCGGGTCGTAGGTGTGCTTGGTCGCGGCAAGGCGGTCGAAGTGACCGCGGTAGGTGGCCCGGACGCGGTCCGAGCTCTCGGCCTCGCCGATGAAGTTGATGTAGGAGCCGCCCATGGAGTGCGGGTGCAGGTCGGTCCAGTAGTCGACGCTCCATTGCCGGATCAGGTCGGCGTTGGCGGGGTCCGGGTCGATGCCGGCGATCACTCCGGACCAGACGGCGTCCCGGTAGGCCCAGGCCGTGTCGTCGGGGCCGACCTGGTGGGCCGCCGCGTCCACGGGGTACAGGTGCATCAGCGACAGCTCGGTCGGGATGTTCTCGCCGTACTTGTGGTGCACTTCGATCGCGGCGTCGGAGATCGAGTCGAAGAAGTCGCCGCGCCAGTACCACTGGTAGCCCTTGGGGATCAGCTCGTCGAACATGCCCTGCAGGCCGGGGTAGGGCATGGGCGTGGTGAAGTGGAAGGCGGGCGGTGCCGGTTCGTTCACCGCGGACAGTGTCTGCTCCAGGCGGTCGCCCCGCAGGTCACCGGTGTAGCACCAGACGACGCCGCACATCTTCTGCCCGTGGATCGGCTCGGGGAACGGCGGCCCGGGCGGGATGACGAAGACGCTGAAGAAGCCGTACAGGTCCGGCAGCGCCGCGGGCATGAACTCGCGGTACCAGCGCAGCACTTCGGGTGTCCGGTCGACCGGCCACACCGTCACCGCGACTCCGACCGTGTCCACCGGGTGCAGCCGGAAATTGAACGACGTGACGACGCCGAAGTTCCCGCCGCCGCCCCGCAGCGCCCAGAACAGGTCCGGGTGCTCCTCCTCGGAGGCGGTGACGAACGTTCCGTCGGCAAGGACGACATCGGCGGACTGGAGGCTGTCGATGGTCAGGCCGTACTTGCGGGTCAGGTAGCCATGACCGCCGCCGAGGGTGAGCCCGCCCACCCCCGTCATCGAGATGATGCCGGCCGGTACGCCCAGGCCGAAGGTGTGGGCGGCGTGATCCAGGTCGCCCAGCTGCGCGCCGCCGGCGACCTGTGCGGTCATCGCGGCGGGGTCGACGCGCACCCCGCGCATGGTCGACAGGTCGAGGACGAGCGCGTCGTCGACCAGGCACAGACCCGGTCCGCTGTGGCCGCCGCCCTTCACCGCGAGCTCGACTCCGGTCTCCCTGGCGAAGGAGAGCACGGCCCGCACGTCCGCGGCGTCCACGCACTGCGCGAACGCCGCGGGGCGCCGGTCGATCATGGCGTTGTAGATACTGCGGGCCGCGTCGTAGCCCGGGTCCTGCTCCGTGATGACGGGCCCCCGCACTGCCTCACGCAGACCTTCGAGTGCCGTTCCGTTGATGCCGCCCATGACCGGACCCCTCTGTGTGGCTGCGGTGAGCCGCGGACGGATGACGGCGCTCGACGTCCGGGCGGGCAGCGGGGGCGTGGTGCGCGGGTCCGTTCGCACCTCGTGTCGATGTCGGCAGAGCGCACCGGCCCCGCCACATCTCAGTCTTCACCCAGCCATGGACGGCCGCACGTCGGCGGCAGGCGTAGGTTTCCTCGTCCGCCCGCTGTCAGACCAACTCCTCGGCGGACCTCGCCCCTTGATCGCGCAGCCATCCGACCAGCGTGGGGTGGCCCGAACGCTCGGCGGCGTCCAGCGCGGTCAGCCGGTCGTAGCCGATCCAGTTGACGTCACCGCCGCGTCGCAGCAGGTAGTCGGCCATCCCCTGCTGCCCGCCATGACAGGCACACCACAAGGCGGCGGTGATGTCCTGCGCGGCGGGCGGCTCGGACTCGGACGTGAAGCACACGGCTACCCGGTCGGCTTCGCCGAGGGCGGCGGCCTGCCACAGGTTGGCGCGGGCGCCGCGTGCGACCAGCCGCCGTGCGCTCTGCCACTGCCCGAAGGCCACCGCGTCCGCCAGCGGCGTGCCGTCGCCGATCACCCCGCCGTCCGCCTCGATGTCCGCGCCCAGGTCGAGGAGCGTGTCGAGGACGGGCACGTCGTCGCTGCTGGCCGCCCAGTGCAGCGGGGTCTCGCGGTGTGCGCCGGTGAACCGGGCATTGACGTCCGCCCCCGCCTCGACCAGCGCCGTCACCGTGCCGGGACCGTTCGGCGCGTGGCCGGGCCAGTCGGTGGCGACGTGCAGCAGGGTCCGCGTGCTCTTCATGTTGCCCACTCGCGCCGTCGCCAGTCCCGGATGCGCGGTGAGCAGGTCCCGCAACGCCGCCACGTCGCCGGTCCGGATCGCTTCGACGCAGGCACGGGCCAGCGGAGCGGTCGTATCGATCAACATCGGGTCACCTCCCAGGTCCCCCCTGCATAACACGGCCCACTGACAACACCTCCGGCGGCAGCGCACGGCGGCCCTGCCTCGCAGCCCCCGAACACCCCTCTGTTACGCTCCCCGGGCCTCCCGCGGGGGAAGTCCGGTGAGAGTCCGGCGCTGACCCGCAACGGTGTGCGTGGGGACCTGTGCGGTCCGTCGCGTGAGCCCGATTGCCCGTGGTGGGTGCGACCCGTTGACTGCTCGCCGCGGACTGCGAGAGGGGACCGCGCGGCCGGCACGGCCGTACGGGCTGCCTCCCTGCTCGACGTTCACAGGCGGCCCCAGGCGAAGGACCGCCCGCCCGTGCACCGAAGTCCGCTCCGGACACCGACACCGACACCGAAACCGACACCGAGATCCGGTCCGTCACGGCTGTCCGTGGTGTCCCTCGTCCCCGGCCTGGCCCTGCTCCTGCTCGTCTCGCTCCTGTGCGGCGTGGGGCTCGGAGCCGCCGGGATCGGGTGGGGCGAGGTCCTGCGGCTGCTCGGGGCCGGGCTGACCGGCGGGACCATCGCCGGCCAGGACGTCGCCGCGTACACGATCGTCTGGGAGATCCGGCTGCCGCGCGTCGTGCTCGGCGCGGTCGTCGGGGCCGGGCTCGCGGCCGTCGGCGTGGCCGTGCAGGCGATGGTGCGCAACGCACTCGCCGACCCGTTCGTGCTGGGCATCTCCTCCGGCGCCGCGGTGGGCGCCAACGCCGTGATCCTGCTCGGCGCGTTCGCGGGGCTCGGGGTCTGGGCACTGTCCCTGTCCGCCTTCGCGTCGGCGCTCGCGGCGATGGCGCTGGTGTACGCAGTGGCCCGGTCGCCGCACGGACTCACCCCGCTGCGGCTGATCCTGACCGGGACGGCACTGGCGTACGGCTTCGAAGCCGTCACCACCGTCATGGTGTTCGGCGCGGCCCGCGGCGAGGCGGCCCGCTCGGCGATGATGTGGCTGCTGGGCAGCCTGGGCGGCGCGACCTGGGCCCAAGTGCCGCTGGCCGCGGTGACCGTGGCGGCCGGATGGGCGTGGCTGCGCCTGCGGGCCGAGGCGCTCAACGCCCTCGCGATGGGGGACGAGACGTCCGCCGCGCTCGGCGTCCGGCCGGCCCGGCTGCGCAGGGAGTTGTTCCTCGTCACCGCGGCCGTGACCGGCACGGTGGTCGCGGTCAGCGGCGCCATCGGGTTCGTCGGGCTGATGGTGCCGCACGTCGTACGGATGCTGGTCGGCGCCGATCACCGGCGGGTGCTGGCCGTGGCGCCGCTCGCCGGAGCGGTGCTGCTGGTGTGGGCGGACCTGCTGTCACGGCTGCTGCTCGCCCCAGCCGAACTGCCCGTCGGCGTGATCACCGCGGTGGTCGGAGTCCCCGCCTTCCTGCTGCTGATGCGGCGGGGCGGCTACGCGTTCGGAGGCCGGTGACGATGCGGCTCGACATCGAGGACCTGACGGTCGAGGCGGCCGGGATCAGGATCGTCGAGGACGTCCGGCTCGCCGCGGACAGTGGTGCGTTCGTCGGGCTCGTCGGCCCCAATGGCAGCGGCAAGTCGACACTGCTGCGCTGCGTGTACCGGGCGCTGCGCCCGGCCCGGGGAGTCGTCCGCCTCGACGGGGCCGACCTGCACGCCATGGATCCGCGGGCCACCGCCCGGGAACTGGCGGCGCTGCCGCAGGAGTCGTCCGCCGAGTTCGACTTCACCGTCGCCGAAGTGGTGGCGATGGGACGCCTGCCGCACCGGAACCGCACGGCCGCGCAGGACCGCGCCCTGTGCGACGAGGCCATGACCCGCACGGGCGTGACGCATCTCGCCGACCGGGGGTTCCTCACCCTGTCCGGCGGCGAGAAGCAGCGCGTCCTGATCGCCCGGGCACTCACCCAGCAGCCGCGGGTCCTGGTCCTCGACGAACCCACCAACCACCTCGACATCGCCCACCAGTTGGACGTGCTCGCGCTGGTGCGCGGCAGCGGCCTCACCGTCCTCGCCGCGCTGCACGACCTCAACCTGGCCGCCGCGCACTGCGACGTCCTGTACGTCGTCGACGGCGGCCGGATCGTGGCCTGCGGGCCTCCGCACGACGTGCTCCGGCCTGCCCTGCTCGCCGACGTGTTCGGAGTGCGCGCCCATCAGGTGCGGCACCCGGAGACGGGCGCGCTCCAGCTCCTTTTCGATCTCCTCCAGCCGTCAAGTGACCCTGTGAATCCCAGTTAGGACCCCATGCGCAAGTTGCTCGCCGCGGCCCTCTGCCTCGCGGCCGCCGCCACCGGATGCGGTGCGAACGTCGAGTCGTCCACGGACGCGAAGTCCACCGCCGTCACTCTCACCAACTGCGGCCGCAAGGTCACCTTCGACAAGGTCCCGGAGCGCGTCGTCACCAACGACGTCGGCATCACCGAGCTGATGTTCGCCCTCGGCCTGGAGGACCGCATGGCCGGGTTCGCCATGCCCGACGACAAGGGCGATCTCAGCTCCGTGCCGTGGAAGGACGGCTACGACAAGGTCAAGTGGCTCTCCAAGGACCAGCTCACCAAGGAGAACGTCGTCGACGCCCGCGCAGACCTCGTCTTCGCCGGCTGGAACTACGGCTTCCGTGAGGACGGCGGCTTCACCCCAAACGCCCTGAAGAAGCTCGGCATCCCGTCGTACGTCCTCACGGAGTCCTGCCACAACGGCCGTACGGAGACCGCGCGCGGCATCATGCCGCCCCTGGAGGCCCTGTACGCCGACCTGACCAACCTCGGGAAGCTGTTCGGCGTCGAGAAGCGGGCCGCCACGCTGATCGCCGACTTCAAGAAGCAGATCGCCGACGTGCGGGCGAAGGCGCCCGGGGCTGCCGACCGGCCGAAGGTGTTCCTGTACGACAGCGGCCAGGACCAGCCGTTCACCTCCGGCCGCTACGCCGCCCCGGAGCAGATCATCAGCGAGGCCGGCGGCGTCAACGTCATGCACGACCTCGAGGACTCCTGGACCACCGTGGGCTGGGAGACCGTCGTGGAGCGCGACCCGGACGTCATCGTGATCTGCGACTACGGAAACGTCAGCGCCGAGCAGAAGAAGAAGTTCCTGCTGTCCTACGCGCCCCTGCGCAACGTCTCCGCCGTCAAGCACAAGAGGATCTTCGTCCTCGACTACGTCGACCTGGTCGAGAGCCCCCGCAATCCGTCGGCCATCGACCGGCTCGGCACCTATCTGCGCAAGGTGGCCGAGGAGCGCTGACCGTCGTCCCGTGACCGTTCGAAGTGGCTCGGTCTGCTGTCGCGGTGGACCAGGCGGCCGAGCCGCTGGGCACGGGCCCTCGGCATCAGGGTCCAGGTGCCGTCGTGCTCGCGCAGGGCGGCGGAGTGCCAGGGGGTGGTCCAGGCGTCCGGGGCGTCGAGGAGGCGGATGCCGAACTTGGGGGCGCCGACCGGCTGGGGGTGGATCGACAGGCGTACGGCGTGCGCGTGGTGCTCGGCGATCAGCTCGCCCCAGGCCCGGCTGCGCTGGATGACTCCGTACGCCCGCCGGCGGCACTCTCGCTGGAGAGCGGACCGGGTGCCGGTGAAGTCGGCGGTGTCGTCGACGAGGAAACGGGTGATGCCGCGGTACAGCGCAAGGGTGGGGGCGTCGGCGCGGACCTCGGCGCGCAGGGCGTCCAGGGTGGGGGCGTAACGGTCGTGGACGTGGGCGCGTTTGGCGTCGTGGGGGAGGTCGCCGAGGACGTCGCGCAGGTCGAAGACGGACAGGCGTGTCAGGTTCAACTGGCCGATGAGCGCGCTCAGTTCGTCGGAGTACGCGTCGATCCGGTCATCGGGCACGCGGATCAGGTCGCCGAAGACATGGCCGTCGGAGCAGATGACGACGCGGGCGCCGGGTGAGTGGATCTTCTCGATCTCGCTGCACAGCGAGTCGAGGAAGGTGAGGGAGAGGCGCTCACCCATGTCCGGGAGGTGGCCCAGGGTCTTGGCGGGGTTGGGCGACTTGCACGGGAAGCCGGGCAGGGTGAGGACGATGGGGGCACCCTTCCGCACGAAGTCGGTGATGCGGTGCAGTTGATGCGGGAAGGCCTCGGCCGAGGCGCGGTTCTGGTCGGTCGTGCGGTGGTGCGGCAGGAGCAGGTTCAGGATCGCGGCGCCGATGGTCGTGGGCGCTGTGTCCGGAGCGGTCATCAGCGGCATGTCGTTCCTCCGGGGGGCGTGCGGGCATGGCGGCATTGCGCCTCGGCGAGTGAGGCGCCTTCGGTGGGTGGGCTCGGCTCAGCCGGAGATCGGCTTCACAGCCGTCGGTCGTAGCCGACGGGCAGGCGGTTGGTACCGCGGCCCAGGACGGCCGGGGTCCACTCGATGTCTTCGTCGCCGATGGCGAGGTGCAGGCCGGGCAGGCGTCGGAGCAGGGTGCCCAGGGCGATCTGGAGTTCGGCGCGGGCGAGGGCGGCGCCGGGGCAGAAGTGGATGCCGTGGCCGAAGGCGAGGTGGGGGTTGGGCGAGCGGTCCAGGTCGAGTGCGTCGGGGTCGTCGAAGCGACGCGGATCGCGGTTGGCCGCGCACAGGGACACGATCACGGAGTCGCCGGCCGGGATCCGGGTGCCGTGCAGGTCGCTGTCCTGGTCGAAGAAGCGCCAGGTGGTCAGCTCGAAGGCGCTGTCGTGGCGCAGGAGTTCCTCGACCGCGCGAGGCATGAGGGCGGGGTCGTCGCGCAGCCGGGCGAGCTGGTCGGGGTGGCGGAACAGGGCGATCAGGGCCGTGGTGATCTGGTTCGTGACCGGTTCCTGGCCGGCGACGAGCAGCTGGAAGATCATCGAGTCCAGCTCTTCCTGGGACAGTTCTCGCTGGCCGCGGGCCAACACGAGGCGGCTGAGCAGGTCGTCGTCCGCGTGTTCCCGTTTGTGGGTGACGACCTCGGCGATGTAGCTCTGCAGCCCCTGCAGCCGGGCTTCGTACAGCGGGCGCCCCGGGTCCGTCGGACCCACCGGCTGGACGACCTTGCCCCAGTCGCGGTCGAAGCGCTCGGCCAACTCCCTCGGCAGGCCGATGACTTCGGCGAGGACCCGGAAGGGGAAGTGGGCGGCGAAGCCGGCCACGAGGTCGGTGGGCCCGCCCTCGGGGAGCGCGTCGACGAGTGCGTCCGCCAACTCCTGGAAACGGGGTCGGAGTTGCTCGATCCGGCGCGGTGTGAAGGCGTCGGTCACGAAGCGCCGCATGTGCGTGTGCTTGGGCGGGTCCTGGTGGAGGAGGTGGACCTGGAGCTGCGAGTGCTGCGGCTCGGGCATGATCGAGGCGCGGGCCCGCCAGCGGTCATTGCCGCGGTCGTGGTTCTTGCCGAGCCGGTCGTCGTTCAGCGCGGCGTGCGCGGCGTCGTATCCGGTGACGAGCCAGGCCTGTACGCCGCTCGGGAAGAGGACCCGGTGGACCGGCCCGGCCTCGCGCATCCGCTCGTACAACGGATAGGGGTCGGCCTTGTACGGGCACCCCGTCAGCGGGACCGGGTCGGCGAGCGGCTGCGTGTCCACGGCCGCGAGCGGCTCCTGGCTGGTCATGGATGAGGCTCCTCAGAGGGCGAGTTCGGGCTGGTGGTGGTCCAGCCACAGGGCGAGGTCGACGACACGTTCTAGGCGCAGGCGGTGACCCCACTCCAGGTGCTCGGGCGGGGCGTCGAGACAGGGCTTGAGGCGGGTCTCGTCGGCCAGCGCGCGGACCTGTTCCAGGGACAGGGCGTCGCGGGCCAGGTCCTGCAGTCCGCGGTTGTAGTCGGGGTGGTGCGTGGCCGGGTAGTGGTTCTTGGGTCGCTGCAGCACCGAGTCGGGAGCCAGTCCCGCTCCGGCGGCGCGCAGCAGGCTCTTCTCCCGGCCGTCGAAGCTCTGCAGCGCCCAGGGCGCGTCGAAGGCGTACTGGACGAGCCGGTGGTCGCAGTAGGGGACGCGGACCTCCAGTCCCTGGGCCATGCTCAACCGGTCCTTGCGGTGCAGGAGCTGGCGCAGCCAGCGGGTCAGGGACAGGTGCTGCATCTCGCGTTGCCGGTGCTCGGTGGGGGTTTCGCCGTCGAGGTGCGGGACGGCGGCCAGGGCGTCGCGGTAGGTGTCGTCGCGGAACTCGCCGATGCGCAGGCCGAGTTCGGGGTTGAGCGGCATGGCGGCCTCGTCGCCGGTGACCAGCAGCCAGGGGAAGGTGGCGGCGGCGAGCGCCTTGGGGTTGTGGAACCAGGGGTAGCCGCCGAAGACCTCGTCGGCGGCCTCGCCGGACAGGGCGACGGTGGAGTGCCGCCGGATCTCCCCGAACAGCAGGTACAGCGAGGTGTCCATGTCGCCGACGCCGATCGGCGAGTCGCGGGCGACGACCACGGCCTTGCGGTGCTCGGGGTCGAGCAGCGCACGCGGGTCGAGTACGACAGTGCTGTGGTCGGTGCCGATGAACGCGCCCGCCTCGGTGGCGTACGGGGTGTCGTGGCCGGTGCGCAGGACGTCGCCGGTGAACTGCTCGGCCTGGTCGCTGTAGTCGACGGCGTAGGAGCGGATGCGGGCGTCGGGTCCCTCACACAGGCGGAGTTCGTCGGCGAGCAGGGCGGTGAGCAGGGTGGAGTCGATGCCGCCGGAGAGCAGGCTGCACAGCGGGACGTCGGCCTCCAACTGGCTGCGGGCGGCCGCTCCGACGAGGCTGCTGATCCGGTCCACGGTGACGTCCTGGTCGTCCTCGTGGGCACCGGCCTCCAGCTGCCAGTAGCGGCGTTCACGGATGCCGTCCCGGTCCAGGACGAGCAGCCCGCCCGGCTCGACCTCCCGGACGCCGGACCACACCGTCGGCCCGGTGTTGAACAGCAGGCTGTACGCCTCCCGCAGCCCGTCCGCGTCCACCCGGGGCCGTATCTCGGGGTGCCGGAAGAGCGCCTTGGGCTCGGAGGCGAAGGCCAGGCCTCCGTCGACGGCCGCCCAGTACAGCGGTTTCACGCCGAGCCGGTCGCGGACGAGGAGCAGCCGCTCGGCGCGCTCGTCCCAGACGGCGAACGCGAACATGCCGTCCAGGTGGTCGGCCACGGCCTCGCCCCACTCGGCGTAGGCGCGCAGCACGACCTCGGTGTCGCTGCGGGTGCGGAACACGTGTCCACGGCCTCGGAGTTCGGCTCGCAGTGCGTGGTGGTTGTAGATCTCGCCGCTGTGACTCAGCACGGCCGTCGGCTCGTTCGGCCGGTCGGTCATCGGCTGTACGCCGCCTTCGAGGTCGATGACCGCCAGGCGGCGGTGGCCGATCGCGGCACGCTCGCCCAGCCATACGCCCCCGGCGTCGGGGCCGCGCCGGGTGAGCTCGGCGGTCATGGCCTCGATGACCGGGGCCTGGCTGCGGACGTCCTGGTGAAAGGACACCCAGCCGGTGATTCCGCACATGGGGACTCCTGGATCAGGTCGAGACGGTGTCGGTGCTGCGCTCGGGCACGGCGGCGTCCCGTCGGCCGGGGAGGGAGAGGAGGGGGACGGCGAGACAGGCGGCCACGGCGGCGAGGGCCAGCCCGGCCCGCGCCCCGTCGCCGGAGCCGGCGAGGGCCCAGGCGGCGGTCGCCAGGGCGGGGCCGAGGGTGAAGCCGAGGCTGCGGGCGACCTGCACCGTCGAACCGACGGTCGCGGTGCGCTCCGCCGGGGCGGCGCCCATGACCAGGGCCTGGGTCGGGCCGCCGTTGAGACCCATGCCGACGCCGGCCAGCGCCAGCCGCCAGGCCACGTCGGGCGGGGACCAGCCGTCGCCGAGGGGGATCAGCAGGAGGAGCCCGGCCGCCGTGAGGCAGGCGCCGGTGACCGCCATCCGTCGCAGGCCGTACCGGTCGGCGAGCCGTCCGCCCAGGGGCCCGGCCAGCGCCATGCCGAGCGGGAAGGCGAGCACGGTCAGCCCGGTGGCGGTGGCGCTGACGCCGGCGTCCCGCTGGAGGTGCAGGGCGACGACGTAGTGCATGGCGGCGAACCCGGCTGCCAGTGCCAGCACGGCGCCGTGCGCCCGGAACAGCCCCGCCGCCCGCAGGACGCCGGTCACCGGACGGCCGCCCGGCCCGCGCAGCCACCACCACAGTGGCGGTACGGCGGCTGCCGCGAGCAGGAACCACGTCGGCTTCTCGGAACCCAGTGTCAGGGCGAGCAGCAGCGCGGCCAGCCCACCGGCCACCGCGAGCGCGTCGGCCAGGGCCCGCCGATCGAGTACGCGCAGTGCCCCGTCCTTGGGCAGCGCCTTCCAGGCAACGATCAACGCCAGCAGACAGAACGGGATCTTCACCAGGAAGACCCAACGCCAGCCCAGGTGGTCCAGCAGCAGCCCGCCCATCGCAGGGCCGGTCACGGCGCCGAGCGGGCCGAGGGTCGCGGGCACGCTCATGGCACGGGCGCGCGCTTCGGGCCGTACGGCACGGATCGCCAGGACCGGCATGAGCACGAACAGCACCGCACCGCAGGCGCCCTGGCCGATCCGTGCCGCGATCAGCCAGGCCGCCCAGGGAGACAGCGCGGCCAGGGCGCTGCACAGCGCGAACCCGATGGTGGCCGCCAGCAGCGCGGGCCGCGTGCCCGCGCCGTCCAGCCATCGGCCGACCGGCAACAGCAGGGCGATGACCGGGAGTTGGTAGCCCAGCGCCGCCCACTGTGCCGTGGCGGCCGGGACGTGCAGGCCCTCGGCGATGTCGGCCAGCGCCACGTTGACGATGTTCATGTCGAGCATCGCCACGAACGACAGCGCGCCCGCCACGGCCACGAGAACCCAGCGGTCCTTCACTCTCGCGCCCCTCCCCCTCACGGTCGACTGCGGTCAGCAGCCTCGTTCCAGAGGTCGGGAGCGCCCGGCGCCGAGTTCCCGAACATGGCCGGAAATACGATGAAATGCGGAATCAGGTCGTGGCGAGGCCGTCCAGCTTGCCGGACTTGGCCTCCGCGACCAGCGACGAGAACTGGTCCGCGCTCATCTGCACCCGCTGCCCGAAGTCATCCGTGAGGATCACCCGGCGCTCGGCCGGGGCCGCGGGGTCGACGAAGAGTTGCGGGCAGCCGCAGTCACAGTTGCCGCAGAAGGTGGCCACCGGGTCCAGGCCGGCAATGCCTTCGATGTCGCTCATAGTTCGTGACCTTTCGCGATCGTGGGCGCTCACCGGTGTGACCGCCCGGGACCAGCCCCCAAGACGCCGCTCGGGGCCGACACGGGGACATCCCTGTTGTGCTGCCCGTCCGACGCGTCCGCGGGAGCCCGGTGGTCGAAGGCGATCAGCGGATCGCCGGTCAGCGGGTGGTCCACGACGGTCGCCCGTACGCCGAACACCTCGGCCAGCAGGGCGGGTTGCAGCACCTCGCGGGGCGGTCCGGACGCGACGACCCGGCCGTCGTGCAGCACGTGCAGCCGGTCGCAGACGGAGGCGGCGGCGTTGAGGTCGTGCAGCGAGACCAGGGTCGTACGGCGCCCGGCGCGCAGCAGGGCGAGCAGTTCCACCTGGTGGCGGATGTCGAGGTGGTTGGTGGGCTCGTCCAGGACCAGGACGTCCGGCTGCTGGGCGAACGCCCGGGCCAGCAGGACGCGTTGGCGTTCCCCGCCGGACAGTTCGGTGAACCGACGCCCGGTGTGGTGCTCCATGCCGACGTCCGCGAGAGCGCGGGCGACGACGTCCCGGTCGGTGGTGTCCTCCCCGGCGAAGGCCCGCTTGTAGGGCGTACGGCCCATGGCGACGACCTCGCGTACGGTCAGCTCGAAGTCGCCGCCCCGCTCCTGCGGGAGAGCCGCGACATGGCGGGCCGTCTCGGCGGGGGTCAGCCGGCGCAGGTCGGTGCCGGACAGCAGGACCCGGCCCGCGGTCGGCTTCAGATGCCGGTAGACGGTGCGCAGGAGCGTGGACTTGCCGCTGCCGTTCGGGCCGACGAGGCCGGTGATCTCGCCCTCCGCCGCGATGAGTCGGGCACCGGCGACGACCGTACGGCCGGCGTACGCGACGTGCAGGTCCTCGATGTCGATCCTCAACTGCCGCTCCCCAGGCGCCGGTCCAGCAAATACAGCAGTGCCGGAGCACCGATCAGCGAGGTGACGACACCGACCGGCAGCTCCTGTGTGTCCATGGCCGTACGGCAGACGATGTCGACCACGACCAGGAGCAGCGCCCCGAACAGTGCCGAGACGGGCAGCAGGCGCCGGTGGTCCCCGCCGACGACCAGGCGGCAGACGTGCGGCACCATCAGCGCGACGAAGGCGATCGCGCCCGAGACGGCCACCAGGACGCCGGTGAGCACGCTCGTCACCGTGAACAGTTCGCGTCGCAGCCGGGTGACGTCGATACCGAGCCCGGCCGCGGTCTCGTCGCCCATCAGGAGGGCGTTCAGGCCCCGGGCGCGCGCCTGGAGGCACAGCCACCCGGCCGGCACCGCGACCGCCGGTACGACGAGCAGATCCCAGTTCGCTCCGCTGAGACTGCCCATGAGCCAGAACAGCACGCTGTGGGTCTGCTGCTCGTCGCCGGCCTGGAGCACGAGATAGCTGGTGAACCCGGACAGGAACTGCCCGATCGCCACCCCGGCCAGCACCAGCCGCAGCGGCGCGAACCCACCACCCCTGCGGGCCACGGCCCACACGAGCGCGAAGGTGGCCAGGGCTCCCGCGAAGGCCGCCCCGGACAGCCCGAGTCCCAGCGCGCCACCGGCGCCCAGCCCGAGCACGATCGCGGCGACCGCACCGAGGGAGGCACCGTTGGAGATGCCCAGGAGGTACGGATCGGCCAGCGGGTTGCGCACCAGCGCCTGCACCGCCGTACCGACGAGACCGAGCCCTGCGCCGACGAGGGCCGCCAACAGGGCGCGCGGTACGCGGAGTTGCCAGACGATCAGGTCGTTCGTGCCCGGCCGCGGGGCCTCGCCGGACAGCCGGCGCCACACCACGCTCCACACCTCTGCGGGCGGGACGGACGTCGAACCCCAGGCCACAGCGGCCGTCAGCGCGGCCAGGAGCACGACGCAGAGCACCGACGCCAGCGGCCCGACGGGCACCGTCCGGGTCTTCGGAGCCGTCTCGGGCCGCGACAGCAAGGACGTCACGGTCAGCCGACCTTGCCCGGGTACAAGGTCTTCGCGATCGCCTCGACGGTGTCGGCGTTCTCGACCCCGGCGATGGTCGTCTGCTCGGAGCCGATGCGCAGGAAATGCCCCTCCTTGACGGCGTTCAGGCCCTTGGTGGCGGGGTTCGACTCCAGCCATGTGCGTGCCTCGTCGAAGGCCTTCTTGTTCGCGGCCTCACTCCCCCGGTTGCGCACGCCGAGCTGGATCCAGTCCGGGTTCTTGGCGATCACGTCCTCCCAGCCGACCTGCTTGTAGTCGCCGTCGCAGTCGGCGAAGACGTTGCGGGCCCCGGCGAGGGTGATGACCGCGTTGGCGACCTGGCGGTTGCAGACGGCCATGGGCTGCTTGGTGCCGGCGTCGTAGTCGAAGAAGAAGTAGGTCGGCCGCTCACCCTCGGGCGTGCCGCCCACCGCCTTGCGGACGGCGTCCACCTTCTGCTTCATCCCGTCGACGAGTTCCCCGGCCTTCGCGCTCGTCCCGGTGACGGCGCCGAGGGAGGTGATGTCGTCCTCGACGGCGGACAGGTCCGTGACCGGGCTCTTGCTCATGGCGGCGCACGCCGTGGACTTCAGGAAGGTGTGCTTGATGCCGGCCGCCCCGAACTCCTCCTCGGTCGGCGCGTCCCCCATGCCTGCGCCCATGTTCATCGAGGCGAAGGTGTCGATGTACAGGTCGGCGCCGGAGCCGAGGAGTTTCTCCTTGGGGATGACGGTGTCGCTCAGCACCTTCACCTGCTGCGCCTGCGCGTCCAGCTCACCGGGCAACGTGCCCTTGCCGGGCGGGAAGCCGGTGCCGATCACCTTGTCCCCGGCGCCCAGCCGCAGCAGCAGTTCCAGGCCGGAGGCGTTGCTGGTGACGATGTTCTTCGGGGCCGAACCGAAGGTGGTCTCGGCGCCCGCGCAGTCGGTGACGGTGACCGGGTAGCCCGCGGAGTCGTCCTTCCCGGCGGCAGGGCTCGCCGTGTCGCCGCTCCCGCCGCCACAGCCCGCCGCCAGTAGGCCGCCGACCACCGCGGCCGTCGTAGCCCGCCCCACACGAGAACGCATCGAAACTCCCCAGATCCACTAGATGCACGGGCGGAACTCCGCCGCCCGTTCCAGTAGTCGGGGCGAACCCGGTGTCAGTTCCCGGCAGGGGGAACCGACACCGGGCAGCCGGTCACGCGGCCACGACGGCAGGTTCGGCTTCTTCTCCGTCCTCGGCCTCGGTCAACTGCTCGACGAGAGTGGCCCGGGCGCGGGCCACGCGTGAGCGGACCGTGCCGACGGGGCAGTCACTCATCTCGGCCGCCTCCGCGTAGGGCAGGCCCACCATCTGGGTCAGGACGAACGCCTCGCGGCGCTCGTCGGGCAGCCCGTCCAGCAGGTCGAGCAGCGCGATGCCGTCGTCGAAGCCCGGCAGGCCGGTCGGCTGGGCGCGTTCGGCCACCAGCGTCCAGTCGTCGGTGTCGCACAGCCGCGGCCTGGCGGCGGCGTACCGGTGGCTGTCGATGACCGCGCGACGCGCGATGGACAGCAGCCATGCGCGCGCGGAAGACCGGCCCTCGAACCGGTGCAGACTGCCGAGCGCGCGCAGGAACGTGTCCTGGGCCAGGTCGTCGGCGGCCTGCGGATCGGCGGACAGATGCGCCACGTACCGCACGACGTCACGGTGCAGCGAGCGTACGAAACGGTCGGTGGCATCCGGGTCACCGCCACGGGCGGCCAGCGCCCATGCGGTCGTCGACTCGTCGCAGGACACCGTTCTGGAGCCTTTTACTGCCTTCGTCTGGCTCACGCGGGTCGCGCGTGAGGAGGGCAGGGCAGGAGTGATCACCTGAGTCCTTCTCGGTATTCCGGACTCCGGCACGGCGGCCGACACGACGACGGCAAGCGCCACGGCGTCGCCGCCGCAGGAGTCCGGGGATGCAGGGGACACGGCCGTACGCAGGTACGGCCGAGGCCCGAGGCACGGTCGGCGTCGACGCGTCGACGTCCGTGTCCGTACGGCCTCGGGGAACCGGCTGTCTCAGACGACAGCGATCCCCGCCGGAGGCCCCCGAGAGGTGATCGTATGGACGAGCGGAAGCAGCCGCGGCGCCCGCTCGGAACGACCGCGCCGCGGACGCAGCCGCGGACGGTGCGGCGGCGCGGGCAGAGCGAACGACAGCCGCAGCGGGGCGGCCAGCCATCCGGCGACGGCCCGCAGGATGCGGAACGCGGCACGCTCCCCGTGCCCCAGCCACAGGCCGCACAGCAGCGCGGCGAGGGTGTGGGCGGCGAACATGCCGAGCGAGGAGGTGCCGGCCATGTCGTGGCCCATCCCCATGTGACCCGGGTCCATGTGGCTCATGCCCATGTGGCCGCTGCCCATATGGGCGGTGGCCGCGTGGTCTGCGGGCATGGAGCCCATGGATCCCATCGACATGTCGCCCATGGAGCCGGTCTGCCCGGACGTGGAGCCGGCCATGGAGCCCATGGCACCCATGCCTTGCCCGACGCGGGCGGAGGACTGCGCGAACTCGAAGGCCGCGTGCAGCCCGCCCTGGGCGACGACCACGACGGACACGACCAGCGGGAGTCCCCGCTCCCGGCCCGCCAGGCACCAGCCCGCGCCGCCCGTGACGGCGGCACCGGCGACCAGGGTCCACCACGGAACTGCGGCGCCCGACATGAGCACGTGTCCGAGGGCAGCGAGCAGCACACAGACGGACGCGAACACCGCGGCCCGAATCGCGCGCACACACCACCCAGCAGTCATGACGGCCCTCATCCTCGCATCCGGGGCCCACTCGTCACGGGTGGGTACGCACAACACCCCCATCCCGCACTCAAGCCCAGAAGAGTGATACAGGACACGTCACGAAGAGGGAACTGGGCGTGCTCTCCGACCGACAGTTGGAAGTGCGGCATTTCTGGGGACGTCCGGAGTTGTGGAGCAGCCCTCACCGCTGCTCGCCCGGGCGGATCACCACCGCCTGCACCTCGATCCGGCCGCCGTGCTCGAAGTGGAGCGTGAACGGCACATAGGTGCCCGTCTGCCACCCCGAGCCGACTCGCAGCGTCACGTCCAGGCCGTACGGCGACATGGCGAGGCCACCGCCCGCCGGCACCCGGGCCGAGTCGACCGTCTCCGCATACGCCATCCGGCCGTCGGTCATGCGGTGCCGGCTGAGCGCCAGGTCACCGTCGACAGCGGACGACGTCACCTTCAGCAGCCGGTCGTCCGCGCCGCCGGAGTTGGTGATCCGGAAGAACGCGGCGGTGTCGCGGACGTCGCCGTACGGCAGGAAGACCCGCCCGTCGGTGACCGCGATCCGCGCCGGGCTGCCCGCGTTGCCGGAGCCCACCCAGGTGGTCAGGCCGGCCAGGGCGACACAGCACGCCGCGACGGGAGCGAGCGCGGCGAGCAGGCTGTCGGTGATCCGGCGACGGGTCGGGCGCCAGGCTCGGGGGCCGGTCGTCCGCCCCGTCGTCCGTTCGGTCGTCGGCTCGGCCGCTCGTCGGGCCGTGGGCACGCTCATCGGGTACGACCTCCTGTGCTGACGGGCTTGGGGTCCCGGTCTCCGCCCCGCGCGCCGGCCCGGGCCGGCGTCGGCGCCGGCTGCCAGGCCCGTAGCCGCAGGCTGTTGCCCACCACGAGCAGTGAGCTCACCGACATGGCCACCGCTGCGACCATCGGGTTGAGCAGACCGACCATGGCGAGCGGCACGGTCACCAGGTTGTAGCCGAAGGCCCACAGCAGGTTGGCGCGGATCGTGCCCAGGGTGCGCCGGGCGAGCCGGACCGCGTCCCCGAGGGCCTCGATGTCACCGCGCACCAGGGTCACGTCGGCGGCCCCGATCGCGACGTCCGTGCCCGTGCCCATCGCGATGCCGAGGTCGGCACCGGCCAGCGCCGCCGCGTCGTTGACGCCGTCGCCGACGACCGCGACCCGGCGGCCCTGTGCCCTCAACTCCCGTACGAGGTCTGCCTTGTCCTCGGGTGTGCGGCGCGCGTGCACCTCCTCGATGCCGAGGGCGGACGCGACCGCCCTCGCCGGTGCCTCGCGGTCGCCGGTGGCGAGGACCGGGTGCACGCCGAGCCGCCGCAGCCGGTCCACGGCACGGTAGCTGCCGGGACGTACGACATCCCCGATCTCGATCAGCGCCTCCGTCGCCCCGTCGACGCGGACGAACACGGGCGTGTGCGCGGCTGCCTCCGCCGCCGGGAGCGCCTGAGCCAGTGCCGCGGGCATCTCGTCGTCCGGCGCGAGGACTTCGACCAGCCGGCCCTCGACCCGGCCGCGCACGCCCCGGCCCGCCTCCGCACGGAAGTCGCGCACCTCGGGCAGCGGCCCCGGCTCGGTGAGGGTCCTGCGCGCGTACGCGACGATCGCGCGGCCCAGCGGGTGTTCCGAGCCCTGCTCCACCGCACCGGCCAACCGCAGCACGGCGTCCTTGCCGAGCCCGTCGGGCACGGTCGTGACGCGGGTGACGCTCATGTGCCCGGAGGTCAGGGTGCCGGTCTTGTCGAGGACGACGGTGTCGACGTGCCGGAGCCCCTCGAGGGCCTGCGGGCCCCGGACCAGGACGCCGAGCTGCGCGCCACGTCCGGTGGCGGCCATCAGCGCGGTCGGGGTCGCCAGGCCCAGCGCGCAGGGGCAGGCCACGACCAGGACGGCCACGCACGCGGTGATCGCCGCCTGCGGGTCGGCCCCGGCGCCTAGCCAGAACCCGAGCACGGTGGCGGCCAGCGCCAGCACCATGGGCACGAACACCCCGGCCACGGCGTCGGCCAGTCGCTGCGCCCGGGCCTTGCCGGCCTGCGCCTCGGTCACCAGCCGGGTGATGCGGGCGAGTTGCGTGTCCGCGCCCACAGCACCGGCCCGTACCAGCAGCAGACCGCCCGCGTTGACGGCGCCGCCCACCACCGTCGAGCCGGGCCCGACCTCGACGGGCTCGCTCTCCCCGGTGACGAGCGACAGGTCCACGGCGGAGTTGCCCTCCACCACGTCCCCGTCGGTGGCGACCCGCTCGCCGGGACGTACGACGAAGACCTGCCCGAGCGTCAACTCCTCGATGGTGATGAGGCGTTCGGCGCCGTCGTCCTCGCGTACCGACACTTCCTTGGCGGCGAGCCGGGCGAGTGAGCGCAGTGCCGCGCCGGTGCCGTGGCGCGCCCGCGCCTCCAGGAACCGGCCGGCCAGCACGAACAGCGGGACGCCGACGGCCGCTTCGAGGTACACGTGCGCGACGCCGTCCGAGGCGGAGGGAAGCAGGCTGAACGGCATCCGCATCCCCGGCGCGCCCGCCCCACCGAGGAACAGGGCGTAGGCCGACCAGGAGAAGGACGCCACGACTCCCAGGGACACCAGCGTGTCCATGGTCGCCGTCGAGTGCCGCAGGCCGCGCAGCGCCCGCACATGGAACGGCCAGGCGCTCCACACGGCGACCGGCGCGGACAGGACGAAGCAGAGCCACTGCCAGTTGCGGAACTGCCAGGCGGGCACCATCGACAGAACGAGCACCGGCACGGCGAGCAGCGCGGTGATCAGCAGCCGGTCACGCTCCTGCCGGACATCCTCGGACCCCTCGGGCTCCTGCTCGCCCCGGCGCCCCTCCTCGTCCCGACGCTCCCGGCTCCTCGGCGGTTCGGGCAACGCGGCCGCGTATCCGGCCTGTTCGACGGTCGCCACGAGTTCCTCGGGGCGGACGTCCGGCGGATGGCTCACGCGGGCGCGCCCGGTGGCCAGATTGACCGTGGCGGTCACGCCCTCCAGCTTGGCGAGCTTCTTCTCCACCCGTCGCACGCAGGCCGCGCAGGTCATCCCGCCGACGGTGAGGTCCGTGGTGGTCATCGGGGGTGCCGGTTCGGTGGCCATCAGCCGCCGCTCCCGTGCCGCATGTCCATGTCCCCCATGTCCATGTCCTCGGAGTCCGTGCTGCCACCGTTGCCGCTCGTCCCGGAACGGTGCATGCCGGGTGCGACGGGCCCGGTGGCGGCTCCGACGGCGTACGACACCGTGAAGATCAGGGCGAGCAGCAGCAGAAACCCGCAGAGGGCGGGTGGTGGCACAAGCTTGCGTGGTTCTTTCATCACCGGCCTCCTGAGGTGCGTTCCGCTTCAGGAGTCGGGCCCGGAGGGCAGGGAGTTCCCGGCCCTCCGGTGGTTCACCTCATACGGATGTCTCGGCGGCCGCCGGCTCAGGAAGCTCCACCGCGACGGCTCCTCAACCACCACGCCCCGGCGCCGAGCACGACGACGGCCGCGCCGATGCCGATCGGCAGGGCCACGGGCATGCCGTCGTCGCCTTCCGTGTCGTCGGCCGCGGCCTGCGCCGACGGGGACGAAGGTGCGGTCGAGGGCGTGGGCGTCGCCGGCTCCTCGGTCGTCGGCTCCTCAGCGGGTGTGGGGCTGACGACCTTCGCGCCGGGTGCGGCTGCCTTCAGTTCCAGGTGGGGCGCGGGGTGGCCGTGCCCGTGGCCGTCGCCGCCGCTCTCCTCCTCCAGCTCGATCCAGCGGTCCACCTTGCCGTCGCTGTAGCTCTGCAAGGTCTTGAAGACCAGCGACTCGGCGTCGGGCAACTGCCGTACGGTGACGACGTACTCGGCGTCCTCGCCGACCCCGAGTTCGGCCCCGGAGACGGTGTAGCCCCGGCTGGTGGGGGCGAACTCCCAGCCCTTGGGGCCCTCCTTGAAGGTGATGTCGGCCGGGACTATGCCCTCGGGAAGGATCACCTCGAGCTTGCTGATCCCGGCGGAGGCGGACTCCGACTCCGCGGTGAAGGTCAGGGCGACGTTCTGGTCGAGCGCCCGGGCGCCCTCCGCCTCCACCTCGGTGTGCGCCGCGGCCGGTCCCGCGAAGGTTACGGAGACCGCGAACGCGACCGCGGTCAGGGCGCCGGTGCGGCGCAGGCGGCGGGTCAGCAGGGTGGGGCGGGGCACGTGCGACTCCCTCGTACCGGTGATGTGGTCGCTGCATTCAAGCGCAGGGGACGCCTCAGCGCGAGGGGCCCTCATCGGCAGGGTGGCGGAGGCAGGAGGCGACGACCACGAAGGGCCACAGGGACTGAATGGCCGTCACAAGGCGCTCGGCGACGCCTGCGGGACCGTCCTGATACATCTCGATCATGAACCAGGCCGCACTGACGAGCATCAGTGCGGTCGCCGTGAGAGCGGGCACCGGCCGCAGTGCCCACGGTGCGGCGATGTGGTGATCGGCGGCCAGTACGGGCCACAGCGCCAGGAGGGCGAAGCCGACCCCGACGGCCGCACCGTGGCGCAGTGATCCCCCACTGCTCGGCGGCGGGATCATCGCCACCACCACCGCCGCCAGGCCACCGGCGCCCAGCGCAACCCGCCCGGGCAGCGCGGCCGGCCGCAGTCCCCAGGCGGTGACGAAATGGCAGACGCCCAGGGCGGCCAGGGCTCCGGTCATCACCCAGAACCCCGCGGCGCCATAGGCCGCCAGGACGCTGATGGTCTGGGTGGCGGGGTCGTAGCGGGGCCCTTCGAGCAGCGCCGCGATCGTCCAGCCCGCGATCAGCACGACCGGCGCACACCCCGATGACAGCAGGGCCCATCTCGGGACAAGTCGCATCAGAACACCGTAGAACGCCCTGTCGGTTCGCCGCCGCGCACACGCAGAAGACGGGCACCACACGACCTCGGAAGCGAACTGACCTGCGACTTTCGAACGAAACGACCGCAAACGCCAGCCCGCGCCACCCCTTCCGGCGCATAGAAATATCCACCAGCATGAGGGGCCCTGCCCGCGCCGGCAGGGTCGGCGAGTGCTGGGGGTTGGACAGACATGCAGCGCACCATGGGGAAGCAGGCCGTCGAGTGGCTGGCCGCGGCCGCCGCGGATCCTCGGGCGTGCGTGCGGCAGTGGGACGACGGTGCGGATGCGGTGCTGCTGGAGGCCGGACGCCTCTGGGACGTGCTGAGCGTCCCCGAACACCTCGGGCTGAGCGCCCTGGATCTGCTCGGACGGGCGCAGCCCCGGGCGTCCGGCCCCGTGCTGGTGAACTGCGGGGCGCGCAGGGTCGGCTTCTTCCTCCCGCCCGATCCGGCAGCCGAGTGGGTCGGGCCGGGCGTGCGCCATGTCGGCAAGGGGTCATGGGTCGCCGTACCGCCGCCGTACCTGCGCGCCGGATGGCGCCTGGAGTGGCTCCTGCCACCCGATGGGACCGGCACCCTCTACGACCCCGACGTCGTGGGGCCGGCGCTGCGCGAGGCCGGCCGGGCAGGCGGCGGCCCGGCGCG
Organism: Streptomyces sp. NPDC111606; assembly: GCF_055656945.1. Lineage (NCBI taxonomy): Bacteria > Bacillati > Actinomycetota > Actinomycetes > Kitasatosporales > Streptomycetaceae > Streptomyces > Streptomyces sp. NPDC111606. The sequence continues at coordinate 286,452 of NZ_JBVKBY010000005.1, forward strand.
CGTCAGTCGTCCGTACGCGGGGCGGCCACGCTGACGCGCCCGTTGCTCCCGCTCCACTCCCACAACCCCACCGGTCCGGGCAGGCCCCGGGGAACGACGACGGCCGGTACGCGGTCGGCCGCCTCGACGTCGACGTGCCGCTCACCCGCCGGTTCCGCGCCGGCTGCCCGGGCCAGGCCGGTGAACCGGCCTACCGTCCAGGAGGTGACGGCCTGTTCCTGGCCGTAGGCCGTGGCCAGGGAGTCCCACCGTGGGGCATGACGCCGGGGCACGGCTCGACCGTTGGCCTGCCACTCCGCGACCAGCGCCGCGTAGATCGACGGCTGGCCCCGGACGCCGGTGACCGGTACGACGTACGACACGGGTGCGGCGTCGCCTCCGAGGAAACGCCGCGCCGCCTCAGTGCTGTCCATGCCGGGGCCAACGCCGAGGCGTGCGCCGGTGGTACGCCTGCCGCGCCCGCTACCACCCAGTCGAGTGAGGGCCCGTCCCCCGGATGGAGCCATGGCTTCGCGGCATGCGCCGAGCCCACACCGTCCGACGCCGCCCCGGCAGTCCGCCGCCATCCCCTACCGTCCGCCATCCTCCACCCTCCGCCGCCCCAGACCCTCCGGCAGCGCCGGACACCGTTCGCCTCGATCGAGACAGGAGCCGCTTGCATGGACCGGAACGACAGCGACGACACCTCCGACTGCCCGTGGTGCGCCGCACTGCACGAGGCGGGCCTGCCGCCGACGGCACAGCCGTCAGGATCGGCGGGGCGACGGCATGACCCGTACGTCTCGGGCGCCCAGTACGACGGCGACGACTGGTGAGGGCGGGACGGCTCAGCCCTGCGCCTCGCCGGGGAGCGGGGAGCGCCCGTGCAGCTGGGCGGCCAGTACGGCGACATCGTCCTCGGCATTCGCCGCGTCAAGGCGGGCGAGCACGGTGTCGAGAACGTCCTCGACGCCGACGGCGGAATCGAAGCCGACGCCCGCCAGCCGGTCCAGGGAGTGGTCGATGTCCTCGCCGCGATGCTCGACGAGCCCGTCGGTGAACAGCAGCAGGGTCTGAGCCGGGGAGAGCTTATAGGTGGCCGGCTCGTAGCCGCCGAGGCCCGTGCCCAGGGGCGGGCCGACCGGCACCGGCAGCAGTGAGGTGCGCCCTTCCCCGTCGATCACGGCCGGGGGCAGATGGCCGGCGCTGGCCAGCGTCACCTGGCCCCGGTTGGGGTCGAGGCGCGCGATCAGACACGTGGCCGGCCGGCGCTCCGGCTCCGCGGAGGCGATGTCGTCGAGCTGGCGCAGCACGCGGTGCGGCGGCAGGTCGGCGGAGGCGATGTAGCGCAGGGCGGAGCGGTAGGCGGTCATGTCCACGGCCGCCTCCAGGCCGTGCCCCATGACGTCGCCGACGACGAGCAGCGTCCGGCCGAAGTGCAGGCGGACGGTCTCGCACCAGTCCCCGCCGACCAGAGTGCTCTGCCCGACCGGCATGTACCGGATGGCGACGTCCAGGTTCGGGTGCGGCCGTCCGGGTTCGGCGAGCAGGGCCCGCTGGAGCTTGCCGACGATGCCCTTGACCCGCTCGTGCTCCCGAGCGTGCCGGATGTGGGACGCGGCGCGTTCGGTGAGGAGGGCGAGGAACTCCGCCTCTGTCCGGGTGAACGGTGCCCGGTCGCGGGCGCAGACCAGCACGCCGTAACGGACCCCGTCGGCGACCAGGGGGACGACGAGCACGGGACGGGCACCGTCGGACGACGACAGAGATGCCGCCGAGCCACCGCCCGGGCCGGTCGCGTGCCGTGCCGCCTCCCTCACCGCCGCCATGGCCCACCGGATGTCGGGCAGCACCGCCGGGTCGCCGTGGACGGCCGCGTACCCTCCACCGGCTTCGCTCCCGCGCCGTAGGACCGCCGCCGTACCGCCCGTCTGCGCGGCCGCCTCACGGGTCAGCTCGGCGTACGTGACGTCCTCTTCCAGCGTGGTGCCGATCCGCTCCACAGACGTGCGCAGCTCGGTCAGCCGGGACGGTATGCCGAGGTCCTGCTCGGGTACGCCGGGGGACGCGACGGGCTCCACCGTCGCCGGTCTGTGAAATGTCTGGAACCAGCGCACCACACCAAACACTCTAAAAGAGTGACAAACCTACACAGGTGACGCACAGGTTGCCGAGCGCTCACCACTCGCCCGACAGGGATTCGCCCTGCGTAACGGGGGCACGGGCGGCGCACGGGTGGTGACCCGGCGGCGACTGGTGGCAGCTGGCGGACGCAGGGGCGCACGCACCGCATATATCTGCCTGTTTGATGCGCGGGCGCTCGCCCCATACGGGGAATTGAGCCCCCGGCGTATGGCCGCGACCCCGGGCACCCGGTGCACTGAGGCCTCCACCTCTCGGCCGTCTGCGCACCTCAAGGAGGCTTTACATGGCACTCACGGAGTGGACGAGGTCAATGGAGTGGCTGGCTGCGGCATCGGAGGACCCCGGCGCCTGCAAACAGGAGTGGCAGAACGGCAGCACCGGCGTCACGCTCCTGGCCGCCGGACGGTTCTGGGACGTGCTGATCGTGCCGGAGGACCTCGGGCTGCGCGTCGCCGACCTTCTGGACGAGCTGCCCCTGCTCGACCGCGGTCCCTGCCTGCTGGACACCCGACGACGTCACGTGGGCTTCCTGCTGCCCCCGGAGCCGCAGACCGTCTGGATCGGCACCGGCGTGCGCCTCATCGGAGCGGGCACCTGGATCACCGCTCCCGCCCCGCACTGCCGCTGGGGCTCGCTGCGCTGGCTCGTCCCGCCGGACGGCACCGGCACCCTGAACATGCCGGAGGTCCTGGAGGTGGCCCTGCAGCGCTGCGCGGCCGAGCTGTCCCGCAGACAGGGGCTCTGTACGCCCGCCTCCGCACACGGCGAGACCGCACCGGACGCCGCGGAGGAGAACAGGCCGCAGCTGATGCGGCAGCGCGCGACAGGGACACGCCTACGCGCGTGAGCGGGACTCTTGGGGCAGTCCCGGACCCGCGGCCGGGAACGCATACTCTCTGAGTGGGCTCCGGGGAGGCCGGAATTCCAGGAACCGGAACAGAGGGCAGCTTCCATGGTGACAGCGCGCCGGTTTCCGCTCGGCTCCGCGGCCAGGCTCACGGAGCTGGAGGACCACCCTCATCCCCGGCTGGCCCTGCTGCGGGCCCACGAGCCGGTTTCGTGGGTTCCCGTGCTGGGCGGCTGGCTGGTGACCCGGCGTGATCTCGCACTGCGCGTGATGCGCGACGCGGCGACCTTCACGGTCGACGACCCCCGCTTCTCCACCGCCCAGGTGGTCGGTCCGAGCATGCTCTCCCTGGAGGGCGCCGAGCACAAACGGCACCGCGCCCCCTTCACCGACCCGTTCCGCACGCAGGATGTGCGCGACCGCTTCACCGGGTTCGTGGAGCAGGAAGCCGCCCGGCTGGTGGAGAGGATCAGGCCGCGTGGCAGCGCCGAACTGCGCCGGGAGGTGGCCGGGCCCCTGGCCGTCGCCGTCGTCGCCGAGTCGCTGGGCTTGGTCGACGCGGACGCCGAGGCGGTGCTGTCCTGGTACGACGCCATCGTGAGCGCGGTCTCCGACATCACCGCCGGGGTGTCGGCGGGCCCCGCGGGGGCGGTGGCGTTCGACCAGTTGCGGGCAAGCGTCGAGGCGACGGTCGTGGCAGGAAGCGGTGCTTCGCTGCTCGTCGCGGCGGCCGGGAGCGAGCGCCTGACGCTGCCGGAGGTGGTCGCCAACGCCGCGGTGCTGATGTTCGGCGGTATCGAGACGACCGAGGGCATGATCGCCAACGTCGTACTGCACTTGTTGGCACACCCTGATCAACTCGCCCTGGTGCGCGCCGATCCGTCCATGGTCGACGCGGCGATCGAGGAATCGCTCCGCCTGGAACCCGCGGCGGCGGTCGTGGACCGCTACGCCACCGCCGACGTGACGATCGGCGGGGCCGACGTGCGGCGAGGTGATCTGGTGGTCGTCTCGCTCGCCGGCGCGAACCGCGACCCCGAGGTATTCCAGGACCCCGACCGTTTCGACCTGCGGCGGGACAACTCCCGCCTGCAGCTGGCCTTCGCGCACGGCCCGCACTTCTGCCTGGGCGCCCACCTCGCCCGTCTGGAGACCCGTACCTGCCTCCTCGCGCTGCTCGACCGCCTCCCCGGTCTGCGGCTCGATCCTGCCTCGTCCACCGCGGCCAAGGGCCTGGTCTTCCGGAAGCCCCCGGCGCTGCGCGTCCGCTGGGAGGTGCCCGCGCAGCACTGACTCGGCGCCGGGGCCACTCCGTTTGCCTACGTGGCGATCAGTACGTGCGGTTGCACGAGGCGCCGCTGCTCGCGCCGTTGCTCACCTATGCGCCGCGACGGACCCGGGCGGCCTTGCGGGCTTCGGCGATCTGGCGGGCCTCGGCAGACCGGCGGGACTCGCCACCACCGGCTCGCCCCGGACGGGTTCCCATACCGCGGAAGGGGGCACCGCCGCGCTTGGACCGCTCCGCGACCGGCCCACTGCCGGCGACGGGGACGTCGGAGGGAGCCTGGGCACCGGTGATGCGGCTCAGCTCGGCCTCGCCGGAGCGGACCTGCGTGACCTGCGGCCTGATGCCCGCGTCGGACATGAGACGGGCCATGTCACGGCGCTGATTGGGCAGGACCAGTGTGACGACCCTGCCGGACTCACCCGCACGTGCGGTTCGGCCGCCGCGGTGCAGGTAGTCCTTGTGGTCGCCGGGCGGATCGACGTTGACGACGAGATCGAGGTCGTCGACATGGATGCCCCGGGCCGCGACGTTGGTGGCCACCAGCGTCGTGACATCACCGGTCTTGAACTGCGCCAGGGTGCGGGTGCGCTGGGGCTGCGACTTGCCGCCGTGCAGGGCCGCGGCCCTCACCCCGCTGCTCAGCAGGTGCTTGGTGAACTGGTCGACGGCATGCTTGGTGTCCAGGAACATGATCACGCGCCCGTCGCGGGCAGCGATCTCGGTGGCGGTGGCGTACTTGTCGGCGCCGTGCACCTGGAGCACGTGGTGCTCCATCGTGGTGACCGCGCCGGCCGACGGGTCGACCGAGTGGACCACCGGGTCATCGAGGTAACGACGGACCAGGAGGTCGATGTTGCGGTCCAGCGTGGCCGAGAACAGCATGCGCTGGCCGTCGGGACGTACCTGGTCCAGCAGTGCGGTGACCTGCGGCATGAATCCCATGTCCGCCATCTGGTCGGCCTCGTCCAGGACGGTGATGTCCACTCGGTCCAGGCGGCAGTCCTTGCGCTCGATGAGATCCGCGAGGCGGCCGGGAGTCGCGACGACCACCTCGGCCCCGGCCCGCAGTGCGCCGGCCTGCCTGCCGATCGACATGCCGCCGACCACCGTGGCCAGCCGCAGCTTCAGCAACCGGGCGTACGGAGCGAGCTCATCGGTGACCTGCTGGGCCAGCTCGCGCGTGGGGGCGAGGATCAGGGCCAGCGGCTTCCGCGACTCGGCACGCCGGCCGGCCGTGCGCACGAGAAGGGCCAGGCCGAAGGCGAGCGTCTTGCCCGACCCGGTGCGCGCGCGACCCAGCACATCGCGACCTGCGAGGGAGTTCGGCAGCGTGGTGGCCTGGATCGGGAACGGCTCGTTCAGGCCACGGCTGCTGAGCATCTCCAGCAGCTCGACGGGCATGTCCAGTTCGCCGAACGTCGCTGCGGCGGGGAGGGCCGGGGTGACGGTGACCGGCAGCGCGAACTCCCCCTGTGGCGTGGAGGAACGGCGCCCGGTGCCGCCGGTACTGCCGCCGGGGCGGCGCTGACCCCGTGGCCGGAAACGGTCGTTCGTGCTGGCTGAACGGCTCAAGGAGAACCTTCCTGGAAAGGGCGCGCACCGAGAAATACCCGAAAGGAAATGAGCCGGATAAATTGCAAGAACGAGCCGGATGCACATCTAAAGAAAAGAATTCCGGCGGAATGCCGGAAAAATGAAGCTGAGGCCGCACCGCAAGGCGTGGCCTCAGCCCTCTCACACGTTTCGACGTCAGGCGGGAGTGATGTTCTCCGCCTGCGGGCCCTTCTGGCCCTGCGTGACGTCGAAGTTCACCTTCTGGCCCTCCTGGAGCTCACGGAAGCCCTGGGTGGCGATGTTCGAGTAGTGGGCGAAGACGTCCGGGCCGCCGCCGTCCTGCTCGATGAAGCCGAAGCCCTTTTCCGAATTGAACCACTTGACGGTGCCGGTAGCCATGTCATTTCTCCTTTGGGGGCAGTACCCGGGGACTACGCCGTGCGAACCCCTGCGGTGCCGAATAAGCCCCGTCCGGATAAGCACCTGAAGTTTCGGGAACTACAACTGCAACTCTACTCAAGTTTAGCACGGCACGCGCACCCGGCATTACCCGAGGAAAGCAAATCGCACCTCTGGAATCCCCCGGCGCCGCGCCGGGCACCTAACCGAGGAAGCTCAGTCGCACCTGCCGGTTCGGGTTGTCCCGGTTGGTGTCCGCCGAACTCCGTTAAGACAACCGCCAAGGTACCCGAGCGCGGAATCTCCTCCGGATACGTCATCGGCACCACGCCACATGACGCGGAAGCATGAAAAACGCCAGGTCAGCAAGCGTTTCGCGGTCCTTTCGGGTGGGTGCCGGGGCCCTCAGAATCCGCCTGCATCGCTCGAGCCGTGGCGGGCGGCTTCTCCGACAGGTCGATCCCGACTGGGTGGGCCCCTGCTCCGGCCGGCCAAGCGGAAACGTAGGCGCTTGCCGCTCGGTACGTGGGTGCCGGAGGGCTTTCCCGGCCCGGCACCAGTCCCCGGGGAGCTATGGACCGTCCTAAAATGGAATGAACTATCCACCGACGATCGAGGGCAACGTGTCGGCCAACGGTGTGGCATCGAACTTGTACCCGTTCGGCGCCGCAAGTGTCGGCGAAGCGCCCGAGCGCGACGACGCGCTGGTCAGTGCCATCGTCGGTGCCGTGGAGCTGACCGGAGCGCATACCGGAAGCGTGTTTCTGCTCTCCGGCGACCACCGCTCGCTCGTGGTGGCCGCGTCGTGCGGGTCGCCGCCCTCCCTGCTCAGCGGGTGGCGTCGGATCCCGGTGAACAGCGGTCTGCCAGTGGCGGAGGCGTACCGCTCCGGGCGCATGGTCCATCTGGCCGGCGCGGAGGAGACGATGCGGCGCTTCCCGCAGCTCTCGGTCGCCCTGCCCTACCCGTTCGGTTCTGCATCGGTCCCCGTACGGGCGGGCGAGCGGACGTTCGGCACCATGGCCGTGGTGTGGACGGCCAGGCCGGACGGGACAGGGCTGTCGAGGGCGCAGCGCCGGAAGCTGCGCTCCGCCGCCGACCGGCTGGGCACCACCCTCGCCGGACTGCGGGCCCGCGGCGCGCTCGGTGAGTACGACGAACGGACGGCTCCGGTAGTGGTCCCGCTGCCATCCACTCCGGTGATCCGGGTGGGTCTGTTCGACTGGAATCTCGGCACCGGAGCCCTCACGGCCGACGACGAGCTGTGCGCGATCTTCGGAATGCCGCCCCGCGAGTTCGACGGACGGGCGGCAACCCTGGCGGCCATGATCGAGCCCGCGGATCTGCCCGGCTTCCGGTCCGCCGCCCGTGCCGCGGTCCAGGAACGCCACGTACTGGCACACTGCCTGCGCGTCCGGGACGGCCGCGGAGGCCACCACACCGTCGAGCTGTGGGGCAGGGTGCCCGAGAGCCCTGACGACCCTCAGGCCTCGGCCCATCTGGTCGGCGCCGTACTCGACTCCGGGAGCCGCATGGCCGCCGTGGCGGCGATCGAGCGGCTCGCGGACGGCTTCTTCGCACTCTCGCCCGACGGACGCGTCGCCTACGCCAACCACAGCATGGAGGATCTGCTGCGGGTCCGCCAGGACGAACTGCTCGGCCGACGCCCCTGGGACGTCCTGCCCTGGCTGGCCGATCCCGTGTACGAGGACCGCTACCGGGCCGCCCTGATCTCCCAGCAACCGGTCTCCTTCCTGGTCCGCCGCCCACCGGCCACATGGCTGGTCTTCTCCCTCCACCCGGGCGCTCAGGGCATGACGGGGTGGGCGGCACCCGTGCGACAGCCGGTACCGGCCGACACCGGGCCCGGGGCAACCCTCGCGGAAGGGGGGCCGCCCGCCTCCTGGTCGTCTCCGCCCGCGGCCCCGCGCGTGGGTTCCCTCTACCGGGTGCTCACGCTGGGCAGCGCGCTCACCGAGGCGGTCACCGCGCACGAGGTGTTCGAGGCCGTCGCCGAGCAGCTGCTGCCCGCTTTCGGCGGTCAGAAGCTGGCGATCGCCGTGGTGGAGGAGCGGCGCCTGCGCCTGCTCGATCAGCGCGGCTACTCGAAGCGCTTCCTCGCCCGGTTCGAAGGCACTCCGCTGCATGCCCGGCTGCCCGTGACGGACGCGCTGACCTCCGGGGCCCCGCTGTTCGTCGAGTCCCGTGAGGAACTTCTCGAGACGTACCCCGGGATCATGGTCAGTCAGTCCAACTCCTGGGCGTTCCTGCCCTTGATCGCCTCGAACCGCCCGGTCGGCGTCTGCCTGCTCGGCTTCAACGACGTCCACCGATTTCCCGACGAGGAGCGCGGCGTCCTCACCGCACTGGGCGGCCTGATCGCCCAAGCCCTGGAACGCGCCAGGCTCTACGACGCCGAATTCGCCCTCGCCCGCGGCCTGCAGAACGCGCTGCTGCCGCACCGGCTGCCCACACTGCCGGGCCTTGATGTCACCGGGCGCTATCTTCCGGGCACCCGAGGGATGGACATCGGCGGCGACTGGTACGACGTCATCCCCACCGGCGACGAGGTCGCGCTGATCGTCGGGGACGTCGAGGGGCACAACGTCGCCGCCGCGGCCGCCATGGGCCAGCTGCGAAGCGCGGTACGGGCCTTCGCCACCGCCGGCCACCGGCCGAGCGACGTCGTCGCCAACACCAACCGGCTCCACATGGACCTCGACCCGACGCTCCTCGCAAGCTGCTGCTACGCCCGCCTCCGTCCTCGCTCGGGGGTCGTGCGCATCGTCCGTGCCGGCCACCCCCTGCCCTTGCTGCGCCTGCCCGACGGCCGGGCCGAAGTCCTGGATGTGCCCGGCGGCCCTCTGCTCGGCATCGACACAGCGGCACACTTTCCGGAGTCGGAGCTGCGCCTCGTACCCGGGTCGGTCCTGGCCCTGTACACGGACGGACTGATCGAGAGGCGTGACTCGGACATCGATTCCGACATCGACCGGCTCCGGGCGTCACTGGCCCGCATGGGCGGGGGCCGCCTGGAGGATCTGGCCGACGCGCTGCTGCGGAACGCCCGCCGTTCCGCCGACAGGGCGGACGACATCGCCCTCCTGCTCACCGAGTACGCCCCGCCACCGCAGACGGCGACAAAGCCGGCGTCCGCACACGCCGGCTCCGGCCCGCCGCCGTGAGGCAGCAAGGCTCTCCGAACCCCGCTGTCCCCTGCCCAGATCTTCCGGTACGCCCCCCTGGTAACTCGACGGGTCCCAGGTCCTGGCACTGTCCTGTCGGCGGCCGTAGTGATGTGGAAGGGGGCCACATATCCGCTGGCCGACGGCCGGAGAAGGCTCGGTTGAACTCGTCGACGGTCTGCCGGCGCTGCGGGGACAGCAGCTCGGGCACGGTGGCCGCCTGGTGCTCTGCTCGCTGGACGCCGCCGCAGGCCAGGACGGCCGGGCTGCCGGCCGGGGCCGTGGTGGGGCGGTGTTCCGCCGGCTTCGTCACCGGTGTGGGCGCCATGCTCCTCGCCTTCAACGGCGCTCTGCGGATCGTTAGGTGCGGCCGGACTTCGCCTCTACAGTCTCACCGATGCAACGCCTGATCCAAGGAAGCTCAACCGGGCCCGACGGTCCGTGTTACTGGTGTTCGTGTCCGCCAACCTCCGCAAGGACAACCCCAGACCGGCTCTCCGGCCGTCCTCAGCCGTGCAGGTCCAGCTTCGCCAGTTCCTTTCGTGAGGTCACGCCCAGTTTGGGATACGCCTTGTAGAGGTGGTACTCCACGGTGCGGGGGCTCAGGAACAGCTGAGCGGCGATCTCGCGACTGGGCATGCCGGTGGCGGCGAGCCGGACGACCTGAAGCTCTTGCGGGGTGAGGGCGATCGCGGGTGCGGAGGCGGCGGCCTGCGCCGCGGCCGGGTCGGTGCCGGTGGCCCGCAGTTCGCCGCGGGCTCGCTCGGCCCAGGGAGTGGCGCCGAGACGGTCGAAGGTCGCGGCGGCGGCGCGCAGTTGCACCGCCGCCTGGGCGCTGCGCCGGGTGCGGCGCAGCGCCTCCCCGTAGACAAGCTGAGTGCGGGCCTGCTCGAAGGGTCTGCCGCCGTGTGAGGCGTCATCGTGATGCGCCTGTACGGCCCGCTCGAAGAGGGTCAGGTTCTGGGTGAGCAGGGCCTCGATACGCAGCGCGGTGGCCCGGGCCCAGGGCCGTCCGCTCGCCGTCGCCCAGGAGGCGAACCGCTGCGCGGCCTGCTCGGCCCGGTCTTCGTCGCCCAGCCGGACGGCCGCCTCGGCCGCGTCCGTGCAGGCGAGGATGAGCGCCATGGAGTGCCAGGAGCCCTGGCGTTCGGCCTCGTGGATCCTGCGGAGCACCTCCTCGTAACGGCCGAGGCCGAGGTCGAGGAGGATCAGGGCCGCCAAGCCGTGGCTGCCGTCGACGGCCGGGCCTGGCCGGGCGAGCGCGCGTACGCGGATTTCGTCGCCCTCGATCGCCGCGATGCGGGCGACGACGTGGTTCAGCTGGGTCAGCCGCTTGTGCAGGCCCGCGGCGTCGGCGAGCGCCTTCGCCTCCGCGACGGTGGCCAGAGCCTCCCGATGCTCCCCGGCGTACACGTGCAGGCGGCCGAGCACGCTCAGCAGGAAGGGCAACCGTCCGACGACGCCCTGCTGCCGGCATCGCGCCGTCTCGGCCTCGGTCACCCGGCGCAGACGGGTGTCGTCGCCCAGCAGCAGACCGCCGGTGATGGCGTGGCTTCGGCTGTCCTCATCCGCCCGGTCCGCCTCGTCCAACAGGCCGGACAGCAGGGGCAGACCCAGCGCGAAGTCGCCGGTCGCCACCCGGTCCAGGCCCTGTACCGCCCGCTCGACCGGATGCCGTTCGCGCTGCCGGGCCAGCACGGCGGCACAGTGGTGCAGCATGTCCAGGTCATTGCTGTGCCAGGCGTAGAACGCGGCGCTCCGCATCATCTGCGCGCCCTGCGCGGGCGCTTCCGGGGCTGCATCGATCAGCAGCCTGATGGCCTCGGAGGCCTGGTCCTGCTCGAAGAGGGCCAGGGCGCGGATATGGGCCGCCTCCGCCCGGCCGGCCCGGTCCTCGGGGCCTGCGGCGGCCTGGTGGCCTGCCTCCTCCGCGAGTTCGTCAGCCAGGGCCGCCATCCCCGCCCGGTGGGCGGACCAAGCCGCCGAGGTCAGGCGTGGTGCGCGGGCGGTCGGCGCCGGCGTCAGCCGGGCGGCCTGGCGGTAGAGGTTCGCCGCCGCCGCGAAGCCGCCCCGGGCGCGGGCGCGGGCGCCCACCGCTTCGACGGCGGTCGCCACCGCCTCGTCCGGCCCCAGCGCCGCCGCCGCCCGGTGCAGGGCGCCGCCGTCCGCCGTCGGAGCGGTATCCGCCAGTGCCCGGTGCACGGCGACCCTGCTCGCCAGCGGTGCGCCCTGGTACACCGCGGAGCGGATCAGCGGGTGCCGGAAGCGGACCGAGTCCCCTGCGACCTCGATCAGCCGCAGGCTCTCCGCATCCGTCAGGTCCCCGGGCCCGACGTGCAGCCGCTGTGCGGCCGCCAGCAGTTGGGCGAGATGAGCCTGCGGGTCCGCCGCGGCGATCAGCAGCATCGTCCGGGTGCGCTCGGGCAGCGCCGAGATCCTGCTGCGGAAGGAAGCGAGCACCCGGTCGGGGGCGGCGAGCGGCACGACCGGCGCGAAGGCGGTGTCGTCGCCGGCCGCGAACTCGGTGAGCGCCAGAGGGTTTCCGCCCGCCTCTTCGATGATCCGCTGCCGCCGAGCCGGGGCCACGCCGAGGGCATCGAGCAGCATCCCGGCCTCCGCGCGGCCCAGGTGCCCGGGCCGCAGCTCGCGCAGCCCCGGGGCGTCGAACCCCTCGTCGCGCGCGGCGAACACCATGGCCACGCCCTCCGCGGCCAGCCGGCGGGCCGCGAAGAGCAGCGCCTGCACCGATGGCTCGTCCATCCAGTGGGCGTCGTCCAGCAGGCAGAGCAGGGGGCGCTCCGCCGCCGCCTCGGCCAGCAGGGACAGCACGGCGAGACCGGTGAGGAAACGATCCCCCTGCCAGCTGCCGCCGTGCCCCAACGCCGCCTGAAGCGCCTGCGCCTGGGGCTCGGGAAGCGTATCGATGTGGTGCGCGACAGGGCGCAGCAGCTGCAGCAGCGCGGCGAAGGCCAGATCGGACTCCGGCTCCACGCCGACGGCCCGCAGCACCGTCATGCCCTGCGCCCTCTGCTCCAGGTGCGCCAGCAGACTGCTCTTGCCGATCCCCGCCTCACCGCGCAGCACCAGGGCCGCACTCGTGCCGCCCCGCACCTGGTCGGTGAAGCCCACGAGTTCGGCCACCTCGTCCTCCCGCCCGTACAGCACAGCGATCCCCGTTCCGGCCTACGTAGGCTCTACTGAAGCGCTACGGATTCGCCCCGTGACGTGCCCGTTCTAGCTTCTGCGTCATGACGGCACACAGGATCAAGGAAATCGCCGCGGCGGGCAAGCAGTTGCTCCCGCCGCGCGGTCCCCACCGGCTGCTGGCGGGGGGCGTCCTCGCCCGGGCGGTGGGCCTGGGCGGCATCCTGCCTACGGTCGCCGTGTTCTTCGTCCACTGCGGCGGGCTCAGCGGCAAAGAGGTCGGCCTCGGCATGTCGGTCGCGAGCGTCTTCGGGCTCATCGCCGCCGTGCCGGCCGGCCGGCTGGTGGACCGCATCGGCGCCCGGCGGGTCCTGATATGCCTGCCCCTCGCCGCCGCCGGGGTCTTCTGCTCCTACGCGCTCGTCCACTCCCTCCCCGCGTTCCTGCTGGCCGGCATCTCGACCGCGGTGTGCCTGTCGTCGACCCGGGTCGCCGAGGCTACGCTGATCCAGCAGGTGCTGGACCCGGAGAGCCTGGTGCGCTCCCGGGCCCAGTTGAGCGCCGTGCACAATCTGGGCTTCGCGATCGGTGTGCTGGCCATGGCGATCCCCCTCCAGGCGGGCACGCGCTCGGTGTACCTCTGGTTCATCGCGGCGAGCGCCCTGGTGACTGCCTGCTCCGCGCTGTTCGCCTGGCTGCTGCCCGGCGTCCCGCGGCCGCGCACCCCCCGCCCGGCGCTGCGCCTCGGCGCGCTGCGCGACCTGCCCTACCTGTCCGTCTCCGTCCTGACCGGCCTGACCACCGTCCACAACCAGCTGCTGACCATCGCCGCACCGCTGTGGGTGATCGGCCACACCGAGGCCCCACGCACGACCGCCTCCCTGCTGCTGACGGCCAACTCCGTGCTAGTGGTCTGCCTGCAGGTGTCCGCCGCCCGCGGCACGGACACGACCCGCGGGGCCGTTGGCGTCAACACCCGCGGCGGCATCGGGCTGATGCTGGGCTGCCTGCTCTTCGGCACGGGCGCCGGACTCCCCCCGTGGCTCGCTGCCGCCACACTGGTGCTGGCAACGGCGGTGCTCACCTGCGGCGAGATGTGGACGGCGGCAGCCGCCTGGAACTTCGGCTACGCCCTGGCGGATCCCCGGGCCGCCGGCGACTACCAGGGCGTCTACGGCCTGGGGCGCTCACTGTCCGACCTCGTCGGCCCGGCGATGGCGACCGCGGTCGTCGCGCTCGGCACCACGGGCTGGGCGCTCGCCGGCCTCCACTTCCTGCTCCTGTCCGTCCTGACGCGCCTCGCGGTCGGCCTCGCGCAGCGGCGCACCACGCCACCCCGGGAGGACACATGCCCTTCGACCATCGCCGCGTGAGCCGCCGAGCCGCCCGGGCTCCCCCCCTCAGGACCACTTCCTACGCCACACACCCGACGTCACGAGCAGCCGAGAGGAACGCCCATGCCCACGAGCACCGACACCCGATACGACGAGCCGCCGACCCGTGACAACACCGCCGTCCTGCTGGTCGACCACCAAGTCGGCCTGTTCACCGGGGTGCGCGACATCACCGTGCAGGACCTCAAACACAACGTGACCGGCCTCGCCCGAGCAGCGGCCGTCCTGCAGTTGCCCATCGTCGCCACCACCACCGCGGCGAACAGCATATGGGGCCCGCTGATCCCCGAACTGGCCGCGGCCCTGCCCGCCGGCCACAAGGTCATCGATCGCAGCACCGTCAACGCCTGGGACGACGAGCGCGTCCGCGAAGCGGTCGAGGCCACGGGCCGCGCCAAGCTCGTCATCGCCGGCGTCTCGCTGGAGGTGTGCGCCGCGTTCCCCGCGCTGTCCGCCAATGCCGCCGGGTACGACGCCTACGTCGCCGTCGACGCCTCGGGTACCTTCTGGGCCACCAAGCGCGAGACGGGCCTGCTGCGCCTGCAGCAGGCCGGCGTGGTCGTCACCGACTACTCCTCGCTGATGGTCCAGATCCTCGCCGACAACGCGGACCCGCTCGCCGGCGAGGTCTATGGCGCGCTCGACATGCCCTTCGCCACCCTGGTAAGCCAGCTGGCGGCAGCCCTGGGGCCCCGCGCCGACTGACCCGGACCCGCCGCCGCGGGCGTGGCCCGCGGCGGCCCCGGCCGGATGCCCCGATTCAGCGGGTGCCGGCCCGAGACACACCTGAGCCCCGCGGCGGTGTCGCGTGAGCGGCGCGGCCCCCATGTCCAGTTCTGAGAACTGAGGTCGAGCCATGCCTACGTTGATCTTCGTCCACGCCTTCGGTTCCAGCGGTCGCGCCTTCCAGGCCCAGGCCGCCGCCCTCGGCGAGCACCACCGCATCCACACTCCCGATCTCCCCGGGCACGGCTCCGCCCCCGGGCCGCTGACCCTGGACCGGGCCGTTGCCACCGTGCGGCAGGTGCTGGCGGAGGCTGAGGAACCCGCGTATCTCGTGGCCGTTTCCGGCGGGGTGAGCGTGGCCCTGCTGGCCGCGCTGGCCGAGCCGGGGAAGGTCGCGGGCCTGGTTCTCTCCGGCGGGGCGGCACATGCGGGCGGGGCAGGAGCGGCGGTGCAGCGGCTCCTGCTGGGGCTGCTGCCTCAGAGCCTGCTGGTCCGGGCCCTGACACCGATGTACGCCGGAGGGAAGGAGGCATACCGGCAGCAGGCAGGGGAGGATCTGCGCCGGCTCGGCAAGCGTGATCTCCTCGCGGGACTGCGGGAGTTGGGACGATTGGATCTGCGGCCGCGGCTGGCAGAGGTCAAGGCGCCGGTGCTGGTGCTGTGCGGAGGGAAGGATCGGGCCAACATCCCCTTCGCCAAGGAACTCGCCGCGGGACTACCCGAAGCCGAGCTGCGGCTGATCGCCGGCGCCGGGCACATCTGGAACCCGCAACAGCCACAGCTGTTCACCCGCATCGTGCAGGAGTTTGCCGGCTGAGGGTCTGCCACCGCAGGCCCGGATCGCGCGGGTCCGTTCCGGGAACCGGTCATCGACGACTACCACGCGGCCGCCCGGGCCCGGCCGCGCCCCTGGGCCGAAAGCGCGTCGAGCGCCAGGTGCGTCTTGGCCGGATCGGGCTCCTCCTCGGCCGCTGGAACGAGATTGTCAAGCGCGCCGGCAACGGTCTCCGGCTCGGAGGTGCGGATGTCCGCCGGCAGCGCGGCGTGCACGTCCTCGGGACGCGGATGGACCGCGAACCGCTCCTTGGCCGCGAGAAACACCCGCATCACCTGGCGGTAGAGCGGGGTGTTCCGCACGGTCAGGTGAGCGAAGGGGCCGAAGCCCGCCGGTTCAGGATCCGGGCTGGTCGGAGCGGGCGGAGGCGGTGACGGTCGTCGTCGGCCATTCTCCCCCAGGTGCCGCTCCCACCGGCGGCAACCAAACGACCTGGCTGTCACGCCGTCCTGATCCGCAGTGGAGGACAGGCCGAGTCCCGCCGCATGCCGACGGATGCGCAGCCCCCACGCGAGAGACGCGCACAGGACCATCAGTTGGTGCGGCCGGATATCCCGCCTACAGTCCCAGTTCCGCAGTAGCCGCTACCCGAGGAACGAAAGTCGCACCTTGCGCTCGGGGTTGTCCTTGTTGGTGTCCACGAGGCACACCGACTGCCACGTCCCGAGCTCCAGCCGCCCGTCGAGCACCGGCAGCGTCGCATGCGGCGGGACGATGGCCGGGAGGACGTGGTCGCGGCCGTGGCCGGGACTGCCGTGGCGGTGCTGCCAGCGGTCGTCGGCGGGGAGCAGGGTGTGCAGGACGGTCAAGAGGTCGTCGTCGCTGCCGGCACCCGTCTCGATGATCGCGATGCCCGCCGTGGCGTGCGGCACGAAGACGTTCAGCAGGCCGTCGCGGCCCGCGGCCACCTCGCGCAGGAAGGCCTCGCATTCGCGGGTGACATCCACGACCCGCTCCGAGGAGCCGGAGGCGACGTTCAGAACTCGGGTGGTGAAGGCGTCTGACATGTTCTCCATCCTCGCCCATCCACCGGAGTTCACGCGCGCGGACACGTGCCTGGCGGCTGAGTGCCGGCCGAGGGACGACCGAGTCGTGACACACCAGGTCCACTTCGCGGGACACCGTTGACCGTCACGGCGCCATCTGGCTAATTTCGGCGGCATGTTGCGTTCAGCCCTGCTCACCACGCGCGGTCACATCGCCCTGCTGCGGGTGGCCTCCGCCGCGTGTCGCCGCGGCTGCTGACGCCCTTTCCTCCCTTCCCCGCGTTCTCCCCCCGCGTTCCTCGCGCCTGCACACCCCTGCCCGCACGCCTGATGCCCTGATCGACAATCCGGCGCGGCGGGCCCGCGGCACGGCGCGTCTCATCACCTGCCGCTCTCCTCCTGTGGAGCATTCATGAGCATCAGTCATGCCCCGCCCGACTCACTGGAATCCGACATTTCGGATATCGCCGACCCATCCGGCTTCACTGAGGGCCCCTCCCCCGACCTCATCCCCCTCGTCCCCACCTCCTCCCGCCGCACCCGCGTGCCTCGCTGGCTGCGTCGCACCACCGGACCACTGCTGCTGCTCGCCCTGTGGCAACTCCTCAGCAGCACCGGTGCGCTGACTGCGGCCGTGCTCGCCTCGCCCGGTCGCATCGCGCAGGTCGGAGGTGATCTGATCGCCGACGGCTCGCTGCCCTCCGCCATGGGCACCTCACTGCAGCGCGTCGCGCTCGGGCTGCTCCTCGGCACGGTCGTCGGCACCGGACTCGCCCTGTTGTCCGGGCTGTTCCGGATCGGTGAGGACCTCGTCGACGCGCCCGTGCAGATGCTGCGGACCGTGCCCTTCGTCGGGCTCATCCCGCTGTTCATCATCTGGTTCGGCATCGGCGAGGCGCCGAAGGTTGCCATCATCACGCTCGGCGTGACGTTCCCGCTCTACCTCAACGTGTACGCCGGAATCCGCGGCGTGGACGCCCAGTTGATCGAGGCCGGCGAGTCCCTCGGGCTGTCCAGGTGGGGGCTGGTGCGGCACGTCGTACTGCCCGGCGCGCTGCCGGGCGCCCTGACCGGCCTGCGCTACTCGCTCGGCATCGCCTGGCTCGCCCTCGTCTTCGCCGAGCAGGTCAACGCCGACTCCGGAATCGGGTTCCTCATGGTGCAGGCACGGGACTTCCTGCGGACCGACGTGATCGTGGCCTGCCTGATCGTCTACGCCTTCCTCGGCCTGATCGCCGACTTCATCGTCCGCTCCCTCGAAAGGCTGCTGCTGCAATGGCGACCGACGTTCACCGGCCGGTGAACCCCAAGGCCACCGGGGCCGTACCGACCACTCAGGCCGTGCAGGCCGCGACGCCGACCCCCCAGGCCGTGCACGTCGAGGGGCTGACCCGCTCCTTCGACGGGCGTGCCGTCATCGACCGACTCCAACTGGACGTCCGTCCGGGCGAGTTCGTCGCGCTCCTCGGCCGCAGCGGCTGCGGCAAGTCCACCTTGTTGCGCATCCTCGCCGGCCTCGACCGCGACATCGAGGGCACCGTCCTGGTCCCGCGCCGCAAGGCCGTCGCCTTCCAGGCGCCGCGGCTGATGCCCTGGAAGAAGGTGTGACGCAACGTGCTGCTCGGCCTGCGGGGCAAGCCCGGTCGTGCCGTCGCCGAGCAGGCGCTCAAGGAAGTCGGCCTGGACCACCGTACGAACGCCTGGCCCAAGACCCTCTCCGGGGGCGAGGCCCAACGGGCCTCCCTCGCACGGGCGTTGGTCCGCGAGCCGGATCTGTTGCTGCTCGACGAGCCGTTCGGTGCGCTCGACGCGCTCACCCGGATCAAGGCCCAGCGCCTGGTCGGTGAGTTGTGGCAGCGGCGCGGCTGCGCGGTGCTGCTCGTCACGCACGACGTGGAGGAGGCCGTGCTCCTCGCCGACCGCGTCCTCGTGATGGACGACGGGGTGATCGCGCACGAACAGCGCATCGACCTCGACCGGCCCCGCGACATCACCGACCCCCGGTTCGCGGAACTGCGCGCCGGACTCCTGGAGCGGCTCGGCGTCGACACCGCCGCCGAAGCCGCCTGAACCAACCACCCCAGAACCACCCCAGAACCACCGAGAACGGAACCCTCATGCGACGACGTCTCGTCCCTGCCGCGCTTCTCCTCCCCCTCGCGCTTCTGCTCACGGCTTGCGGCGAGGCCTCGCCCGCCAGTACGGGGAACGACACCGACGGCCAGGGCTCGCTCACCCTCAACGTCGATGACCAGAAGGGTGGTTCGGAGGCGATCCTGCGTGCCGCCGGAGAGCTGGAGAACCTCGACTACAAGATCAAGTGGTCCACCTTCAGCTCCGGTCTGCCGCTTCTGGAAGCCGTCAATGCGGGGGCCGTCGACATAGGCGGTGTCGGGAACACGCCGCCGGTCTTCGCGGCGGGCGCGGGCTCGAAGATCAAGGTGGTGGCCGCCTGGCACGGCACGTCCAAGGGCGACACCGTCCTCGTCCCGAACGACTCGAAGCTGTCCGGCACCGCGCAGCTCAAGGGCAGGTCCGTCGCCGTGGCCCAAGGTTCCTCCGCCCACTACCAGCTGGTCGCCTCCCTCAAGAAGGCCGGGCTGAGCCTGAGCGACGTGAAGGTCAAGTACCTCCAGCCCGCCGACGCGCTGGCCGCGTTCACCTCCGGCAAGGTCGACGCGTGGGCGGTGTGGGACCCGTACACCTCGCAGGTGCTCAAGGCGAAGCAGGGCCGTGTCCTGACCACCGGCGACGGCATCACCAACGGGCTGACCTTCCAGGTGGCGGCGCCGAGCGCGCTGCAGGACAAGAAGAAGGCCGCCGCAGTCAAGGACTATCTGGAGCGGCTGCGGCGCGCCCAGCAGTGGGTGTACTCGCACGAGGACGACTGGGCGAAGGTCTGGGCGAAGGACACCGGGCTGCCCGAGGACGTGGCGCTGGCCGCGGTGAAGCGGACGTACACCACCCGGATCGCGGTGGCCGTCGACAAGCCGCTCATCGCCTCCGAGCAGGAGATCGTCGACACCTTCGCCGCTCTGAAGCTCATCCCGAACAAGGTCGACTTCGGCGGCTTCACCGACACGAGGTTCAACGGCGACCTCCCGCCGTCGACTGCCGCGCCTCGCCCCTCGGAAGGCTAGGGCTCCAAGCCTCCGGGGGGCCTTCCCGGACCGTCCGGGACCGTCGTCCGGGGCCTCGGGAAGATCCACGGCCTCGATGCGGTTGGTAGAAGCGTGAATGATGCCGACGCGGTCAACTTCGTCGACGTGGTCGTCATAGGCGCTGGTCAGGCGGGCCTGTCCAGCGCCTATCACCTGCGGCGCACCGGCTTCGCGCCGGACCGCGACTTCGTCGTGCTCGACCACTCCCCCGGCCCGGGCGGTGCCTGGCAGTTCCGGTGGGCGTCGTTGACGTACGGCAAGGTCCACGGGATGCACGCGTTGCCCGGCATGGAGCTGACCGACGCCGACCCCGAGCGGCCGTCGTCCGAGGTCATCGCCGAGTACTTCGACCGTTACGAGCGGACCTTCGATCTGCGCGTCCGGCGGCCCGTCGACGTGCGTGCCGTACGCGAGGGCCCGGACGGGCGGCTGCTCGTCGAGACCTCGGCGGGGACCTGGTCGACGCGGGCGCTGATCAACGCGACCGGCACCTGGGACCGGCCCTTCTGGCCGCGCTATCCCGGCCAGGAGACGTTCCGGGGGCGGCAGTTGCACACCGCCCACTACCCCGGGCCGCAGGAGTTCACCGGAAAGCGGGTCGTCGTGGTGGGCGGCGGCGCCTCCGGAACCCAGCACCTGCTGGAGATCGCCCGGTACGCGGCCGCCACGACGTGGGTCACGCGGCGCCTGCCCGTGTTCCGCGAGGGCCCCTTCACGGAGGAGTTCGGCCGCGCGGCCGTCGCGCTCGTCGAGGAGCGGGTCCGGCAGGGACTACCGCCGAAGAGCGTCGTCTCGGTGACGGGGCTGCCCCTCAACGACGCCATCCGGCAGGGGCTCGCGGACGGAACCCTGGACCGGCAGCCCATGTTCGACCGGATCACGCCGGAGGGCGTGGAGTGGGACGACGGGCGCCGCGTGGACGCCGACGTCATCCTGTGGGCCACCGGTTTCCGGGCCGCCATCGACCATCTTTCCCCCCTCCGCCTGCGCGAGCCGGGCGGCGGCATCCGCGTGGAGGGCACACGCGCAGTCGCCGATCCCCGTATCCACCTGGTCGGCTACGGCCCCTCCGCCAGCACAATCGGCGCCAACCGAGCCGGCCGCGCCGCCGTACGGGACATCAGGCGGTTGCTGGCGGAGGAGTCGGTGGCGGCGTGAGGGGTGGGGCGGGCGTATCGGGTCCACCGCTCGGCGTCCCGCGAGGGAAACCTCCGACAGGCGTGCCTCGCTCCGGCCCCAGGTACTGACCGCTGCCGACCGGGCGAGCCGTCCGCCCGTGATGACGCGGCGTCGCTCCCGTCGGGGCTACGTTCCACCACGTATGCCCCCACCCGAGGGACCGACGGGAGCCGGGCGGGCACAGCAGTCGCCCTTGCCGAACCGGGCGCTCCGGCCCACTGCGTGACGCCTTTCAGGCAACCCTCCGACGGGCGTGCGCACGCCCGAAACGTTGAACGGAGCCGGGCTGTCACACCAACGGCACAGATGATGCGACGGGCCGGTCCGCCGCATGACCCTCCGCCAGGGCCAACCGTCCAGCATGACGCTCCGCCAGGGCCAACCTCCAGCCAGTACTCGTCCGCCCGAGGCGCCGGAGTCGGGCGGGCACGCCGTCGCCCTCAGGGAACGCGAACGGGCCAAGCCGCACCTCACATCCCGCCCCGCTCCGCACTGGCTGCCTCGCCGCCCCCTGGCCCGCAGGGCGTCGTCGACCTGCCGTCTCCCGGCCGGCGTCCTGTGGTGTCTACGTCTGCCGCCCCCGCACGCGCGGCCGCCGCGCGGCCGACCACCCACGCCGGGTCACCACAGCACACCCGCGCCGACTCAATTCGTCGGCTTCGGGCTCGCCTTCTTCTTCTGCTCGGCGTTGAACTCCGCCACGTTGCGCTGGTGTTCCGAGTAGTCGGCCGAGAAGCGGGTGTCGCCGGGCTTGACGGTGACGAAGTAGAGCCAGTCGCCCGCGGCCGGATTGATCGCGGCGCGCATCGCCTCCTCGCCCGGGTTGGCGATCGGCGTGGGCGGCAGGCCCATGCGCTGGTACGAGTTGTAGGGGCTCTCGATCCGCGTGTCGGCCTCGGTGGTCGTGACCGTGGAGCGTTTCAGGGCGTAGTTGATGGTGGAGTCCATCTGCAGCGGCATCCCGCGTTCGAGCCGGTTGTAGACGACCCGGGCCACCTTGCCCATGTCGGGCTTGGTGGCGGCCTCGGCCTGGATGATGCTCGCGATGGTGACCGTCTGATAGACGTTCATCGAGTTGCGCTGCGCGCCGGCGGCGATCGGCGCGCCGCCGAACCGCTTGTTGGCGGTGTCGACCATCGCCGAGAGCAGGGAGTCCGGCGTGGCCTTCTTCCCGTCGCGCTCAAGTGGATACGTCGCCGGGAAGAGGTAGCCCTCGGGGTTGCCGTCGGCGTCGTTCGGCAGTTTGAGGTCGAGCTTCGCGAGGGACTTCTTCGTGGTCCCGGCCGGCAGGGTGAGCGCCCTGTCGACGGCGGCATAGACGTGGCTCGCGCGCCAGCCCTCCGGGATCACCAGCGTGGTGGGCTTCGCCTCCTGCTCATCCACGCTCAGCAGCGGCACCGCCACGGCGGTGCCGGCCACGACGGCGCCCGCGGCGATGAGGGCGATACGGCCCCGGCGCGTCAGTCGAATCGTGCTCCGTGACGGAGTGTTCATGTGCATGCGGGCACGGTAACCCCCACATGCTTACAAACCCGGCATAACGTCACCCCGTCGGCTCCAGTTGGGCGTCTCGGCGGACCAGCCCCGCATACCGCCCGTCCTGCTCCAGTAGCTCCACATGGGTGCCCCTTTCGGCCACGCGCCCCGCATCGAGCACCACGATCTGGTCGGCGCCCCGAATGGTGGACAGGCGGTGCGCGATGGTCACCGTGGTGCGGTTGGCGGACAGGGCGTCGATGGCCTCCTGCACGGCATGCTCGGTGCGGGTGTCCAGGGCGCTGGTCGCCTCGTCGAGGATCAGGACCGGCGGGTCACGCAGGATGGTGCGGGCGATGGCCAGGCGCTGCTTCTCACCGCCGGAGAAGCGGTGGCCGCGCTCGCCGACGACGGTGTCGTAGCCGTCGGGCAGGCCCGCGATGTGGTCGTGGATCTGGGCCGCCTTCGCCGCCGCGTGCAGCTCTTCGTCGGTGGCGTCCGGCTTGGCGAAGCGCAGGTTGTCGGCGACCGAGGCGTGGAAGAGGTACGTCTCCTGCGACACGACGCCGACCGCGCGGGCGAGGGTGTCGAAGTCCAGGTCGCGCACATCGACCCCGTCGAGGGTGACCCGGCCGCCCGTCACGTCGTACAGCCGCGGCACCAGGTGGCCGAACGTCGACTTCCCGGCGCCGGTCGGGCCGACGACCGCGAGGCTGCCGCCCGCAGGGACGGTGAGGTCGATGCCGTCCAGGATCGGGCCGCTCTTGCCGTCGTACCGGAACTCGACGTTCTCGAAGCGGACCTCGCCCTTGACGCTGTCGAGGCGGGCGGGGTTCTCCCGCTCGGTGATGTCGATGGGCAGGTCGAGGTACTCGAAGATGCGCTGGAACAGCGCGAGCGAGGTCTGGATCTGGACGCCGGTGGACAGCAGACTGACCGCCGGGCGGAACAGGCCCTGCTGGAGCGAGACGAACGCGACGATCGTGCCGATCGAGGCCTGCGGGCCGCCGAGCTGGAGCGCCATCCCCGCGGTCCAGTAGATGAAGGCGGGCATGGCGGCCATGACGATGGTGATGACGGCCATGCGCCACCGGCCGGCCATGTTCGACCTCACCTCGAGGTCGACGAGCTGTTCCGACTCATCGGCGAAGGCCTTGGTCAGCGAGTCGGAGCGGCCCATCGTGCGGCCGAGCAGGATGCCGCTGACCGAGAGCGACTCGGTGACCGTGGCCGCCATCGCGGCCATCTGCTTCTGGCGCTGGGTGGTGATCTTCTTGCGTTCGTTGCCGACGCGGCGGCTGATCCAGACGAAGGCCGGCAGCAGGAGCAGCGAGACGACCGTCAGGCGCCAGTCGAGGGCGATCATCGCGACGATCGTGGCGACCACGCTGGTCAGGTTGGAGACCAGGGAGGTCGCGGTGGAGGTGACGGTGGCCTGCATGCCGCCGATGTCGTTGGCGATGCGGGACTGGACCTCGCCCGTGCGGGTGCGGGTGAAGAAGGCGAGGGACATGCGCTGGAGGCGGCCGTAGACCGCGGTGCGCAGGTCGTGCATGACGCGCTGGCCGACCGTCGTGGAGATCAGGGTCTGCAGCACACCGAAGACGCTGGTCAGGACCGCGCTGAGGATCATGCCGAGCGCAAGCAGGCTGAGCAGGCCGGTGCGGCCCTGAGGGATGGCGACGTCGAGGATCGCCTTGAGGAGGAACGGCGTGGCCACGCCGACCAGCGATGACGCGCCGACCAGGAGGCCCACCACGGCGAGGCGGCCGCGGTAGGGACGGAAGAGCTTCAGGATGCGGCGCACCTGCCGGGGCTGCTCCGGCTGCTCGGCGAGTGGCGTCCGGGTGGGTTCGTTCTCGGGGTGCATGGGCTCCTACGGAGGTGTGGTGATGCGGACTGACGGAGCTTAGCTCATTGTTACCTATGCTCACAATGAATGTAGTCCTGATATTGTTCCCGCATGACCACCCCCGATCCCGACGGCCCGCTCGCCGAGCAGCTGCTGCGCCTCACCCGCCGGGTGCACCGGATCCAGAAGCGCCACCTGCACGAGTGCGGCCTGGGCGTCACCCCGGCCCAGTCCCGACTGCTGCGCACGCTCGCGCACTACGACTCGCCACCCCGGATGGCCGACCTCGCCGAGCGTCTGGAGGTGGTCCCCCGCGCGGTGACGACGCTGGTCGACGGGCTGGAGGCGAGCGGAAAGGTACGGCGGGTGCCGGATCCGACCAACCGGCGGGTGATCCGGATCGAGCTCACCGACGACGGGCGCAAGGCCCTGCGGGAACTGCACGGTGCACGCCGGTCGGCCGCGGAGGAGATCCTGGCGCCGCTGACGGACGAACAGCGCGAGGTGCTGGGCGAGTTGCTGGACACGCTGATCGACGGGACTGCCGACCGGCGGTGTTGAGCGGCCTTTGCCGAGAGGGCACGTGAAATGGCCGCGGCCACCGCTCCATGCTGCTGGAGTGGTGGCCGCGGCCATTGCGGTGGGTGGGGCGATGGATGGGGCGATGGATGGGCTCAGCCGGCCCCGGAAGCCGTCTCCTTGGCGCCCTGGGCCGGCACGGCAACAGGCGCTTCGGGACCGGGAGCGTCAGCCCGGGACGTCCCGGGCGCCCCAGGCTTCCTGAGCTGCGCCTTCTCCGGCTCCTCGTCGTCCAGCTCGACCACGATCTCGCCGTCCAGCACCTTCTTCGCCCGCTCCTTGTCGAGAGCCCCCTCCCAGCGGGAGACCGCGAAGACGGCGACGCAGTTGCCGAGCAGGTTGGTGACGACGCGCATCGAGTCCATGATGCGGTCCACGCCGAGGAGCAGAGCGACGGCTCCGGCCGGGATGGCGCCCAGCGAGGAGGCGGTCGCGGACAGGGCGAGGAAGGCGGAGCCGGGGATGCCTGCCATACCCTTGCTGGTCAGCATCAGCACCAGGACCACGGTGATCTGCTGACTGAGGCTGAGGTCCACGCCCACGGCCTGGGCGATGAACAGCGTGCCGATGGACAGGTAGAGCGAGGCGCCGTCGAGGTTGAAGGAGTAGCCCGTCGGCAGCGCCAGGCCCACGGCGTCGTCGCGGGCGCCCGCCTTGCGAAGCTTCTGCATCACACGCGGCAGGACGGACTCGGTGGAGGCGGTGCCGAGCGCGAGCAGCATCTCCTCACGGATGTAGCGCAGGAACTTCCAGAGGCTCAGCCCGGTGACCACCTTCAGGGCGACGGCGAGCAGCGCGATGAACAGCGCCGCGGCGGCGTAGCACAGCACGATCAGCTTGCCGTACGTCTCGATGACGCCGAGTCCGTAGTTGCCGATGAGGACGGCCATCGCGCCGAACACCGCGATCGGGGCCAGCCGCATGACGAAGCCGACGATCGCGAAGATGATCTCCTGGGCCTGTTCGATGGCCGGCAGCACCTGCGGCACCTTGGTGTGACCGAGATGCAGCAGCGCCGCCCCCACCAGGCAGGCCAGGACGAGCACTTGGAGCAGAGAGTTCTCCGCGAAGGCCCCGACGAACGAGGTCGGGATCGCCTCCAGCGCGAACTCCGTTGTCGAGGGCAGATGCCCGCCGCCCGTCTTCGCGTCGACCGCCGAGGCGTCGAGCGTGGACGGATCGACGTTCATCCCGGCACCGGGCTGAACCACGTTGGCGGCGAGAAGGCCGATGACCAGCGCGAGCGTGCTCGCGATCTCGAACCAGATCAGCGCCTTCAGCCCGATCCGGCCGAACGCCTTCAGATCACCGGCCTTGGCGATGCCGACGACGACCACGCAGAACACCAGCGGCGAGATGATCGTCTTGATGAGCCGGATGAAACCGTCGCCGAGCGGCTGGAGGTCCGCGGCGAATCCGGGCCACAGCTTCCCGACGACGATTCCGAGCACGAGCGCGCAGGCGACCTGCGCGAAGAGAGAGGTACGCAGTGTGCGTGCGACGCGTCGCGGAAGGGACGGTACGGACGGCGGCACGGGAACTCCTTGGGGACGGCGGCACACAGAAGCCCCAAGGGACGGCGGGGACTTCTGCCATACGGAAAGCGCATTCCGTGCCGATCACTTTGGGGGTGATGTTGTTCCCGCACAAGACCGCCGCGTTGCATCCGTGTAAATCACGTCCCGCATGGCGCATCGCACACAACTCGCCTCAGCAGCCCCTGCCGACCCGCCTCAACAGCCCTCGCGATCCTCGGTGAGCGCCCCTTGAACGCTGGTGACGGAGCGGTCGTAACAGCCGCCCGAGCCGGGTGAGCCACCTACGTCGCCCGAGCCGTACAGCCGATACCGCTCGCTCGTCGTGCCGACCGCGTGGCGTTGGTCGCGTGGCACGTTCAACGTCCATGCGGCGTCGCCCTCGACGGTGTCGTCGAGCCACGACCACGAGATCCGCCGTCCCCCTTCGGTAGTCACGACCGCGGCGCGGTCACCGAGGGTCAGCACAGTGAGCAGCCGGTCGTCCGCGCCGATCGTGATCGAGCCGTCCATGGTGTACGTCCGCTCCATGCGCGTCGTCCGGGCGGGACCGCTTCCATCGACGGTCACCGACTGGTCGTCCGTCCAGGTGGCGTCGAGGGCATCCAGGTTCTCGCCGTCGGTCCAGCGGTGCGCGGAGCTGTTCGCGAGCGACCGGCGCACGGTGGTCGTCACCCGGCCGTGCGAGGTGTCGACGTATCCGGCGACGGTCAGCCGGTGACCAGCCTCCGTGTGCACCCGATGCTCCGAACCGGGCGTGTACGTCGAGGAGTTGGTGAGGTCACCGACCTTGCGCGCGGTGAGCCTGCCGGTGACGTGTGCGCGCTTCGCGTCCTGCCGGACGAGGACGTTCACGGGCGCGCTCCAGCCGCTCTGGCCCTCCGGAACTCCCACGACGGAGACCTCGACGCGGTGGGGGCGCCCGTCGTTGAGGAGACCCGCGAACGGTGTCAGGTCGTATTCGATCGGCTTGACGTCGAAGGCCCGCGGCCCCGGAGTGACGTACCAGAGGAAGGGGTTGGACCATCCGCCCGTCCAGACGTGCGGGAACGGCGCGGCGATTCCGGCGAGTTGACCGTCGACATTGATCTGCACCTCACGGTAGGGGCCGCCGTCGGCCTTGCAGGAGTACGGGGCAGGCTCGGGCGCCGACAGGTACCAGAACTCCTCGCAACCGCCGCCGGAGCCGGTCGCGTAGACCTCGGCGACGATACGTTCGCTGTTGCGCGGCGTGGTCAGCGTGCCGTCCCTGAGGGTGAGGACGCGGTCGGGGGTGCCGGCGGCAGGGCGGCCGGCGTAGAACGTCAACGTGACCTTGACGTCGATGACGCCGGTGTACGTGTCGTCGACGACGTTCCCGATGAGCATCTCGACGTCCTGACTGCGGCGGAACGTGTCGCTGTACCGCGTGACGTCCTTCTCGACGGACCACTCGATCCCGTCCGGTGACGGCTCGGGGGTCGACGTACGGAAGACCTCCACCCCGCCGACCTGCAGATGGCCGAGCCGGTCGTACTGACGGCCCTTGACCTTGCCGTCCATCCGCAGCACGACCTTGCTCCAGCGGTCACCGCAGCCTTCGGGCGGTGTGTACGTGCCCTTGTACGGGGTGAAGTCGCGGAACTGTGCCTCGGCGACGGTGACTTGGCAGGACTTGCCGGAGGGTTTGGTGACGGGCGGGGCAGCGGTGAGGGGGTCGTGCCAGTCGGTGCCGAACTCGGCGGGGACGTTGGTGGGGACGTCGGTGGAGGTGTCGGCGCCGGCACCGGCGGGTTGGGCCGCGGAGGCGGGTTGGGCTGCGGGGGCTGGGCTCGCGCCGAGGAGGGTGCTCGCCAGGAGGGTCGCTCCCGTGAGCATGGACATGGCGATCCGTCTCTTCATGGCCGGTGTTCTACGGCGAGTCGGGCATCCTCCGCAATGACGCCTACCGCGTCAGTGGGGGCGCTTCAGGTCGGCCCTGTCCCCCATCACCACCACGGGATGCCGATCGGGGTCGAGCGTGCGCAGCAGGTACCCCATCGCCGATCCGGACAGACTGACGCAGGCCGACGTGCCGCTGCCGTGGTCCATGTGCAGCCAGATACTGCCGCCCTTGTCCTGGCCCTCGGGGCGGGTGGGGTCGTTGGGCGGGGTGCCCGTGACGCGGTTGTAGTCGATGGCGATGACGTGGTCGAAGTCGTGCCGGTACGACTTCGCCCACCAGCGCGGCGCGGCGAAGGCAGCTGACCGCGTGTACGGCAACCTGGACCCGGGGTTCTCCAGCACGCCGCCCGCGTCGCTGAGCGTGAACACCCCTACGGGACTGCGGTTGTCGCCCTCGTGGTGGTCGGTGGTCCAGCCCTTCTTGCCGTTGTGCGCGGGCCAACTGCGGATGCGGTCCCAGGCGGAGCCGCGCTTGGTGTAGAGCGCGACCGTGGCGTCCGGGGAGTTCTTGCCCTCGCCGTAAACCGCCACCACCTGGCGCGACTCGGCGGGGATACGGCGCTGCCATCGGTCGCCGACGCCCGGGATACGCGTCGGGTCCACGGTGGTGGCCGATCGTGTGGGCACGGCCTTGCCGCCACCCGGACCGGCGCCGTGCTGCGGGCCGCCGCAGGCGGTCAGGGTCGTGAGGGCCGTCAGGAGGGAGCAGCCGAGGGCCGCCGCCGCGACCGTGGCTCGCCGTAGTCCGCCGTTCCGCATCGGTCCATGGTCGCACCGGGGTCGGGGTGACGGCGGGAGCGACAGCGGACCGGGGGCGTGGGCGGCAGCCGACCGAGGGCTTGGGTGGCAGCCGACCGAGGGCGCGGGGCAGCAAACCGTCGGGGAGAGCGACTGCCCTGGCGGCAGCATGAGCGGCGGCGGCCGACCGGCGGTGAGGTGAGGGCCGCCGCGAGGGTGGCACCGGCCTCAGGAGCCAGAGCGCCGACGGGCGCGGCTACGGCCTCGCAGGGGCGGACCGGCGGCGGAAGCCCCAACCGCCGCTGGGGCCTGAGCGGCAGCGGGAGCCGCAACGGCTTCCCCGGGCCGGACCGGCAGCCGGAGTTCTCATCACTTCTCGGGACCGGAGCGGCAGCCGGAGCCGTGGCCCTTCCAGGGACCGGACCGGCAGCCGGATCTGTGCGGCGGCCGGGAAAACCGCTTGCGTCCGGCCACGCTGCGACGCGAATCTGTCACGGTTTGCTGCTCCGCGGCGCCGATCCGCCGAGTGCTGCCCGCTCCCCGCATCGGCACCCGAACCACTCTTCATCCCCATCCCTGATCCCCCCACTGACACGAGCCACTGGGACGTCATGCAGATTCAAGACCTTCCGTATCCCGATCCAGGTGTGCCGGACGCACGCTCGGGTCCCCGATTCCTGTGGTGGCTCTTCCGGAACCAGCTGGACGGACAGCTGAAGGCACTGGCCTGGGGGCTGCTGCACTTCCTGTCCGTCTCCGCGCTGCCGTTCTGTGTGGGCATCGCCGTACAGGCCGTCGTCGACCGCTCCGGCACCCAACTCGCCCTCGCGGGCGGCCTGTTGGCGCTGTGCTGCGTCGGAAACGCGCTCGGCGACACCTTCCTGCACCGCACCGCCGTCACCAACTGGATCACTGCCGCCGCCCGCGTCCAGCAGGTGCTGGCCCGCAAGGCGGCCCAACTGGGCTCGGCGTTGACCCGGCGCGTCGCGGCCGGTGAGGTCGTGGCCGTCTCCACCGGTGACGTCGAGAAGATCGGCTGGTTCGTCGAGGCCTGGTCACGGTTCACGGCGGCGGCGGTCACCCTCGTGGTGGTCTGCGTCGGCCTGGTCGTCTACCAGCCCGCGCTCGGTGTGGTGATCGCCGTGGGGCTGCCCCTGCTGGCGGTCGCCGTGCTGCCGCTGCTGCCCCGGGCGACCCGGCGGGCCGACTTCCAGCGCGAGAAGGCGGGCCGCGCCACCGAGCTGGCCTCCGACACCGTCGCCGGCCTGCGCGTCCTGCGCGGCATCGGCGGCGAGGAACTCTTCCTCGACCGCTACCGCAGCGCCTCCCAGGAGGTGCGCCACGCTGCCGTACGCAGCGCCCGGATGTGGTCCCTGATCTCGGCGATCCAGGTGCTGTTGCCGGGCCTGCTGCTGATCGCGGTGGTCTGGTACGGCGTCCACCTGGCCCGCCAGGGCCGGGTCACCGTCGGCGAACTGGTCACCGTCTACAGCTCGGTCATGATCCTCACCTATCCGCTCCGTCACTTCGAAGAGATCGCGATGGCCTACTCCTTCTCCCGGCCCTCGGCCCGGCGGGCCGCGCGTGTGCTGGCGCTGGAGCGGGTCACCGACACCGACGGGTCCCGCGACGGTTCCGAGATGCCCTCCGGGGATCTGTACGACCCGGCCACCGGACTGCTCGCACCCGCCGGCCGACTCACCGCCGTGGTGTGCGGCGACCCGGACGCGGCGGGACGGCTGGCCGAACGGCTGGGCGGACACCCCTCGGAGGAAGGCGCCTCGGTACTCCTGGGCGGCGTACCGCTCGACGAGTTGCCGCTCGACAACGCCCGTACGGCCGTCCTCGTACAGGACAAGGACCCCGTACTGCTCTCCGGCACACTGCGCGAACTGTTCGACGTACCCGGGTCCGGCGACGTCGGTGCCGAGGAAGCGCTGGCGGCGGCGCAGTGCGAGGACGTGCTCGCCGCTCTGGTCCAGGGATCGCTCGACACCGAGGACCCGATGGAGGCCCGCATCACCGAGCGCGGCCGATCCCTGTCCGGCGGCCAGCGCCAGCGCATCGCGCTCGCCCGGTCGCTGGTCACGGACCCGGAGGTGCTCGTCCTGGACGAGCCGACCTCGGCCGTCGACTCGCACACCGAGGCCCGGATCGCCGAGGGCGTGCGGAACCTGCGGGCGGGCCGCACGACCGTGGTGTTCACCTCGTCGCCGCTGCTCCTGGACCGCGCCGACCGGGTCGTACTCGTCCACGAGGGCGAGGTCGCGGCGGTCGGCGTGCACCGCGAACTGGTCCACGCCGAACCTCGGTACCGGGCCGTGGTGACCCGGGAGACCGACGAGGAGGCGGCCCGCGACGAGGCACTGCCCGAAAGGGCCGCCCGCCAGAGCGGATTGCGCGAAGGGTCCGCCCTCAACGACGTCCTGAAGGAACTGGAAGAGATCGAGGAATCGGCATGATCGGCGTTGCGCCACCGGCGTACGACCCGGCGGCCCCGACGACGGCGAACACGCTGCCGGTCGGCGCCCCGGCGACCGTACGCGCCTATGTCGTCGAGTTGTTCCGTCGGCACCGCCGTGCCTTCGTGCTGCTCGTCGTCGTCAACACGGTCGCCGTGGTGGCCTCGATGGCGGGGCCATGGCTGCTGGGCGGGCTGGTGGAGCGGGTGTCGGACGACCCCGGTACCGGCACCCGTGAGCTCCATCTGGAGCTCACCATCGGCCTGTTCGCGGTCGCCCTGCTCATCCAGGCCGCGTTCGTCCGGCAGGTGCGGCTGCGCGGCGCGATGCTCGGCGAGCGGATGCTGGCCGACCTGCGCGAGGACTTCCTCGTACGCTCGGTCGGCCTGCCGCCCGGTGTTCTGGAGCGGGCCGGGACCGGCGACCTGCTGTCCCGGATCACGACGGACATCGACCGGCTGGCCAACGCGATGCGCGAGGCCGTGCCCCAGCTGGCGATCGGCGTCGTGTGGGCCGTCCTGCTGCTGGGCGGTCTCGTCGTCACCGCGCCGCCGCTCGCCGCCGCCGTACTGCTCGCGGTGCCGTTGCTGGTGGTCGGCTGCCGCTGGTACTTCAAGCGTGCGCCCGCCGCCTACCGCTCGGAGGCCGCCGGATACGCCTCCGTGGCCGCCGTGCTCGCCGAGACCGTGGACGCCGGGCGCACCGTCGAGGCCCACCGCCTCGGCGGACGCCGGGTCGAGCTGTCGGAACTGCGGATCAAGCAATGGACGGCGTGGGAGCGCTACACACTCTGGCTGCGTTCGGTGCTCTTTCCGGTCATCAACGTCACGCATGTGACCGTGCTCGCCTCCGTTCTGATCATCGGCGGGGTGTTCGTCCTGCAGGGCTGGATCGGGGTCGGTCAACTGACGACGGGTGCGCTGATCGCCCAGATGCTGGTCGACCCCGTCGGGCTGATCCTGCGCTGGTACGACGAGTTGCAGGTGGCCCAGGTGTCGCTGGCCCGGCTGGTCGGGGTCCGGGACATCGAGCCGGATGCCGGGGACGCCAGGCTGGCGCCCGAGGGTCGCGACGTGCACGCCGACCGGGTGCACTTCGGCTACCTGGAGGGCGTGGACGTGCTGCGCAAGGTCTCCTTGGAGGTCGCGCCCGGCACCAGGCTGGCGCTGGTCGGCCCCTCGGGTGCCGGCAAGTCGACCCTGGGCCGGCTGCTCGCGGGCATCTACGCGCCCCGCGATGGCCGGATCACCCTCGGCGGCGCCGAACTGTCCCGGATGACCGCCGAGCGGGTCCGCTCCCACGTGGCCCTGGTCAATCAGGAGCACCACGTGTTCGTGGGCTCCCTGCGCGACAACCTGCTGCTGGCCCGCACCGACGCGACCGACGCCGAGCTGTGGGCGGCGCTGGGCGCGGTGGACGCGGACGCGTGGGCCCGTGCCCTCGACGACGGCCTGGACACCGAGGTCGGCTCGGGCGGGTTCGCACTCACTCCGGCCCAGGCCCAGCAGATCGCGCTGGCCCGTCTGGTGCTGGCCGACCCGCACACGCTGGTCCTGGACGAGGCGACCTCGCTCCTCGACCCCCGCGCGGCCCGCCACCTGGAACGCTCCCTCGCCCGCGTCCTCGACGGCCGCACCGTCGTCGCCATCGCCCACCGCCTCCACACCGCCCACGACGCGGACGTCATCGCCGTCGTCGAGAACGGCCGGATCAGCGAGCTGGGCAGCCACGAGGACCTGGTCAGGGCGGACGGGGCGTATGCGGCGCTGTGGCGGTCGTGGCATGGGTGAGCTGGTGGGACGGGAGGAGGCCGGCCCGGCCGGGGCGCGGGGGCTGGATGGCTGAGGCCGGGCACGCCGGGGACGCCGGGCGGTGGGCGGGGGCCCTGGCCTGCCGGGCCCGTCCGGTGGGCCCGGCAGGCCAGGTGAGGCCGGGGTCGGCCGGGTGAGGCCAGGACCCTGTGCCACCCGGCCTGAGAGCGCGCAGGGCTGAGCCAGGTGACTTGGGCGGCCGGGGGGAGTCGCAATTCGGGGGGCGCCAGGTGTGCTGACCCGGGGCGGGGCACAGCGCGCCGGGGGGCCAGGGATCGTGGACAGCCGGGGCTGGCTGGGCCACAGGGCCACAGGGCCACAGGGCCACAGGGCCACAGGGCGGAACGACCCGGGCCCGGCACAGGGACGGTGCTCGGGAACACGGGGCGGGGCCGCCGGGGCAAGCCCTGCGTGGACGGGGCAGACGTGCGCCCGGGTCCGCTCGGGCCCCGCGCGGCGGGACGGATGCGGGACCGGGGATCCGGAGTCCGCGCCGTGGCCCCAAGCCGCCGCACCGGAGCGCACCCGTGCCGTTGCGCCGGGGTGAAAAGGGGTGGAAGGCTGGATAGCGGCACCGGTTCGGGGAGCACCCGGGAACCACGCGGTTTCGCGCCGGGTGCGGCCTGTGCCCCGCGTCGCGGCGGCCCACCGCCGACCGCGGTGAGTTCGGGCCCGTCCCCACCACCTGGAGGTACCCGTGAACAGCGCCGACGGATGGGGTGACGACGTCTACCAGCCCGACGCATCCGATCAACGCGAGGACACAGGGCTGCTCGACGCCGAGGACACCCTGGAGAACGACGGCGTCGACGACCCCCTGGACCGCGGCTGGTCCCCACCGGACCGACCATGGGCGGTGGAGCACAGCGGTGTCACGGCCGCCGAGCGCCACCAGGGCGAGACCCTCGACCAGCGGCTTGCCGAAGAACAGCCCGACCTGGTCGCCCCCGACGGCGACGGCCTCGGCGACGCCGAGGGCACCGACGGGGAGCTCGTCGACAACGAGGTCGGCGCCGCGCGCTCCGGCCGCCTCGTCGCACCCGATGAGGGCGCCCACGAGGACGAGGAGAGCGCGCTCGTCGCGACGGACGTGGGCATCGACGGCGCGGCGGCGTCCGCCGAGGAGGCAGCCATGCACATCGTCGATGAGGAGTCCTACGGCTGACCTCCGCAGCCCCTGCTCGGCTGACCCCCGCAGCCCCCGTGCCACAGTCCACGCGCCTTCGGCGCCACGCCGTCGGCCGTTGCCGATGCCGATGCCGATGCCGCAAAACGAGGAGTTCGCATGCAGCAGGACAAGCACCCCGACTACCACGAGGTCGTCTTCCGCGACCGCGCCGCAGGCTACGCCTTCCTGACGCGGTCCACCGCCACCAGCGACCAGACCATCGACTGGGACGACGGCAAGACCTACCCGGTCGTGGACGTCGAGATCTCCTCCGAGAGCCATCCCTTCTACACCGGGAAGGCACGCACGGTGGACACCGAGGGCCGGGTCGCTGCCTTCGAGCGGCGCTACGGCGGCGGAGCCGGACAGGGCAGCTGATCCGCCGAGCACACCGGAGGCCCTGAGCACTCCGGAGGTCCAGGGCGTCCCCCGACCTGGCCGGTCAAGGCGTGCCGCAGGCCGATCACCACCGTGCCGACCTGGCCGCCGCCGCCCGCTCAGATCACGTTGAGCGCTGCCGCGCAGCCCACCCCGCCGAGCACCATGAACGCCGGCATCAGCACCTTGAGCTCGACCCAGCTGCCCGCCCGGAACCGCATGGGCTTGGGCGGGCCCAGCGGGTACCAGCGCTTGCGGCCCACCGGAATCGGCCACAGGATCGGGCAGCCGGACACCGTCAGCGCGTCGCCGATGTCGTGCACCAGCGCACCCAGCACGATCGGCAGCCCCAGCCACAGGTACTCCTGGCCCGGTGCCGTGAACAGCCAGTCCGAGCCGTTGCCCGGCTTGTCCAGCACGCCTGCGAGGATCCACGCGCTGGTCGCCGCCAGCAACCAGACCAGGACGTCGGCGCTGGAACCCCGGGTCGCCCGCCACAGCAGGCCCTCGATGGCCAGCACCATGTGCGCGAACAGGATCGCCAGCACCGCCCAACGCCCCCCGGTGATCGCCAGGGCGGAGGCACCTCCACCGATCATGACCGCCCACAGCCAGGTGTGCGTGAGCGTGCGATGCCCACCGGAGCGCCGCGGGTCGCCCTGCTTCTTCGTCGCCTTGTAGACCGCGTACGACAGCTTGTCGACGATCTCGCACAGCCAGCGCGACAGCGGGCCGAAGGCCCGCGAGATGGTGGCCGCCTTGTGATCGAGGTCCGGGGCGAGGGCGGCCCCGGCGCAGATCAGCGCGCCGGCGAGGAGGACCGGCCAGGGCATTCCGTGCCCGGCAGCGGCAGCCGCCGCTCCGACGCCGAGCCAGGCGGCAGCGCCCGACAGTGAGTGTGCTGGTCCCATCATCGGTGTTGCCCGCCCCATTCCTCGTGTGCCGCTGTCCAGTTGACCGGGTTCGCTGACGTGTCGTCGGCGACACAGCGTAGCGTTCGCGATCTTCGCGCTCGCAGCCGATTCCCCTCTGGGCCAGGAGGGCAGGCAAGATGGGTGGGTGACCCTCATCGATCAGCTGCCGCCGACCGCCGACCCCGACGCCCTCTACGAAGCCTTCGAGTCGTGGGCCGAGGAGCGGGGTCTGACTCTGTACCCCCACCAGGAGGAGGCGCTGATCGAGGTGGTCTCCGGCGCGAACGTGATCGTGTCGACGCCCACCGGCTCCGGCAAGAGCATGATCGCCGCGGGCGCCCACTTCGCCGCGCTGGCCCGGGACGAGGTCACCTTCTACACCGCCCCGATCAAGGCGCTGGTCTCGGAGAAGTTCTTCGAACTGTGCAAGATGTTCGGCACCGAGAACGTCGGCATGCTGACCGGTGACGCGTCCGTCAACGCCGACGCCCCCGTCATCTGCTGCACCGCCGAGGTGCTCGCGTCGATCGCCCTGCGCGACGGCAAGCAGGCGGACGTCGGCCAGGTCGTCATGGACGAGTTCCACTTCTACGCGGAGGGGGACCGCGGCTGGGCGTGGCAGATCCCGATCCTGGAGCTGCCGCAGGCGCAGTTCATCCTTATGTCGGCGACGCTCGGCGACGTCTCGATGTTCGAGGAGGATCTCACCCGGCGCACCGGCCGCCCGACCTCGGTGGTCCGCTCGGCGACCCGTCCCGTGCCGCTGTCCTACGAGTACAAGCTCACCCCGCTCACCGAGACCCTGACCGAGCTGCTGGAGACCAAGCAGGCGCCGGTCTACATCGTGCACTTCACCCAGGCTCAGGCCGTGGAGCGGGCGCAGGCCCTGATGAGCATCAATATGTGCTCGCGCGAGGAGAAGGACCAGATCGCCCAGCTGATCGGCAACTTCCGCTTCACCACCAAGTTCGGCCGCAATCTCTCCCGTTACGTCCGGCACGGCATCGGTGTCCATCACGCCGGGATGCTGCCGAAGTACCGGCGACTGGTGGAGAAGCTCGCGCAGGCCGGTCTGCTGAAGGTCATCTGCGGCACGGACACGCTCGGTGTCGGCGTCAACGTCCCCATCCGCACGGTGCTGTTCACGGCCCTGACCAAGTACGACGGCAACCGCGTCCGCACCCTGCGCAACCGGGAGTTCCACCAGATCGCGGGCCGCGCCGGGCGCGCCGGCTTCGACACGGCGGGCTTCGTCGTCGCCC
This sequence comes from Streptomyces sp. NPDC111606, assembly GCF_055656945.1. NCBI lineage: Bacteria > Bacillati > Actinomycetota > Actinomycetes > Kitasatosporales > Streptomycetaceae > Streptomyces > Streptomyces sp. NPDC111606. The sequence continues at coordinate 323,372 of NZ_JBVKBY010000005.1, forward strand.
AGGGCCCCGAGCACGTCATCGAGAACGAGAAGGCGCTCGCCAAGGCCGGCGACGACCCGAAGAAGCGTCGCAAGGTCGTCCGCAAGAAGGCGCCGGAGGGCTTCGTCGCCTGGACGGAGAACACCTTCGAGAAGCTCATCGCCTCCGAACCGGAGCCGTTGACGTCCCGCTTCCGGGTCACGCACACCATGCTCCTGTCGGTGATCGCCCGACCCGGCAACGCTTTCGAGGCGATGCGGCACCTGCTGGAGGACAACCACGAGCCGCGCAAGCAGCAGCTGCGGCACATCCGTCGCGCGATCGCGATCTACCGCTCGCTGCTGGACGGCGGCATCGTCGAAAAGCTCGACGAGCCGGACGCCACGGGGCGCATCGTCCGCCTCACCGTCGACCTTCAGCAGGACTTCGCGCTCAACCAGCCGCTGTCCACCTTCGCGCTGGCCGCGTTCGAGCTGCTGGACCCGGAATCGCCGTCCTACGCCCTGGACATGGTGTCCGTCGTCGAGTCCACCCTGGACGACCCGCGGCAGATCCTGGTCGCCCAGCAGAACAAGGCGAAGGGCGAGGCCGTCGCCGCGATGAAGGCGGACGGCATCGAGTACGAGGAGCGCATGGAGCGCCTCCAGGACATCACGTACCCGAAGCCCTTGGAGGAGTTGCTCTTCCACGCGTACAACACGTACCGCAAGAGCCACCCCTGGGTCGGCGACCACCCGCTGTCGCCGAAGTCCGTCATCCGGGACATGTACGAACGGGCCATGTCCTTCACGGAGCTGGTGTCCTTCTACGAGCTGGCGCGCACCGAGGGCATCGTGCTGCGCTACCTCGCGAGCGCCTTCAAGACTCTCGACCACAACATCCCCGACGACCTCAAGTCGGAGGATCTGCAGGACCTGATCGAGTGGCTCGGCGAAATGGTGCGCCAGGTCGACTCCAGCCTGCTCGACGAGTGGGAACAGCTGGCCAACCCGGAGGAGATGACCGCCGAGGAGGCCCAGGAGAAGGCCGACGAGGTCAAGCCGGTCACCACCAACGCGCGTGCCTTCCGCGTCCTCGTCCGCAACGCGATGTTCCGCCGCGTCGAGCTCGCCGCCCTCGACCATGTCGAGGAGCTGGGCGAGATGGACGCCGACGCCGGCTGGGACGCGGATGCCTGGGGCGAGGCGATGGACAAGTACTGGGACGAGTACGAGGACCTCGGCACCGGCCCCGACGCCCGTGGCCCCAAGCTGCTGGTGATCGAGGAGGAACCGGCGAACCGCCTGTGGCGGGTCCGTCAGATCTTCGACGACCCGAACGGCGACCACGACTGGGGCATCAGCGCGGAGATCGACCTCACCGCCTCCGACGCGGAGGGTCGCGCCGTGGTCCGCGTCACCGACGTAGGCCAGCTGTGAGCACAGGAGAATCCCACTCATGACGACGAACCCGGCGGAGAGACTCGTCGACCTGCTCGACCTGGAGCAGATCGAGGTCAACATCTTCCGCGGCCGCAGCCCGCAGGAGTCCCTGCAGCGGGTCTTCGGCGGCCAGGTGGCGGGCCAGGCCTTGATCGCCGCGGCGCGCACCACGGACGGTGACCGTCCGGTGCATTCGCTGCACGCGTACTTCCTGCGCCCGGGGCGGCCGGGCGTGCCGATCGTGTACCAGGTCGAACGGGTGCGGGACGGCAGGTCGTTCACGACCCGCCGGGTCACCGCCGTGCAGCAGGGCCGCACGATCTTCAATCTCACCGCCTCCTTTCACAAGCCTGAGCAAGGGAGCTTCGAGCACCAGCTGCCGCCGGCACGCAAGGTTCCGGACCCGGAGTCGCTGCCGACGGTCACGGACGAGATCCGGGAACATCTGGGCACGCTGCCCGAGCAGTTGGAGCGGATGGCGCGCCGTCAGCCCTTCGACATCCGCTACGTGGACCGGCTCCGCTGGACCGACGAGGACGTCAAGGGCGCCGAGCCACGCAGTGCCGTGTGGATGCGCGCGGTCGGGCCGCTCGGCGACGACCCGGTCGTGCACACCTGCGCGCTGACCTACGCCAGCGACATGACGCTCCTGGACGCCGTCCGTATCCCGGTGGAACCGCTGTGGGGCCCGCGGAGTTTCGACATCGCCTCGCTGGACCACGCGATGTGGTTCCACCGGCCGTTCCGGGCGGACGAGTGGTTCCTGTACGACCAGGAGTCCCCGATCGCGACCGGCGGACGGGGTCTCGCCCGTGGGCGGATCTACGACCTGGAGGGGCGCCTGTTGGTGTCCGTCGTCCAGGAGGGACTGTTCAGGGCGTTGTAGCCCGCGGGGTTCTGCGCCGGAGCCAGCTGAGCAGGCCGCGCGGCGGTTCCGGCGCTACGGGCCGGGAGGCGCCGAGGTGCCCTGCGTGGTGCGCCGGAGCCGGGGCCCGCTTCACAGTCGGACGTGGGGCGGGCCGCCTGTCTCGCGCCTCCTCCAGAACCGTCGCCAGTTCGGCCCGCAGCAGGCTGATCTCGTCCGGGTCGTCCGCCATCATGAGCTTCTCGGCGATGAGCGCGGATGGTGAACCCGGTGGGCCGGATACCGGCGGGCCGGGGCGGAAGCGGTTGACGTGAGAGCGCTCATAGGGGTCGGGGACGAGCTCCGCGATCTGGACGGGATCGAGGAAGGCGGCCAGCGCGCCCGCGCTCTCCCATGGGTCCTCGGCCAGTCGCAGCAGGAATCCCCGGTGCCGGCCCCGCCAGTTGCGCGCACGCAGATCCACGCCCGCGTCCAGCATGCCTCGCAACCCTTCGGGCATACGCCGGTCGTTCAGCAGTGGGCTGTTCTTCTCGTCGGCGGCGAACTGCTTCAGTTCCTCGGCCAGATACAGCCAGACCACGGCTCGATAACGGTTGAAGTACCACTTCACCGGCACCACCAGGCCCAGCCGTGCGAGCCGTGTGAACCTGCCGGGGGGCACATCGACGAGGTCCGCGCCCTCGGTCGTACCCACCACCCGGACACGGTCCACCAGGGACTCCGGGAAACCGCGCCCCGAACTCACCCGGTCGATCTCGGACCGTGGGACACGCCGGCCCCCGCCTCCCTCGTCGGGCACGGTCCGGATGAGACCGAGATGGATCGCGAGGTCCAGCTCGCCTCGTTTCACTCCCAGTTCCCGGGTCGCGCGGCTCGGCGTGCAGGACAGGAGGTGCGGTTTCGTAATGGTCTCGCCCGACATGATCGATCTCCCCCGTGGAGTCATGGCTCACGCTCTGTGCGTTCGCCGTGACAAAACCGTAGCCGCTCGGCCGGATCTCGTGGCGGGCCTGTGGATAACTCCGCGGGGGACGAAGAACCAGCAGGTCAGAGATCTGTGAGAGGTGTCCGCTCGGGCTGTCGGGCGTCCACGTCGAGGTGCTCACCGACCCGGTTGACGAGCAGGGTCATCTCGTAGGCGATCTGGCCGATGTCGACCTCCGCGCCGCTGAGCACGCACAGACAACTGCCGGTGCCCGCCGCCGTCACGAACAGCACGGCCTCGTCGAACTCGACCATCGTCTGACGCACCTTGCCCGCGCCGAAGTGCCGTCCGGAGCCCTTGGCCAGGCTGTGCAGCCCGGACGAGACGGCGGCCAGGTGCTCGGCGTCCTCGCGCCGCAATCCCGTACTCGCGCCCGTCACCAGACCGTCGTTGGACAGCACCAACGCGTGCCGTACGTGATCGACGCGCTCCGTCAGGTCGTCCAGGAGCCAGCCAAGTCCCTGGTTCTGCGCCATGATCCGGTCTCCCCGTGTAGATGTCTCCCCCTGCACCGGAGGAACTCTTCGCCACCCTTCCCGACGATCCGGCCCTCGGGCAAGGAGGATGGGGGCATGGCGAAGAAGATGACCGATGAGGAATGGCGGGCGTTCGTCTCGCAGGGCACACGCACCGGAAAGCTGTCGACCGTGCGAGCCGACGGCAGTCCGCATGTGACGCCGATCTGGTTCGTGCTCGACGGGGAAGAGCTGGTGTTCAACACCGGCAAGTCGAGTGTCAAGGGGCGCAATCTGGTTCGCGACGGCCGGCTGGCGCTGTGCGTGGACGACGACCGGCCGCCGTACGACTTCGTGGTGCTGCAGGGCCGCGCCCGGATTTCGGAGGATCTCGACGAGCTGCGTCACTGGGCGAGTCGTATCGGCGCGCGCTACATGGGCGAGGAGCGCGCGGAGGAGTTCGGGGCCCGCAACGGCGTGCCGGGTGAACTCCTCGTGCGCGTCACGATCGACAAGGTCCTGGCGGAGAAGAGCGTCGCCGAATAGCAGTGGCGCGAACGCCGATCGAATCACGGGCCGACAGCGGCTGAGGCGCCGGGCGGCTCACCAAGCCGGCCGGATCCACGCAGCCGGTCAGCCCACCGAGTCGAGCAGCCGGGCGGTGTGCATCCGCCCGGCGTACTCGACGAGCCGGATCAGCACCTCCTTCCCCGAGTCGCGGTCCCGGGCGTCACAGAGCACCACGGGTGTTCCCCGGTCCAGGTCGAGGGCGCGTGAGACGTCTTGTGCGCCGTAGGCCCGGGCGCCCGCGAAGCAGTTGACGGCCACGACGAACGGGATGTGCCGGTGCTCGAAGTAGTCCACTGCGGGGAAGCAGTCCTCCAGGCGCCGGGTGTCCGCGAGGACCACCGCACCGAGGGCTCCCTGTGACAGTTCGTCCCACAGGAACCAGAAGCGGTCCTGGCCCGGTGTGCCGAAGAGGTAGAGGGACAGGCCGGACCGGATCGTGATGCGCCCGAAGTCCATGGCGACCGTCGTGGTGACCTTGTGGTCCACGCCGTCGGTGTCGTCCACCCACTGCCCGGCTTCACTGAGCATTTCCTCGGTGCGCAGTGGCCGGATCTCGCTGACCGCGCCCACCAGGGTGGTCTTGCCCACGCCGAATCCGCCGGCGACAAGGATCTTCAACGCCAGCGCGGTCTCGCCGTCGGTGGCGTCGGAGTGCTCGGAGACCATCGTTCACTTCTCTCGGGAGTGCCGGTATCGGTCGAGGTCACTGTGCGAAGTCAGCATCATGACAACTGCGGTTGCCCTTCGTGGGATTGGACCGCTTCTTGCCGCCTGGTTGCGAAATGTCATCTACAGCGCCCGCAATCCTTCGATCACCTCGCGCAGAATCCGTTCGTCAGGAAGCTGTGCGGGCGGTACCGGACGGCTGACGGTCACGCAGCCGAGTTCCAGGAGGTCCCCCAGGAGCACCCTGACGACCCCTACGGGCAGATCGGCGCCCGCGGCGAGTTCCGCGACCGACTGCGTCTCCGGTCGGCAGAGCTCGATGAGGGCCCGGTGTTCCGGCCCGAGCGACGTGTCGTCGTCGGCAGCGGGTGCGGCGGCGTCCAGGGTGACAAGGGCGATCAGATCGAAGCGCACGCCCGTGGGGCCGGGTCTGGTGCGTCCGCCCGTCATGGCGTACGGACGGACAAGGGGCCCGGCCTCGCCGTCGTACCACTGGCTGCCCTGTTCGCGCGGGGCGCCCGTCGTGTCCTCGGTCATGTGCGCGGACCGCCCTTCCGGCTTCATCCCGCCGCGGGCGGTCGCGCGGCCGCGCGCGGCGGTGCGTAGAGGTGCTCGCCGACGCGCTTGACCAGTCGTGCCATCTCGTACGCCACCAGTCCGATGTCGGCGGTCACGGCGGTGAGGACGGCGAGACAGGAGCCGTCGCCCGCGGCCGCCACGAACAGGAAGGCGTCGTCCATCTCCACCATGGTCTGCCGCACGCCGCCGGCGCCGAAGTGCCGTCCGGTGCCCTTGGCCAGGCTGTGGAAGCCCGAGGCGACCGCGGCGAGGTGCTCGGCGTCCTCACGGCGGAGGTCGCTGGAGGCGCCCACGGCGAGCCCGTCGTTGGACAGCACCACGGCGTGCCGTACCTCGCTGACGCGCATTACCAAGTCGTCCAGCAGCCAGTCGAGTTCACCGGACCGCTGGGCGGCCCTCGTGCTCGGATCCTGCATCATGCGGGGTCTCCTTCGCTGCTGTCGCTGCGGGATCTGGAATCGGGCGTAACGCCGCGACCGGGCTGCCTGCCGCCGCCGCGTGCCCAGCCGTCGCGGTAGGCCGCCATGCGGTCCCGGACGAGTTCGGGGGTGCGACGGCCGTCCTCGTGGGAGGCGGTCGTCCCTGCCTGTTCGTCGGGGCGTCCCTCGCGCAGCTGGGGTGCGAGGTTTGCCTGCCGTACGCGGCGCGGGAGGTCGTCGGAGGCTTCGGAATCGTCCGGGGGTCGGTGCAGTCGCAAGGTGGTGACTCCCGGAGGTGGGGTGTCGGTGTGGGGCTGCGCCGCGGCCGGTGCGGGCGCCACCAGCGCGGGCCGGTCGGCGACCGCGTGGACGGCCTCCTGGCGTGGTTCGGCGGCGGGCACGCGCGCGTACTCGTGTTCTGCGTGCCGATCGGTGCCCTGCGACTTCTCGGGGGAACGTTCCGCCGCGGCGTTGTGCAGCAGGGCCGTGGGCAGCAGAACGACCGCGGTGGTGCCGCCGTAGGGCGAGGTGCGCAGGTGCACCTTGATGGCGTGCCGGGACGCGAGCCTGCTGACCACGAAGAGGCCGAGCCGGTCGCTGTCGAACAGGTCGAGCGCCTCGGACTGTTCGATGCGCCGGTTGGCCTCGGCGAGGGTCTCCTTGCCCATGCCGAGGCCGCGGTCCTCGATCTCGACGGCATAGCCGTTGCCGACGGGCTCGCCGGTGATGCGCACCCGCGTGTGGGGCGGTGAGAACTGGGCGGCGTTCTCGACGATCTCGGCCAGCAGGTGGGTGAGGTCGGCGACGGCCCCGCCGATGACGGACGCCTCGGGGAGCTGGCGTACCTCCACGCGCGCGTAGTCCTCGACTTCGGAGACGGCTGCGCGGACCACGTTCGTCAGGGACACCGGCATCCGCCAGGCCCGCCCGGGCGCCGCCCCGGAGAGGATGATCAGGCTCTCGGCGTGGCGTCGCATGCGGGTGGTGAGGTGGTCCAGCCGGAAGAGGTCGCTGAGTTCGTTCGGGTCGTCGGAGCGCCGCTCCATGCTGTCCAGCAGGCTCAGTTGGCGGTGCACGAGGACCTGGCTGCGGCGGGCGAGGTTGACGAAGACGCCGGAGATGCCGCTGGCGAGTTCGGCGCGCTCGACGGCGGCCCGGAGCGCGGCTCGGTGGACGGTGCCCAGGGCCTCGCCGACCTGACCGGTCTCGTCCTCGGCGGGGGGCCCGGGCGGCGCCTCGGCCCGGATGTCGATCTCCTCGCCGGCGCGCAGCTTCCGCATGGCCTCGGGGAGTTTGCGCCGGGCGATCCCCAGGGCGGTGTTGCGCAGGCTCACCAGCTCGACGACAAGGCCGCGGCCGATGCGGACGGAGATCACGAGTGAGGCGGCCACTGCGGCGAGGCCGAGGAGCACGGCGGCGCCGGCCGGGGTGAGCAGACCGCGGGTGAACGGGTCGGCGCGATCGGCGACACCGCGCCCGGCGTCCTGCTCGATCGTCCGCATCGCGTCCTGTACGTGTGCGTGTGCCTGGCCCCAAGTGGCTTCCCCGGCCGCGTCGATCGCCCGCGCGCCCGGTGCGGTGGCCAGGACCCTGTCCTCGACTGCGACGACGGCCGCGTAGGCGCTGCCGTCTGCGAGGCTCTGCCAGGCCGCGCCTTCCGGGCCGCGCAGGTCGGCGACGGCCGCCTCGAGGAGGGTACGGCGGGTGTCGACGGCGCCGGTGAACAGCCGCAGCCGCTCGCCGTCGAGGCGCCCGGCGAGACGTGCGCTGTCCAGCACCACGTCCTCCTGCGCCAATGCTTCGCCGGCGCGGGCGAATTCGAGCAGCACGCGCGCGTCGGAGCCGAGTTCGGCGTCCTGGATGCCGGTGAGCGCACCGCCCACCGAGAACGCGCTCGCGATGGTCGTCGTATACCGCCCGTACACCTCGTCCCAGCCCGCGTGGCGGTCGAGAACGGCATTTCGTACGGAGCTCAGTTGCTCGGCGCCGCTGACGAAGGCCTCGAGTCGTCGGGCGACTCCGGCGGGGAGTTCCTCGCCGTCGGCGACCGTGTTGCGGTCGCCGAGCCGCAGCCGCGCCACCGCCTTGTCGGTGTCCTGCGCGAGCTTCTTGAGGTCGTCGCTCTGTCCGGCGGACGGGTCGGTCGCGTAGCGCACGGCGGCCTCGCGTTCGGCCTGCAGGGCAGCGACGGCGGTTGCGGTGGGCGTCCTGACCTCGGAGTCGACGCGCTGCAACTGGCGCAGCCTGGAGACGTCCTGGGCGGTGGTGACGGTGGCGTAGGCCCACAGGGCCAGCAGCGAGACGACCGGCACCATCAGGAGGCAGACGATCTTGGCGCGGACGGTGCGCGGACGGATGCGCCAGCGCTCCGCGCGCGTGGGTATGTCGTCGGGCGGCACGCCCGGGGTCGCGTCGGGGCCTTCGTCGGCCGGCGGTCCGGCATGGGCGCGGCGACCGCGCGCGGGGGGCGGTGACGGCGTCCCGGCGCCGGCTGCGGTGGTCCTACGGGGTGTACGCATGGCCTCCTCGCTCGGAAGTGGTTCGGGGCGGGTCTTCGCTGGCCGTCGCCGGTCCGGCCCCGCCACTAGCCGGCGACGCTCTCGACCGATCCCTGAGCCGACGCGGATGCCGCACGCTCCCCCGTGGTGGGCGACAGCGCGACGAAGGCGGAGGTCAGGAAGAGGTACGACCCGAGGCCGACGGCGAGGGGGAAGATGAACTGCATCGCCGTGGCCCCGGGCAGGACCGCACCGGCGGGTGTGACGTCCACGCTGACCGCGAACATCCCGGTGTAGTGCATGCTGCTGACCGCCGCACCCATGATCAGGGAGGCGATGGTGACAGCGACGGGCGACTTGATGTTGAGCGCCGCCCACAGGGCCGCCGTCGCCGCGACGATGGCGATCAGCACGGACACTCCGACGAGGACGGCGTCATAGGTGACGTCGCCGTGGAGGTGTACGGCGGCCATGCCCAGGTAGTGCATGCTCGCGACGCCGAGCCCGGTGGTGAGCCCGCCGAGGAAGAGCGCACGGGTCCGGTCGCGGCTGTATCCGACCGCGAAGACGCCTGCGCAGACGACGGCCATGGCGACGAGCAGGCTCACGATGGTGAGCGGCACGTCGTAGCGGATGTCGGTGCCGCGGACGCTGAAGCCCAGCATGGCAACGAAGTGCATGGTCCAAATGCCGGTGCCGATCGCCGAGGCGGCGGTGATGAGCCAGTTGCGGCGGGAGCGACCGGTGGCGCCGAGGGCGCGGACGGTGCAACGAAGCCCCAGCGCGGCGCCTATGCACGCCATCGCATACGACAGTACGGGGGTCAGCCAGCCGAGGGCGGCGTGGTCCAGGTGTCCCATGGCCCCGGGACGCTAGCCGGGGCAGGGGCGCGCGCGAGGGGCGCATTTCGAAAGCTGTTGGAATATGACACGGAGATGCAGCGGAACGATCGCGTCACGCTCGAACGTGTGCACAGCGGCGTCATCCGTGACGGTGAGGGATCATGCGGAACATGAGCGACGACCACACACATGTGCAGGACTTCTTCGGGGCCCGCGCCGCCGACTGGGACAGTCGGTTCCCCGACGACGGGCCCGCCTACGCGGCCGCGGCCGCCGCGCTCGGACTGCGCGAGGGGGATCGCGTGCTCGACGCGGGCTGCGGCACCGGGCGCGCCCTGCCGCCGCTGCGTGCCGCCGTGGGGCCCTCGGGACTGGTCCTCGGGGCTGATCTGACCCCGGCCATGCTGGAGGCCGCCGTACAGGCCGGACGCGACGCGGAGGGGCAGTTGATGCTTGCCGACGTGGCCGTGCTGCCGCTGCGGTCGGAGTCGCTCGACGCCGTGTTCGCGGCCGGCCTCATCGCGCACCTGCCCGATCCGGCGCAGAACTTGCGGGAGTTGGCACGTGTGGTGCGCCCCGGCGGCACGCTCGCGCTGTTCCACCCGATCGGCAGAGCGGCGCTGGCGGCGCGCCAGGGCAGGCAGATCACCCCGGACGACCTGCGGACCGAGCCCAACCTCCGGCCGCTGCTGGCGGGGTCGGGGTGGCGCATGACGTCGTACGTCGACGAGGACGACCGTTTCCTGGCGCTGGCCGTGCGGGAGTCCTGAGGTCTCAGCTCTGCCCGGCGACGGCCGCCACGAAGGCGTCCGGGTTGTCGAGCATGACGTTGTGGCCGGCACCGGGCACGGTCACCACATGTATGCCCGCAGCCTCCAGGGCTGCACTGCCCGGGAGTTCACCGGTGAGCTCGCCCTGAAGGTACACGCGGTCGATCGTCAGTCCTTCGAGGATGTCGCGCATGATCGGCTCGGAACCGCGCCGCAGCCCCACGGCGCTGCGGTGCAGGGCGCGCGGGTCGGCCAAGCGCATGGTGGCAGCCCACAGGGGCCCGACCGCTTCCAGCACGCGCGCGTGCGCCTCACCGACGAACTCCACCTCCCCGTACGCCGTGATCCACGCGCTCCCGGCACTGGGCGGAGGCGAGGCGTCGAGGTTGGCCTCGGTGAGCACCAGCCGGGAGACGAGGTCGGGCCGCCGGTGGGCCAGCACAATGGCGACGGAACCGCCCATGCTGTGCGCGATCAGCTCCGCGTCGCTCACCCCCGCCGCGTCCAGAGCCGCGGCCAAGGCATCGGCGTGGTCCTCCAGCCGGTAGCCGAAGCCCTCGGGCCGGTCGCTGATGCCATGCCCCGGCAAATCGACGAACAGGTTCCGTCGTCCTGCGAGTTCGGGCCGCGCCGCGATGTGGGCGTGGTACACGGAGGAGACCGCCCCCAGCCCGTGCACGTACACGCGCGCGGGTTCCTCTCCCGGCGTCTCCGTCCAGCGGATACAGCTGCCCTTGCCGTCGAAATCGGCCTGCCTCATCGCGTCCTCCTGGGTACCTGGTCGGCCACGCCTTGCCGACTTCGTCATGTCGACGGACTCAACGATATACATCGCCGCCGATGTATCAAGACTTCGATGTATACCGTGTTGGATGTACAACGGAGGTGAGCGAGAATGTCAGCATGCTGGAGCTCGCCATCCTCGGATTCCTCTACGACACCCCGCTCCACGGCTATGAACTGCGCAAGCGCCTCACGGCGCTGACAGGGCACGTGAAACCGGTCGCCGAGAGCACGCTGTACCCCGCCATCAAGCGGCTGGAGAAGGCCGGCCTGCTCGCCCGCGCCACGGAGCCCGGGGCAGTGGCCGCTCCGCGTCACGTCCTGACGCTGACCCAAGGGGGCCGTCAGGAACTGCGCCGCCGACTTGCCGAGCCCGACCCGCGTGACATCAGCGACGAGAACCGGTGGTTCACGGTGCTCGCCTTCCTGCGGCACCTGGACGACTCGGCGGCCCAGTCCGCGGTGCTGCGACGCCGGCTGACCTTCCTCGAAGAACCCGCGAGCTTCTTCTACGACGGTGATCGGCCCCTTGGCGCCGAGGAGTTGGACGATCCCTTCCGGCGCGGCATCCTGACCATCGCGCGGGCCACCTCCAGGGCCGAACTCACATGGCTGCGCGAGACGATCGCTTCACTCGACGGCTGACGGGCCGATCTGCCGCACAGGGCAGCCGTGGACGCCAGGCACCGGACGAGTGCCGAGATCATCGAGCCGAAAGCCGTTCGGGTAGCCCTTGATCTCCCAGTTCTGCCGCGCGAAGTGCGGCGCCCGGCGCGGCGGCAGCAGACGCACCGCACGGCCACGCGCGCGTACCGCTCGTCGCACGAGGGTGCGGGTGGCCGCGCTCGGCGTCGGGTAACGGAAGGCACGCAGGAGCGAGTCGTCGAGCAAGGCGAGTGTCGAGGCGCGCAGCAGGGGCGCGAGGGGGCGCGGGTACCAGGAGGCCATCAGGTCGAGCGTCGCGTCCGAGACCCGCCGCGCATTCTCGTCCCAGCCGAAGCGGGCCGCCTCGTAGGCGTCGAGGCAGGTCTCGAAATCCTCATAGGACTCGGGGACGTCCTGGATGCCCATGGACCCGCCCAGCGTGCCGTAGTGGACGGTGGAGGCGATGATCTCGTGGCGGGAGAGCCTGCGCCAGCCGTAGGCGTCGATCCACCGCCTGGGCATGACGACGAACGTGCACAGTACGTACCGCAAGTCGTCGTTGCTGATGTCGTAGCTGCCGTGCATCTGATTGATCCGACGGATCGCCGTGCGACCCTGCTCGCTGTCGAAACCGTGCTCGACGACGGCACCCAGGAGCAGCGAGGTGTCGTCGTAGCGCTTCTGCGTGCGGTCGGTCAGCTCGGCTGTCTCGGCGAGCAGCCGGCCGATGGCTGGCACGGCGTACGTGCGGTAGAGCGCGAGCTCGAGCGCCCGCGTGAAGTCCCACGGGAATTCGTACGCCGAGGTGAGCCGGTAGATCTCCGAAGCTTCGCGGAACGGGTCCATCCGCCGGATCTGTTCGAGCCGCTCGAAGCGCTTCACCGTGCTGTCCCCCTTCTGTCGCCGAGGCTCCAACTCTACGTTGAGTAGGGGAAGATGGACGATCAGTCACGCAGGGGGAAGGTGGTCACTATGTGGGGCAGGGTGCGGGAGTGGTGTGCGAGAGTTCTCCGCTCCTTTCGCACGGAGGCGGACACCGGCAAGGACAAGCGTGCGCACAACCTCTTCGAGGCCGCCGCCGTGTATGTGTCGGCTTGCGCGGAGGACGACCAGGAGCAGATCGACGAGGCCGCCGGCTGGGTGTCTCCCGAGGCGCTGTCGTTCGGGGTGAGCGAACTGGCGTGCCGGGCCGTCATCGCGCTCGCCCGGGAACGCGACGAGTCTCCGCAGGCCGTCGCCCGGACCCTCCTCGGGCTCCCGGCGGCCTGACACCGCGGACGATCTCGGTCGATTCGCCCCGACCGGCCGGAAAACTGCAGCTCCGGGTGTGCCTGGGAGTCGTGACAAGCGGCTTCCGGTCGCACTAGGGTGCGCGCCGATGGACGAACCGATGGGGAGGCTGGGATGGCAGAGACGGACGAGGAGGCCGTCGCCGCCGAGGACGATGCGCTGTACGTGCTCACGGCGGTGCTGCTGACGCCGGCGAAGTTCCCGAGCGTGCTGGGCGACGACTACCCGGAGGCCTGCGCGGCGCTCGGTCTCGCGCCGCTCGCCGACGGATACGGCCTGGTCATCGGCCAGGACGGCGACGGCGCCCGGTGGACGGTCGTCATCGACGACGTCTCCCTGGTCGCGGTCGCCATCGCGTCCTGGGACTGCGGCATGGAGTACGACCTGTCGCCCGACGAACGTACGGTCGTGGCCGCGCTGCCCGGCTGGCCCCTCGCGGTCGCCGTCGCCGCCCCGAATGTGCCCGCGCCGCACGATCCCGACCCCGAGATCGCTGACGGTCCGCCCCTCGCGCCGCCGGACACGAGCGTGTGGGGGCCGGCCCAGCGGCGGCTGGGCGCCGACGAGATCGCCCTGCAGTGGGCGACATGGCGCGAACAGATCGACGACGCCGACTTCGCGACGCCGGGCGCCGGGGCGGACACCGCCAAGGACGCGGACGACGCCGAGGTCCAGGGACCAGAGGCCGAGAACGCCGAGAAGACCGAAGAGCCCGAGGAGACCGAGGAGACCGAGGAGACCGAGGAGACCGAGGAGACCGAGGAGACCGAGAAGCAGGGCGGCCACAGCGGTATCCGGCGCGTGCTCGCCGAGGCACGCGCGTACGTGGAGTCCCCGCCGCCCCTCGGTCGCGTCCGGTCCTCCTTCGCCTCGGGCGACGCGCGGACCCTGCGCGCGGACGGCCCGGGCTGGTCGCTGGTCGCCAGGACCGACGACATCGCTTTCGTGCTCCTCGACGACGAGCCCGGCGAGGTCCTGCCGGTGGGCCGCGGCGCGGAACTGCCCGGCCTCCTGGAAGCGCTCGACAAGATGGCGGTACGCCCCTCCTGAGCTCTCCCAAACCCCTCCTGACCTGCGCACCGAGGGGCACAGCAGTGTGCCCGGACGGACCTGCCGGTGTCTGGTGACCCCACTCGGCGGCAGCGTCACATGTGGCCCCAACCCATGGATGGCTCGGCAGAAGGACCGCACCATGAGGCAGCCTTCACGGCTCCGCTCCCTCATGTGCCCGTCCCTTCTGCCTGGAGGCCGTCATGCGCCTGTCCCGAGGTGTTCCGCTCCTCGCCGCCACACTGCTGGCCGGCGTCCTCAGCCGGCCGATTCCCGCGGCAGCCACGGCGGTCGGCGAGCAGCACTGCGCCCGTCAGGAACTCGTACGGGTGCCCGGCGCGGCCTTCCAGCAGGGCGCCTGCCTTCCGGATCTGACCACGTCGGGGCTCGCCGGCACGCCTTACACCGACATGGCCGACCAGGCCGGCCTCACGGCACGGGGCACCCGGACCCCGACCGGAGTGCCCGGTATTCAGATCGACGGCTACTTCCCGGACTCCTCCCGCTTCAACGCCACACACGGGTGGCGTCACGACGCACAGTTCGTGATCCGGCTCCCGGATCGCTGGAACGGCGGGCTGGTCGTCACCGGCGCCCCAGGCACCCGCGGGCAGTACGCGACGGACACGGCGATCTCCGATCAGGTTCTCGCGCTGGGCTACGCCTACGCGGCGACCGACAAGGGCAACAACGGCTCCGACTTCTACCGCGACGGCAAGCGGCCCGGTGACGCGGTCGCCGAGTGGAACGCGCGCACCACTCAGCTCACCCGGGCCGCCCGCAAGGCGGTGGCCCAGCGCTACGGGCAGGCTCCCCGACGTACGTACATGACCGGTATCTCCAACGGCGGCTACCTCACCCGCTGGCAGCTGGAGAACCATCCCGAGCTGTACGACGGTGGCGTGGACTGGGAGGGCGCCCTGTGGACCGCTGACGGCCCCAACCTGCTGACCTCGCTGCCCACCGCAGTGGCACGCATGCTCGGCTCCGCACGCGACGAGGACCTGTACGCGGTCGGCTTCGCGCGCGGCTCGGAATTTCTGTGGCCCTACCACGAGCAGGCCTACTGGGGCGTCACGCAGAAGATCTACCGTGCCGAGTTCGACCCGGCATACGACCCCGGCTGTCCAGGCCCGTCCGCCGGGACCACGCCGGAGCAGATCCTGGCACCGTGCGCCTCCGATGCCACGTACGACTACGCGTCGCGCCCGGCGTCCGTCCGTCGCGCTGTGGCCCGCGTCGCTCTGACCGGGCGCATCGGCAAACCGCTGATCACGCTGCACGGCGATCTGGACGCGCTGCTGCCGAAGGCTGCCGACTCGGACGTGTACGCAGGCATGGTGGACGCGAGCGGGCGGGGCCCACTGCACCGGTACTTCACGATCGCGGGCGGCACGCATGTCGACGGGCTGTACGACACCTATCCGGACCGGCTCCGGCCGATCCTGCCCTGCTACCGGTCGGCGTTCGACACGCTGGTCGCGTGGGTGGAGCGGGGCACCCGACCGCCCGCGGACCATACCGTCGGCAGGCCCGCGAGCGGCGATGTGCTCAATTCCTGCGCACTGTCCCGCCCGGCCGCACCAACGGCCGGGCGATGATCAGCGACCGAGTTCCTTGCGCGTGGCGCGGCGCAGCCTGCGCCGCTGGGACGGGTCGAGCGTGAGGTAGGCGGCGGCCGGGACTCCCAGGATTATCAGGAGCGCGGCCCACCAGGGCAGCCAGATCAACAGGATGAGACCGGCCGCCACACCTCCCGCGGCGATCTTCGCGTTCTTCGACATGTGCGTCGCCTCCTTCGCGGCCACTGCCGCTCTCTGTCCTGAAAACGGGCCCGCGCTTCCGGCGGTTCCGAACCGCGACCCTGAGACGACCCTGAGGTACGGCCCTTACTGGTCGCGGAGATCCGGTGACGACCGTTGTCCGATGCCCCTTGCCCGTTGGCCGAAGCCCGAAGGCCGATGCCCGAAGGCCGATGCCCGAAGGCCAGTGTCCGATGTTCGTTGCCCGATCGACGCGCCGGATTCCGCACAAGAGGGATACCCACGCCGACCGGAGAGTGACTCAGATCATAGATCTCACATTTCGACTGGGCCGTCGATTGCTGTATCCTCGGCCACTCGATCCTGGGTAGTCAAATTTGAGGAGTGCTGCAGAGCTGTGCCGAGGCTTTCCGAGGCAACACCGTCCGAGATCTCCGACCTGGCCGACTGCTGTGCCGTGTTCGTACCCGGTGACCCGGCCCGCACCGGCCGGGTCGCCTTCTGGCGAGCTGACGGGGGCGCTGTTCCGCTCGCCGCCGCCCGTTCCGCCGAGGATCTGACCGTCGAGGACCTGACCGTCGCCCTGCCCGGCGAGGACGGTGTCGAGCTGGTGAGCGTGCCGACCGTCCTGGTGCCGGTACGCGCCGCCCTGCCTGTGCTCACGCGCGCGCGTGCGTCCGCGCAGGCTCACCGAGCGGCCGTCTTCTGGGGCACGGCGACCGTATTCGCCCTGCAACTCGTGGCTCGCGGACTGCTCTTGCCCGGCCTCTCGGCGGACGATCACGACGCCTGGCGCGCCGGCCCTCTGCGCCCCGAGGACGTCGAACGCGTTCGGGCCCTCGCCGCTGCGATGCCTCCCGAGGCGCATGCCGTGCCGCTGGGCGACGTGGAGCCGCTGATGCTGCCGGATCCGGAACGGCTGCTGCGGGCCTTCCTGGACGCGGTCGCCGACGCACTCCCCCGCTCCCCCGCGGCGAAACTCGTCACGGGCGCTCCCGCCTACGCGGCCCAGGAGTCGCAGCACGTGCCCGAACAGCGCGCATGGGCCGCGGATGTCGCCGCGGGCCACGACGCGGGCGTACGGCTCTCCCTGCGGCTCGAGGTGCCCGGCCTCGCCACGGCACCGCAGGATGCCGCGGCTCTCTCGTTCCGAGCTGTTCTGCAGCTGCACAGCGTGCGTGATCCGGCGCTCGTCGCCGACGCCGCCGACGTGTGGGCGGGTTCCGGCGCCTTCGGCCCACGCGCGCGGCTGGACGCCCTGCTGGCACTGCGCCGCGCGGCTCGCGCCTGGGCGCCGCTCACGCCGCTGCTCTCGGCGGCCGTGCCGGACGCGGTGGAACTGGCCGACGACGAGGTGACCGGCCTCCTTCAGGAGGGCGCTCGGGCCCTCGCCGGAGCCGGCGTCGATGTGCACTGGCCCAAGGAGCTGACCCGCAACCTCACCGCCCGCGCGGTGATCGGCCCGCCGGACGAGGAGTCCGCGCCGGGCCGGGTGTCCTCGGACACCCCGTCGTTCCTGACCGCCGACGCGCTGCTCGCCTTCAACTGGTGGTTCGCACTGGGCGACCAGCGGCTCACGCGCGAGGAGCTGGACCGGCTGGCCGAGGCGAACCGCCCCGTGGTGCGGCTGCGCGACCAGTGGGTCCTCGTCGATCCTCAGGAGGTGCGCCGCGCCCGCGCGCACCAGGACCACAAAGTGACGCCCATCGACGCGCTCGGCGCCGCGCTGACGGGCTCCACCGAGGTGGACGGCCGCCAGGTGGACGTCCGGCCCACGGGCTGGCTGGCGGCGCTGCGCGAGCGCCTCGCGGACCCGGAGGGGCAGGACCCGGTGGGCCAGCCTGCCGCGCTCGAGGCCACCCTGCGGGACTACCAGAGGCGCGGCCTGAGCTGGCTGGCCCGGATGACGTCCCTCGGCCTGGGCTGCTGCCTGGCCGACGACATGGGTCTCGGCAAGACGATCACGCTCATCGCGCTGCATCTGCACCGGCAGTCCGACGCCTCGTCCGCCGGCCCGACGCTGGTGGTGTGTCCGACCTCCCTGATGGGCAACTGGCAGCGCGAGATCGAGAAGTTCGCGCCCGGCACACGCGTGCGCCGCTTCCACGGGTCACGGCGTGACCTGGATGCCCTGGCGGACGGGGAGTTCGTGCTCACCACGTACGGCACGATGAGGCTGGACGCGCGTCGGCTCGCCGGGGTGGCCTGGGGCATGGTCGTGGCGGACGAGGCCCAGCACGTGAAGAACCCGTATTCGGCGACCGCGCGGGAGCTGCGCTCGATCGGCGCACGCGCGCGCGTGGCGCTCACCGGCACCCCCGTGGAGAACAACCTGTCGGAGCTGTGGGCGATCCTCGACTGGACGACGCCCGGCCTGCTGGGCCGCCTCGGCACCTTCCGCGCGCGCTACGCCCAGGCCGTCGAGGGCGGCCAGGACCCGGCTGCCGCGGAGCGTCTCGCCCGGCTCGTACGCCCGTTCCTGCTGCGCCGCCGCAAGTCGGATCCGGGCATCGCGCCGGAGCTCCCGCCGAAGACGGAGACCGATCGTGCCGTGTCCCTCACCACGGAGCAGACAGGCCTGTACGAGGCAGTGGTCCGCGAGACGCTCGCGGAGATCTCCGGCGCCGACAGCATGGCCCGGCGCGGCCTGATCGTGAAGCTCCTGACGGGCCTGAAGCAGATCTGCAACCACCCGGCGCAGTTCCTCAAGGAGGAGCGGCCGAGGATCGTCGGGCGCTCGGGGAAGCTCGAGCTCCTGGACGAGCTGCTCGACACCATCCTCTCCGAGGGAGCGAGCGTCCTGGTCTTCACGCAGTACGTGCGCATGGGACGCCTCATCGAACAGCATCTGGCGGCTCGTGGCATGCCCTCGCAGTTCCTGCACGGCGGAACACCGGTGGCCGAGCGTGAGGCCTTGGTGCGGCGCTTCCAGGACGGTGAAGTGCCCGTCTTCCTGCTGTCGTTGAAGGCCGCGGGAACCGGCCTGAACCTCACCCGCGCCGAACATGTCGTGCACTACGACCGCTGGTGGAACCCGGCGGTCGAGGCGCAGGCCACCGACCGCGCGTACCGCATCGGCCAAACCCGGCCCGTACAGGTGCACCGGCTGATCGCCGAGGGAACCATCGAGGACCGCATCGCCGACATGCTGAGCCGCAAGCGGAAGCTGGCCGACGCGGTGCTCGGCGCGGGCGAGGCTGCGCTCACGGAGCTGACGGACGCGGAGCTGGCCGATCTGGTGGAACTGCGAGGGGGCGCCCGATGACTCGACACGACGGTGACTTGGAGCGCACGTTCGCCGCGCTGCCGCCCGCGCATGGGCGGGGATTCGCCCAGACATGGTGGGGACGGGCCTGGCTGCAGGCGTTGGAGGAGTCGGCACTGGACTCTGGGCAGCTCAAGGCCGGCCGCAGGCTCGCGCGCGCGGGAGCGGTCGGCGCGGTGTCGGTGCGGCCAGGCCGCATCACGGCGGTTGTGCAGGGCCGCGACCGTACGGCGCACCGGGCCGACGTGCTGCTGGAGGAGATGTCCGCGGAACAGTGGGACCGTTTTCTGGACATGGCCGTCGAGCGGGCCGGGCATGTCGCCGCGCTGCTGGACCGCGACATGCCACCGCATCTGGTGGAGGACGCGGCCGCCAGGGGCATCGAACTGCTGCCGGGCATGGGCGATCTGGAGCCTGAGTGCGGCTGTGGCGCCTGGGACCACTGTGGGCACACGGCGGCCCTCTGCTACCAGGTGGCACGGCTGTTGGACCAGGACCCCTTCATCCTGCTCCTGATGCGCGGACGGGGCGAGCGCGAGCTCCTGGACGACCTGCAGGCCCGTAGCGCCGCCCCCGCGACCCCCTCGTCCGAGTCGTCCGAGGCGTCAACCTCGCCCGAGGCGGGAGGCGTGGATGCCGCTGAGGCGTATGCGACCGGCGACATCCTGCCGCCGCTGCCCGCCCTGCCCGAGTTGCCCGCTGAGCCGGGAGTGCCGCCGTCCCTGGACACCGAGACGCCTCCCGCGCCCGGTGTCGACCCGGCTGCCTTGGAGTTCCTGGCTGCCCGGACGGCCGCCGAAGCGCACCGCATGCTCGCGGAGGCGCTGCGGCCGGGTCCGGGACAGCAGGCCGGGGAAGTGGAGTTGACGCCCGACCAGGACGCGGTGCGCCTCGCCGCAGGCGCCCCTGTCGCCGACGTGGCGGAGCGGCTGGCCGACGGATCGGGACGCGGCCGGGAAGGGCTGGCGACGGCCGTGCGCGCCTGGCGACTCGGAGGAGTCGTCGCGCTGTCCGTGCTCGACGAGGAGTGGACCGTCGAGGGCGAAACGCTCGCACGCGCGCGTGCTGCCCTCGACTCGGCCTGGGACGAGGACGAACGGCCGACTCTGCGGGCGAAGGGCAACCGCTGGACGGTCGTCGGCGCGCCACGTCAGCTACGCCTGGGGCGGGACGGACGCTGGTGGCCGTACCGCAAGGACCGAAGCCGTTGGGTGCCCGCAGGGGGCCCTGCGCACGATCCGGCAACGGCTCTGGCCTCGGCGCAGATCAAGACCGAGGAGGCACAGCCGTAAGTCATGCCGGGCGGCCCCGCCAAGTGCCCGCCTGAAGCACGACATGCGGCGAACGAGCACGGCTGCTGGGCGAGTTCGGTCTCCTTGGAGCGGCCGACTCGAGGGAGACCGACGTCGGCTCGACGAGCGGTCGTCGCCCCGCGTTCATGCCGCAGTCGCACGGCGTTCCGCCTGAGCTTCAAATCTGGCCGCTGTCAGACAACTTGGTCTTCAGGAGGCCCGATGTCCCCGCATGCCACCGGCCGGCGCCACGCCCAACGTCTCGTCGCCGGGGGCGTACCCCTCGCCGTGATCGCGGCGCTCGCGGCTGCCGGTCCCGCCACCGGCGCGGGGAACAAGGGCGGCATCGCGAGCAAGAGCCGCGCCGCACACGTCGTGCACACGGCAACGCTCGGCGACATCCCGCTCGGCGCGTTCAGCAACGCGCTGCTGCCCGGCAGCATCGGCAACGACCGGGATGTGGACCTGGGCGGCATCGGCAGCGACATCTACCCGGCGGGCCGCAAGGGCGAGTTCTGGACCGTCACCGACCGCGGCCCCAACGGCCAGATCAAGGTGGACGGCACAAAGCGGCGGACGTTCCCCGTGCCCGGCTTCGATCCGGCGATCGTGAAGATCCGGGTGGCGGGAGGCGACGTGCGGGTGCTGGACGCGATCCCGATCACGACCACCTCCGGGAAGCCCGTCACCGGGCTGTCGAACCAGGCGAGCCGCGACGAGGCGCCGTACTCCTATGACGCGCGGACGCCTCTGGCGTACAACCCGAACGGGCTGGACACCGAGGGCATCGTGCGGGCCGCCGACGGGAGCTTCTGGCTCGTCGACGAGTACGGGCCCTCCCTTGTGCACGTCTCCGCGCGCGGGAAGGTCCTCACGCGCTACGCCCCCAAGGGGCTCGGCCTCACCGGCGCGGGCTACCCGGTGGTGGAGGCTCTGCCCTCCGTCCTGCTGCACCGGAAGATCAACCGCGGCTTCGAAGGGCTCGCCCAACTGCCCGGCGGCGACCTGGTGATGGCCGTGCAGAGCCCGCTGTCCCTGCCGGACACGGATGCCGGGGAGGCTTCTCGCACCACGCGCCTGCTGCGCTTCTCGCCGAAGAAGAAAGCGGTCACCGCGGAGTACACGTACCGCTTCGACCCGGTGAACGTGGTGGACCCGAGCGAGGACGACCCCTCCGAGCTGAAGATCTCCTCGGTCGTGGCCGTCGGCAGCAATCGGCTGCTGGTCGAGGAGCGCACCGACAAGGCCGCGCGGCTGCACCTGGTGCGCCTGGACCGCGCGGCGAACATCCTCGGCGGCCCCTGGGACGACGACACGACGTCACCGTCCCTGGAGCAGCTCGACGACCCGGCGGCCTCGGGTGTGCCGGTGCTGTCCAAGCGGCTGGTCGTCGACCTGGGCACTGTCAAGGGTGTGCCCGGGAAGATCGAGGGCATCGCGCGCGTGGACCGCGACACACTGGCCCTCATCAACGACAACGACTTCGGGATGACCGACGGCGACGGCGCGTTCGACGCCCAGGGCAGGCTCGTCGACAGCGGTATCGAGACGTCGGTGATCTACGTCCGGCTGCCGCGCGGCATCTGACGACCTGGGGCAGCTCGCCCGCCCGGGACGGGAGCGGCGCCCTAGGGCAGTTCGTCCGTGAGCGACGGGAGCAGCGATTCGAGATCACTCGGAAAGCCGCTCGGCAGCTCGGAGGGGAACCCCGACGGCAGTTCGGTCGGAAACCCTGACGGCAGTGATGTCGGCAGTTCGCTCGGCAGCTTGCTGGGGAGCTCGGTCGGGATGCTGAGGGACGGCTTGGGCGAGCTGCTGGTGCTCCCGGCGGGCGACTTCTCGTCGGGCGAGTCGTCGCTCCCGGAGAACATCAGCACCACGGCCACGACTGCCCCGACGGCCACGATTGCGGCGAGCAGGATGAACAGCGGCGTCCGCCGCCTCGGTCCATCGCCTCCGTCGGGTGATTCCGGGGGCGGCCAACCACCGTACGTGGGTGGGCCGCTGTCCCCCGGAGGGGGACCGTAGCCTCCGGGAGGCGGTCCGAAGCCACCACCCGGTGGCGGCGTGTCACCCGGCGGTCCTGGCGGCTGAGGCGGTACGGGCGGCATGGCCATACCGACAAGACTCGCGTCGTCCCGGTCAGGACGCGAGCCCTTCTCAGGAGTTGATACGGGCCCATGCCGTGGAGCGCACGATTCCGGAACATTCCTCGCGGAGACCGGTCCATCACCGGCACCCATTACCGGCACTCATTGCCCGTCCCGCGTGTGACTGGCCTCTGGACAGGCGGGTCACACGCGGTCGGGCACGCGCGCGTGGCCTCAGCCGCGCGCACCCAGCAGGTGGTCCATCGCCAGCTGGTCGAGATGCTCGAAGGCCATCCCGCGCGCGGCGGCCACCTCGACGTCGAACTCCTCGAAGGCCGTGCGGTCCGCGAGCAGCGACTTCAGGCCGTCCGCCGCCGTCGGCTGCGCCAGCTCGTCCAGGCGCGCGGCACGCAGGGCCTCCTGGACCTCCGGGTCGGCACGGAAGGCGGCCGAACGCTCCTTGAGGATGAGGTAGTTGCGCATGCAGCCCTCGGCCGACGCCCACACGCCGTCGAGGTCCTCGGTCCGCGGCGGCTTGAAATCGAAGTGACGGGGCCCGCTGTAACCGGCGCTCTCCAGGAGGTCGACCAGCCAGAAGGCGGCACGCAGGTCGCCGGCGCCGAAGCGCAGGTCCTGGTCGTACTTGATGCCGGACTGGCCGTTGAGGTCGATGTGGAAGAGCTTGCCCGCCCACAGCGCCTGCGCGATGCCGTGCGGGAAGTTGAGCCCGGCCATCTGCTCGTGCCCGACCTCGGGGTTGACGCCGTACAGCTCCGGGCGCTCCAGGCGCTCGATGAACGCCAGCGCGTGACCGACGGTCGGGAGCAGGATGTCGCCGCGCGGCTCGTTCGGCTTGGGTTCGATGGCGAACTTGAGGTCGTACCCCTGGGAGGTGACGTACTCGCCGAGGAGGTCGAAGGCCTCCTTCATGCGGTCGAGAGCCACACGTACGTCCTTCGCGGCGCCGGACTCGGCACCCTCGCGCCCGCCCCAGGCGACGTAGGTCCTGGCGCCCAGCTCGGCTGCCAGGTCGATGTTGCGGATCGTCTTGCGCAGGGCGTAACGGCGCACGTCGCGGTCGTTCGCGGTGAACGCGCCGTCCTTGAAGACGGGGTGGGTGAAGAGGTTGGTGGTGGCCATCGGCACCTTCATGCCGGTGGCGTCGAGTGCCTCGCGGAAGCGCTTGATGTGCGCCTCGCGCTCGGTGTCCGAGGACCCGAAGGGGATCAGGTCGTCGTCGTGGAAGGTGACGCCGTGGGCGCCGAGCTCGGCCAGGCGCTGCACCGTCTCGACCGGGTCGAGGGCCCGGCGGGTGGCCTCGCCGAAGGGGTCCCGTCCCTGCCAGCCGACGGTCCACAGGCCGAAGGTGAACCTGTCCTCGGGGGTGGGCTGGTAGCTCATGCCGCGGCTCCTCGCTTGCTGACGACTGCTTGCTACGACTATTTCGTCATGGCAGTTTACAAATTAGTATGCCGACGCGTCCCTGGGAAGGGACAAGATGTCCCCGAAGGGGTGAGGTCCGGGTCTTGACGCTCCGGGCACCCTCGAAACAGCAGGCCGGTTCCCGCAGAGCCGCGGAAAAGGGAGAGCCCGATGTCAGCAGCCGAGGGTCCGCTCGTCGTCGGCGTGGACACGTCCACCCAGTCCACCAAGGCGCTGGTCGTCGACGCGTCGACCGGGCAGGTCGTCGCGAGCGGCCAGGCGCCGCACACGGTGTCCTCCGGCGCCGCACGCGAGAGCGATCCACGCCAGTGGTGGGACGCACTGTGCGAGGCGCTGCGCCAGTGCGGCGACGCCGCGCACGAGGCCGCGGCGGTGTCGATCGGCGGGCAGCAGCACGGCCTGGTCACGCTGGACGACCGGGGTGAGCCGGTGCGTCCGGCCCTGCTGTGGAACGACGTGCGCTCGGCGCCGCAGGCCCGTCGCCTGACCGAGGAACTGGGCGGCGCGAAGTTCTGGGCCGAGCGCACGGGCTCCGTCCCGGCCGCCTCCTTCACGGTCACCAAGTGGGCCTGGCTCGCGGAGAACGAGCCGGAGTCCGTCAGGGCCACCAAGGCCGTACGCCTCCCCCACGACTACCTCACCGAACGCCTCACGGGACAGGGCACCACCGACCGCGGCGACGCCTCCGGTACGGGCTGGTGGGCGTCGGGGACGGAGTCGTACGACGAGGAGATCCTCGCGCGCGTGGGGCTCGATCCGGCGATGCTGCCCCGAGTGGTACGGCCCGGCGAGATCGCGGGCACCGTGCGCGACAGCCACGAGCTGCCGTTCTCCAAGGGCACCCTGGTCGCGCCCGGCACCGGGGACAACGCCGCCGCGGCACTGGGCCTCGGCCTGCGGCCCGGTATGCCCGTACTGAGTCTCGGCACCTCGGGGACGGTGTACGCCGTATCGAGGCGGCGCCCCACCGACCCGACCGGCACCGTGGCGGGCTTCGCCGACGCGCACGGCGACTGGCTGCCCCTGGCCTGCACCCTGAACTGCACGCTCGCCGTCGACCGCCTCGCGACCCTGCTGGGCCTCGACCGCGAGGCCGTGGAACCCACCACGGGCCTCACACTCCTGCCCTACCTGGACGGCGAACGCACCCCGAACCTGCCGAACGCCTCCGGTCTGCTGCACGGCCTACGCCACGACACGACCGCCGGCCAGCTCCTGCAGGCCGCCTACGACGGGGCCGTCCATGCGCTGCTCGGCGCCCTGGACCTGGTCCTGGACGAGGACGCGGACCGCTCCGCGCCGCTGCTGCTGATCGGCGGCGGCGCCCGGGGTACGGCCTGGCAGGAGACCGTACGACGGCTGTCGGGGCGCCCGGTGCAGGTCCCCGAGGCCAGGGAACTGGTCGCGCTCGGAGCCGCCGCCCAGGCGGCCGGCCTGCTGACCGGCGAGGATCCGGCCGCGGTCGCCCGGCGTTGGAACACCACGCGCGGGCCCGTGCTGGACGCCGTGGAGCGGGACGACGAGACGCTGGCCAGGATCAGCGGGGTACTCTCCGACGCGGCCCCGCTGCTGGACCGGAGCCCCGAGACTCACTGAGGACTGACGAGGATTGACGGAGGCATGACCGCACCGCTGCACGAGGCCCACCCGACCGGAGCCGGGCGCGCGCTGCCGAACACCCAGCAGGGCATGCGCCGCCGCAATCTCGCCCGGGTGATGCACACCGTCAGCGCCGAGGGTCCGCTCTCGCGTGCCGCCGTCGCCTCCCGTATCGGGCTGACGCGCGCGGCAGTGTCCACCCTGGTCGACGAGCTGATCCGCTCCGGTCTACTGGAGGAACTCGGTCCGGAGCGGCCCGGCCGGGTGGGCCGCCCCGGCTCGGCGCTGGCCGTCAGCGGACACGGTCCGGCCGGGATCGGTGCGGAGGTCGGCGTCGACCATCTCGCGGTCTGCGCTGTCGATCTGCGGGGCGAGGTGCGGTCCCGGGAGGTGCGACACGGGGCGAATCGGGGCCGGGCGCCCGCACCGGTGATCGCGGAACTCGGCGAGCTGGTGCGCCAGGTCGTGGCCGAGGCCGAGCACGAGGGACTGTGGCCCGCCGGTCTGGCGATAGCTGTGCCGGGTCTGGTGGCGCGGGACGCCCGCACGGTCGTGCGCGCCCCCAACCTCGACTGGCGGGACACGGACCTCGGCGGTCTGCTGCCCGTGGACTACCCGCTGAGCGTGGGCAACGAGGCCAACTTCGGCGCGCTCGCCGAGCTCTGGCTCGGCGACGGCACTCCGCGCGACTTCGTGCACGTGTCGGCGGAGATCGGCATCGGTGCGGCGGTCGTGGTGGACGGCGGGCTGCTGCGCGGGACACACGGTTTCGCGGGCGAGTTGGGCCATGTACCGGTCCAGCCGGACGGACCCGCGTGTCCGTGCGGGGGGCGCGGATGCCTGGAGCAGTACGCCGGCGAGGAGGCGGTGCTGCGCGCGGCCGGGCTGGAGCCGGGCGAGGACCGCGTCGGCCTGCTCGCCGACCGTGCCGCCGACGGCGACGAGGACGTACGGCGGGCTCTGCACGACGCGGGAACGGCGCTCGGTATCGCGCTGACGGGCGCGGTCAATCTGCTGGACCCGGAGAGTGTGGTGCTGGGCGGCGCGCTGGCCGGGCTGGCGCCGTGGCTGCTGCCGTCGCTGGAAGCCGAGCTGGACCGGCGCACCGCGGGGCCGGCCTGTCCGGTGTCCGTGTCGCGGCTGGGGCCGGAGGGGCCGTTGCTGGGGGCAGCGCATTCCGTGGTGCGGGCGGTGCTGGACGATCCCGCGGTGGTGGCGGAGCGGGCCTGAGCCCCGACGGAGCTGGGCACGGAACCAAGCCGGCTCCCGGGAATCCGGCGGCGGAAAGCCGGCTTCGAATCCACGGCCGGCCCGATTTCAGAATCCCCGGCGGCCCAGATTTCGGATCCCACAACAGGCCCGATTCCAGGCCGAGTTCACTCGTGTGAGTGAGCGAGTTATCCACAATCACGTGGCTGTCCACGGAAACCGATGCTCGCTTCTGCCCGACCCGCCGACGCCGTACCGTGATTCACGCGAGCCGCAGTCATCGCAGGGCTATGGCGCGACGCGCGATCGTTCGATCCCCACTGCCCCACCCGTCCCGCTGTCCCACCTGATCCGCCTGATCCGACTGATCCACCTGTCCCACCGGCCTTCCGCAGAACGGAGCTGTGCAGCGATGAGCGACCCCAGGATCCTGACCGTGCGCCCCGAGCCCGGCCAGTACGCGTGGACGTTCGGCGGCGCACCGCCTGTGGCCCGCATCGCCCCCGGCACGGTTCTCGACCTGTACACGGAGGACTGCTTCGCCGGGCGGGTGCGGTCGGAGAAGGACCTGGTGTCCGAGGTGTGCGAGTTTCCCTACCTCAACCCGCAAACCGGACCGTTCCAC
The DNA here is from genome assembly GCF_055656945.1 of Streptomyces sp. NPDC111606. Classification (NCBI taxonomy): domain Bacteria; kingdom Bacillati; phylum Actinomycetota; class Actinomycetes; order Kitasatosporales; family Streptomycetaceae; genus Streptomyces; species Streptomyces sp. NPDC111606. The sequence goes on from NZ_JBVKBY010000005.1 coordinate 350,475, forward strand.
ATCGAGGGTGCCGAGCCCGGGGACACCGTCGCCGTGCACTTCGTATCGATCGAACCTGCCCGGGACTGGGCCGCGTCGAGCACAGTCCCCCTCTTCGGCGCGCTCACCTCCACGCACACGACGGCCACGCTGCAGCCGCCGCTCCCGGAGACCGTCTGGATATGGCAGCTTGACCGGACACGACGTACGGCGTTGTTCCGGGCCCACGACAGTGACATCGAGGTGGAGCTGCCCATGGATCCGATGCACGGCACCGTGGGTGTGGCTCCCGCCAATCTGGAGGTCCGCTCCGCCCTGGTGCCCGACGCGCACGGCGGGAACATGGACACACCCGAGATGCGGGCGGGCGTGACCTGCTATCTCGGGGTGAACGTCGAGGGCGCGCTCCTCAGTCTCGGCGACGGGCACGCCCGGCAGGGCGAGGGCGAGACCTGCGGCGTCGCGGTCGAGTGCGCGATGAACACCGTGGTGATCGTCGAACTGCTCAAAGGACTTGCCACACCGTGGCCCCGCATCGAGTCGGACACCCACATCATCTCGACGGGCTCGGCCCGGCCTTTGGAGGACGCGTTCCGGATATCCCAGCTCGACCTGGTGCAGTGGCTGGTGCGTGACTACGGCTTCAGCGAGCTGGACGCCTACCAGTTCGCGACCCAGGCCGTCGAGTCACCACTGGCCAACGTGTGCGACACCAACTACACGTGTGTGGCCAAGATCCGCAAGCAGTGGCTGCCGGCCCACGAGACGCACCGCGGAGTGCACGCACGACTTCGGGAGACGGCAGCGACTCTGAGTTGAGCGCCCCGGCCGACCTCAACCGTTGAGCCCCCACGGCCACTCCGTGCCCAAGGCACAATCCCCTGACGCTGACGCTGAAAGGCAATCCTCCGCCCTGAAAGGCAAACCCCTTTGGAACGCGCAAGACCACGCCCCAGCCGCCGGCTGATCCTCCAAGGCACCGCACTCGCCGCCGTCCCGTATGTCCTGCTCCCCGAGCGACCGGTCGGCGCACATGTTCCCGCACCGGACTATGCGCTCGCCGTGTGGCGCCCGGCGAGCACCGCCAACTACACGGTGGCGAACCACCCAGCGGTCCGCCCAGTCGATCGGGTGATCATCCACGTGACGCAGACCACCTACACCAAGACCCTGTTCGTCTTCGAGAACCCCAGGAAGCACGTGTCCGCGCACTACGTCGTCCGGTCGGCCGACGGACACACGTCACAGTGCGTCCGCGAGGCGGACATCGCCTGGCACGCCGGGGACTGGGAGCACAACACACGCAGCATCGGCATAGAGCACGAGGGCTGGGTCGACGAACCCTCCTACTTCACCGCCGTCATGTACGCGGCGTCGGCCCGGCTCACGGCTGCCATCTGCACCAGGTACGGCATACCGAAGAACCGCGAACACATCATCGGGCACCACGAGGTGCCGGGCACCGACCACACCGACCCCGGCCCGCACTGGGACTGGGAGCGCTACATACGGTTGGTCAACGCGGTCTGAGGGTTCACGCGCGGTCACCGGCGTGGCCATCGTTCGGGTGACCCGGGTCGAAAAGGTTGTCCGCGTGCGCACCCGGAGTGACGATGCCCTCAGCCGCATCGCCTTCCGGGAGGCCGAGTTGACCGATCCATGGGTGGCTCTGGAGCCGGGGGCCGACCCTGCCGAGCGGGTACGGGTGCTGCGTCATGCCCACGAGACGTTCACCGAGGTGGGCACGGTGCCGAAGCCGGTGCGTGCAGTGGTGGCCGATTCGTGGCGGCGTTCGGCGCGGGCGGGTGTGGGTCCGGACGGAACCGCGAGCGTGGAGTTGGTGGACGGCGATCTTGGCGCCTATCGCGCTGAGCATCCGTTGGCGCGGGTGATGCCGCTGTTCCGGGAGCTGTTGGGCACCTTCGCCGCCGACGGGGAGCATCTGCTCGCGGTGTGCGACGCGCACGGCAGGCTGCTGTGGGTCGAAGGCGATCCGACGACCCGGCGCAAGGCGGGGCGGATGAACTTCGTGCCGGGTGCGCGGTGGGCGGAGACCGCCGTGGGGACGAACGCGCCGGGCACGGCGGTCGCGGTGGACCGGCCGGTGCAGGTGTTCGCGGCCGAGCACTTCATCCGCCGGGTGCAGCCCTGGACCTGTGCGGCGGCGCCGGTGCACGATCCGCGCACGGGGCGGGTACTCGGCGCGGTGGACATCACCGGCGGCGACGGGCTCGCGCATCCGCACAGTCTGGGGTTCGTGCAGGCGGTGGCGCGTGCCGCGGAGTCCCAACTGGCGCTGCTCGCCCCGCAGGTGCCGGCCGACGACGTCCCCGAGCTGTGCGCGCTGGGCCGCGACGAGGCGCAGTTGCGCATCGGGGGCCGCCGGGTCAGGCTCAGTCGCCGGCACAGCGAGATCCTGGTGCTGCTGGCGCGCCACCCGGAGGGGCTGACCGGTGACGAGCTGCTGTGTGCGCTGTACGAGGACGAATCGGTGACACCCGTGACCCTGCGGGCCGAACTGGCCCGCCTGCGCCGGATCCTCGCCCCCGGGCTGCTCGGCTCCCGACCCTACCGGCTCACGGTGCCGGTCGAGTCGGACGTGACGGTCGTCGAACGCCGTCTGGATGCCGGTGCGGTCACCGGCGCGGCCATGGCATACGCCGGCCCGCTGCTGCCCGGTTCCCAGGCACCGGCGGTGGTGCGGCTCCGGCGGCGCCTCGCGGACGGGGTCCGTACGGCGTTGATCGCCCGCCGTGATCCCGACCTGCTGGCCGACTGGGCGCACGCGCCGTGGGGCGAGGACGACCTCGACGTATGGCGGGCCCTCGCGGCGGTGCGTCCTTCGTCGGCGGTCCGGTCGCGGCTGGCCGCGCTGGAGTCCGAACTCACGGCACCGCCCGCTTGGGAGCGCCGCCCGTCCCGCTGACCGAACTCCGGCCCTGGGCGAGAGCCCTCGACGTACTGGCCCTACCCCGGGCGCGCGCAACGTACTTGCAACCTCGCCGTCCCTAGCCTCGCGCCGAGAGCTGCCCAACGGCGGGCAGCGCTTCTTCGGGAGGCAGAGCAGTATGACCCGTTACGCGGCGCCCGGCACCGAGGGTGCGATCGTCTCCTACCAGGCGCGCTACGACCACTTCATCGGCGGTGAGTACGTGCCGCCGATCCGGGGGCAGTACTTCGAGAACCCGTCGCCGGTGAACGGGCAGCCGTTCACCGAGATCGCTCGGGGCACGGGCGCGGACGTGGAGCGGGCGCTCGACGCGGCGCACGCGGCCGCCCCCGCGTGGGGCCGGACGTCGGTGACGGAGCGGGCAGACATCCTGCTCAAGATCGCCGACCGTATGGCGGCGAATCTGGAGCAGTTGGCGGTCGCGGAGAGCTGGGAGAACGGCAAGCCGGTGCGCGAGACGCTGGCGGCGGACATTCCGCTGGCCATCGACCACTTCCGCTACTTCGCGGGCGCGATGAGGGCGCAGGAGGGGTCGCTCGGCGAGGTCGACGACGACACGGTGGCGTACCACTTCCACGAGCCGTTGGGAGTGGTCGCGCAGATCATCCCGTGGAACTTCCCGATCCTCATGGCGACGTGGAAGCTCGCCCCCGCGCTGGCGGCCGGCAACGCAGTCGTACTCAAGCCGGCCGAACAGACCCCGGCTTCCATCCACTTCTGGCTCAGCCTCGTCGCCGACCTGCTCCCGCCGGGCGTGCTCAACATCGTCAACGGTTTCGGCGTGGAGGCGGGCAAGCCGCTGGCGTCGAGCCCCAGGGTGGCCAAAGTGGCGTTCACCGGTGAGACCACGACCGGCCGGCTGATCATGCAGTACGCCTCGGAGAACATCACCCCGGTCACCCTCGAACTCGGCGGCAAATCCCCGAACATCTTCTTCGACGACGTCTGGGCGGCGAACGACGACTTCCGGGACAAGGCGCTCGAGGGCTTCACGATGTTCGCGCTCAACCAGGGCGAGGTGTGCACCTGCCCGTCCCGGGCGCTGGTCCAGCGCGGCCAGTACGCCGAGTTCATGGAGGCGGCGGTCGCCCGCACGGAGCAGATCAAGAGCGGCCACCCACTCGACACGGACACGATGATCGGCGCGCAGGCCTCCAACGACCAGTTGGAGAAGATCCTCTCCTACCTGGACATCGGCCGGCAGGAAGGTGCCAGGGTTCTCACCGGCGGCGAACGCATCGAGCACGAAGGCGAGTTGAAGGGCGGCTACTACGTCCAGCCGACGATCTTCGAGGGCGACAACCGCATGCGGATCTTCCAGGAGGAGATCTTCGGTCCGGTCGTCTCGGTGACGTCCTTCGACGACTTCGACGACGCCATCAAAATCGCCAACGACACGCTGTACGGCCTGGGCGCGGGCGTGTGGACCCGCGACATCAACACCGCGTACCGCGCGGGCCGCGCGATCCAGGCGGGCCGCGTGTGGACGAACTGCTACCACGCCTACCCGGCGCACGCGGCGTTCGGTGGCTACAAGGGGTCGGGCATCGGGCGTGAGACACACAAGATGATGCTGGAGCACTACCAGCAGACGAAGAACCTGCTGGTGTCGTACTCGCCGCAGAAGCTGGGCTTCTTCTAGGCGCCAGAAATGGGCGCCTGACCTGCGAAATGCTAGTCAGGCGCCTTTCGCGGCGGACAGCTGTGTGACAAGCCGAGCCGCAGGCAGCGGACCCGTGCGGTCTTCATCCGCGGGCCGCACAGGCGGCGCCGCGGATCGGCGGGCCCGTGACCGGAGGGCCTTACAACGTGTCCCACCCGCGTGGGCTCGCCGCCCTGGTGGTGGTTCGGGAGCTCGACTGGGCACTCCCACGAGAACGAACCCGGTGCCCGCGTCCCCAATTCCTCCGCCGATGGCTTCCGTTAGATGCCAAGGCAGGGGCGGACTGGCTGCGTACGGCCCGGCGGGCGGCCTCGCGTCCGGCTCCCGGGTACCGGTGGAACCGACTCAATCACGGTGGAGGTGCCCCCGCGCGGGTGCGGTCAGCGGAAGTCGTCGGCATGGTCGTGCGCCCATGTGGTGTACGGGCGCGCGGGCCGGCCGGTGACCACCTCGGCGGTGACCGCCCCCGGGGCTGTCTCGGATTCCGCCTGATCCGCCTGATCCGCGTCGCCGGGCGTGCCGGGGTCCGACTCGACGCCGGAGTAGTCCTCGTAGCCGAAGAGGAAGTCGGCGTTCGCCGCAGCCCAGCCGCCCTGCTCGTGGTAGAAGGCACGGGCCTCGGCCGGGGTGACCGTCTCGATGCGGACCTCTTCGCCGATGGCCTCGGCGATCGCGGCCACCTGCTCGCGGACGGTGACCTTCTGCGGTCCCGACAGGGTGTAGGCGGTGCCGACGTGCCGGTCCTCGACGAGCGCGGCGGCCACGACGTCGGCGATGTCCCATTCGTGGATCGGGACACCGACGCGGTCGGGGTACGGCTCGACGACGGCGCGGCGCGTACGGACCGAAGGCCCCCACATATGCAGGGAGTTGACGGCGAACTCGCCGGGCCGGACGTGGGTCCACTCCACGCCGGACGCCTCCACGGCCTGTTCGACGGGCAGGTGGTACTCGGTGTCCCAGCCGGCGGTGACAGAGGCGGAGGAGAGCAGCACGATCCGGCGAACCCCCGCCTTCACGGCCAGGTCGATCACCTCCTGGGCCGCTTCCAGTACGGGGAAGAGGAACATCTTCTCCAGGCCGGCCAGGGCGTCCGGGAGCGTCCCCGGCCGCGCCAGGTCGCCCGCGACGACCCGCGCGCCGGCGGGCAGTCCGGCACTGTCCGGCCTGCGGGTCAGGGCCCGTACATCCTCACGGGCCTTCAGTAACTCCCCGACCACATGCCGGCCCACGTTCCCGGTCGCGCCGGTCACCAAGATCGTCACTGCACTTCACGTCCGTTCAACTCTGTCCCTCGGATGCCGTTCTCGAGCATGCGGATGACCGCAGCGGCGACGCCGTGCCGCGGCAGAACGCCGCGGCTGGCCGAGTCGCAGCCGGTGTAGACCAACGCCCACAGCGTGTCCTGGATCCACTGCACGGTGAGGCTCGGGTCGAACACCCCTTCCATCTGGCCGCGCTTGATCAGGCCGGTCATCATCCGGGCCACGGAATCCGGCCCGGCGCCCGCCTCCTCGTCGCCCGCCTCGAAGCCTTCGAGGACGGTGGAGTCGCCGTACAGGAACAGCAGCCGGTCACCCGTGTCCACCATCGCCGCAACCAGTCGGCGCAGGGCTTCCGCGGGCGGCCCCTCGTCCACCGCCGCGTCCTGGATCGACTGCTGGATCACCAGGTAGGCGTCGGCCACGGCCGCCCTGACCAGTACGTCCCGGTCGGGGAAGTAGCGGTGCAGCGTGCTGCGTCCGACCTCGGCGGCCTTGGCGATGTCGGCAAGCGTCGCGGCGCGGTCCCGGGCGAGCACCTCGGCGGCCGCCCCAAGGATGGCGCGACGCGTACGACCACGCGTTCCGGACTCCACAGATGCGCTTCTCATGTGCCGAACGTAGCAGATCATCATCCAACCTAGGCACCCGACATGCTATTTTGGGACATCAATGTTCCATTTAGGATCTTGGATGTACTGCACGCGCTGTCCTACAGAAGGGGTCTGCAAGTGAACGTGGAGGACACGACGGTGGCGGTAACCGCGCCACCCGTGAAGCCGCCGGAGCGCTTCTCCAACATGCGAGTGCTCTGGTCGTTCGTGCGCCCGCACCGGTGGACCCTGCTGGCGGCCTTCGTGCTGACCGCCATCACCACCGGCACCACGCTGGCCACCCCAATGGCCACCAAGGGAATCCTGGACGGACTCGCCGACGACTCCCCCCTCGCACGGGCCATCTGGATGCTGGTCGGCCTGCTGGCCGTCGGCTCGGTCCTGGGCTGGATCCGACTGATCATGCTCGGCCGACTGGCCGAGCAGATCGTGCTCGACGCCCGCATCGGCATGGTGGAGCGGTTACTGCACGTCCCGATCGGGGGCTTCGGCCGCCGCTCCCCCGGCGAACTGGTCACCCGTGTCACCTCCGACACCCTGCTGCTGCGGGAGGCCGCCTCCTCCACCGCGCTGGAGTTCTTCGGCGCGGTGATCACGGTCATCGGCTCGCTGGCGCTGATGGCCTCATTGGATTGGGTCCTGCTGCTGGTCATGTTCGTCACGATCGTCGTGATCGCCGGTGTGATCGGCCTGGTCATGCGCCCGCTCGCGGCGGCCCAACAGGAAGCGCAGGCCGCGATCGGACGGCTCGGCGGCGTCCTGGAGGGCGCCATGCGCGCCATCCGTACGGTGAAGTCCAGCCGGGCCGAGAAGTGGGAGAACGACCGCATCCTCGACGAGGCACGGGAGTCCTTCCGCCAGCGCCTGCGAGCGGTCAGGATCGAGGCGCTCACCTGGACGCTGACCGGTGTCGGCTTCCAGGGCGCGATCCTGGCGATCCTCGGTGTCGGAGCCTGGCGGGTGAGCCTCGGTGAGTTGACCGTCTCCGGCCTGGTCACCTTCCTCCTGTACGCCTTCCTGATCGTCGATCCGATGACCCAGCTCAGCCAGTCGGCCTCACTGCTCCAGTCCGGTCTCGCCGCCGCCGCGCGGATCCGGGAGATCCAGGACCTGCCGGTCGAGGACACCAGGGCGATCCCCGAGCGGACCGTGGCCCCCGTGGCCGACAGCGGTTCTCCGGTGCTCGCCTTCCACGACGTCCACGCCCGGTACGCTCCCGACGCACCCCGCGCGCTGAACGGGGTCCGCCTCGACATCGCCCGGCGCGGGCACACCGCCGTCGTCGGCCCGTCAGGTGCCGGGAAGACCACGGTGTTCTCGCTCGTGCTCCGCTTCCTGGAACCGGAGAGCGGGGTCATCACCCTCGACGGCGTGCCTCTGGACCAGTACGCCCTGTCCGAGCTGCGCAAACGGATCGTCTACGTCGAGCAGGACACCCCCCTCGTGCCGGGCACCCTGCGACAGAACCTGCTCTACACCCACCCCGAGGCGGACGAGGAGGCGCTGTGGGCGGTCCTGCGGGACGTCCGCCTCGACGAACGTGTCCGCACCCTGGAGAACGGCCTCGGCACCCCGCTCGACGGCACGGTGATCTCCGGCGGCGAGCGGCAACGCATCGCGCTGGCGCGGGCCTTGGTCGGCGAGCCGGAGATCCTTCTCCTCGACGAGGCGACCGCCCAGCTCGACGGTCTGACCGAGACCGCGATCCACGACGCGGTCGTGCGGGTCGCTTCCCGGGGCGCCGTGATCACCATCGCGCACCGCCTCTCCACCGTCGTGGACGCCGACCGGATCCTGGTCATGGAAGACGGCATGTGCCGGGCCACCGGAACGCACGAGGAACTGCTCGTCACCGACGACCTGTACCGGGACCTGGTGGCAGCGTTGCGCATCGCGACGATCGCGCAGGACCGGGAGAAGGAGGACGCGGCCCTGACGGGCTGACCGGCCCCGGTGGCGGTGGGGGCGAGCGGGGCCGACCGTGCTCGGCTCCTGTCGTTCCCAGACCTGTTCGGCAGCACTCGGCGGCTGTTCCTGGAACAGCTGGCTGCGGGCGGGGGCGGTCAGTACAAGGCCACTCGGTGGCGCTGGTTCGTAGGGGCGCTTCGCCAGCTCAAGGACGTGCCCCTCAAGGGCAGGGCGACCTAACACGACCGCCCCCAGGTAGTGCCGTACGCCGAGGCATCGATGCAGTTCCCGCCCCTAGCGGCTAGGGTCCAACCACGAGTGATCGCTGAGCCGTTGAAGCGTGCTGCCCCGCAGCGGGCCCGCGTCGACACAGGGGGAAGTTGTGAGTACTGAGCCCGATTCCGTGGTGCCCATATCCGCGCCGAACACCGGCCCGGATCCCCGGAACAGTCACCGCCTGGACATGCCCGCACCCGACGCCCGCCCGAACGTCCGCACCCTCGACCCGTCCCCGGGCACCTACCCCGGCCCCGAGCGGCACGGCGGCCCGCAGCCGATGCCGGGGGCGGACACCGCGCCCGACCCGCGATTCCAGGCACCCACGACCCCGCTCACCGGCCCGGATCCCCGCATCCGGGCCATGTCGGCCGCCGCCGGCCCGAGTAGCACCCCCGCCACCCAGGCCGACGGCGCCGACGACAACGGGTACGGAGTGAGTAACGCCGAACTCGGCAAGATGGCCTATGAGTTGGACCTGGCCGCGCAGATCCTCGAGAAGGCCGACAAGGGCCTGGCGGAATCCGACACCACAGCGCGGGTCCACAAGATGCTCACCAGCGGACGCATGCTCAAATCGACAACGGGCGATTGGGACGACGAAATCACCCGCCTCGCCAAGCAATGCCGCTCAATGGCCGACAAGATGCGCCAGACGCACACGAATTACACGACGCAGGAAAACCGTACGGCGCGGGATTTCCAGGCGATCCTTGCTTCGCTCGAGGGGGACGCGTAATGGCATCGCTCACCGACCGGCCCGAGGGCGAGGATCACGAGCATGCCGATGCGGTCGAGCGGCAGGACATCACGGTCGGGGAACTGGAACACGTACGTCCGGAGGCCTGGTCGCGGGCGGCGGGCGAGTGGGGCGACCTGGCCGCGGCGGCCACCGAGGCCCGGGACCACGTCCAGAACGTCCTGCTCAAGCTGCCCTTCGTCTGGGCGGGACCGACCGCGATGACAGCACGCATCCAACTGTCCGTACTGCATGACGAATTGACCATCGCCCACCGCGAGGCAAAGGCTGCCGCAACCACGCTCGAAGCGGCGAAGCGCGGGTTCGAGCTCGCTCGCACCTGGCTCGACGAGGCCCAGGAGATGGCCCGGTCGAAGGACCTGACCCTGCACAACAGCGGAGGCGTCACCGTCCCGGAGCGGGACTACCCGCCCAACGACCCGGACAGCGCGGGGGCGGCCCGGCAGGATCAGGAGAACGCTGACAGCCTCCTCACTCACGCGACCGCCGCCCTCAGCTACGCCGCCGACGTCAACGAGCACACCGGCTACGAACTCGAACGCATCAAGAAGGCGGTGGCGTACACCGTCCTGGACGAGCGGACCAAGGCCGCCGTCAAGGCCGACACCGAGGGTGCCAAGAATCTGAACCGCGTCTTCTCCGGTGCGGGCGGAGTGCTGCTCCCGCCGCCCGCGCCCGACAAGGGTTCCGGCGATTACAACACCCGCGAGGCCACCGACGAGGACCGTGCCATCAAGAACAAGATGGGCTTCTTCGCCATGGGCTCCCCCGCGGTACTCGGTGGCCCCCACTCGGCCAAGCACATGCTGCACTACCTCTCCAACACCGGGGAACCGCTGGACATCGACGTGGACGCGCTGATGGGCGACCTCCCGGACATGAATCGCAACGTGGAAGCCCAGCTCGCGGAGAACGCCCCCAACTGGGAGGCGCAGGCCCTCGCCGAATACGAGCGCACCGGGAAGCCCGTGAAGTTCGTCCAGCAGACCGGCTGGCAGGGCTGGACCGCCGAGAAGGACCCCGACTGGTATCACGCGGTCGGCTCCTTCCACTACAACACGGTCGCCCAGGTCGAGGTCGTCCCGGGCCCGGACGGCGAGCCCAGGACCACGATCCGCTACCAGACCCACGTGTACGACCGCTACAACTGGGACGCGACCAAGGCGACTCCGGTACCCGCGATGGGGAACGTGTCCGATGCCCAGATGGCCAGGCTCCACCAGTCGGGGCAGGCCAGGGAGTACGACATGGGCGGACAGAGCGAAGTACGCACATGGAACGGGTGAGTACGCGTACGGGCCCCACGAGGCCGCGCCGGCGCAGGTGGCTGGTGTGGTTCCTGGCCTTGTGCGTGGTGTGGACGCTCGGTGTGATCGCCTGGGCGGCCATCGCGTGGCTCACGCCGGCCGGTGACGGTCCGGAGGAGGCAGTGGAGCGCAGGGCGGGGATGCACCACGATCAGCATCAGCCCGCGGGGCGCTACTACATACCGACATACGCCAAGGTGGAGAAGGACGGCGCCGCCGTGCTCCGGTACGAGGTGGGCAACAGCCAGGACTCGAGCGTCAAGGACTTTCTCCGTACGTACGACATCACGGCCCAGCCGAAGCGCACCAGCCCGTCCGTGGTGACGTACTCCGACCGCTTCGGCGACGTACGGCGAACGTTCACGGTCACCTACAACCCGTCGCCTGAGCCTGATGGGTACGACTACGCGCGGATCACGGTCAGAGCCAGGGGCACCGACGCAGACTGACATACCGGAACGCGTCGCGCCTGTCGAGGCATACGCCCTCGCCAGGCCCCCGTCGTTCCTCGGGGCCTGGAAGTGGCGCAGGAGAGCCCGCCAGGGCGTCGCAGGTGTTCGGGCATGTGGAAGGGGCCGGCTCCGAGGGGGATTCAGAACCGGCCCCTTCGTCAGGGGGTGAAGCGCCACCCCGACTCGGTCACCGCTGCGGGCGGCGGTACGCCTTCACGACACTGGCATAGCTGTTCTTGGCGTGGCCCTGGGCGATGATGCCCTCCATCAGCGCCTCGGAGTACTTGGGCAGTTCGGTGTCGACGCCGAGCGCCTCGCTCTCCTCGACGAGGTGCTTGAGGGCACCCAGGTGCGTCTCCAGGGTGGCGTCGTTGGCCGGGAACTTCTCGTCGCCGGCGTCGATCTGGGCGGCGTAGTCGGCCGTGAACATCTTGATGGCGTCGAGCCACATGTGTGCCCACGGCAGGAACTCCTGCGCCTTGACGCCGCCGGTCTCCACGATGGCGACGCCGTGCAGGAAGCTGTTGAGGGCACCCCACATCAGGCCCAGCAGCGACACGTCGAACAGGGCGGGCTTGCCATGGTCGGTGCCCAGGTAGGTGGTCCCGCCGCCGAGGAGCTTCAGCACGGGCTCGTGGGCGTCGAAGACGGCCTGGTCGCCGGCGTAGAAGAGGACCGAGGTCTCGGCGCCGATGCCGGGCGGGGTGATCATGATGGCGCCGTCGAGGTACTTGGCGCCGTTCTTCTCCGCCCACTCGGCGGTCAGGCGGGCCTGCTCGGAGGAGCCCGTGGTCAGGTTGACCACGGTCTTGCCGTGCAGGGCGTCGCCCAGTGAGCCGATGACGTCGTGCACCACGTCGTACGTCGACACACACACGACCACGAGGTCGCTCGCGGCGACGGCGTCGGCAGGCTTCGCGGCGAGCACCGCGCCGTCCGCGACGAGGCCGTCGGCCTTGTCCGCCGAACGGTTCCACAGGGTGGTGGCGTGACCCGCCTTCAGGAAGGCGGCGGCCAGAGCCTGCCCCATCAGGCCGAGGCCGAGAACGGAAACCGACACCGACACCGAGGTGTGGTTGCTGCACATGAATTGGTTCCTCCAGTACGAAGTGGTCTTGCTGACCGGGTCGGCACGCGAAAGCGTTGCGGTGGGAACGCGGTGGTCCAGGACGCCGAACCGCATCCTCGGGGAACCTTGGTGCATGCCCCTTCGGATTCACTTCGGACGGCTTCGGAAACGCTGCGTGCAGGCACTTCGGGCAGGTGGCCGAGCCCTTTTCGTCGCAAGTCGCGGCGGGCGGCAGCCGGTTACGCTGAGATCATGGAATTCGGGGTACTGGGGCCGCTGGAGGTGCGCACGGACAGCAGACGTGTCGTGCGGGTACCCGAAGTCAAGGTGCGGATGCTCCTCGCCGATCTGCTCGCCCACCACGGGCAGGTCGTCCCGGCGGGCCGGCTCATCGAGGGCCTGTGGGGCGGCTCGACGTTCACGGCACGGCCCACGGCGTCGCTCCAGGCCAAGGTGTCCCAGCTGCGGCGCGCGCTGGAGGACGCGGAGCCTGGCGGCCGTGCACTGGTCGCGCACCGGCCACCCGGATACGTGCTGGACATCCCTGCCGGAGCGCTCGACGCCGGGCGGTTCCGCGAACTGGTCGCCCGGGCCAGGTCCGGCGAGGACCCGGTGACGCGGTCGGCGCTGTACACCGAGGCGCTGGGTCTGTGGCGCGGCCCCGCCTTCGCCGAGTTCGCGGACCAGCCGTCCGTGCGGCCGACGGCGGCGAGCCTGGAGGAGGAGCGCCTCACGGCGGTGGAGGAACACGCCGGGGTCCGGCTGGAGTTGGGGGAACACAGCCTGCTGGTGGGCGAGTTGACGGAGCTGGTGGAGCAGCATCCGTTGCGCGAAGGGCTGCGGGGCGCACTGATGTGGGCGCTGTACCAGGCGGGACGCTCCTCCGACGCGCTCGACTGCTTCAACGACCTGCGGCGCCGGCTCGACGAGGAGTTGGGGCTGACCCCCGGACCGTCCCTGGAGGCACTGCAGCGGGCCATCTTGCGCCACGACCCCGTTCTGGCACGGCCGGCGCCGCCCGCGCAGTCGGCCGCGGGGGTGCCGGCCGGTCCTGGGCCGACCGGTTCGGCCTCGCCCCTGGTGGGCCGCGAGCACGATGTGCAGGCGATCCGGACGCTGCTCTTACGGCGCCGTCTGGTGACGCTGACGGGCCCTGGCGGGGTCGGCAAGACCCGTCTCGCCCAGGCCACGGCGCAGAAGCTGGCCGGCGCGTTCGCCGAGGGCACCTGGCTGGTGGAGCTCGCGGACGCCGGGGGCATGGAGCGGTTCGCCGACGCCGAGTCGCTGGCCGCGCAGGTCATGGCGACGGTGGGCATCCGCGAGAACACCTCGGACGACGACGCCAAGGACCCGACGGAACGCCTGGCGAGCGCGCTGGCCGGCCGGCGGCTGCTGCTCGTGCTGGACAACTGCGAACGCGTCGTGGAGGCCGTCGCGCAGCTGGCCGGCCTGCTGCTGGGTCGGGCCCCGCACCTGCACATCCTGACGACCAGCCAGGAACCGCTGCGCACCCGGGACGAGACGGTGTACCCGGTGGCGCCGCTGTCGCTCCCCGCGGAGGGCCGGCCGGACCTCGACGCGCTGACGAGCGCGGGCGCCGTACGCCTCTTCGTCGACAGGACCAGGGCCACGGACCCGGAGTTCGTGCTCGACGCCACCACCGCCCCGCTCGTCGCGGATGTGTGCCGGCGCCTCGACGGCATCCCGCTCGCCCTGGAACTGGCCGCCACCCGGGTGCGATCGCTGGGCATCAGGGAGCTGCACGACCGTCTCGACGACCGCTTCAAGGTGCTCAACAGCGGTTACCGGGACGCCCCTTCACGGCACCGGACCCTTCAGGCCACGCTCGACTGGAGCTGGAGCCTGCTCGACGTCCGGGAGCAGACCGTGCTGCGCAGGCTGTCGGTGTTCAGCGAGGGATGCGGCCTGCGGGCGGCCGAGGACGTGTGTTCCGGGGGCGGTGTGTCCCCCGCCGACGTCCTCGATGCGCTGAGCCTGCTCGTGGAGCGCTCACTGGCAGTGCGCACCGAGGGACCGCAGGGTCCGCGCTACCGGCTGCTGGAGTCCGTCGCGGTCTACGCGCGTGACAGGCTCGCCGAGTCCGGTGAGCACGCCGAGACCGCGACCCGGCACCTGCGCCACTGCGTCCGCCTGGCCGAGCGCGCCCGGCCGCACCTGCACGGGCGGGAGCAGCCCCGCTGGTTCCAGTACCTCGACCTGGAGGCGGGCAATGTGCAGCGCGCGCTGGCCGAGGCCGCCCGGGCCGGGGCCGCGCGGGAGGCGCTGCGCCTGGTCAACTCGCTGACCTGGTACTGGTACGTCCGGGGCCGGCTGGGTGAGGCCCGCAGGGCGCTGGCCACAGCCCTGGACACACCGGGCGAGGCCGCGCCCGAGGAGCGCGGGGAGGCGGAGTTCTGGTACACGGGCATCCGCCTGCTGCTCGGCGAGCACGACCGGGAGTGCGACGCCCTGGACGCGTACGATCCCGCGTCCACCCCGGAGTCGGCCAGGGCTCAGTGGTTCCTGGCGCACGCGCAGTGGACGGTGGGGGCGTTGGCCGCGGGCGAGCGGCGCGTCGAGCGCGTCCTGGTCCGCTTCCGCACCCTGCGCGACGCGTGGGGCATCGCCGCCGCACTGACCACACGTGCCTGCTTCGCCCTGGCCCGAGGTGACCTGGAGTCGCTGCGCGGCAACGCCGAGGAGGCGCGCGCCCAGTTCGCGGAGCTGGGTGACCTGTGGGGCCGGTTGAAGACGACCGATGTGCTCGGCAGGCTCGCCGAGATCAACGGCGACTACGACCGGGCGGGCCGGCTGCACCGGGAGAGTCTGCGGATCGCCCAGGCTCTGGAGACCTGGCCGGAGATGTCCACGAAGCTGTCGGGCCTCGGCAGGATCGCGGTGCTCACCCAGCGCTACGACGAGGCCGACGACCTGCACACGCGTGCCCTGCGGCTCGCGGTCGAACAGGGCAATCAGCCCGCCGAGCAGTTCGCCGCGCTGGGCCTCGCGCTCAGCGCCCGGCGCCAGGGCCGGCTGGACGCCGCCGAGGAGTGGCTGCGGCCCTGGCTCGCCTGGAACCGCCGGCGCGGCGACGGACCGGGCCTCGCTCTGGTCCTGGCCGAGCTGGGCTTCATCGCCGAGCAGCGCGGCGACGCCGGACGGGCGCTCGCGTACCACCGGGACGGCCTCGCGGCCGCCGCCACGACCAAGGATCCCCGCTCGGTCGCCCTGGCCCTCGAGGGCCTGGCGGGTGCGCACTCCCTGGCCGGGGCCACGGAGCGGGCGATCCGTCTGCTCGGTACGGCGGCGGCGACCAGGGAGCGGGCCGGGGCCCCGCACCCCCCTGCGGAGCAGGGCGACGTGGAGCGCATCTCCGGCCGGCTGCGTGCCACGATCGACGAGGCCGCGTACAGCCACGAGTTCACCGTCGGCGCCCAACGGGACCACGAGAGCCAGGCCACGGCGGAGTCCACGCACCCGGCGCCGCCGTGAGCCGGCGGTGGCCCACCGCGGGCGTCAGCGTCGTCGGCGGGTGTTGAGGCGGGCGGCCTGGCGGGTCAGGTAGTCGCGTTCGGCGAGGTTGGGGGCCTGCTGGGCCGCCTCGGCGTAGAGCCGTGCCGCCGTCGCCAGGTCGCCGTCGCGCTCGTGGAGATACGCCGCCACCGCGGCGTGGCGGGGCAGCGAGCCGTCCAGCTCCGCGAGCGCCGCGAGGCCCGCGCGCGGTCCGTCGGCCTCGCCCACGGCCACCGCACGGTTGAGGCGGACGACCGGGCTGTCGGTCAGACGCGTGAGCTCGTCGTACCACTCGACGATCTGCACCCAGTCGGTCTCCTCGGCGACGGGCGCGTCGGCGTGGAGTGCCGCGATCGCGGCCTGGGCCTGGAACTCGCCGAGCCGGTCGCGGGCGAGCGCCGCCTGCAGGATGTCGACGCCTTCGGCGATCGACTTGGTGTCCCACCTGCCGCGGTCCTGCTCGGCCAGCGGCACCAGGCTGCCGTCGGGCCCGGTCCGCGACGCGCGCCGGGCATGGTGGAGCAGCATGAGGGCGAGCAGCCCCGCCGCCTCGGGGTGGTCGATCGCGGCCGCCAGCTGCCGGGTGAGCCGGATGGCCTCGGCGGCGAGGTCGAGGTCGCCGGAGTAGCCCTCGTTGAAGACGAGGTAGAGGACGCGCAGCACGGTGGCGACGTCGCCGGGCTGGTCGAACCGCACGCCGGAGACGGTGCGCTTGGCGCGGCTGATGCGCTGCGCCATGGTCGCCTCGGGCACCAGGTAGGCCTGGGCGATCTGCCGCGTGGTCAGCCCGCCGACGGCGCGCAGGGTGAGCGCGACCGCCGACGACGGCGTGAGCGAGGGGTGGGCGCACAGGAAGTAGAGCTGGAGCGTGTCGTCGACCGCGGGCGCGGGCCCGGGCGCGGGCTCCTCGTCCACGAGGTCCTCACGCCGGCGGCGGGCGGCGTCCGACCGGGTCGCGTCGAGGAACTTGCGCCAGGCCACGGTGACCAGCCAGCCCTTCGCATCGCGCGGAGGGTCGGCAGGCCAGACGCGGAACGCCTCGACCAGCGCGTCCTGTACGGCGTCCTCGGCCGCCACGAAGTCGGCTCCGCGGCGGACGAGGATGGCGAGCACGCTCGGCGTGAGGCTCCTGAGCAGGGCCTCGTCGATCGATGAGGTCACTTGAAGGAGCACTCCGTGGTGGTGGGCGCCGCGCCCAGGAACGGGCGCACCTCCAGCCACTCGTGGATCGGCTTGCCGCCCGCGCCGGGGGCGGCGGACAGTTCCCCGGCCAGTTCGACGGCGCGCTCGTGGCTGTCGACGTCGATCACCATCCACCCGGCGATGAGGTCCTTGGTCTCGGCGAACGGGCCGTCGGTGACCGGCGGGCGCCCCTCACCGTCGAACCGGACCCAGCTCCCTTCGGGGGCGAGCGCCTGGCTGTCGACGAACTCGCCGGACTTCTCGAGCCGGTCCGCGAAGTCCTGCATGTACTGCACGTGCGCCGAGATCTCCTCGGGCGCCCACTGGGCCATCGGCACGTCGTTGACCGCCGCAGGAGCGCCGCGGTAGTGCTTGAGCAGCAGGTACTTGGCCATGATGTTCTCCTCGGTGCTGGTGCGACCCATTGTGGTCGCGTTCACCCCGGGGACGGAGCAGGTCGCGGGTTCTCGACATCCGCGGCCACATTCTTGGGGCAGCTTTCGGGGGCCGCCGTATAGTTGCGCTATGAGCAACCACGCGGCAGATGGAGAAACAGCAGGTCCCGCGGTGAGTGGCGTGCAGTCCGTCGACCGTGCTGTCAGCGTCCTGGAGATCCTCGCTCAGCGCGGTGAGGCGGGTGTCAGCGAGGTCGCCGCCGAGATCGAAGTCCACAAGTCGACCGCGTTCCGCCTCCTCGGTGCGCTGGAGTCGCGCGGTCTCGTCGAGCAGACGGCCGAGCGGGGCAAGTACCGGCTCAGCTTCGGGATCGTGCGGCTGGCGGGCGCGGTCACGAGCCGCCTGGACATCACGCAGCAGGGCCGGCCGGTGTGCGAGCGGCTCAGCGAGGAGATCGGCGAGACGGTCAACATCGCGGTCCTGCAGGAGCATTACGCCGTCAACCTCTATCAGGTACGGGGCCCGGGAGCGGTCGGTGCGCACAACTGGGTCGGGCGGCTGACCCCGGTGCACGCCACGTCGAGCGGCAAGATCCTGCTGGCCCACCGGCCGGCGAAGGAGCGCGCCGAGGTGCTGGCGGCGTCCGGAATGCAGAAGATGACCCCGCACACGCTCACCGCGAAGACCAAGCTGGAGAAGAACCTGGCCGAGACCCGGGAGCGCGGATACGCGGTGACGCTGGAGGAACTCGAGATCGGACTGCACGCCGTCGCGGCCCCGATCCGGTCCCGCGAGGGCGACGTCGTCGCCGCCCTCAGCGCCTCCGGCCCCGCGTACCGCCTCACCGAGGAGCGCATCCACGAGCTCGCCCCGGTGCTGATGAGGGGCGCGGACGAGATCAGCCACCGGATGGGGTCTCCGGACTGAACACCCTTACCCGCGGAGCCGGGACATCGACGGATCGAACAACGGCTCCTCGGCCACGACCGCCTCGACCCGCTGGTCGAAGTAGCCGATGTGCAAGGCCGTACCGGGAGCCGTGAGTTCGCTCGGCAGCCACGCGTATGCGATGCCCTTGCCGATCGTGTAGCCGTAGGCCGCGCTGGTGACGTAGCCGACCGGGCGGTCGCCGTCGTACACCGGCTCCTTGCCCATGACGACGGACTGCGGGTCGTCGATGGTGAGGCAGGTCAGCTTCCGTCGTACCGCCGCCTTGCGGCGCTCCAGGGCCGCCTTCCCGATGAAGTCGTCCTTGTCGAGCTTGACGGCGAAGCCGACGCCGGCCTCGTACGGGTCGTGCTCGTAGGTCATGTCGGTGCCGAAGGAGCGGTAACCCTTCTCCAGCCGGAGGCTGTTGAAGGCGCCGCGGCCCGCGATGATGCCGCCCAGCGGCTCGGCCGCCTGCCACAGGGTGTCCCACAGCTTCAGGCCCTGGTCGGCGGTGGTGTAGAGCTCCCAGCCGAGTTCGCCGACGTACGACAGGCGCATCGCCGTCACCGGGACGCTGCCGACGTAGGCGGGCTTGGCGCGGAAGTACTTCAGGCCGTCGTTCGAGAAGTCCTCGTCCGTCAGGGGCTGCAGGACCTTGCGGGCGAGCGGGCCCCACAGGCCGATGCAGCAGGTCCCGGGGGTGATGTCGCGGACCTGGACCGTGCCGTCGGCGGGCAGGTGGCGGGTGAACCAGTCGAGGTCGAGGTTGCCGTTGGCGCCGACCTGGAACCGGTCACGGGCCAGGCGGGCGACGGTGATGTCGCTGCGGATGCCGCCGTCGTGGTCCAGGAGGAGGGTGTACGTCACGGAGCCGACCGACTTCGCGACCTTGCCGGTGCACAGCCGCTCCAGGAAGGCCGCCGAACCGGGGCCGGTCACCTCCAGCCGCTTGAGGGCCGTCATGTCGTACAACGCGACCGTCTCGCGGGTCACTTGGGCCTCGGCGCCGACGATGGGCGACCAGTACTGCGCGGCCCAGTCGTTGGGGGTGGGGACTGAACGGCCCTCGGTCAGCGCCGCGTTGCCTTCGTACCAGTGCGGGCGCTCCCAGCCGTTCGCCTCCAGGAAGAAGGCGCCGTGCTCGCGCTGACGGGTGTGGAAGGGGCTGGTGCGGATCGGGCGCGGGTCGCCCGAGGGCTGCAGGGGGTGGAGGATGTCGTAGACCTCGACGAAGTTCTGGCAGTCGCGGGCCAGGACGTACTCCGGGGCGAGCTGGTGCGGCTCGAAGCGGTTGACGTCGCACTCGTGCAGGTCGAAAGAGGAGCAGTACCCGTCGACCAGCCACTCGGCCATGGCCCGGCCCACGCCCGCGGAGTGGGTGACCCAGACGGCCTCGGCGACCCAGAAACCCTTGACGTCCGGGGACTCGCCGAGGAGCGGGAAGTTGTCGGTGGTGAAGGAGAACAGGCCGTTGATGCCCTCCTCGACCTTGGCGTCCTTCGTGGCGGGCAGCAGGGACCGGGTCTCGGTCCAGGCGTCCTCGAAGTCCTCCTGTGTGAACTTCAGGACCGAGGGCATGTCGTCGGCCTCGTCGACGGAGAGGATGTCGTCGGCGGAGATCGGCATCGGGCGGTGGCCGTAGTAGCCGATGCCGATGCCGTCGAAACGTTCGCGGTAGTAGAGGTCGGCGTCCTGGTGGCGCAGGATCGGGCGGACCGCCTCCGCCGCCTGGCCGGCCAGGGCCGGGACGGGGCCGGTCCAGGCGAGCTGGTGGGCGAGCGGGGTCAGCGGCAGGTTCATGCCGACCATGCGGGCGATCCTCGGGCCCCAGATGCCGGCGCAGCACACCACGATGTCGGCGGGAATCTCGCCCTGGTCGGTGTGGACGCCGGTGACGCGGCCGTCGGCCTGCCGGACGTCGAGGACCTCGTGGCGGGCGAGGAAGCGCACGCCGCGTTCGGTGGCCCGGCGGATCTGCGCCTCGACGGCGAGCACGGCCTTGGCGAGCCCGTCCGTCGGGACCAGGAGCCCGCCGAGGACCCGGTCGGGGTTGACCAGGGGGTGCTGCTCGACGCACTCCTCGGCGCTCAGCAGCCGGGACTCGATGCCCCAGGCGGTGATCCAGCCGTGGCGGCGCCGCAGTTCCGTCAGCCGCTCGGGCGTGGTCGCCACTTCCAGGCCGCCGACCTGGAGGAAGCACGGCCGGCCGTCGACGTCCAGGGAGCAGAGCTTCTCGACCGTGTAGCGGGCCAGCTCGGTCATGGTCTTGGAGGAGTTGGTCTGGAAGACCAGGCCCGGGGCGTGCGAGCTGGAGCCCCCGGTGGCGGGGAGCGGGCCCTGGTCGACCACGGTCACTTCGGTCCAGCCTCGCGCGGAGATCTCGTCCGCGAGCGCCGCACCGACGACTCCCGCTCCGATGATGACCACTCGGGGACCCGCCATCGCCGCACCTCCGGTTGGCTAACCAGTCGATCCGATCCAGTTGCTGCTCACGCAACTTGGTTCAGGTTGCGCAACTCAATGTGCCCGTCGTGCAGGTGGGTGTCAAGGGGTCCGCGACCTCGGGAAACACGCCCGGACACGGCGATGCCCGGTGGGCGGTGCGCATCCCGCTCGCACCGCCCACCGGGCATCCGTGAAGGGCCTGCCGAGGGCCTACTTGACCCAGGCATCCACCTTGTCGCGGTTGGCCTCGACCCACTTCTTGGCCGCGGCCTCGGGGGTCATCTTGTCGACCGCGATGTACTTCGCCACGGCGTTCTGGTCCTCGTTGGTCCAGGTGAAGTTCTTGACCAGGTCATAGGCGGGACTGCCCGACTTGGCGAACTTCGCGCTGACGATCTTGTCCAGCTCGTAGACGGGGTAGTCGCAGGCGATCTTCTCCGCGTCGGCGTCGCAGCCCGTCTTGTACTCCGGCAGCTTGACCTTGACGAGCGGCACCTCGGACATGAACCACTGCGGCTCGTAGAAGTAGCCGATCACCCATTCCTTGTTCTTCTCCGCCTTGCGGAAGGCCTGGATGAGGGCGGCCTCGCTGCCCGCGTACACCACCTTGTAGTCCAGCTTCAGGTTCTTCACCAGGGCCTCGTCGTTGGTGACGAACGACGGGTCGCCGTCGAGGAGTTGGCCCTTGCCGCCGGACTCGGACGTCTTGAACTCGGCCGCGTACTTGTCGAGGTTGTTCCAGTCGGTGATGTCCGGGTGCTCCTTGGCCAGCCACGGCGGCACGTACCAGCCGATGAGGCCTTTGTTGCCGGTCGGGCCGGCGTCGACGGCGGTCTTCTGGTCGGTGATGTACTTCTTCTTCAGATCGTCGTGACCCCAGTTCTCGATGACGGCGTCGACCTCGCCCGTCCCGAAGCCCTGCCAGGCGATCTCCTCCTTCAGGTCCTTCTTGACCACCTTGCAGCCGAGGTCCTGCTCCGCGACGTACGCGACGACGGCCGCGTTGGCCTCGTAGCCCACCCACGGGTTGATCGCGAGGTTGAAGGTGCCGCACTTGCCGGAACCGTCCGAGCCGCCGGCGCTGTCGTCGCCGACCTTCGCGCCGCCGCACGCGGTGAGGGTGAGACCGAGGACGGCGATGCCGGCCACGCCGTATCTCCAGTGTGTTGCTTGCCTTGCCATGATCAGTGACTCCTTATGCGCCGGCACGTCGCGCCGCTGCCTGAGTGATCCGGTCGAACATGACTCCGAGAAGGACGATGGCGAGCCCCGCGGCGAGCCCCTTCCCGTACAGCTGGCCCTGTGAGAAGCCGGCCACGACGTCGTAGCCGAGGGCGCCCGCGCCCACCAGGCCGCCCACCACGACCATCGACAGCACATAGATCAGGCCCTGGTTGGTCGCGAGGGTCAGGGCGCTGCGTGCCATCGGCAGCTGGACCTTGGTGATGATCTGCCAGGTGTTGCACCCGGCGGAGGTGGCCGCCTCCACGGTGGTCGCCGGCACGTTCCGCACCCCGTCGGCGATGATCTTCATGGCGACGGGGGCCGCGTAGACGACGGCGGCGACGATCGCGGTGAAGCGGGTCGCGCCGAACAGGGCGAGGAACGGCACGAGATAGACGAACGGCGGCATGACCTGGGCCGCGTCCAGGGTGGGGCGGACCAGCCGGTCCACCAGCGCGCTGCGGCCCATCCACACGCCGAAGCCGATGCCGAGCAGCATGACGAGGACCGTGGCGACGACGGTCGACGCCAGCGTGGTCATGCTGTCCGACCACACCCCGGTGCCGACCAGCAGGCCCACGCAGACCGCCGTGGTGATGCCGGCGCGCAGGCCGCCGACGACGACGCCGAGGGCGATCAGGGCCGCGCCGACGAGCCACCACGGGGAGTCCGTGAGCAGCGTCTGGAACGGGTTGAGCAGACCGGTGGTGATGACGTCACGGATGGCGTTGGTGAGGCCCCCCAGGTTGTCCTGCGCCCAGGTGGTCACGTTGTCCGCCCCGCTGGAGATGGCGCTGCCGACGCCGCCCTCGCCGGGGAACTCCGCCGCCCACACATAGGTGTGGGAGAGGAAGACCAGGACGGCCGCGACGGCCGCGCCCGCGCCCAGCAGCGGGCGCCGCCAGGCCTGGAAGCGGTTCTTCGAACGCCGGGCCGCCTCCTCGCGTACGCTCGCCGCGGTGGTGACCCGGTCCAGCACGATGGCCATGACGACGATGGCCAGGCCCGCGTTGAAGGCCGTGCCGACGTCGAGGGACTGGAGTGCCTGGACGACGGTCTTGCCGAGGCCGGGCGCGTCGATCAGGGCCGCGATGGTGACCATGGCCAGGGCGGCCATGATGGTCTGGTTGACGCCCATCACCACGGTCCGCTTGGACATCGGCAGCAGCACCTTCGTCAGGGTCTGCCGTCGCGTGGCGCCCATCGAGTCGGCCGCCTCGACCGTGGTCGTCGGAACGGAGCGGATGGCGTGCGCGGTGATCCGGATCGCGGGCGGTGCCGCGTAGATCAGCGTGGCGATGGTGGCGGAGGCCGGGCCGATGAGGAAGAACAGCGTCAGCGGTGCCAGATAGACGAAGGTCGGCATCGTCTGCATGAAGTCCAGGAAGGGCGTCACGATCCGGTTGACCCGGTCGGACAGCCCCGCCCACACGCCCAGCGGGATCGCGAACAGCAGAGCCACGAAGACCGCGGAGACGGTCAGCGCCAGGGTGTCCATGCTCTCCTGCCACAGGCCCTGAAGGCCCAGGAAGGTGAAGCCGGCCACGGCGAGCAGCGCGACCCGCCAGTTGCCCACGGCCCAGGAGACGTAGCCGGCGATGCCGACGACACCCAGCCAGCCGATCTGCGGGACGGGCCGGCCGGGGGTGGGCTGTGAGATCAGCTCCTGGACGAAGGTCACCAGGGAGTCGATGACCAGCCGGATCTCGTTGAAGAAGTACAGGAAGAGCGGGTTGGAGTTGCGGTTCGCGCCGACCGAGTCGTTGACGTCGTTGAACCACCGGTGCAGATCGGTCAGGTCGGCCGCCGCCAGGGTCAGGGTCTGCTTGCCGCGCAGCACGAGGAACAGCACCAGCCAGACGACCAGGATCGCGGCGACCACCATGGGCCGGCTGATTCTGCGCTCGATCCCGGCGGGAGCGGTCTGCTCCTCGACGGCCCCGGTTTTCTCGGGTTTCTCCACGGCGACGGTCATCACGCGTCGCCTTCCCGCCCGGCGACCACCGCGAGGATCTCGTCGTCGCCGACGATGCCGAGCAGCTTGCCGTTCTCGACGACCTTGACCGGCTTGTCGGCGGCCAGTACGGCCCGGGTGGCCTCGCGCACCACGACGTCGGGTCCCAACTCCGGTCCGTCCAGGGCGTCGTCGGGCTGCGCCGGGCGCATGATCCAGCGCAGGGTCAGCACGTCGCCGCGCGGCACGTCCTTCACGAACTCGCGTACGTAGTCGTCCGCGGGGGCGCCCACCAGTTCGTCGCCGGTGCCGCACTGGACCATTTTGCCGTCGCGCATGATCAGGATGCGGTCGCCCAGCTTGAGGGCCTCGGAGAGGTCGTGGGTGATGAACACCATGGTCTTGCCGACCTCGTGGTGCAGACGGATGACCTCGTTCTGCATGTCGCGCCGGATCAGCGGGTCGAGCGCGGAGAACGGCTCGTCGAAGAAGAGCACGTCCGGCTCGCCGGCCAGCGCGCGGGCGAGTCCGACGCGCTGCTGCATGCCACCGGAGAGCTGGTCGGGGTAGGAGTTCTCGTAGCCGGCGAGGCCGACCAGTTCGACGACCTCCATGGCCCGCTTGGCCCGTTCCGCCCTGCCCATGCCGCGGATCTCCAGCCCGAACGCCACGTTGTCGATGACGCGGCGGTGGGGCAGCAGACCGAAGTGCTGGAAGACCATGGAGAACTTGCGGCGCCGCAGGTCGCGCAGGCGTCCCGCGTCGGCCTTGCGGATGTCCTCGCCCTCGAAGACGATCTCGCCGGCGGTGGGTTCGATCAGCCGGGTCAGACATCGCACCAGCGTGGACTTGCCGGAGCCGGACAGACCCATGACGACGAACACCTCGCCGGGCGAGACGTCGAAGTGGACGTCCCGTACCGCGGCGGTGCATCCGGTGCGGTCCATGAGCTCGCGGCGGGTGAGGCCGCGCAACTCCTCGGAGTCCGGCACCTGGTCGGCCTTCGGCCCGAACACCTTCCACAGCCTGCGCACGGATATGACCGGAGTGGAGCCCGAGTCCTCGGGCGTGCCGCGCCGCTGCGGCACCTCGGTCTGTGTGGTCACGTTCGACCTCTTTTCGGCGTTCAGCCGCGGAACCAGTGTTGCGGCCGGGGTTGGATGTTCTGCCAGATGTGCTTGGGCTCCCGGTACTCGTTCAGGCCTGCCGGTCCCAACTCCCGGCCCACGCCCGAATGCCCGAACCCACCCCATTCCGCCTGCGGCACATAGGGGTGGTAGTCGTTGATCCACACCGTGCCGTGACGCAGCCGCCGGGCGACGCGCTGGGCCTTGCCCGCGTCCTGCGTCCAGACGGCTCCGGCCAGTCCGTACTCGGTGTCGTTGGCGATGCGTACGGCGTCGTCCTCGTCGGTGAAGCGCTCGACCGTGAGCACGGGTCCGAAGGACTCCTCGTGCACCACGCGCATGTCCTGTCGGCACTCGTCGAGCACGGTGGGCAGGTAGTAGTGGCCCTCTCCCAGGGCGGGGTCGTCCGGCCGGGCGCCGCCGCAGCGCAGCACGGCGCCCTCGGCGAGGCCGGCCGCGACATACGCCTCGACCTTGGCGCGGTGCTGCGCGGAGATCAGCGCCCCGGTCTCGGCCTCGGGGTCGAAGGGGCCGCCGAGGCGGATCTGCCGGGCACGGCGGACGACCTCGTCGACGAAGCGGTCGTGCAGGGAGTCCTCGACGATCAGCCGGGCGCCGGCCGAGCAGACCTGCCCGGAGTGCAGGAAGACGGCCGTGAGCGCAAAGTCCACGGCCGTCTCGAAGTCGGCGTCGGCGAAGACCACGTTGGGGTTCTTGCCGCCGAGTTCCAGCGCCACTTTCTTCACGCTCGCGGCGGCGGTGGCCATGATGCGTTTGCCGGTCTCGACGCCGCCGGTGAAGGAGACCATGTCGACGGCTGGATGCTCGCTGAGCGGTGCGCCCGCCTCGGGCCCGGCGCCGAGGATCAGGTGGGCGGCACCGGCCGGGAGCCCGGCCTCCTCCAGGGCCTTCATCAGCAGGATGGAGGTGGAGGGGGTCAGCTCACTGGGCTTGAGGACGATCGCGTTGCCGGCGAGGAGCGCCGGGGCCACCTTCCAACTCGCCTGCAGCAGCGGATAGTTCCAGGGAGTGATCAACCCGCACACGCCGACCGGCTCGTACACGACGCGGCTTACGGCGTCGTCGCGGCCGGTGTCGATCACACGGCCGGCGTCGGTGCCCCCGATGCCGCCGTAGTAGCGGAAACAGGAGACGACATCGGCGATGTCGTACTCGCTCTCCACCAGCCGCTTTCCGGTGTCCAGGGACTCGGCGCGGGCGAACTCCTTGGCGTCGCGCTCGATCAGGTCGGCGGTGCGCAGCAGCAGCGCGCCGCGCTCCCGCTCGGGAGTGCCCGGCCAGGTCCCCTCGTCGAAGGCACGGCGGGCCGCGGCGATCGCCGCCTCGGTGTCGGCACGTGTCCCTTCCGACACGGTCGCCACGAGTGCGCCGTCGGCGGGGCATCGGATCTCCCGCTGCCCGCCAGCCACCGGCTCACGCCATTCGCCATCCACGTACAGGTCTGCCACGCGCCGAGCCTTTCAACGAAGTCGTTGCGCATCGTGCACCCGATTGCTTGTGGTGGAACACCCTTGCGAATGACCAGACGCACGTCAAGAGGTTGGCCGATGACGATTTGACCATGCGATCACGTTCACGGCCACCCTTGACCGGAAGCGGCACCGAGCCGACCATGTTGCGCATCGCTCTCCATGTTGTGCAATGCGCACCGACGGAGGCCGACATGTCCCCCAAGTTCCCCCGATCGTCATCCGGCCGCGAGTACGTTCTCACCCTCTCCTGTCCCGACAGTGCCGGTCTCGTTCACGCCGTGAGCGGCTTTCTCGTCCGGAACTCCGGAAACATCCTGGAAAGTCAGCAGTTCGACGACCGACTCGAGGGCCGCTTCTTCATGCGGGTCCACTTCGATGTCTCCGATCCCAACTCCACGCTGGAAGGCCTGCGTTACCGGTTCGGTCCCGTCGCCCAGGCCTACCGCATCTCCTGGGCCCTGAGCGAGGCGGCCACGCCGGTCCGGACACTGATCATGGTGTCCAGGTTCGGCCACTGCCTGAACGACCTGCTGTT
Organism: Streptomyces sp. NPDC111606; assembly: GCF_055656945.1. Taxonomy (NCBI): domain Bacteria; kingdom Bacillati; phylum Actinomycetota; class Actinomycetes; order Kitasatosporales; family Streptomycetaceae; genus Streptomyces; species Streptomyces sp. NPDC111606. The sequence goes on from NZ_JBVKBY010000005.1 coordinate 377,514, forward strand.
CCGCAGGCGCACCGGCGCCCTCAACATCGAGATCCCCGCGATCGTCTCCAACCACCGGGACTTCGAGGGGCTCGCGCAGACGTACGGCATCCCCTTCCACCACATCCCGGTGACCAAGGAGACCAAGCCCGACGCCGAGGCGCGGCTGCTGGAGCTGGTGCGGGAGCTGGACGTCGACCTGGTGGTGCTGGCCCGCTACATGCAGATCCTCTCCGACGACCTCTGCAAGCAGCTCGAGGGCCGCGCCATCAACATCCACCACTCCTTCCTGCCCAGCTTCAAGGGCGCGCGCCCCTACGACCAGGCCTATCAGCGCGGTGTGAAGCTGGTCGGCGCGACCGCCCACTATGTGACGCCGGACCTCGACGAGGGGCAGATCATCGAGCAGGACGTGGTGCGGGTGGACCACTCGCTCGACCCCGGCGAGCTGGTCACGGTCGGACGGGACGTGGAGGCGCAGGTGCTGGCGCACGCCGTGAAGTGGCACAGCGAGAGCCGCGTCATGGTGGACGGCAACCGCACGGTCGTCTTCCGCTGAACGACTCGGCCACATGGGTGAGTGGGCCGGCTCTCCGGCCCACTCGTCGTATACGACGCCCCTTCAGCCGCGCGCCTACTTCGCCTGCTTCCGGACATCGGGGTAGCGGTAGTACGCGGCCGTGGACGGCTCCAGCGGCTTCCTGCCGAGGATGAGGTCGGCGGCCTTCTCGGCGATCATCATCACCGGGGCGTAGATGTTGCCGTTGGTGACGTACGGCATCACGGAGGCGTCCACCACGCGCAGGCCCTCCACGCCGTGCACCCGCAAGCTGGTGGGGTCGACGACGGCCATGTCGTCGGTGCCCATCTTGCACGTGCAGGAGGGATGCAGGGCGGTCTCGCCCTCCTCGGCCACCCAGGCGAGGATCTCCTCGTCGGTCGCAACGCCCGGCCCCGGCGAGATCTCCCCGCCGTTGTAGGGGTCGAGGGCCGGCTGTTCGAGGATCCTGCGGGCCACGCGGATCGCCTCGACCCATTCGCGGCGGTCCTGCTCGGTGGAGAGATAGTTGAAGCGCAGCGCCGGGTGCTCGTTCGGATCCTTGCTCTTGATCTTCACGGAGCCGATGGCATCGGAGTACATCGGGCCCACATGGACCTGGTAGCCGTGGCCGCCGGAGGGCGAGGAGCCGTCGTAGCGGACCGCGACGGGCAGGAAGTGGAACATCAGGTTGGGGTAGTCCACGTCCTCGTTGCTGCGGGCGAAGCCGCCGGCCTCGAAGTGGTTGGTGGCGGCCGGGCCCGTGCGGAAGAGCCACTGGAGCCCGATGAACGGAGCGCGCCACTTCGCCATGTACGGCTGCATGGAGACGGGCTGCTTGGAGGCGTACTGGACGTAGACCTCCAGGTGGTCCTGCATGTTCTCGCCGACGCCCGGGAGGTCGTGGACGACGTCGACGTCGAGGGCACGCAGTTCCTCGGCGTTGCCGACACCGGAGAGCTGGAGCAGCTGCGGCGAGTTGATCGCGCCGCCGCAGAGGATGACCTCCTTGGCGCGGACCTGCTTGAGCGGGCCCCGGCCGCGCCGGCACTCGACGCCGACGGCACGGTTGCCCTCGAACAGGACCCGGGTGACGAGCGTGCGGGTCATGACCGTGAGGTTCGGCCGGTCCATGGCGGGCTTGAGGTACGCCTTCGAGGCGGACAGGCGGCGGCCGCGATGGACGTTGCGGTCGAACTTGGCGAAGCCCTCCTGCCGGTATCCGTTGACGTCCTCGGTGGGGGCGTAGCCCGCCTCCTCGGTGGCCTTGAGGAAGGCGCCGAACAGGGGATTGGTGGCCGGGCCGCGTTCGAGCACGAGAGGGCCGTCGTGGCCGCGGAACTCGTCGTCCGGTTCGGCCGCGAGACAGTTCTCCATCCGCCGGAAGTACGGCAGACAGTGCGCGTAGTCCCAGGTCTCCATGCCCGGGTCGGCCGCCCAGCGCTCGTAGTCCATGGGGTTGCCGCGCTGGAAGATCATGCCGTTGATGCTGCTGGAGCCGCCCAGCACCTTGCCGCGGGCGTGATAGACGCGCCTGCCGCCCATGTGGGGCTCGGGCTCGGACTCGTACTTCCAGTCGTAGAACCGGTTGCCGATCGGGTAGGTCAGCGCCGCGGGCATCTGGATGAAGACGTCCCACGGATAGTCGGTGCGGCCCGCCTCCAGCACCAGCACCCGGTTGGCCGGGTCCGCGGAGAGCCGGTTCGCCAGTGCGCTGCCGGCCGAGCCGCCGCCGACGATGAGGAAGTCGAAGTGCACAGGAGCCATGGTGCCTCGTCTCGCTCGCGCCGTTGATACGCGAGGCATGCTAGCGGTGGGTTCGCGATACGCACCAGGTTGCGAACCGCGCAACTTTTCACGGGCTGATCACGGCTCTGTTTCTTGCCGTGGCGTTGTTTACTGCGCGTATAGTTTTACTGTGAGCAACTACAGCATGGACACGGAAACGTCGAACTCGCAGGCCGGCGGGGTCCAGTCGGTGGATCGTGCCATCAGCGTGCTGGAGATCCTCGCCCAGCGTGGTGAAGCAGGCGTCAGCGAGGTCGCGGCCGAGATCGATGTGCACAAGTCCACCGCCTTCCGCCTGCTCGGCGCCCTGGAGGCGCGCGGTCTGGTGGAGCAGGCGGGCGAGCGTGGAAAGTACCGGCTCGGTTTCGGCATCGTCCGGCTGGCCGGCGCCGTCACCGGCCGTATCGACATCACCCAGCAGGGCCGTCCGGTCTGTGAACGCCTCGCCGAGGAGCTCGGCGAGACCGTGAACATCGCCGTCATGCAGGAGCACTACGCGATCAACCTCTACCAGGTTCGCGGCCCGGGCGCGATCACAGCGCACAACTGGGTCGGCCAGCTGACCCCGCTGCACGCCACGTCCAGCGGCAAGATCCTGCTGGCCCACATGCCCGCCAAGGAGCGCGCCGCGCTGCTGTCCACCACGGGCATGAAGAAGGTCACCGCGAACACCATCACCGCGAAGACCAAGCTCGAGAAGAACCTCGCCGAGGCCCGCGAACGCGGCTACTCCTTCACGCTCGAAGAGCTGGAGATCGGCCTGCACGCCATCGCCGCGCCGGTCCGCAACCGGGACGGCGAGGTCGTCGCGGCCCTCAGCGCCTCCGGGCCCGCCTACCGCTTCACCGAGGAGCGCCTGCACGAGCTCTCCCCGGTCCTGCTCAAGGGCGCCGAGGAGATCAGCCACCGAATGGGCTACCTGGGCTGACCCGCCCGGCTACGACCGGGGGACGCCGAGACGCTCGTTCACCCAGTCGTGGAAGGCACCGATGTGGTGCTCGCTCGGTACCAGCACTCCCCCCTTGGCGTACAGCCGGGAGCTCATGCCGGGCTGCGTGCGTTCGCACGCGTCGAAGTCCTGGCGGTTGACCCGGTCGAAGAGTTCCACGGACCGGCTGACGTCCTTGCCGCTCTCGACGACGTGCGGGAGGTAGAGCCAGTCGCACTCGACGATCGTGCGGTCGACGGACACCGGATACATACGGTGGAAGATCACATGGTCGGGGACGAGGTTGATGAACACCTGCGGCCTGACGGTGATCGCGTAGTAGCGGCGGTCCTGGTCCTGCGCGACGCCGGGGATACGGTCCAGGCCCTCGGACCCGTCGACGGTGAAGCCCTGCACGTCCGCACCGAACTCGGCACCGTGCCCGACGTAGTACTGGGCGGCGTAACCGTCCGCGAACTCCGGGAGCACCTCGGTGAGTTCGGGGTGGATGGTGGCGCAGTGGTAGCACTCCATGAAGTTCTCGATGATGAGCTTCCAGTTCGCCTTCACGTCGTAGACGATCCGCTTGCCCACGGAGAGGTCCTCGACGCCGTAGCGCTCGATCGACTCGACGTCACCGAGGCGGGCGACGATCTCACCGATGACCTCCTCCTCGAAGGAGGGCGGGTTCTCCGCGAGGCACACCCACACGTAGCCGAGCCACTCGCGCACGGCCACGCTCACCAGGCCGTACTCGGTGCGGCCGACGTCGGGCATCTTGGTGAGGTTGGGTGCCGCGACGAGCTTGCCGTTCAGGTCGTACGTCCAGGCGTGGTACGGGCACTGGAAGGCCCGCTTGACCTCGCCGGACTCCTGGGTGCAGAGCTTGGCTCCGCGGTGCCGGCACACATTGAAGTACGCACGGATGCTGCTGTCCCTCGCCCGGGTGACGAGGATGCTCTCGCGGCCCACGTCGAAGGTGCGGAAGGCGCCGGGCCCGGCGAGGTCGGACGCGCGCGCGACGCAGAACCACATGGTTTCGAATATGTGCTCCTGCTCCTGGGCGAAGATCACCGGATCGGTGTAGGAGGAGCCGGGGAGAGTGGCGATCAGACTGTCCGGCAGGCTGGTCGAGGTCACGGTGCACTCCTCGGAGAACGTCGTGGCGGGGTGATGCCTCAGGGGCGGGGTCAGGACGTCGCCGCGGCGAGCTGCTTGCGCCAGCGGGTGAACAGACGCGGCTGGTTCATGCCGAGCACGGCGACCGGGTCGCCGGCCCGCCGGTAGACGGCCAGCACGTCACGGTCGTCCGCGGCGCCGGCCTCGACGGTCACGCTGTCGGCGCCGGCGGCGTGCCCGACGAACTGGATCTTCACGCCGTACTGGTCGGACCAGAAGTACGGTGGCCGGGGCACACCCGGTGCCACCGCACCCCCCGCCAGCAGCGTGGCGACCGCGGCGTCGGGCCGCTCCCGCGCGCCGGTCCAGTGCTCGACACGGCGGTGGAAGCCGGCACGGGGGTCGTACCAGTTGGCGCAGTCGCCGACCGCGACGACACCGGCCAGGCTGGTGCGGCCGTCCGCCCCGCACTTGACGCCGTTGTCGAGTTCGACGCCGGAGCCGTCCAGCCACTGCACGCACGGTCGGGCGCCGACTCCGACCACGACGATGTCGGCGGGGAGGCTGCGGCCGTCCTCCAGCAGGACGGCGTCGACGCGGGTCTCCCCGCTCAGCCCCTTGACGCCCACACCGCACAACAGCCGTACGCCGTGGTCGGCGTGGAGCGCGGAGACGACGGCACCCATGGCCTCGCCGAGCGGTCCGGCGAGCGGCGTCGACGCCACCTCCACCACGGTCACCTCGAGTCCGAGGGCGTACGCGGTGGAGGCGACCTCCGCCCCGATGAAGCCGCCGCCGATCACCACCAGCCGTCCGCCGCGGGCCAGTTCGTCGCGCAGGGCGCGGGCGTCGTCCAGGGTGCGCAGGGTGTGCACTCCGGACAGGCCCTCGGAGCCGGGCAGGGTGCGCGCCGCGGCGCCGGTCGCGAGGACCACCCCGTCGGCGCGCACCTGATGTCCGTCGGCGAGCCGGACGGTGCGCCCCGTGCGGTCGAGTCCGACGGCACGGGTGCCGAGCAGCCACTCGGCCCGCAGGTCCTCGTCGTCCGTCTCCAGCGCGAGTTCCGTCTCGCCGAGGGTGCCGGCCAGGAACTCCTTGGACAGCGGGGGCCTGTCGTAGGGGCGGTGCAGCTCGTCCCCGATGACGACCAGCCGTCCGTCGAAGCCCTGCTTGCGCAGGGAGCGCGCCGCCGACAGTCCGGCCAGCGAGGCGCCGACCACGGCCACCGTCCTCACGCGACTCCCCCGGCGAGCCGGGCTGCGACGCAGGGCGGCAGGTTGGGGGCGTCCATGGACAGCCGGACGTGGACCACGCCGTCCTCGACGACGACCTCGTGGGTCCGGACCGGGAGCTTCGCCGGCGGGGCGTCGACCGCGCCGGTACGCAGGTCGAACTTCGAGGCATGCAGCGGGCATTCCACCTCGCAGCCCTCCAGCCAGCCGTCGGCGAGCGAGGCGTCCTGGTGGGTGCAGGTGTCGTCGATGGCGAAGAGCTCGCCATCGTCGGTGTGGAACACCGAGACCGGCGGATCGATATCGAGCCGGAGGGCCTCGCCTCGCGGGAGATCCGCGAGACGGCACGCGGGAATCATCATGACACCTCGGTGCGTATAGCGAAACGGATTGCGATGAGCGCAACGCCAGTCTGAAGGCCGCCCAGAAGCGTTGTCAAGGCATCCATGGGCCTCGTTCGGACCGGCCTTTCACGCGATTTCCGGGCAGCTCGAAACGCCCGAACCACCTGCGGAAACAGGTGGAACGGGCGCCGTACGAGGACCTTCCGGGGGGCGGTCAGAAGCCGCGGTCGATCCACTCCTGGAGGTGCGGGGCTTCCGCGGCGACGGTCGTGGTCTCCCCGTGCCCGGTGTGCACGACGGTGTCGCCGGGCAGGGTCAGCAGCCGCTCCCGGATCGACTCGACGATGGTCGGGAAGTGGCTGTACGACCTCCCCGTCGCCCCCGGCCCGCCGGCGAACAGGGTGTCGCCGCTGAAGAGCGCCGTCAGGGCCGGCGCATACAGACAGACCGCGCCTGGGGCGTGGCCCGGCGTGTGCAGCACGGTGAGTTCGATGCCGGCCACTGTGAGCACCTGGCCGTCGGCCAGGTCGCCGTCCGGCATCCGGTCGGGGTGGGTCTGCTTCCACAGCGGCAGGTCGTCGCCGTGGAGCAGGACCGGGGCGCGGGTGCGCTCCGCGAGTTCGGGAGCGGCGCCGATGTGGTCGTTGTGGGCGTGCGTGCACACGATGGCCCGCAAGGTGCGCCCCGCGAGTGCTTCGGCGATCGCCCCGGCGTCGTGGGCGGCGTCGATGACGATCGCCTCGGTGTCGTCGCCGACGATCCACACGTTGTTGTCGACGTCCCAGGTGCCGCCGTCCAGGGAGAACGTCCCCGAGGTGACGAGGCGTTCGATGCCGGCGCCGGCCGTCACAGGACCACCACCGAGCGCAGCACGTCGCCGTGGTGCATGCGCTCGAAGGCCTTCTCGACGTCGTCCAGCGCGATGGTCTCCGTGACGAAGGCGTCGAGGGGCAGCCGCCCCTGCAGATGGAGGTCGATCAGCATCGGGAAGTCCCGGCTCGGCAGGCAGTCGCCGTACCAGGACGACTTCAGCGCGCCACCGCGTCCGAAGACGTCCAGCAGCGGCAGCTCCAGCTTCATCTCCGGAGTCGGGACACCGACCAGGACGACCGTGCCGGCGAGGTCGCGGGCGTAGAAGGCCTGCTGGTACGTCTCCGGGCGGCCGACCGCCTCGATGACGACGTCGGCGCCGAATCCGCCGGTCAGCTCGCGGATCGCCTCGACCGCGTCAGCGTCCTTGGAGTTGACGGTGTGCGTCGCGCCCAGCTTCCTGGCGGTCTCCAGCTTGCGGTCGTCGATGTCCACCGCGATGATCTTCGCCGCGCCCGCGAGGCCGGACCCCGCGATCGCCGCGGCCCCGACGCCACCGCAGCCGATGACGGCGACCGAGTCACCCCGGCCGACATTGCCGGTGTTGATGGCAGCGCCGATGCCCGCCATCACCCCGCAGCCCAGTAGCCCGGCCACGGCCGCCGACGCGGCCGGGTCGACCTTCGTGCACTGTCCGGCCGCCACCAGCGTCTTCTCCGCGAACGCACCGATGCCCAGCGCCGGGGACAACTCGGTGCCGTCCGGCAAGGTCATCTTCTGCTTCGCGTTGTGCGTGGCGAAGCAGTACCAAGGCCGACCGCGCAGACAGGCCCGGCACTGCCCGCACACGGCACGCCAGTTGAGGATGACGAAGTCGCCGGGGGCGACATCGGTGACGCCCTCCCCCACCGACTCCACGACACCGGCGGCCTCATGGCCGAGCAGGAAGGGGAAGTCGTCGTTGATGCCGCCCTCGCGATAGTGCAGGTCGGTGTGGCACACCCCGCAGGCCTCGATCTTCACCAGTGCCTCGCCCGGGCCCGGATCCGGCACGAGGATCGTCTCCAGACTGACGGGGGCGCCCTTGCCCCGCGCGACGACAGCACGGACCTGGTGCGTCATGGCCACTCCTCGGCTGGTCGATACCGGAATCAGATGTTGCTCATTACGGCACGCATCTCATACATCGCAACACAGCATCAGGGAGAGCCGAACGGCGGTCAAGGGCCCGGCAGAGCGCGGCACGACCCCTTCCGTGGACGCAAAGGGCGTGGCATGCTCACGCCAACACGGATCTGAACACCATTCACACTCATGAACCTCAACAGTCAGGGAGTGGCTCATGACTGCAAGATCCCGCTCGGGTCTCCTGCTGGCGGTCCTGGCCGCGTTGACCACCGGCGCCGCCCCCGCCCCCTCCGCCGCCCCGGCCCCGGCAGTGGCGCAGGCACAGGCACAGCAGGCGCCACGCATCCCGCACACCGCCGTCCTGGACGGCCCGCGCCTGCACCGGACGAAGATCCGCCTCGATCGCGGCGACCCCCAACTCCGGCAGGCGCTGGGGGCGTTGCGGACACGCGCGGACAGATGGCTGGACCGAGGCCCCTGGACGGTCGTCGACAAGCCCCGGCCCGCACCCGGTGGTGACGTCCACGACTACCTCAGTCAGGCTCCGTACTGGTGGCCCACCAAGGCCCCGACCCCGGACAACCCGTGGGGCTGCCCGTATGTGCAACGCGACGGCGAGCGCAACCCGGAGGTCGACTCCGGCACCGACCGCCAGGACGTCGAGAAGACCTTCGACTCCACCTACGACCTCTCGCTCGCCTGGTACTACACCGGCGACAAGCGGTACGCCGAGAAGGCCGGGCAGGTGCTGCGGACCTGGTTCCTCGATCCGGCCACGAGGATGAACCCGAACCTCGACCACGCCCAGTTCATTCCGTGCAAGTACGACGGCCGCGCCATCGGCATCATCGACTTCTCGCAGTCGTACACCAGCGTCCTCGACGCAATCGCCCTGCTGCAGACCGGCGCCCCGGGCTGGACCGCGAAGGACCGCTCCGGCATGGCGCGGTGGAACACCGCCTTCCGCGACTGGCTCATCAACAGCGACTTCGGCAAGCAGGAGGCCGCCGCCACCAACAACCACGGCACCTTCTACGACATGCAGCTCGCCGGCCTCGCCTACGCGACCGGCGACGAGGAGCTGGCCCGCCGGACGGTCCTGGACGCCCGGAGCAAGCGCATCGCGCCGCAGATCGCGTCCGACGGGAGCCAGCCACAGGAGCTGACCCGGACCAGGAGTTGGCACTACTCGACGTTCGACCTGGTCGCCTACACCCGGCTCGCAGCCATCGGCCGGCACGTCGGTGTGAACCTGTGGGCCTACCGCGGGCCGGACGGGCAGAGCCTGTTCAAGGCGGTGGACTATCTGCTGCCCGCCGCGACCGGAGCCGCCGCCTGGCCGCACCCCGAGATGGAGTTCCGCCGGTACGCGGCGACCGACGTCGTGCACGCGGCCGCCGACGCCGGGGACAGGCGGGCGCAGCGAGCCGTACCGCTGCTGGAGGCGCCGCCGGGCGGCGACCTGTGGGCCCTGCGCCCGGCGGCGGAACAGCTGGACTCCATCGCGGGGTGACCGCCGGCCCGCCGGTTCAGACCCTGGAGAGATCGATCGCGCGGTCGACGTCCTGCGGCTGAAGCACCCGCAGGATGCCTTCCAGCAGGTAGTAGTCGGCGTAGGGAAGGGAGATCTCGATCCCGTCCTCGGCCGGCCGGTTGCGCGTGCAGCGGGCCACCACCGCCTCCGCGCGGGCCGAGTTCCTCGTCAGGCACGTCTCCGACAGCGCGGTGAGCAGTCGCAACGCCACCTCGCGGTAGGCGTGCCTGCCGGTGGCAGCGGAGAGGTCGAGCAGTCCGCACGCCATGATCGCCCCGGCCGACGCGTCCTTGATGTCGTACGGCTGTTGCGGCGCGCGGTAGTCCCAGACCGGGACGTGGTCCGGGGTCAGCGCCCCGATCGCGAAGTCCGCGAGCCTGCGGGCGGTGGCCAGGAACTCGGGGTTCCCGGTGCGGCGGTACATCGTGGTGAACCCGTACAGGCCCCACGCCTGGCCGCGCGACCAGCAGGACGTGGGGCTGTATCCCTGCACGGTGTTCGGGCCGATCGCGGCGCCGGTGTTCGGGTCGAAGTCGTAGACGTGGGGCGTCGATCCGTCCGGGCGCAGGAAGACCCGCTGAGCCGTCTTCGCGTGCTCCACGGCGATGTCCAGGTACTTGCCGTCGCCGGTCCGGCTGCTCGCGAACGCCAGCAGGTCGAGGTTCATCATCGTGTCGATGATGACGCGGCCGGCGTTCCTCTCGTCGTTCAGCGCGCCCCACGCTCTGATGAAGCGCCCGCGCGGGTTGTACCGCTGGATCAGGGAGTCGGCCGCCCGTAGGGCACCGGCCCGCCACGCCTCGTCGCCCGTCAGCCGCCAGGCGGTGACCCAGGACGGGTAGAAGAGGAAGCCGAGGTCGTGTGTGCCGGTGTCGTACTGGCGCGGGGCCAGCTTCCGCGCCGACGCCAGCGCCTGCGTGCGGAAGGTGTCGTCCTTGCTGTAGAGCCACGCCATCCACAGCGTGCCCGGCCAGAACCCGCCGACCCAGTCACCGTTCTGCGAGTAGGTCCACTTCTCGAACTTCGTGCCGACGGGGAAGGCGGTCACGGTGGGCGCCACGGTGTGCAGCTTCTCGACGGCGTAGTCGGCCGCCGCGCGGAGCTTGCGCAGGGTCGGTGCCGGTGTCCGACCGGCGTTCACGTCCGCGGCCGTGGCGGGTGTCGAGACAGCGCCTGCCGCCGCGGCGCCGACCGCCGTGGCCAGCATCGTCCGCCGGGAAACACTCATGCCGGTTCCTCCAACTGGTCAATGGGAGAACGGAGTTGACCGAGCGTTGCACGGCGGACACACTGCTGTACACCCACGTGAGTCATGTTCATCAGTGTGAACCACTTGTCGGATCGACGGCGCTCACCGGTGACAGCTGCTGATTCCCGGGCGCCATGGGCAGGCGATTCCGGCGAAGCCGCCATTGGCCACGACGGCCACGCCCAGCGTGTCGCCGCCGCGCAGCACCTGCCGGTTCCGGACGAGCCCGTCGGCGCCGTCCTCGACCGTCTCGACCAGCCACCGTCCGGGGCCGATGGTCAGCGGCACCTCGGCCGTGTGGGCGGTGCCTGCGTAGACGCCGCCGAGGAACCAGCGGTCGCCGCTGCGGCGGGCCAGCACGGCCTCCTGACCGGGTCGGCCCGTGAGCAGCCGGGTGTCGTCCCAGGCCGCCGGGAGCTGGTCGAAGTAGGCCCGGGCCAGGGGCCGTTCGTCGTACGAAGCGGGAGTGCCCGCGAACATCTGCTGGCCCGACTCGTAGGCGACGGTGAGCCCGACCTCGGCCGCGTCGGAGTTGGGACGCAGGCCGACCCGCTGGAAGGCGCCAGGTGTGAAGTCCATGGAGCCGATGACGTTGCGGGTGAAGGGCAGGGTGGTGAGGTGGGCCGCGGTGTTGGTGCGCTTCTCCTCGCCGGCGACGCCCTCCAGGGTCATGACCTGCGGCCAGGTCCGCTGGATGCCCTTGGGGATCGTCGAGCCGTGGAAGTCGACCATGAGGTGGTGGGCGGCGGTCTCCGCGAGGATGGCGTCGTACCACCGGAGCATCGGCTGCGCCTCGGAGTTCATGAAGTCGATCTTGACTCCCTTGACCCCCCAGCGCTCCAGGGTGGGCAGCCACCGGGCGCGCTCCTCGGGTGTGTCGAGGTCGCGCTGGTGGATCCAGACGATGATGCCGACGCCCTTGGCGCGGGCGTGGTCGACGAGTTCGGGCATCCAGCTGTTGGTCTGCCAGTTCGGGTCGGTGGTGTCCCACTCGTCGGTCTTGAAGTACCAGCCCGCGTCGACGGCCTCGTAGGGCCAATTCCGTTCGGCCGCGTAGTCGACGTAGGCCTTCTGTGCGGAAAGGCTCTGACCTGCCTCCTTGCCGCCCGCGAGCCAGGTCCACAGGACCGTGCCCGGCCGGATCCACGAGGTGTCGGCGACCTTGGAGGCGGGAGCGAGGTCGTCGGTGAAGGTGGACCGGGTGACGGTGGCGAGATCACCGGTGACCATGGCCCGCCAGGGCGTGGCGAGCGGGCCGTCGGTGTGGATCCGGTCGTCGGCCAGCTTGATGCGGTAGGTGCCGGTGCCCTTGTCGTGCGCGAGTCGGGCGCCGGAGTAGGTGCCGGTGAGGTCGGACTCGGCAAGCAGCGTGTAGCCGCCGTCGGTCGCGAAGAGCGCCTGGTCCGAGTACGCGCCGGTGGGGGCGGTCGCGGCGGTGTACTGGACGAACTGCCCCTCGTTGTCGACCCGGTAGGTGCCCAGCCACGCGCCCGCGTCCGGCGGCAGGTTGAAGGCGGAGGTCTCGCCGAGCACGTCGCCGTACCCGGCGGGCAGGACATACCGGTAGGCGATGCCGTCGGCGGAGGCGCGGACGACGAGGTCGAGCCGGGCTCCGGCGGCGGTGGCGAAGGACAGCCGGGTCTCGTTCATGCGGACCCTGCGGTCGAGCCGCTTCCCGGACTTGGTCCGGTACCGCTCGTCGACCAGCCGGTCCTTGCGGTGCAGGAAGCGCAAGTCCTTGGAGAGATCGGCCTGTTCGGTGACGATTCCGACCGGCGACGGCTCGATGACCGTCCGGCCGGCCCGGGACACCGCCAGGCTCAAGGTGCCGTCGTCCAGCGTCACTTGAGCGCGGGGCGGCGCCGCCTTGCGCTCGGGGCCGGACACGGACCATACGTGCGCGTTCTGCTCTGCCCGCGCGGGCACGGTCGTGAGGAGTGCGGCCACCAGCCCGGCGCAGAGCGCGGCGGCCGCGGTTCTGATCGGAACAGCCATGAGGGCCCTCCGTGTTGTGGTCCGATGGTCGGTTGCTACGGCAGTCCCCAGGCCGGACCCGGTTCGCTCACGGCGACGGGTGCGATGACCAGGTCGGGACGGGAGCCGACGTGCACGAGGACCTCACGGCCCTTGGGCAGGTCGATGGCGAGGGTGCCGTCGTCCAGGTCGTCGGTGCGGGCCGGGGTGCCGTCGTCGAGCAGCACGGTGAGCCTGCCGGTGAGGCCGTGGCGGAGCTTGAGCGGTTCGCCCGCCAGGCTCCTGATCCGGATGAACCGCGTGGTCCCGGCCTCGCGGACGGCGCTGACCAGGAAGGCTCCCTGGGTGCGGAAGTCGTGCAGGGTGACGTCCGCCCAGGCGCCGGGGACGGCCGGGAAGACGCGGATCACGCCGCCCCAGCTCTGGCAGAACATGTCGTGCAGGGACTGCGAGGCGGACAGCGGCGTCTCGATGACCGGCCCGGCCTCGGTGTAGTGGGTGTTGGCCTGGCAGGGGTAGCGGGTGGAGGTGTCGAAGAACTTCCGCAGATGGCTGATCGCGGTGTCGCCGTCGCCCGTCATCGCGTGGATCGACGCGGCTCCGGTGTAGCTGTAGCCGCGGTGGGCGCCGGTGACGGCGTGCCAGTGCTCCACCGACCTGGTGATCAGCTCGCGGCTCCCGGGCTGGTCCCAGTTGACGAGGTACAGCGGGTACACCATCAGCAGGTGCGAGTAGTGGCGGTGGGACTGCGCGTACGGGGTGTCGGCACCGATCATGAAGCCGTTGGCATCGACGGGGTACGGCGTGAGCCTGGCCAGTACCTCGCGCCAGCGCGGGGTCAACTCGTCGTCGATGCCGAGGAGTTCCGCGGAGTCGATGAGTGTTCGGCAGCCCCAGCGGATGAGGGCCAGGTCGTAGTTGGTGTCCCGGGGCGGTACGACGGGGTACTCGGGCGAGAGTGTGCTCGGCAGGTGGAGCTTGCCGTCGCTGCCCGGGGTGAGGAAGTGCAGGTAGTAGTTGATGGCCCGGCGCAGCACGGGGTAGATCGTGTCGCGCAGCAGGTTCCTGTCCATCGAGTGCCGGTAGGACAGCCAGACGTTGTGCAGCGCCCACGTGAGGTTGCCGGCCTCGCCGCCGGTGCCGATCACGGGCACGTTCCGGGAGGCGAACATGTCGGAGCTGCGGCCGACGCCGGAGCTGTCCGCGCGGTAGGCGGTGGGCACGTTGGCGATGAGCTGTTCCTGGTGCTGGCGCACGGTGGTGGCGAGCGCGTCGAGTTCCGGGTGGTTGAAGCCGTGGATGAGCCAGTACTCCAGCTGGATGTTGAGGTTCCACCAGACCGCGGGCCAGGGGGTGGGTTCCAGCCAGGGGCCGCAGGTGGCCATGACCGGGCCGTCCGCGCGGCTGGCGGAGGCGACCTTGTAGAGCTGGATCCAGTGGAAGCTCTGCAACCGCTGGTCGGGAAGCGAGACGAAGCTCTTCCGGTAGAAGGCGTGCCACCAGCGGGTGTGCCGGCGCCTGAGGGTGCCGTACGACGTCGCGCGGCGCAGGTTGCGCAGTGAGTCGGCCTCGGCGGCCGTGCCGGAGGGGAAGCTGTGTCCGACGCTGAGCAGCAGGTCGTCGCCGGTCCGACGGTGCGCGGTGGCGGTTTGACCGCCGCCGGTGAGGGGCTGGAGGACCTGCTCGGTGCCGTCGGCGGTGGTGTGCGTGGTCCAGGGCGGGTTGCCGGTGTAGCCGGTGGGCGGCGCCTCGCTGATCTTGCGGGGGCTGATGGCCTCCTCGGGGTGGAACGTCCAGGCGACCCGTTCGTCGCCGTCGGCCGTCGCGCGTACGGCCAGGACCTCGTCGTGGATGAGGGCGGCGAGGATGAGCGTGCCGGCCGTGGTGGTGACGGTGCCGGTGAGTTCGGCGTTCCACAGGCTCAGTCGCCAGTCGACGGCCGTGATGGTGCCGACCGGGTCGAGCGTCAGGTGCCCCACCGGCAGTCGGCAGGTGCCCCAGCCGCTGCCGAACTCGGGGCGGTGGTCCTGGACTCGGCCGTGCTGGACGGTGAAGCGGATCCGGTTGGCGCCGGGCTCCTGGTAGACCATGCTGCCGAGCAGTCCGTCGCCGAGGAACGGGCCCTCGTACCAGCGGGTGGGCAGTTTGGTCCACAGCAGGTCCTGTCCGCGCAGGAACTTCGACCAGGCGCCGTCGGTGGTCATGGTGTTGCGGAGTCTCCAGGGGCGCCGGTCCGCCCGTAAGGGCACTTCCGCGTGGGCCGTCCCGGGAAGGGCCGCCGCTGCCGCGCCGCCGAGCGCGGTGCCGAGTACGGCTCGGCGGGCCACCTGCGAGCGTCTCTCCGGCTGTGAGGTCATCTTCGTCCTCCAGACCTGACGATCGTCGATACATCGGGTGTATCGGGGAACCTAGCAGGCTTCGTGCACCTGTCAATCGCCTCAACTGCAACAGAAACTGGACCAGTAGAGGCCACCAAATAGCTCTGACCTCTACGCCTACGTCAGCGAACCCCGTCCAAGTTCCTGACTCATCGGATGTATAAGCTCGAGACTCTGTGGGACCACGGCAGCGGCCCGTCCCGCGGATCCCCGCCGGGTCGGCAGCGCTGGATGCCTGGGGGGGGGAGGAGTGATGCGGGCCCGGCCGGGATGTCAGTGGTGGGTGACAGGATCGCCGTATGAGTGAGGATCTTGACGACGTACTGGCCGACCCCGCACGGCTGTTGGCCGCCGACCGAGCGGTGGTGCGCGACCGCATCGCCGCCGCGGGCGATGCGCGGGGCGTGGGGCTTGAGGTCTTCCTCCAGGCCGAGGCGATCTTCGGCGGCGCGGACGTGACGCCTGCCGAGTTCGCAGCCTGGCTGCACTTCGCGGCCAAGGCGACCGGCCACGAGGAGTATGCCGAGCAGATCGCGAAGGCCGAGCCGGGGATGCCGTGGCGAACGGTGTGGGCGTGGTGGCGGCCGGCCAACTGGTTCATGGCCCACCCCAGCCTGAACGGTGACTACTACCAGGTCCACCGGCGCCTGCACGAGGGCCGGGTGCTCGTCGAGGTGGCCGACCACCGCGGCCTGCTCCGGCTCGACGCGGAGACGGGACGGAGAGTGCGGGTGCGGGATGGAGAAGCTCTGCCGAAAGCACCCTTGTCGCGGGAGGCGCTCGACGCACCCGCGCTGTACGACTGGAACTTGAACGCACCGGCGAGCTGGGAGAGGGCGGCTGCGCTCACCGCCGAGGACGGCAGGACCCGCTATCTCATCGAGGGAAACCACGGCATAGCCGTGCTGGAAACGGACGCGGAGGTACTGCGGGACTGGCCGCACGGTGACGGGATCGACTACACCTCGTCCGAGGAGGCGCTGCCCGAGCCGGAACCGGAGTCACGCCGTCCGACGGGCCCGCTCACCCCGGACCGGGTCGACGACGCCTTCGGGGAGCGCCATGTGCTGCGCATCCCGGAGAGCGACCTCCCCGAGGGGCTCGAACATCCGGGAAGCAGGCGGCACTTGCGGGACATCGGCCTGCCCGCGTTGTGGGTGTGCCACGGCGCCCAGTACGAGGCCCGTCCGGCCGACGCCATGCTGCCCGCGTCCGACGGCGCCCTGTCCGCGGAGGGCCTGCCTGACGGTGTCGCCGCGGCGGACCTGATCGTCTTCGGCGCATGCGAGTACGGCGAGCTCTATCTGCACCGCCACGACGGGACCGTGCACATCTGGAGCGGGCTGCAGGGTCCGACGAAGCGGACACTCGTGCCGCTGGCCCCGGACCTCGACGCCTTCACCCGCATCCTCGAAGCCATCTACCGCTACAGCAACGCCTGCTGGCACCCCTACCCCGTGGAAGGGAGCCAGGATTGGGTGGCGCACCTCTTCCTGGAAGAGATGGACGAGCTGGCCCCGGGCCTGTTCGACCGCGACACGCCCAGCGGCACCACATGGAGCTGGCTCTATGCGGGCATCACCGAGCTGGGCGTGGACGGCTTCTAGAGTGCACCGGCTCCAGGCGATCACGGCGTCCTGAAGTCCTCCAGCCGTTCTCCCTCGGCCTGGGACGGCTCGGTCCTGGGGACGTCCGGGTGTTGCTGCACGGCTGCGCGCTCCGCCGGTTCGTCGCGTTCGCCCTCGGCCTGGGAAGGGGTGTGCGAGTACAGCCAGCGGTCGTATTCCGAGGCTCCGGTCTTCATGGCTGACCTCCGTTGGTCGCTCATCTCCATGCTCCGCCCGGGCCGTCGCACCGACCAGCCCTGCTCACCCGGTGAGTCCGAGCGCGGCGCAGGCGGAGCGGAGCCTGGGCGTGCAGATCTGTTGGGTGGTGTAGAGGCCCCCGTCGACGAGGGTCTGCTTGACGTTGTCGGCCGTCACCGCTTTCGGAGTGAGCAGGATGGACGGGATGTCCTGGTGCGTGGGGCTGTCGGTGGTCGTCGTCGAGACCTCGTCGGCCCCCTCTCCGTTGCCGAGGGCGACGGCCATGGCGGCGGCCGCGGCCGCCTCCTTCTCGAACGGCTTGTACACCGTCATGTACTGCTCGCCCGCGACGATGCGCCGCACGGCCTCGAGGTCGGCGTCCTGCCCGGTGATCGGGGGAGGCTTACGGACGCCGGCCTTCTTGAAGGCGGAGACGACACCCGCGGCGATGGCGTCGTTGGCCGCGAGGACACCGTCGATACGGTTCGCCCCCAGGGCGGAGATGGCGGCGGTCATGTTGGCGTGGGCGTTCTCCGGGCTCCAGCCCACCGTGTCGTACGACCTGGCGATCTCGGCCTTGCCGGCGATGACGGACAACGCGCCCTTGCGGAACCAGGCCGCGTTGGCGCTGCTCGGATCGCCGTTCATCATCACGACGGTTCTGCCGTTGCCCCTCTCCCGCATGGCCTTGAGGATCGCCTCGCCCTGCAGCTTGCCGACCTGATCGCCGTCGAAGCTGACGAAGCCGGAGATCGCGCCCTCGGCGAGCCGGTCGTACGCGACGACCGGGACACCCGCCCGGCGCGCCTCCTGGATCGGGGAGCGCAGCGCCTTGCTGTCGGCGGGGTCGAGGATCAGCACCTCGACCCCCTTGGTGATCATGGAGATCATCTGTTCCCGCTGCCGCGCCGCGTCGTTCTCGGCGTTGGCGTACACCATGGTGCAGTCGGCGCACAGCTGTTTGAGGTGCTGCTGGATCAGCGGCTTGTCGGACTGCTCCCAGCGGGGTGTGACCCGGTTCGGGAGCAGCAGGCCGACCGTGAAGCTGTCCCCGCCGGCCGCCTCGTCATCTCCGCCGCAGGCGGCCAGCGGCACCGCCAGCAGTCCCGCGACGAGCGCCGCGACAAGGTGCAGCGTACGGGTCCTCATGGCAGCTCGCCTCGTTCCGTCGAGAGGCTCGGGTCGGTGGGAGCGGGCCCGCGCCGTGGCACGGTGATCTCGCTCCACACCTGCTTCCCGCCCGCCACCGGCACCGAGCCGAAGGAGTCCGACACCGCTTCGACGAGGAGCAGGCCCCGGCCGCCGGTCGCCTCCCAGTCCACGATCACCGGCTTGGCGGGCGCCCGCGGCGAGGCATCGCTCACGCTGACCCGTACCCGGTCGCCGCGCAGCACCAGATCGAGGGTGACCGATCCCTGGGTGTGCACCAGGGCGTTGGTGACCAGTTCGGACACGACGAGCAGCACCGCGTCGGCGGCTTCCTGGACGTGCCACTTGCGCAGGGTGCGCGCGGTGAAGCGGCGGGCGTGCATGACCGCGTCGGGCAGCCGCCACACCACCCAGCTGGACCGGATCGGCCGGGTCCGCATGCCGTCGTAGCGCAGCAGCAACAGCGCCACGTCGTCCTCACGCCGGCCGATGTCGCCGAGCAGCGCGTCGGCCATCCGTGCCGGGTCCGCCGGGTCGGCCGCGGCGAGGGCGCTGCGCGTCCGCTCCATGCCGACGTCCAGGGGCAGATCGGCGGCCTCGACCAGGCCGTCGGTGACCAGGGCGAGCACCGAGCCCGGGGTCAGTGCGACCGCGGTCATGGGGAAGTCCGCCTCGGCGAGGATCCCCAGCGGCGGCCCGCCCTCGACCTGCACCTCCTCGGTGCCGCCGTCGGGGTGGCGCAGCAGCGGTGACAGGTGCCCGGCCCGCACGAACAGGGTGTTGCCCTCGTCCATGTCCAGTTCGACATAGCAGCAGGTGGCGAACAGGTCGGTCTCCATGCCGACCAGCAGGCGGTTGGCGTGGGAGACGACCACGTCGGGCGGGTGGCCCTCCACGGCGTACGCCCTGACCGCCGTACGCATCTGGCCCATGATCGTCGCGGCGGCGGCGCTGTGCCCCTGCACATCGCCGATGACCAGTGCCACCCGGTCCTGGGACAGGGCGATGACGTCGTACCAGTCACCGCCCACCTGGAGTCCGCGCCTGGCGGGCAGGTAGCGGGCGACAGCCGTTCCGCCGGGCAGTTCGGGCAGCCGCCGGGGCAGCAGGCTGCGCTGCAGCATGGTCGCGAGTTCCTGCTCGGCGTCGTAGGCGTGGGCCCGTTTGAGGGCCTGCCCGATCAACGCCGCGGTGGCGGTCAGCAGGGACCGCTCCTCGGGGATGAACTCGTGCGGCTGGTCCCAGCCGACCAGGCACACGCCGGTGACCCGGCCCTTGGCCGGGAGCGGCAGGACGGCCAGGCCGCCGGCGCCGATGCCCGCGAGTCCGGGTTCGAGGGCCGTGCCCGCAGGCCACAGATCCATCCGGCCGTCCTGCAGGGCCATCTGCAGGGTGGGCAGGGCGCTGACCGGCGCGTCGGGCCACTCGGAACGCCACTGGGCCCGCCACAGATCCGGCCAGGCGTCGGGCTGCGGCGGGTCGAGCAGCGTCACGACGAGCCGGTCCTCGCGCACATCGGCGAGCGCCACCCGGTCGGCGCCGAGGGGCTCACGCAGTGCGGTGACCGCCACCCGGCCGACGTCGCGGACCGTCGCGGCGTCGTCGAGTGCGGCGGTCAGCCACTGGATCCGGGAGACGTCGTCGGCGCTGCGGCTCTTGACCGAGGTGGCCGTCACCACGCCCAGCACCTGCTCCGGGCCGTCGTCGGTGTGCGGTACGACCCGGCAGATCAGGCTCAGCCAGCGCATCTCGCCGGTGGGGCAGCGGACCCGGAACTCCAGCTCCCGCCGGCCGGGCGTCTGGGCGGACGGCTCCAGGACCGACATCAGCGCGGGCATGTCCTCGGGGAGGGCGTGTGCGAGGAGGGTGTCCGCCTTGCCGCCGAAGTCGTCCACGGTCGTGCCGACCAGTTCGAGCAGGGTCCCGTCCGCCTCGATCAGCCCGGTGTCCGGCTCCAGCACGAAGGAGCCGACGCGCAGGCTCCGCAGTGCACGGCTCGGCAGGCCCGAGGCCGCGGGCCGGCCGGACTCGGCCTGCAGCAGACCCGCGAGCGCGTCGGCGTACCGCTCCAGGAAGCGCTGTTGCCCGGCGTCGAAGCCGTCCGCGGAGGCCCCCACGACCACCAGGCAGCCCAGCCGGATGCCTTCCCTCTCCAGTGGCAGCGCGCCGAGCGACGCCGTCCTCGCGCGCGGCGGAGTGGGGGCGCCCACCGGGTAGGAGGCGAGGGCCGCGGCGTTCAGCCACAGCGGACGGTCGGTGCGGAAGGCGTGTGCGGCGGCCGATCCGCCCGACAGGGCGAGCCGCTCCGGCAGCCGGTACTCGGGACTGGCGCCACCGGCTGTCTCCAGCAGTTGAAGTTCGCCGTCCCCGGCATGGGGCACGTAGACGGCCGCCAGCGCCGCTCCGGCGAACGTCAGGGCCCGGTCGCTCGTGGCGGCCTGCTGCCCCGTCGGCGGTGAACCGGTGTCTGCGGTGCCGACCTCGGATGCCCCCGGGGCCGAAACTCCGGTCCGGGCACGGCCGTCATGAGGCATGTCCGCAACCAACCTCCCGTCCGTGCCGGAGGTGCCGGAGGAGATCGGGGCACCTCCCGCCGCCCCGGTCGCTCCCCCACCAGAATCGCATACATGGATGAGCCGGACATATCTGCCTTATTTACCCCTGTCCTTCTCATTGCTGCCGTCCTTCTTCACGCTCTCGCTGCGTTCGCAGATCACCCCGGCCGGTGTCAGACTGACGACGGAGAAGGCCAGGTGTCGCCATGCTCGATGAGGCTGCCGCCGGTGCAGGACCGGCCGGGTTGAGCCACCGCCGCGCCGGGGTGGGCGAAGGCGCGCCGCACTGGCCCCACACCTCGGCCCCCGTGGACCCGC
Organism: Streptomyces sp. NPDC111606; assembly: GCF_055656945.1. Classification (NCBI taxonomy): domain Bacteria; kingdom Bacillati; phylum Actinomycetota; class Actinomycetes; order Kitasatosporales; family Streptomycetaceae; genus Streptomyces; species Streptomyces sp. NPDC111606. Next base: position 398,342 of record NZ_JBVKBY010000005.1, read on the forward strand.
ACCCCCGACATGGCGGTGCACGCGCACCGCTCCCTCCACACCCGCCACGCAGGCCGAGCCCCGGACACCCGTCGACGGCCTGTCACGGGCGCCGCCTCGCCACCCAAGGTGAAGCACAAGGGAGATCTCTCGCATGAAGGCCCGCATACGGGACGCGGTGGTCACCATGACCGCCGTGTCCACGGCCGTCGCCCTTGCGGCCTGCGGGGCGGACGGCGGGAGCGACGCCGCCGAGAGCAGCGAGCCGGTGATCGGTGTGCTCCTGCCGGACGCCACCACGGCCCGTTGGGAGACCCAGGACAAACCCCTGCTGACCAAGGAGATCAAGAAGCGGTGCGCCGAGTGCGAGGTCGACATGACCAACGCCAAGGGCGATGTGGCCCGGCAGCAGGAGCAGATGAACTCGATGATCACCAAGGGAGTCGATGCCATCCTGCTCGTGCCGCTGGACTCCAGGTCGCTCGCCCCCTCGGTCCGGAAGGCGGATGAGGCAGGTATCCCCGTCATCGCCTACGACCGTCTCGCCGAGGGTCCGATCTCGGGTCACGTCTCCTTCGACGGCGAGGAGGTCGGCAGGCTCCAGGGCAGAGCCCTGCTGACGGCCATGGGCGACGAGGTCCCCGGCGCCCAGATCGTCATGATGAACGGCGATCCCATCGACCCCAACGCGGTGTTGTTCAGAAAGGGCGCCTTGGACGTGCTCATGGGGAAGGTGAAGATCGGCAAGTCGTACGACACCCTCCAGTGGCGGCCCGAGACCGCCAACCTGAACATGTCCGGCGCCATCTCCGCCCTCGGCGTCGGCAACATTCAGGGGGTGTACGCCGCCAACGACGGACTCGCCTCCGGCAGCATCACCGCCCTCAAGGCGAACAAGGTGGAACCGCTGCCCCCGGTCACCGGGCAGGACGCCGAACTCGGAGCCGTGCGGCGCATCGTCGGCGGCGAACAGTACATGACCGTCTACAAGCCCTTCGAGCCCGAGGCCGCCGCCGGCGCCGCCCTGGCCGTGGCCGCGGCGCGCGGGGAGAACCTCGACCGGGTGGCCAAGGACGAGGTGACGACGCGCGGTGGGGGGACGGTCCCCGCGGTCATGCTCACCCCCATATCCGTCACCGCCGACAACATCAAGGACACCCTGGTGAAGGACGGGGTGTACTCGGTCCGGCAGATCTGCACCCCTCAACTCGGCGCCGCATGCGAGGCCGTCGGGCTGACCTGACCACCGGTTCGCCCTCGGCCGCACCCACGGGAAGGAGATCGTCTCCGTGTCTGCTCCCCCACTGCTGGCGTTGCACGGTGTGTGCAAGCGCTACGGCGCCGTCGAGGTCCTCGAGGACATCGACCTGGAGATCCACGCCGGCCAGGTCGTCGCCCTGCTCGGCGACAACGGAGCCGGCAAGTCCACTCTGATCAAGGTGATCTCCGGAGTCACCCCCGCGGACAGGGGCGTCATCAAGTGGGAGGGCCATACGGTCCACATCAGGCGCCCCAAAGACGCCCGGGACCTCGGCATCGCCACCGTCTTCCAGGACCTCGCGCTGTGCGGGAACCTCGACGTCGTCGGCAACCTGTTCCTCGGGCGGGAGCTCCGCAGGTTCGGGTTCCTGGACGAGATGGAGATGGAGCGCCGCACCTTCCAGCTGCTGGAGCGGCTGACCAGAGGTGTCCCCGAGCTGCGCGCCCCGGTGGTGTCCCTGTCCAGCGGTCAGCGGCAGACGGTCGCCATCGCCCGCTCGCTCCTGGGCGACCCACGGCTCCTCCTGCTGGACGAGCCGACCGCGGCCCTGGGACTCCAGCAGACCACCGAGGTCATGGATCTCGTCGACCGGCTGCGCGAGCGCGGCCTGGGTGTCCTTCTCATCAGCCACAACATGGGCGACGTCAAAGCGCTCGCGGACCGGGCCGCCGTGCTGCGGCTCGGCCGCAACAACGGCTTCTTCGACGTGAACACGGCGTCCCAGGAGCAGATCATCTCCTCCATCACCGGGGCGACGGAGAACGCGCCCCGCCGACCGGCCCACCAGGAGGCGGGATGGTGAAAGGGACGCGCGACATGGCGGACAGCCCTCAGGCCGAAACCGCCGCACCCGCCACCGAGGCCCGTCAGGCCCACCGCGGGCAGAGCGCCGCCCGTGCCATCGAGAACTGGATGGCCTTCTCGCGGCGCAAGCTGAGGGCCGGAGAGCTGGGCTCGGTCCCGGTCGTCGTCGTGCTCGCCGTCGTGTGGATCACCTTCCAGTCCCTCAACGAGAACTTCCTCTCCCCCCGGAACCTGTCCAATCTCAGCGTGGACATCGTGGGCACGGGCCTCATCGCGGTCGGCATCGTCTTCGTGCTGCTGCTCGGGGAGCTCGACCTGTCCGTCGGCTCGATCAGCGGGCTCGCGGCGGCCATCTTCGCCGTGCTGAACGTGAACAACGGCGTGCCCGAATGGCTCGCCCTCGTCATCGCGGTCCTCGCCGGGATGGCGGCGGGAACCGTACAGGGCTACTCCTTCGCCAGAACCCGGGTACCGGCGTTCGTCGTCACGCTCGCGGGGCTGCTCACCTGGAACGGCCTCATGCTCTACATCCTGGGCACCAGCGGCACGATCAACCTCGACGAGAACGGCCTCGTCGCCAAGCTGACCAGCTACTACTTCACCGATGACGCCGTCGCCTACGGCATCGCGGCGGTCGCCGTGGGCCTCGTCTTCCTCGTGTCCTACCTGGACAGACGACGACGCGTGGCCGCCCGGATGCCGCACCGCTCGCTGCAGGTCATCGCGATACGTGCCGGAGGCCTCGCGGTGATCGCGTTCGCCGCCGCGTATCTGCTCAACCGCTTCCAGGGTCTGCCGCTCGCCCTGCTGATCTTCCTGGTGGTGGTGGCCGGCCTCGACATCGCCCTGCGCCGCACGCACTACGGACGGCAGGTCTACGCCCTCGGCGGCGGGGTCGAGGCGGCTCGTCGCGCCAGCCTCCGCGTGACGCGGGTGCAGACGGCGGTGCTCGCGGTCTCGGGCACCATGGCCGCGATCGGCGGCCTGTTCCTGGCCTCGCGCATCACCTCGGTGAGCCAGAGTTCGGGCTCGGGAGTGCTGCTGCTCAACGCCATCGCGGCGGCCGTCATCGGCGGCACCAGCCTGTTCGGCGGCCGTGGCTCCACGTGGTCCGCGGTGCTCGGCATGCTCGTCATCCAGTCGATCGCCTCGGGCATGGCGATCACGGACACCCCCGCCGCCGTCCAGTTCATGATCACGGGTGGGGTGCTCTTCGCCGCCGTGGTCATCGACGCACTGTCGCGACGGTCGCAAGAGGCGCATGGGCGCGCTTGACCCCGCCGAGGGGACCGCGCTGCCGCGGAGGGAGCCGCCCTGCGCAAAGGCGCCTTTGTCCCGTCCACGGGATGCTGGACGGGGGCGACCGACGAGGACGGCCGGGAGGTGAGGGCGATGTGGGCCGTCAACCCGATGGACGGCGACTCCGTGCTGGCGACCTTCGGCGCCCTCGGGGTCCTCGCGGTGATCTTCGCGGAGTCGGGTCTGCTGGTGGTCGGCTTCTTCCTGCCCGGCGACACACTGCTGATCCCGGCGGGCGTGCTGTGCGCGGCGACCGCCGACCAGCCGGCGGGCCTGGTGCTGTGGCAGGTGCTGCTGTGCGCGGCGGTCGGCGCCGTGGCCGGGGGTCAGGTCGGCTATCTGCTCGGGCGGCACGGCGGGCGGGCGTTCCTGGCCCGCACGTCGAAACGGCGCGTACGGGAGACGGCGGAGCGGGCGGAGAAACTCCTGGCCCGGTACGGCTACGGAAAGGCCCTGGTGATCGGCCGTTTCATCCCGATGGTGCGGACCGTCCTGCACCCGGCGGCCGGTGCGCTCGGCGTACCCGTGCGGACCTTCACCGTCTGGCAGATCGTCGGCGGCCTGCTCTGGTCGCAGAGTCTCGTCCTCGCCGGATACCTCCTCGGGGCCTCAGTCCCCGACATCGACGACTACCTGCTGCCGATGGTCGCCCTCGTCGTCGTGATCTCCCTGCTGCCCCTGGTGCCCCTGCTGACCGAGGCCCGCCGGACGAGGCGCGATCGCTGACCCGGCCACCGCTCGACCGAAGCTCGGCCCCAACACGCCCCCGATACCCGCCTTCTGACCCCGCGCGAATCCATCGTTCGACCAGTCGGACATTGTTCGAAAACTCTTGACGCTGCACCACGCCCCGATTGACACTCTCGCAACACGACGTCACACAGCCGAAACGGCAGGGTGCCCTTGGCCGCGGCCCCGCCATGCCTCAGCAGGGAATCCACATGCCGTACATCGCACGCGTCCGTGTCCGCGCGAGACGTCTGGCGGGCCAACTCGCCGGGCTGACCGCGGCGTCACTGTTGCTGGGTCTCGCCGCACCCGCCCTTCCCGCGCAGGCGGCGGAGACGGCCGAGGCGGCGGAGATCACCGACGGTCTCGCCCTCTGGTACAAGCTCGACGCCACCTCCGGCAGCACGGTGACCGACGCCTCCGGCAACGGCCGCACCGGCACGGTCAGCGGCGCCGCCGACTGGTCGGGCACCGGTCAGGGCCTCGCCTTCAACGGCTCGGACACCTACCTGAAGGTGCCGAACGACGTCATGAAGGGCATGGCCGCGATCACCGTCTCGCTGGACGTGCAGATCGACTCCGCGCAGAGCACGCCGTACTTCCTCTACGGCTTCGGCAACTCGAGCGGCGGCAGCGGGAACGGCTACCTGTTCACCACCGGCAACTCCTTCCGGACGTCCGTCGCGACCGGCAACTGGTCGACGGAGCAGACCACCCGGCCCGCCGACTCGCACAATCTGACCCGCTCGGTGTGGAAGCACGTCACCTACACCCAGTCCGGCGGCACCGGCGTGCTGTACGAGGACGGCGTCGAGGTCGGCCGCAACACCTCGGTCACCCTCACCCCGGGCGCCATCGGATCCGGCACCACCACCGCCAACTACATCGGCAAGTCGGTCTACTCCGACGACAAGCTGTTCAAGGGCCGGATCCGCGACTTCCGCGTCTACGACCGCGCCCTCGCCGCCTCCGAGGTCGAGCAACTCGCCCTCCCCGTAGCCACCCAGGGCGTCGCCGACGACAAGGCCGCGCTGAGCCTCGGTGACACCGACGCCGTCACGGCCGACCTCGACCTGCCGAGGACCGGCACGGCCGGCGGCTCCACGATCAGCTGGGCCAGCGACAACCCCGGCGTCGTGTCCGACTCCGGCGCGGTGACCCGCCCCGCTGCCGGTGAGCCGGCCGCCCACGCCACGCTCACGGCGACCCTGAAGAAGGGCGCTGTGACCGACACCAGGACCTTCGACGTAACGGTGCTCCCCGCCTTCGACGACCGGACCGCCACGGAGCAGGCCGCCGAGGCCCTCGCCGTCCACAACCTCGACGACGTACGCGGCAACCTCACCCTGCCGGCGACCGGTTCCTACGGCACGAAGGTCACCTGGTCCTCCGCGAACGGGGACGTCGTCTCCGCCGACGGCGTGGTCCACCGCCCCGCACCCGGCACGGGCGCCACCACGGTCGAACTGACCGCCACCGTCACCAAGGGCGAGGCGAGCACGACCCGCGCCTTCACCGCCAAGGTGCCCGAACTGCCGAAGCACGAGGCCCTCAAGGGCTACATGTTCAGCTACTTCACCGGCGAGGGCACGGCCGACGGCGAGCAGCTCCACGCCGCCCTCAGCAAGGGCGACGACCCTCTGAAGTGGCGGGAGTTGAACGACGGCAAGCCCGTCCTGACGTCCACACTGGGCGAGAAGGGCCTGCGCGACCCGTTCATCATCCGCTCCCCCGAGGGCGACAAGTTCTACCAGATCGCCACCGACCTCAGGATCTACGGCAACGGCGACTGGGACGCCGCCCAGCGCACCGGCAGCAAGTCCATCATGGTGTGGGAGTCCACCGACCTCGTCCACTGGACGGACCAGCGCCTCGTCAAGGTCTCCCCGGACAGCGCGGGCAACACCTGGGCGCCGGAGGCGTTCTACGACGCACAGCGCGGCGAGTACGTCGTCTTCTGGGCGTCGAAGCTGTACGACAACGAGACGCACTCCGGGGACACGTACAACCGCATGATGTACGCGACCACCCGCGACTTCCACACCTTCAGCGAGCCCAAGGTCTGGATCGACCGCGGCTACTCCGTCATCGACTCCACGGTGATCCGGCACGACGGGACGTACTTCCGTCTCTCCAAGGACGAGCGGAACAACTCCTCCTCGACCCCCAACAGCAAGTTCATCTTCGAGGAGAAGAGCGACTCGCTCCTGAACTCGTCCTGGGACCCCGTCGCCGAGGGCATCGGCAAGGGTGCGATGAACGCGGCAGAGGGGCCGCTGGTGTTCAAGTCGAACACCGAGGACAAGTGGTACGCCTTCCTCGACGAGTTCGGCGGTCGCGGCTACATCCCCTTCGAGACCACCGACCTCGCCTCCGGCACGTGGACCCCGGCCACCGGCTACGACCTCCCGGCCAAGCCCCGCCACGGCACCGTGCTGCCGGTGACGCAGGCCGAGTACGACCGGTTGCTGCGCGCCTACCAGCCGGACCAGCTGGTGGAGAGCGTCGAGGACGTGACAGTGAGGACGGGGATCGGTGAGGCTCCGGTCCTCCCGGCGACCGTGATCGCCGAGTACGCCGACGACGTCAAGCGTCCTGTCTCCGTGACCTGGGAGGACGTCCCGGCGTCGAAGTACGCGCAGGCCGGCACCTTCACCGTGACCGGCAGCCTGCCGGACGGCGCCGCGATACCGGTGCGCGCCGAGGTCACCGCCTCGGAGGAAGGCGCGGACGTCCCAGCCGACCTGCTCCTCCAGTACGACTTCGACGAGACGGGCGGCAACATCGCCCGAGACTCCAGCGGTCACGGCCACCACGGCACGTACGTCCGTACGCCCGACTTCGGCACCGGCGTCGAGGGCGGCTCGTTCAAGATGTCCGGCGACTCCGGCTCGCCGTATGTGAAGATCCCGAACGGCGTGCTGAAGAACGCCGAGAGTGTCACCGTCTCGACATACGCCAAGTGGAAGGGCGGGGGCAACTTCCAGTGGCTGTTCGGGCTCGGCCCCGACAGCAACAAGTACCTCTTCGCCACACCGTCCAACGGCGGCTCCAGCCTCTACTCGGCCATCACGAAGGCGAGTTGGTCGGCCGAGTCGAGGCTGACGGCGGGCTCGCAGCTCACGCCCGGCGAGTGGCGGCACGTCACCGTCACCCTCGACGGCCCGTCCGGCGCGATGGTCCTGTACGTGGACGGCATCGAGGCGGCCCGCACGACGACCGCCATCAAACCGTCCGAGCTGTACGACGCGAACAAGGACTACAGCGGCTACATCGGCCGGTCGCTGTACGCGGCCGACCCGTACTTCGGCGGCGAGGTCGACGACTTCCGCGTCTACGACCGGGCCCTCACCGCCGCGCAGGTCATGGAGCTCAGCGGCAATACCGCGGGCATCGCCAAGGTGACGGCTCCGGCGCTGAAGGTCGACGCGCTCGTCGACGACTCCGGCAGCAGGATCACCCTGCCGATGAAGGAGGGCACCGATCTCACCGCCCTCGCCCCGGAGTTCACCCTGGCCCACGGCGCGGCGATCAGCCCCGCCTCCGGCAGCGTCCAGGACTTCAGCAAGCCGGTGACGTACGAGGTGACGGGCTCCGACGGCAAGAAGCGCACCTGGTCGGTATCGGCGCTCGTCATGAGAAGCCCGGTGCTGCCCGGTCTCAGCGCCGACCCGAACATCGTCCGCTTCGGCGACACCTTCTACCTGTACCCGACGACCGACGGCTTCGAGGGCTGGAGCGGTACGCAGTTCAAGGCGTACTCCTCCTCCGACCTGGTCCACTGGAAGGACCACGGCGTCATCCTCGACCTCGGCCCGGACGTCTCCTGGGCGGACAGCAGGGCGTGGGCGCCGGCGATCGCCGAGAAGGACGGGAAGTACTACTTCTACTTCTGTGCCGACGCCAACATCGGTGTCGCGGTGTCCGACTCGCCGACGGGACCGTTCAAGGACGCGCTCGGCCAACCGCTGCTCAAGGCGGGGCAGTTCAGCGGCCAGATGATCGACCCCGCCGTGTTCACGGACGACGACGGCACGTCGTATCTCTACTGGGGCAACGGCCGCGCTTACGTCGCTCCGCTGAACGCCGACATGACGTCCATCGACACCTCGAAGGTCAAGGACATCACCCCGAGCGGCTACAACGAGGGCACCTTCGTCATCAAGCGCAAGGGCACCTACTACTTCATGTGGTCGGAGAACGACACCCGCGACGAGAACTACCGCGTCGCCTACGCCACCGGCCCCTCGCCCACCGGCCCGTGGACCAAGCACGGCGTGATCCTGGAGAAGGACCTCTCCCTCGGCATCAAGGGCCCCGGCCACCACTCGGTCGTACACGTCCCGAACACCGACGACTGGTACATCGCTTACCACCGCTTCGCGATCCCCGGCGGTGACGGTACGCACCGCGAAACGACCGTCGACAAGCTGGAGTTCGACGCCGACGGCCTGATCGAGAAGGTCGTGCCCACCCTGACCGGCATCGACCCGGTGACCGTCGTCCACGCCGGTCCGGACAGCGGCGGCAAGGAGGGCGACGCCATCGCGCTGCACGGCTCGGTCTCCGGCGCGGCCGCCCCGAAGTGGGCGGTGGCGGAGGGAGCCCCCTGCACGGTCGCCGACGCCACCGCCGCCCGGACCACGCTCACCTGCTCGGACGACGGCACCTACCAGGTGACCCTCACAGGCGGCCGCGGCAGCGACACCGCCACCGTGACCGTGACCAACGCGGCCCCGGCGATCACCTCGACGACCGGCCCCACCTCCGCCGTGCAGACCGGCAAGCGGACCGTCGTGACCGCCGCCTTCGACGACCCGGGCGCCCGGGACACCCACACCTGCACCGTCGACTGGAAGGACGGCACCGGACCGACGACCGGCACGGTCGCCGGCACCACCTGCCGGGCCCGGCACGCCTACGCCGAGGCCGGCATCCACCGCCCGGTGATCACGGTCAATGACGACGACGGCGGGACGGACAGCACCACCCTGCCCGAGCTGATCGCCTACGACCGCACCGCGGGCCCCGCCCTCGGCACCGGCGTGATCGCCTCCCCGGCCGGCGCCTACCCGGCCGAGCCGACCCTGACCGGCAGGGCGGCCTTCTCCTTCGCCGCCGCCTACGCCCACCCGAAGGGCACCACGGTCCCCACCGGCAAGGCCACGTTCGAGTTCGGCCCGGCGAAGCTGAAGTTCCGCTCCACCGCCTCCGACTGGCTCGTGATCACCGGCGACCAGGCGGTCTACCAGGGCTCCGGCACCGTCAACGGCGACAGCGGCTACGCCTTCCGCATCACCGCCACCGACGGCCCGGACACCTTCCGCATCCGGATCTGGAAGAAGTCCACCGGCGACGTCCGCTACGACAACACCACCGCCACGAAGCCCACGGGCTTCATCACCGTGGGCACCGGTCGCCGCTAGCCCTGCCGGCCCCATCACTGCCTGTGCGCCCTGAGCCGGCGCCGAGAGATCGGCCTGGCTCAGGGCACACCCGTGCAGTGGGTTCTCAGCAGAAGCAGGGTCCGCCGCCCGAGCCCAGGAAGGCGATGTCGCGGTCCCGCAGGGCCCCGGCGTAGGCCTGCACCTCGTCGACGTCGCCGTGCAGGTACTCGCCCCAGCCGTCACCGGCCTTGGCCCGGCCTATCTGCAGTGCGCCGGAGCTGTGCCAACCCTTCGGGAGCGTGGCGGTGGCGTCGGCGTTGGTGTAGCCGTCGAGGTAGAGCTTGATCCGGTCGGTGGCGTCGTCGTAGACGACGGCCAGCCGGTGCCCCTGGCCCTCGCCGCCGTCGGCGGACTCGATCTGCGAGACGACGACCTCGGGCGCGCCGGCCTCGTCCTTCAGCGGCATCAGCAGCTGCCAGGCATGGACCGCCGGGTCGTAGCGCACCTTGAAGGCGTCCGTGTGCTCACCGGCCTGCGACAGCACGGTCATCGGCGCGGCGGGTTCGGCGTCGGCGAGGCGGACGACCACGCCGACGGTGAAGCTGTCCGAGGTGTCCACGACAGCACTCCCGGTGGTCGCGTGACCGGTCGCGCCGTCCAGCTGAAGGTGGCCGTCCCCGACGAGGGGGTAGGGCACGAAGGGGCAGTCCGGATCGAGGTCGGGGAGGCAGGAGCCGTCGGGGCCACGGTGGATCGAGGCTCCCGTGCCGAGCCTCAGCGGCGCCTTGCCGTTCTGCTCGGGGCTCGCGCCGTCCGTGGCGGTCTCCAGCGACCAGTGGCCGAGCAACGTCGGCTTGCGGTATGCCAGTTCGGTGACCTCGGTGGGAACGACCACCCGGTCGTAGGCGCGGACGTCGCCGACGGCGCCGTGCCAGCGGTCCCCGTAGCCGCCGCCCTTGCGGGAGCGGCCGATCTGGAAGGCGCCCGCCGTCCGGTCCGGTGTCGCCTCGGTGGGAGTGCCGACCTCGTCGCCGTTGACGTAGAGCCGCGCCTCGCCGGTCTCCTTGTCGTACAGGCCCAGCAGGTGGGCCCACTCTCCGGTCTCCGGGGCGCCGCCGGTGATCCGGGTGCGGCCGATGGTGAAGGACCACTGCGGGCCCTCGTGCCGGGTGCGCAGCCCCAGGGCGAAGGCGGCGTGCGCCCCCGCGTCCTGGCCGGCCACGGTCATGTTCCGGTCCGTCCGCGCGGGGCGCGCCCAGGCGCTGACGGCGAAGGTCTTTGCGGTGTCGACCGCCGGGGCGTGCGGGGTGAGGAAGGCGTGGCTGCTGCCGTCGAGGCTCGCCACGGAGGCCGGTGACGTTCCGCGCGGCGCGGTCGTGCCGAAGGTCACCCCGGAGCCGGCGTCGGCGGCCGGGCCGGCCTCGGCGGCGGCCGTGGTGGAGCCCGCCGGGTCCGCCAGGGTCCAGTGGGCGACCGGGGCGCGGCCCGACTTGATACGGATCCAGTACGTGGTCGTCGTACTGCTGCGGCCGGCACGGTCGATCGCGCGGACGCTGAGGTAGTCGGTGCCGGACTTGAGCGGGAGGTGCCGGATGGTGACGGGGCCGCCGGGCTCATCGGGGCGGGCGGTCAGTTGCGGGCCGCCGATGAAGCTGTAGACGTACTGCGCGACATCGTCCGACGGGGAGTCCATGGTGAAGCTGCCGTAGACGCCGACGCCGTCCTGGATCTGGTCCTCCGGATAGTCGGAGGACGTGACGACGGCCTTCTCCGGGCTGGTGTCGTCGTACACGAACTGGCAGACCGAGCCGGCGCCCTCGGAGCTCCACGCGGAGAGAGCGGTGCCGTCGTCGGCGCGCACGTGCCAGGAGACGACCGTGTTCGCCGGAATGTCGTCCGGCAGCCGCCAACGCTGGGGTGAGCCGGACAGTGTGTCCGACGTGGTGTGGGTGCGGCGCTGTTCCACGCCCTCGGCGTCGGTCCACCAGGCCTCGAACTCGCCCTTGACCATGTTGGCCTCGACGGGCTGGTTGTCCTCCTCCGGGTCGTACAGCACTGCCTCCAGCGTCGGCGGCGCCCCGACGTACGCCTTCTGCTCCCCCGCGGCGCACGCCTTCGTACCGGTCTGCAGATCCTGGACCAGCGGCTGACGCGGCGGCAGGTTCTCGGCGGCGTGGGCGACTCCGGGCACGGTCAGGACCGCCGCGGTGACGACGAAGCCCACCGCGATGCGGCCGGGTCTGTGCCGACTCCCGCTGCTTCTGGCACTGTTCACGTTTTCCTCCCCTGGTGAGCCCGTTGATCACACGGGCCGCAGGAGGCTAACAGTGCCCACTGACATGGACAGAACCATTATTGGTGCAACCCTCTCGCAACGTTCCCCGTGCTCCCCTTGCTCCCATGGATGAGGAGACCCCGCCGTACGACGAGACCCCCCGCGTCGAACTCACCCCCGCGGCCGCCGAGCTGCTGCGCCGGCTGCGGGCGACGCACGGCCCGCTGATGTTCCACCAGTCCGGCGGCTGCTGTGACGGCAGCGCGCCGATGTGCTACCCGGAGGGCGAGTTCCGCACCGGGGGCTCGGACGTACTGCTCGCGGAGCTGCGTGTCGAGGGGGTCGAGGAGCCGGTGACGTTCTGGATGGCGCGCAGTCAGTACGAGGTGTGGAGCCACACCCGGCTGATCGTCGATGTCGTGGAGGGCAGAGGCAGCGGTTTCTCCCTGGAGGCACCCGAGGGGGTACGTTTCCTCACCCGTTCTCGCGTCGTCGGCGCCTAGAAACCCCGCAGCTCATCGCCGTCTGGTGCACTTCCCCTGAGTCCTGCCACATTTGACGAGACATCAGGGGGAACTGTGACGCGTCGTCAGAAACGGTTCGGAACCGCCAGAGCGGCCCTCACGCTGCTCACGGCACTCAGCGCGCTGGCCGGTACGGCCCTGGTGGGGGCGGCACCGGCCGGCGCCGCGCAGGGCACCCCGGTCGCGCCGGGTGTCTCGTACGACGAGTTCGACATCGCGGCGGCGAAGGGCACGGCGCATGCCCATGTCCTCACCGTCGACCTGCGCAACCCGCACGTGCGCCTCGATCTGCTGCATCCGGGAGCGGTGGCGGCCCGGGCGACCATCTCCGAGCAGGCCACCGCGCAAGGCGCCGTCGCGGGCGTGAACGGCGACTTCTTCAACATCAGCGAGGCCCAGCACCCCGGCGTCCAGGCGACCGGCGCGAGTGTGGGACCGGCCATCGCGCGTGGCAAGGCACTGAAGGGCGCGGTGCCGAACGGCCAGCGCTTCGGGCCCGCGCTGCCGCCCGGCACGAGCACCGAGGACGTGTTCGGCCTGGGCGTCGACCGCCGGGCCCGCCTCGACGGCCTGAGCCTCGACGGCTCGATCCGCACGCCCGAGGGCCGGCTGCCGCTGCGCGGATTCAACCAGTACGCCCTGCCGGTGGGGTCCATCGGGGCGTTCACCGCCAAGTGGGGCAGCGTCTCCCGGGTGCGTGCCACCTGCGGGACGGACACGGACCGGGCGGCTCCGTGCAGCACGGACACCTACGAGGTGACGGTCCGCCGGGGCCGGGTCGTGTCGACCGCCGACGCTCCCGGCAGCGGGCCGATCGCGCCGGACACGACCGTGCTCGTGGGCCGCGAGGCGGGCGCGCAGCAGCTGCGGAAGCTCTTCGCGGGCGAGCGCGTGACGGTACGGCACCGGCTGGTGGCATCCAAGTCGCGGGTTCCGTTCCGCTTCGCGCTCGGCGGCTATCCGGTCCTGGACGACGGACAGCCCCTGCCCGGCCTCGACAACCGGGCCTCGGCCGTGCGCACGGCTGTGGGCATCGCGGACAACGGCCGGCGCCTGCTGCTGCTCGCGCTGGACGGTGCGCCCGAGTACCGCACCGGTCTGACCATCGCGGAGGTGGCCTCCGTCATGCAGGATCTGGGCTCGGCCGACGCCTTCAGCCTGGACGGCGGCGGCTCGTCGACGCTGGTCGCCCGCGCGCCGGGAGCGGGGACGGTCTCGGTACGGAACCACCCGTCCGACGGTGTGGAACGCCCTGTCCCCAACGGCATCGGAGTCTTCTCGGCTCGCTGACCGTTACGGTCTGAGGCCGCTGACGATGTCCGCCGTGGCCGTCAGACCGCTGTTGATGGTGGGCGCCATGCTCGTGCTGGCCAGGTAGAAGCCGAGCAGCAGGCACACCAGCGCATGGGTGATCTTCAGTCCGCCGTTGCGGACGAAGATCACCGCCAGGATGAACAGCAACAACACCACTGAGATGGAAATGGCCATCGTCAACCTCCTCCGCCACGCCGCCTTGTCAAGGTTCGCGGCTTTCGGCCGCAAGTGTGGCGTAGCGGAGGGTTCGTCCGGGCGGCTGACCTGTCCTCCGAACGTGTGGTGTTCCCGCGCGGCGTTCTAGAAGGTCCGCTGCCGGGCGTCGAGGAAGGCCTCCAGGCCCGCGAGGTCGTCGGTGTTGAGGAAGTCGACGCCGGCGGCCAGCAGTTCGCCCCACAGCGCGTCCCGGGCCGGGCCGGCCACGTCCGGGGTGGCCCAGAACCGCACCTTCTGCCCGCGGGAGTGCGCCGCCCGGACGATGCCGCGCAGCTTCTGCCGCTCGGCGTCCGGGAAGGCGCCGACACCCAGCCAGGTGAAGTTGAGCGTCCAGTTGTCGCTGATGAGCGAGATGAAGGAGGCGGGCGCCGGGCTGCCGAGATCGGCGAGGCGGCCGTCGTAGAAGGCGCGACGGACGGTCTGGGCCTCCATCGGCGTACGGGCGGCACGGTCCCCGGAGATCACCGCGGTGACCGCCCCGGGAAGGACCCGGCCGTGGCCGTACGTCGTGAACAGGTGCTTGTAGCGCTTGAGGTGCTTGTCGAGTTCGAGGTACGTCGACGCGCCCTCGGTCTTGATGTCGATGAGCAGCTGGATCGGCTTGCGGTGTCCGCGGTACACCGAGCCGTGGTTGGCCCGCACGCGGGCGGCCAGCGGGTCGAGATAGAGGGACTCCAGCGTGCGGGTGGGGTCGAGGTCCTCGGGGTCGTGGGCGACGAGGAGCTGGTCGCCGACCAGGTGGATGTCGGCTTCGAGGCTGCCGAAGCGGTGGTCGAGGGCGTCGAGGAGGGGACGCGGGTGCTCGTAGTCGTTGTGGGCGTGGGCGCGCCACAACGGGCGCGGGCGGTGCTTCTGTTCGCCGGCCAGCGCACCGGTGGCGGGCAGGGCGACCGCGCCCGCGAGGGCGGCGCCGAGGGTGGTGAGGGCTCTGCGACGGGTGGTGAGGGCCATGTGCTCTGCCTCCCTGACAGGGGCGTTCCAGGCGTTGGGAACCGCTGCGAGTATGCGATTCCGAGGCCCCAAACAGCAGAGCTGGGCGGCGAGTTGGCCGGACTGCCGTCCTGTGTTCACTTCACCGGTGCAGCGCACACGAAAAAGCCCGCCCCAGGTCGGGCGGGCTTTTCGCGCGGTTCGCTCAGGTGGACGTCAGGGAGCCTGCAGGTCGACAAGTTCGGCCAGGGCCGCACGGTGGGCGCCTGCCGTGCCGTAGGCGATGGAGTCGGCCTTGGCGCGCTTCAGATAGAGATGGATCGGGTGCTCCCAGGTCATGCCGATTCCGGCGTGCAGTTGCAGCGCCTCCTCGGCGGCGTGCACGGCGACGGGCGCCGCGTAGGCCTGGGCGACGGCCACCGCCACGTCGACGTCGTTCCCCGTCGCGAGCGCGTCGGCGGCGCCCCGGGCGGCGGCGCGGACGTTGACGACCTCCAGCCACAGCTGGGCGAGCCGGTGCTTGAGCGCCTGGAAGCCGCCGACGGGCCGGTTGAACTGCTTGCGGTCCTTCAGATAGCGGACCGTCTCGGTCAACGTCCATTCGGCGAGCCCGAACTGCTCGGAGGCGAGCAGCCCCGCTCCGGCGCGCAGGGCGCGGCCCACGGCGGGTTCGGCGGCCCCCAGCAGCCGGCCCGACGCCCCGTCCAGGCGCACCGTGGCCACCGGCCGGGTCAGGTCCAGGGACACCTGCGGGGTGACGGTCACGGCCGCGGAGTCGACCGCGTACAGCCCACCGTCGTCCGCGGGCACGAGCAGCACGTCCGCGACGGCCGCGTCCGCGATGCCGGTCAGCTCCCCGTGCAGGGCGCCGCCCTCATGCCGTACGACCTTGTAGGCGCCGCCCGGAACCACGTTCAGTGCCACGGCGAGCGCGCCGATCCGCCGCCCGGACGCCAGCTCGGCCAGCAGGCCCGCGTCGGTCTCGCAGCCGAGCAGGGCCTCGGTGGCCACGACGGCGCTGGTCAGGAACGGCACGGGCGCGACCGCGCGCCCCAACTCCTCCAGTACGACGGCGACTTCGCGGTGCGTGGCACCCTGGCCGCCCTGCTCCTCCGGGACCAGGAGCCCGGCCAGGCCCATCCCGTCCGCGAGCGCCTTCCAGGCCGCGAGGTCGTGCGGGGCGTCCGACTCGGTGCGCGCGATGACGCCGGGCGCGTCGCAGTGATCGGCGAGCAGATCCCGTACGGCGGCCCGCAGCGCCTCTTCCTCCTCCGAGTACAACAGGTCGCTCTGCGTCTTCATCGGGTCAGGTCCTTCCAAGCGACGTCCTTGTCGGTGCGCGGCTCGGACGGCAGGCCCAGGACGCGCTCGGCGACGATGTTCAGCAGGACCTCGCTGGTCCCGCCCTCGATGCTGTTGCCCTTGGAGCGGAGGTAGCGGTACCCGGCGTCGCGGCCGGTGAAGTCCACCAGCTCCGGGCGGCGCATGGTCCAGTCGTCGTACAACAGGCCCTCCTCGCCGCGCAGTTCGACCTCCAGGCCGCTGATCTCCTGGTTGAGGCGGGCGAAGGCGAGCTTCATGCCGGCGCCCTCGGGGCCTGGCTGGCCCGCCACGAGCTGCTGGCGCAGCCGCTCCGCGGCGAGGCGGGAGACCTCGGACTCCACCCACAGCTTCAGCAGCCGCTGGTGCAGGTCGTGGGTGCGCAGCTCGGGCCGCTCGCGCCAGGTCGCGGCGATCGGGCCGATCATGCCGCCCTCGCGGGGCAGCCGCATGCCGCCGATCGCGACCCGCTCGTTGTTCAGTGTGGTCTGTGCGACCCGCCAGCCGTCGCCGACCTCGCCGAGGCGACGTGAGTCCGGGATGCGGACGTCGGTGAGGAAGACCTCGTTGAACTCGGCCTCACCGGTGATCTGCCGCAGCGGCCGGACCTCGACGCCGGGGTCGGTCATGTCGCAGAGGAAGTAGGTGATGCCCGCGTGCTTGGGCACGTCCGGGTCGGTGCGGGCGATGAGGATGGCCCAGCGGGCGATGTGGGCGCTGGACGTCCAGACCTTCTGCCCGTTGACGACCCAGTCCTCGCCCTCGCGGACGGCACGGGTCCGGAGCGCGGCGAGGTCGGATCCGGCGCCGGGCTCGCTGAAGAGCTGGCACCAGACCTCCTCACCCGTCCACAGGGGCCGCAGATACTGCCGCTTCTGCTCCTCGGTGCCGTACTTCAGGATCGTCGGCGCGGCCATGCCCAGCCCGATCCCGATGCGCCGCGGGTCGTTGTCGGGGGCGCCCGCGGCCTCCAGCTCGGCGTCGACGACGGCCTGGAGCGAGCGGGGCGCGCCGAGTCCGCCGAGGCCCTCGGGGTAGTGCACCCACGCCAGACCGGCGTCGAAGCGGGCGCGCAGGAAGTCCAGACGGTCGGTGCCGGTGGGCGGATGTGCGTCCAGCAACTCGCCTGTCCGGCGCCGGAGTTCGGCTGCGTCGATCGTCATGCGGCGGCTCCGTTCTCCAGCGACGGCACGACGGCGATACGGCCCGTGGTGACACCGTCGGCGACCTTCTGGACGGCGACCGCGGCACCGCTCAGCGGCACCCGCTCGCTCACCAGCGGCTTGATCGCGCCCCGTGCGGCCAGCTCGGTGAGCTGTTCGTGGCAGTGCTGGATCAGCTTCGGGTTCTTGGTGTTGTACAGGCCCCAGTGCAGACCGAGGATCGAGTAGTTCTTCACCAGGGCGTGGTTGAGCGCCGGGCTGGGGATCGTGCCGCTCGCGAAGCCGACGACCACGATCCGGCCCTCGAAGGCGACGACCTTGGCGGACTGGGCGTACGCCTCGCCTCCGACGGGGTCGTAGATGACGTCGGCGCCCCGGCCGCCGGTGGCCTCCTTCACGGCGCCGATGACGTCCTCGGCACGCCGGTCGATGACGACGTCACAGCCCAGCTCACGGGCGACGGCCGCCTTGTCCGCGCCGCCCACGACACCGATGACCCTCGCCCCGGCCGCCTTGCCGAGCTGCACGGCCGCGCTGCCGACCCCTCCAGCGGCAGCGTGGACGAGCAGCGTCTCACCGGCTTCCAGACCGGCCCGGCGGTGCAGGCCGAACCATCCGGTCTGGTAGCCGATGTGCAGGGCGGCGGCCTCGGCGTCGTCCAGCGCCTCGGGCGCGGGCAGGACGGCGGCGGCGTCCGCGACGGCGTACTCGGCGAAACCGCCGTACGGCAGCGCGGGGTTGGCCAGGACACGGCGCCCGTCCTCGGTCTCGCCGCAGATCTCCACGCCCGGCGTGAAGGGCAGCGGCGGCCGGACCTGGTAGTGGCCCCGGCACAGCAGGGCGTCCGGGAAGTTGATGTTCGCGGCACGCACCTTCAGCAGGATCTGGCCGTCACCGGGCGTGGGCGTCTCGACGTCCTCGAGCCGCATCACCTCGCTCGGCTCGCCGTTCTCGTGCACTTGCCATGCCTGCATGCGGTGCCTCCACGGGGGACTGCTTCGTCTGACCGGGGTCGGTTCGCATACTAAGCGGTCGCTTGCCGATCAGGGAACAGTCATGTGGGGACAGTCATGCGCGTCACGACTTCTTGGGCCGCGCCCGCACATGCATCCGCTCCCCCTGCGGCCCGAACAGACTGAGGAACTCCACCGGCCCCTCCCCCGTCGACCCGAACCAGTGCGGCACCCGCGTGTCGAACTCGGCGGCCTCTCCGGCCGTGAGCACCACGTCGTGCTCGCCGAGCACCAGCCGCAGTCTGCCCGACAGGACGTACAGCCACTCGTAGCCCTCGTGCGTGCGTGGCTCCGGTTCGAGCCTGCGCTGCGGTTCGAGCACCTTGAAGGCCTGGAGGCCGCCGGGCTGGCGGGTGAGCGGCCAGTGCTTGCGGCCGAACTGCTCGATCGGTTTGGTGGCGCGCACCCGCGGATCGCCGACGACGGGGTTGCCGACCAGCTCGTCCAGCGGCACCTGGTGCGCCCGCGCGATCGGCAGCAGCAGTTCCAGGCTGGGCTTGCGCAGGCCGGACTCCAGCCGGGAGAGCGTGCTCACCGAGATGCCGGTCACCTCGGACAGCGAGGCGAGGCTCACCTCGCGCTCCTTGCGCATCTGCCGCAGCCTGGGACCCACGCCCGCCAGAACTTCGTCGGTACTCATGCCGGTATTGCAGTTTCGGCAAACTTGTTTGTCAATCCCGCGCCCTTCGCGGCACGGTCTGGGTGGAGGTGGTCACCATGACCGAAGCGTACGAAGTGATCGTCGTCGGAGGCGGTACGGCGGGCCTCTCGGCCGCTCTCGTCCTGGGCCGGGCCCGGCGCCGCACCCTGGTCGTCGACGCGGGCGAGCCGCGCAACGCGCCCGCCGCGCACATGCACGGCTATCTGACCCGGGACGGCATGTCCCCCGCCGAGTTCCTGGCGGTCGGCCGCGAGGAGATCGCCCGGTACGGCGTGGAGCTCGTCCGGGACACCGCCGTGGACGTCGCCCGGGGCGAGGACTTCGCGGTCGAGCTGGCGAGCGGACGCAGCGTGCGGGCCCGGCGGCTCGTCGTCGCCACCGGCCTCAAGGACGAGCTGCCGGATGTCCCCGGCGTCGCCGAGCGGTTCGGCAAGGATGTGCTGCACTGCCCGTACTGCCACGGCTGGGAGGTCCGTGACCAGGCCTTCGGTGTGCTGGCGACCACCGCACAGAGCGTGCACCAGGCGCTGATGGTGTCGCAATGGTCGAAGGACGTGACCTTCTTCCTGCACGAGGTCGCCGAGCCGGACCTCGCGGACGACGACCGGCGCAGGCTCGCGGCGGCCGGCGTGCAGGTGGTGCCCGGCGAGGTGGCCGGGCTGGTGATCGAGGACGACCGGCTCACGGGCGTGCGCCTGGCCGACGGCACGGTGCACACACGCGAGGTCGTGTTCACCGCGCCGCGCGCCGTCCCGCAAACGGATCTGCTGGTACGTCTGGGCGCCGAGCTGACCGAGACCCCCTTCGGCGCGTACCCCGTGGTCGACGGGACGGGCCTGACGACCGTCCCCGGTGTCTGGGCGGTCGGCAACGCGATGGGCTTCGCCGAACAGGTCGTGAACGCGGCGGCCGGCGGCTACCGGGCAGGGGCCTTCATCAACGGGGAGCTGCTCATGGCGGACCTCGACGCGACCCTGTAGGGGCGCGGAGCTGTATCGACGTGCGGCTCCGCCGCGTGGGCGCGACCGGCCACAACGCACCCGCAGACGAAACGCAACCCATTCGTCGGGGTGTAAACCGGCGGAGCCCGTCGCACGATGGCTGCATGCTGCTGACCCGGCTGGCCCAGGTGTCCCAGGAGGTCGCCGCGACCTCTGCGCGGTCCCGGAAGATCGCTCTGCTCGCGGAGCTGTTCCGGGACGCCGAGGCGGAGGACGTGCCGATCGTCATCCCGTATCTGGCGGGACGGCTGCCGCAGGGGCGGCTCGGCATCGGCTGGAAGGTGCTGAGCCGGCCGGTCGCCCCGGCGGCCGAGCCCACGCTCACGGTGCGCGAGGTGGACGCCCGGCTGACCGGGCTCGGCAAGGTCACCGGCACGGGTTCGCAGGCCGAACGGGGTCGTCTGGTCGGCGAGTTGATGGGCGCTGCCACCGAGCACGAGCAGCGCTTCCTGTTCGGGCTGATCACGGGCGAGGTGCGGCAGGGCGCGCTGGACGCCGTGGCGGCGGAGGGGCTGGCGCAGGCGACCGGGGCGCCGTCGGCGGACGTGCGGCGGGCGGTGATGCTCGCCGGGTCGCTCCAGACGGTGGCCGAGGCCCTGCTCGCGGACGGCCCCGCCGCCCTCGAACGCTTCCGGCTCACCGTCGGCCGCCCGGTCCTGCCGATGCTGGCGCACAGCGCCTCCTCGGTGGCCGAGGCGGTCGGCAAGCTCGGCGCCTGCGTGGTCGAGGAGAAGCTCGACGGCATCCGCGTCCAGGTCCACCGCGACGGCGAGGCCGTACGGATCTACACCCGCACCCTGGACGACATCACCGACAGGCTCCCCGAACTGACCGCGACCGCACTGGAGTTGCGAGGCGATCGCTTCATCCTGGACGGAGAGGTCATCGCCTTCGACGACCGGGGCCGCCCCCGTTCCTTCCAGGAGACCGCCGGCCGCGTCGGCTCCCGCGTGGACGTGGCGACGGCGGCCCAGGAGGTCCCCGTCTCCCCCGTCTTCTTCGACGCCCTGTCCGTCGACGACCGCGACCTGCTCGACCTGCCGTTCGCCGACCGGCACACGGAACTGGCCCGGCTGGTCCCCGAGCCGATGCGCGTACGCCGCAGCCCGGTGTCCGGGCCCGAGGACCTCACGCGAGCCGAGGACTTCCTCGCCGAGACCCTCGGGCGCGGCCACGAGGGCGTCGTCGTCAAGGCGCTCGACGCCCCCTACAGCGCGGGCCGGCGCGGCGCCTCCTGGCTGAAGGTCAAGCCCGTGCACACCCTCGACCTGGTCGTGCTGGCCGCCGAATGGGGCCATGGCCGCCGGACCGGCAAGCTCTCCAACCTCCACCTGGGCGCCCGCACGGCGGACGGCTCCTTCGCCATGCTCGGCAAGACCTTCAAGGGCATGACCGACACGATGCTGACCTGGCAGACCGGGCGGCTCCAGGAACTCGCCGTGGATCACCAGGGCTGGGGGGTGACGGTACGCCCCGAGCTGGTCGTCGAGATCGCCTACGACGGCCTGCAGCGCTCCACCCGCTACCCGGCCGGCGTGACACTCCGCTTCGCGCGCGTGGTCCGCTACCGCGAGGACAAACGCCCCGAGGAGGCGGACACGGTCGAGACCCTGCTCGCCGCCCACCCGGACGTGAAGCCGTGACCACGGAGGTGACGCGGTGACGCCGTCCGGCGAGAAGCGCAGCGCGGGCCTGCTGCTGTTCCGCCACACCGATGACGGCCTGGAAGTGTTGCTCGGCCATATGGGCGGCCCCTTCTTCGCCAAGCGCGACGCCGGGGCGTGGACGGTCCCGAAGGGCGAGTACGAACCCGACGAGCCCGCCTGGGACGCGGCCCGCCGCGAGTTCCAGGAGGAGCTGGGGCTGGCGCCGCCCGACGGGGAGGCCGTACCCCTGGGCGAGGTGAAGCAGTCGGGCGGAAAGATCGTCACGGTGTGGGCGGTCGAGGCCGACCTCGACCCGGCGACGGTCGTCCCCGGCACGTTCGTGATGGAGTGGCCGCCGCACTCGGGACGGACCCAGGAGTTCCCGGAGCTCGACCGGGTGGCATGGCTGGACGTCGACCGGGCGCGCGAGGTCGTCGTGAAGGCCCAGGCCGCGTTTCTCGACCGGCTGGCGGAGCACTCGGCCTGAGCGGCCGTACACGCGTTGCGGTAGCCACCGCCGCGCGGGAAGGTCGAAGCATCAGCCCGCTCCCAGGAGGTCGGTCATGCCCATCGCGACGGTGAACCCGGCGAACGGCGAGACGCTCAAGACGTACGAGGCCATGGGTGCCGAGGAGATCGAGCGCAGGCTCCAGCTCGCCGAGGCCACGTTCCGCACGTACCGGACGACCAGCTTCACCGACCGGGCTCGCCTGCTGGTCCAGGCCGCGGATCTCCTGGAGGGGGATCAGGACGACATCGCCCGGACGATGACCACCGAGATGGGCAAGCCCATCAAGCAGTCGCGCGCGGAGGTCGCCAAGTGCGCCAAGGCGATGCGCTGGTACGCCGACCGCGCCGCGGAACTGCTCGCCGACGAGGAGCCGCCCGAGTCCGACGTGAAGGACTCCGGCGCCTCGCGGGTCCGGGTCCGCTACCGGCCGCTGGGTCCGGTACTCGCGGTGATGCCGTGGAACTTCCCGCTCTGGCAGGTGATCCGCTTCGCGGCCCCGGCGCTGATGGCAGGCAATGTCGGCCTCCTCAAGCACGCCTCGAACGTCCCCCAGACCGCCCTCTACCTGGAGGACCTGTTCCACCGCGCGGGCTACACGGAGGGCTGCTTCCAGACCCTGCTCGTCGGCTCCGGACAGGTCGACGAGATCCTGCGCGACGAGCGCGTCAGGGCGGCGACCCTCACCGGCAGCGAGCCGGCCGGCCGCGCGGTAGCCGCCACCTGCGGGGAGATGATCAAGAAGACGGTGCTGGAACTGGGCGGCAGCGACCCGTACGTGGTCATGCCGTCGGCCGACGTCGACCGCGCCGCGCAGGTCGCGGTGACCGCGCGCGTGCAGAACACCGGCCAGTCGTGCATCGCCGCCAAACGGTTCATCGTGCACACGGACGTCTACGAGGCGTTCGCGCAGCGGTTCGCGGAGGGCATGAAGGCGCTGGTGGTCGGCGACCCGATGCAGGAGGAGACCGAGGTCGGCCCGCTGTCCAGCGAACGGGGCCGGGACGACCTGGAGGAGCTCGTCGACGACGCCCGGCGCAGCGGAGCGGCCGTGCTGTGCGGCGGCCACCAGCTCCGCCGGCCCGAACTGCCCGGCTGGTACTACGCGCCCACCGTGCTCGCCGGCATCACCCGCGAGATGCGGATCCACCGCGAGGAGGCCTTCGGGCCGGTCGCCACGCTGTACCGGGCCGACGACCTGGACGAGGCGGTACTGATCGCCAACGACTCACCGTTCGGACTGAGTTCGAACGTGTGGACCCGCGACGAGGCCGAGGTCGACCGGTTCGTACGGGATCTGGAGGCCGGAAGCGTGTACGTCAATGGGATGACGGCGTCCCATCCGGCGTTCCCGTTCGGCGGAGTGAAGCGGTCCGGATACGGGCGTGAGCTGTCCGGGCACGGAATCCGCGAGTTCTGCAACATCACCACGGTTTGGCAGGGTGCGTGAGCGCCGCGCGACTACGATCCCGGGTGTGAACCGCGAAGTTACTCTGCCGCTGATCGTCGATGACCGCGGGACCTTGCAGGTGGCTGCGTCCGATGTGAGCAAGCTGCTGCGCACGGTGGGTGGTCGGTGGCTGCACCTTGTCGAGGCCGGGGAGGACGGGCTCGACGAGGACACGGTGGCCGCGCTGACCATCGAGCTGGCGAAGCTCGCGGATCGCATCGATGTGGCGTGCATCGCGCACAGCAGCGGCACAGCACCGTAGAAGGGCGCCGCAGGGCGCGAGGGCACCCTGCGGCAATCCCCTGCGCTACCGAATCGACATGCCCGACAACGTACGGGCGATCACCAGCCGCTGGATCTCGCTCGTGCCCTCGAAGATCGTGTAGATCGCGCTGTCCCGGTGCATCCGCTCCACCGGGTACTCCCGGGTGTAGCCGTTGCCCCCGAGGATCTGTATGGCCTGCGCCGTGACCTTCTTCGACGTCTCGCTCGCGAACAGCTTCGACATCGACCCCTCGGCCGCCGTGAACGGCTTCCCGTTGACAGCCATCCAGGAAGCGCGCCACACCAGCAGCCGCGCGGCGTCGATCTGCGTCGCCATCTCGGCCAGCTGGAAGGCCACACCCTGGTTGTCGATGATCGGCCGCCCGAACTGCTCTCGCGTCATCGCGTAGTCGAGGGCGACCTCGTACGCGGCACGGGCCGTGCCCACGGCCATCGCACCGACGGCCGGCCGCGAGGCCTCGAACGTGGCCATCGCCGCGTTCTTCACGCGCTCGCCGCCCGCCTTGGCCCGCTCACGAGCCCGCGCCAAACGCTCGTCCAGCTTCTCCTTGCCGCCCAGCAGGCAGGAGCCCGGCACCCGCACGTTGTCCAGGATGACCTCGGCGGTGTGCGAGGCGCGGATGCCGTGCTTCTTGAACTTCTGGCCCTGGGCCAGGCCCGGCGTGTTCGGCGGCACGATGAAGGACGCGTGCCCCTTGGAACCCAGGTCCGGGTCGACGACCGCGACGACCACGTGGACGTTGGCGATACCGCCGTTGGTCGCCCAGGTCTTCGTGCCGTTGATCACCCACTCGTCCTTGGCCTCGTCGTAGACGGCACGGGTGCGCATCGAGGCCACATCGGAGCCGGCGTCCGGCTCGGAGGAGCAGAACGCGGCAAGCTTGACATCGTTGGCATCGCCGTACATCTGGGGCACCCAGGTGCCGATCTGCTCCTCGGTGCCGTTCGCGAGGACGCCGACGGCGGCGAGGCCGGTGCCGACGATCGACAGGGCGATGCCCGCGTCACCCCAGAACAGCTCCTCCATCGCCATGGGGATGCCGAGACCGGTCTGGTCGAAGTACTGCTGGGCGTAGAAGTCGAGCGAGTAGATGCCGACCTTCGCGGCCTCCTGGATGACCGGCCAGGGAGTCTCCTCACGCTCGTCCCATTCGGCGGCCGCGGGGCGGATCACATCGGCCGCGAAGCCGTGCAGCCAGTCCCGGACCTCCTTCTGTTCGTCGTTGAGCTCCATGGTGAACTCGGCCATGTCCCCTCCAGCGGCGTACGTGCATGCTTGATGCTTGTTACTAGCGGTAACCTTAGTTTGTTACTCGTGGGTAGATAAAGTCAACCCGCGATGCCCGGTCGGCAGTCCGTTCGATGGCCGCGGCTGGTTGAGTGTTAGTTTGCGCATGCGTCATCGATTCACCACGGGTGGGGAGAGCTCATGGACACCACGCAGCGGACCGAGCAACAGCGGTCCGCCGACCGCCGTCGGCGCGAGCTGCTGGAGGCCGCCGACAGAGTGGTGCTTCGCGACGGTCCGCAGGCCTCGATGAACGCGATCGCAGCCGAGGCGGGGATCACGAAGCCGATTCTGTACCGGCACTTCGGTGACAAGGGCGGACTTTACGCGGCGTTGGCCATGAGGCACACGGACGCGCTGCTCGACTCGCTGCGGGCGGCGCTGGACGCCCCCGCGGACCGGCGTGAGCGCGTCGAGGCCACCTTGGACACGTACCTCGCGGCGATCGAGGCGCGGCCTCAGGTGTACCGGTTCCTGATGCATCCGGCGGAGGGCGGCCAGCCCGGCGACCCCGGCTTCGACGTCGGCAAGCACTCCGCGCCGCTGCTGCGCAGGATGGGCGAGGAACTGGCCACCGTCATCGAGGAGCGGTTGGACCTCGGGCCCGGCAGCCAGCAGCTGGCCCGGGTGTGGGGGCACGGGATCGTCGGGATGATGCATGCCGCGGGTGACTGGTGGCTCGGGGAACGACCCTGCTCGCGGGCGGAGTTGGTGCGCAGTCTGGCCGACCTGCTGTGGGGACGGTTGGCTGCCGCCGGGGACAGGGTGGGCGGCCCGGGGTTCTGACGGTGCCTAGGCGGGCGGCGTCGGCCTGTACCAAGAGGCTCGGGACACCTGTCGCATCAGGCGTCTGCGGCGCCGGCCCGTTACGCGGTCCGCGTACAGCGTGCCGTCCAAGTGGTCGTGCTCGTGCTGCAGGCAGCGCGCGAAGAAGCCCGTGCCGTGGATCGTCACCGGCTCGCCCGTCATCGTGAAGCCCTCGACCACCGCGTGGTCGTACCGCTCCGTGCCCGCCTCCAGGCCCGGCAGGGACAGGCAGCCCTCCGGGCCGCGCAGCACCACGCCGTCCGCCTCCACGAGCCGTGGGTTCACCACATGCCCGAGGTGCCGGACGTCCTCGTCGTCCGGGCAGTCGAACACGAACACCCGCAGCGGCTCGCCGATCTGGTTCGCGGCGAGGCCCACGCCACGCGCCGCGTACATCGTCGCGAACAAGTCCTCCACCAGCGTCGCCAATTCGGGACCGAAGTCGGTGACATCCTTGCAGGGTGCCTGCAGCACCGGGTCGCCGAGCATCGTGAGGGGACGGACGCGCCCGCGCGCGCCCGGAATGGAGCCGTTTCGCATGACCGCAAGGGTACGGCGATTCGGGAGTGCGAATGGATCTCGATAGGCTGACCACCACCACGTTGCCGTCAGGCAGAGGCGCGGCGCGTACGCAAGGAGGATCGAGGACTGATGTCAGGCAACTCGGACCCGCTTTCGCCGCGGGCCAAGCTGGCCGTGACCGCGGGCAAGGCGGTCGCGGCGGCATCGCGTGCCGCGGGGCGCGGTAGCGGTTCGGTGATCGGCGGCCGGGTGGCACTCAAGCTCGACCCCGACCTCCTCGCCCGGCTCGCGCAGAACCTGGACGTGGTCCTGGTGTCGGCGACCAACGGCAAGACCACGACCACCCGGCTCATCGCGGAGGCCCTGCGCGCCGCCGGGCCGGTCGTCTCCAACGCCCTGGGCGCCAACATGCCCGCCGGCATCACCTCGGCGCTCGCGGGCAGCTCGGAGGCTCGCTACGGCGTCATCGAGGTCGATGAGAAGTATCTCGCCGGGGTCGCCCGGGACACCGACCCCAAGTGCATCGCGCTCCTCAACCTCTCCCGCGACCAGCTGGACCGCGCCGCCGAGACCCGCATGCTCGCCGAGAACTGGCGTGAGGGGCTCGCCGGCTCGAAGGCCGTGATCATCGCCAACGCCGACGACCCGCTGGTCGTGTGGGCGGCTTCCTCCTCCCCGAATGTGATCTGGGTCGCGGCCGGACAGATGTGGAAGGACGACGCCTGGTCCTGCCCGTCGTGCGGCGGTGTGATGCAGCGCCCCGGCGACGACTGGTTCTGCGGTGAGTGCGGCTTCCGGCGGCCCACGCCGAGCTGGGCGCTGTCCGGTGATCACGTCCTGGACCCGCACGGGTCGGCCTGGCCCATTCACCTCCAGCTGCCCGGGCGCGCCAACAAGGCCAACGCCGCCTCCTCCGCCGCCGTGGCCGCCGTGTTCGGAGTGCCGCCGCAGGTCGCCCTGGAACGCATGTACCAGGTGCAGGCCGTCGCGGGGCGCTATGACGTCGTGCAGTTCGAGGGGCGGGACCTGCGGCTGCTGCTCGCCAAGAACCCGGCCGGCTGGCTGGAGACGTTCTCCCTCATCGACCCGCCGCCGACCCCGGTGATCCTCTCCGTGAACGCGCGCAGCGCCGACGGCACCGACACCTCCTGGCTGTGGGACGTCGACTACACGCGGCTGACCGGGCACCCGATCTGCGTCGTCGGCGACCGCAGGCTCGACCTCGCGGTGCGGCTGGAGGTCGCGAACCAGCAGTTCCAGGTCTGCGACACCCTCGACCAGGCCGTGCAGCTGTGCCCGCCCGGCCGGATCGAGGTCATCGCGAACTACACCGCGTTCCAGGACCTGCGCCGCCGCGTCGGCAACTGACGTACTCGGACGTACTCACAAGGACAGTGACTTCATGAGCGACAACAGTCTGCGGGTCGTCTGGATCTACCCGGACCTGCTCAGCACGTACGGCGACCAGGGCAACGTCCTCGTCGTGGAGCGCCGGGCGCGGCAGCGCGGCCTGGACGTGGCCCGTCTCGACGTGCGCAGCGACCAGCCGATCCCGACCTCCGGCGACATCTACCTGATCGGCGGCGGCGAGGACCGGCCGCAGCGGCTGGCTGCCGAGCGGCTGCGCCGGGACGGCGGTCTGCACCGGGCCGTCGAGAACGGCGCCATCGTGTTCTCGGTGTGCGCGGGCTACCAGATCCTCGGCCACGAGTTCATCAACGACCTCGGCCAGCGCGAGCCCGGTCTCGGACTGATCGACGTGGTGTCCGTGCGCGGTGAAGGGGCCCGGTGCGTCGGTGACGTGCTCGGAGACATCGACCCGCGCCTCGGTCTGCCCCCGCTGACCGGCTTCGAGAACCACCAGGGCATCACCCACCTCGGCCCCACCGCCCGCCCCCTCGCCAAGGTCCGCTTCGGCAACGGCAACGGCACGGGCGACGGTACGGAGGGTGCGTACAACGACACCGTCTTCGGTACGTACATGCACGGCCCGGTGCTCGCCCGGAACCCGCTGATCGCCGACCTGCTGCTGAAGCTCGCGCTCGACGTGAACGCGCTGCCGCCGACCGACGACCGCTGGTACGAGGCGCTGCGCAACGAGCGCATCGCGGCCGCGCAGCAGCCCGCCTGACGGTTCGGGCACCGGCTCGTACACCTGGTGGCCGGCCTGCTGTCACGAGCCCGTCTGACGGTGCGTCCGCACAGGTGAGCGGGGTCGTCCAGCAGGCGGACGCATGGTTCGGCCCCGCCCCCTGATGCCGCTAGGGTGGCGGGGATTCGAGCCGGACAGCGTGGTCCGGTCCCGGCCCACGTGGAGAAGGTTTTTCGGGCTATGCGCATTGGTGTCCTCACGTCCGGCGGCGACTGCCCCGGCCTGAACGCCGTCATCCGGTCCGTCGTGCACCGCGCCGTCGTCGACCACGGCGACGAGGTCATCGGCTTCCGGGACGGCTGGAAGGGCCTCCTGGAGTGCGACTACCTCAAGCTCGACCTCGACGCGGTGAGCGGCATCCTGGCTCGCGGCGGCACGATTCTCGGCTCCTCCCGGGTCCAGCCCTCCCATCTGCGGGACGGCGTGGAGCGGGCGAAGGGCCACCTCGAGGAGCTCGGCCTCGACGCGATCATCCCGATCGGCGGCGAGGGCACGCTGAAGGCGGCCCGGCTGATGTCGGACAGCGGCCTGCCCGTCGTGGGCGTGCCGAAGACCATCGACAACGACATCGCGGTCACGGACGTCACCTTCGGCTTCGACACGGCCGTCGGCGTTGCGACCGAGGCCCTGGACCGGCTCAAGACCACCGCCGAGTCCCACCAGCGGGTGCTCGTGGTCGAGGTCATGGGCCGGCACACCGGCTGGATCGCGCTGCACTCCGGCATGGCGGCCGGCGCGCACGCGATCGTGGTGCCGGAACGGCCCTTCGACATCGAGGAGTTGACCCGGGTCGTCGGCGCGCGGTTCGAGGCGGGCAAGCGCTTCGCGATCGTCGTGGCGGCCGAGGGGGCCAAGCCGAGGCCCGGCTCCATGGAGTTCGACGAGGGCGGCAAGGACATCTACGGGCATGAGCGGTTCGCCGGGATCGCCCGTCAGCTGTCCATCGAGCTGGAGGGGCGCCTGGGCAAGGAAGCCCGGCCGGTGATCCTCGGACATGTGCAGCGTGGTGGTACGCCCACCGCGTACGACCGGGTGCTCGCGACGCGGTTCGGGTGGCACGCGGTGGAGGCCGTGCACCGCGGTGAGTTCGGCAGGATGACGGCACTGCGCGGCACCGACATCGTGATGGTGTCGCTGGCGGAGGCCGTGGAGACGCTGAAGACCGTGCCGGAGGACCGGTACGAAGAGGCTGAGTGCGTGCTGTAGCCCCGGTTCGCCCTGGAACGGATGCCCCCGGTCGCAATGCCGACCGGGGGCAGTTCTAGTCTGTGTGCGGACAGACTTGCACAACCCCCACGAAACAGGAGCCGGCGGATGGATCACAGCGGGCACGGCATGATGATGGATCTGCCGCCGTTCACGCTGGGGCGGGGGCTCGCGTGGTCCGCGGACCCGTTCTTCCTCGTCGCCTGTCTGGTGGGGCTCGCACTGTACGCGTGGGGTGTCGTGCGGCTCGCGCGGCGCGGGGACAAGTGGCCCGTCGGGCGGACGGTGTCGTACGTCGCCGGGGTGCTGTCCGTGATGCTCGTCATGTGTACCGGGCTGAATGACTACGGGATGGTCATGTTCAGCGTGCACATGGTGCAGCACATGGTGATCAGCATGCTGTCGCCGATTCTCCTCCTGCTCGGTGCGCCGATGACACTGGCGTTGCGTGCGATGCCGCCGGCGGGGCGGGGGCGCAAGGGGCCGCGGGAATTGCTGCTGGCCCTGCTGCACAGCCGGTACATGCGGATCATCACGCATCCGGCGTTCACCATTCCGCTGTTCATCGCCAGCCTCTACGCGCTGTACTTCACCCCGATGTTCGACTTCCTGATGGGCTCCAAGCCGGGCCACATCGCGATGATGGTGCACTTCCTCGCCGTGGGTGTGGTGTTCTTCTGGCCGATCATCGGCGTGGATCCCGGTCCGCACCGGCCGGGGTATCTGATGCGGATGCTGGAGCTGTTCGCGGGAATGCCGTTCCACGCGTTCTTCGGCATCGCCTTGATGATGGCGTCGGAGCCGATGGTCGAGACGTTCAAGAACCCGCCCGCCTCACTCGGCATCGACGCGCTCTCCGACCAGAACGCGGCCGGCGGCATCGCCTGGGCGTTCAGTGAGATTCCGTCCGTGCTGGTGCTGATCGCGCTGCTGTTCCAGTGGTACGGCTCCGAGCAGCGCCAGGCCAAGCGCAAGGACCGGGCCGCCGACCGGGACGGCGACAAGGAACTCGAGGCGTACAACGCCTATTTGGCCTCATTGAACGCACGCGGGAACTGAGGAAACCGAAAGGCTTCGCCTTTCAGTAGCATGAAGCGCGTCGGGGGAACCGCCGGGGGGAGCGGTAATGGCGTTTCGCGTTTTCGTGCACAGGTCCGAATTAGCGGCGATTCGGAGGATCGCCGTCCTGTTGGTCTTCGTTCTGTCGCTCAGTGGGTGCGACCGGAACACACCGTTGTCCGTGGTGAAAGCGGTGGCCGCGGGAGTTCCGTCGCTCGCGCCCTTCTTCAACGAGAACCAGGGGCTGGGGCGGGACGCGCAGGTACGGGTGCAGACGGCGCACGGCGGTCTGCAGCAGGGCGACACTCCTGGTCTGTACGGGGGTTCCAAGCAGCCGACGATCTGCGACGTCGCACGGCTGAAGGAGTTCCTCACCGACCCGGCCAATGAGCGCAAGGCGCAGGCCTGGGCAACCGCGCTCTCCCTCACGACGGCCGAGATTCCGGATTATCTCGGCCGCCTCACACCCGTACTCCTGCGTCACGACACTCTCGTGAAGAACCACGACTACAAAAAGGGAAAAGCCGTCCCCTTCAGCGCGCTGCTTCAGACGGGAATCGCGATACTCGTCGATGAGCGAGGTCTTCCCGCGGTGAAGTGCTCGTGCGGAAATCCGCTGCGGCCCTTCGAGGGCGACACGACGCGGATAAAGGTCGAGTTCGACGACCGCAACGAGGAGTGGAAGGGCTACGAGAAGTCGTCCGTCGTGGCCGTGCGGCCCGCCCCGCGGGAAGTGGAGCAGCTCGCTCTCGTCGACGTCCATGAACCCGACCGGGGCGTCAACCGGCCCGTCGGCACCACGGGCGAGGACGACACGACGTTCGACACGCGGGAGCGGCGTGCGGTGCCCGACCTCGCCGGGACGACGTTCGGGCAGGCGAGCCGACGGCTGGTCGGCACGGGGCTGGCGGCCGCCTTCGCCGGCGGAGGGCTGCCGCCCGACAACGCCCGGGTCACGGCGTCGGATCCGCCGGCCGGGACGGAGCTGCGGTTCGGGGAGTACGTGACGTTGAGCGTGGCCGGAGGGGCGACGTCCGGTGGCTCGTCGAGTGTGACGTCCACTCCCCCGCGATCGGGGTCGGGATCGGATCCCGGGTCGTCCGGGTCGACGCGGGATCCGTCGGGCACCACGCCGTCGACGTCCTCGCCGTCCTCGTCGTCCACGTCTTCGCCGTCCGGCTCGACCCCACCGCCGTCGTCCTCCGGATCCGGCAGCTCCGGACCGAGCAGCCCGGGTCCCACCAGCGGGCCCCCGTCCGCGGGTCCGCCGTCCTCCGCGGCGCCGCCCTCGTCCGTTCCTCCGTCCTCCGATCCGCCGCCCAGCTCGGCGAAGCCCCCCTCGCCCAAGGACCCCACGTCCAGCTCACCACCCCCGCCCACGACCAGTGCGCCGCCGGAGACCACCGGCTCGCCCCCGACCAGCAGCGCACCGCCGCCCGAGACCGGCAGGCCCGCGACGAGCGCCCCGTCCACCGGCGGGCCCACCGCGAGCACGACCGCCTGACAACCACGCAGCGCACCCGCAGAACCCGGGAGTCACCGGATGCCTTCAGGATCATCGACGTCGGGAGTGGGCCGGGTCGTCGCCGGCCGCTATCTGCTGCTGAACCGGCTCGGCAGCGGCGGTATGGGCCATGTCTGGCTCGCCCACGACCAAAGACTCGCCTGCGAGGTCGCGCTGAAGGAGATCGTGTTCCGGGACCCGGTCGAGGCCGACGAGCGTGAGGCCCGGGTGGCCCGTGCCCGTACGGAGGCCCGGCACGCGGCGGGGCTGCGCGGGCATCCGCATGTGGTGACCGTGCATGACGTGCTGGAGCACGAGGGGCTGCCGTGGATCGTCATGGAGTACGTGACGGGCGCCGTCGATCTGCGTGACCTGATCGATCAGCGCGGCCCGCTGGCGCCCGCGGAGTGCGCCCGAATCGGGCTCGCCGTACTCGACGCGCTGACCGCCGGACACCAGCGGGGCGTCATGCACCGGGACGTGAAACCGGCGAACATCCTGCTGGCTCCGGACCGCACCGGGGCGCCGTACGGGCGGGTGCTGCTCACGGACTACGGCATCTCGGTGCAGCCGGACGCCGGTGAGACGCGGTACACGCTGGCGTCCGTGCTCGTGGGCACGGCGGGCTATCTGGCGCCGGAGCGGGTCACGGGCGGGGCGCCGACGCCGGCGACCGATCTGTTCTCGCTGGGTTGCACGCTGTACCACGCTGTCGAGGCCCGGGGACCGTTCGACCGCGAGTCGCATCTGGCCCAGGTCACCGCGGTGGTCATGGAGGAGCCCCCGCCGGCCACGCGGGCCGGTGCGCTGGCGCCTGTCCTGCGGGCGTTGCTGGAGAAGGACCCGGCAATGCGGCTGTCCGCGGTGGAGGTGGAGGCGGCGCTGTCACGGATCGCCACTCCGGAGGTCGACTCGTACGCGCGGACTCAGACCGACCTGGGTTCCCAGCCGCACTGGGGCGGCGCGCCGTCGGGGCGCATGCCCGACGCGGCGCGCTTCGGCTCCCTGCCCGTGTCCGAGCGACCCGGCGGCCGACCGGGCTTCGGCCCCGCGGCCGGTGCGCACGGCGGTCCACAGGGCCTCGGCCCCCGTCCCGGCCCCGACGGGCAGCGCCGAACCCGTCCCCGCATCCTCCACGCGGTCCTCGGCGGCATCCTCGGGCTGGCGCTCGCGGGCGTGGGCGTCTGGTACGCCATGGCCCAGTCGCCGGACACCAAGGGAACCGCCCGGCCGTACGGCGACACCGTCGGACTCGCCAGTGCGTTGAAGGATGGCGACTGCGTGCTCGCCGACTGGCCCGGCACGGCTCCCTTCCGGGGCACACCCCGGCTGAGCCTTGATCCCAGTTGCCGGGAGAAGGTGCCCGACGGGCAGGTGATGGCGTTCGTCGGGGCCGCGTCCGCCGCCGAGGCACGGGAGAAGGGGCCGGGGGCGTGCGAGGAGCGGACGGAGGACGTCCGCGGGAGGCTGGCGGACGTCCGCAGCTTCGCCGTCGTACCGACCGAGGCGGGGTTCGACGCGGCCGGGCGGCGCACCGCCTGTCTGGTGCTGGGCGGGCACGGGCCGGTGTACGGGCCGCTGGGCGGGCATCGGAAGCCGGGGTCGGCCTTCGCCGACACGGCGACCATGCAGCGGCGGGACTGTCTGGACGTGCGCTCCCACCGGGACGCCCGCCTGGTGTCCTGCGCGGACCCGCACGACGAGCAGGTGCTCGGGTTCACCCGACTGGGCGCCGACGTCACGTTGACCGAGGCACGCACCGAGTCGGACGCGGCGTGCGCCCGCCAGGTACCACCGCGCGACTACGGCTTCGATCCTTCCGTCTACACGGCGGGCTCCTGGACGAGCGAGGGGGCCTGGAAGACAGGCACTCATTTCGTCGTGTGCACCGTCAGGAAGCAGAACGGGGGCACCATGGAGGGGGACGAAGCCTAGGAGGGTGTTGCGATGCCCGGTTCTACGGACGGTTCTACCAAGGCGATGGGGGTGGTCACCGTCGGCGGACTCGTCGTGGTGACCGCCTACACGGTGGCGCTCGGGAGCAATGGCTGGCTGTGGTTCGGGTGGGTGGTGCTGGGGCTGATCACGCTGGGGATGGTGGCCAGCCGCGGCAGCTGAGCCTCACTCCCGGATGAGCCGCCCTGCGGAGTGCACGCCCGGCTGGTACTTCGGCAGCCGGGCGGTGATCTTCATGCCCGCTCCCGGGGCGGTCTCGATGACGAGCCCGTAGGCGTCGCCGTACACCTGCCGGAGACGGTCGTCGACATTGGACAGCCCGATACCGCCCGACGGGCTGACCTCGCCGGCGAGGATGCGGCGCAGCAGGACGGGGTCCATTCCGGCGCCGTCGTCCTCGATGACGACGAGGGCCTCGGCGCCGGCGTCCTGAGCGGTGATGCTGATGTGGCTCCTGCCCGCGGACGCCGCCTTGCCCTCCAGGCCGTGCTTCACGGCGTTCTCGACGAGCGGCTGGAGGCAGAGGAAGGGCAGCGCCACCGGCAGCACCTCGGGGGCGATCTGCAGGGTGACCGTCAGGCGGTCGCCGAAGCGTGCCCGCACGAGCGCCAAGTAGTGGTCGATGGCATGCAGTTCTTCGGCGAGGGTGGTGAAGTCGCCGTGCCTGCGGAAGGAGTAACGGGTGAAGTCGGCGAACTCCAGGAGCAGTTCGCGGGCGCGCTCCGGGTCGGTGCGGACGAAGCTGGCGATCACCGCGAGCGAGTTGAAGATGAAGTGCGGGGAGATCTGCGCGCGCAGGGCCTTGATCTCGGCCTCGATCAGGCGGGTGCGGGACTGGTCGAGGTCGGCCAGCTCCAGCTGGACCGAGACCCAGCGGGCCACCTCGCCCGCCGCGCGCACCAGCACGGCCGACTCCCGGGGCGCGCAGGCGACGAGGGCGCCGTGGACCCGGTCGTCGACGGTGAGCGGGGCGACCACCGCCCAGCGCACCGGGCAGTCGGGGGTGTCGCAGGTGAGCGGGAAGGCCTCGCCGCGGCCCGACTCCAGGGGGCCGGCGAGGAGTTCCATGATCTCCGTACGGTGATGCCCGCCGATCCCGTCCCAGACCAGGACGTCCTTCTGGTCCGTCAGACACAGCGCGTCCGTGCCGAGCAGTGAGCGAAGCCTGCGGGCCGACTTGCGCGCGGTCTCCTCGGTGAGTCCGGCGCGCAGCGGGGGTGCGGCGAGGGAGGCGGTGTGCAGGGTCTCGAAGGTGGCGTGCTCGACGGGGGTGCCGAGACCGCCGGAGTTCTCGGGGCGGGCGGTGCGCCGGCCGAGCCAGAAGCCCGCGGCGAGCAGCGGGAGGATGGCCACGCACAGGCCCGCGATGAACCCGCTCATGCCGTCTCCGTTCCGCGCCGTCCGGCGATGAGCTGCCTCATGCCTTCACCTCCGCCCGCAGTTCCTCCGGCAGATGGAACCGCGCCAGGATCGCCGCCGTCCCGGCCGGCACCCGGCTCGGCGTGGCCAGGGAGACCAGCACCATGGTGAGGAAGCCCAGCGGCACCGACCAGAGCGCGGGCCAGGCGAGCAGCGCGTGCAGGGCTCCGGAGCCGGGGAAGCCCGCCATCGTCGCCGCGACGGCCAGCAGTGCGGAGCCGCCGCCCACCAGCATCCCGGCGGCCGCGCCGGGCGGGGTCAGCCGTCGCCACCAGATGCCGAGGACGAGCAGCGGGCAGAACGAGGACGCCGACACGGCGAAGGCGAGGCCCACCGCGTCGGCGACGGGGAGCCCGCCGACCAGGGCGCTCGCGCCGAGCGGTACGGCCATGGCGAGGACCGTGCCGAGCCGGAAGTGCCGTACGCCGCGGGACGGGAGGACGTCCTGGGTGAGCACGCCCGCGACGGCCATGGTCAGGCCCGACGCCGTCGACAGGAACGCGGCGAACGCGCCGCCCGCGACGAGCGCGCCGAGCAGGTCGCCGCCGAGGCCGCCGATCATCCGCTCGGGCAGCAGCAGGACGGCGGCGTCCGCGTCGCCGGAGAGGGTGAGTTCGGGGGCGTAGAGCCGGCCGAGGGCGCCGTAGACCGGGGGCAGCAGGTAGAAGGCGCCGATCAGGCCGAGCACGGCGACGGTCGTGCGGCGGGCGGCGACGCCGTGCGGGCTGGTGTAGAAGCGGACGACGACGTGCGGCAGGCCCATGGTGCCGAGGAAGGTGGCGAGGATCAGTCCGTACGTGGCGTACAGCGGGCGTTCGCCGCGGCTCTCGGCCTGCGACGGCGACAGGCTGCCGCTGCCGCCGCGGTCGGGGTCGGGGACGGGGGCGCCCTTGTCGAAGGTCAGACGGGTGCCGGCCTCGATGTGGTGGGTGCCGGCGGGGAGTCGGACCTCTTGGTCCTCGTGCGTGCGGCCGTCGACCGTGCCGTTCACGGTGACCGTCAACGGGCTGTCGAGCTTCAGGTCGACGGTGTCGTCGACGCGGACGACGCTCCGTTCGCGGAAGGTCGCCGGTTCGTCGAAGGCGTGGCGGGGGGCGCCGTCGCCCTGCCAGGCGAGTATCAGGAAGAGGGCGGGGACGAGCAGGGCGGTGAGTTTGAGCCAGTACTGGAAGGCCTGCACGAAGGTGATGCTGCGCATGCCGCCGGCGGCGACGATGGCGACCACGACGACCGCGACGATCACGCCGCCGAGCCAGTCGGGCGCGCCCGTGAGCACGGTCAGCGTCAGCCCGGCGCCCTGGAGTTGGGGCAGCAGATACAGCCAGCCGGTGCCGACGACGAAGGCGCCCGCGAGCCGCCGTACGGCCTGCGAGGAGAGACGGGCCTCGGCGAAGTCGGGGAGGGTGTAGGCGCCGGAGCGGCGCAGCGGGGCCGCGACGAAGAGCAGCAGGACCAGGTAGCCGGCGGTGTAGCCGACCGGGTACCAGAGCATGTCGGGGCCTTGGACGAGGACCAGGCCGGCGATGCCGAGGAAGGAGGCGGCGGAGAGGTACTCACCGCTGATCGCGGCGGCGTTGAGGCGCGGGCCCACGGTGCGGGAGGCGACGTAGAAGTCGGACGTGGTGCGGGAGATGCGCAGGCCGAAGGCGCCGACCAGGACGGTCGCGAGGACGACCAGGGCGACGGCGGGGACGGCGTAGCTGGAGTTCACGACCGCATCGGTTCTTTCGGGCTCAGCGGTCTTCGACCAGCCGTACGAAGTCCCGTTCGTTGCGCTCCGCTCGGCGCACGAACCAGCGGGCGAGCAGGACCAGTGGTGCGTAGAGGCCGAAGCCGAGGACCGCCCAGACCAGGGGGCGGGCGTGCGGCATCGCCGCGAACAGCAGTGGCAGGGGGCCGATGAGCAGGCCGAGGACGGCGAACACCGCCAGGGCGGTGCGCAGTTGGGTGCGCATCAGGGAACGGACGTAGGTGTGGCCGAGAGTGGTCTGTTCGTCGATCTCGGTGCGGGGGCGGTAGTAGCCGGAGACGCGGCGGGTCTGCCGGGGCGGGCCGGTGACGACGACGCGGCGTTCGGCGGGGTTCTGGCCCATCGTCACGGCCTCCTCATCAGCAGGTCCCGCAGCTCGCGGGTGTGCCGTCGGCTGACCTGGAGTTCCTCGGAGCCCACCATGACGCTGACGGTGCCCGCGTCCAGGCGGAGTTCGCCGATGTGGCGCAGGGCGACGAGATGGCGGCGGTGGATGCGGACGAAGCCGCGGGAGCGCCAGCGCTCCTCCAGGGTGGACAGGGGGATGCGGACGAGGTGGCTGCCCTTGTCGGTGTGCAGCCGGGCGTAGTCGCCCTGGGCCTCGACGTGGGTGATGTCCTCGACGGCGACGAACCGGGTCACGCCGCCGAGCTCCACGGGTATGTGGTCGGGGTCGGGCTCGCTCACCGGTATGCGGGGCGCGGCGTCGCGGAGTTCGGCGGCACGCAGTTCGACCGCCCGGCGGACTGCCTCGGCGAGCCGCTCCTTGCGGACGGGCTTGAGGACGTAGTCGACGGCCTTGAGGTCGAAGGCCTGGACGGCGAAGTCCTCGTGGGCCGTGACGAACACGACCAGCGGCGGCTTGGCGAAGCCGGTGAGGAGCCGGGCCAGGTCGAGACCGTCCAGGCCGGGCATGTTGATGTCGAGGAAGACGACGTCGATCGCCTCCGGCCCGCCCGGCCCCGACTCCAGGGCGCGGTTGATGCGGCGCAGCGCCTCGGTCGCCTCGCCTGCGCCCTCCGCGCTGCCGATGCGGGGGTCGGCGTTGAGGAGGTAGAGCAGCTCCTCCAGCGAGGGGCGTTCGTCGTCGACAGCCAGGGCGCGCAGCATGAACCCGGAGTGTAGGAGCAATTCGCACGCTTGGACATGTGCTCCGTCGGGACGTTCGCGCTGGGTGGCGGGCCGCTTACAGTGCCCTCATGAACAGCGGCGCGGCGTCCTTCGACGAACTCGACCGGAAGATCATCACCGCCCTCATGGCGAACGCCAGGAAGAGCTTCGCCGAGATCGGCACGAGCGTCGGACTGTCCGCGACGGCGGTCAAGCGGCGCGTGGACCGACTGCGTGACACGGGCGTGATCACCGGGTTCTCGGCCACGGTCCAGCCGTCGGCGCTGGGCTGGCGTACGGAGGCGTACGTCGAGGTGTACTGCGAGGGCGCGGCCCCGCCGCGGCGGCTCGCGGAGGTGGTCCGCAACCATCCGGAGATCACGGCGGCGATGACGGTGACCGGGGGCGCGGACGCGCTGCTGCACGTGCGGGCGCGGGATGTGGAGCACTTCGAGGAGGTGCTGGAGCGCATCCGTGTCGAGCCGTTCATCCGCAAGACGATCAGCGTGATGGTGCTGTCCCACCTCATCCCGGAGAGTCCGGAAGCGGGCGCCGCGGGCCTCGCCACGCCGGAGCAAGGCGCCTGATCCCGGGGTGACGCAGCAGGCGTGCGTCGGCTCGGCAAAATACGCAGCATTCCTGCGTGGACACGCAATTTTAGTTGCTTGTCGCTCGTCAGGGTGCCTTC
This sequence comes from Streptomyces sp. NPDC111606, assembly GCF_055656945.1. NCBI lineage: Bacteria > Bacillati > Actinomycetota > Actinomycetes > Kitasatosporales > Streptomycetaceae > Streptomyces > Streptomyces sp. NPDC111606. The sequence goes on from NZ_JBVKBY010000005.1 coordinate 437,568, forward strand.
TTACCTTGGTGTCAATCCTCATCGACACTGCAGGAAGCGGAGGAACCCCTCTGTGACCGATACCCGTGTGCCGCGCCGGCGGCGCTTCCTCGTCTGCGAACCCAGACATTTCGCCGTGCAGTACGCGATCAACCCATGGATGCAGCCCGACGTCCGCGTCGACGTCGATCTGGCCCATGGGCAGTGGCAGTCGCTGATCCGCGCCTACCGCTCCCACGGCCACGACGTCGACACCGTGGAGCCGGTCCCCGGTCTGCCCGACATGGTCTTCGCCGCGAACTCGGCCGTCGTCGTCGGCGGCCGCGTCTTCGGCTCCCTCTTCCACGCCAGCGAGCGCCGCCCTGAGTCCACGCACTACGACACGTGGTTCAAGACGGCGGGCTTCGACGTGTACCGGCCCGAGTCCGTGTGCGAGGGCGAGGGCGACCTGGTGTGGACGGGCCGTTATGTGCTCGCCGGCACCGGATTCCGTACCACCCGGGAGGCGCACCGCGAGGTGCAGGAGTTCTTCGGCCACCCGGTGATCAGCCTGACGCTGGTGGACCCGTTCTTCTACCACCTCGACACGGCCCTGTTCGTGCTCGACGACGACAACATCGCCTACTACCCGGAGGCGTTCTCGCCGGGCAGTCGTGAGGTGCTCGCACGGCTGTATCCGGACGCGGTGCTCGCCACCCGCGACGACGCCACCGCCTTCGGCCTGAACTCCGTGTCCGACGGCCGTCACGTCTTCATCGCACCGCAGGCCGAGGCCCTGGCGGCCCGGCTGGACGAGCGCGGCTATGTCCCCGTCCCCGTCGACCTGTCGGAGTTCCGCAAGGCCGGCGGTGGCATCAAGTGCTGCACCCAGGAGATCCGCTCATGACCGCGCCCGCGCAGACCCGTTCGTCCGCCGATCTGATCCGCGCCGAGGAGCCGGTCCTGGCGCACAACTACCATCCGCTGCCCGTGGTCGTCGCCCGCGCCGAGGGCACCTGGGTGGAGGACGTGGAGGGCCGCCGCTACCTGGACATGCTGGCCGGCTACTCGGCCCTGAACTTCGGCCACCGCCACCCGGCGCTGGTCGAGGCGGCGCACGCCCAGCTCGACCGCCTGACGCTCACCTCGCGCGCCTTCCACAACGACAAACTCGCCGAGTTCGCCGAGCGCCTGGCCGAGCTGACGGGCCTGGACATGGTGCTGCCGATGAACACCGGCGCCGAGGCCGTGGAGAGCGGCATCAAGGTGGCCCGCAAGTGGGCGTACGAGGTGAAGGGCGTCCCCGCCGACCAGGCGACGATCGTGGTCGCGGCGGACAACTTCCACGGCCGTACGACGACGATCGTGTCGTTCTCCACGGACGAGACCGCGCGGCAGGGCTTCGGCCCGTTCACGCCGGGTTTCCGGATCGTGCCGTACAACGACCTGGCGGCGCTGGAGGCGGCGGTCGACGAGACGACCGCGGCGGTGCTGCTGGAGCCGATCCAGGGCGAGGCGGGCGTCCTCATCCCGGATTCGGGCTACCTGGCCGGTGTGCGCGAGCTGACCCGCCGCAAGGGCTGCCTGTTCATCGCGGACGAGATCCAGTCGGGCCTCGGCCGCACCGGCCGTACGCTCGCCGTCGAGCACGAGGGCGTCGTCCCGGACATGGTGCTGCTGGGCAAGGCCCTGGGCGGCGGCATCGTGCCGGTGTCCGCGGTGGTGGCCCGCCGGGACATACTCGGCGTCCTGCGGCCGGGCGAGCACGGCTCGACGTTCGGCGGCAACCCGCTGGCCGCCGCGGTCGGCACGGCCGTGGTCGGTCTCCTGGAGACGGGCGAGTTCCAGCGCCGGGCCGCCGAGCTGGGCGCGATCCTGCGCAGCGGCCTGTCGGACCTGGTCGGCAAGGGCGTCGTCGGCTTCCGCGCGCGGGGCCTGTGGGCGGGCGTCGACATCGACCCGGCCTTCGGCACGGGCCGGGAGATCGGCGAGCGCCTCATGCGCGAGGGCATCCTCGTCAAGGACACCCACGGCTCCACGATCCGTCTGGCCCCGCCCCTGACGATCACGGCGGAGGAGCTGGTCGGGGCGCTGGCAACGCTGGAGAAGGTACTGAAGTAGCCCGACCCGGCCCGACAGCCCGGTTCCCCACACGGGGGCCGGGCCGTCGGCGTCCCGGTCGGGCCACCGGGGGTCCCCGCCCGAAGGCCCCCACCACGCAAGCACACCCAACATTGGCACCGGCATCGGCACCCGCCAACCGGCACCGCCTCGCCCCCACCCGGCCCCGCAAGACGCTGGAGAAAGTACTGAAGTAGCTCAGCCCGGCCCCACAGCCCGATACCCACGGGGGCCGGGCCGTCGGCCACCCGGTCGGGCCACCGTGGCCCCCGTCCGAAAGCCCCCGCCACGCAACCGCACCCAACACCTGCACCGGCCGCTGCCCCGCCAACCGGCTCCACCTCGCCCCCTCCCGGCCCCCGCAAAGAGGCAACGCCCACCGGAAGGGTGAAGATGGGGACAAGAGGTGGTAGACCGCTCTAAGCGACAGAGAGGTCGGCCGTGGGCACACACGAGGAGCGGGGCGCTGCCCGGCAGTGGTTCGACGTGGCAGACGCCGCGCCTGTGCTGCTCGATGCGCAGGGTCGGGTGACGGGGTGGACCAGAGAGGCCGAGCGGCTGCTGGCGTACGGGGCCGACGCGGCGGTGGGGCACAACGTCGCCGAGCTGCTGAGCGCCGAGGACGCGGCGCGGGTGCCGGAGGTGATGGAGCGGTGCCGCGCGGACGGCGGGTGGGTGGGGCTGCTGACCGGCCTGCGCGGGGACGGGCGGTCTGCCGGGGTCATGGTGCGGATCACCGCCGCCCTCGACACCGAGGGCTCCTCGCGGTGGCTCGCCCTCCTGTCGGAGCTGGACGAGGCACCCGGCTGGGACATGAGCCGGTCCGTGCTGGAGCAGATGGTCGCCCGCTCCCCCGTCGGGATAGCGATCGTCGACACGGATCTGCGCTTCGTCTGGTCGAACGACGCCCTCGCCCAGTACGGGGGCGGCCCGCCCAGCCGTCGGCTCGGGCTGCGGCTCGCCGACATACAGCCCGGACTGGACTCCGAGTCCATCGAGGCGCAGATGCGCCGTGCGCTGACGACGGGCGAACCGATCGTCGGCTACGAACACGTGGGCCACGCCCGTTCCCAGCCGCTGCGCGAGACCGCGCACATGATGTCGTTCACCCGGCTCGACGACGGCCACGGCCACCCGATGGGCGTGTACTACACGGTGGAGGACATCTCCGACCGGCACCGGGCCCGCCAGCGGCTGGCGCTGCTGGACCGGGCCGGTGAGCGCATCGGCCGGACCCTGGACGTCAACCGCACCGCCCAGGAGCTGGCGGACGTCGCCGTACCGGGACTGGCCGACCTCGTCACCGTGGACCTGCTGGAGTCGGTGCTGCGGGGCGGCGAGCCCGCGGCCGGACCGTTCGGCGACACCGAGCCGGTGACGCTGCGCCGGGCGGGACATCGTTCGGCCGAGCGGGTGCCGGAGGCCGTCGTGGGGATCGGCGACCTGGTCGTCTACCCGGCGGGCTCACCTCCCATCCGCTCCCTCAGGACGGCCGAGTCCTGGCGCGAGGAGAGACTCGATCCGCTCGGTGAGGCATGGGCCGAGCACGCGCGCGGTGGAGAGGCCGCCATCTTTCTCGAGCTGGGCCTGCACAGCGTGATGATCGTGCCGATCCGCGCGCGGGGCGTCACCCTGGGCGTCACCTCCTTCTTCCGGCGCCACCGCCAGGAGGCCTTCGAGGAGGACGACCTGAACCTGGCCGAGGACCTCGTCTCACGGGCGGCCGTCTGTGTCGACAACGCCCGGCGCTACACCCGTGAACGCGACGCGGCGCTGGTCCTGCAGCGCAGCCTGCTGCCGCACGTCCTGCCTGAGCAGGCCGCACTGGAGGTGTCCGCCTGCTACCGGCCGGCCGACGAGCTGACCGGCCTCGGCGGCGACTGGTACGACGTCATCCCGCTGTCGGGCGCCCGCGTCGCCCTGGTGGTGGGCGAGGTGCCGGGCCACGGCATCGACGCCGCCGCGGCGATGGGGCGGCTGCGGACCGCCGTACGCACCCTCGCCCTGCTGGATCTGCCTCCCGAGGAGGTGCTGGCCCATCTCGACGACCTGGTCGCGAGGTCGGCTCGCGAGGAGGGCGTCCAGGTGGGCGAGGAGGAGGCCGCCGTCGCCCAGTCCGTGGGGTCCGGGTGCGTGTACGTCGTCTACGACCCGGTCGACGGGCAGTGCACCATGGCCGCCGCGGGCCATCCGGCGCCCGCCGTCGTCATGCCCGATGGCTCCGTGGCCTTCGTCGACCTTCCGCAGGGCCCTCCGCTCGGCGTGGGCGGTCTCCCCTTCGAGTCGGTCGAGCTGGCGCTGGCGGAGGGCAGCACGCTCGCGTTGCACACCGACGGACTGCTGGCGCGCGGGGACGACTGGGCCCTGGACAGCGACCGGGACCGGCTGCGGCAGGCACTGGAGCAGCGCGCGACCTCGATCGAGCTGCACTGCCGGACCGTGGTCGACGCCCTGACCCCGGACCGCCCGCACGACGACGTGGCCCTGCTGATGGCCCGCACCCGGCTCCTGGGCTCCGAGCAGGTCGCCGACTGGGACCTGCCCTCCGATCCCGCCGCCGTCGCCGACGCCCGCAAGACGGCCTCGCGCATGCTGGCGGAGTGGGGTCTGGAGGAACTGATCTTCACGACGGAACTGGTCGTCAGCGAGCTGGTCACCAACGCGATCCGGTACTCCGACGGCCCCATCCGGCTGCGTCTGATCAAGGAGCGCGCACTGGTCTGCGAGGTCTTCGACGGCGGCGCCACGGCCCCGCATCTGCGCCATCCGCGCACCACCGACGAGGGCGGCCGCGGGCTGCTGCTGGTCTCCCAGGTCACCCAGCGCTGGGGCACCCGCTTCGTCCCCGACGGGAAGATCATCTGGGCCGAGCAGTCCCTGACGGATCCGTCTCCCTGAACTGACGAATCTCGACAGATGTAGTACATCGGCACATAAGACACGCAACATGGGAGACTGGTGTGATCCCGGTGGTGAGGCGGGAGCCATGAACGAGAAGGCGATCGACTACGAGGCGGTGTTCCAGAGCCTGCCCGGAATGGTGGCCCTGCTGACCCCGGAGTTGGTCTACGCCGACGCCAACGAGGACTTCCAGCGCCTGTCCGGGCGCAGCCGCGCGGAGCTCGTGGGCCGGTACATCTTCGACGTCTTCCCCGACAACCCCAACGACCCCGCCGCCACCGGCATGCGTGACGTCCGGGCATCGATGCTGCGCGTGGTGGCCACCGGCGAGCGCGACACGATGGCGCTGCAGCGCTACGACGTCGAGGACGCCTCTCTGCCCGGCCACTGGGAGGAGCGCTACTGGAGCCCGATCAACGCGCCCGTGTTCGACCCCGACGGGCAGGTGGCATTCGTCGCGCACCGGGTCGAGGAGGTCACCGAACTGATCCGCCTGCGCGGTGGCGGCACCAGCGGTGACAGCCGGGTGCGAGTCCTGGAGGCCGAGCTGTACACCCGCGCCCGGGAGCTGCAGGAGCTCAACGAACGGCTGCGGCAGTCCCATGCCCGCGAACGGGAGGTGGCGCTGGCCCTGCAGGAGGCGATGCTGCCCGCGCGCCGGCAGGTGGGCAACCATCGGGCTGCCGTGCGCTACCGGCCCGCGGTCGGCGCGCTGAACGTGTGCGGCGACTGGTACGACCTGATCGACCTGGTGGGCGGCAACCGCATCGGCGTCTCCGTGGGCGACGTCGTCGGCCACGGCCTCGAGGCGGCCGGCGTGATGGGCCAGCTGCGCAGCGCGCTCAGCGCCACCTCCCGGGTCGCGGACGGCCCGGCGCAGGCGCTCGACGTGCTCGGACGGTACGCCCATGTCGTCGACGGCGCCGAGTCGGCCACCGCGGTCGCGACGTTCATCGACTGCGACGCCCGCACCATCACCTACAGCAGCGCGGGTCATCCGCCGCCGGTGCTGGTGCACGCCGACGGCCGGGTGGAATTCCTGGACCTGGCCACGGATCCGCCCCTGGACGCCCGTCCCGATCCGAGGCCGAGACCGCAGGCGGCCACCACCTACTCCGACGGCGCCACGCTCGCGCTGTACACCGACGGCCTGATCGAGCGCCGCCGCGAGGACATCGACACGGGCCTGGCCCGCCTCGCCGACGCGCTCGTGCGAAATCGCGCCTCGGACCCCGAGGCCGTCGCCGACGCCGTTCTTCTGGAGCTGCTGCCGCCCGGCGGCGCGACGGACGACACGGCGCTGATCATCGTGCGGCTGTGATGGACGAGCAGACCCGGCGACTCCCCGCAAGGGCGGCCCACCTGCCACGCGGCAATCGTGATCACGCCAAACCCCGCCATCGAGTTGCCGCACACCGACCCCGGACACCAGGCTGGTCCGGCGGTCCTCCCCATCCGCAAACGCCGCCCACCAACTACCTGACATCCACTCAGAACGGTCTCCGTCGGTCGGCATCCGCCCGTCCCGGCCCGGTTCCGGCCTGTCACCCCTGCGCCTACACTGGCAGCCCCACGGCACGCTGGTTGACCTGCCAGAACGCGGCGGCCCAAGCTGATCCGCCGGAGTGAGGAGCGCCCCCCTTGTTCTACTACGTACTGAAATACGTGTTGTTGGGACCTCTGCTGAGACTGGTCTTCCGGCCCCGAATAGAGGGCCTCGAGCACGTACCGGCCACGGGTGCGGCCATCGTCGCGGGCAACCACCTGTCGTTCTCCGACCACTTCCTGATGCCGGCGATACTCAAGCGGCGCATCACCTTCCTCGCGAAGAAGGAGTACTTCACGGGCCCCGGCCTCAAGGGCCGTCTGACCGCGGCCTTCTTCCGCAGCGCCGGCCAGATCCCGGTCGACCGCACCGGCAAGGAGGCGGGCCAGGCCGCGATCCGCGAGGGGCTCGGGGTCCTGAGCAAGGACGAACTCCTCGGCATCTACCCGGAGGGCACCCGCTCGCACGACGGCCGGCTCTACAAGGGCAAGGTCGGAGTCGCGGTGATGGCGCTCAAGGCACGCGTCCCGGTCATCCCCTGCGCGATGATCGGCACCTTCGAGGCGCAGCCGCCCGGCAAGGTCATCCCGAACGTCCACCCGGTGAAGATCCGCTTCGGTGAGCCCCTCGACTTCTCCCGCTACGAGGGCATGGAGAACGAGAAGGCGATCCTGCGCGCCGTGACCGACGAAATCATGTACGCGATCCTGGCGCTGTCCGAGCAGGAGTACGTCGACCAGTACGCGGCCGTCGCCAAGGCGGAGCAGGAAGCCGCAGCCAAGGCCCAGGCCAAGGCGGCGAGGGAACGCAAGCTGCCGCGGCTGCCCATACGTTGACGCGCACCGGGGGACTCAGCCGAGGGAGTCGAGCGCCTCGTCGAGCAGCCTGCGCAGCCGCAACGCGTCCGCCGCCACGGCACTCACCAGGGCGGCGGGCCCGGCGAGAGGCATGACAGCGGCGTTCTCCCCCAACACCCGAGCCGACACCGGAGCATCCGCGAACTCGGGCCGTACGACGACGAGTTGCCCGACCGCCCGAAACCCGCCGAGCCCTGCGGGCCCGTCCCAGCCACCCGGCGCACCGGGCCCGCAGGCCAGCTCCTGATCAAGAACGACCCGCCCGGCGACGCCCACCCGGATCCGGCTCCCGAGCCGCCCCGGCTCCTCTCCCACCCGCCCGAGCACCTGCTCCTCGCGCAGGACGAACCGCCCGGTCGCACCGACGTCGACGCGGGTGGTCACCCGCAGATCGCTGCCCCGGGCGGAGATCAACTGCTCGGGCAGCCAGTGCAGTTCACCCCCGTCGGCCACGGACAGCCGTACGTCGTAACGGGCCTCGCCCTTGCTCTGTCCCGGCAGCGCGATCGTGGCCGCGGCCGACTGGACGCGCAGCCGCGCGCCGGCTTCCACGTCGGCCTCAATGGCGAACCGGTCACCACCGAGCGGCCCGCTCATCGCCCCGACGAGCACCACCCGCGCCTCGGCGCCGCTCCCCCGTGTCCGCCTGAGCGCCAGTGGCCCGTCACCGTCGAGCACGGGCAGTGAGGTGCCGCCTCGCCCGTCGTCCCGGGCGACGATCCGCGCACGTGCCCGCACCCCACCGGCGGTGGCCGTCACGCCGTCCACGCCACGAGCTGAGCCCGCACCCAGTCGGCGACGTCCCTGACTCCGGGTTCGCTCCTCAGTGACTGGAACACGACCGGCAGTTCGGCCCGCTGCGCCTTGGCGTCGGCCGCCATCCGCGCCAGATCGGAGCCGACGTACGGCGCGAGGTCGGTCTTGTTGACGACGAGCAGATCTGCGGTCGTCACTCCCGGACCGCCCTTGCGCGGAATGTCGTCCCCACCGGCGACATCGATCACGAAGATCTGCGCGTCGACGAGCCCCTTGGAGAAGGTGGCGGTGAGGTTGTCCCCACCGGACTCCACGAGGATGAGCTGAAGCGGCCCGACCGCGTCCTCCAGGTCCTCGACGGCCTCGAGGTTCGCGGAGATGTCGTCCCGGATCGCGGTGTGCGGACAGGCCCCCGTCTCCACGGCCGTGATCCGCTCGGGCGGCAACACGGCTTCCCGCAACAGGAACTCGGCGTCCTCGCGCGTGTAGATGTCGTTCGTGACAACGGCCAGGGACAGCTCATCGCGCAGTGCACGGCAGAGCGCGGCGACAGTGGCCGTCTTACCGGACCCCACGGGCCCACCGAGCCCGATCCGCAGGGCACGACGCGCCCCGTCGGGACGGTGGGCGTCGGCACTGACGGCGGAGGCGCCTTGGTGGGAGTGGTCGAGGTGCATGGAGCGGCTCCTTCTCTTGGGCTTCGCAGCTTGCTGCGGGCTTGGCTTCTCAGCTCCGGTCCAGGCATTTCAGCCCGTCCGGCGTTTGAGGACGAGGCCGTTCAGGCCGACAGCGGGGGTCTGGGGGCGGCAGCCCCCAGGGACCGGGGTCGAAGGGGCGGAGCCCCTTCAAGGACGGGACGGGTAGGGGCGGCGGGGGCGAAAAACACTCAGGACGCAAACAACCGCACGCCCCAAGCCGCATGCACCTCCGCCCCCACCTCCAACAGCGGAGCGGAACCCGCAGGCAACGCATCGACCCCGTCGTCGACAGCACACCGCCCCGCCTCGACCGCCCGATCCACCACCCGGTCCACCTCAGGCGCCAACCGAGCCAGCACCCCCGTGGCGTCAAAGGGATCAAGGCTCAGCAACCGCACCGTCGCACTCGCCGGCCCGCTCACACACTCGCAAGCCGCGCAGTAGGCCGCCTCCACGGCCCCCAACCCCGCGGCCCGAGCCACAACGCCCAGCACGACCGGCTGATGAGCCCCTTTGGGAAACCGCCGGGCCAGCTCGTCCAGTTCCTCGGACGGCCAAGTGGCCCGAGCGGCCCGCATCAACTGCCGCCCCAGCTTCCGCGCGGCGAGCCGCAAGGCGGGCGAAGGTGTACGCGCGTCGGCCGCCGCGTCGAGGGCGACCGCGTCACCCCCGAGCGCAGCCGCCGCGGCGAGCGAGCCCGCGATCAGGCCCGCCGTGTGCAACCGCCCCCGGCAGAAGTCCTCCAGGCTCGCGGCCCCGGTGATCCGCCCCGCCTTGACGGCCGCCTCGGCCCCGCCGGAGTGCGCGTGGCCCCCGGCGGGAAAGCGGCCGTCGGCAAGGACGAGGAGTGCAGCTCGTGACATCGGAACCAGCCACCCACCCTCAGAACAGGAAGTACCGCTGAGCCATGGGCAGTTCGGTGGCCGCCGTGGCCTCCACGAGCTCCCCGTCGATGTGCACGGCGAAGCTGTCGGGATCGACCCGCACCTCCGGCCGAGCGTCGTTCTCCCGCATGTCGGCCTTGGTGACCCCACGCGTCGACTCGATGGCCACGAACCGCTTCCCGAGCTGAAGCCGCTCCGGCAGCCCGTCCTCGATCGCGAGCGGGGCGACGAAGTTGACCGAGTTCGCCGCCGGCGCCCTGCCGATCGCGCCGAACATCGGGCGGGGCAGGATCGGCTGGGGTGTCGGGATGGAGGCGTTGGCGTCGCCCATCTGCGCGTACGCGATCTGCCCGCCCTTGATGACGAGTTGGGGCTTGACCCCGAAGAACGCCGGCTCCCACAGCACCAGGTCGGCGAGCTTGCCGGTCTCCACGGAGCCGATCTCACGGCCGAGGCCCTGCGCGAGCGCGGGGTTGATCGTGTACTTGGCCACGTACCGCCGCACCCGCCGGTTGTCGGCCCGCCCGTCGCCCGGCAGCGCGCCCCGCCGCCGCTTCATCACATGGGCGGTCTGCCAGGTCCGCATGACGACCTCGCCCACCCTCCCCATGGCCTGCGAGTCGGACGAGATGATCGAGATCGCGCCGAGGTCGTGCAGTATGTCCTCCGCCCCGATCGTCGACGGCCGGATCCGCGACTCGGCGAAGGCGAGGTCCTCCGGCACCGCCGGGTTGAGGTGATGGCACACCATCAGCATGTCGAGGTGTTCCTCGGCGGTGTTGACGGTGAACGGGCGCGTCGGATTCGTCGAGCTCGGCAGCACGTGCGGTTCGGAGACGACGGTCATGATGTCCGGCGCGTGCCCGCCGCCCGCGCCCTCGGTGTGGTACGCGTGGATGCCCCGGCCGGCGATGGCGGCCAGCGTGTCACCGACGAAGCCTGCCTCGTTCAACGTGTCCGTGTGGATGGCGACCTGGATGCCGGTCTCGTCGGCGACGGTCAGCGAGGCGTCGATGACGGCCGGGGTGGTGCCCCAGTCCTCGTGCAGTTTGAGGCCGAGCGCGCCGCCGCGGATCTGGGACAGCATCGCCTCGTGGGAGACGGTGTTGCCCTTGCCGAGCAGGCCGAAGTTGACGGGGTGGCCCTCCATCGCCTCCAGCATCCGGGCCAGATGCCAGGGGCCGGGCGTCACGGTGGTCGCCTTCGAGCCCTCGGCCGGTCCGGTGCCGCCGCCCACCAGGGTCGTGATCCCCGACGCGAGCGCCTCGTCGGCGATCTGCGGGCAGATGAAGTGGACGTGCGCGTCGATGGCGCCGGCCGTCAGGATCCGTCCGTTGCCCGCGATGATCTCGGTCTCGGGGCCGATGACGAGGTCCGGGTGCACCCCGTCCATCGTGTCGGGGTTGCCCGCCTTGCCGATGCCGGTGATCCGGCCGTCGCGGATGCCGACGTCGGCCTTGACGATGCCCCAGTGGTCGATGATCACGACGCCGGTGATGACCGTGTCCGGGGTGCCCTCCGCGCGCGTGGCCCGCGACTGGCCCATGGACTCGCGGATGACCTTGCCGCCGCCGAACACCGCCTCGTCACCGGCGAGTCCCGGACCGCCGGAGCGGTCCTCCTCGATCTCGACCAGCAGCTCGGTGTCGGCGAGCCGGATGCGGTCACCGGTGGTCGGGCCGAACAGGTCGGCGTACGCGGCACGGGAGATCTCAGGCATCGAGGGCACCTCCGGTCTCCCCGCGCAGGCCGGGCACCACACGGGCGCCGGTGAGCGGGACGAGTTCGACGTCGACGGGGATGCCGGGCTCGAAGCGCACGGCGGTGCCGGCGGCGACGTTGAGCCGCTTGCCGCGGGCGGCGGCGCGGTCGAAGTCCAGTCCGGGGTTGGCCTCGGCGAAGTGATAGTGGGAGCCGACCTGGACCGGCCGGTCGGCGGCGTTGAGGACGGTCAGCCGGGTGACCTCACGACCCTCGTTGTATGCGATCGGGCCGTCGGCGAACAGGATCTCTCCGGGGATCATCGAAGCCCCTTCACACGATCGGGTCATGGACGGTGACGAGCTTGGTGCCGTCCGGGAAGGTCGCCTCGACCTGGACGTCGTGGATCATCCCGGGGATGCCCTCCATGACGTCGTCCCGCGTGAGCAGCTTGCGTCCGGAGGACATGAGCTCGGCGACCGTACGGCCGTCGCGGGCGCCCTCGAGGATGTGCGACGTGATGAGGGCGACCGCCTCGGGGTGGTTGAGCTTCAGCCCGCGGGCCCGGCGCTTCTCGGCGACGTCGGCCGCCACGTGGATGAGCAGCCGCTCTTGCTCGTGCGGGGTCAGTTGCACGTCCCACCTCACAGTCCTCGCTCCGGACCGTGCGGGGTCCGGTTGCCGCAGCCGCCACGGGGCAAAGTGCCAGGTGGCGTGGATCGGCAGGCTAGTTGGACCGAGTTTCGGGCACGTTAACCAAGCTGTGGTCCATCGGCCGTTCCCCGGTCGTCCCGCATGCTCATCAGCGCCCGCAGCCCGTCCCTGAGCACCTCGACCGGGGCGGGCCCGAAGAGGGACTGCTGGGCGATGAATCCCAGGACCGCGGCGATCATCGTGCGGGCCACATGGTCCGGCGCCGCGTCGGCCTGCATCATCCCGGCCTCCTGGTAGCCCTCGACGATCCGAGCCCAGGCCGTGCGCACCGAGCCGTAGCCCTCCCGCAGGATCGCCGCCAGTTCCTCGTTGCGCAGTGTCTCCGTCCACACCTGGATGACCAGCCGCGGAAACGCGGGCCTGCCGTCGACGACCAGGGACTCGCGGGCGGCGAGGGTCCTGCCGAGGACCGAGGCGACCAGTTCGTCCGGCGGCGGGGGCGGGCTCTGCCGCGCCGCCTCCTCGAAGGCCCCGCGGACCGATCCGAGCACTTCGGCGACGATCGCGCCGATCAGCGCCTCCTTGCCGCTGAAGTAGCGGTAGACCGCCCCCGCCGAGAGGTCGACCTCCTTCAGCACGTCCTGCATGGACGTGGCATGGAAGCCGTTGCGGGCGAAGCAGATCGCGGCGCCGTCGAGGATCTGCCGGCGGCGGGCGTCGAGGTGTTCCTGGGATACGCGGGCCATGGTCCCAAAGTAAAACGAACATTCCTTCTTGACAAGGAGCGGCATCAGCAGGACGGTGGGAGGGTCACCAAAAACGAACGATCCTTCTTTTTAGCCAGGAGACCTCATGTCCACCCCGTCCGCTACGCCACCGAGGGCCGCCGCACCCAGGTCCGCCGCACCCAGGCGCATGATCGCGGTCGTCGTCCTCGTCCCCGTCCTCGCCGCCCTCGCCCTGTGGGCCTTCGCCTGGCCCGCCGCCCGCACCGCCCCCCGCGACCTGCCGCTCGGGGTGGCCGGACCGGCCGCCGCCACGGCCCAGGTGGAGAAGCAACTCGGCCGGCACGAGGGCGCGTTCGAGATCCACCGCTACGCCGACGCGGCCGCCGCGCGGGACGCGATCGAGGACCGGACCGTATACGGCGCGGTCGTCGTGACCCCGCAGGGCCCCGAGCTCCTGACCGCCTCGGCCGCGAGCCCGGCCGTCGCCCAGCTGCTGCAGCAGGCGGTGACCCAACAGGCCGCCGCCGAGGGCACCCAGGTCAAGACCGTCGACGTCGTCCCCACAGCAGCGAACGACCCGCGCGGCGCCGCCCTCGGCGCGAGCGTCCTGCCACTCGCCCTGGCCGGCATGGCGGCGGGCGCGGCGGTGACCCTGCTCGGGCTGCGCGGTATCCGGGCCGTGAGTGCCCTGGCCGGTGCCGCCACCCTGATCGGCGTGGTCGCGGCCGCGCTCGCGCACAGCTGGCTGGGGATCCTCACCGGCGACTGGTGGGCGGAGGCCGGGGTGTTCGCGCTGACGACGCTGGCCGTGAGCGCGGCCGTCGCGGGGCTCGCCGCTCTGATCGGCAACGCGGGCATCGGCGTCGTGTCGTTCCTGGTGATGTTCCTCGGCAACCCCTTCTCGGGGGCGGCCTCGGCGCCGCAGATGCTGCCCGAGCCGGCCGGCGTCATCGGCCAGTGGCTGCCGCCGGGAGCGGGCACGACCCTGCTGCGCTCGGTGTCCTTCTTCGACGGCGCGGCGGCGATCGGTCCCGCCATGACGCTGGCCTGGTGGGCCGCGCTGGGCCTGGGCGCCACCCTGCTCGGGAACGCCCTGAGGTCCCGTACGCCCCGCGCCGAGCCCGCGACCGAGAGGGAGCCCGCCCCCGTCGGCTGAGCCGCCGCCCGGCCACACCGAACCGACCGTGCACCCCCGCTGTAGCGGACGGGGGTGCACGGTCCTGTCGTTCCGGGTGCGGTGGGCGGACGCCCGAAAGCCGAGCTGCGTCCGGAAGGGCGGCAGCCCTACGAGGGGCTCGAACCCCGATGCTCAGCGGCGATACCGAAGCGCTGTCGTTCGCGGGGAGCGGATCCGACCTCGCGGACGCTGGAGACCGCGCTGATCACCTGCTCCTCGGTGAGCTCCGCCGGCTCCCCGAGCTTCTCGAGTCGTTCGAGGTCAGAGGCGGAGACAAGGGCGACGAGGGGCTTTCCGTGGCGCGTCACGACGACGCGCTCACCGCCGTACACCACGCGATTGATCAGTTCGGCGAGCTCAGCCCTTGCTTGCGTCACCGGAATCTCGTAGGCCATGCTCCCTACATTACGTCATGTACGTCCTGTACATTTTTTACAGGCACCTCGACAACGGAGCGTGAGCCATGACCCGACCGTCCGCCCGCTATGTACTGCCCGAGTTCACCGAGCGCACGAGTTCAGGCCTCAGGACGCAGGATCCGTACTCGAAGCTGCTGGAGGAGCGGATCGTCTTTCTCGGCACGCAGATCGACGACACCTCGGCGAACGACGTGATGGCCCAGTTCATGTACCTGGAACACAAGGACCCCGACCAGGACATCTCGCTGTACATCAATTCGCCCGGCGGCTCGTTCAGCTCCATGTCGGCGATCTACGACACGATGCAGTACGTCACCTGCGACGTGGAGACGATCTGCCTGGGCCAGGCCGGCGCGTCCGGCGCGGTGCTGCTCGCCGCGGGCACGCCGGGGAAGCGGTTCGCGCTGCCGGGGGCCCGGGTGGTGATCCATCAGCCGGCGCTGCCCGAGCCGATCGAGGGCCAGGCCGGCGATCTGGCCATCCAGGCCGACGAACTGACGCGGATTCGGGCCCGGCTGGAGGAGATGCTCGCCCGGCACACCGGGCGCAGCCGCGAGCAGGTGACCGAGGACATCGAGCGGGACAAGATCCTCAACGCCCAGGAGGCACTGGAGTACGGGCTGGTGGACCGGATCATCCCCAGCCGCAAGGCGACCCTCGCGCCGCCCACGGGGCGGTGATCGGCCGGTGCTGCCACCCGAGCTGCCGCCCCTGCCCGCGCTGACCCGCGCGGAGGGCGAGTTGATCGACCGTTATCTCGATGTGGTGGACCTGCTCGGCCGGATCAACCCGGCGCAGGACGGCGACACCTACCGCGGACTGCGTGCCGCCCAGGCGCTCGTCCGCAAGGCGGCAGAGCTGCGGGACGCGCTGGCGCTGATGCATCAGCGGGGCGAGACGGAGCTGCACGCCCCCACGCTCGCGCGTGCGCTGCGCGTACTGGACGGGGAGCGCCGCACGGCTCGTGTCACGGTGCCGCCGCGCTCCGACAGTTGACGACGTGTACAGGCCGGTCCCGGACGTCTCGATCCCACTGACGAGGCGTCCGGAACAAGGCTGAAACGCACCAAACGGCGTACCCCCTTTCGGCGTAGCCACGGCTCCTTTTACAGGCCCGTCAGGGTTGCGCAACGGGCATGAGCCCAGGGCGGAACGAGGCGCTCCATCGCTGGTCCGGGACTCCTTCGCCCCCTGGACACCCTCTCGAACACGCGGGTACCCACCCGAACGGGTGAGTGGTGACTAACACCACAAATCCCCGGTTCCGTTGGGTATTTCGCTCATCCGTGCGTCAAGATCCCTGTCTGACGACAAGCCCCCGCCACAGCGGCGGGGCGGTCCGGGCGGACGCCGAGTCCTGCCGCCGCCCGGATGACCGGTCGACAGGAGTGGATCGGCAGGAGTGGAGGACCCGAGCAAGACGGGTCGCCGGAGCGGACGTTCGTTCGATCCGAGCAGCCCTTGGGGTGAAGCCGCGGCAACGCGGCCGGGCAACTTCGCCAGCCCGAATCCGACAGGTCATCCTTCACAGGCGGCTGACGAAGGGTTGCGCATGACTGCGCTCAATCGTGTCCCGTCGCTCATGGCCCGGGCCGGCACGGCCTCGGCTCTCACCATCGCCGCAGTGGGCGGCTCGATACTGGCACCCGGCTTCACCTCCGAAGCTGAGGCGGCCACACCGGCGACGAAGGCACTTCAGGTCGCGGCCTCCAAGAAGGGCTCCCCGTACAAGTGGGGCGCCACGGGGCCGACCCGGTTCGACTGCTCCGGGCTGACGCTGTACTCGTTCAAGAAAGCGGGCAAGAAACTGCCCCGTACAGCGGCCCAGCAGTACAACAAGACCCGCCACATCTCCGCCAAGAGCCGCAAGGCCGGAGACCTGGTGTTCTTCCACTCGGGGTCGTACGTCTACCACGTCGGCATCTACGCCGGGAAGGGAAAGATCTGGCACTCCCCCAAGAGCGGGGACGTGGTGAAGCTGCAGAAGATCTGGACCAGGAGCGTCTGGTACGGCCGGGTCAAGTGACCCTCCCGGGGGCGATGGCGGCGGCCTGACACGCCGTCATCGCCCTCGGGGCACCAGAAAGGCCGTCAGACGGCCGTCAGCGGCCCGGCGAGGAGTCCCACGCCGAAGGCCGTCAGCGCGACGCCGGTGACGGTCGTGACCGCCCGGGCGGCGCGCGGCCGGCGCAGCCACCGCCCGAGCCGGTCCACCAGCAGGACGACCACCTGGAACCACACCATCGCGATCGCGAGCACGATCAGGGCGAGCAGCAGCGTCCTGGGCAGGGCCGGAGCGCCCGCGGGCACGAACTGGGGCAGCACGCTGAGGAAGGTGAGGGACGCCTTCGGATTCAGGGCGTTGGTGACGAAGCCCTGCCGCAGCGGTCGCCCGGTGGAGTCCTCGCGCGTGTCCGCCACTTCACTGCCCCGCTGTCGCAGCGTCTGGACGCCCAGATACAACACATAGACCCCCCCGACCACTTGGAGCACACGGAACAGCGCCGGTACCGCGGCCAGGACCGCGGCGACCCCCAGCACCGCCAGCGTCACATGCACCAGCAGCCCGGCCCCGATCCCGAACGCGCAGGCGATGCCGGCCCGGCGGGAGACGAGGGCGTTGCGCACGACGACGGTGAAGTCGGCACCGGGCATGGCGACGAGGCCTGCGGAGACCCCGGTGAAGGCGATGAGCTGAGCGTCCATGGCACCCAGCGTGCCGCGCGGCAGCCTTCAGCAGGTATGTCGAATATCCTGGGCTGCCCTAAAGCATTGCTTAAGGCAGAACGGCAGACGAGGAGCCCGGCATGTACGACCCGACCAGGCTCGCCGCCCTGGTGGCGGTCGCCGAGGCGGGTTCGATCACCCGGGCGGCCGAGCGGCTCGGCTACACCACGCCCGCGCTCTCCCAGCAGCTGGCCAAGCTGGAGCGCGAGGCGGGCACGGCCCTTCTGGTACGGCACCACCGCGGGGCGCGGCTGACGGGTGCGGGCGAGCTGCTGGTGGCGCGGGCCCGGCGGGTGCTCGACGAGCTGGAGCGGGCACGGCACGAGCTGGCCCGGCTGACCGGCCTGTCGGGCGGCACGCTCCGGCTCGGCACCTTCCAGACCGCGGGCATCCATCTGCTGCCGCCCGCCCTCAGCGCCTTCCGGCGGGCCCATCCGGACGTGGAGCTGACGGTCGCCGACTACGAACCGTCGGCCGGCGTCGCCGCCGTGGCGACCGGTGAGGTGGATCTGGCCCTGACACACGCGTATGAGCCGGGCGACCCGATCCCGCTCGCGTCCTCGGTCCGCGTCGAGCCGATCCTCGTCGAGGAGCTGGTCCTGGTGTCCGCTCCGGGCCACGCCCTCACCAGCGGGACCGCACGGCTGCCGCTGGCCGAGCTCGCCGGGCAGCCGCTGATCAGCATGGCGCCGGACGCACCGGCCCGGCGTGGCGTGGAGGCGGTGCTGGCCCGGGCGGGCGCCCTGCCCTCGGTGCTGGTGCCGACGCCGGGGTATCTCCTGGTGTGCGCGCTGGCCAGTGCGGGGCTCGGGGTCGCGGTCGTACCGGAGATGGTGGCGCGTACCTCGGTCACGCCGGTCGGGGTGCGCGCGCTGGAGGGCGGACAACTGCGCCGTACGATCTCGGTCGCCCACCGGAGCGAGGAGGCGGCTCCGGCCGCGGACGCCTTCCGGGCCTTGCTGCGCGGCACGTTCGGCCGGTCACGGCAGACCTGAGGGGCGGGCTCGCGGCTATGGCTCCTGGGGGCCGGCGGTCGGCACGGGTTCCGCGGGCACCGTCCACGGCAGTTCGATGGAGATGGTCTTGCCGCCTTCGCGGGTCGGGCGCACTCTCAGCTTGCCGCCGCATTCAGCGGTCAGCCAGCGGATGATGACCAGGCCACGGCCGTTGTCCTGCTGGACGGCGGCGGGCAGCCGCTTGGGGAAGCGTGGGTGGCTGTCGGTGACCCCGATGCGCAGGTGTTCGTCACGGTCGAGCACGAGGTCCACCGTGAAGGTGGGTGACTGCCCGAGGGTGTGCTGTACGGCGTTGGTGGTGAGTTCGGAGACGATCAGGCGGATGGTGTCGGCCACTTCCGTGTCCGGTGGCAGTCCCCACTCCGCGAGGGTGGTGACCACAAAGGTCCGGGCCGCGGAGACCGAGGCGGGATCGCTCGGCAGAGTGACGGATGCTTCCAAATGATCTGCCATGGCGATGTCGTCCCTTTCCCAACGGGACCGCAGTCCGACACGGAGCGGAGGGTTCGAGTACGGTCCCGGACTGGTGCTTCGTCGCCAGACTGCCATTACCAGGGCCGTCACGGTGCCGATCCCCCAAGATATGCATATATCTGTCGCTCGAAGCGGTGAACTCTGCGACGGCAGACCGTATTTGGGCGGCTCGGTTGGAGTAAGGAGTTGCCCATGCAGCACGGTCCCGCGGTGCGCCGCCGGAAACTGGGCGCGGAACTGCGTGCGTTACGCACCGGGGCGGGACTCACCAGTGGTGAGGCGGCCCGGCTGGTGGGCTGGCACCAGTCCAAGGTGAGCCGGATCGAAACGGGCGCCAGCGGGGTGAAACCGGCCGATGTGCGGTTACTCCTCGACGTCTACGGCGTACAGGATGCCCAACTACGTCAGTTGCTGCTGGTGTTGGCGGGCTCCGACGAGGGCGGCGGCCGGGATCACTGGTGGCACGCGTACCGCGGAGTGCTGCCGCCGACGTACCGCGATTTCATCAGCCTGGAGTCCCAGGCGAGTGCGATGCGCACGCTGGAGACCTCCGTGGTGCCCGGGCTGCTGCAGACGCCGGAGTACGCCCGTGCGGTGACCCGGGCCGCGGTGGGCGGGCTCGACGACGACGCCGACGAACGTCTGGACGCGCTGGTCGCCGTCCGTCTGGCCAGGCAGGACGTGCTGCGCGCCGAGCCGCCGCTGGAGCTGAGCGCGGTGCTCGACGAGGCGGTGCTGCACCGGGAGATCGGCGGACCCGAGGTGATGGAGCAACAGTTGAGGCGGCTGATGGAGGCGGCGCGACTGCCGCAAGTCCGGCTGCAGGTCCTGCCGTTCGCGGCCGGCGAGCACATCGGCATCACCGGGCCTTTCGTTATCTTCTCATTTTCGCGCACTTCTGATCTGGATGTGGTTGTTCTCGACCACTTGACGAGTAGCCTCTACCTCGAACGGAAAGAAGACCTCCAGGCCTACACGGAGGCCTTCAACGCCCTTCGGATCCACGCCCTTTCGCCCGAGGAATCGATGGATTACATCGCCGCACTGGCTGGCGGCGCGTAAGGAGGCACCATGACCACCCTGCCTCGGAAGGTGAGTTCAAGCACCGAACTGCCTGGTGCACGATGGCTGCGCAGCAGCTACAGCACCGGAGCCAACAATTGCGTCGAGACGGCGCGGCCGCACTCGGGTCCCTGGACCGGACTGCTCGCCGTGCGCGACTCCAAGGACCCGGCCGGACCCGCGCTGCTCTTCTCCCCCGAGAGCTGGGCGGGCTTCACGGCGGCGCTCCAGTCCTGACAGTTTCCCGATCAGCCTGACCGATTCCGATCATTTCCGATCGGTTCCGCCGGGCGCGACGGCAGGGCCGTGTCACGCCGACTCATGGCCGTGTCTCGCCGATGACCCGTACAGCGCGTTCGATCTGCCCCTCGGAGAGGTCCGCGCGGGCGGTCAGCCTCAGCCGTGAGATGCCGTCGGGGACGGAAGGAGGTCGGAAACAGCCCACGGCCAGGCCTGCCGCCCGGCACTCGGCCGCCCAGCGCACGGCCTCCTCCGGGGACGGCGCGCGCACGGAGACGACCGCCGCGTCCGGCCGTACGGCTTGATGGCCCGCGTCGGTCAGGCGTGCGTGCAGTTCGCTCGCCACCTCGCGGGCCCGCTCCGCGCGCTCCGGCTCGCGACGCAGCAGTCTCAGTGCCGCCAGGGCCGCGCCCGCCGCCGCGGGGGCGAGGCCGGTGTCGAAGATGAAGGTCCGGGCCGCGTTGACCAGGTGGTCGATCACCCGGGCGGGGCCGAGCACGGCGCCGCCCTGGCTGCCGAGCGACTTGGACAGCGTGACCGTGACGACGACGTCGTCGGCGCCCGCGAGCCCCGCCGCGTGCGGGGCGCCGCGGCCGCCGGCGCCGAGCACTCCCAGGCCGTGGGCGTCGTCGACGACCAGACCGGCACCGTGCTCCCGGCACGCCTCGGCGAACCGGGCCAGCGGGGCCGCGTCGCCGTCGACCGAGAAGACGGTGTCGGACACGACGACGGCGGGCCCGTCGTGCGTCTGGAGCGCCTTGCGCACGGCATCCGGGTCGGAGTGCGCCACGACCTGTGTCGTGCCGCGCGCCAGCCGGCAGCCGTCGATCAGCGAGGCGTGGTTGCCCGCGTCGGAGACGATCAGCGATCCGTGCGGCGCCAGCGCGGTGACCGCGGCGAGGTTGGCCGCGTAGCCGGACGAGAAGACCAGGGCCGCCTCGACGCCGCAGAAGTCGGCCAGCTCGCGCTCCAGCTCGGCGTGCAGCTCGGTCGTGCCCGTGACGAGCCGGGAGCCGGTCGCGCCGCCGCCCCACGCCCGCGCGGCCCGCGCGGCGCCCTCGGTGACCTCGGGGTGGCGGGCCAGGCCCAGGTAGTCGTTGCTCGCGAGGTCGAGGAGCGGCGACTCGGCGGGGCGGGGGCGCAGGGTCCGCACGAGTCCGGCGCGGCGGCGCAGCTCCGCCTGCTCGTCGATCCAGCCGAACGCCATGACTCCTCCGGGCTTTTGTAGGCAGTGGACAGACACTAGCCGCAGCGGCGTGCACCCACGGTGTGGCAATACCCACACATCCAATGGACAGGGTTGTGCAAACTCTCCTTGGCTCGGAGCCCCTCCGTACGTCAGGATCAGCTCCCATGGACCTGCTGAACACGCTGGTGGACAAGGGGCTTCGGCGCGAGCTGCCGACCCGCGAGGAAGCCTTGGCCGTCCTCGCCACTTCCGACGACGACCTGCTCGATGTGGTGGCCGCGGCCGGGAAGGTGCGCCGGCAGTGGTTCGGCCGACGGGTGAAACTCAACTATCTCGTCAACCTCAAGTCGGGCCTGTGTCCGGAGGACTGCAACTACTGTTCGCAGCGGCTCGGCTCGACCACCGGCATCCTCAAGTACACCTGGCTCAAGCCGGACGAGGCCTCCCAGGCCGCGGCGGCCGGTTTGGCGGGAGGCGCCAAGCGCGTCTGCCTGGTGGCGTCCGGGCGCGGCCCGACCGACCGGGACGTGGACCGGGTCTCCAAGACCATCAAGGCGATCAAGGACCAGAACGAGGGCGTCGAGGTGTGCGCCTGCCTCGGCCTCCTCTCCGACGGCCAGGCCGAGCGGCTGCGCCAGGCGGGCGCGGACGCCTACAACCACAACCTCAACACCTCCGAGAGCACGTACGCGGACATCACGACCACGCACACCTACGCCGACCGTGTCGACACCGTGAACAAGGCGCACGCGGCGGGCCTCTCGGCCTGCTCGGGCCTGATCGCGGGCATGGGTGAGAGCGACGAGGACCTGGTCGACGTCGTCTACTCGCTGCGCGAGCTGGACCCGGACTCGGTGCCGGTCAACTTCCTGATCCCGGTCGAGGGCACCCCGCTCGCCAAGGAGTGGAACCTCACCCCGCAGCGGTGCCTGCGCATCCTGGCGATGGTGCGGTTCGTCTGCCCCGACGTCGAGGTCCGGATCGCCGGCGGCCGCGAGGTCCATCTGCGCACGATGCAGCCCCTCGCCCTGAACCTGGCCAACTCGATCTTCCTCGGTGACTACCTGACCACCGAGGGCCAGGCCGGCAAGGCCGACCTGGAGATGATCGCGGACGCCGGGTTCGAGGTGGAGGGCACCGAACAGGTGACGCTGCCGGAGCACCGGGCGACGGCCGGGGGCGGGTGCGGCTCGCACGAGAGCGCGGGGTGCGGCTCGCACGACGGTGCCGGGTGCGGATCGCACGAAGGCGCCGGGTGCGGGTCGCACGAGGGTGGCGGTGTGTGCGGTACGGCCGACCCCGCCGCGCCGGTCGGGGAGCCTCGCACCGACGCGGTCACCGAGCCGCGCACCGACCTGGTCGCCGTGCGCCGCCGGGGCGCCGGAACGGACCTCGCACCCAATGCCTGACCCGCGTCACGAGGCCGGCCTGACCGTGCCCGAGCTGCTGGAGCTGGACCGGCGGCACGTCTGGCATCCGTACGGCCCGATGCCCGGCCGTATCGAACCGCTCGTCGTGGAGTCGGCGAGCGGGGTGCGGCTGACCATGGCGGACGGCACGGGCGAACTGGTCGACGGCATGTCGTCCTGGTGGTCGGCGATCCACGGCTACAACCACCCGGTGCTCAACGAGGCCGCGCGCGAGCAGCTGGCGCGGATGAGCCATGTGATGTTCGGCGGGCTCACCCACGAGCCCGCCGTACGCCTGGCAAAGCTCCTTGTCGACATGTCGCCCGACGGTCTGGAGCATGTCTTCCTCGCGGACTCCGGGTCGGTGTCCGTCGAGGTCGCGGTCAAGATGTGCCTGCAGTACTGGCGTTCGCTGGGCCGCCCCGGCAAGCAGCGGCTGCTGACCTGGCGCGGCGGCTACCACGGCGACACCTGGCAGCCGATGTCGGTGTGCGACCCCGAGGGCGGGATGCACGAGCTGTGGACCGGGGTGCTCCAGCGCCAGGTGTTCGCGGACCCGCCGCCGGCCGAGTACGAGGAGCCGTACGCCGATCAGCTGCGCTCGCTCATCGAGCGGCACGCCGACGAACTGGCGGCGGTGATCGTCGAGCCCGTGGTGCAGGGCGCGGGTGGGATGCGGTTCCACTCCCCCGGGTATCTGCGGGTGCTGCGGGAGGCGTGCGACGCGCACGACGTGCTGCTGGTGTTCGACGAGATCGCGACCGGGTTCGGGCGCACGGGCGCACTGTTCGCGGCGGACCACGCGGCGGTGACGCCGGATGTGATGTGCGTGGGCAAGGCCCTGACGGGCGGCTACCTGACGATGGCCGCGACGCTGTGCACCTCGCGCGTGGCCGACGGGATCTCGCGGGGCGACGTGCCGGTCCTGGCCCACGGCCCGACGTTCATGGGCAACCCGCTCGCCGCCGCGGTCGCCTGCGCCTCGATCGAACTGCTTCTCGGCCAGGACTGGCCGACCGAGGTCAAGCGGATCGAGGCGGGGCTGCGTGAGGGGCTCGCCCCCGCGGCGGACATTCCAGGCGTCAAGGACGTACGGGTCCTCGGTGCGATCGGGGTCGTGCAACTCGACCACGCCGTCGACATGGAGGCGGCGACGGCGGCCGCCGTGCGCGAGGGCGTATGGCTGCGGCCGTTCCGTGACCTCGTCTACACGATGCCGCCGTACGTCACGAGCGACGCGGACGTGGCACGGATCGGCCGCGCGGTGTGCGCGGCAGTACGAGAGGGATGAACATGCCGATCCTGGTGATCACGGGTACGGGCACGGAGGTCGGCAAGACGGTCACGACCGCCGCGGTCGCCGCGACGGCGATGGGCGCCGGCCGGTCGGTGGCGGTGCTCAAGGCCGCGCAGACCGGCGTAGGGCCGGACGAGGACGGCGACGCGGAGGAGGTCACGCGCCTCGCGGGCGTGGTGACGACCGCCGAACTCGCCCGCTACCCCGACCCGTTGGCCCCGGCGACGGCGGCGCGCCGGGCCGCTCGGCCTGCGGTCCGCCCGCAGGAGATCGCCGAGGCGGCCGCCAAGTTGGCCGCCGAGCACGACCTGGTGCTGGTGGAGGGGGCGGGCGGACTACTCGTCCGCTTCGACGAGACGGGCGGCACGCTGGCGGACGCGGCCGAGCTGATGGCGGCGCCGGTTCTCGTGGTGGCGTCGGCAGGTCTGGGCACGTTGAACACGACGGAGCTGACGGCGCGTGAACTGCGCTCACGCCGAGTGGACCTGCTGGGCGTGGTGATCGGCAGCTGGCCCGCGGCACCGGATCTGGCGTCGCGCTGCAATGTCGCGGACCTGCCCGAGGTGGCGGGGGCGCCGCTGCTGGGTGCGGTGCCGACCGGCGCGGGGGCACTGGCACCGGCCGACTTCCGTGCTGCGGCGCCGGGTTGGCTGGCGCCGCGGTTGTTCGGGACCTGGGATGCGGAGGGGTTCCGGGGGAGGGAGGCGCCGTGAAGCCCGCCGCTCCCGCGGAGTGGGACGAATTGATCGACACGTGGGACGAGATCCGCCAGGGCTACTACCTCGGCGATGCGCCGAGGGCGGTGCTGGACTGCGCGAGGAACCTCGTGGCGAGCGTCCGAGCCGGCAGTCCGGACACCGCTCTGTGGACCCTCGGACTGGTGCTGATAGGGCCCTACGTGATCTACGCCCGTCCGGATGCAGCGGCCGAGGCCCGTGTGCTGAAGGCGATGGGCGCCGTCGAGCAGGCGCTCGGAGGGACGACCTGCGCCCACGACGAGCATCCGTGTGACGACATGCCGCTCGACGACGAGCTGGACAACCTTCGCGACGTCCTGGAAATGCTGGCCCACGTCGATCCCCGGCCCGACGCCGAGTCGGAGGACTTGTTCGAACACCGGATGACGCGGGAGATCTGGACCTGCCCGCGGAACCTCGCCGGGTTCGCCCGCGCCTTCGCCGACGCCTAGCCGGTCCCGCCTCCCTCGCTCTCGTCGACCTCGGCGATGAGCCGCACCAGCTCGATACGGGAACGAATCCCCAGGCGGCTGAAGACGCCCCGCAGGTGGTGGTCGATCGTGCGCGGGCTGAGGGCGAGGCGATCGGCGATCTCGCGGTTGGTGGCTCCCTCTGCGGCCATACGGGCGACCAGGAATTGCTGGGCCGTGAGGCGGCCGGTCGGATTGTCGGGGCCGGTTCGCGTGGGGGTGGCCGGCGTGCCCAGGGCGCGGAGTTCGGAGCGGGCCCGGGCCGCGCAGTGCGGGGCGCCGAAGGAGTCGAACGCCTCCAGGGCGCTGTGCAGGCGGTCGCGTGCCTCCGTACGGCGGCGCAGCCGGCGCAGGGTGCTGCCGAACAGCAGCTCCGTGCGAGCACGTTCGAAGTCGCGGGTGCCGTGGGAGTGCAGGTCGAGGGCCACCCGGTAGTGGTCCACGGCTTCCGCGCCGGGCGTGAGGAGGGCTCGGCAGCGGGCGCTGAGGGCCAGGTCGTCGGGGCTGCGCACGGCGTTCGCCCAGCGGTGATAGTCGGCGTGGGCGACCCGGGCGACCCGGGTGTCGCCGGTGCGGACGGCGGCCTCGACGTAGTGCGGGGTGGCCAGGTGACGGACGGCCCGGTGGCCGTGCCCGGGTCCGAACCCGGCCAGGGCGCGCAGCCGGGCGGCCGCGGCGGCGAAGCGGCCGCCGCTCAGGTCGAGGACGGCGAGCGCCCACTGGGCGAGCGCGGCGGGCAGGCCCAGGCCACGGGCGAGGGCGTACGACCGGGCGCTCGCGGCGCGTTCGCGGCAGAGGTCCGCGTCTCCGGTGAGCGCCGCGAACATGGCCAGGGCCGCCTGCAGATGACAGGCACCGTTGTCCTGACCGGTGGCGTGGGCCTGCCACAGCGCGTCCGTCGCGGCGGCCTCGCCGGCACGGGGGCGTCCGGTCCAGAAGTCGGCGTACACACGGAACTCCATCGCCTGCGGCACGGTCACGGGGGTGCCCCGCGCCCGGGCGGAGGCGGCCGCACGGACGGTCGCGGTGGCCGCGCGGGTGTGGTCGCCGAGGAGCAGGGCGGCGATCCCGGCGTGGATGAGCACGGTGGGGTCCCCACCCGGTCCGCATCGCCCGGCCGCCGCCTCCAGCAGGTCACGCGCATCCTCGTACCGCCCGTCGAACGCCGCCACGAGTCCGCCCAGCGTCCCCGGCGGGACGATCCCGAGCCGGTCGGCCACACGCGAGGCCTCGCGCAGGCGACGTAGGTCTCCGGTGTAGATGGCGGCTTCGGTGGCGCGGGCGAGGAGGTGGGTGGCGGGGGCCGGGGTGCGGGCCGTGAACCGCGAGCCCTCCCGCGCCCCGGCATCACACCCCGTCCGAACCGCCGCCGACACCAACGCGTCGAACGCCTCGCCCGCATTCCCCGCCCGCAGGGCAAGCACCCCGCTCAGGGCGTCCTCGGAGCCGGCAGCCGCCAACCGCCGTGCCCGTTCGCCGTCGCCCGATCGCCAGGCGTACCCGGCTGCCCGGGTCAGCAGGCGGGCCTGCTCGGACGGTTCGGGGCACAGGGCTGCGGCCCGTTCCGCCAATGCCCGCCCCAAGGGGAACCGCCCCGCAGTTGCTGCCGTGCGCGCGGCGGCGCCGAGTTCCGCCGCGAGTCGGCCACTGGGGCCGGGCGCGCCGGCACCCCGGTGCCAGGAGCGCCACGGCGTCTCCCCCGCGCCGCCCAGCACGCGGGCCAGCAGGCGGTGGACGTCGCGGCGGTCGGCCGGGGAGCCCGTCTCGTAGGCCGCGATCCGCGTCCACGCGTCGCGGAACACCACCCCGCCGGCACCCGCGTGCGCGATCCCGGCAGCGTCGGCCGCGTCCAGGGACCGGGTGTCGAGGCGGGCGGCCATGACGGCGCGCAGAAAGGCGTCGGTGGGGACCGGGTACTGGTCGGCCGCGGCGAGGAGCAGGAGCAGGCGGGTGTCGTCCGGCAACGCCCGTATCTCCGCCCGGCGTTCACGCAGCAGGGCCGGGGCCAGCCCGGCCGGGTCCGTGGGCAGCGGGTCGAGGCCCCTCGCCTGGCGGTCGGTCAGACGCGGGACCAGTTCGGCGGCGGCCCGCGGATCGCCGTACACGGCACGCAGCACCCGTACCCGGACCCCTTCGGGAAGGGTGGCGGCCCGTTCTCGCCACGCGTCCGTGCGCTGCGGTGGCGAAGTGCGGTCAAGAGGTGGGGGGTTCACCGGTGTCACCACACGAATGACGTTACTGGCGAGTTATTTGAACCGTAAAGACCGGCGATTTCACCGATGCGGCGCGCGTAGACCTGCTCGACACTCCTGACAACCCCACACGTTTCAGGAGGCATCATGCAGCGCCACAAGCGTCGCATCGCCACGGCCGCCTCGGCCCTGGCCGCATCGCTCCTTCTGTCACTGTCCCTCTCCCCCACACCCGCGCACGCCGCGACCCACGACCCCGTCGTCTTCGTGCACGGCCTGAGCAGCTCGGCGAGCAGCTGGGACGACTGGGCCGGCTACTTCGAGGCCGACGGTTACGCGGCGGCCGAGCTGGACGCCTGGTCGTACGACTGGGCCCAGTCGAACGCCACCACCGCCCAGCAGCTCGCGACCGAGATCAGAAACGTGCTCGCCCGGACCGGCGCCTCGAAGGTCGACCTGGTCGTTCACTCGCTGGGCGCGCTCAGTTCCCGCTACTACCTCAAGAACCTCGGCGGTACGTCGTACGTCGACGACTTCGTCTCCACGGCCGGGGTGAACCACGGCACGTCCACCGCCTCGTGGTGCGCGTGGCTGTACACCTCCTGCGCGGAGATGAACACCGGCAGCTCGTTCCTCACCGCCCTGAACTCCGGCGACGAGACCCCGGGCGGCGTGTCGTACGCCAGCTACTGGTCGAACTGCGACGAGGCGCTCACGCCCGACACCACGGCGATCCTGAGCGGCGCGACGAACGTCGAGGTCGGCTGTGTCTCGCACACCGACATGAACAACGACCACGGCGTGTACGAACAGGTCCGGGACTTCATCGGCTGAGGCGGCCCGGAACCGCAGCCACCGCAACGGCGGGGGGTGCGTCGGCCCCTTACGGGGGACAATCAGGGTGAGTCACGTCCCGCCCGGGAGGTCCCCATGGCCCTACGGTCCCCACGGTCCGCCGCCTCCGGCAAGGTGCCACGGGATGCCGTGCACCACCCGCTGTTCGCCCGCTTCTACGCCCGGACCAGCGTCAGCGCCGAGACCCGGATGGGCATGGGCGGTGTCCGCGACCGGCTGCTGGCCGGGCTGTCCGGCCGGGTGATCGAGATCGGCGCGGGCAACGGCCTGAACTTCGCGCACTATCCGGGGGCCGTCTCGGAGGTCGTCGCCATCGAACCGGAGCGCCTGCTGCGGCAGTTGGCGGTGGAGTCGGCGCTGCGGGCGGGCGTGCCCGTGGATGTCGTGCCGGGCGCGGCGGAGGCGCTGCCGGTCAAGAGCGAGGCCTTCGACGCCGTTGTGCTCTCGCTGGTGCTGTGCAGCGTGCGGGACGTGCCGCGTGCGCTCGGTGAGGTACGGCGGGTGCTGCGGCCCGGCGGTGTCGTGCGGTTCTTCGAGCACGGGCGGGGCGGCGGGCGCGCCATGCTCCTCACTCAGCGCGCCCTGGACCGGACGGTGTGGCCGCTGGTGAGCGGCGGCTGCCATGTCTCCCGCGACCCGGTCGGGGCGCTGCGCGGGGCCGGCTTCGAACTCGGCCCCGTCCGGCGGGTGATGATGCCGGAGCGGGGGCCGACGTTGCCCTCGTCGTACTGCGCTCTCGGGACGGCATGGCGTCCGCCGGTCAGCGAGTAGTCACAGGCTCCACTGCCGCAGTTCCCGCGCGATGTCGTGCACCGTGGCCTCGCCGCCCTTCACCAGCCGGGCCAGGTCGCGCACCTGCTCGGGCGAGGTGACGACCTTGAGGCCGCTGGCGACGAGATAGGCGTAGGCGACGGCGGAGGCGAACAGGGCGTTGGAGCGCTCCAGCGCGGGGACGTGGATGAGGAGTTGGAGCAGGGATGCGGCTCGGGTCTGCGGGCTGTCGTAGACGGGGACGTCGAATATCTCGGCCTCATGGCGTGCGACGGCCGCGACGAGGGCTCCCCAGTCGGTGACCTGGGGGTCCCCCGGCGTGTTCTGTTCGGCGAGCATCAGCAGCCAGGCAAGGTCGATGTTCAGATGGCTCAACGGATCAGTGGCGACCTTCGCGCGTGCCCTCACGGTCCGCGCCGAACTCTTCGGCGAACACCGACTCGTACTGCTTCATGAAATCGGCGGCGGCCTCCACGAACGTGTTGCCGACCTCGCCGGTGTCCTGCTTGACCAGCTCCTCGATGTAGCGGTTGACGCTCACACCTCGGGCCAGCGCGCGTTCACGGGCGGCGCGGGCCGTGCCCTCGTCCACCCTCACGTTCAACTGGGTCTTCGCCATACTTCGAAGCTAGCGCGATCGCGCTAGCACGGCAAGAGTCCACTCCGGGGGTCACCGGGGATCAAGGGGCCGTCCCCGGATCGGCGGGTGCCCCTTACATCGATATCAGGGACCCGACCTGCGGCGGAGACCGACCGGGACCTCGGGGGGATACCGGGTGTGTGGTGGATCACATTAGTCTCGGCGGTGACGACGAGTCGTTCCGTCCATGAGGAGGCGGTCTTGTCCACAGCAGCTGCCCGTTACGCCCCGGGCCCCGCGTCGGCCGACGGCATCGCGGCCCGCGCCCGCGGTCTGACCAAGGCGTACGGCTCGGGTGAGACCACGGTGCTCGCCCTCGACTCGGTGGACGTGGACATCGCGCGCGGGCGCTTCACCGCCGTCATGGGGCCGTCGGGTTCCGGGAAGTCCACGCTGATGCACTGTCTGGCGGGCCTCGACAACGTCTCGGCGGGACAGGTGTGGCTCGGCGACACCGAGATCACCGGGCTGAAGGAGCGTGAGCTGACCCGGCTGCGGCGGGACCGGATCGGGTTCATGTTCCAGTCGTTCAACCTGATCCCGACCCTGAACGCGGCCGAGAACATCACCCTGCCCATGGACATCGCGGGCAAGAAGCCCGACGAGAAGTGGCTGGACCAGGTCATCGACACACTCGGGCTGCGGGACCGCCTCAAGCACCGGCCGTCCCAGCTCTCCGGCGGCCAGCAGCAACGCGTCGCCTGCGCCCGCGCGCTGGCCTCGCGGCCGGAGCTGATCTTCGCGGACGAGCCGACCGGCAATCTCGACTCGCGCGCCGGCCTGGAGGTGCTCGGCTTCCTGCGCGAGGCCGTCGACCAGCTGGGGCAGACCGTCGTCATGGTCACCCATGACCCGGGCGCCGCCGCCCACTCCGACCTGGTGCTCTTCCTGGGCGACGGACGGATCGTCGACGAGATGGAACGGCCGACGGCGGATGCCGTACTGGAGCGCATGAAGCGTTTCGACGTGACCCGCGGCCCGTTCGACGGCGGCGGCCCCGCACCGGGGGCGATCCCCGGCAACGGGCCGGCGTCCGCCTCGCCCGCACCGTCCGAGCGGCCCGCCCCGCCCGAGGAGCGCTGACCCGGTGCTCAAGGCGACGCTCAGGAGCTTCCTCGCCCACAAGGGGCGGCTGCTGCTCTCCGCCCTGGCGGTGATCCTTTCCGTGGCCTTCGTCGCGGGCAGCCTGATCTTCTCGGACACCGTCAGCCGCACGTTCGACCGGCTCTTCGCCTCGACCGCCGCCGACGTCACCGTCACCCCGAAGGAGACCCTCGACGAGACGATCCCCTCCGGGCAGACCCTGACCCTGCCGGCCTCGCTCGCCGACCGGCTGGCCCGGGTCGACGGCGTCGCGGCGGCACGCCCGGACGTGGACGTCGAGGGCCTCACCGTCGCCGACAAGAACCGCAAGTCGGTGGGCCCGACCACCGGCGCCCCGACCATCGGCACGGCCTGGAACCCGACCGAGCGCAGCCCCGTGGAGCTCACCTCCGGGCACGCCCCGAAGGGCGACGCGCAGGTGCTGATCGACGCGGAGACCGCCGACAGCAAGGACGTACGGATCGGCGACCGTCTGACGGTCATCGGGCAGGAGGGCTCCTTCCCGGTCGAGGTCGTCGGCATCGTCACCTTCACCACCACCAACCCCGGCGCCGCACTGGTCTTCTTCGACACCGAGGCCGCTCAGACGAAGCTCCTGGGCGACCCGAAGGCGGCCACCAGCATCTCGATCGACGCGGCCGAGGGCGTCAGCGACACGGACCTCAAGCGGCGCGTGGCCGAGCAGCTCGGCGGTGACACCGGCGCCTACGAACTGCGCACCGCCGACGAGCAGGCCCAGTCGGACGTCGAACAGCTGGGCGGGTTCCTCGACATCATCAAGTACGTGATGCTCGGCTTCGCCGGGATCGCCGTACTCGTGGGCGTCTTCCTGATCGTCAACACCTTCTCCATGCTGATCGCCCAGCGCACCCGCGAGCTGGGCCTCCTGCGGGCCCTCGGCGCGGACCGGCGCCAGGTGCGGCGCTCGGTCCTCGCCGAGGCGCTGTTGCTCGGCCTGGTCGGCTCGACGCTGGGGCTCGCGGCCGGCATCGGGCTGGCCGTCGCGCTCATCGAGCTGATGGGCCTGCTGGGCATGAACATCAGGGCCGCCGAGATGGTCATCGGCTGGGGGACGCCGGTCGTCGCGTACGTCGTCGGCCTCGGTGTCACCTTCGTCGCGGCCTACCTCCCGGCCCGGCGCGCGGCGGGCGTGTCGCCGATGGCGGCCCTCGCGGACGCCGAGATCGCCGACATCGGACGGCCGCTGCGGCTGCGGGCGGTCGTCGGCGCGGTGGTCGGGGCGGCCGGGGCGGCGGCGCTCGTGGGCTGTGCCGTGTCGTCGAAGACATCGACGGCGGCGTCCCTGCTGGGCCTCGGCGTCATCCTGACGCTCATCGCGACCGTGATCGCCGGACCGCTGCTCGTACGGCCGGTGATCCGGGTCCTCGGCGGGGCCTTCCCCGCTCTGTTCGGCACGATCGGCCGGATGAGCCAGCGCAACGCCCTGCGCAATCCACGCCGCACCGGCGCCACGGCCGCCGCCCTGATGGTCGGCCTCGCGCTGGTCGGCGGGATGTCGGTGGCGAGCGCCTCGATGACCAAGTCGTTCGACGAGCAGATCGACAAGACGCTGGGCGCCGACTTCGTGGTGCAGAACAGCAACTTCGTGCCGTTCCCCCGGGAGATCACCGACCGGATCCGGGACACCGAGGGCGTGGGCCTCGTCGTACGCTCGCAGTTCACGACGATCGCGGTGCGCCTGCCGGACGGCGACCGCGTGCAGACGACCGCCGCGGCCTATGAACCGCAGCTCGACGAGGTCGCCAACATCACCTACGCACAGGGCGACAGCGCGGCGGCCCTTGCGGACGGGCACCTCGCCATGGACAAGGATTTCGCCGAGGACCACGGCGTACGCGTCGGCAGCACCGTCCCCGTCGAGTTCCAGGGCGACCGGCGGGCCGAGCTGACGGTGGGCGCCCTCACCGACCAGGAGTCCGCCGACGGGTTCGGCTCCCAGGGCGGCATCTACTTCGGCCTGGCCACGCTGGAGAAGTACGCGCCGGGCGGGCAGGACGCCGCCGTGTACGTCAACGCCGCCTCCGGCACGAGCGCGGGCGACCTGCGGGCCGGCCTGGAGAAGACGCTGGACCCGTATCCGCAGGTGCAGGTCCGGGACATCGCCGACTACAAGCAGCTGGTGCACGATCAGATCGCCGTGCTGCTCTACCTCGTGTACGCCCTGCTCGGCCTCGCGATCATCATCGCGGTGCTCGGCGTGGTCAACACCCTCGCACTGTCGGTCGTCGAACGCACCCGGGAGATCGGGCTGCTCAGGGCCATCGGGCTCGCACGCCGGCAACTGCGCCGCATGATCCGCCTGGAGTCGGTGGTGATCGCCGTGTTCGGCGCGGTCCTCGGGCTCGCGCTGGGGCTGGTGTGGGGGGTGTGCACCCAGCAGGTGCTGGCGTTGCAGGGCATGACGGCGCTGGCGATCCCCTGGGGCACGATCGTGGCCGTGGTGATCGGCTCGGCGGTGGTGGGCGTGGTGGCGGCATTGCTGCCCGCGTTGCGTGCATCGCGCATGAATGTGCTGGCGGCCATCGCGCACGAGTGATGGAATCGCGGCAGCCGCTCAAGTCCCGTCAAGGTGAGGAGAGTTCATGTCGCGACCGGTGGGCCCCCGTCCGTTCCGTTTCGGCGTCAACCTGATGACCGCCGCCCCTGCCGACGAGTGGCGCGCCAAGTGCCGCCGGGCCGAGGAACTCGGCTACGACGTGATCCTGGTCCCGGACCATCTGGGCATGCCGGCGCCGTTCCCGGCCCTGGTCGCGGCGGCCGAGGCGACCGAGCGGCCGCGCCTGGGCACGTTCGTGCTCAACGCGGGGTTCTGGAACCCGGCCCTGCTCGCCCGGGAGGTGGCGACGACCGACGCGCTGACGGGCGGTCGGCTGGAACTGGGGCTGGGCGCGGGTTACGTGCAGGCGGAGCACGACACCGCGGGTCTGCCGTTCGGTACTCCTCGCGAGCGCGTGGACCATCTGCGGCGCACGGTCGAGGAACTCGGGCGGCTGCTCGTCGCCGAGTCGTACCAGCCGCAGCCCACGCAGCAGCCCCGAGTGCCGCTGCTGGTCGGCGGCAACGGCGACCGCGTCCTGCGGCTGACCGCCGAGCACGCCGACATCGCGGCATTCGGAGGCGCCTACCCGGACCCGAAGAGCTCGACCGGGCGGCTGCTCCCCGTCACGGCCGAGCAGCTCGACGAACGGGTGGCCCGCTACCGGAAGTTCGCGGCGGATCGGCCGGAACCGGCCGAGTTGAACCTGCTTCTGCAGATGGTGACCGTCACGGAGGACCGCGAGGCCGTGATCCAGCCGCTCCTCGACCGGGTGCCGGAGCTGACCCTGGAGCAGGCCCTGGAGCTGCCCATCATCATGACCGGCACCCTGGACCAGATCGCCGCGCAGGTGCTGGCCCAGCGCGAGCGGTACGGATTCTCGTATCTGACGGTCCTCGAGCCGTACATGGAGGCGTTTGCCCCGGTGATGGCGGGGCTGCGCGGCAAGTAGCCGTCCGGATAATGGAATTCCGCTTCCCGTTCCGCCGCCCGTGATGGGATCGCGGCATGACTGATCTGCGGATACGGCCCGCGACGGCCGGCGACCTCGACAGCGTGCTGGCCTTCTGGAAGACGGCCGCCGAGGGCACGAGCATCAGTGACGACCGGGACGGCGTGGAGGGGCTGGTCGCCCGCGATCCCGAGGCGCTGATCCTGGCGGAGCTGGACGGCGAGCTGGTCGGCACGGTGATCGCGGGCTTCGACGGCTGGCGCTGCCATCTGTACCGGCTGGCGGTGCACCCGCAGCGCCGCCGCCGCGGCATCGGCTCGGCGCTGCTGGCCGCGGCGGAGGAGCGGTTCGTACGGCTGGGAGGGCGCCGTGGTGACGCGATGGTGCTCCAGCGCAACGAGAGCGCGCACCATGCCTGGCGCGCGGCCGGGTACTCGCCGGAGGATCACTGGCGGCGGTGGGTGAAGCCGCTGAACGACTGAATCAGCTCGGACAGGGATCACACACGGATCAATACCGAATCACTTTGCCCGTCCTTTACTATTGCTGGACCACTTCGGCCCTCCAAGGAAAGGTGTGAGCGTCCGCCCATGGGCGAGCCTCCCAGTACCCGACATCGCGCGATCCTCCCCACCCTGTCCGACCATGGGACGGAGGTGACCCGATGACCGAAGTGCTCCTCCTGCTGGTGGCGATCCTGCTGTCGCTGGCCTGCGGTGCCTTCGTCGCGGCGGAGTTCTCGCTGACCACGGTCGAGCGCAGCGAGCTGGAGCGAGCCGTGGAACGCGGCGAGCGGGGCGCGTCCGGCGCCCTGAAAGCCGTACGGAATCTGACGTTCCAGCTCTCCGGCGCACAGCTCGGCATCACCGTCACCAACCTGGTCGTCGGCATGCTCGCCGAGCCGTCGATCGCCAGGCTCATCGCGGGCCCGCTGGAGGCGCTCGGCATCTCCCACTCGGCGTCGGGCTCGATCGCGCTGGTGATCGGCACGGCGCTGTCGACGATCGTCCTGATGGTCGTCGGCGAGCTGGTGCCCAAGAACTGGGCGATCTCCTCGCCCCTGGCCGTGGCCAAGCGGGTCGGGAACGCGCAGCGCTGGTTCAGCGCGATCTTCCGCCCCTTCATCACTCACCTCAACAACACGGCGAACCGCATCGTCCGCCGCTTCGGGGTGGAACCCACCGAGGAGCTGGCCGCCGCGCGCGGGCCCCAGGAGCTGGCCGCCCTCGCCCGGCACTCCGCCCGTGAGGGTGCGCTGGAGGCGGACACCGCCGAGCTCTTCGTACGGACGCTGAACCTGGCCGACCTGACCGCGGAGAACGTCATGACCCCGCGCGTCCAGGTCGTCGCCCTCGACGCCCAGGCGACCTGCGAGGACGTGGCGAACGCGACGCGGGCGACCGGGCTGTCCCGGTTCCCCGTCTACCGCGGCAGCCTCGACGCGGTCGTGGGGACCGCGCACATCAAGGACATCCTGGCGGTGCCCGCCGGGGCCCGTCCGCGCGTCTCCGTCGCCGAGCTGATGCGCGAGCCGCTCCTGGTCCCCGAGACGCTCACCGTCGACCGGCTCCTGGACCGGCTGTCCGGCAAGCGCACCATGGCCGTGGTGATCGACGAGTACGGCGGCACGGCGGGCGTGGCGACGCTCGAGGACATCGTCGAGGAGGTCGTCGGCGAGGTGCGGGACGAGCACGACCCGCACGAGACACCCGACCTCGCCCAGGCCGGCAGCGACGACGAGGGCCGGGCGCTGTACTCCGCCGACGGCTCGGCGCGGGTGGACCAGCTCGCGCGCGTGGGGCTGAGAGCGCCCGACGGGCCGTACGAGACCCTGGCCGGTCTCGTCGCGACGGAGCTCGGCCGCATCCCCGCGGTCGGTGACTGTGTCGAGGTCGTCGGCTGGCGCCTCGACGTGGTGGACGCCGCGGGGCGCAGGGCCGCGCGGGTGCTGATGCACGCGCCGCTGGACGACGCGGCGGAGCAGGACGAGAAGGAGGGCGAGCGATGACCGCCGTACAGCTGCTCATCGGTTTCGCGACGCTGGTCGTGAACGCCTTCTTCGTGGGCGCCGAGTTCGCGCTCATCTCGGTTCGGCGCTCGCAGATCGAGCCGTACGCCGACCAGGGCGACCGGCGCGCCAAGAGCGTGCTGTGGGGTCTGCAGCACGTGTCCGCGCTGATGGCCGCGGCACAGCTCGGCATCACGCTGTGCACGCTGGTGCTCGGTGTGGTCGCGGAGCCCGCCATCGAGCATCTGCTGGAGCCGGTGTTCCACGCGGTGGGCGTGCCGGAGGGCGCGGGGCACGTGGTGTCCTTCGTGATCGCGCTGTCGCTGGCCACGTATCTGCACATGCTGCTCGGCGAGATGGTGCCGAAGAACATCGCGCTGGCCGAGCCGGTGCGCAGCGCCCTGGTGCTCGGCCCGCCGCTGGTCACGCTGTCGCGGGCGCTGCGGCCGGTGATCTTCACGATCAACGCTTTCGCCAACGCGCTCCTGAAGCTGATGCGCGTCGAGACCAAGGACGAGGTCACCGCCACGTTCTCGGACGCCGAGCTGGCCCGCCTGGTGCGGGACTCCGGTGAGGCCGGCCTCATCGACGAGCGCGCGCGGGAGCGGTTGCACGACGCCCTGGAACTGGGTCGTCGGCCGGTGCGTGACGTGGTGCTTCCGCTGGAACGCGTCGTCTACGCGCGCGTGGGCGTCACTCCGGAGGAGCTGGAGGGGCTGTCGGCCGAGTCGGGCTTCTCCCGCTTCCCGGTCGTCGACTCCGGCCGCCACATCGTCGGCTATCTGCATGTGAAGGACGCGCTGGACGCCTCCCCGCGGGACGTGCCGTTCCAGGTGGACGACATGCGGCCCATCGCGCGCGTACGGGAGAGCACGCCGCTGGACGACGTGCTCACCGCCATGCGCGGCAGCCGGACGCACCTGGCGGCCGTGCTGGGGAGCGACGGGCGGCTGGGCGGTGTGGTGACCATGGAGGACGTGCTGCGGGAGCTGTTCGGGCAGCGGGCGTGAGGTCGGGGGACGCAGGCCGACCGACCGACGGGTATGTGCACGGGATACTATTTCTGTCGCCATGCAGACGAATCCCACCTACAGCAGCCTGGTCGCGGTCGGCGACTCCTTCACTGAGGGCATGTCGGACCTCCTCCCGGACGGCTCCTACCGGGGCTGGGCCGACCTCCTCGCCGGCCGGATGGCCGCCCGTACGCCCGGCTTCCGGTACGCCAACCTCGCGGTGCGCGGGAAGCTGATCCGCCAGATAGTCGACGAGCAGGTCGAGGTTGCGGCGGCCATGCAGGCCGACGTGATCACGCTGGTCGGCGGGCTCAACGACACCCTGCGGCCCAAGTGCGACATGGTGCGCGTGCGCGCCTTGCTGACCGAGGCCGTGGAGCGGCTGGCCCCGTCCTGCAAACAGCTGGTCCTGATGCGCAGCCCCGGCCGCCAGGGCCCGGTGCTGGAGCGGTTCCGGCCGCGCATGGAGGAGCTGTTCGCCCACGTGGACGAGCTGGCCGCGCGGCACGGCGCCGTCGTCGTCGACCTGTACGGCGCCCCGTCGCTCAGTGACCCGCGCCTGTGGGACGTGGACCGGCTGCACCTCTCGGCTGAGGGGCACCGCAGGGTCGCTGAGGCCGTGTGGCAGACGC
Source organism: Streptomyces sp. NPDC111606 (assembly GCF_055656945.1). Classification (NCBI taxonomy): domain Bacteria; kingdom Bacillati; phylum Actinomycetota; class Actinomycetes; order Kitasatosporales; family Streptomycetaceae; genus Streptomyces; species Streptomyces sp. NPDC111606. The sequence goes on from NZ_JBVKBY010000005.1 coordinate 475,313, forward strand.
TCGGGTACGACCCCGAGGACACCGAGTGGCGTACGCCGATGCCGGCCACGCTGCCGCCGGGGTGGACCTCGCGGCGGGTCGCCGACGCCCGGTTCGCCCGGCAGTACCTGCTGCCCTGGATCGGACGCCGCCTGACCGGCCGCTCCTCCGGCGACGGCCGCCCGGCGAAGCGGCCGGGTCTGCTGCCGTACGAGGACACGGTGGAGTAGCGCCGGAGCCGTCTGCGCGACGTGACGCACGTCTCGTACGTTCCGCCCAACCGGGCCGCGGCGCTGGCCTGCACAAACCGCCAGTAGAATCTGGACACTGTTCTGCGTCCGCATCTCCCACCGCAGGTCAGAGGCCATATGGGAGACCTGGGCAGAGATCGTTTCTCACAATTTCTCACGTAGCGGCCTTCGGGTCACCACCGTGGAACACGTCCCATGCCGCGGCGGCGGCCCGCATGTCCTCCGGCGTGACATGGACGTACTTACGCTTCGTGAAGTTGGCGTTCGTGTGCCCCGCCCACGCGGCCAGCACGACGTCAGGAACGCCGTTCACCGCCAGGTAGGACAAGCAGCTGTGCCGCGCGTCGTACAGACGGACACGGCGCAACTGCAGCTCATCCATGAGCCGGTAGGCGTGCTCGCGCAGCTTCCGCGTATTCAGGGCAATCCCTAGCTCGTCGACGAGGACGTAGCCGGTATCGGTGTAGCCCTCGCCCGCGGCGAGCTTCTCCCGGGCCTGCTGCGCCTTGAACCTCTTCAGCGCTTCCCACGGCCACTGAGGCAGCGGCAGTCCCCGTTCGCCGGCAGCCGTCTTGGCGTCCTTCTCCAGCACCTTGACGTTCCCGATCATCGTGCGGGTGTTGGTCATCTCCAGAACGCCGCGCTGCAGGTCGATGTCCACCCAGCGCTGCCCGCACACCTCGGCCGGACGCAGCCCCATCAGGGACAGCAGCAGCGGGGCGTACAGCCGGTCCGACTCGATGCCACGGATGAACGTCTGCACCTCCTCCACCGTCCACGGCTTGACCTCAACCCGCTCCCGCTTGTCGGTCTTCTTGTCGACGAGTGCCACCCGCACGTGCTGCGCCGGATTCACGGCGATCAGCTTCCGCACGACCGCACGGCTCAGCGCCTCCTTCAGGCGGGTGAGGACGCCGTCAACCGTGGACACAGCGAGCCGCGTACCAGGCGTGCCGCCCATGCGACGGCCCTGACGGACGATGTCATCGACGCAGCCCTGCACCTGATCCTCGGTCAACTCCTGCAGCCGCACATGCCCGAGACGGTCGTGCACGTGGACCAGGGCGAGCCGGTACGTGCGGATCGTGGTTTCCTCGACGTCCCGCTGCTTGTACTCCAGCCACTGGTCAAGCCACTCCCCCAGCGTGAGCTTGCTGGGGGCGATGAAGGTGCCCGAGGAGCGAGCGGCAATGATCCTGGCGCGTTCCTCCTTAACCTCCGTCTTCGTGTCCTTGGTGATCGTGAGCTGGATTCGCTTGCCGTTCTCGTCGTGGCCAGCGTCGACCACCGTGCGCCACCGCACCGTGCCGTCCTGCAGGACGATCCGCTTCGGCTCAGCCATCCTCGTAACCCTCTCTCCTCACTGCAACTTGATGGGGCGAGCACGCGGAACGGACCGGGCCCGGTGGACCTTGGGGGCCTCCTCGCCGGGCGGCGACGCGTACAACGCTGGCCGTGGGCCTGGGGGCGGCACCGGCTCCTTGGGCACCTGGCGCAGCGGCACGTCGTGCCCCGCTGCCCAAGCCCGGCGAGCCGCCAGCCAGTCGCACAGACCCATGTACCAAGTCCGATACTCCGGGAACGGATCGTCCGACGCGGCCGGCTCCCGCCACTCCCGCCAGTCGAACCGGCGCAGATGCTCGGGCACGCTCGACTCACTTCGCTGCCGGCGCCTCACGACGCATCCCCTTCCCGCGGCGGCCAGATCGGACGGACCGGCGCCAGCGACCGCGCCCCGTGATGCCGGGCGATCGCAGCCTTACGACCGCGCTGGGAAGGCGTCAGCCTCTCCTGGTCGTCCTCCCCCGGCCGCGTGGCCCCCAACTGCCGCAGCACCCGCGACAGAGCCAGACGGTGACCGCGGATCTCCCGGATCAGCGGATTGGCGACCGGCTGCCCGCGCGAACCCTTCGACAACATCGCCGAGTTGGCCAGCAGGACACCCATCTCGTCAAGCTCGTCCGCCAGGCGGCACGCCTCCTCGAGGAGGATCAGCTCGTCGGGGTCGAGTTCGAGGTCCTCGAGCGTGTCCGTCCACAGCTTCAGACCGCGCTCACCGAGGCCGGCCGGGGGCGGAGTTGGGGTGTTCTCGTCATCAGCCACGGCTGACCTCCCTTGGTAAAACTGACGTTTCTGCGATGCAGCGATCCTTGATTGCTAAACGGCCCCGGTACCTGGGGGTGCGGGTGGAGGTGTGGGTCCCCAGGGTGTTCCCGCAGGTCAGAGGCATGATCAGGTATGTCTGTGCAGGTAGAGGGCGTGATCCGTAACGCCCCGGTGTGGCTGCTCGCTGTGTCGTCGCGTTCGCTTGCTTCGTTGATCAATTCGATTCGATTTCAAGTCTTTTGATCTTGTTTCGTTCTTCGTGTTGTTGATCGAACTCAACTGCTTGCTGTGCTGTGCCTGTGCCCTACCCCCGCCCCCGGGGGGAGGGGGGTGGGGGTAGGGGGTCGGCGCTGGTGCGGGCGAGAACGGTGAAGACTCCCGCTCCATGGGTTCGACGCTTGTGAAGATCAGACAAGGTCGATGCCTTTGACGCCGAGCTTGTGAGTCAGGCCGTCCTGGTGAGGTACTGCCTGACCGCTGCCTCGCCGCCTGCTCGGGTGGTGGCCGACCGCATCGCGTGCCCTGCATCCCTCCACCGTTCGACCTGGGACGACCGCTGCCTGACCTCGCCTGGTGTGGCGAGCGTGAGGTTGAGCTCCTGCTGGCGCACGAGGTACACCCACCGCGCGACCGGCTGCCCCCGCAGCTCCCGCCACTTGGCGATGGTCGGCGACAGCTGTCGCCAGTCGCCGGCCATGACTCGCTCGGCGCTGGGGTCGGGCATGGCGGCCACGGAGTAGAGGGCGTTGTCGCGGCCTCCGTCTCCGCCTGCCACCTTGACCATGTCTGTCCGGTCGGAGATGAGCTGTTCCAGTTGGACGGCTGCACCTTCGGCCTTGGTATAGGCGGCTGAGCGGGCGGCGTCGTTCCAGTTCATCCGCTTGGGGTCGAGCGCCATCAGGTCGTCGGGGAGCTTGGCCGCGGCTTTGGAGACGACGCCGACGAGGGTGGTGAACTCCTTCTGCAGGCCGGCGATCCAGTCGGCGATGGACGCGCGGACGGCTCCGACGTAGCGCAGGTCTGCCTCTTCCTCGAACCGGTCGGCTGCCCGCCGGGTGAGGTCGACGAGGTGGAGCTGGGCGGCGTATTCGCGTATGGCCTGCTCGACGTCGGCGGCCGTATCCGGCAGGGCGGGCCGTTCGGGGTCGGGTTGCTGGATGGTCTGGAGGATGGCGCCGCGGACGGCCGCGGTCTGCCGTACCGCGTCGGGTACGGGGAGCTTGCGCCGTTCGGCGGCCGTGACCGCTCGGGTGGCGTCTGCGACGAGGTTGCCGATGCTCATGCTGCGTCCTCGAGGTCCTGCTCGGCGAGCCGGCCGATCTGGTGGGGCTGGAGTCCGCCGAGCATGTCGGGCGCGGGGACGACGTGCGCGAACGCGTTGCCGAGACTCCAGCCCCGGTCGTCCGGGTTGGGGGTGTTGTTGAACTCCTCGGCGAGCCGGGCGAAGTCGGGGCGGGTTTCGGCGTAGGCGCCGACGACGTCGTCCCATCCCCAGGCGTCTGCCTGCTGGGCGATGGCCCGGGCGAGGATGCTGTCCCCCTGGGCGAGCGCCTCGCCGAGCTGGGCGCGGGCGATGCGCGGGTTGTCGAGTTCGGCGGCCCGGTCGGATGCGTTGCGGCGGGCGAGGATGGTGTTCGCGTCGCCGGTGTCGGCGTGCCCGAACATGCGGCGGCGGATGTCCTGACGTCGGCCGCGCAGCTGCTCGACGGTGGACTCCCGCAGCTGGTCCATGGCCGACTGGGCGGCCGTGTACGCCTTCGCGGTCAGTACCTGCTTGGCGTGGTCGCTGTACGTGCGGTTGTCGGCGATGCGGGCGAGCTGCTGGTTGTAGCTGTTGAGGATCTGTTCGCGGTCCATGGTCAGTTCTCCTGTCCGTGCGGGGTGATGTCGAGGTTTCGGGGGTCGACGATCCACTCGGTTTCGTCGGGGTTGGCAAGGACGTCGTCGTTGATAGCGAGGACGTACTGGGGGTCGGCGACGGCCGTGTAGATGTGGCCGGCGCCGGGCTGGTGGTGGCCTTCTCCAGTCGCGTAGGCGCGGGCGACGTGAAGGTCTGGCGTCCAGGACATGCGCCGGGTGTGCTTGGGCAGGCAGGCCCGGTAGAGCCTGGTTGGCTGGGTCGGCCGGTCTGCCGGGGTTCCGTCGATGCGGAATCCGACGGCCTCGAAGAGGGTGAGCCAGCGTTCCTGGGTGAGGAGTTCTCCGGGGCGGGCGCAGTACGCGAAGGCCATACCGAGGTGTTCGCCAATGGCGTCGGTGGGGATGATGTGGCGGCGCCAGGCGTGCCACAGGATGGTGGGCAGTAGGTCGGGGCCGGTCCGGTCGAGGATCATCGCGAAGATGTCGGGCCGCATGGCGCGGGCCTGGCGGGTGACGTACCGGTTGATGTCGCGCTGTAGTTGTCGGTCGTTCCACAGCTGCGGGCCGCTGTCGAGGGTGAGGGCTTCGGGCAGCACCATCGGCGGCCTCCGAGGAGGACGGCGATGCGGCCCCAGGTTTCGGCGAAGCCGGGATGCAGCGTCAGGTCGTTGACGTCCTGGGGGGCGATCCAGCGGGTTTGGCTGCCTTCTCCGTCGCCGTGGCGGGGGTGGAACGGTTCGAGGGCTTGGGCAATGACGGTGTGGTAGGTCCATCCGCCGTGATCGTTGGGGTGGGTGACGTGGTGACGCATGCGCGGCAGACCGCCGAGTTCTTCAGTCGCTTCGCGGCGGGCACCAGCGCGCGGGGTCTCACCATCGTGGAGAGAGCCTCCCGGGATGCTCCACGTCCCGCCGTGGTGGACGTGTGAGGCTCGCTGCTGCAGGAGGATCTGCCCGGCGTGGAGCAGGAGGAGGCCAGCGGCGCCGTGCGGCCCCCAGTGGCGACAGCCTCGGTCGCATGTGACGTAGCCGCGTGAGGTGTCGTAGGTGAACATCACGAGGCCTCCGGGAGGTCGAGGTTGGGGCACTGTCCGCCGTGTACGTCGTTGCACGGCGGTCGGCGGGGGGTTCGGCAGAGTCGGGCGCCGCACCCGCGGACGCAGGGCTTGGAGCGGGCGCTGGTGACGAACCGCTCGCAGGCCGCGCACTGGTGTCGGGCGCGGGTCACTCGGGGTTCTCCTCGGCGGCCCAGCGGCGTAGCTTCGCGGCGTGCCGGGCTTCCAGTCCGTAGGTGCGGGCCTCGTCCAACTCGGCCCGCTGCAGCCTGCGCCTGGCCCGCTTCTGTCCCGCTGCGGCTATCCGCGCCGCGACGGCTTGCTCGACGTGGGATGTCACGGTTGCTCCCGGTGGGTGGCTGGGGTTGGGGTGTGCATTAGCGGGGGTGGGAGGGGGTGGGTTGAGGTCCGGTTGCCGGGTGGTGGGTGGTGGGTTGTGGTGGGTTTTCCGAAACTCGCTACGTGCGCACACATGGAAGGTTTTGGGGAGACCCACCACAACCCACCACCCCTCAGACGTAATTGCAGGTCAGGCCGCTTCGTCCTCCTCGTCGCCGGCGAGCATGAGGCCGAGCCAGACGGCCCCGATCTTGCGGGCCTTCTTCTCGTAGCCGCGGGCCTTCATGGACGTCGCGAACGCCACCTCTGAGCCGACTTCATCGGCCTTGATGCCGGCGTTGTGGCACCACGTCGACCAAGCGCTGTAGAGCTCCCGCGAGCGGACGTAGCCGTGCGAGCCGGGAAGGGTCCGCTCGGCGAGGAAGCGACCGAGAGTGTCGCTGTCGGTGCGGTACTGCTCGGTGCGGACCCGCACCGCCTCGGGCGGGTTGAGGCCCTGCTGCTGGTAGTCGAGCCATCCGGCGTAGGCCCATGCGAGGACGGCCGCGGTCGCCTGCTTGAGCCGTGCGGGCAGTTCGCCGTCTCGCTCTTCCTCGGGGATGACGACGTCGAACGGGACGACGAGGATGCGGCGCCATACCGCGGGGTCGTCGCCGCTGACGGCCGGCAGGTGGTTGGTCAGCATGACGAGGGTGTGGGACGGGTCGAAGGTGATCGGGTTCTTGTGCATGAGGTTGGCTTCGATCTGGTCGCCGCCGACGAGCCGCTTCATGGTGGCTTCGGCGAACTTGCGGCCCTTCTCCGTCTCGGAGCAGAAGGCCAGTCGGGCGCCGCGGAGCCGCATTTTGAAGGCGCCGTGCCGCTCGTGTTTGGACTCCATGAGCAGTGCGGGGTCGACCTCGATGCAGTAGTCGCCGAATGCGGCCATGAGGGCGTCGCGGAGGGTGCCTTTGCCGTTGGCGCCGGTGCCGGTGAAGATCGGCATCACGTGCTCGGTCTGCTTGCCGAGCATGGCGTAGCCGAACAGCCGCTGAACGAAGGCCCGCACGTCCTCGTCGGGCAGGATCCGCTTGAGGAACGCTTCCCATTCCTCGTTCGGTTCTTCGCCGATCCCGCCCCCGGCAACTTTGGTGATCAGGTCGTTGCGGTCGTTGGGCTTGATGGACCCTTCGTGCAGGTCGACCGTGCCGAGAGGGGTGTTGAAGTAGAACGGGTCGGCGTCCAGCTGGCGCGACGCGGTGGAGATCGGCTTGAGGGCACTGGCCAGCTTGAGCATGCCCTCGATGCCGGCCGCGCTCTCTGACTTCTTCACGTCGGCGTACAGGGCATCCCGCTCAGGGGACTTGTCCATGCGGAGCACGTCGGCGAGCGCTCGCTTCGTGGTGGCGATGGCAGCCTCGACGTCGATGCGTTCCTCGTCGGGCTTCCAGCGGGCGCCGTCCCAGTGGTGCCAGCCGATCCCGTGGACGAACCGCAGCTCGTCGGAGTGCTGCTCCAGGAAGCGCTCGGCCATGCCGAGGTGGCCGCCGTGGGCGTTCTTCGGCAGGGGGACGACGCGCAGCCTCGGGGCGGCGGCCGGCTGGGCGTAGGGCTCGGTCACGCTCCTACCTCCTTTCGGGCTGAGTCCACGGTGCGTTCGGCGTCACGCTCACCCAGTCCCACCCCGACAGCCGCCGGGACCAGGGCGCCCCCCACCTCGCTGGCCGCGAGATGCCCATCCCTCACGTGCTCCCATGCTCGGGCTGCAGCCCAGAACAGGCGGTCGTTCCGCGTGCCTTCGGCGGATTGGGCGACGAACCGCACCAGGCCGTCGAGGACGTTTCCGCGGGGGCTTGGTACGCGCCGTGTGAGCGGCTGCCGGAACTTCGGTGCGGGCGGCGACATCAGCAGCGTGAGCAGCTGCTCGGGGATCGGGTGAACGGTCGGCTCCGTGATGCTGGGGTGAACGGTGTACTCGCCTGCCTTGCCCCGGCTTCCGGGGCCGACGAGGTAGCCGCGGGTGCCGCGGATGTCGATGCCGGGGCCGAGGCGTCCGACGCTGTTGGGTACGTGGACGCCTGCCGGGCCGGTGAACCAGAGATGGAATCCGCCGGACGGCGTGCACACGGTTACGGTGCGCGGGATGGTGAATCCGTGCTCCCGGGCCAGCTGGTTGAGGCTGGCGCAGCCGTCGACGCCGTTCTTCCGGTCGAGGTCGATACCGACGAGCGCCACGGGTCCGGCGCCGCATGCGATGCCGTATCCGGCGGCGTGCGGGGCCTGGTCGAACCCTGCGCTGATGATGTCGGGGCAGGTGCTGGCGTCGAGGACGCCGTGCCCGAACGCTCCGCACTCTCGGAGGCCTCCGCAGCGGTGTCCCTTCTCGTGAGGGGACGGGATGGCGGGAACCTTGTTGCGGGAGAGTGGGAAGACGCCGAAGTCGCGGTCTGCGGCCTGCAGGGCGTTGTCGAGGGCGTTCTGCCAGTTGTTCATGCCTGCACCTCCCGGTGGATAGGCCAGCCGGGGCCGGGGGGCGCTTCAGGCTTGCCCTGCAGGGCGGCCGGGGTGTGGGCCGGGCAGCGGTAGCCGGGCAGGTAGTGGCGGATGCCCTTGCCTGCTCGGCAGTACCCCGATTCGGCGCCGATCCAGTGGCCGCACTGAGTCTTCGGGGGCAGGGTGCTGTCGCTCATGCGGCCCCCTTGGCTCGTCGGGACTGCAGCTCGTACTCGGTGCCGCAGGGTCCGGTGACGTTGCCGAGGTGGACGTGGCGGTGCCAGTCGCGGCAGTTGGGGCAGTGCGCCAGGTACTCGACGCGTCCGCGGGTGATGAGCACCAGGGGGCGGGCCATGAGCGGCGCAGGGTCGACGGGGAACAGGCCGTCGCTCTGCGGCGATGCCTGCGGTACGGTGGCAGCGGACTTACCGCCCGCCGCGGAGTCTTCTCGAAATGCCGCACGTGCCCCGTGCGGCATTTCTGCGTTCTGGGCCATTAGGCAGCCTCGTTCCCCTCTTGAGCGGGGGGCGTTTCGCCGGATAGCAGTCGCACGAGGTCGGCGGTGATGACGACGTGCCGGGTTCCGAACGGGAGTGTCTTGACGGGGCTGTCGCCTGCCTTGATGCGCTCGTGCAGGTGGCTCTTGCTGCATCCGAGGGCTTGCGCGGCGAGCGGCACGCTCACCGTGGCCGGCCACTTGCGGATGTCGGCGAGAGTGGGCCGGGTCTTAGGCGGCATTGGCGGTCTCCTCGGTCTCGGCGAGGAGGTCGTCGACCGCGCAGCCGACGGTGTCGGCCAGGGCGGCGAGGGTGCTGACGCTGGGGGTTACGCGGCCCATCTCGTACTCGCGGATGGAGTAGGAGGAGCGGCGGACGCTGATAGCGAGATGTTCGGGGGAAAGGCCGGCCAACTTCCGGGCTTCGCGGAGCCGGGGGCCGGAGAAGATCCGTGCCATGGAAGGTCCCTTGAAAACGCGAACGCCGAGCACGTGACGCGATCCTTCTTGGATCACGCACTGCCCGGCGCCTTGGGAACCTCCAGGGTGGCGCCGCTGGCCTTACTCAGCAGGGGTTCGCCACCGGGGCGAACTGGCCTACTGCCTAGGGCTAGCAGCTCGACATTCTCTGTCGATTGCCGGGCAGCGTACTACAAGCGATCAGCTACGGAAAGGGTTGATGTTGGGGAGGGAGGCACCGGAGGGGAGGCCAACTCCCCGTTTTCCGGGGGTCTCAGAGCCCTCTGACGGTGCCTCCCTTGCCTCCCTGACCCGTCGTTTCCGCAGGTCATGTACAGGGAGGCAGGGTGGGGAGGCGGGTAGGGAGAACTCCCCTACTCTTCGCCGCCTCCCTCGTCGAAATCGTCGTCGTCGCGGGCTGCGATCGCGTCGAAAATCCGGTCGCGACTGACGTGCATCTTGCCGCCAGTCTTGTAGTCGCCGTGCCCGGCGTCGTCGAGGACGCGCTTCAGGTCGCGGAACGTCCAGCTGCCGTACTCGGTCGGATTGAGGTCATGAAGGCCCCGCAGGACGTCCTGCGTGAGCATCTTCGGTTCGTGCCCGAGGACCGTCGCGATGTCGGCGAGGTGGTCGGCCGGCGCGACGGTGGGCACCTCCCACGTGCCGTCTTCGCCCTTGTACGCCTTCAGGGCCCGCTCGACGACCGGGGTGACCTCGTCGATGCCTGCCTCTTTCCGCACGAAGTAGGAGCGGATCAGACCGGGGGTCTTCCCGAAGCCCGCGGCCATGGCGGTACCGACGTCTTCACCTGCGACGAGGGTGGTCGCCGAGTATCCGTTCTTGTGCATTCCGGTGCCGAGGATCGCGTCGTTGCCCTGGTGGTCGTTGATGGCGAACGCGACCCGGTGAGAGACGGTCTTGGAGATTCCGCGCGGGAGGCTCGCCGCGTCCGCGTCGGGCGTGATCCACAGCAGCACGATGGCCGTTTTCCTGGCCTTCTTGGTGACCTTCAGCGCCAGTTCCTTGGCTTCCTTGCCGTGCTCCTTGTGCGTGAACAGCTCGTGGACCTCGTCGAACACGACGATGCGGGGCCGCATGGACGGGTCGCGCTCGGCCATCTCGCGCGTGACTTTGGTGTCCGTGCCGATGCGTTCCAGCTCCTGCCCGCGACGGGACACCTCACTGGCCAGGGCGCGCAGGGTGTTCATGGCCGCGACCACGTGCTCGTCGTCGTCGCCCTTGACCAGGCTCCGCAGGCGGGGCCGCATCGGGTCGTAGTCGGAGTTGTACGCCAGGACGTGTACGTCGATCTCGACCAGCGGGTCGAGCATCGCGCCGAGCAGCAGAGCGATGACCAGGGACGACTTACCCGATCCCATGATCCCGGCGATCAGGTAGTTCGCGGCCATCAGACGGCCGATGACCTGCTCGCCGCGGGCGTTGAGTGCGACGGGCACGCCCTTGAAGAAGTCGGTCGTTCCTTCCGTCAGGAGCGGCCAGGGCGGTACCGGCTTGGTGAGCACACCGGGGTCGGCTACCCAGAGGTCCAGCACGCCGGCCTGGTCGCGCGGCTCGGTCGGCCACACCTCGATGGGCTTGCGCATCAGGTTGTGGGCGAGGATCTGCTTCTTGTCGGCGATCATCTCGACGGGCACGCCTTCCGGGAGCTGCAGCTGTGCGTGCCAGCCGCCCCCGGACCGGGTCGACGGCTGCACCCAACGCGGCTTCCAGCCCGCCTTGAGGGCCGCGTTCAGCGGGGCGATGCCGAGCTTGCCCAGGGCCCGCATGATGGCGTTCTCATCAGGCACAACGTCCCGCTCGTCGCCGTCGGCGGGCAGCGCCCACATGGGCGCCGACCTGGCGTTACGCCCAACCGCCCACATGCCGGCCGCGACCAGCAGCGGCATGGAGTACAGCAGCGGCTCCCACACGATGCCGGCGATGAAAGCCACCCAGCCAACGAACTCGACGACGGCGTGCGTCGGGGCGAGGACGTCGCGCACGTCGCCGTTGTAGACGGCCAGCATGATGCCCAGCATCAGCAGCAGCCCGCCGGCACCCATGGCCGCGGAGGCGATCGCCCTGGGGGCGTTGATGGCCATCTGTAGAAGGTCCATGCGCCGCTTGTGCCTGGCGAACCGGTAGGCGTAGGCCCGCTGCTCCCAGACGCGCAGCAGCTCCTCGTTCCCGGACGCCTCGGCGATGCGCATCTGCCGGGCGTGTACGGCGGTGGTGCGGGCCTCCCACATGCGGCGGGTGAGGATGCGGGCGCCGCCGGCCACGTAGGCGCCGTGGCGGACGGTGAACCGGTACGTGGGGTGCTGCCGGGTGTCAACGAACACGCGGCGCAGGGAGTCGATGCGTACCCGGCGGCGAACACGGGGCGAACTCTGTTCGGCCTGCTCAACGACCGGTTCGGGGGCCAGTTTGAGCAGCTGCACTTGCGGTGCCGTGTGCCCGTTGACCCGCTCGGGGGCGGTATCCGTCATGCTTGGAGCTCCTGTTTCGTGACGTATTTCGTGACGGAATGAGGGAGGCCCGGGGACGGCCGTTGTCTTGGCGGATGGGGCCGTCCCCGGGCGCACCTACTTCTTCTTGCGGCGCAGGGCTTCCTGCTCGATGCGCTCGACCTGGCGCTGCAGCTTGCGGATGTCGGCGCGGGGGCCGGCCATGCGAGCGGTCAGGGCGATGACGCGGGCCTTCTCGCCGCGCGTGAAGTCGCCGAACTTGATGCCGTCAGCCATCGGTCACTTCCCCCTCTTGCCGCGGCGGGTCTTCTTCTCGGGGATCGGCGTGGTGCGGGGGGCGACGCCCGTGATGGGCAGGAACGTGATCGGGTCGATTTCCAGGGTCAGTTCGAGGTCGTCGTTGGACGGCTCGGGCTTGGTCTGCTTGCTCTTCCTGGCCATGGGTTCCTCCTGGTGGCGGGCCGGGCTGTCCGGCCCCACCGCACCCCCGCAGGTTTTCCATCTGGAAAACCTGGCGGAGGACGGAAGGGCAGGTCAGCGGCCCTTCTGATAGTCGGTCCAGATGGAGCGCAGGACCAGGGCGAGGATCGCGACGGAGATCCCGCCGATGGCGATGGCGATCGATGCGAAGGCGATCCCGACGCCGCCGACGCACACGGCGCAGGCGATGCCGATCCACTCGCCCGTGCTGCGACGCGGCTTGTGGTGGTCGTGCTGGCACTGCTGCGCCGGGGCCTGCGTCTGCTGCTGCACGGCCTGTTGGGTGGCGAGGACGGCGGCGACGATCCGGGTGAGGTCCGTGTTGTCGGCGGCCTCCCTGGCGGCGGCCTCCGCCTTGTCGAGGGCGTCGCTCACGGGGTGCCCCCGCCCGGCCCTGCCAGAGCCTTCTCCCGGTCGTACAGGGCGTCGATCGTCTCCCACGAGCCGGTCAGGCCACGGGTGTTCATCTCCGCCCGCATGGCCTCCCGGAACTTCCGCTTCGACGGCGGCGGGTTGGTCGCGTACAGCTGCGCGGCGAGCAGTGCCACCGCCTGATCGTTAGCGGCCTTCGCCGCCTGTGCCGAGGGCGTGCCGCCAACCGTGCCGGACGATCCGTCACCCCCCGTGCCAAGTGCGGGAACACCCTCCGGCACGCCCCCGGACAGCAGGGCCTCCAGCTCCCTGTCGGAGACTAGGCCGGGCAGCTCCCCAACCTCCGGCAGGGGATGCTGGTCGATCACCTCGGCGTACCGCTCGTAGGCGTCGTGGGTGACGGTGACCGCCTTCGCCTCCGCCTCCCGGGCTGCCTTCACGATGTCGGCGGCGGCCTTGGTCTCGTCGGCGCGGGCCGCGGCCACGGCGCGGGACACGGCGATGCGGTCACGGGTCGTGGCACGGGTCCGGTCGATGGCGGCCTGGGCGCGGGGGCTGATCCGGGTACGGTCCCGGTCGATCGCCATCACCAGAGTGACCTTGGCCAGCACGGGGATGAGTGCGCCGACGACGGCGGCCAGGACGTCACCGGCGAGCAGCCCGTGAACGGCCAGCACGGCGACGGTCAGCGGCAGGAACACCCAGCCAATCGCCTTCGGCAGCCGGGCGTTGGAGCCCTGCCGGCGGTGCGCGGTCTCCTGCGCCAGGGCGTACAGCCAGACGGCGTCATAGAGCACGGCGACGCTGTACGCGAACGCAGGGTGTGCGGTCGAGGTGAGGATGCCACCGATAGCAGCGACGGCCCACACGACAGCGATGACGGTGAGAGCGGCGGGCAGCACCCAGGGCGCCGCCTTCCTGATGGTGCTCATTCGCCCACCTCCGGGGCAGCGGCCCGCACGACGCGGTGCGCGGCGAGACAGACGGCTTCACGGTCGCGGCGGTCGTTCGCCTCGATCAGCGCAGCCATCAGGGCGGGTACAGGGGGGATCGGCCGGGCCGACCGGCACGCGGCACGAATGCCGGCGTGCTCGGTCGGGCGGCGCACGGGCCAACGGGACGTCATTTGCCGGACCCCTCCCGGCTGCGTCGGTTGGCCTCGTCGACCTTCTTCGACAGCTCCTTGCGCTGCTCGTCGGTCATGACTCGCCGCCTTCCAGCAGCTGCAGCCGCTCGACGAGGGCGTGCATGGGGCCGACGGCCCAGGCGACGAGGGAGTCGAGCATGTCCGCCAGTTCGCGGGCGTCGTACTCGTGGAGCTCGTCGAACTCGACCGCGACCAGCACACGCGCATCCGACGGGGAGAACGGGTGCTGAGTCAGCGATGCCACCCCGAGACGAACCTCGCCGTGGCAGCCCGTGGGCACCAGCAGCGGGATCTCCTCGCCCTCGTGGCAGATGTCCTCTCGGTATCCCTCGGGCTCGTGCTGTCCGAGGCACCAGAACGGCTCAGGCATCGTTACCGGGCCGTCGGCCGTGTGGACGGTCACCGTGCGGAGGCTGCTCATTTCTCCACCCCCGCCTGGTCGATGACGGCCAGGGCGGCACGGATGGACGCCTTAAGGGCGCCGTTGCGCTCCGCCAGGCCGCGCACGTAGGTGGTGGGTTGGTCGGGCTGGCCCAGCGCCTCCGTCAGGAGACGCTGCACCAGAGCGAGGGCCTCGGTGGGATTCACTCCGCACCGCCCTTGCCGTCGATGATCTCCAGCACGGAGCGCAGGGCGACCTCGAGGCGGCCGACCATGTAGGCGGCCCGGTAGATGTCGTCCAGCTTGCTGCCGTCGACCGAGGCGAGCGTTTCGCGGGCCACCTCGACCTGCGACTGCTGGTGCAGGGTCAGTTCGATGTGCTCGTTCACCCCCCATCACCTCGCTCGGTCTCGATCGCGGCGAGCAGGGCGCGGAGGCGGCAGTCGAGGGCAACGGCGGCCTTCAACATGTCCATGTGGTTGTGGATGTTGAGCGGGGCCGTCTCGCCGAGGGCGCGCCGGGTGACTGCCAGTTCAACGGTGAGGGACTCAGCCTTCGGCGGCGTGTAGCCCGGGGCGCGCAGCGGTTCGTAGGCGTCCACGGTCACCACCCCCGGACGCGCAGGGCGCGGCGACGGGAGGACTGCTTGGAGGGCAGCGGGCGCGGGGCCGGCGTCTCCTCGACACGCGTCAGGTCGACCGAGTCGATGACCTGGTAGCGGCTGCGATTCACGTTCGCGTTGCGGCGCGGCATCAGGCGACACCACCCTGACGCACTCGGCGCAGGGCCTCGTCCATGTCCGGGTCCGAGTCGCCCTGAGAGGCGTTGTGCAGACGGGCCGTCCGGGCGGCGTGCCGGATGGACGCGGCGAAGCCGATGATGTCGTCGGCCAGTTGCTCCGCCATCTCCGGGGTCAGACGAGCTTCGTCAGGCGTCTCCTCGTCGATGATGACGTGCGCTGCCCTCAGGCTCGGCTCGGACGCCATCGGGTCCGAGGCCACCCGGGTCGACCACGTGAAGTGCGCGAAGTCGGTGGTCATCGTCGGGACGACCACACCCGCCATGTCGCCGTAGTGGGTGATGTCCTCGACGTCGTACTGGAAGTTGTCGACGTGGTCCTGAGTGCACCACAGCGGGCACTCGACGTAGACGATCTGCTTCCGGTCGCCGCGGCCGACCCTCGCCGGCACCAGGCGGAAGCCCGGCTTGACCGCGGGGAACGGGTGGACGTTGCTGGTCGTCACAGTGCCACCGCCAGCTCTGCGGCGGGGATGCCGCGGTCGGCGAGGTACTGCGCGAAGGCGGCCCGGGAGACGCGGATGGTGCCGCGGCCCTGGCCGACCCTGTACGACGGGAGGCGGCCGTCCTTGATCTCGGCGTACACCGTGGCGGTGTTCACGCGGAGAGCGGCAGCGATGTCCTTGACCTTGAGCGGTTCCGTCCGCTCCGGAGCCTGCGTCTGGGCAGGCGTAATAAGCTCAGCGTGCATCTGAGACCTCGACTCTTGGATGCGAGGCCCTGGCGGGCTCGGTGCTGGAACACCGAGGTCACCCCGTCAGGGCTTTGGCATGACTGGCTTGTCCCAATCGGGATCTGTCGCGCCGATTGGGTACACGCCTAGGATGTTCTAGAAGACCTACAGAGTCAACAGGCATTGCAGAACGTTCTAGAAGTTTGGAGTTTTCATGGTTCGTGATCTCTCGGCCCTACCGCCGTACCAGCGCATCGCGGCGCAGATCATCGCCCGCATCGAGAGCGGCGACCTCCAGCCTGGCGATCGCGTGCCCTCGGTAAGTCAGATCATGGAGACCGAAGGCGTCAGCAGGGCCACGGCCGCACGAGTGCCCGGCGTGCTGCGCGCCGAGGGCTACGCCACGGCCACGCCCGGCGTCGGAACCATCGTTGCCCAGCCGAAGAAGCTCACGGCCGGCGCCGACCGGCTCGCCAAGCTGCAGGCCGGCACGGCGACCATCGGCGACGACGAGCGAGTCGAGATCCTCGACGCTGTGAGGGAGCCTGCGACCCAAGAGGTTGCCGACGCCCTCGGTCTGGAGGCCGGCGCCGAGGTCGCGCGACGACGACGCCGGTACCTCGACAGCACGGGCGTCGTCACAGTGTCGACGACATGGATCGCCGCCGAACTCGCCGAGCAGGCGCCGGAATTCCTCGAGGTCGCGCCGCTCCCGAAGATGACGTTCGGGTTGATCGAGGAACGCACCGGCCGCCGAGTTGTCCGACGTCGGGACACGGTGGCGCTCCGCGATGTACCCGAGGACGTCGCCAGCCCACTGGAAGCCGAGGCGGGCACGCCGACCGTCGCCGTGATCAATCACTACTGGGACCAGAACGGGGAGCCGACCGAGTACGCGGTCGACTATCTCGGCGTCGGCCGTGAGCTGTCCTCGGAGTACGACCTCGGCTGACGTGCTCCGCGCGGTTAAGTCGGGCGAACGCAAGAAAGGCCCCCATCCGGTGAGCCGGACAGGGGGCCTTCGTCGTGTCAGGGCGTCTCACACACGTCTCACGGACGGGTGCGCGCAGCCTCTCTCAGTACGTCCGTGACCTGTGCGTTCCTACATCACATGGACAGGTCAGAGCCTGTATGGACGGACGGTAAACTCTGGACACGTGACTTCTGCGCCCGCCAAGCCCCGCATCCCGAACGTCCTCGCCGGACGCTACGCCTCCACCGAGCTCGCCACGCTCTGGTCCCCCGAGCAGAAGGTGAAGCTGGAGCGGCAGCTCTGGCTCGCCGTGCTGCTCGCCCAGAAGGACCTCGGCATCGAGGTGCCGGACGAGGCGCTAGCCGACTACGAGCGTGTCCTCGACACCGTCGACCTGGCCTCCATCGCCGAGCGCGAGAAGGTCACGCGGCACGACGTGAAGGCACGGATCGAGGAGTTCAACGACCTCGCCGGGCACGAGCACGTCCACAAGGGCATGACCTCGCGCGACCTCACCGAGAACGTGGAGCAGCTGCAGATCCGGCTCTCGCTGGAGCTGATGCGCGACCGCACGGTGGCCGTGCTGGCGCGCCTGGGCAAGCTGGCCGGCGAGTACGGCGAGCTGGTCATGGCCGGCCGCTCCCACAACGTCGCCGCCCAGGCCACGACCCTCGGCAAGCGTTTCGCCACCGCGGCCGACGAGCTGCTCGTCGGGTACGGCCGGGTCGAGGAGCTCCTCGGCCGCTACCCGCTGCGCGGGATCAAGGGCCCGGTCGGTACGGCGCAGGACATGCTGGACCTGCTCGGCGGGGACGCGGCGAAGCTGGCGGAGCTGGAGAACCGGATCGCCGGGCACCTGGGCTTCGCACAGTCGTTCACCTCGGTGGGCCAGGTCTACCCGCGCTCGCTGGACTACGAGGTCGTGACCGCGCTGGTGCAGCTGGCGGCGGCGCCGTCGTCGCTGGCGAAGACTATCCGTCTGATGGCCGGGCACGAGCTGGTGACCGAGGGCTTCAAGCCGGGCCAGGTCGGCTCCTCCGCGATGCCGCACAAGATGAACACCCGCTCCTGCGAGCGCGTCAACGGCCTGATGGTCATCCTGCGCGGCTACGCCTCGATGACCGGCGAGCTGGCGGGCGACCAGTGGAACGAGGGTGACGTGTCCTGCTCGGTGGTGCGCCGGGTCGCGCTGCCGGACGCGTTCTTCGCACTGGACGGCCTGCTGGAGACGTTCTTGACGGTGCTCGACGAGTTCGGCGCCTTCCCGGCGGTCGTCGCCCGCGAGCTGGACCGCTACCTGCCGTTCCTCGCCACCACCAAGGTGCTGATGGGCGCGGTGCGCGCCGGCGTCGGCCGTGAGGTCGCGCACGAGGCGATCAAGGAGAACGCCGTCGCCTCCGCGCTGGCGATGCGCGAGCAGGGTGCCGAGCGCAACGAGCTGCTCGACAAGCTGGCCGCCGACGAGCGTATCCCGCTCGACCGCGCAGGCCTGGACGCCCTGATGGCCGACAAGCTGTCCTTCACCGGTGCCGCGGCCGACCAGGTCGGTGTCGTCGTGGGCCGGATCGAGGAGATCGTGAAGCAGCGTCCGGAAGCCGCCGGTTACACGCCCGGGGCGATCCTCTGACGTCGCCCACGGCATGATGCGCTTCACCGCCGAGCAGTTGGAGGCCGCCCGCGACCGTCTGGTGCCGGACGTCGTCGCGGACGGTCTCCATGTGCTGTTCTGCGGCATCAACCCCGGTCTGATGACGGCCGCGACCGGCCATCACTTCGCCCGCCCGGGCAACCGTTTCTGGCCGGTCCTGCACCTGTCCGGGTTCACGCCGAGGCTCTTGAAGCCGTCGGAGCAGGAGGAGTTGCTGTCCTACGGGCTCGGCATCACGAACGTCGTGGCGCGGGCGAGCGCGCGAGCCGACGAGCTGAGCGCGCAGGAGTACCGCGACGGCGGGCGGCTGCTGGAGACGAAGGTGGCCCGGCTGCGGCCGCGTTGGCTGGCCGTCGTCGGGGTGACCGCCTACCGGGCGGCCTTCGACGACCGCAAGGCGCAGGTGGGACCGCAGGAGCGGATGATCGGGGGCACGCGCGTGTGGGTGCTGCCGAACCCGAGCGGGCTGAACGCGCATTGGACGGCGCAGACGATGGCGGAGGAGTTCGCCAGGTTGCGGATGGCGGCGGAGCAGGCCTGACCACGTCAGGTGGGTCGACGTCACCTGACGCGTCACGGTGGATCGACGTCCGTGACCACGGCCAGGAGTTGGACGTCGTCGGCCGGGTCCCGGTCGGCGACGGCCACCGCGATCCAGCGGCCCGTCCCCTCCGCCTCCCAGAGGCAGGCGACGTCGGCGCGGGCGCTGAGAAGCCGCCAGGGCTCGGGTATGTCCTCCCGCTCGGTGCGCAGCAGCACGGTCTGCAGGTTCAACGGATGGGTGTGCCGCCATTGGGGCGCGTACACCTCGTACAGGGCGTCCCGGTGCTTCTCGAACTGCTCCACCGTCGCCGCGCGCGTCCCGCAGTCGTCCCCGCTTCTGTCTAACACCGCGACGTGATACCCGGGCCCCCCGTCGCCGACGTCCGACGGGCCGTGCTCCGCCGGAAAGGGGCGGAAGCACAGCTCGTCGATGAGGGCGATATGCCGTGCGATGTTCATGGGTCCAGTAAACCCGGCCGCACTGACAATTGGTGTGCCGTCAGGCGTCCCGGCGCCGTACGCTCCACGCCCCCGCCAGCAGCGCCGCCGCCGTCCACACAGCGGTCACCGCGAGTCCCGACCAGGGTCCGAGGGTGCCGGCGTAGGTCTGGTGCAGGGCGATCTGGCCTGCCTTGTCGGGCAGGAAGTCCGCGACGGTGCCGGCGGCGTCGCCGATCACGAACGACACGACGAGGATGAACGGGATCAGGATGGAGAGCGTGGCGACACCGCTGCGCAGCACCGCGGTGAGACCCGCCGCGAACAACGCCATCAGCATGAGGTAGATCCCGCAGCCCACGACCCCGCGGACCTGCTCGGCCGTGGTGAGTCCGTTCGCCGCGGAGCCGAGTCCCGCGCGTGCCACCACCAGCGCGGTGAAGGCGGTGCCGAGTCCCACGAGCAGTGCCGGGACTGCGATGGCCGTCACCTTCGCCGCGAACCAGCGTCCGCGCTGCGGGACCGCCGCGAGCGACAGCCGGAGGGCACCCCCGTGATACTCCGACGACACGGCCATCGCCCCGAACGAGATGGCGGCGATCTGGCCCGGCAGAATCCCGAACATGGCCGTGAACAGCGGGTCGAACTCCGGGTCGGAGCTCCCTTCGGTACCGGCCAGCGCGGAGAACGCCGTGGTCACGGCGAACAGTGCCAGCAGCGCTCCCGGCAGTGAGCGCAGCGTACGGATCTTGAGCCACTCCGAGTGGAGTACGGGCGCGAATGCCATGGTTCAGGCCTCCTGGGGCTGTGCGGTGAACTCGGCCTCGGTCGCGGTCAGATCGAGGTAGGCCTGCTCCAAGGTGCCCTCTTCGGTGGCGAGTTCGAGGATGGGGACGCCGGCCTCGGACATGAGGCGGCCGATGTCGTCCACGCGCGCGTGGCGCACGCTCCAGTGCCCGTCCCCGTGCTGGACGGTGTCGTGACCGTGCCGGGCGAGCGCGGTTTTCAGTGCGGTGGCGTCCGAGGTGCGGATACGGACGCGGGGTTCCACGCGTGCGTGGATGAACTCCCGCATGGGGGTGTCGGCCAGCAGACGCCCCCGGCCGAGGACCACGAGGTGGTCCGCGAAGGACGCGGTCTCGTTCATGAGGTGGCTGGAGACCAGGACCGTGCGCCCCTCCCCCGCGAGCCGGCGCAGCAACTCACGGATCCAGATGATGCCTTCGGGGTCGAGGCCGTTGGACGGCTCGTCCAGCAGGAGGACCTCCGGGTCACCGAGGAGGGCCGCGGCGATGCCGAGTCGCTGGCGCATGCCCAGGGAGTACGTCTTCACCCTGCGGCCCGCCACCGACGCCAGCCCCGTCTCCTCCAGCACCGCGTCGGCGCGACGGTGCGGGATGCGGTTGGTCGCGGCGAGGACGCGCAGATGATCCCGGCCGGTCCGGGAGCCGTGCGCGGCCTGGGCGTCGAGCAACGCGCCCACCTGCCGCAGGGGTTCGTCGAGTGCGGCGTAGGCGCGACCGCCGATCGTGGCGGTTCCGGACGTCGGCCGGTCGAGGCCGAGGACGAGCCGCATGGTGGTGGACTTCCCGGCGCCGTTGGGGCCGAGGAAGCCGGTGACGCGGCCGGGGAGGACGGTGAAGGTGAGGTCGTCCACGGCTCGCCGGTTGCCGTACTCCTTGGTGAGGGCTTGGACTTCGATGCTGGTCATGGCAGTAAGCCTGGCCGCCGGGGGTGGGGCGGCTCTTCCCCCGCGGGTGGAGATCGTCTCCCCCGTGCGGGGGAGGTCCGTTGTCAGTGGCGGCTGGCACGATGACGAAATGGTCCGCTTGCTGCGCCCGTTCGGTCGGGCGGTGACGTACACACGGCTGCTGCATCTGTTCATCGGCATCGTGTGGCCGAGCATGTGGCTGTTCGTCCGGGAAGCGTGGTGGATCTGGCCGGTGGCGGCAGCCGTGCTCGCCCCCGCCGCGCTGGTGCCCGCGATGCGGACCGCGGAGGGGCTCCAGGCGAGGCTGCTGCTGACCGGACACCGGCACGATCAGGGGAGCACGGACATCGTGGTCGCGCCGTCCGCCTCGTGGGGAGACCGGGGGCGACTCGTCGTCTGGCTGGAGGCACGGCTCCTGCTCGGCTACGCGACCGCGATATGCGTCACCCAACTGCTCTTCGGCACGGTGCACCTGCTGACGGCACCGTTCGACCGGGACTTCGAGGAGGGCGGACTGTTCACCCTCGACGGCCCCAGCTGGTGGAACGTCCTGCTGGTGCCGCTACTGCTGGCCGCACTGGCGGTGACGGTGGTCGCCTCCGGCCATCTCATCACCGCACTCGCCCGCCGCCTCCTGGGCCCCACGCCGGCCGAGCGCCTCGCGGCCATGGAGGAGCGGACCGAACAGCTCCTGGAACGCACGCGCATCGCCCGTGAACTCCACGACTCCATCGGCCACGCCCTGACCGTGGCCGTCGTGCAGGCGGGTGCGGCGCGCGCGGCCCGCGACCCCGCCTTCACCGACCGGGCCCTGGACGCCATCGAGGAGACCGGCCGGGCCGCCCTGGAAGACCTGGAGCGAGTCCTCGGCATCCTGCGCGAGTCGGAGCGGCCGGTCAGCAGCCGGCCGACGCTGACGGACGCGGACCGTCTGCTGGAGTCCGCGCGGGCGTCGGGCGCGAAGGTCGACATCGAGCTGACGGGACCGTTGGAAACGGTGCCCGGCCCTGTCTCCCGGGAGGGCTACCGCATCCTCCAGGAATCGCTGACCAATGTGCTGCGGCACGCGGGCGCGGTGCCGGTCCGGGCACGCATCGCCGTCGCGGACGGCACACTCACCCTCGAGGTCCGCAATCCGCTCACGGCCGACATACCCGGGCCCGGCCGGGGCAGCGGCCTGCGCGGTATCCGCGAGCGCGCCGCCCTGCTGGGCGGACATGCGCAAACCGGCCCCGACGAAGGTGACTGGCAGGTACATGTTGAGCTGCCGCTGAGTTGATCTAGGCTGACCGGATGCCGGTCACCGTTCTCCTCGTCGACGACGAACCCCTCGTACGCGCGGGTCTGCGGGCCGTGTTGGAGGCGCAGCCCGACATCGAGGTCGTCGGAGAGGCCGCCGACGGGGCGGCGGTGATCCCGCTCGTGCGGCAGCTGCGGCCCGACGTGATCGCCATGGACGTACGGATGCCGCTGCTGGACGGGATCGAGGCCACGCGCGCGGTGCTGCGCACGGTCGACGATCCGCCGAAGATCCTTGTCGTCACGACCTTCGAGAACGACGAGTACGTGTACGAGGCGCTGCGGGCCGGTGCCGACGGCTTCCTGCTGAAGCGGGCCCGCCCTGCCGAGATCGTGCACGCCGTGCGGCTGGTCGCCGAGGGCGAGTCGCTGCTGTTCCCGGCGTCGGTGCGGCAACTGGCCGCGCAGTACGGCGACGACGGCGGCAACCGGGCGGCGCGCGCCGTGCTGGAGCGGGCCCGGCTGACCGAGCGGGAGGCCGAGGTGCTGCGGCTGATGGCACGCGGACTGTCGAACGCCGAGATCGCGGCCCGGCTGGTGGTGGGGACGGAGACGGTGAAGTCCCACGTGAGCGCCGTCCTGGCCAAACTGGGGGCGCGGGACCGCACGCAGGCGGTGATCACGGCTTACGAGTCGGGGTTCGTGGCGCCGGGGTGATCCCTCCCCCGGGGCCGAGGCGAGGACAGCCGGACGGACCGACCGGTAGGTCCGGGGTGCCCTGACACTCGCCCGGGATCGCCACTGCGAGTACCATCCGCCCAACATGCGCACAAGCTGGGAGGACGGACGTTGGGGCCACTGACCGGCGGGGATCCCTCGCTGCTGCGAAGGATCAACTCCGCGGTGGTGCTGCACGCGCTGCGTGCCACGGACGCCGCCACGCTGACGGAGATCACCCGGGTGACCGGGCTGTCCCGGCCGACCGTCGAGGGTGTCGTCGAGGGGCTCATCGAGGCGGGGTACGTCGTCGAGAAGGCGGCCGATGAGAGTGTCGTGCGGCGCCAGGGCCGGCCCGCGCGCCGGTTCCGGTTCCGGGCCGAGGCCGGTCATCTGCTCGGCGTGGAGATCGGGTCGCATCGGGTCGCGGCGCTCCTCGCCGACCTGGACGGCCGGATTCTCGGCGCCATCGCCAAGGACGTCGACGAGACGGCTCCGGCCGACGAGCGCCTCGACCGGGTGCGGACGGGCGTGGCCGAGCTGCTGCGCCGGGCCGGTGTGGCACGCAACTCGCTGCGTGCCGTGGGGGTCGCGACGCCGGGCATCGTCGAGGCGGACGGGACCGTGCGGCTGGGCGCCGCGCTGCCCGAGTGGACGGGGCTCAGGCTGGGCGAGCGGCTGAGCCGTTCCTTCAAGTGCCCGGTCCTGGTGGAGAACGACGCCAACGCTGCGGCCGTTGCCGAGCATTGGAAGGGCTCCGCCACCGAGTCCGACGACGTGGTGTTCGTGCTGGCCGGGTTGAGCCCGGGCGCCGGTTCGCTGATCGGCGGTCAGCTGCACCGAGGCTACGGCGGCGCGGCCGGTGAGATCGGCGCGCTGCATCTGCTGGGCCGGGAGGCGACTCCGGAGACGCTGCTGTCCACCACGGACGAGCCTCTGCGCCCGCTCGACGAGCACGCCGTCGCCAAGGTCTTCGCCCAGGCCCGCGACGGCGACCAGCAGGCCCTCGCAGCCGTCGAGCGCTTCATCCAGCGCCTCGTCCACGACGTGGCAGCCCTCGTCCTCGCCCTCGACCCCGAGCTGGTCGTCGTCGGCGGCTGGGCGGCCGGCCTGGACGGCGTACTGGAGCCGCTGCGCCGCGAGCTGGCCCGCTACTGCCTGCGCCCCCCGAAGGTCGCGCTGTCCCTCCTCGGCGAGGCCGCCGTGGCGACCGGAGCACTGCGGCTCGCTCTCGACCATGTGGAGGAGCAGCTGTTCGCGGTGGAGGGGACTGTGACGGGGCGACGCTGACGGTCAGGCGGTCAGCATCGGCACAGCGCGCCACTGGCGGCAGTGACGCGCCCTCTGTGCTCCTGCATACGCAACGCGCCCCGGAGTGGATCCGGGGCGCGAGGCATGTGCAGGTACGACGTCAGGACGCCTGGCGCTCCGGGCCCTGGTGGATCTCCACGCCGCCGGAGTCGCCGAACGTCAGCCGGCAGGTGTCCGCACGGTAGGTGGCGACGGAGAGCGCGGCGGTACGGCCCTCGGCGATGTAGCGGGTGGTCACGACGAGGACGGGCGCCCCCGGGAGACGGTCCAGCTCCTTGGCGTCGTCCGCGCGGGCCGAGCCCAGCTCGACGGCGCTGTCCTGGCCCTCCAGCTCCAGGCGCTGCAGCTCACGCAGCACGGCACGCGCGCGTGCCGCTCCGGACGGGGCGTCGATGGCGGAGAGGTCGGGCACCGACGAGTGCGGGATGTACAGCAGTTCGGCGGCGACAGGCTGGCCGTGGGTCACGCGCGAGCGGCGCACGGTGTGCACGGCCTCGTCCCGGCCGCGCTCCAGGGCGTCCGCGACGGACGCGGGCGCAGCCGCCAGTACGCAGTCCACGGGCTGCCAGACGTCGTCGGCCGCCCCGGGCCAGGCGTGCTGCTCGCCCCCGACGGACACACCCACGCGCGGCGGCGCGACAGTCGTACCGACACCGCGGCGGCGCTGCAGCCTGCCTTCCAGTTCGAGCTGTTCCAGGGCCTGGCGGAGCGTGGCCCTGGCGACGCCGAAACGAGCTGCCAGGTCGCGTTCGTTGGGCAGAATCTCGCCTACGGTGAACTCGGAGTCCAGTGCCTCACTGAGCACGGTCCTCAGATGCCAGTACTTCGGTTCCGGCACCGTTTCCAGCTGCGTGGTCCCCACCCTGTCCTCCGCAATCGCCGTGGCCCGTCGGCGTTTTAGCGCCCTTGTTTATTAAAGGTTGTTGCACTTATCTGCGACCATAGGGCGGCCCCCACCCTTGGTCAATACCAATCGCCGGGAGCGTTCACGGGACCGGCGCGCCACCACCGCCGGGACGGGGCGGTGGGAGCTACGCGGTCGCCAGTGACGTCAGCTTGTCGGGGTTGCGGATGATGTAGACCGACTGGATCTGCCCGTCCAGGACGTCCAGTTGGAAGACGCTGTCGGGCTTGTCGCCGGACCGCACCAGCACCGCGGGACCGCCGTTGATCTCCAGGAACCGGAAGGTGACATCGGGAACGGCATTCCGAGTGGCGCCCACGAGGAAGCGCCCGACCTTGTCGGCCGTCTCCAGGACCCGCACCGGCGCCTTGGCCTTGCCGCCGCTGTCGCCGATGAGACGGACGTCCGGGGCCAGCAGCGACATGAGCCCCTCCAGATCGCCCCCCGCCGCCGCGGCCAGGAACCGTTCGGTGAGATCGCGTCGCTGGGCCGGATCCACCTCGTACCGCGGCCGCCGCTCGTCGACATGCTTGCGGGCCCGCCCGGCCAGCTGGCGCACCGCCGCCTCGCCCCGCTCGAGCATGGCGGCGATCTCGGCGTACGGGTAGCCGAAGGCCTCCCTGAGGACGAACACCGCCCGCTCCAGCGGCGACAGTGACTCCAGGACGACGAGGACAGCGAGGGAGACGGAGTCGGCGAGGACGGCCCGCTCGGCGGTGTCCGGGACGGCGTCCCCGAAGTCGGTGACGTACGGCTCGGGCAACCAGGGGCCGACGTAGGTCTCGCCGCGCGCCTTGACCTGGCGCAGTCGGTCGATGGCGAGCCGGGTCGTGATGCGCACCAGGTAGGCACGTGGTTCGCGCACCTCGGACCGGTCGGCGCCCGACCAGCGCAGCCAGGCCTCCTGCACCACGTCCTCCGCGTCGGCCACACGCCCGAGCATGCGGTAGGCGACCCCCAGGAGGACGGGGCGGTGCTCTTCGAAGACGTCGGTCTCGGTGTCGGTGGTCACCGCTCCATCCCAGCCGACACGTCCGGCCGTGTCCAGGCGAAATGGTCGCCCCCGGCCCTGTGTCGTTCAACCTCGGGGACGCGGGGCGGGTTGGCGGGGGCACGCGTGCCCGATGTCCACGACCGTCAGGGTCTACCCGTCGGTAGCAATTGCTGACAAGCTGTCTACGGCCGTCCGTCAGCGTGTCCCAGCCGAGGAGCACCCCATGTCCGCCACCGTCTCCTTCCAGGTCGCCTCTCCCCACGGCCCGCAGAGCGTGAGCGTCGACTACACGCGCGTGGGGAGCGGCGAACCCCTGCTCCTGCTGCACGGGATCGGGCACCACCGGCAGGTCTGGGAGCCGGTGGTGGACATCCTCGCGACCGAGCGCGATGTGATCTCCGTCGACCTGCCCGGCTTCGGAACATCCCCGGGCCTGCCGAGCACCCTCTCCTACGACCTGGCGACGACGACGGCCGTGTTCGGAGCCTTCTGCGAGGCCATGGAGCTCGACCGGCCGCATGTGGTGGGCAACTCGCTGGGTGGCCTGATCGCGCTCGAACTCGGCCGCGAGAAGCTCGTGCGGTCCGTCACCGCCCTCTCCCCGGCCGGGTTCTGGTCAGAGGCCGAGCGGCGTTACGCCTTCGGCGTGCTGCTCGCGATGCGGCACATCTCGCGCCGGCTGCCGCTGCCGCTGGTGGAGCAACTGTCCCGGTCGGCGGCCGGCCGTACAGTCCTGACCAGCACGATCTACGCCCGCCCCGGCCGCCGGTCACCCGAGGCCGTGGTCGCCGAGACCCTGGCGCTCGCGCGGGCCACGGGCTTCGACCAGACCCTCGACGCCGGCCGGACCATCCGGTTCTCCGAAGACATCCCCGGGATCCCCGTCACCGTGGCCTGGGGCACCAGGGACCGGCTGCTCGTGCGCCGCCAGGGAGTGCGCGCCAAGCAGATCATCCCCCGGGCGCGCCTCGTCAGGCTGCCCGGCTGCGGCCACTGCCCCATGAACGATGATCCGGCCCTGGTCGCGCGCGTCATCCTCGACGGCAGCCGCTGACCCACGCGGGGCGCGCGCCAACGCGCCCGAGCCCAGGGCGACTCCGGCACCGACCAGGGCGCTCCCCAGCGCCTGTACGGCGCCGTAGGAGCCCGTTCCGACGAGCGGGGCGGTGCAGGCGGCGGCCACCGGGATGAGGCCGGAGAAGAGCGTGGCGCGCTCGGCGCCGATCCGCTGCATGCCCATGTACCAGCACACGAAGCCGACCACGGTCACGACCACCGCCTGCCACAGCAGAGCGACCGCCTCGGTGGTGTCGGGCCGTCGCAGCCACGCGGTGCCGTCCAGGAGCAGTCCGGCCGCCGCCGACTCGACCGCCGCGACACCGCACACCGTGGCGGACAGCAGCCGCGGGCCCAGAGGGCGCAGCACGGGCACGGCCAGGACGGCGAAACCGACCTCGCCGACCAGCGCGCACACGGAGAAGGCAATGCCGGCGCCGTCCGTACGCCCCCAGCCCTGGACCGTGACCGCGCCCGCGGCGACGAGCAACGCCCCGTACAGGACCGTCCGTTGGGGGCGGCGCTTGTCCAGCAGCGGGACGACGACGGCCACGACCACCGGCGCGCAGCCGACGAAGACCCCGGGAACCGCTGGTTCGGCCGTCCGCTCGGCGGCGATCACAGCCAGGTTGAAGCCGACCATCCCGACCGCGGCGAGCACCACGAGTCGGGCCCACTGACGGGCCGCGAGCGCACGCAGCCGGGCCGCGGCGTCACGCCCGGCCAACGGGACGAGCAGGAGGCAGGCGAGGGTGTATCGGAGGAACTGACCGCCGGCGTACGGGTAGTCGCCGAGGAGGCTGTTGGCGGTGAAGGATCCCCCGACGAGGATGCAGGCGAGCGCGGCGAGGAGGGCTCCGCGCGTGGCGTTGGCGTTCATGGAAGCGACGCTAGGAAGCGCAGCGGTCCGGATTAAGGTCCACTTTCATGACGCCATCGCAGACCAATCCGGCCGACAGGACGGCTCGGCACTCCTCGGAGGCCTCGACAGGGGATCGCGCGGGGCAGGAGGGGCGCACTGCGGGATCGCGGGCAGGCGAGCCGGCCGGGTCGGCGGGATCGGCCGGGTCGGCCGCATCCGCTGCGGCAGGCCGGGCGAGCGGCCACGGTGGGCAGGCGCGGCCCTCTGCGACGCCTTCCGCGGGCGATCCGGCGGAGCCGACCCGCCGAGCGCAGGGCCCGGCGACGCCGGACGCGGGTGACCCCCAGCCTCATATGGACTCCGCTGCCTGGGAGTTGCTGCTGCCCGCCGCTTCGGCTCCGGCACGCGCGCGTGGGCGTTCGCTGCAGGCGGCGCTGCGTGAGGCGGTGCGGTCGGGGCGGCTGGCGCCGGACACACGGCTGCCGTCGAGCCGGGATCTCGCGGCCGACCTCGGCGTGTCACGCGGGCTGATCACCGAGGCGTACGAGCAGCTGACGGCGGAGGGCTATCTGCGCAGCGGCCGGGGTGCGGGGACCTGGGTGGGCAGTGCCGTACGGGCCGCCCGGCCACGTGCGCGTGATCTAGCTCCACGCGCCACGGGCGCCCACGCCGACTTCGTACCCGGGACGCCGGACATGTCGCTGTTCCCGCGCGCCGCGTGGGCCGCCGCGCAGCGCGGGGTGCTGGCCGAACTGCCGCACCACGAGCTCGGCTATCCCGACCCGCGCGGGCTCCCCCGGCTGCGTACGGCGCTGGCGGAGCTGCTGGCGCGGCGCCGGGGCGTCGTCACGGACCCCGAGCGCATCGTGGTCGTCTCCGGGGTGGCGCAGGCGACGACGCTGCTCGGGTTCGTGCTGCACGCGCGCGGGATGCGCGAAGTGGGCGTGGAGAACCCCGGGAGCCCGCAGCACGACGCCCTCTACGCGTCAGCGGGGGTGGCCACGGTGCCACTGCCGCTGGACGACGAGGGGCTCGCCCTCGGCCCGTTGCGGGAGTCGGGCGTACGGTCCGTCGTCACGACCCCGGCCCACCAGTTCCCCACCGGCATCGCCTACTCCGCGCGTCGCCGTGCCGAGCTGCTCGACTGGGCGCGGTCCGTCGACGGATTCCTCCTGGAGGACGACTACGACGGCGACTTCCGGTACGACCGTGCACCCGTCGGCGCACTCCAGGGACTCGACCCCGAGCGCGTCGCGTACGCGGGGTCGGTCAGCAAGTCCCTGGCACCGGGGCTCCGGCTCGGCTGGCTGCTGGTGCCGGAGGTGCTGGCCGAGGATGTCGTCGAGCGGAAACGGACCATGGACCTCGGTCATCCCACCCTCGATCAGGCGCTGTTCGCCCGCTTCGTGGAGCGCGGCGACTACGACCGCCAGCTGCGCCGGTGCCAGCGCGCATACCGGGAGCGCCGCGACACCCTCGTATCCGCCCTGGAGGAGCACTTCCCGGGCGCGGAGGTGTCCGGGATCGCCGCGGGCCTGCACGTCATCGCCGCACTGCCGGAGCGGTACGGACCCCAGGAGCGGTTCCTCGCGCGCGTGGCCGCGGCCGGGGTGGCGGTGCGCCCTCTGACGGACTACACACACGCGCGTGCCGGGGAGGGCGGACGCCCGGGTGTGCGGCTGGTCCTGGGATACGCGCACCTCGCGCCGACGCGGATCCGGGCGGGCGTACGGCTCATGGCCGAGGCGGTCGTCGCGGGTCCGCGCTGAGCGGTACTGCTCCTGCACACCGGTTCCCCTGCCCATGCGGTCAGTTGTTCACTTGTGGTTTCCGTGTGCGCTGCGGCGCACCAGTAGTTGTGGCTGTGCACACTGGCCGGATCCCGCCCCTGGAGGCCTCCATGTCACACCGTCCGTCCCCGGGCCGCCGCAGCGTTCTGCGCGGCTCGCTCGCCGCTTCGGCGGCGCTCACCCTGCCCACCGCGCTCGGCTCGGCGCCGGCGTTCGCCCTGTCGGGACGTCCCAAGGCGGGCTGGGGCGTACAGACGGGCGACGTGACCTGCGGCTCGGGGCTGGTGTGGGTGCGCTCCGACCGTCCCGCCCGGATGATCGTCGAGACGTCCGCGACCGAGTCGTTCCGCACACCGCACAGATGGCACGGCCCGCTGCTCGGCGCGGACACCGACTTCACCGGCACGACCCGGCTGCGCGGCCTGCCGTCCGGCGAGCAGATCCACTACCGCGTGCTGCTCGCCGACCCCGACGACCCGCGCCGCACCGGCGAGCCGGTCACCGGCACGTTCCGTACGGCCTCCGCGCGGCGGCGCGACGGAGTGCGCTTCGTGTGGTCGGGCGACCTCGCCGGGCAGGGCTGGGGCATCAACCCGGACTTCGGCGGCTACCGGATCTACAACGCGATGGCCGCGCTGAACCCGGACTTCTTCCTCTGCAGCGGCGACAACATCTACGCCGACGGCCCGATCACGGCGTCCGTCGCCCTGCCCGACGGCAGCACCTGGCGGAACATCACCACCGAGGAGAAGTCCAAGGTCGCCGAGACCCTGGCCGAGTTCCGCGGCAACTTCCGCTACAACCTGCTCGACGACAACCTCAAGCGGTTCAACGCCCAGGTGCCGTCCATCATCCAGTGGGACGACCACGAGGTCACCAACAACTGGTACCCCGGCGAGATCCTCGCCGACTCCCGCTACACCGAGAAGAACGTCGACGTCCTGGCCACCCGTGCCCGGCAGGCGTTCTCGGAGTACTTCCCCATCTCCACCCTGCGCCGGCCCGACGGCCGCGTGTACCGGGTGGTCAACCACGGCCCGCTGCTGGACGTGTTCGTGCTGGACATGCGCACCTACCGCAACGCCAACTCGACCGACGACCAGGCCACCGACGCGCAGGGCATCCTCGGCGCCGATCAACTGCAGTGGCTCAAGCGCGAACTTGCCCGCTCCCGGGCGGTGTGGAAGGTGATCGCCTCCGACATGCCGCTGGGGCTGGTGGTGCCGGACACCGGTGACGGCAAGCCGAACATCGAGGCCGTCGCACAGGGCGACCCGGGGGCTCCGCTGGGGCGGGAGCTGCAGATCGCCGAGCTGCTGCGGTTCATCAAGCACCGCAGGATCACCGGCACGGTGTGGCTGACCGCCGACGTGCACTACACCTCGGCCCAGCACTACCAGCCGTCGCGGGCCTCGTTCAACGACTTCGAGCCGTTCTGGGAGTTCGTCTCCGGCCCGCTCAACGCGGGCGCGTTCCCGGCGAACACCCTGGACAACACCTTCGGTCCGGACCGGGTGTTCATCAAGGCGCCGACGACCGCGAACGTCTCGCCCGCCGGCGGCTACCAGTTCTTCGGCGAGGTCGACATCGACGGCGGCAGCGGCGAACTGACGGTGCGGCTGCGCGAGTCCGACGGCACCGTGCTGTTCACGCAGGTCCTGCAGCCGGGCCGGGTCGGTCAGTAACTCCCGTGGCCGGGAGGCCTTAGCCTGGAATCCGTGCCGCGCACCGGCGTCATCCCCCGGGGCGCGGCACGGTCGTACTCCCCACCCCAGACGGTGTTTTCGCAGGTCAGGGTCGATTGTCAGTGGTCGCCTCTACGGTTTTTCCATGACGCGATCTTTGCAGGCCGTGGCCTATTGCCAACCCTCCGTGCTGGAGTCCGCCGCGGACGGACAGCGCCTGGGGCTCGAAACCTCACGAGGTGCGACGCCCTCGGGCGTCGAGGACCACCCGCGGTTCTTCGCGGGCTTCCTGACGTCTCCTCAGGTGGCCTCCGCCGGACTGCTCGCGGTGGCCGACGTGGCGGCCGCCCGGTACTACCAGCAGCAGCTGCGCGCCTCCCTCGACCCGGTGGTGACG
The DNA here is from genome assembly GCF_055656945.1 of Streptomyces sp. NPDC111606. Lineage (NCBI taxonomy): Bacteria > Bacillati > Actinomycetota > Actinomycetes > Kitasatosporales > Streptomycetaceae > Streptomyces > Streptomyces sp. NPDC111606. The sequence continues at coordinate 506,916 of NZ_JBVKBY010000005.1, forward strand.
GGGAACGGTGACCGGCTGCGCTTCGAGTCCTTCTCCGGCTGCTGCGGGGTGTACGCCCGTCTGGACGTGCTGGAATCGGGCCTGGACGGCGGCGAAGTGGGGCACGGCACGACGAACGTCGACGTCAACAACCCTTTGCGCGAGGCCCTGTCGAGGATCGGGGCGGACGATCCCCTCCATCTGCGGGTGGGCCCGGAGGAGTTGGCGGTGACCACGCTGGACGGGCCGGTCGTGGAGAAGAAGGTGCCGCTCCCCGACCGCTGGCTGCGGGGCTTCGCCGAAGCCCAGGTGATAGCGGCCGGCTTCGACCTGCGGGCCGAGCTGCCGGCCGCGGAGGCCGTGCGTTTCCTGCGATCGCTGCCGCGCGGTGGGGCGCGGGGCGCATCGATCGGCGCGCGATGGGTGGTGCCTACGGGGAGCGGGCTGCGGCCGACCACTCGCCCGGTGCCCGGCGCGGTGTGCCTGCCCGGCCCCGAGCGGCTGGTCGCGCTCCAGCGGGTGCTGCGGCATGCCACGGCCCTGCGGGTGTACGGCCCCTCGGTCACAGGCGGCGCCGCGGCGACGGCCAGCGCCTGGGAGGTGGTCCTGCCGGGTATGCGGCTGACGCTGACGCTGTCACCCGACGCCTCGCGCGGCTTCTCCGGCGAGGGCGGTGTCCTGGACGCCCTCGCGGCGGACGAGGCCGCCGAGGACGCGGAGCTGATCGCGGTGCTCCTCGCGTGGGAGCCCCGCGTCGACGTGGCCGACCTGGCCGCCGCCTCCGGACTCACGCCCGAGCGCGTCCGGGCGGCGCTGGTCCGCCTGGGCACGTCGGGGCGGGTCGGATACGACACGGCGGAAGCGGCCTACTTCCACCGGGAGCTGCCGTACGACGCCGAGCGCGTCGAGCGCCACAACCCGCGGCTGCGTTCAGCGCGGGCGCTCGTGGCAGCGGGCGCGGTCGCGCTGGACGGCGCCGTCGGGACGGTGACGGCCGAGGACGGGCACGTGCACCGGGTGCGCGACGAGGCGGGCGTGCTCAGCTGCAGCTGTCTTTGGTGGGCGAAGTACCGGGGCGGGCGCGGACCGTGCAAGCACGCGCTGGCGGTACGGATGGTGCGGCGAGGCATCGCCGCTGCGGAGCGGGACATGGCACGAGTCGACGGGGGTGCGCGATGAGTTCGCTGATGGAAGCGGTACGGGCCGGGCGGACGGCCGAGGTGGTGAGCCTGCTGGACGGGATGACGGATGCCGAACGGCGGGCGTCCTTCCCGGAGTTGAAGGCCCTGCGCAAGGACCTGAGGGCGGACCAGTGGACCGCTGAGGCCCGCAGCGCCTATCCCTCCCTGCACGCGGCGGGGACCGCATGCCAGACCGGTGCGGCCGGCGTGGCGAGTTGGCTGGCGGCCTCCGACATGCGCTGGTGGCCCGCTCCACCAGCGGTGCTGATCGACCTCCTGGGCGACCGGTCCCCCGGCTGGCTCGGCGATGTGGCCCACCGGCTGGCCGAGCGGCCGACCGGCTCGCGTGTGCCGTATGAGCTGATGGCGGGCCTGGTACGGCTCTCCGGCTGCCCGGTGCCGACCACGGAGGCCTACGTCCACGGGTGGGTGGAGCACATCGGCCATGTCTGGCAGCTCGGTGACACGGTCCTGGACCGGCTGCGCAAGGACCCGCATCTCGCGCAGCTCACGGCCGCGCTCTTCGAGACGAACGACATCGGCAGCCGCCTGGCATGGACCGCGGACGAGGGTCCGAACAGCTGGACCGAGGCGCTGGCGACGCTCACCACCGAAGGCGTCCTGGACCGGAAGGCGACGGTCGACGCATGCCTGGCCCGGCTGCTGCGGGGCGGTCCGGTCGCCGACCACCGGGTGTTCCTGCGCATGCTGCGCGCACTCACTCTGACCCGGGACGAGGAGCGGGAGCACACGGCCGAGTGGCTGGCCCTGGCTTCCGACGCCGGGTCCGTCGTGGCCGCGCACGCTCAGTCGGTGCTGGCGTCGTTGGCCCTGGACGACGAATTGACCACCCGTCAACTCGGCGAAATGTCGAGCGCAGTCCTCTTCCGCCCCGAGAAGAAGCTGGTGCGTGCCCAACTGGTACTGCTGGGCAAGGTTCTCGCCCGCGACGCTTCCACCGCAGATGAGCTGCTGCCCGCCGCCGCCCAGGCCTTCGGACACGAGGACTCGGACGTACAGGAGCGGGCGCTGAAGCTGGTGGAACGACATGCGGGGAAAGCCGGTACGGCCGAGACACGGGAGGAACTCGCCTCCGCCGCCGCACAGTTGATCCCCACGCTCCGGATGCGTGCCGCCCAGAGCCTGGGGGCGTCCTCCGAGGCGCCGGAACCGGAGCCGTACGAGGAGGTGTTGCCGCCCGCACCGGAGCCCGTGCGACTCGCGCCCGCGCCCGAGTCAGCGGAGGAACTGGCCGAAGAAGTCGGGGCATTGCTCGCGTCCGACGGTGACGTGGCGGCATTCGAGAGGACCCTGGACGGACTCGTGCGACACGCGTACCGCGAGCGGGACGGGCTGCTGGAGGCGCTGGACCCCGTCGTCGCGCGCCGCTGGTGGGACGGCCGGGAGCAGGCGTACGCCTACAGCGCGGACGACTACTTCACCAGGCACCACGGCCTGATCAACGCGGCGCACGGTCTCGAACTCCTGCTGGCGACGCTCTGCGGGAAGGTGCTCACGGCGACGCTCCACAAGGCCGTCCAGCGCGGGACCGTCACCAGCGACTGCGGCCACAGCCCGCTCGCCCGGGCCTTCGAAGCCCGCTTCTGGGAGATGGCGTACCGGATCCGCACCGAGCCTCTGCCGTTCCTGCTGTCCACGCCCACGTGGGGCACAGGTCTGCTGGAGCCGGACGAGTTGGTGGCGCGTCTCGACGAGTACCGGCGCCTCGGCGCCCGGGTGTCGGAGGCCGACTTCGCACAGGCGCTGCTAAGGGTCCGACGCGCTGACCGTGCGTTGGCCGAGGCGGCCGCGGAGCGGGCGGCGGCGCTGGACACGGCGGAAGGGACACGTCTCGCCGCCTGGCTGACAACCGGGGCTCCGGCCGTGCCGGCGTGCCACCGGAGGATGTCCGGGGACCGCATACTCGTCGAATCCGGGGAGATCCCCGAGTTTCAGGGTGACTTCCCGGCCGCATTCCGCCCGTTGGGGCGGCCGGTGAGCTTCGACCGGGATCGTTGGCACTGCTGGCACTGGGGCGACGGCATGCGCCGGCACTGGCTGGCCCTACTGCCCGAGCAGCGTGAACTGGTGGCGGTCAGAATGCTGCGCGAACTGTCGGCGGTCGCCGTCGACGACACCCGGGGCGACGCGGCGGTCCTGCCCGCGCTGGCCGAGTCGGGCGGGGAGGCCGGTGATGCGGTGCACTTGGCCGTGGCGTACGGACTCGGTGCGCGGCACCCGGAGGACCGGCTCGCCGCCGTGGACGCCCTGCTGGTGCTGGCGGCGCGCAGGCAGCTCGACGCAGCCCGGATGGGCGCGGATCTGGGGCAGTTGATGCGACGGGGGGCCGTGAAGCCGTCGCGGCTCGTGGAGTCGGCGCGCACGGCTGCGACCACGGGAGCGAACGCCGCCATCTGGGAGATGCTCCGGCACACCCTGCCCGTCCTGCTCGCGGACCTCGCACCGGACGGAGCTACGGGTGGGGCGACCGCGCCCCCACGCGGCCTCGCGGATCTCATCGCCGTCGCCGCGGAGTGCGCCGAGCGAACGGGGGCACGCGAGGAACTGCCGCACCTGGCGCGGGCAGCGGACCGCCGTGGCTCGTCCCGGCTGGTGACCCAGGCCCGGCGCCTGCGCAGCGCGTTGGCGGCCGCCTGACCCGACAAGAAACGTAAAAATCAATACAAAAAGGTTCTTTACCGCCCGGTCACAAAGCGTTCGTGATCACGCAACACCGTTCCTTCACAGTGGGTGCATGAGTCGAGACATATCTGATGTGACGCGTGCGCAGTCCGGACGTTCTGTCCACCCCTGGCGGAGGAACGTCGTCCAGGTCGCCGAACTCTTCACGGCGGGGTTCCACTCATGGTGGTCACGCCGCCACGGTCACGCGCCTCCGACGAGCGATACCGGTGCCCGGCCGCGCTCCGACGCGCAGGCCGGGCCCTCGGACCGGTCGCCGGAGACGTCCGTGACGGTGTCCGATGAAGGCGCCCTCTGGCGGATGCGGACGACGGTGCAGGACGAGCCGGGGTCGCTGGCCGCGCTGTGCACGGCCCTCGCCGGGCTGCGGGTGGACATACTGAGTCTGCAGACGCATCCGCTGGCCGAGGGCACGGTGGACGAGTTCCTGCTCCGTGCGCCGGGCGGGCTCACGGCGGCCGACATCTCCCATGCGGTCTCGGAGGCCGGCGGTTCCGGGACCTGGATCGAGCGGGCCGACGCCCACGACCTGGTGGACGCGCCGACGCGGGTGCTGGGCCTCGCCACCCGTACCGCCCTGGACGCCGCCGAACTGCCCTTGGCACTGCGGCAGTTGCTCGGACGGTGCACCATCCGCTCCCTGCCCGCAGTGCCTGCCGTGGGCGCAAGGGGACCCGAACCGGTCCCGGTGGAGAGTGCGCTCGAGGACACCGTGATGCGGCTGCGGGCGCCGGAAGGCGGAGTGATCACCATTGAGCGGCCGTATCTGCCGTTCACGCCGACCGAGTTCGCGCGGGCGCGGGCCCTCGTGGAACTGGACGCCCGGCTCGGGCCGCGCGTGCCGGGCAGCCAGGACGTGCTGACGCTGCCCGAGGGCAACGACATCACGGTGCGGCGGGCGGACACCGGTGACGTGCGGGCCGCGAAGGAGATGCACGAGCGGTGCTCGACGCGGACGCTCGGGATGCGATATCACGGGCCGGTCGGTGACGCGGGCCGGTATCTCAACCACCTGCTCAGCCCCCGGTTCGGCCGCACGCTCGCCGTGCAGACCGCGTCGGGCCGCATCGTCGGGCTCGGTCACCTGCTGTGGGACGGCGACGAGACGGAGGTCGCGCTGCTCGTCGAGGACGCCTGGCAGCGCCGCGGCATCGGCAGCGAGTTGCTGCGCAGGCTGGTGGGGATGGCGGTCGAAGCGGGCTGCGAGAGCGTGTACGCCGTGACGCAGTCGTCCAACACCGGCATGGTCGCCGCGATGCGCGCCCTGGGCCTCCCCCTCGACTATCAGATCGAGGAGGGGACCCTGGTGATCACGGCCCGCCTGGGTGCGTCGCCGGTTGAGCCGGAGGGGGCCGTGGGGGTTGTGGGGCGCGTGTCGAGTTCGGGTGAGTGGCGGCGACCCGAGGCGCCGTAGGGGCTACTGGCGGCTGGCGACGGCCGGCTCACTGTGCCTGGTCGCGCCCCGCGGCGGAGCCGCCTGCCGTTGCAGCCCCGGGCCCCTTCGGGGGCGCGCCGCCGTCCCCAGTGCCGCGTCCAGATCCGCCCATAGGTCCTCCACGTCCTCCAGCCCCACCGACATCCGCAGCAGCCGGTCGCTCACCCCGGCGTCGCGTCGGTCGTCCGCGTCCACGATGCGATGGCTGATGGACGCCGGGTGCTGGATGAGGGTGTCGACGCTGCCGAGGCTCACGGCGGGGGTGATCAGGCGGACGTCGGCGATGACCTCGTGCGGGTCGCCGTGGACCTCGAAGGCGATCATGGCGCCGCCGATGCGCGGATAGTGGACGCGGGCGACGCGCGGGTCGTCGGCGAGGCGGCGGGCGAGTTCGGCGGCGCTCGCCGAGGCGGCCCGTACCCGCACCGGGAGGGTCGACAGGCCCCGCAGCAGCAGATAGCCGGCCAGCGGATGCAGGACGCCGCCCGTGGCGAACCGTATCTGCCGCAGCCACCCGGCGAACTCCTCGTCGCAGGCCACCACGCCCGCCATCACGTCACCGTGGCCGCCGAGGTACTTGGTGGCGCTGTGCAGCACGAGCCGCGCGCCCTGTTCCGCGGGGCGCTGAAGCACCGGTGTGGCGAAGGTGTTGTCCGCGAGCAGCGGCACGGAGCCGCAGGCGTGGGCCACCGCCCGCAGGTCCACCTCGGCGAGTGTGGGATTCGCCGGGGACTCGACCATCACCAGGCCGGTGTCCGGACGCAGCGCCTCCGTGATTCCGGCCGGGTCGGTCCAGGTCACCTCCGAGCCCAGCACTCCGGCGGTGAGCAGATGGTCGCTGCAGCCGTACAGGGGGCGTACGGCGACGACATGGCGCAGGCCCATCGACGCGCGTGCGAGAAGAACGGCGCTCAGTGCCGCCATCCCGCTGGCGAAGGCGACCGATGCCTCGGTGCCCTCCAGCCGGGCGAGGGCGGTCTCGAAGCGTGCGACGGTCGGATTGCCCAGGCGGCCGTAGACGGGCGGGCCGTCCGGCTCGGCTCCGGTGGCGGCGAAGGCGTCGATGCGGGCGGCTTCGGCGCGGCTGTCGTAGGAGGGGTAGGTGGTGGAAAGGTCGATCGGCGGAGCGTGCAGGCCCTGTCGGGCGAGGTCGTCGCGGCCGGCGTGCACGGCCTCGGTGGCGAGTGCTCTCGGTGCGGTGCGTACGTCGTCGTACCCGTGCATAAGGTCGTATGCCTCCCTGCTCGCTGGGTCCATGGGCAGCCATGGGCTGAAGGCCGAACAGCGGAAGACTGAACAGCGGGCGGGGTTCAGTGGTGGAAGACCGTGTTACGTTCGGCCAATGGCCGAATCTGTCGTACTGGATCCGGTCGATCTGCACCTGCTGCGGCTCCTGCAGAACGACGCCCGGACCACCTATCGCGACCTCGCCACACAGGTCGGGGTCGCGCCGTCGACGTGTCTGGACCGGGTGACGCGGCTGCGCCGCTCGGGCGTGATCCTCGGCCATCAGCTCAGGCTGGACCCGGCCAAGCTGGGCCGAGGGCTGCAGGCGCTGCTGTCCGTGCAGGTCAGGCCGCATCGCCGGGAGTTGGTGGGGCCGTTCGTGGAGCGGATCCGGGCGATGCCGGAGTCGCTGACCGTCTTCCATCTGACCGGGCCGGACGACTATCTGGTCCATGTCGCGGTCGCGGACATGGCGGATCTGCAGCGGCTGGTGCTGGACGAGTTCACGTCCCGGCGCGAGGTGGCACGGGTCGAGACGCGGTTGATCTTCCAGCAGTGGGACTGCGGCCCGCTTCTGCCCCATGACACGCCGGAGAACACGCCCTCAGCGAAATCGGGCTGATGTGGGACAAGCGCCGGGGAAACCGGGCTGACGCGGCGCCGCTCGCCGTATGAGGATGGACCGCATGTCTGAGACCAACAGCCCGCTGCCCCGTGAGGTCGCCGACGCGTATGTCGACGAGCTCATCGCCCTCGACCCGGTGACCGGTACGTACCTTGGCGTGAAGGAGAGTTCGAGCAAGCTGCCCGACCTCTCCCCCGCGGGCCAGGAGGCGCTCGCGGACCTTGCGCGGGCCACGCTCGCCCGGCTCGACGAGGCCGAGCGGCTGCCCGGCGCGGACAGTGACATCGAGCGCCGGTGCGCGCGCCTGCTGCGCGAGCGGCTCACCGCGGAACTCGCCGTGCACGAGGCCGACGAGGGCCTGCGCGCGGTCGGCAACATGGCGACGCCCGCGCACTCGGTGCGCGAGATCTTCACCGTCACCCCGAATCAGACCGACGAGGACTGGGCGGCGATCGCCGAGCGGCTGCGCGCGGTGCCGACCGCGTACGCGGGCTACCGCGAGTCCCTCACCCTGGGCCTGGAGCGCAAGCTGTACGCGGCGCCGCGTCCGACCGCCACGTTCGTCGAGCAGCTCACCGAGTGGTCCGACACCGGCGAAGGGCAAGGCTGGTTCGAGGACTTCGTGTCGGCCGGGCCCGATTCGCTGCGCGCGGAGCTGGACGACGCCGCCCGCGGGGCCACGGCCGCCGTGGTGGAGCTGCGCGACTGGATGCGCGACGTGTACGCGCCGGCGACCGAGGGCGCCCCGAATACGGTGGGCCGCGAGCGGTACGCCCGCTGGGCGCGCTACTTCAACGGCATCGACCTTGACCTCGACGAGGCGTACGCGTACGGCTGGGCCGAGTACCACCGGCTGCTCGGCGAGATGAAGAAGGAGGCGGAGAAGATCCTTCCCGGCGCCGCGACCCCATGGGTGGCGCTGGCGCACCTCGACGAGCACGGCCACCACATCGAGGGCGTCGACGAGGTCCGCGACTGGCTCCAGGGCCTGATGGACGAAGCGATCGAGAAGCTGGACGGCACGCACTTCGAACTCGCCGAGCCGGTGCGGAAGGTGGAGTCGCGCATCGCCCCGCCCGGCGGCGCGGCGGCCCCGTACTACACGGCCCCCTCCGAGGACTTCTCGCGGCCGGGCCGCACCTGGCTGCCGACGATGGGGCAGACCCGCTTCCCGGTCTACGACCTGGTCTCGACCTGGTACCACGAGGGCGTGCCGGGCCATCACCTCCAGCTCGCGCAGTGGACGTACGTCGCCGGGAACCTCTCCCGCTACCAGGCCACCATCGGCGGGGTCAGCGCCAACGCCGAGGGCTGGGCCCTGTACGCGGAGCGGCTCATGGACGAGCTCGGCTTCCTCACGGACCCGGAGCACCGGCTGGGCTACCTCGACGCCCAGATGATGCGGGCCGCGCGGGTCATCGTCGACATCGGCATGCACCTGGAGCTGGAGATCCCGGCCGACTCCCCGTTCCACCCGGGCGAGCGTTGGACTCCGGAGCTCGCCCAGGAGTTCTTCGGCTCGCACAGCAGCCGTCCGGCGGACTTCGTGGAGAGCGAACTGACCCGCTATCTGACGATTCCGGGCCAGGCCATCGGCTACAAGCTGGGCGAGCGGGCATGGCTGCTGGGCCGCGAGAAGGCGCGCGAGCGGCACGGCGACGCGTTCGACCTCAAGGCGTGGCACATGGCGGCCCTGTCCCAGGGTTCCCTGGGCCTGGACGACCTGGTGGACGAGCTGGCCCAGCTCTGAGGCGGACGCCGGAGCCTGCCGCGCGGGTCAACGCCTCCTGCAGGCTCCGGCATCGTCACCCTCAACCCCGGCATCGGCACCCTCAGCCACCCCGGCATCGTCACCTCAACGCAGGAATCCGCCCTCGGAGTTGATGACCTCACCGGTGATCCAGCCCGCCTCGTCCGTCGCCAGCCAGGCGATGAGGCGGGCCGGGTCGTCGGGCATGCCCCACCGGCCGACGGGGAAGCGGGCGGCCACGGCCTGGTACGCCTCGCCGGTCAGGTAGTCCGTGTCGACGGGGCCGGGGTTGACGGTGTTCACCGTGATGCCCTGCCCGGCGAGCGTGGTCGACAGCGAGCGGGTGATCGACGCCAGGGCGCCCTTCTGCAGGGCGTAGGCGATCTCCCCGGGCATGCCGCCCGCGATGTCCTGCCCGGAGGTCATCATCACGACGCGCCCGCCGGGACCGGCCGGCCTCAGCCGGGCGTGGGCCTGGACGAGGAGCAGTACCGCACGGGTGTCGACCGCCCAGTGCGTGTCGAGCATCGCGGCGTCGATCTCGTCGAGAGTGCCGTCGGAGCCGCTGACGGCGTGGTTGGCGATCAGGATGTCGAGCTGTCCGCCCAGTGCCGCGGCCGCCGTGGCGATCAGCTCGGCGGGCGCGGCCGGGTCGGACAGGTCACCGGGTCCCGCGAGAACCTGGGCATCGGAGTCGCCGAGTGCCGCACGCACGGAGGCGACGACGTCGTCAGGGCTGTCGGCTCCCCACGGCATGGCGGCATCGTGCGGCACATGGTGGTGCAGATAGACACTCGCCCCGTGGGCGGCGAGCCGCCGTGCCACCGCATGGCCGATGCCGGCGCGTCTGCTGGCCCCGGTGACCAGAGCGGTCCGGCCGCGCAGGGGCAGCGGGTCACGGCGCAGGTCCTCGGGGGTGGGGTGCGGAAGTCGGGGCATGGCAGATCATGATGGCGACCGGCCGGGTGAGGCGCACCTGGTTATTGACGCACCTACGTGGCGTCAGTGCGGCAGCCGTCGCAGCTGAACGAGCCCCAGCCAGGTTTCCGGGCCGGGCTGCACCTGCGCGGCCCGGACGGCGTACGCGCCCGGTTCCAGGGCCACGCGCAGATGCTCGGTGCGTTCCGTCTCACGCCCCGGCCAGGCCGAGTCGAACAGGACCACGGTCCCCGGCACGTTCCAGCGCACCTCGTGTCCCCAGACCGCCGTGGCGAGGGCGTCCGGAACCCTGGCCAGCAGTTCCGCTTCGGAGTCGGCCGCGCACCAGCGCACGAAGATGCCCTGGTCGGGCAGGTAGGTGGTCGAGGCGGGCTCGTCGCCGAGCACCAGTGCCGCGCTGTCTCCCACGGGCAGGAGTCCGACGAATCCGTCGATTTCGCAGGCCCGATCGTAGTCCGAGGCCGTCTCGTCACCGTCGGCGCCCGCCCAGAACGGCAGCACCGTCTCCGGCACCGCTATCAGCGGGCCGCCGCCCGACTCCACCCACTCCACCGCGCTCGGTTCCGCGTATCGCACCATGGCAGCAGAACCTACACGCCCCACGTTGCGCTCAGATCACCGTGCCCAACTACCGTTTCAGCAGCCGCAGTTGTCAGCACTCACGCGTGGTGCGGTCAGCGGGTCGGCCTCCCGACGCTCTCGCCCCTGCCAGGTCTCGTACTCGAAGCCCTCACGCGCCCAGTACTCGAATCCGCCGAGCATCTCCTTGACCTGGTAGCCGAGTTCGGCAAGGGCCAGGGCGGCCCGGGTCGCACCGTTGCAGCCGGGACCCCAGCAGTACGTCACGACCGGCACGGACCTGTCGAGGAGCTGCTCCGCCTGCTCGGGGATCAGCGCGGTGGGGAGGTGGATGGAGCCGGGGATGTGGCCCTGGTCCCAGGACTCGGTGGAACGGGAGTCCAGGACGACGAAGCCGGGGTCGGCGTCGGCCGCGAGGGCGGCGGCGACGTCGGACACGTCCGCGTGAAAGACGAGGCTCGTACGGAAGTGGGCGGCGGCCTCGGCAGGCGTGGCGGGCGCGACGCGCAGGACAGCGTTGGGCGTAGTCGTCATGATCGGAAATCTACGACCGTTGATCCACGCCCTGAAGAGGAAATCCCCTGCGCTCCTCTTGATCCGCCGGGGAATGCCCTGCTATTCCTCGCCCATGACCGCGTATTCCCCGGACGCCACCGACTGGCGCATCCTCGACGTCCTCCAGCGGGACGGCCGCGCCGGCTTCGCCGAGCTCGCCAGGGCCGTGTCCATGTCCGCGAGTGCGGTCACCGAGCGGGTGCGGCGACTGGAGGAGGCGGGCGTCATCCAGGGGTACGCCGCCGTGGTGGACCCCGAACGGCTGGGCCTGCCGATCCTGGCCTTCGTCCGCCTCCGGTACCCGAACGGCAACTACAGGCCCTTCCACGACCTGGTCGCCGCGACGCCCGAGATCCTGGAGGCCCATCACGTCACCGGTGACGACTGTTTCGTCATCAAGGTCACGGCCCGTTCAATGCGGCATCTGGAGGAGGTGTCCGGCAAGATCGGCACCCTGGGCTCGGTGACGACGAGCGTCGTCTACTCGTCCCCTCTGCCTCGCCGCCCGCTCGGCCACTGACGTCACCCCTGCGCCGCCGCCTGCCGGGCCACCGGCGTCACCCGGCACCCCGGTGCCGAAGCACCGACCCCGATCTCCCCTTCACGACCTCCAACTGCGCATGGATCCGCCGCCGCAGATCCGCGACATGGCTGACGATCCCGACGCTGCGGTCGCGCTCGCGCAGGGAGTCGAGCACGTCGAGCACCTCGTCGAGGGTCTGGTCGTCGAGGCTGCCGAAGCCCTCGTCGATGAAGAGCGTGTCCAGGCGGACCCCGCCGGCCTCGTCGGTCACGACGTCCGCGAGGCCGAGAGCGAGGGCCAGAGAGGCGAAGAACGTCTCGCCGCCCGACAGCGTCGCCGTGTCCCGCTCCCGCCCGGTCCAGGCGTCGACGACATGGAGCCCGAGCCCGCTGCGGCCACGGCCGGCCCGGTCGTCGGAATGGACGAGGGTGTAGCGGCCGGACGACATGCGTTGCAGCCGTACGGTCGCGGCGGCGGCGACCTGTTCGAGGCGGGCCGCCAGGACGTACGACTCCAGGCGCATCTTGCGCTCGTTGTCCGACGAGGTTCCGGCGGTGAGTGTGGCGAGGCGGGCCACGCGGTTGTACTCCCGACGCAGCGGGGCGAGTTGGCGCACGGCGGCGGTCGCGCGCGCGGACAGCCGGTCGAGCTCGGTACAGCGCCGGGCGGCGGCGTCACGCGCGGAGGCGGCGTCGCGGGCCCGCTGGGCCGCCGCGGAAGCGGCCCGCTCCGCGGACCCCACCTCGGCGGGCGCCTGCTGGGCGGCGGCTGAGGTGTCGGCCTCGGCGAGGACGGCGCGTACGGCGGACTCTTCGGACTGCCAGGCGTCCAGCCGTCGTTGGAGATCGCGGTGGGCGGTGTCGTCGAGGAGCGCGTCGGCCGCGGCCTGCGGGGTGTCGAAGCCCGCGCGGAAGGCGGCGTCGGCCAGGCGGGCGTCTGCGTCCTTGAGCCGTTGGGCGATGTCCTCGGCGGCGCGCGCGGTGTCGGCGGCGTCGGTGAGCAGCTCGGCCTGCCGCTCCAGTTGGGCGGCTCGCGCGGACACGCTGGCGGCGGTGCCGCGGGCCTGGGTCAACTCCCCCTCCAAAGTGGACCGTTCCCGGTCCAGCCGCTCGCGGTGGCCCACCCGGGACGCGACTCTGACCGCCGCCCGCTGCCGGTCGGCGGTCCGCTGCTCGTACTCCGCCTCGGCCCGGCGCAGCTCCTCGTGCGCCGGATGCAGCGCGGACGCCTCCCGGCGGGCCTGCGCCCACAGACGCTCCAGCTCCTCGCAGTGCGTGGCGAGTCGGTCGGTCGGCGAGTCTCCGGCCTCGGCCGTGGCGGCGGCCAGCGCCTCGCGTACGACGCCGAGGTGCCGCTCCTTCTCGCTGTGCCGTTCCTCCGCCTGCTGGTAGGCGGCCAGCGCGCGCTCCTCCGCCTCCCGGTCCACGTGCCCGGCGTCCTTGCGGGCGGGAGCGGGGTGGTCGATGGCCCCGCAGACCGCGCAGGGTTCACCGTCCTGCAACTGGGCGGCCAGCTCGGCGGCGATGCCCTCCAGCCGCTGTTCCTTGACGTCGAGCCAGTGCGCCTTGGCCTCGAGCACCTGTTCCTGGGCGAGTCGGGCCAGTTCGGCGGCCGCGTCCGTGTCACCGGCGAGCTGGTCACGCATCCGCGCGGCACCGAGCCGCTGCTGCGCGGGCTCACGCTGTACGGCGAGCTGCTCGGCCCGGGTCGCGGCATCCTTGGCGGTGTCGATACGGGTCTGGAGTGCGGCGCGGTTCTCCTCCCACCCGGCGAGCCAGTCCTCGGCGTCCTGCAGCAGGCCCTCGTCGGCCCGTTCCTGACGGTCCAGTTCATCGCGCTCGTCGACGAGGTCGGCCAGTCGCTGTTCACCGCGACGCGCGGACTCCAGTCCGCCCAGTTCCTCGGCGGCCCGGCGCGCGGCGACCGCGAGCCCGGCGGCGCCTGCCCCCGCGAAGGTCTCCGGCAACAGTCCACGCGCGTGTCCCTCGGCCGCCGCCGCCCGCCGGTGCTCCGCCTCGGCGGCGTCACGCAGCTCCAGCGCGGGCGCCACGGCCTCCGCCTTGCGGGAGCGCTCCATCCGGACCTGCGCCTGCCGGTAGCCGTCGGCGCGTTCGTCCAGCAGCGCGGCACGCTCCCGTGCCTCGGTGAACCGCCGCTGCAACCGGGCCACTTCGCGTACATCGGCCAGGGCGCGCTCGGCGCCTGCCTGGGCGGACTCGGCGGCCAGGAGGCGGCAGTGGGCGACGGTCAGCTGCTCGCGGGCGGTGCTGCGGGCGATGGCGGCAGCACCGAGGATGGCCTCGGCGAGGCCCGGCTCGCCCGGTGCGAGGTCGGGCGGCAACTGCATGGCGTTACCCGCCGCCTGCTGCATCCGGTGCGCGTCGGCCAGCAACGCGGCGTCGCCGTCCCGCACCTGGGACTCGGCCGCCCGTCGGCGCTCGGCGAGGCGCTTCTCGACCTCGGCGAAGCGGTGAGTGTCGAAGAGGCGGCCCAGCAGCTTGCCGCGCGCCTCGGCGTCGGCGCGCAGGAAGCGCGCGAAGTCGCCCTGGGGCAACAGCACCACCTGGCAGAACTGCTCACGGCTCATGCCGAGCAGCTGGGTGATCTCCTCGCCGATCTCCTGGTGCGAACGGCTGAGGTCCTTCCAGGTCCCGGCCTGCGCGTCGTACGCACGCAGCCAGGTCTGGGCCTTGTCGAGCGTCGTGCCCGAGCCGCGCTTCTTGGGGCGCTCCCAGGGCGGCTGCCGGGTGACCTCCAACCGGCGTCCGGCGACCGTGAGTTCGAGCCGGACCTCCGTGCGCGTGCCGACCGCGGCGTGATCGCTGCGCAGGGCCATGCCCTGGCCGCTCTGGCGGGCACCCGGCACGGAGCCGTAGAGCGCATAGCAGACGGCGTCCAGGACGGAGGTCTTGCCGGCGCCGGTCGGTCCGTGCAGCAGGAACAGGCCGGCCAGGGAGAGCGCGTCGAAGTCGACGGTCTGCGAACCGCCGAAGGGCCCGAAGGCCGTCACGTCGAGGCGATGGAGCCTCACCGCGCCACCTCCCGCACAACCTCGTCGGCCCGCACCGCGTCGAACGCGTCCCTCAGCACGCCCTGTTCGTGTTCGTCCGGCCCGGCCCCGCGCACATGCGCCACGAAGTCCTCCGCGATCTCCTGGTCGCTCCTCCCCGCGAGCCGCTGCGCATAGGACACCTCGGGATCGTCGGGCGCCCGCTCGGGGTCGAAGACGAGACTGAGCGTGTGCGGGAAGCGCTCGGCCAGGCGGGCCATGGGGTCGGCCGGGCGCACCGCGTCCGTGAGCGTCGCCTCGGTCCAGGCCTCCTCGCACCGCGTGAGCGCGGGGTCGGCGAGCAGGTCCTCCAGCGTCCCCCGGATCCTGGCCAGCGCACGCGGCACCGGGCAGTCGACCCGCTCGGCGGTGACCCCTCCGTCGGCGTCCAGGTCGACGAGCCACATGCTCTTGCGGTGATCGGCCTCGGAGAAGGAGTACGGCAGCGGCGAGCCCGAGTAGCGGACGCGCTCGGTGATGGTCTGGCAGCCGTGGAGGTGGCCCAGCGCCACGTAGTCGACGCCGTCGAAGACCCCCGCGGGGACCGCGGCCACCCCGCCGACGGTGATGTCCCGCTCACTGTCGCTGGCCTCGCCCCCGGTGACGAAGGCGTGCGCGAGGACGACCGACCGCGTGCCACGCGCGCGTGCGGCGAGGTCCGCGCGCACCCGGTCCATGGCGGCGGCCAGCACGGCCTCGTGTCCGGGCTTGTCGACGGCGAACTCGTCCTTCACCAGGGCGGGTTCGAGATACGGCAGCCCGTAGAAGGCCACGTCGCCGAAGTCGTCGGGCAGCACGACCGGCGTCCCGCACGCCGACGGCTCGGTCCGCAGATGGACACCCGCGCGGCCGATCAGCCCCGCTCCCACACCGAGCCGACGGGCCGAGTCATGATTCCCCGAGATCATCACTGTCGGGACGCCGAGGTCGGCGAGCCGGTGCAGGGCGTCGTCGAACAGCTCGACCGCGGCGAGCGGCGGCACCGCCCGGTCGTACACGTCTCCCGACACGACCACCGCGTCCACACCGCGCTCACGCACGGTCGTGACGAGGTGACCGATGAACTCGGCCTGGGCCCCGAGCATGTTCACCCGGTGGAACGCCCTGCCGAGATGCCAGTCGGAAGTGTGCAGCAGTCTCATGATCCCCGAGACTAACGGCCGGGTCTGACAGCACGGGCGGTTACTCCCGTATCGCCCCGTCATGACAGGGACTCCATACGCGCGTTACGGACATTTCACCCACCATGTCGGTCCCGGGTGCCGCCCGGCCCAGCCGCTCACGCGTCCCCGTACGCCTCTCCCCCGAGCTCGAACCCCGCCGCCCCTGCCGTCGCGTCCGCCAGCCAGGCCCGGAACGCCTCCACGTCGGCGTCCGGCAGACCGATCTCGATCGTCACCGCCTCGCCGTACCGCACGTCCCGGACCTCCCGCCCGGTCGACCTGAGGTCGTTCTCCACCTTGCCCGCGCGCTGGTGGTCGACGGTCACCGTGGCCAGCCGGAAGCGGCGCCGGGTGAGCGTGCCGAGCTCGTCCATCGCCTCCCCCACGGCACCGCCGTAGGCCCGGATGAGCCCGCCCGCGCCGAGCTTCACACCGCCGTAGTAGCGGGTGACGACGGCAACGACGTACCGCATGTCGCGGCGCAGCAGCATCTGGAGCATGGGGACGCCGGCCGTGCCGCCCGGTTCGCCGTCGTCGCCGGCCTTCTGGACCGCGGCGTCGGCGCCGATGACGTAGGCCCAGCAGTTGTGGGTGGCGTCCGCGTGCTCCTTGCGGATGCCGGCGATGAAGTCCTGGGCCTCCTGTTCGGTGGCCGCCGGGGCGAGCGCACAGATGAAGCGTGAGCGGTTGACCTCGGTCTCGTGCACGCCCGCGTGGGCGACTGTGCGGTACTCGTCCTGCATCCGGCCAGCCTATGCCGACCGTCCGCGGACCCTCGTCCCGAGGCCCGAGCCCCGAGCTCAAGGCCCGAGGCGTTCATCAGCTCACGTCTTCTTCTTGCCCCGCGCCACCATCACCCCCGTCAGCAGCGCCGTGCCCGGCGTGAGAGCCCGCCATGTGGTGCCGTGCCAGGCCAGTACGGCGATCGCCGACGTCGGGAACTTCGTGCGGACCTCGCCGAGCGCACCGTCGAGGTCGTCGCCCGCGAGGTCGAGGACGAGGTCCTCCAGGCCGGGGTTGTGCCCGACCAGCAGCAGCGTCTCGACCTCGGCGGACACCTCCTGCGTGACCGCCAGCAGGTCGGGCACGTCGGCCGCGTACAGCCGCGGGTCGTGACGCACCGGTGGCGGCGTGCCCCACTGGGAGGCCGCCAGTTCCCAGGTCGCACGCGCGCGTACGGCCGTCGAGCACAGGGCGAGGTCCGGCAGGCAGTCGGCCTCGGCGAGCATCCGGCCCGCGACCGGGGCGTCCCGGAGGCCGCGTGGGGCGAGCGGGCGTTCGTGGTCGGCGACGCCGTCCGGCCAGGCGGACTTGGCGTGCCGCAGGACGACCAGGCGGCGCAGCGGACCCGCGCCCATGCGCGCGGTCATGCCGGGTTTCCCAGGTCGCGCGCGAGGTCGAGGCCGAGGAGCCGGTCGGCATAGGCGTACGTCTCGAAGCGGGCGCCGTCCGACAGCTCCGGCGCGGTCTCCACCCAGCGCAGGACCCCGAGCACGCCGGGTACGTCGAGGTCGTCCTCCCAGGCGGTACGCAGTTCGGTGCGCACCTCGTCGGGAATGGGCCGCGACGGCCGCTGCGCCCAGCCCCCGACGGCACGACGCCAGCGGACGAGCGTGTCGTGGGCCTCGGCCAGCGCGGCCACGTCGAGGCGTACGGGCACGCTTCTGCGCCGGGAGAGCAGTGCGAGGCGCAGGGCGGCGGGGTCGCCCTCCTCGGGGGGTGCCTCCGAGTGCACGGGCGCGACGGCGACCCGTACCCCGTCGGGTTCCGCGTCACCGCCTTCGCGCACGACGTGGATCACCTGCGCCTCGCCCAGGCCGCCCGAGGCCGCGTCCCGGCCGTCCTCGAAGGGCCGGATGCCGAGCGCCACGGCGCCCGCCCGCAGCTCCGCCTGCTGCCGCTCCTCGTCGAGCAGTGACCAGACCGGCGTACCGCCGAGCTCCAGGGCGCGGACGAGGAGGTCGGCGACGAGCAGCACCCGCAGGGCGGTGACGTCGAAGCCCTCCGTATGCGCCTCGATGCGGGTCAGGCCGCGGCGGGCGGGCGCGGCGTCGACGGGCTTGCCGGTTCGGGCGTCGATGATGCGCAGCACGGAGCGAGCGTAGGCGCCCACGCGGCCGTCCGCAGCCATCCGGCCCGCTTTCCGGTCAGCGTGGCGGGCATCGGGTCTGCCGGGACTTGGCTGGTCATCCATGGTCGTACGGCCCATTCACGCGCGCGAGGCATCTGTCGTACCCGGGCATCGCCACCCCCTGCCGTGCGGACTGCCCGAACGGTACTGCGCACGGGCCCGCCCGGACAGGAGTTCGGGACGAGGCGCGGGGAAGTCTGCGGTGTACGGCACCGAGGGCGGCGGTCGCCGGGAATCATCGCGCCGCGCCCACCGTTGCCCCACAGAGCGGTCCAGGCACGACTTCCGAGGAGGCCCAGCGTGTACGGCGGCCCAGCAACGATCCGCAAGATCCTCACCGAGTCCGGCGACACCTGGGCGATCGTGGGACTGTCGACGAACCAGCGGCGCGCGGCGTACGGCGTCGCCGAGGTCCTCCAGCGCTTCGGCAAGCGCATCGTGCCCGTGCATCCGAAGGCCGAGAGCGTGCACGGCGAGAAGGGATACCCCTCCCTGGAAGCGATCCCCTTCCAGGTCGACGTCGTCGACGTGTTCGTCAACAGCGACCTCGCCGGACCCGTCGCCGACGAAGCCGCCGCCATCGGCGCCAAGGCGGTCTGGTTCCAACTGGGCGTCATCGACGAGGCGGCGTACGACCGCACCCGGGCCGCCGGCCTCGACATGGTCATGGACCGCTGCCCCGCCATCGAGATTCCGCGGCTCGGCTGACCTGATACATCGACTCGGCCGACCTGCTCGTCAATGCTGCGTTTGCGCTGGTCGTGCATGGGGCGGCGACCTGGCGGGAGTGACAGCCCGCCGTGTCGCGACATCACAGGGGGTGGTCGGCCTCGGAGAGGGCATCGCACGTTCAGCACCAATGAGCATCGGCCGCCACAACTACCGGCGCGATCCGAAACTTTGTGGTGGCGGACGGTCACAATCGGTCCACACTGCGCTCTGGGCGGAAGCCTGCCGGATGCGTAGCCTTTTCCTTGGGCTCAGCATGACTGATCCGTCCTCCACCGGGGGAGGGTACGCCCGCGAGCCTGGAGGGGGTGCTAGGTCGTGGGCAACTGGCGCGTTCGGGTACGAGGCCCTGGTGGGGAAGGGCTGTGCGGCGCGGGGGTTTTCATCGGCGGTGGCCGCATCCTGACCTGTGCGCATGTCGTGACCGAAGCCCTGGGGTCGGCGGCGGAGCAGGAGGTCCCGGCAGGCAGCACGGTGCTGGTGGACTTCGCACCGTCCGGGGACGCCCGGGCACGGCACGCGAGGACGGCCGAGGGCGGCTGGTTCCCGGCCCGCCCCGCGTCCGGCGACATCGCGATCCTGGAGCTCGAGGGGGGCGAGCCGCCCGCCGTGGCACGTCCGGCGGCCCTCTACGCGGGCGACTCGGCGGAGCCGACCGAGGTGAGTGTCTACGGCCATCCGCGCCGGGGGCTCGACGACGGTCTGTGGGTCGAGGCGACCGCGACGGGACCCGGTGGCCCCAACCCGGCCTGGCGACAGCTGGACGGCAGGGCGAACGGAGTCGCGATCCAACGGGGGTTCAGCGGGGCCGGCGTGTGGGACCGCCGCCTGCGCGGAGTCGTTGGCCTCGTCGTCGCCGCATACACCTCGTCCGTGGAGCGCGTGGCGTGGATGTTCCCGTTGGCCGCCGTGGCCCGCGAATGGACGCCCCTCGCCGCGATGATCGGCCAGGAAGGAGCCCCAGCGGAACTGACGGCACGTCAATGTGCTGAGCTGGCCCGCCTGCTCGCCTCCATACCGGCGTTCGGCACGCTCGGCGGACGCCAGGATCTGGTCTCACTGCTACGCCCGGAGATCGGCTCGGTGGTGACCGAACGCCCGGAACCGCACGCGCACCTGTACCACGTGGTGCGTACGAGTTCTGACTACGAAGGAGGGCTGGACGAACTCATCGGCGCTGTGAGGATGTTGGCAGGGGACTCCCGTACCGTCCGATCGATCGCCGCCGAGATGCGGCGTTTTGAGGAGGAGGGACGCCGGTGAGTGGACATTCGACACTTTGCGTGGCCGAACCTGTCCACGCCTTGACGCGTTACGGGAAAACGGGGATGGCGGACACAATCGACGACTCATCGGACTGGGTGCGTACCAGCAGACTGGTGGAGGCTCTGGAACGCACCAGACCCATGGGGGATCCGGATTTACGGCGCCAGTGTCTGGAGGTGGCGGGGAGCCGTCTGAACATCGAATTGAGTGGCCTTGTGATGCAGGGCGTGAACACGCGAAGCCAGCTTTACGATGTCGTGCGGTTTCTGACCGACATTCCCGGTGGCCTCATGGTACTGGCGGACACGCTCCGTTTCTTCGCTCCGGGCGCCCGGTCCACGGAGGCATTCCATCACCTGGTGCGCTCGGCGTTCGTGCAACCTCCGCTGTCCGAAGTCCAACTCCGGGAAATCCACGCTTTATTGAGCGAAGTACCCAAGGTACCGATCGCCCGCATCCATCGAGCGGCGCGTGGCACCTATGAACGGCTTCCCCCGGGGCACGAGGACATCGCTCTGGCCTTCGACCACCTGGTGGAGGCGAACGCACGGGCCGACGGCCTCTTCCCCTTCATGCTGTACGTCGAATACATCGCGGCACTCGCCCCCATTGAACTACGTCTGCGATTACGCGATTGGAACTCCTCGGTCGCCGAGGGCCTCGGCGCGCTCGACGCGCTGGAGACATTGACCTCCGAACTCGTCCTGGTACGTCCCGAACACACCGAGTCCATGGCCTACCTCGCGATCCAGATCGAACGGAAGGACGACAGTGATGGCGACGGCGACGGCTACCTGGTGTCCTCGTGGACCAAAGAGGACACCTTGTCCCCGGCCCGTCCGGACGTCCTGGACTTCGCCTGCTCCGACGGCGATCTGGAGATGACCGTCGAGCGTGTCATCTCCAGCGGTGAGGCGTCGCTGGCGGGCCTCGATTCACCCGTCCAGCTGGAATTCCTGCTCGGCCGCGAGCTGGTCGATCTGCCCATAGAGGAGTTCTCCACCCATCGTTCCTCCGGTCTGCCGCGCTCACTGGTGCGTCACTACCAGACGGTGATCCGCAGTCTTGAGCGGCAGCGCGACCCCGCGATCCAGCGGGTGTGGAAGCGGCGCTGGCGCAGCATGCGCGAGACCCCGCACGAGTGCTCCTGGCACGCCTGCGGCGGTCTGGGCGGCCTGAGCCCCTCGGACCTGCAGGACATCCTGGGCCGCGACATGGCCGGACGGGTGGTCGCGGTCGCCCTGCTCGACGCGCCCCGGAAACCCGAACCGGGGATCGTCCACCCGTACGACGTCGCTCTGCGAGAAGGCGTCCCCGCGATGCTGTGGAGCCGCTCGGAGGGTGCCGTCCATGCCCTAGACGACCTGGCGAAGCACCTCTTCGCAGCCGGCCGGCTGAACATGCTGGCCGCGAAGGTCCACGAGTCCCGAGGGTCGCGGACATCGGACGGAGTGCTCCTGCTCATCGACGATCCCGAGAACGTCTACGTGCCATTACGGCGCTACCAGTCGCCACAGCACAGGGGAAGGACGCAGTCATGAGTGACGGCCGGCCCGCCGACGACAGGTCCGCTCCGGATGACGGGCAGGACCCCCACCCCCAGAACACCGCGCCGTGGTGGGTCTATCACGGCGACGGGCGCGCCCTGGCGGCCCGCGATCTCGACGACCTGCTCATGGGCCCGCCCCCATGGCGCACCTTCGACGGCGGCCCGCTCCAGCCACGCCCGGCCGAGGACGAGGCCGAGGTGACACGCCGGATCGGTCCGCCCCTGCGCGACGGCGATCCGCGGCGCCCCGTCAATATCGACGAAGCAGACATGGTCAACTCGGCCCTGTATCTGCGCCGCCCACTCTTGATCACCGGCCGTCCGGGCACCGGCAAGTCGAGCCTGGCCTACCGCGTGGCACGCGAGTTACGACTGGGCCGCGTCCTGCGCTGGCCCATCACGACCCGCACGACGCTGCGCTCCGGCCTGTACGAGTACGACGCCATAGGGCGCGCGCAGGACGCCGCCGCCTACCGCGCGGCGACGGAGGCGGAACCGGGGCACGCCGACGACCCGGCAGGCGAACGGACCGGCATCGGCGACTACATACGGCTCGGCCCCCTGGGTACGGCCCTGCTGCCGTACCGACTGCCTCGTGTGCTCCTCATCGATGAACTAGACAAAAGCGACATAGACCTACCTAATGATCTCCTCAACATCTTCGAGGAAGGTGAGTACGACATCCCCGAGCTGGTCCGTTCCGCTCCGCGCGAGCCGGACGCCGACGTCCTCACCGCCGATCCCGGCGCGACGGCGCGGATCTCGCACGGCCGGGTGCGGTGCCGTGCCTTCCCCCTCATCCTCATCACGTCCAACGGCGAAAAGGAGTTCCCACCGGCGCTGTTGCGACGCTGTCTCCGCCTCGAACTGGCGCCGCCCGACCTGGACCAGCTCGCCGCGATGGTCACGGCACGTTTCGGTCAACGGGCCGGCACCCGGGGGAAGGAGCTGGTGCGGCTCTTCGTCGCCCGCGCCGCGCGCGAGGGCGGCATGTCCGCGGATCAGTTGCTCAACAGCGTCTATCTGGCCACGTCCGACCGGTTCACCGGTGACGAGCACTGGGACAGGCTGGTCAGCTCGCTGTGGCGCAGCCTCGACGCGACGGGGCCGTGATGGCTGCCGACCCCCGGGCTCCGATGCCTCCGCCCGATCCCCTGGGAAGCGCAGATCTGACGCCGTACGAACTCTCCGACGCCGTGTGGCTCGCCATGTGTCTGGCCGGCCGAACCCGCCCACGGGACGGTGCGTCCTCCGCAGCAGAGCGACACCGACGGGTACCGGAGCCTGTGGAGTCGCCGCGCTCCGCCCCCGCACCGGCGCCCACCGGGGAGAGCGGATCAGCGTCGGAGCCGTTACCGCCGCGGTCTGCCCCCGCGCCGGAACCTCCGCCGCCGGCCTCGCAACCCGCCGCACCGAACGCCTACTTCGTCGACGTCCCGTTCCCCCTCCCCCGCCCCCCTGCCAGTGATGCGGTGACCGAGCCATGGACGGCCGTGCCGGGACTGGAGAACAAGCGGCTTCTGGAGCGGGCTCTGCGCTCCCTCTGCCGTACCGTCGCGTCCGCGCACAGCCGGGAACTCGACGAGGAGTCGACCGCCGAGGCCCTCGTGGAGGCCGAGCCCCGGTTGCCGCGCTTCCGTCCGGCCAGGGAACGCTGGCTCGATCTGGTGCTGGTGGTGGATGCCGGGGTGTCGATGGCCGCCTGGCGGCACAGTGTGACCGAGTTCGCGCGGCTGCTGAACGGCCTCGGTGCGTTCCGTACCCTCAGCATCCGGTTGCTCAGCACGAACCAGGAGGCCGACAGGGAGCTCCACCTGCGCGGACCCGGCCCGTCCGCCTCTGCCTTCGGCCTCGCGACCCCCGTGCTGCCACCACGGCGGCGGGCCGTCATGGTGCTCACGGACGGTGCGGGGGCCGCGTGGCGATCCGGGGCCGCACAACGACTGATCACCCGCTGGGGTGAACGTACCCCGGTCGTCGTCGCCCATCTGCTGCCCCACCGGTCCTGGTACCGCACCTGGGTCGCCACCCGTCCCGCCCGCATCCGGGCCACCGGGCCACTGGCCTGCGGCCCTCGATGCACCGCGACAGTGACCGGCCCCGGCACCTCCGGCACGGACGCACCCCTGCAATCGGCCGTACCTGTCATCGAACTGACGCCACGCTGGCTGGCGCGGTGGGCCCGACTGCTGACGGGCGACAGCACCGCTTGGCCCGGTGCCCGGGTGCTGTCCACGGCCACGCACGACTCCGACACGGAGGAAAGCGGTCCCGAGGCGCACGAGAACCTCGCCACCGAACGTCCTCCGACACCGGCCGAACGCGTCCTCGAGTTCCGTGCCAGCGCTTCCCCCACCGCCTTCCGGCTGGCCCAGCATCTAGCGGTCGCACCCTTGGACCTCGCTGTGATGGAGACGGTCCAGTACGTCACCCAACCGGGCTCGCGCCCCGCACACATGGCCGAGGTCCTCACCTCGGGACTGCTCGTCACGGAGGACGGGCCGTCCGCCGATCCCTTCGGAACGACCACGCACCGATACGCCTTCCTGCCGGGCGTGGCCGAGGAGCTCCTCGCCACCAGCGGGCGTGCCGCCACCGCGGAGGTGATGCTGCACGTCGTCACCCGCCTCGCCTCGTCGCTGCCCGAGATGCGGAACCTCGCCGAGGCGCTCACGACACCCTGGGCGGACCGGCCCGTCGTGGTGCCGGAGGAGTCGAGCGGTGACCTCGTCGTTCCTTTCATTCGTACACTGCGCGCCCTCTCGGGGCCGTACCTGCCGTGGGCAGACCGGCTGAGCGCGCGCGTCAAGCAGCGTTTTACGGCACAGGACACCGGTATCACTCCCTTAGAATTCGGGACATCACCCATGCCCGAAGAACCTGTGTCCGATTCATGTTCAAAAACGGTCGCAAAGCATCAGTT
The DNA here is from genome assembly GCF_055656945.1 of Streptomyces sp. NPDC111606. Lineage (NCBI taxonomy): Bacteria > Bacillati > Actinomycetota > Actinomycetes > Kitasatosporales > Streptomycetaceae > Streptomyces > Streptomyces sp. NPDC111606. Next base: position 531,222 of record NZ_JBVKBY010000005.1, read on the forward strand.
ACGGACCGTCCCCGAACGCGCGACACCGATGCCCCAAGGGCAGGCAGCGGCGGACAGAGGAGAGCTCAGTTCGATGAACGATGCATATGTACGGCCACTGGGGCCGGTGGAGCGAGCCATCGCCGAACGGCGCAAGGCAGGCAGCCCGCCACCCGTTTGGGGGAATGTCCCGCCTCGGAATGTGAACTTCACCGGACGAGTGCTCGCGCTCCAGGATCTGCATACGCGTCTGACGCAAGGCACCACGGCTATTTTACCCGAGGCACTGCACGGCATGGGCGGCGTCGGCAAATCCCAGATTGCCATTGAATACGCCTATCGTCATAGTTCTGACTATGACATCGTTTGGTGGATACCCGCTGAACAACCAGCCCAAATCCGTGCCGTCTTTGTGGACCTGGCGCAACGGCTGCGATTGCCTACCAGCGCCGAAGCCAACACCGCGGTTCCAGCTGTGCTGGAAGCCCTTCGACTGGGTGAGCCTTATCGAAATTGGCTTCTGGTGTTCGACAACGCTGAAAGCCCGGAAACAGTCACCCCATTCTTCCCACAGGGCGGCACCGGCCGGATTCTCGTCACTTCCCGAAACGGACAATGGGTCAACATGGCACGGACCATCGAGGTGGATGTTTTCGCGCGCGCGGAGAGCATCGAGCTATTGCGGCGCCGCGGACCGGAGCTCACCGACGACAATGCGGATCGACTGTCCCAGGCTCTCGGCGATCTGCCCCTCGCCATCGAGCAGGCCGCAGTCTGGCTGACCGAAACCGGTATGCCGGCCGAGGAATACCTGGAGCTCTTCGAAGGGAAAAGGGAAGAGTTCGTCAGCCGTCGTGCGGAGTTGCTGGAACTCGCACCGCCGATGGACTACCAGTTGCCCGTTGCGGCGGCCTGGAACGTGTCCCTGGACCGTCTGCGGGACACCAATCCCGGCGCACTCCAACTCCTCCAGGTCTGCTCCTATTTCGCGCCGGAGCCGGTCTCCCGCAGCCTTTTCATGGCAGGCCGCAACGCCGCGCTGCCCGGACTGCTCGGCCAGGTACTGAGCGACCCGATCCGCCTCGGCCAGGCACTGCGTGAGGTGAACCGGTACGCACTCGCACGCATCGACCACCGCACCAACAGCATCCAGCTGCACCGCCTCGTCCAGGCGGTGCTCATCGACCAGATGACCCCCGAGGAACGCGAGTCGATGCGCGAGGCGGCCCATCTGCTGCTCGCGGGAGGCGACCCGGGCGAGCCTGGGGTGACCGCGAACTGGCCCCGCTACGCCGAGCTCCTCCCTCACATCCGGGCATCCCGAGCGGTCGAGTGCGACAACCACTGGGTGCGCAACCTCATCGTCAACACCGTCACCTACCTCTTCACCTGGGGCGATCACGACGCCTGTCTGGAACTCGCCCAGGAGTCCCTGCGGACCTGGCGGGCGAACATCGGCCCCGACGACTCCCAGACACTGACGGTGGCCCGCTACTGCGGCCACGTCCTGCGCGCGCTCGGCCGGTACTCCGACGCTTCGCAGCTCGACGAGGACAGCCTCGAACGCCGGCGCAGGACGCTCGGCGACACCCACGAGGACACGCTGCTCGCGGCCCGTGCCGTAGCCGTCGACATGCGCGCGGCCGGGGACTTCGCCTCGTCCGTCAAGCTCAACAAGGAGACCTACGAACAGGCCGTACGCGCCTTCGGCGAGCGTGATCCCATGGCCATCGCGGCGGCCGTGGACTACGGGACGGCGCTGCGCCTGACCGGCGAGTTCACCACCGCCCGTGACCTCGACGCGGTGAGTCTCCAACTCGCCGTCGACGTCCTCGGCGAGGACAGTCTGCTCACGATGATGCTCGTCAGCCACCTGGCGGTGGACCTCCGGGAGTGCGGCGACTATGTGGGCGCCTGCGAGATGCAGGAGAACAACTCGATCCGGTTCGAGCGTCTCGCCGGCAGCGAGACTCCCATCACCCTGATCGCACTGCGCCATCTCGGCGAGGCACGCCGCAAGGCGGGAGATCACGACGGCGGACTCACGGCCTGCCTGGAGGCGTGGGAGCGGAACCGGCGCCGCTACGGTGACAACCACCTCAACACCCAGTGCGCGGCGTCGAGTCTGGTCATCGCCCAGCGCCAGGCCGATCGTCTGGACGAGTCCGTGGAGCTGGGAAGGAAGACACTGGACCAGTTCAAGCGGAGCCTCGGAGAGAGTCACCCCTTCACCTTCGGAGTCATGACGAACCTGGCGATCTCCCTACGCCGCGAGGAACAGACCGAGCAGGCCGCGGCCCTGAACAGCCAGGCCCACGACGGACTGATCTCCACCGTGGGACCGAACCATCCGTACACCTTCTCCGCGGCCATCAACCTGGCCAGCGACCTGTTCACGTCGGGAGACCCGCAGGCTGCGGCCGAGATGGACGAGGAGACCCTGCGGCGCACCACTCAGGAACTCGGCGACCTTCACCCGACCACACTGGCCTGTGCGCTCAATCTGTCGGCCGATCTCCGTGTCCTGGGCAAGACGAAGAGAGCGGAGACCCTGTACGCGGCAACGCTGAGCTCCTTCCGACAGGTGCTCGGCCAGGGGCATTCGGCGACGACGGCCGCCACCAGAGGGGACCGTGCCGACTGCGATGCCGAGGTGTACCAGATCTGAAGGCCCGTGCTAGGAACGGTGAGGCGGTGGTGCGGCCACCGCCTCCGCCGTTAGCCGAAGCCCGATCCACTCGGCCAGGTCGAGCGGGTCGACCGGAGTGGCGTCCTCGGCCAGACGCAGATAGACGGCCCGCACCAGCTCCGGTCGGCCCAGCAACGCCGCTGCGGCGGCGGGGTCCCCACGGCCCTTGGCCGCCAGGCCGAGGCCTGTCCACGGACTCGCTGCCTCGGGCCGGGCCGTGATCTGCTGCCGATAACCTCGCAGCGCCGCGCCGAAGTCACCGTCCAGCAGGGCGATGTCGGCGGAGGTAGCTCCCAGCGACTCCGGATGCCTGTGCAGCCATTCGTACCTCTTCCGGTCCTCCCAGCGCGCGCTCACCAGCTCGGACCGCACAGCTCGCTCGCGAGGCAGCACATCGGCCCGCACCACGGGGTTCTTCACCGCAGGACATGCCGTAGCCGGGCCTTGCTTCCAGTGCTCGGCCAGCAGCCCTGCATCGGACTCCGACGGCTGGCCGTTTCGCAGCCGCCACATGCCGAGGTGGTCCTCGGCGACCATGGCGGCGTCGGCCTCCACGTGCGGGGGCAGGGGCTCCTCGCACCAGCGGGCCAGGGCCTCCCGCATGTTCGTCACGAACCATCCACCCAGCTCGGTCAACTCCCCTGACACCGGCAGATCATAGAGAACAGCGAGAGTGCTGCGCCGCCATCGCGCATAGGCGAATCGAGCTCGAGAGGCTTCCTGCCCCGATGCCGTCGGGTGATATCGGCGCCAGAAGGCGACGATGCCCAGGTGAGCGTACACACCTTGCAGAACTCCCGCGATCGGGCGGGGATCGAGACGCCAAGGGGCGTAGTGGAGAGAGCCGTTCACTTCCCGCGTCAGGGTGATCATGTCGAGGAGGGCGCCCAGTTTGATGTGCTGGAACTCGTGGATCAGGCTGACGGCCAAAGAGGTGGCGTCCATGGGCAGTTGCATCATCGCGCTGCCGAAGGACTCGGGTGAGGTGGCGCTGTAGGGTTCCCCGGCCGTGACGCGCTCCAGTGGGACGAGGGCACACATCATGTCGGCGATGCTGTCGGCGGTGTCCGGCTGGGTGCGGACCAGAACGTCCCACGCCTGTTCCGTCAGGGTCTGCCATCGATTCCGGCTCTGCGCGTTCACGAGGGCGGCTTCCCGTCCCGCCACGAAGGGGGCGTACGGATCGATGTCGTCCAGAGCGAGCCGGAAACTGTGCCTGCCCCGCGTGGCCCGGAGCTGCGGGAGCGGGCGCCAGTTGGCCAAGGGGGACTCAGGGAAGTCCGGGGAGTCCGGCAGCAGCACGCACGCACCTGTCGGGGAGACGACGGCCACGCTTCCGGCTCCTCGGCCGGCCCAGCGCACGGTCGCCACGCGGGGTCGTGCGTTGTCGGCGTCGGCCCGGGGCAGCAGGACCGTCCCCATGGACGGGAAGTGCAGCGTGCCACCGTCCGGTACCGGCACCCGGGCGTGAAACTCGACGCCGGCGCGCATCGCAGCGGCGGCTGCCAGCGTGTGGAAGTACCCGACTTCCGTCCACAGGGGAACGCTGCTGGACTTGACGCCCCGCAGGCGCCGCAGGACGTGCGCGGCCCAAATGCCTGTGGACGGATGCATCAGTATCTCGTCAAAGGCATTCGGGTTCTCGTACTGCGCCCTGCTGAGTAAATTCCAGGCGGAACGCACCGAGGGCAAAGGCCCCATCGCGGCAGGATCGGCCACCACGGCCTCGAGCACCATGCGGATCAGGACGAGACGCTTGCTCTTCTGCCCATAACGGAGCAGTCCGCAGGTTTCTCTGTCACCATCCCCCGTGGACAGTTGGGCCACTGCTGTGACCGGAATGCGGTGCAGATCGCCGGTGCCTCCTGCGCTCCCTATGGAAGAGAGAGCGGAGGGTAACCGCGGCCGGCTCTTCTCCTTCAACTATGGGCCTCCAGTCGGAGCAGCGAAACCGATCTCTCGCTGAAGAGCCGACAGAGCCGCTCAGCAGCTTGTGGCATTCGCCGACGCCGTCAACGGCACCGGCAGATCCACTTGAAGAAGGATGCGCCGCACAGCACGATCGAGGTCGCCCGAAGGGCACAGCATCAGTTCGTCCAGCGACAGATCAGCCACGTTCACCAGTTCTGTCGCGATGTCGTGCCCTGCGCGATCCATCCGACCAAACTCCCTGTGTGGTGGGGCCGTTCACGGGCCCGTCCCACCATGATGCCCGCATACAGACAACGAGGGAAGGGTCCCCTGACCTCGGGCCATGGTCACGAGTCACCAGTGCTGCGGCTCCACTCCAGTGACACCACGAAGGTGGCCTCCGTGGCCCCACGGGCGACGATCACTCCTGCCCGGAACCTCGATCACATAGGACCCAACGCCTCTCCCCTTTCAGCCCGTTGATCGGCCCGAACCAGCAGCAGGACAGGGTGCGCCGCATCACCCGCCCCCGCATAATGCTCGGGTGACCTCCACCTCCCCCCACCCCAACTCCAGCGCCTCGCAACGCCTTCCGATCGTCATCGTCGGCGCCGGCCCGGCCGGCCTCACCCTCGGGAACATCCTGCGGGCGGCGTCCGTCGACTGTCTCGTCCTGGAGATCGAGACACGCGAGTTCATCGAGCAGCGGCCGCGGGCCGGCGTGATCGAGGAGTGGGTCGTACGCGGACTCGAGCAACGAGGCCTCGCGGACACCCTGCTGGAGCGGGCGCAGCGGCACACCGAGTGTGAGTTCCGGTTCGCCGGGGAGCGCTACCGGTTCGAGTACGCACGGCTGACGGGTGCTCATCACTGGGTCTATCCCCAGCAGTTCCTGGTGACGGACCTGGTGCGCGAGTACGCGGACGTGCGCGGCGGCGCCATACGCTTCGGCGTGCGGGACGTACAGCTGCACGACCTCGACACCGACCGCCCCTCGGTCTCGTACACCTGCCCGGAGACGGGGCAACGGGAGGTCGTGCACTGCGACTTCGTGGCCGGTTGTGACGGGGCGCGCGGCGTGACGCGGGCCGCGCTGCCCGACGACCGGGCCCACATCTCCCGCAGCGACTACGGCATCGGCTGGCTGGCGCTGCTCGCCGAGGCGCCGCCGTCCTCCGACTGCGTTCTGTTCGGCATGCATCCCAGCGGGTTCGCCGGGCACATGCCGCGCAGCGCCGAGGTGACCCGCTACTACCTCGAGTGCCCGCCCGGCGACGACCCGGAGAACTGGTCGCACGACCGGGTCTGGACGGAGCTGCAGCAACGGCTCGGGGCGAACGGCGTGCCGCCGCTGACGGAGGGGCGTCTCCTCGAGAAACGTGTCCTCGACATGCACAACTACGTGGTCGAGCCGATGGTGTTCGGCCGCCTCTTCCTGGCCGGCGATGCCGCCCACCTCACCGCCCCCATCGCCGCCAAGGGCATGAACCTCGCCCTGCACGACGCCTTCCTGCTCGGCGACGGGCTCGTCGCCCACCTGACGAAGGGCGACAGCACCGGCCTGGACGGCTACTCGCAGGCCTGCCTGAACCGGGTGTGGGACTACCAGGAGTTCTCCCACTGGCTCTCCGAGGTCTACCACGGCACGTCCTCGGGCGACCCGTACCGCGCGGGCACCACCCTCGCCCGCCTCCGCCGCATCTTCGGCTCCCCGACCGCGGCAATGGCGTTCGCTGAGCAGTACCTGGGCAGGCACACGGACGCCTGACCTACGCCACGCCGGGGCCCAGGTCGCCTTCGAGGACGGTCCGGGTGATCGGGGGGCGGTCCCACAGGGCGAGGATCTCGTTGGCGAGGTCCGCGATCGGGAGCGGGTGCGGGGCCCCCTCCACCTGGATGGCGGCGGCCGACAGGCTGCGCGGAACGGCCCCGGCGGCGAGCAGGACGCGCCACTCCTGCGGGCCGAGCGCCAGGAACTCCAGCCCGGTCAGCTTGGCGATCTCCTGCGGATCGGCGAGTGTGCCGGGGTATGCGGTGAGGGTGCGCAGGCGGGGCAGGCCGATGAGGGGCGCGAGGCTGAACGGCTCACCGTCCCACACGCCGATGCTCAGCGCTTCCAGCTCGGGGTGGGCGGCGGCCTGGATGCCGGTCAGGCTGCTGCTGTTGACCCACACCACGGCCGGCGGCCGGTCCCCGCGAGAGTCGCCGCCCGCTTCCCCGCTCTCCCCGTTCAGCACCAGATCCGTCAGCGAGTCGGCGAGCAGTTCGGCGCCGATGTTCCACTCGTGGCCGAGCATGACGATCTGCCCGAGGTGCCCGCGCGGACCGGGTGTCAGGTCGACCGCGATACGGTCGCCGCCGCCATTGCCGCCGAAGACGATCCAGCCGGGTGAGCCGACCAGTTGCTGCACCGCGGCGTCGGGCGGGGTGACGACCGCCTCCATCGCCGCGAACTCCCAGCGGCACGGGCGGGAGGAGGCGTCGGCGACGAACAGGTCCTCCAGCGCGAGGAGTTCACAGCCGACCGCGTCGTAGACGGCTTCCGCCGTCTCGTAGTCGCCCCAGTCCGCCCACCGCGCCCGCGTCACCCGGTAGAGCGCCTTGAGTTCGCGGGGCAGCGTGACGCCGAGACGTGCTTCCGCGGCGGCGATCTCCGCCTCGGTGGCGCCGATGGCGTCGGGGAGACGCTCGCGCAGGGTTCGTTCCAGCTGCGCCGGGTCCGCCGACGGCGCCGGCACCGCGCCGGACATCGCATCGGGCAGGCGGCGCCACGGCTCGGCCACGGCGTCCTCGACCAGGAGGAGCGAGCCCGGGTACGGGCCGGCGATACCGGGATCCGCGGCGGGACCACAACTGATCAGATGGAGCACGGTCCGACCCGCCGGCGAGATCTCGGCCACGAAGGCGATGTCGTCGGTGCCGGCCTCCAGGAGAGCGTTGCGCACGAGCTCGACCGCGTCCCACTCGTCCTGCATGTCCTCGACCTGGGCGGCTCGTCCCGGCTCCGGTGACCGGCGCCGCACGGGCACGCTCCACCCGTACACGCCGATCTGGCCGGTCACATAGCCGCCCGGAGCGGCCAAGCGCTCCTCGTTGCTCGCCCGCAGGACCCGCAGGATGGGTTCCCAGGTCGCGAAGTCATGTATCGAGGGCAAGGGTGGCCTCCGGTCGTTCCGTCGGTCGTGACGGAGCCGATTATCGCCGGGATCGGCCGGTCATCCGCCGGGCTGGGCGACCGGCTTCAGTCGTGCAGCGGCCGGTCGCTGAGCCGATGGTCCGCCACGTTCAGCGCCTCGTCGACGAGGCGGCGCAGATGGCCGTCGCGGAGCGAGTAGATCACCCGCCTGCCCTCCTTGCGCGTGTTCACCAGACCGGCGAGACGCAGCCGTGCCAGATGCTGGCTGACGGCGGGACGGGCCGCGCCGCAGGCCTCGGTGAGGGTCGTGACATCGGCCTCGCCGGCCGTCAGGGCGTGCAGCAGCGTGAGGCGGGTCCGGTCGCCCAGCAGGGAAAGGAGTTCGGCGGCGAGCGCGAACTGTTCCTCGCCCGGGGTGCGCGGGTGCGCATCGTGCGCAGTTGATAGGTGCATGCGTGCGCTCATACGCACATAATGGCCTCGTGGACGGCCCGCGTCCACACCCGCGCAAAGGACCTCCATACTCACGCGGCGGAAGGGGAACTCCGTGGGCGACCGGCACGAGCACGAGCACGGGCACCACCATGGGCACGGTCACGGCCGGGGCCCAGCGAGCGAGCACGACCACGCGCACGACCGTCCCCACCCGCACGACCACTCCCCCACCGGCCTCCGCCAACGCCTCGCCCACCTCCTCACTCCGCACTCCCACGAGACGGCCGACAAGCTCGACTCCGCCCTGGAGTCCTCGGCGCGTGGCATGCGCGCCCTGTGGGTCTCGTTGGCGGTGCTCGGTCTGACGGCACTCGCCCAGGCGGTCGTGGTGGTCGCGTCCGGGTCGGTGGCGCTGCTCGGCGACACGGTGCACAACACCGCGGACGCGCTGACCGCCGTACCGTTGGGCATCGCGTTCGTCCTGGGCCGGCGCGCGGCCACTCGCCGCTTCACCTACGGCTACGGACGGGCCGAGGATCTCGCGGGCATCGCCATCGTGCTGACGATCGCCGCGTCCGCGGCCTTCGCGGCGTGGACGGCCTTCGACCGCCTCCTCGACCCGCGCCCCATGCAGCAGATCCCTGCCGTGGCCGTGGCGGCGCTCGTCGGGTTCGCGGGCAACGAGTGGGTCGCCCGCTACCGGATCCGGGTCGGCCGGGCGATCGGCTCGGCCGCGCTGGTGGCGGACGGCCTGCACGCACGTACGGACGGATTCACCTCACTGGCCGTCCTGTTGAGCGCGGGCGGCGCGGCGCTCGGGTGGCAACTCGCGGACCCGATCGTGGGATTGGCGATCACGGCCGCGATCACTCTGGTGCTGCGGGACGCGGCGCGCGAGGTGTTCCGTCGGGTCATGGACGCCGTGGACCCGGCTCTGGTGGACCGGGCCGAGCGGGCGCTGCGGGAGGTCGAGGGCGTGTGCGGGGTAGGCGAGTTGCGGTTGCGCTGGATCGGGCACCGGCTGCGCGCCGAGGTGGCGGTCGTGGTGGACGGCGAGGCGACGGTACGGCAGGCGCACGCCATCGCCGTCGACGCCGAACACGCGCTGCTGCACGCCGTACCCCGGCTCACGGCGGCCCTGGTCCACGCCGACCCGGCACCGGTGCCGGGCGAGGCGGATCCGCACCACGCCCTCGCCCACCACACCGCGGCCTGAACCCGCGTACTCAGGCGACGCCGAGCCCCTCCAGCACGACCGCCCCCGGCAGCTCGGCGAACGCCTTCCCCGGCACCAGCAGCTTGCCGCGCCGCCGGCCGCTGCCGACCAGGACGTACGGCAGGTCGAGCACGGCCGAGTCCACCAGCACCGGCCAGCCGTCGGGCAGCCCGATCGGGGTGATGCCGCCGTACTCCATGCCGGTCTCTCCGGTCGCCGTGTCCATCGAGGCGAACGACGCCTTGCGGGCGCCCAGTTGACGGCGCACCACGCCGTTGACGTCGACCCGGGTGGTGGACAGCACGACGCACGCGGCCAGTGTCGTCCCGCCGCCGCGCTTGCCCGCGACGACGACGCAGTTCGCGGACTGCTCGAGGAGCTCCTGTCCGTAGTGCTCCACGAACACGGCGGTGTCGGCCCACTGCGGATCGGTCTCGACGTAGATGATCTGTTCGGCGGGGACGCTGCCGTGCCACTGGCGCACGGCATCGGCGACCGGTCGAATCAGCTCGTCGAGGCAGTCCGGGGCGGGGGCGGCGGTGTCGAAGTGTCCGATGGGTGCGTCCATGAGCGCACGCTAACAGGACCGCGGAGGCTTCCGGCCTGGCGTCTCAGTGCACCAGCGGGACCGATCAGTGCACCAGGGGGACCGAGACCGTCAGCGTCATCTGCATCGGTACGTCGCCCTGATTGGCGTAGCCGTGCGGGGCGTTGGCGTCGAAGGTGACACTGGAGCCGGCCGTGACGCGGTACTCCACCCCCTCGACGGTCAGGGTCAGTTCGCCCGTCGTGACATGGGCGATCTCGACCGTGCCGGCGGGATGCGGGTCCGATCCGCTGTTCTCGCCCGGCATCAGCTTCCAGTCCCACATCTCCAGCGGACCGGGCGCCTCCGTGCCGGCGAGGAGCCTGCTGTAGCTGCCCGCTTCCGTGTGCCACAGCCGGACCACCTGCTCGGGCGGGACGATGCGCACCTTCGGGCCCTGCTCGTAGTCGAGGAGGGTCGTGATGCTGACCCCGAGCGCGTCGCCGATCTTGGCCACGGTGCCGAGGCTCGGGTTCGTGCGGGCCTGTTCGATCTGGATGAGCATGCCTCGGCTGACCCCCGCACGCGCGGCGAGGGTGTCCAGGGTGAAGCCACGCTCGGTGCGCCAGCGCTTGACGTTGCGCGCCAGGGACTGGGTCAGCAGGTCGAGGTCCGACACATTCCGTCCAACGTTACGGAGTCAAATATTCTGGATGACAGGGTTTACCCGACTGTACTACGGTGGGCTGCACCCCATCGTGCACCGAACTGTACTGCGAGGCACTCGTGACAGCACTCTTCGCCCTGGCCACCAGCCTGCTGTGGGGGCTGGCGGACTTCGGCGGCGGACTGCTGACGCGACGTACCCCGGCCCTGACGGTGGTCGTCATCTCGCAGGGGATCGCTGCGACCGTGCTCGGCGTGATCGTGGTCGCCACCGGCGCCTGGAGCGAGGCCGGTGATCAGCTCTGGTTCGCGGTCGCCGCCGGAGTGGTGGGCCCGGTCGCCCTGCTCTGCTTCTACAAGGCGCTCGCGCTGGGCCCGATGGGCGTGGTCTCCCCGCTCGGCACCGTCGGCGTGGCCGTTCCGGTCGGGGTCGGCCTCTTCCTCGGCGAGCGGCCGGGACTGATGCAGATCGCGGGGATCGCCGTCGCCGTGCTCGGTGTGGTGCTCGCGGGCGGACCGCAACTGCGGGGCGCACCCGTGCAGCGGCAGGCCATCCTGCTCACGCTGGTCGCGGCTTTCGGCTTCGGCGCGGTGTTCGCGCTGATCGCGGAGGCGTCGACCACCATCACGGGCCTGTTCCTCGCCCTCTTCGTCCAGCGCGTGGTCAACGTGGTGGCGGGCGGCCTCGCCCTGTACGCCTCCGTGCGGCGGGGCGCCGCCGCGCTCCCGGACGGCACCTTCCCCTGGCGGGCCCTGCCGGCGCTCGCCTTCGTCGGCCTCGCCGATGTGGCGGCGAACGGCACCTATGTCGTCGCCGCCCACCACGGCCCGGTCACCGTGGCCGCCGTGCTCGCCTCGCTCTACCCGGTGGTGACGGCGTTGGCCGCGCGCGGCTTCCTCAGGGAGCGGTTGCGAGGAGTGCAGGCGGCGGGTGCCGGACTCGCGCTGGTGGGCACGCTGCTGCTGGCGACCGGCTGACTCAGGACTCCGCATCCAGATCGGCGAGTTCGGCAACCGTCGGCTCGGCCGACTTCGCAGCCGCCCTCTCGTCCGGCCCGTCCCGCTGCGCCGCCGCCTTCTCGTCGAGCTCCGCCAGCTTCGCCACCGTCTCGTCGTCCAGCTCGGCCAGCGCCTGCAACTGATCCGGGGTGATCCCGTCGGGTATCGGCACGGGCGCCGGGGTCCGAAGCGGCGGCTGCCAGCCGTCGTCGGGTGTCCAGCGCCGTACGACCCGGGCGGGCGCCCCCGCGACGACGGCGTGGTCGGGCACCACACCCCGGACCACCGCGCCGGCCGCGACCACGACGTTCCGCCCGATCCGCGCCCCCGGAAGGATCACGGCCCCGGTACCGATCCAGCACCCCGGGCCGATCTCGACCGGCTCCATCCGCGGCCACTGTTTGCCGATGGGCTCGTGCGGATCGTCGTACGAGTGGTTCGTGGACGTGACGTACACGTACGGCCCGAAGTAGCAGTCGCTGCCGATGGTGACCGTCGTGTCAGCGATGACATGGCTGCCGCGGCCCAGCACGACGCCGTCCCCGATCCGCAGGATCGGCTCCGGGCCGAGATCGAGGTCGGGCATCAGACCGGCCGTCAGCGTCACCTGCTCGCCGACGATGCAGTGGGAGCCGAGGTGGATCCAGGGTTCGCCGAAGACCGTGCCGAGCGGGAAGGCCAGCCGGGTGGCCTCGCCGATCGAACCGAAGTGGAAGCGGCCGGGGTTCTCGGACGTCACCGAACCCGTGCGCTGCACCCAGGCCCAGCCCGCGTGGACGGCGCGCTGGGTGAGGCTGCGCCGCCAGGACGAGAACGTGTTCTTGCGCTTGGGCACCCGCTTACCGTACTGAGCGTGCCGGGCCCTTATGAGGTCGAGGGCCTGTGATCTTCGCCCTACCGGGTGGCGTACCGTGCGCAGTGTCTACGACGTTTGCGGTGAGGAGAGGGCGATGACGCAGAAGGCGCTGGTCATGGGCATCGGGGGCCGGGAACCGAAGATCGACGAGGCTGCATTCGTGGCGCCGACCTCGTCGGTGATCGGGGACGTGACGCTGGAGGCCGGGGCCAGCGTCTGGTACGGCGCCGTCGTGCGGGGTGACGTGGAGCGGATCTCGGTCGGGGCCGAGTCCAATGTTCAGGACAACTGCACGTTGCATGCCGACCCCGGGTTCCCGGTGACCATCGGGGAGAGGGTGTCGGTCGGGCACAACGCCGTGGTGCATGGCGCGACCGTCGAGGACGACTGTCTGATCGGGATGGGGGCGACCGTCCTGAACGGTGCCGTGATCGGGGCGGGGTCCTTGGTCGCCGCGCAGGCTCTGGTCCCACAGGGGATGCAGGTGCCGCCCGGGTCCCTGGTCGCGGGGGTTCCGGCGAAGGTGAAGCGGGAGCTGACGGAGGAAGAGCGTCAGGGCGTCACGCTCAACGGAACCATGTATGCGGAGTTGGCGAAGGCTCACCGGGAAGAGCACGGGGCGTAGGGACGTACGCGATCTGCGGGTTCGTGTGGCCTGCTCGCGCGGTTCCCCGCGCCCCTGCAGGGGCGCTTCAGTCGCCGGCGGCCATGGGTTCCGGCTCTCGGTGGGCCGGCTGGGCCTTCTTGGCCTTGCGCTTGATGATCAGCATCGACGTCACGCCGATCAGGACCGCCGCCACCAGGCCCAGCCACGAGAAGCGCTTCAGCCAGGACTCGGCGACCACTCCGACGTAGTAGATGACCGCGGTCGTGCCGCCCGCCCAGAGGATGCCGCCGAAGACGTTGGCGATCAGGAACTTCCAGTACGGCATCCGCAGGACGCCCGCGAGGGGGCCGGCGAAGATGCGCAGAAGGGCGACGAAGCGGCCGAAGAAGACGGCCCACATGCCCCACTTCTGGAAGGAGCGCTCGGCGGTGGCGATATGGCCCTCGCTGAAGTGCTTGGGGAATTTCGCCCCCAGCCACGCCAGCAGCGGGCGACCGCCCCTGCGGCCGATCGCGTAGCCGATGGAGTCACCGATGATCGCGCCCGCGGTCGCGCAGGCGCCCAGCACGAAGGGGTCGATCTCACCGTGCTGTGAGGCGAGCAGCGCCGAGGAGACCAGGATGATCTCGCCGGGCAGCGGGATGCCCAGGCTCTCCAGACCGATGACCACGCCGACCAGCAGATAGATGGCGAGCGGGGGCACCGTTTCGAGCCATTCCTGGACGTGCAACGCCGCTTCCTCCCATGTCGTGCACCCTGCGTTCCCGGCGCACGCTCGGTCGTGAGCGTGCGCCGGGGCAGCCTACCCGCTCTGAGTGACGCTCTCGGCGTCCCACAGGTTGCACTGGTGCTCACGGTGCACAGTGGTGCTCGGCGCGTTCCCGCCGGCGGACGAGGTGCGCAGGGACAGCACCGTCCCGGGCCGGGCCGGCATCGCGGGCTGTCCTGTGGCGCGCGGCACTCCGTCGCGGACGAAGGAGCCCCAGTACTGGATCATCTGCCGCGCCAGTGTCCGCTGCTCGGCGTTCAGCGGTGACAGCAGGCCGAAGTGTTTGAAGAGGTACTGCACCTCGTTGACGTGGGTCGCGCCGAAGTCGAAGTCCGTGCCGAGGTTGCGCAGGGAGGCGAAGGGCGGGGAGGTGCGGTCGGCGAACTCGTACGCGTAGACCTTGCCGCGTCCGGCGAGGGTGCCGTCGAGGCGGAGTGCCGGGCAGGCGAACAGCTGGTCGCCCTGGGCGGTGGCGTACGCGAGGGTCGGCGAGGGGTGGGCGGACAGCGGGTAGCGCGCGAGGGCCTCCTCGCCGTAGTCCTCCCGCATGACGGCCGGGTACCGCTCGGCGGTGAGCGGGGTTCCGCTCAGGTCGAACCGGGCGAAGGCGAACAGCCGGCCCTCGTCCTGGTTGGCCCCGTTCATGACCGGCACACCTGCGGAGGCTCCGCGCGCGAACGCCTCCTCGGGCTGCCTCGGCAGGAAGTCGCCGCCGACCACCGGTGCCCAGTCGAACGCGCTCTGAGCGGCCAGGACCTCGGCAGCCGGCTTGGCGCGCAGACAGGCCAGGTCGGCACAGCCGAGCTGCTGCGCGAAGGCGGCACCCTGCGCCACGGCCGTACCGTGCGGACGGGCACCGCAGTCGCCGTACGCCCCGCTCTGGATGATCCCGGCCCGGAACAGCCCCTTCGCCGTCGGCGAGGCGAGCTGGGTGCAGACCGAGCGGCCGCCCGCCGACTCGCCCGCGATGGTCACGCGGGCCGGATCGCCGCCGAAGCGGCCGATGTTGGCGTGCACCCAGCGCAGAGCGGCCTGCTGGTCGAGCATGCCGAAGTTGCCGGAGACGCCGTCGCGCGCCTCGCCGTCGAGCCCGGTCGTGGCGAGGAAGCCCATCGCCCCGAGGCGGTAGTTCACGGTCACGACGACGGTGCCGGTCCGGCGGGCGAAGGTGTCGGGGACGACGTCCCGACCGGCCCCGGCGGTGAGCCCTCCGCCGTGGAACCAGACCAGGACGGCGCGACGGGCGGCGCCGTCGGGGACGTACACATTGAGGTCGAGACAGTCCTCGGTATGGCTGGGCTGCTCATAGCCCGGGTCCCAACTCGCGCTTTGCACACACGTGTTGCCGAAGTCCCGTGCCGTACGCACTCCTTGCCAGGGCCGGACGGGACGCGGCTCCCGCCAGCGGAGCTTCCCGACGGGCGGCTCGGCGTACGGGATGCCGAGGAACTGTCTTCCCTCGGCGGTGTTCTCGCCCCGCACCCGGCCCGCGTCCGTGCGGACGGCAGGCGGGTCGGCGGCGGCTTGCGCGGGCGCGGGCGTAACGAGCGCGGCCGCCAGGGCCATCAGCGCGACGGACATACGACGTAACACCGGTCCACCTCCACATTTGTCCACTGTCGAAGGTTCAAGTGGGGCTGCTGGGCGCGGCGGGAAAACTACGAGCGTCAGTTACTCGTGTCAACAAGGTGCACAGGAAACGGCCGAATGACGCAGGGAACGATGAAGGGGTCACCCCGGCGGGGTGACCCCTGACCTGACGGAGGCCTAGCGAAGGGCGGAGTCGAGCGTCGCGCCGGCCGCGCCCACGACCGTGGAGACCGTGGCCGGCACCTTGGCCGGGAGGGCCACGACGGCGTCGACCGCGGTGGCGGGCTCTTCGCTGCCGGAGTCGTCCTGGACGTATCGCGTCTCGTAGTGCGACTGCGGGTCCCCCTCGGGCAGGTCCCGGCCATCGCGGGGAGACTCCGCGTCGGGTGGCTGGGGGACGGTGTCGCCCGGCGACCCGTTCCCGGGTTCCGTGGGGGCGTCGGGCCGCGCGGGTGCCCCGTTCTCCCCGTTCTCCTGCCCCTTCTTCGCCTCCGGCTTCTCCCCTCTCTTTTTCTGTGTCTTCTCGGACCCGGATCTCTCTCCGCGTGCGTCCGCGAGACCGCCGTCGAGCATCCAGCGCTGCGCCTCGGACCCGTCCCGTTCGGCGACCACCACGCTCACGCCCTCACCGGACGCGACGGCCAGCCCCTCGGACCGGCGTGGCAGAAGCTCGCCGTGGACGGTGAGGTCGTAGCGCACCTCACCGGCGTGCGCGAGGCAGTCCGCCAGGACGACTGTGCCCTCGTCGGCGTCGGAGTCGAGGCACAGGGTGGGGTCGGCGGCGCTGCCCAGCAGGCCGTTGTCCCGGTACGACCACTGCTGGGAAGCAGCGGACGAGCACTCCGCCAGCTCGGCCCGGGTACCGGAGCGGACCTCGCCGTCGCGGAGGTCCAGGCACAGGCCCCGGTCGAGATTGCGGAGCCTGCCCTGAGCGATCTCGACCGGGGCCTCGGCCGAGGCGGCCGACGGTGAGCCGCCGGACGAGGGCGGGGACACCGCGCCCGGGTGGACGGTCCTGCCGCTGGGCGCGCCCCAGGTGGCACCCGGGTCGGGGACGCCGCTCTCCTCGGTCCAGCCCTTGGCGGCGAGCACCGTCACGAGCAGCGCGAGAGCGGTGAGACCGACCCCCATGGCGACGGCCTTCGGACGGACACGCGGCGGAGCCAGGCGCTCCGGACGGTGCCGCCCGCCGTGACGCGGGCCATCCAACGGCGTCGGCGCCGAGCCGCCCCGCCTGGGCCGGGAGTCGAGGTAGCGCCGGGCGCCCCAGCCGAGCACGGTCTCGGCGAGCAGCACTTCGAGGCCGCCCTCGAAGTGGCTGAGCTGCTCTGCGGCGTGACGGCAGTAGCGGCATTCCGTCAGATGCTGCTGGACATCGGGCAGCAGGGCACCGCCCCGGCGAATGGGGACATCCAGGAGACGGTTGTAGTAACGGCATTCCCGGGTGGGCGCGAGTTCGCCGTGGGCGCGCACGCAGCCACTCCTGAATTGCTCGCGCACTCCCTCCAGTGCGGCCGATGCCGTGGCCGCGTCCACCCCCAGCAGACCAGCGGGTATGGTTATCGGTTCCGCCTCGACCTCGGTGTGCCAGAGAAGGCATTGCGAGGCCCCGGACAGGGCACGGAAAGCGCGTTCGGCGATGTGCCGCCTTTCGGGCGTCACGGACCGCGCCGCACGCAGCCCGCGGCCACCCGTGGGTTTGCCGAGTTCCGGCAACAGAGCGGAAATTTGGCCGTCTGCCGCCCACTCCTTCACCAGATCCCTTACAGCGGTGAGCAGTTGGGGGCGCAGCGCGCCGCCGCCCGGCCGGCCGAGCACGCGATGGAACGCGGCGGCGGCCACCATGGAGGCCGAACTCTCCGTGGACACCAGGCAGATGGCCGCGTAGTCGTAGGTGGCACGCCAGTGCCGGGCCATCAGCAGCGCGACGGCATGGGCGTTCGTGCCGGCCTTGCCGAGGTTCGCGACGAGATCGCGGTCGGACTCCGAGGGGCTCGCCCCGGGACGTGGCGGGTAGGGCGGTCGTGGGGGGTGAGGGGATTGCACTGAACCATTTCCTTCCCGGCCTCAGGACGGCATGGGGAATGCACGTCCGTCGGAAAGCAGGTGCCTGATTGGTGCGTACCTAGGCCGCGTCACCTGTGGACCGGCTATCGGGCCGCTCACTTTCGCACAAGCGACGTACAGGAAACAAGAAGTTCGAGTGACTGACGTTCAAAAGGCGAGAAATTCAGAATAGTTACCGGCGGTATCCGCACCCGCATTCGATAGCGCCGCCGAGTTGTGCGCCTAGTTGTGTGCAGCCAAGGACACTTGGTCCACGGAATCTTCAACTCCGCATCGACCGGCGACATGAGAGCCGCCGATCGACCAGGACACAGAAGAGGGACCCCGCACGTACGGCGGGGCCCCTCTTCGTGGTCCTACGGCAGACTCAGCCGTTCGGACGCAGCGTCCAGACGACGGTCATCTCCCCGGTGACGGCTCCGTCACCGCGCTGGATCTCGATGGCCACGGGGAACTCGGGGCGCTCCCCCGCATCCAGCTCCGCGACGACGTCGGCGGCCGGACGGCCCAGCGTCGCGGTGGCGGTGACGGCGCCCATGGCGAGCTTCTTGTAGGCGATCTCGGCGCTGACGGCGAGCGGAACGGCGCGCGAGAGCTGGTCGCCGAACGCGGCCAGCACGATCGCCCCGCTGGCGGACTCCCCGAGCGTGAACATGGCGCCGGCGTGCGGCCCGCCCACGTGGTTGTGGTACTCACTTTGGTCCGGCAGAGCCACCACGGCCTTGTCCGGCGTGGTCTCCAGGAACTCGAGGTTCAGGGTCCGGGCCATGGGCACGGTGGCGGCGAGCATCTCGCCGATCGACATCTGGTCTGCGCTCATGACGGTCATGTTACCCACGAGTAGGCTCCGGGGGACAGGGCGTGTGACGCAACAGATAGGTGGTCGATGTAAGGGGACGGTGGAGGTGACGGGCCGCGGACGGCGTTCGGGGCGAAGCGGTGCATCCGACCCGTGACCTGCACTTCGTTTGGCAAATCGAGGGCCGGGCGGCGATAGTCGGCCGGTGACCTCCGCCGCCGATCCCCGCCGCCGTTCCCGTCGCCCCGCCTGGGCCGGCCGCAACTACAGCCTGCTGACCGCCTCGGCGTTCGTCACGAACCTCGGCAGTCATGGCGCGCTGATCGCCGCGGCGTTCGCGGTACTGGAGGCCGGCGGCGACGGCGGCGACGTGGGCCTGGTGGCCGCTTCCCGCACCCTGCCCCTGGTGCTCTTCCTGCTGATCGGCGGCGCCGTCGCGGACCGGGTCCCGCGGCACCGTGTGATGGTCGCGGCCAACGCCCTCAACTGTGTCTCCCAAGCCGCCTTCGCCGTGCTAGTCCTCGCCGGCGAGGCCCAGCTGTGGCAGATGATGCTGCTGACCGCCCTCGGCGGCACCGGGCAGGCGTTCTTCAGCCCGGCGGCCGAGGGCATGCTGCTGTCGTCGGTCCAGGGCGAGCAGGCGAGCCGGGCGTTCGCCGTGTTCCGGATGGCCATGCAGGGGGCGGCGGTCGGCGGTGCCGCCCTCGGCGGTGCCATGGTGGCCGCGATCGGGCCCGGCTGGGTGCTGGCGGCGGACGCGGCGGCGTTCGCCGTCGCCGGATCCATGCGGGCGTTCCTCGACGTGAGTCACATTCCGCAGCGCGCGCCGGGCGGCGGCATGCTCTCCGATCTGCGGGACGGATGGCGGGAGTTCGCCGGGCGGCCCTGGCTGTGGGCTGTCGTCGTCCAGTTCTCCATCGCGAACGCGGTCGTCGCCGCGGCCGACGCGGTCTACGGCCCGCTGGTCGCCCGGGACCACCTGGGCGGGGCGGGCCCGTGGGGCCTGGCGCTGGGCTTCTTCGGCGCGGGCACGGTCGCCGGCGCCCTGCTCATGACCCGCTGGAAGCCACGCCGCCTGCTCCTCGCCGGCACCCTGTGCGTCTTCCCGCTCGCCCTCCCCTCCGCAGCGCTCGCCATTCCCGCGCCGATCAGCGTGCTGTGCGCGGTGATGTTCCTCACCGGCGTGACGCTGGAGGTGTTCGGCGTCTCCTGGATGACGGCGCTCCATCAGGAGATACCGGAGGAGAAGCTGTCCCGGGTCGCCGCGTACGACTGGTTCGGCTCGGTCGCGCTGGTCCCGCTGGCGACGGCACTGGCCGGCCCGGCGGAGACGGCGGTCGGGCGCACGTCCGCGCTGTGGGGCTGCGCCGCGCTGGTCGTGGTCGTCACGGCGGCGGTCCTGTGCGTACCGGACGTACGGAACCTCCGGCGTCGTACCAAGCAGGTGACCGCGAGCGGACACCTCGGCTCAGCCGATGCTGAAAGCCCCGTCCGGGGGCTCGGGTGACGGTACGGCGTCCTCGTCCCGCACCGGCCGTGCCCCGCCGATGAACTCGCGCAGGCCGGGCCCGTGTTCGACCCTCGCCGCAAAGGCGTCGGAGGCGGAGAGGCGGGCCAAGGCAGCCGTGTCGAAGGGCCGGTGCGCGGCGACGAGCACCGCGTTGCCGAACCGCCTGCCGCGCAGCACACCCGGTTCGGCGATCAGCGCCAGCTCCTCGAACACCGTGCCGTAGGTGGCGAGCTGGGACCGCAGGAAGGCGAAGGGCGCGGCATCGGCGAGGTTCGCCACATAGACGCCGCCTTCCCGCAGAACCCGCTCGGCCTGACGGACGTACGCGACCGACGTCAGGTGCGCCGGCACCCGAGACCCGCCGAAGACATCGGCGACCAGCACGTCGGCCGAGTCGTCCGCGGCGGCCTCGAGCCACTCCCGGGCGTCCCCGGCGTGCAGCCGGATGCCGACCCCGTCCGGAACCGGCAGATGCTCGGCGACCAGCTCCAGCAGGCCCCGGTCGGCCTCGACCACGTCCTGCCGGGAGCCGGGCCGGGTCGCGGCCACGTACCGGGGCAGCATGAGCGCGCCGCCCCCGAGATGCAGCACGTCCAGCGGCCGCCCCGCCTCGGCGACGGTGTCGAGCACATGCCCCAGCCGCCGGGCGTACTCGAACTCCAGGTAAGTCGGCTCGTCAAGATCGACGTACGACTGAGGAGCCCCGTCGACGGTGAGCAACCAGGCCCGCTTCCGATCGACGTCGGGCATCAGCTTGGCGGTGCCGTAGTCGACGGGCCGGGTCACGGGTATGGACTCGTTCACCTTCTCATTGTGGCGGCAGGACTCCGGAGAAGTGCACGGGAGCGCCCCTGCCAGGGACGCGGGGCACTGCGCGATCGGCCACGACGATCCCGCAGTGCCCCACGAACCGAACCCTCCTCACACGACGGCGGTCACGGTCCCCGCCCCGACCGTCCTGCCGCCCTCACGGATGGCGAACCCGAGCCCCGGCTCCAACGGCACCTCACGCCCCAGCTCGACGGTCATCGCAACCGTCTCCCCGGGCCGCGCGACACCCGCCTCACCGAGGTCGATGTCACCCACCACATCCGCCGTACGGATGTAGAACTGCGGCCGGTACCCGGTGACGACGGGAGTCGTACGCCCGCCCTCACGGGCCGAGAGCACGTACACCTGCGCGGCGAAACGGCGGCGCGGAACGACACTGCCCGGGGCGGCCACCACGTGCCCCCTGCGCACCGCGTCCCGGGGAACCCCGCGCAGCAACAGCGCCACGTTGTCCCCGGCCTGCGCCTCGTCCATCGGCTTGCCGAACGTCTCCAGGCCGGTGACCACGCTCTCCAGCCCGGCCCCGAGCACTTCGACCCGGTCGCCGACCCGCACGGTGCCCCGCTCCACGGCGCCGGTCACCACGGTCCCCCGGCCGGTGATCGTGAGCACGTTCTCGACGGACAGCAGGAACGGCGCGTCCACATACCGCTCCGGCATCGGAACGTACGTGTCCACCGCGTCCAGCAGCGCCTCGACGGACGCCGTCCACTTGGGGTCCCCCTCCAGGGCCTTCAGGCCCGACACCCGTACGACGGGCGCGGCGTCGCCGCCGTAGCCGTGTTCGGTGAGCAGGTCGCGGACCTCTAGCTCGACGAGGTCGATGAGCTCCTCGTCACCCGCGTCGGCCTTGTTGAGCGCGACCACGATGTGGTCGACGCCCACCTGCCGGGCGAGCAGCACGTGTTCGGCGGTCTGCGGCATGATCCCGTCGAGCGCGGAGACGACGAGGATCGCCCCGTCCAGCTGCGCGGCGCCGGTGACCATGTTCTTGACGTAGTCGGCGTGGCCCGGCATGTCCACGTGCGCGTAGTGGCGGGTGTCGGTCTCGTACTCGACGTGCGCGATGTTGATGGTGATGCCGCGCGCGGCCTCCTCCGGCGCCCGGTCGATGCGGTCGAACGGAACGAACGTGGAGGACCCGCGCTCGGCGAGGACCTTGGTGATGGCGGCGGTCAACGTGGTCTTGCCGTGGTCGACATGACCCATCGTGCCGATGTTCAGATGCGGTTTGGTGCGCACGTATGCCGTCTTGGACATGGCTGTACCTCGAAGTCTCTGCAAAGGTGATCTCGCCTACGAGAGCTCTCGTGCGAGATGGGGACCCCAAGGACTTGCCGACCCTCCCCCTGCGGGGTCCGCCGGACTATCCGGAGAGGGTCAGCTTCGGGCGCCGTCGACGGCGGTCAGGAGGACCAGAACGGCAGCCTTCGTGGCATCCGCGACTGCGGATGCTGCGAGGACGAAGGCGTGCCGGAACATGAGGTCGATCATCGTCGACGCAGTGCCCGGCGTCGAATGGTTTTTCGCTGATGGGGAGTTCGGGCCTTATGCCCCGATGTTCTTCAGCGCCTCCCGCACCGACAGCGGCGCGAACCTCCCCCGCTCCCGCGCCAGGAACTCCCGTACGGCCTCCGGGTCGGTCTTGGCGTACTCGCGAAGGCACCAGCCGACGGCCTTGCGGATGAAGAAGTCGGTGTGCCCGGACTGACGCAGGCAGTAGGCGAAAAGGCGTGAGGTGTCGGTGTGGTCCTTGTAGCGCAGCTGGTGAAGGAGCGCGGTGCGGGCGACCCACAGGTCGTCGTCGGCGATCCAGGCGTCCATGTCGGCGGTGAGCTTCGGATCGGCCGCGACGAGGCCGCCGACGACGTGCGCGGCCAGTGCGTCGACGGTGTCCCACCAGGAGACGGTCGTGACGAGGTGCCGGGTCACCGGCAGGAAGCCGGAGGAGCAGCGCCCCACGTGCCGGCGCAGATAGTCGACGGCGAAGTAGTGGTACTCGCGCTCGGGCAGCTCCCAGCAGCGCAGGGCGATCGCGGTGCAGTCGGCCTCGTCGGGGCGCGGTGTGCCCTTGACGACGGCGCGGGAGAGAGCGCGGCGCTCGGGGGTGGGGATGCCGAGGAACGGAGCGACGTCCTTCATGTACGCCCGGGCGGCGGCAGCGCGCTCAGGGTCCGCGGCGGCGGCGTATGCGGCGGTGAGCCGCTCCAGGACCGTGTCGGCCAGACCACTGCGGGGAACTTCCGTTGTTCCCCCTCCTGTGACGCTCATGAGACGAACCATACGGCGATCACACATCTTTGTCGGTTAGTGTCGCCGGATGCTCGACGATGCCACCACCCGCTCTGGGGGCACCGCCAAGGCCTCTTCCCCGGCCGCCGCCACGGAGCTCGCAGTACCCGCCCCCGCAGCCGTCCCTGTTCCCGTCCCCGTGCCCGCGGGCTTCTCCGCGCGCTGCACGAGAACGCTGCTGTCGCCGTGGTCCCGGCTGTCCCTGCTCCTGGTCCTGCTCGCGGCGGCGGCGTCGTCCGTGCTGCTCTTCGAGCCACAGAAGCTGCTGGCGGACGGCTGGCCGCCCCAGGTGGCGGGCCCGGCCGCGGTGGTGTTGTTCGCTGTGGCGTACGGACTGATCACGGTGGCGTTCGTGCCACGGCCTCTGTTGAACCTCGCGGCGGGCGCGCTCTTCGGCTCCGAGTGGGGCATCGGCGCGGCCATGGCGGGCACGGTGCTGGGGGCCGGGCTCGCCTTCGGGCTGGGCCGATTGCTCGGCCAGGAGGCGCTGCGCCCGCTGCTGCGCGGCCGGTTGCTGAAGGCGGCGGACGGCCAGTTCAGCCGACACGGTTTCCGCTCGATGCTGGCCGTGCGGCTGTTCCCCGGTGTGCCGTTCTGGGCCGCGAACTACGCCGCCGCCGTCTCCCGCATGGGCTACGTCCCGTTCCTGCTCGCGACGGCCATCGGGTCGATCCCGAACGTCGCCGCGTACGTCGTGGCCGGCGCCCGTGCCTCCACGCCGACGTCGCCCGCCTTCCTGATCGCGCTCGCCTGTATCGCGCTGCCGGCGCTGGCCGGCGCGGTGGTGGCGTGGCGCAAGCGCCACCACCTGCGGGGCCGCTGAACCGTTTCGCCTGATGCGGGCGCGGCTACACCGACTCCAGGATCATCGCGTTGGCGAGGCCGCCCGCCTCGCACATCGTCTGCAGGGCGTAGCGGGCGCCGCGCTCACGCATCGCGTGCACCAGCGTGGTCGTCAGACGGGTTCCGCTGGCGCCGAGCGGGTGGCCGATCGCGATCGCGCCGCCGTGCACGTTGACCTTCGCGAGGTCGGCGCCGGTCTCCTGCCGCCAGGCGAGGACCACGCTGGAGAAGGCCTCGTTGACCTCGAACAGGTCGATGTCGCCGAGGGACAGGTTCGCCCGGCGCAGCACCTTCTCCGTCGCCGGTATCACCCCGGTGAGCATGAGGACCGGGTCGGAGCCGGTGACGGAGAAGCTGTGCAGCCGGGCCAGGGGACGCAGGCCGAGCCGGGCGGCCGTCTCGCCGGACGTGATGAGCACGGCTGAGGCGCCGTCGTTGATGGGGCTCGCGTTGCCCGCGGTGACGTTCCACTCGATCTGCGGGAATCGCTCGGCGAAGACCGGGTCGTGGTAGGCGGGCTTGAGGCCGGCGAGGATCTCGGGGGTACTGCCGGGGCGTACGCATTCGTCGCGCGAGACGCCCTCCAGGGGCGCGACCTCGGCGTCGAAGAGGCCGTTGTCCCAGGCCGCGGCGGCCTTGTGGTGCGAGGAGACGGCGAACGCGTCCATCTGCTCGCGCGTGATCGACCACTTGGCCGCGATGAGTTCGGCGCTGATGCCCTGCGGGACGAGCCCCTCGGGGTAGCGCTCGGCGATGCCGGGGCCGAAGGGGTCCTTGCCGGGCGGCACGTTCGACCACATCGGCACCCGGCTCATCGACTCGACCCCGCACGCGACGACCATGTCGTACGCGCCCGAGATGACGCCTTGCGCGGCGAAGTGCACGGCCTGCTGGGAGGAGCCGCACTGGCGGTCCACGGTGGTCGCCGGGACCGTCTCCGGGAAGCCTGCCGACAGGGCCGCGTAGCGGGTGGTGTTCATGGCCTGCTCGCCGACCTGGTCGACGGTGCCGCCGATGACGTCGTCGATCAGCGCCGGGTCGACGCCCGAGCGCTCGACGAGGGTGCGCAGGGTGTGGGAGAGGAGTTCCACGGGGTGGACGTGCGCCAGGGCGCCGTTCGGCTTGCCCTTGCCTATCGGGGTGCGTACGGCTTCGACGATGACTGCGTCACGCATGGTGCGGGCCTCCTTGGCCGCCGGGGCGATCACCGGCGCGATTACCAGTGAGTAGGAAATTCGAACTCACCATAGCCCGGAGAGTTGGAAAATCAAACCCTCAAGTTGGAAAGTCGAACCCTCCCCCTAAACTGAGCCGCATGGCCGCCACCAAAGACCCGCGCCCCTGTTCGATCGCCGACGCGCTGGCGCTCGTCGGCGAGAAGTACTCGCTGCTCGTCCTGCGCGAGGTCTGCCTGGGCAACGGCCGCTTCGACCAGCTCGTGCGTAACATCGGCGCCCCGCGCGACATCCTGGCCACCCGGCTGCGCCGCCTCGTCGACGCCGGCATCCTCACCAAACGGGCCTACAGCGAGCGCCCGCAGCGGTTCGAGTACCGGCCCACGCCGGCGGGGCTGGAGCTGGAGCCGGTCCTGATGACCCTCATGGCGTGGGGCGACCGCCACCTGCGCACGGCCGACGACCGCCCCATGGTGATCGAGCACACCTGCGGAAACGAACTGGTCGCGGTGGTCACCTGCCGGGCCTGTGGCGGCGCGGTGCACCACGAGGACCTCACGGCCCACCCCCAGGCGCCCGGATGGACGGTGACGGGACCGACGGCATCCTGAGGCCTCTCGCTCCCGCCGGAGCGAGGCCCCTGTGCCGGAGCCTTCTTCGAGGGGCGCTACGCTGCCCCTCGACACCTGCGATCACTGCGCCGCCGACGCGGTGTCCCCCTTGATCCCTTGCCGCGACCAGCACTTGGACTCCGTAACTTCATGTCTTGGTTTGAATCGCTCATCCTCGGACTCGTCCAGGGGCTGACCGAGTTCCTCCCCGTGTCCTCCAGCGCGCACCTGCGCCTGACCGCGGCGTTCTCGGGATGGGAGGACCCCGGTGCGGCCTTCACGGCGATCACTCAGATCGGCACGGAGATCGCGGTACTGATCTACTTCCGCAAGGACATCGGGCGGATCATCTCGGCGTGGCTGCGGTCGCTGACCAACAAGGAGATGCGGCGCGACCACGACGCCCAGATGGGCTGGCTGGTGATCGTCGGCTCGATCCCGATCGGTGTGCTGGGTCTGACGCTCAAGGACCAGATCGAGGGCCCCTTCCGCGACCTGCGCATCACGGCGACCATGCTGATCGTCGTCGGCATCATCATCGGCATCGCGGACCGGCTGGCGGCACGCGACGAGTCGGGCGGCCGGCATCGCGCGGCAAAGCAGCGCAAGGGCCTTGAGGAACTGAACGTGAAGGACGGCCTGATCTTCGGCCTGTGCCAGTCCGCGGCACTCATCCCCGGAGTCTCCCGCTCCGGCGCCACCATCAGCGGCGGCCTCTTCATGGGCTACTCCCGCGAGTCCGCGGCCCGCTACTCCTTCCTCCTCGCCATCCCGGCCGTCCTCGCCTCCGGCCTGTTCGAGCTCAAGGACGCGATGGAGAACGACCACGTGTCCTGGGGCCCGACGATCTTCGCGACGGTGATCGCCTTCGTGACCGGCTACGCCGTCATCGCCTGGTTCATGAAGTTCATCTCGACCAAGAGCTTCATGCCGTTCGTCTGGTACCGCATCGCACTCGGCATCGTCATCATCGTCCTGGTCTCGGCGGGCGTACTGAGCCCGCATGCGGCGGAGTCGGCGGGCTGACGAGCACGCCGTTCTTGGCGCTCACCCAGCAGTTCGCCCGCGTCACCCCGGCCTACCTTGAACGCTGCCGCATCTCGGCACTCGACTCGCCGGGGGCAGCGCCGGGTTGGGATCCACCGCCGGGCGATCTGCTCGACACGGACTGGGCGATCTGGGGCCTCATCCGGTACTGCCGCGCGACGGGAACCGACGCGGACCTGATCGCACTGCTCGACCGGGCCGTCTCCGGGGACCCCGGCGGGGACATCGGCTTCCTCGACCACGACGAGGTGTACGACGGCATCGAGGGGCCGCCCCGCCTCCTCGCCGCTGCCGCAGTCGCGGAGATCGCCCGCGCCCTCTACGCCGTCGACCTGGACCACCTCCTGACCGACCTGCCGCCCCACCCCGAGGACGCTGCCGTCGCGTGCGGCTTCGGCCCTGAATTCGCCGGTGACGTACGGGCCTTTCTTGTCGAGCACTTCACCGCGATGCGGGAGTTCTACGGCGGCGCAACGCGGCGCGGGCAATGCCTGGTCGTGTGGATCGACTGACCGTCCGACCTGCTGACCCGTGAGTCGGCGCGGACGCTCATCGAAACCCCCACCCCGAAATCCGTGACCAATCACATACGTTCTGCGTAGCCGTTCGGTAGCGCACTGTCAGTCCTTGCCCCTAGGCTTGCCTCCATGTCCCCCCATTCCTTAGGCCCTGGTTCCGTGCGGTCTGCTGCCGAGGTGAACGAGGAAATTCGTGCCCTGTGGCTGCGCGCGGGCGGCTCGCTGTCAGCTCAGGAGCGCGCGGAGTACGAGCTGCTGGTGGTCGAGTGGGCGGCCGCGATCCGCGGTGCGGTCATCGAGGCGGCCTGAAGCAGGGAATCCCGGGCGAGCAGCGCCGGTTGACGCTCGGCCGCGTCCAGGTGGCCAGGTGCGCCATGACGTCCACCCAACGGGTACGGCCGCTCGTTCGGCAACAGCTCGGCCGCACGCTCCAGTTCACCCGCCCGCACACGCGCTTGCATATCCCTGGCGAGCGGCGTCACATCCTCGATGCCGAGGATCCATTCGTCCGCGTACCGTGCCGTCGCCTCCCCTCCGAGCCCCAGCTGCAAGGACCGGTACGGCAAAGGGTTGAGGCGCAGATCGCGCTCCGGATCCCACTGCACGCGCGGGCGCGGCCCTCAACTGCCGCTTCCAGGCGTCCCGGTCGCCGTGCAGCGCCGACACGTAGTGCGAGAGACACGCGTGACGCAGCGCCCACTCGAAGCCCTCACGGCTGATGTAGACGGCGAGGACGGTCCCCTGGTGCTCCTTTGCTGCCCAGCCGCAGCGGTACATCATCCAGAGGGAACGACGGCTTGATCCACGTCAAGGCGTGTTCACAGACCCTTTACGGGTCACAACCCGGTCTGTCGCCGCTCGCATGCCGGCATCGGCTCCCGGAGCCGATGCCGACTTCGGAGCGGGACTCACGGCGTGCGGAGGGTGCAATCGCAGGGCGGAGGCGGCACCGGACGTGCAACTGTTCGGGACCGGCGGGAGTCTAGCGAGCGAAGCGATGTTCTCCCGGAAGACACCGTCCGTTTGCCCGCGTTCCGACAGAGGTTCTCTCCATGCCGATGCCCCCGCACAACCGTCGCGCCTCCCGTGCCGCCGTTGCCGCCCTCGGCGCCGCCGGCCTGATCGCGCTGGCCGCGGCTCCCGCCGCCTTCGCCGATGAAGCCGCACCAGAATTGGTCATTGGCGGCATCGCGCCGATCGGCGGAGTGCAACCGGGAAGCAGCTTCGATCTGCCGGTCACCGTGGGGAACAAGGGCACCGAAGCCGCCGAGAAGGTGTGGGTCACCTACGCCGTCACCTGGGGGCTCGATTTCGCGGAGGTTCCCTCCAACTGCCGAACACAGCAGGTCCGGTCCTACGACGAGATGCCCGAGAGATGGACCGCGGTATGCGGGTTCGACCAGGCGGTGGAGCCGGGCGTCGTCTACACGCCCGAGAGGCCTCTTCGTGCCAAGGCCCTGGACCGCGCGTTCAACGACGAGCTGCTTCTGCGTGTCGATGAAAACGATCCGGGCGCGGACGAGAACGGCACTCTTCCGGTGGCGGGAACCGCACCGGCAGTGAAACTGGTCGAGGCACAAGCCACGGGCGAAGGGTCCGCGCGAGTCGTCATTGTGCCCGTCACCTCCGTCAACACGGCCGACTACCAGGTGACGGGTGCCGCGTTGAGGGGGCGCGTCGGTGAAGCGGTGCCGATGAAGGCGGAGTTCACCAACGCCGGGCCCGCCTGGGTCATGGCCAAGGTGGGCGAGCGGTCCGCAAGGGTCATGATCACGCCGCCCGCCGGAACGTCGGTGGTCAAGACCCCCGGTTTCTGCAAGGCCAAGGGTGAGGCGTACGAGTGCGGCATGAGTCAGCGGGCTCTCAACGAGGGCGGCCGAGAGACCTACACCTTCCAGCTGAAGATCGACAAGCGGGTGGCGCACGCCAGGGGCTCGGTGGCGCTGAGCACCGAGGCGCGGCCGTCCGACCCCGACAAGTCCAACGACAAGGCCGACATCACGCTGGACGTCACGGGTGGAGGGCCGACCGGCTCGCCGGGCAGCTCGACCGGTGGCTCGGGCGGATCTGCCGGCGGGTCGGCCGGCGGGGCGTCGTCGACCGGCGCCGACGGGACCACGGCGAATGGCGGCAATCTGGCAGAGACCGGGTCCTCGGCGCTGCCGATCACGAGCGTGGCTGCCGCGGCGGTGGTCACGGGGGCGGGCATGCTCGTCATCGTGCGCCGCCGTCGGGCCCGAAGCCTGGACTGACCACCGTCCGACGCGAGCGGTGGAACCCACTCCGGGCCGCCGCCGCGCTTGCCTTGATCCGCAGCCCCTCGGACATTTCCCGACCCGAGCCGAGGGATGTCACCGCATCGGGGGCTCACATCAGGGCATGTAGTACTCGGCGTACCAAGTGGAGTGTCCTTCGACGGTGAAGCCCTCGAAATCGCCGGCGTCTTCACGGCTGATCAAACGTTGCAGTGCCACGTCGGCTTTGGGTGAGTCCCGGCTCGTCAGGTACTCCTTGGTCGTGGCCAGTCCGCTACCGCACAGCAAATCGATGTCGATCGAGCAGTCGGTATCCATGCCGGCGGTCTTGGCCTGCCAGATGAGCAGGATGTCGTCGAAGACACCGGCGTTGAAAGCTGAACGCAGCACAGTTTCATCAGCTCCGTGTCACCGTCACCCTGCGTACGCTTCTCCAGTCGGGTGCAGCACGGCCTCATCAGCTCCGTGTTGGGCTGCAGATGGCACATCACGACCGCAGCAGGGAGCGACTGTCCGTGGCTTGAGGCGCGGGACGACGAGGCGCGTTGTAGGGCTCATCGGCATGACAAGCACACCCTTGCCGGAACTGGCCCCATGTAGTGGATTGTTGGCAGCGCGAGCTCGCGATGCACGGCATAGTGGACCACGCTGCCCAATGGATCGGGGAGGGAGGGCGACATGTCTCGCCCTTTGAAGATCACAGTCGTCATCGTGGCCGCGGCTGCAATCGCATCAACGCCAGCAGTCTGGCTACTGGGCGGCGTCGGCGCCGGTCAGTTGGTCGGGGCTACCATCCAGGCCGCCGTTGCCATCGCCGCTATGGTCTGGACGCTGTTCCAGCCCTCAAGCAATCGTCCGCACGACTCGGCAGTTCGAACGGGGCAGGCTGACGCTAGTGGTGGAGCGACAGCCGTGTCGGGTATCAGGCGTCGACAGGCACCCACCGGCGGAACCGCGAAGGTGCAAAAGACCGGAAACGCTACCGCCACCGGCGAGGGGAGCAATGCAGTCAGCGGTATCGACTATAGCTAAGCACTCGCAGAGGAGGTAAAGGGGGACTGTTGAGTGGGCGGGGGAGACCAGCGCGCAGCGGGTTTTGGGGACATCATCGAGGCACATGTGGTGGTGGCGGAGACCGGCGCGGCGACAGGCGACACTGGGGCAACGGCGGTGACTGGTTACCGTGGACCACCCCCGGATCAGAGCGCTGCTGGGGTGCAGGTGTCTGCAACCGGCGATGCCACCGCGGCGGCGGGCGGCCTGGCCATCACCGGTTACCTGCACCAGGTCAGCGCTGAGCAGCTAATCATCGTGCATCAGCAGGGGTCTTGCCATCCTGCGGCGTGGCCGCACCAGGTTGGTGTCATCCCGCCCAGGGCGCAGTCTTACCAACACCGTGCTGAAATGGTCCGCCTGCGAGCCGCCGTAGGAGACGGCTATACCGCTGTGCTGCACCAACACCCGGCCGGCAGGGTGTTGGCTGGGATGGGTGGGGTTGGCAAGACTCAGCTTGCCGCCGACTATGCGCGAACCGCCTGGGCTGACGGCAGCCTGGACGTGCTGGTGTGGATCACGGCGAGTAGTCGCTCGGCCATTGTGACGAGGTATGCCCAAGCTGGTGTTGAGCTGTGCCAAGCCGGCCCCGATGCCCCCGAGCAAGCCGCGGGGACGTTTCTGGCTTGGTTGACACCCAAGGCCGAAGCGAAGCCATGCCGGTGGCTTATCGTCTTGGACGATGTTGGTGATCCTGATGACCTGAGAGGGCTATGGCCGCCCGCAAGCCCGCTGGGCCGGACGCTGATCACCACCCGTCGTCGCGATGCCGCTCTGACAGGGGGAGGCCGTCGTTTAGTCGAGGTCGGCCTCTTCACCGAGGCTGAGGCTGTCGGTTACCTCACCGAGTCCCTGGCCGCGCACAACCGCAGCGAGCCCGTCCAGCATCTCATCGCACTGACTAACGACCTCGGTCATCTTCCGTTGGCTCTTTCGCAAGCCGCTGCCTACCTTTCTGACTCAGGCGAGAGCGTGGCCGCATATCGAGAGTTGTTCACCCATCGGACCACCAAGCTGGTCGATACTGCTCCCGACAGGCTGCCCGACGACCAAGATCTTCCTCTTGCTGCGTCCTGGTCGCTTTCCATTGATCGTGCTGACAGCCTCCAGCCCGTCGGCCTAGCCCGTCCCATGCTTCACCTCTGTGCATTGCTGGACGCCAACGGAATTCCTCAGACCGTCCTGACCAGCCAGCCTGCGCTCACTCATCTCACCAAGCACAGGAGCCGAACTCGCGATAGCGGTGCCGCAGAGCCGACACTTGTTTCACATCGGGAAGCTGTGCGCGCCCTGCGTGCTCTCCATCGCCTTCACCTTGGCAACCACGCTCCCGATACGCCACATTTGGCCGTGCGTGTCCACCAACTCATCCAGCGTGCTGCCCGTGACACGCTCACCGCCGATCAGCACGCTGCCTATGCCCGCACTGCAGCTGATGCCCTCATGGCTGCGTGGCCCGAGGTTGAGCGGGACTCTGTCTTGACTCAAGCGCTCCAAGCCAATGTCACAGCTCTCTACGGGGCCGCTGAACAGGCTCTTTGGCACCCCGACGCGCACTCTGTTCTGTTCCATGCCGGGACCAGGCTCGGCGCATCAGGACAGCTCACCGAGGCGCTCGCGTACTGGCAGCGCATGGTTACTGACGCGGCCCATCACCTCAGCCCTCATCACCCGGACGCACTCCTACCCCGCCACCGGCTAGCGCATTGGCAGGGATTGACGGGAAATCTGACTACCGCCATCAGCGCTCTGGAATGCCTATTGCCTGTTCAGCAAGGAGTTTTGGGGCCCGATGCTCCTGAAACGCTGCTGACCCGCTACGAACTGGCTCGATGGCGCGGCGCCGCAGGTGACGCATCCGGGACCATTCAGGCGTATGAGGAACTCCTCGAAGACTCCGTACGCGTGCTGGGGGCGGAGCACCCCGACGCGGTGACCGTCCGTCAGGACCTCGCCTTTTGGAGAGCGAAGGGCGGAGAACCCGCCAGAGCCGTAACCGAATTACAAGACATCCTGTGCAACCATCTACAAACGAGCCGATACGACCAGGTACGCATCCTGAAAATTCGGCACAACATCGCGTTCTTCACAGGAGAAGCCGGAGATTCAGCCGCTGCGGTCACATTGTTCGAGGAGCTCTTGAGGGACTACATCACACTGTTCGGTCCCGACCACAGTCGTACCCTGGGGGACGCAGCAGCGCCGCTCGCCCTCTGGCGGGGTCGGGCCGGGGATCCAGCCACAGGTGCCAACGATCTCGAACAGCTCATTGCCCGCATGGGAAGAGTCCTGGATCCTGCTGACCCGGCCATACCGTACGCCTGGCAATGGCTCGCAAGTTGCCAAGGAGCGGCCGGATATCCAATTGCAGCAGTAGCCACCTTGGAACGGTCGTTGAGTGATCCACGCCGAAGGTTTGGCTCTGACCACCCTCAGACCCTGACGAGCCGACGCGATCTTGCCCACTGGCGCGGTATGGCTGGAGATCCTTTGATGGCGGTCAGCGAACTGGAACTGCTTCTCTCTGACATGTTGCGAATCCTCGGTCCTCGCCACCCTGACACTGGCAAAACTCGAGAGGACCTCCTCCACTGGCGGCAAGAGACAACGAAGCCGACTTGACTCCGAGGTTTTGAAGGAAGGCACCACGCAACTGCTCGCCGCGATACGTGACCGAGCCATCCCGTACGACGTACGAGCTCTGCCGCCCGTACTGCTCTCATCGCCGTGATGGTCAACCTGAACGAGATGGGTAGCCGTCATCGCGAAAGAAGCGGCGACGTGTACAGATGCTGCTGCACCGGATGAAGGTTATGAACGCGGCTTGATGACCCACGTCATGCGGTCGCGGCTCCAGGAAGCGGGAAAGCGCCCACCCTCCGCCGCGGCCCGGCCGATCTCGGGTCGGTGGGCCTGATCGACGGTGACTGTGGACTCTGTGTGCCGGGCGCGCCACAGAACCTGGGTTCGTGCTCGGCGGGCCGGTCGTTCTGATCATTCACGGGGGCGGCTTCGCCCCCGGCCGCATCCCCATCCAGCGAATATCGCTGCACGCCCCCTTGGCTCCGTGCACCTCATGCCCAACACTGAGCCGATGACGCAGCGTGTGGAGCTCGCCACCCTGAGGGACCGGCTGGCAGTCGACGGAATGGTCACCGAGTACGCGGTGGCCGTGGACGACGGGGACTGGGAGGCGTACCGGAGGCTGTTCACACCGGATGGACGCGCGGACTACCGGTCGGCGGGCGGGATCGAGGGGGATGCCGGGAGCGTCGCCACGTGGCTCGCGGAGAGCCTGGGGCTGTTCTCGATGCGGCAGCACCTGATCGTCAACCGCAGGGTGCGCTTCGGGATCCTGGACCAGGACATCGGCGACGTGGCCAGGGTGCAGGCCGACTACATCAATCCGATGCGGTTCGCCGCGACCGGCGAAGGCTCCTCTGCCCCCGACTTCGTGTGCGGCGGCCGCTACGCCTTCGGGTTGCTGCGCACGGATGACGGCTGGCGGCTGCACGAGGTGGTCGTACAGGAGAAGTGGCGCCGGCTGCCCGACCGGACCGCGCCGGCCGTCACCACCTGACGTGATCAGCGGGCATGGTCACCGGGCGTGATCACCTGAGCGGACGCCCACTGTCCCACTGTCAGTGCCTGGCCGCACACTGGAAGGACCACGGGGTAGGAGGCGATGCATGAAGACGATCAACCACTGGCTCACCTCCCCGTGGCGGCGTTCGATCACCGCCGTTCTGGTCGGCGCACTGCCCGTGCTGGCCTTCCCGGAGCCGTCGTGGTGGTGGTTCGCGTACGTCGCGCTGGTGCCGTGGATCGCGATGCTGCGCTCCGCCCCGACCGGACGGCGGGCGCTGCAGGACGGCTGGTGGGGCGGCTTCGGCTTCATGCTGGCGATGCACCACTGGCTGCTGCCGAATCTGCATGTCTTCACGTTCGTCATCGCCGCCCTGCTGGGCGCGCTGTGGGCCCCCTGGGGCTGGCTGGTGCGCCGCTTCCTGGCCGCGCGGCCGTCCCCGGGGCGGGTCGCCGCGGCCCTCGTCGTGCTGCCGTCCGGCTGGCTGCTGATCGAGCTCGTCCGCTCCTGGCAGGGGCTCGGCGGGCCGTGGGGCGTGCTGGGCTCCAGTCAGTGGGAGGTGGAACCCGCGCTGCGGGTCGCCTCGGTGGGCGGCGTGTGGCTGATCAGCTTCCTGATCGTGGCCGTCAATGTCGCGGTCGCCGTGCTGGTGGTGCTGCGCAGGTGCCGGATCCCCGCGCTCGCCGGGCTGCTCGCCACGGGTGTCGCCGCCTCGGCCGCCTGGGTGTGGTCGCCGCGCCCGGACGTCGAGGACGGGGTCCGGATAGCCGTGGTGCAGCCGGGCGTCATCCAGGGCGCGAACAAGCCGGACCGGCGTTTCGACCGGGAGGAGCAACTCACCCGCGAGCTGGCCGGCCAGGGCGTGGACCTGGTCGTCTGGGGCGAGAGCAGCGTCGGCTACGACCTCGACGACCGCCCCGACTTCGCGCGCCGGCTCGCGGCACTTTCCCGCGAGACGGGCGCGAACATCCTGGTCAACGTGGACGCGCAGCGCTCCGACCGGCCCGGCATCTACAAGAGCTCGATCCTCGTCGGCCCGGACGGCCCGACCGGCGCCCGCTACGACAAGATGCGGCTGGTGCCCTTCGGGGAGTACATACCGCTGCGCTCGATGCTGGGCTGGGCCACCTCCGTCGGCAAGGCTGCCGCCGAGGACCGCCGGCGCGGCACCGAGCAGGTCGTGATGGACGCCGGGCACGGACTGCGCATCGGCCCGATGGTCTGCTTCGAGTCCGCGTTCTCCGACATGAGCCGCAATCTCGTCGACCGCGGCGCCGAAGTGCTGATCGCCCAGTCGGCGACCTCGACGTTCCAGCAGAGCTGGGCCCCGGAGCAGCACGCCTCGCTCGCCGCACTGCGCGCCGCAGAGACCGGCCGGCCGATGGTGCACGCGACGCTGACCGGCGTCTCCGCCGTGTACGGCCCCAGCGGGCAGCGCGTGGGTTCCTGGCTGGGGACGAGCGAGAGCACCAGTACGGTCTACGAGGTTCCGTTGGCCGGCGGTGTCACACCGTACGTCCGCTTCGGCGACTGGCCGCTGCAGGCGGCGCTGCTGATCATGGCAGCGTGGGCCGCGACCGAGGGCGTTCGGACCCTGCGGCCCCGGTTCAGGCGCCCTGCTCCTGAACCGCGCGTACGACCCGCTCGCACAGCTCATGGGTCGCCAGCGCGTCCCGGGCGCTGAGCACCTTTCCCGCACGCACGGCGTCGAGGAAGGCGAGCACCACCTGCTCGATGCCGCGCTGCCGGGCCACCGGCACCCAGTCGCCGCGCCGCCGCACGGTCGGCTGGCCCTTGTGGTCGACGACCTCGGCGAGGTTGAGCACCTGACGCTTGGTGTCCTGCCCGGACACCTCGAGGATCTCCTCGGCCGAGCCGCTGAGCCGGTTCATCACGCCGAGCGCGGTGAAGCCGTCCCCGGAGAGCTGCAGCACGACATGGTGCAGCAGCCCGCTCTCGACGCGGGCGCGCACGGTCACGTCGTCGACCGGGCCGGGGGCGAGGAAGCGGAGCGTGTCCACGACGTGGATGAAGTCGTCCAGGATCATCGAGCGCGGCTCTTCCGGCAGCCCGATCCGGTTCTTCTGCATCAGGATCAGCTCGCGCGGATGGTCGGCGCACTGCGCGTATCCGGGGGCGTAGCGCCGGTTGAAGCCGACGACGAGGCTCACGTTCCGCCGCTCGGCGAGCGCCACCAGCCGTTCGGAGTCGGCGAGTTGATAGGCGAGCGGCTTGTCGACGTAGGTCGGCACCCCCGCCTCCAGCAACCGGGTCACGATCTCCGGATGCACGACGGTGGGCGCGTGCACGAACGCGGCGTCGAGGCCCTGGGCGAGGAGCGAGTCGAGGTCCGTGTGCCGCCGCTCAGCCGGCAGATGGAGGCCGTCCGCGACCCGGGCGAGCGTCGCGGGCGTACGGGTCTGCAGGTGCAGTTCGACCCCGGGCTGCACACCCAGCACCGGCAGGTAGGCCTTCTGCGCGATGTCACCGAGTCCGATGCAGCCGACCTTCACGGGGTGTTCTCCTCAACTGTTTGTCTGCCGGGGTCTGCCTGGAAGCATACGGCTGCTGCGGCGGCCCCCAGTCGGCGATCGCCTCGAAGCTCCGCAGGAACAGCGCGGGCGCGACCTTGGACAGGCCCGCGAGCGCGGTGTTCCGTACGGCGATCGCGGCGCGGCCGGTCATCAGGTTGAGCCGGGCGACCTGGACGGCCTGGCGGGCGAGCGCGGTAGTACGCGGGAGGCGGGCTGCCGTGTAGGCGGCGAGGTCGCCGCAGTGGTGGGCGAGGACCACGGCGTCCTCGATGGCCTGGTTGCCGCCCTGCCCGAGCATCGGCGGCATGGCGTGCGCGGCGTCCCCGACCAGGGCGACCCGCCCGCGGTGGTAGGCGGGCAGTGCCTCGGCGATGTGGTGGACGTCGTGGCGCAGGACGTCCTCGGGGCGGGCGGCGGCGAGGATCGCGGGGATCGGGTCGTGCCAGTCGCCGTAGCGGCGCAGCAGTTCGGCCTTCTCGTCGTCGGGAGCGCGCCCTGCGGCGGGCGTGATCGCGGCGGCGTAGGCGTAGACGCGGCCGTCCTTGAGCGGGTGCGAGCCCCAGATGCGGCCCCGGCCCCAGGACTCGTGCGAGGCGAACTGCGCGCCGGGCACCGGGACCACGACCCGCCATGTGGTGAAACCGGAGTAGACGGTGCCGGGATGGTCCGGGAAGAGCACGGGGCGGACGCCGGACCGGATGCCGTCGGCGGCCACCACGAGGTCGGCCTCCATCTCGTCGTCCGAGGTCGCCACGCGCGCCGGACGGTGGACGTCGCCGGGGTCGGTCACGGTCGCGGCGACCCCGGGGCGGACGGCTCCGGACGGGAGGAGCGCGGCGAGACTGTTGATGAGGGTGGCCCGGTGGAGGAGGACGAGGGGGCCGCCGAAGCGTGCGGCGACTGCGTCGGCGTCGGTGCGGGAGAGCCAGCGTCCCGACGGTGTGCGCACTCCCCCGTCGCCCTGCCAGGCGGCCAGGTCGCGGATCTCGTCGCCGAGGCCGAGGACGTCCAGCGCGCGCAGGGAGTTGGGAGCGAGGGAGATGGCCGCACCGACCGGCTCCAGGGACGGGGCCCGCTCCAGCACGGTGACGTCCCAGCCGCTTTGGTGCAGCGCGGCGGCCGCTGTCAGGCCTCCGATGCCGCCGCCGATCACGACGGCCCGCTTGGACTGTGCCATGGCTCCTCCTGCGTGACTACAGATGTAGTGCCCCGGTGCGTCGACTGTACTACAGCTGTAGTGCGATGCACTACAGACGTAGTGCGAGAGGTAGGTTGATCTCCATGTCCGAGCACACCCCACGCGCCGCGCGCTCCGATCTCGTCGCCGACACCGCCCTCGCACTGCTCGCCGAGCGCGGGATGCGCGGGCTGACGCACCGGGCGGTCGACGAGACGGCCGGGCTTCCCCAGGGCTCGACGTCCAATCTGGCGCGTACCCGGCAGGCGCTCCTGGAACTGGCGGTGCGCAGGCTCGCCGACCGCGAGGCGCGGGTACTGGCGCTGGAGGAGCTGCCCGACCCGCGCGGAGGCCTCGACTCTCTGGTCGACGGCCTGGCCCTGGCGACGCACCGCGCCCTGACCCGCAACCGCGAACTG
The DNA here is from genome assembly GCF_055656945.1 of Streptomyces sp. NPDC111606. Lineage (NCBI taxonomy): Bacteria > Bacillati > Actinomycetota > Actinomycetes > Kitasatosporales > Streptomycetaceae > Streptomyces > Streptomyces sp. NPDC111606. Next base: position 569,318 of record NZ_JBVKBY010000005.1, read on the forward strand.
ACGCTGGCCCGCTACGAACTGGCCCTGGAGGCCACGCGCCGCCCCGAGCTGCGCGCCTACTTCGACGCGACCGGCGCCCGCTTCCGTGACCAGCTCACCACCCTGGTGAGCGCAATGGGGTCGACGGACCCGGCCCGGCATGTGCTGTCACTGGTCGCCTGGGCGGACGGGCTGATGTTCAGCTGCGTCGCCGGGTCCTTCGGCTCGCAGGCGCCGGGTCTGGCGGAGGTGCGGGCGAGCCTGCGCGAACTACTCGACGGGATGTTCGGGCGGTGAGCCGCCTGACCGTGATAACTCCTGGTCAAACGGATCGAGTTGAGAAACGATGCGGGCATGACCATCGAACGCCATGAGCCCGACACCACCGCCGACGAACGCACCATGCTGGAGGGCTGGCTGGACTACCACCGGCAGACCCTCGCCTGGAAGTGCGAAGGCCTGACCGACGCCCAGCTCAGGACCGCCTCCGTGGAGCCGTCCGAGCTGACCCTGATGGGGCTGGTGCGGCACATGGCGGAGGTGGAGCGGTTCTGGTTCCACGAGATCCTCCTGGACGAGGACCTCGGGGTGCTCTACTGCGGCGAGGACGACCCGGACGGCGACTTCCACTTCACCGACGCCGACACCTGGGACGAGGCGCACACGACTTGGCAGACGGAGATCGAAAACGCCCGCCGCAATGCGGCCGCCTTCGGTCTGGACGACATCTCCAAGGGCAGGAGCCGGAGGGGCGAGCCCTTCAATCTGCGCTGGATCATCACCCACATGATCGAGGAGTACGCCCGCCACAACGGCCACGCCGACCTGCTCCGCGAGCGCGTCGACGGCGCCACCGGCGACTGACGTCAGCGGCGGCGGGAGCGGGCCGCCCTTACGGGGTCAGAGATCACCCGTAGGAAGCAAGGTTCGCTCGTCCACTGTCCCAACGGCCGCCGGACCCAGCAGAGTTGCGCGGGTGCATCGAACGACGACCACCGCAACGCTCCTGGTCACCATGGCCGTCTCGGCCCTCTCCGGCTGTACGACGGTCGAGCGCCCGCCGACGTCTGACGCGCCGACGGCACCGTCCCGGCCGTCGGCGCCGCGCCCGAGCGGACACAGGGACCCCGAGATCGTGCAGGCACCGGCCCGCGAAGCCCTGGCGTTCATCGGCCCGTCCCGCCGCCCGACCTCCACGTCGTCCGCCGCGCACTCCGCGTCGCCCGTCTCCCCGCCCACGGCGCACACACCACCGGCCCCTGACTCGCACCCCCACCCCCGCCCCGCGCACCAGGAGCCCCGCCGCCCGGCTCCCAAGGTTCCGAAGGTGCCACCGGTCAAGATCCCCAAGGTGCCGGATTCGACCCGCCCGGCGGTCCCGAAGAACACGAACGTCTGTGCGCTGGGCAAGCAGTACGGCGGCTGGCGGGCCGACAGCCCGGAGTCGAGGATCTGCGAGCAGACGTACGGCCATTGAGCGGCGGGTGAGCGGAGGCGGGTGAGCGGACATCCGCCGCCCGCCTTGGTGCTACCGGCCCCCGGGCCTCCCCCTGCTGCACCGCTACGGCGTCCCCTCTCCCGTTCTGCCGCTACGGCCCCTCCCCCAGCCGCACCTCCAGCCGCCTGATCTCCGCCCGCACCCCGTCCCCGTACCTGTCGTCCGCCAACGCCCCCGCCGCTCCCCGTGCCCGGCGCAGATGGACGCGGGCGGCCTCGGCGCGGTCGAGCTTCACATAGTCGGCGGCCAGGTTCAGGTGCAGCGAGGGATACAGCGCCCGGACGGCCGGCGCGTCACGGCCGTCGCCTGCACCGGCACCGGCCCCCTCGGCCTCGGTCAACGCCCGCAGATCCCATGCCAGTTCGTCCGAAGGGTCGTCCTGTGTGTCGGCCAGGTAGTGCGCCAGGGTGCAGCGGTGCAGCGGGTCGCCGTCCTCGCCGAGCTCCGTCCACAGGTCCAGCAGCCGGCGCCGGGCCTCTTCGCGGTCCCCCGCGTGATGCAGCATGACGACCTGCCCGATCCGCGTCAGCACGGCATCGGGCGCCGTACGCTCCTGTCGCTCCGCCACCGCGTCCTCCGGACCCTCGTCGGCTGATCCCTCGACGCTAACGGCCCCCACCGGCAAACCCGGTCAGGCCGCTCCGTACGGCACCGGGCCGGTCCGGGGCGGGACCGGCCCGGCCGCGGCTCAGCCCAGGTCGGGGATGCGCCAGTCGATGGGGTCGTGCCCCTGCCGGGCCACCGCTTCATCGATCTGCGTGAACGGGCGGGAGCCGAAGAACTTCTTCGCGGACAGCGGCGAGGGATGCGCGCCCTTGACGACCACGTGCCGCGTCTCGTCGATGAGCGGGAGCTTCTTCTGCGCGTAGTTGCCCCACAGCACGAACACCGCGGGGTCGGGCCGGTGGGCCACGGCCCGGATCACCGCGTCGGTGAACTTCTCCCAGCCCTTGCCCTTGTGCGAGTTGGCCTCGCCGCCGCGGACCGTCAGCACCGCGTTGAGCAGCAGGACGCCCTGCTGGGCCCAGGGCATCAGATAGCCGTTGTCGGGGACGGGGAGGCCGAGCTCCTCCTTCATCTCCTTGTAGATGTTGCGCAGCGACGGCGGCGTCTTCACGCCGGGGCGCACCGAGAAGCACAGACCGTGGCCCTGGCCCTCGCCGTGGTAGGGGTCCTGGCCGAGGATCAGGACCTTCACCTGCTCGTACGGCGTCGCGTCCAGCGCGGCGAAGACCTCGTCGCGCGGCGGGTGGACGGGACCCTTCGCCCGCTCCTCCTCGACGAACTCGGTCAGCTCCTTGAAGTAGGGCTGCTGAAGCTCGTCGCCCAGAACCCCGCGCCAGGACTCGGGCAGCATGGCGATGTCGGTCACGTCAACTTCCTCCGGTGTGCGCTCACTTCAGGGTCGCACCATGTGCGCCCCGCGGACGGCCGCGCCGGAGCGCGGCCCCCTTCCGAGCACAGAACCTACAGGCGCCCACTGACAATCGCGCTACCAGCTGGTCTTCCGGGACAGCGTCCACATCGTCATCATCGTCGCGGGGTCGATGGACTGCTCCGCGCCGGAGATCTCCTCGCTCGCGGCCACGAACTGCTTGCCCTGCCACAGCGGCAGAAGTCGCGCGTCCTCCACGACGATCTGCTGGGCCTCCTCGAACTCCTTGGCCACGGCGCCGCGGTCGCTCTTGCGGCGCGACTCGGGCAGCAGCGTCTCGGTGATCTTGGGCGCCAGGTAGGGAGTGCCGAGTGCGTTCTCCTGGCCCACGAAGGGCGCGACGAAGTTGTCGGCGTCGGCGAAGTCAGGGAACCAGCCACGCCCGAACACCGGGTATTCACCGTTCTGGTAGCCCTGCACGTACGTCTTCCAGGGGCGGCTCTTGAGGGTGACGGTGAACAGTCCGGACTCCTCCAGCTGCCGCTTCAGCTCCTCGAACGCGGGCTTGGTCTGCGAGCCGTAACGGTCGCTGGTGTACCAGAGCTGGAGCGGGACCGGATCGGTGATGCCTGCCTCGGTGAGGATCTTCTTGGCCTTGTCGGGGTTGGGGTTCCCGAAGCTGTCGAAGAAGCTCGTGGTGTGGCCGACCAGACCCCGGGGGATCATGGAGTACAGCGGTTCGACGGTGTCCTTGTAGATCTTGTGGGCGAGCAGCGGTCGGTCGATGACCTGGGCGATCGCCTTGCGGACCTCGGGCCTCTTGGCCCATGGGTCCTTGGGGTTGAACACCAGGTAACTGATCTCGGTCGTGGAGTTCTCGACGAGCTGGAGCCCCTCGTCCTTGCCCTTCACCTGGATGTCCACGGTTTCGGAGGCGGGCAGTCCGCGGTAGATGACGTCGATCTGCTTGTCCTTCAGGGCGTCGACCATGTCGGACGACTGCTTGAAGTAGCGGATGGTGACGCCGTTGTTCTTGCGGTCCGCGATTCCCTTGTAGTTGTCGTTGCTGACGAGCTCGGCCCGCTCGCCGTCCTGGTAGGAGGAGAGGCTGTACGGCCCCGAGCCACCGATCTTTCCGTCCTCGCGGAGCTTGTCCGCGGTGTACTCGTCGGGGTTCACGATGGACATCGCGGGCGTGGACAGTACGAACGGGAAGGTGGCGTCGGGCTCGTTGAGGTGGAAGACGACCTCGCGGTCGCCCTTCACCTGGACCCGGGAGAGGCTCCCCAGCAGTCCCACAGGGCCGCCGTTGACCTTGATCTTCTTGATCCGGTCGATGGAGTACTTGACGGCCTGAGCGTCCAGGTCCCGTCCGTCGGAGAACTTCAGACCCTCGCGCAGCGTGCAGCTGTAGACCGTGGTCGAGGTGTCCGTGAACCTGCAGCTCTCGGCAGCGTCGGGCTCGGGCTCGGGCGCGCCGGGGCTGTAGTTCAACAGGGTCTGGAAGACATTGCGGAACAGCTCCCAGGAACTGTCCCAGGCGGCCGCCGGATCCAGCGTGCTCGGGGCACTGGTGGTCCCCACAACAATCGGACTCTCACTTTCGGACGAGTCCGAGGAGAAGACACCACAACCGGCGACCATGCCTATGGCCGTGACCGCCGCCAGCTGGCGGAGGTATCTGTCCCGCTTGAACACGCGCACCATCCTCGATCGGGCATATCACAAGGGTGGCCAGACCATACCGCAGTGTTCGGCCGCTTGGACCTCCGCCCTGGCAAGCCCTTGATCAGCGGGTATGTCAGTGGCAGGAAACCACGGCGCTCTCCCTGTTCACGCCCCCACGAGGTGGGCGCCCGCGCGTTCGTCGACCTCGCCGCGCAGGCGCCCACCGCCGGCGTCAGCTGACGCCGGCGTTGAGGAAGATGCCGCCGTCGACGACCAGCGTCTGCCCGGTGACCCAGTCGGACTGGTCCGAGGTGAGGAACGCGGCGGCGCCACCGATGTCGGAGGGCACGCCGAGCCGGCCCAGCGGGTAGGCCGCGGCGGCCTCCGCCTCCCGGCCCTCGTACAGGGCCTGCGCGAACTTGGTCTTCACCACGGCCGGGGCGATCGCATTGACCCGCACCTTGGGCGCGAACTCGTGCGCCAGCTGCTGGGTCAGGTTGATCAGCGCGGCCTTGCTGACGCCGTAGGCCGCGATGAACGGCGAAGGCGCGATGCCCGCCACGGAGGCGATGTTGACGATCGCGCCGCCGTTGTCCTTCTGCCAGGCGTGCCAGGTCTTCTGCGCGAAGCCGAGCGCCGAGATCACGTTGGTCTCGAAGACCTTGCGTGCGACTCCCAGGTCGAGGTCGGCGATCGGCCCGAACACCGGGTTCGTGCCGGCGTTGTTGATCAGGTGATCGACGCGTCCGAAGGCCTCCATGGTGCGCTCGACGGCGACGGCCTGGTGGGCCTCGTCGTGCGCCTTGCCGGCCACGTAGATGGCGCGGTCGGCGCCGAGCTGCTCGACGGCCTCCTTGAGGGCGTCCTCGTTGCGGCCGGTGATGCACACGCGGTCGCCGCGCGCGACGAGCGCCTCGGCGACGCCGTAGCCGATGCCTCGGCTGGCGCCCGTGATGAGGGCGACCTTGCCGGAGAGTTCAGGCAGTTCAGTCATGTCCGTGTCTTCCCAGTCCCTAGTCGAGCGGTCCGCCGGCGACGTACAGCACCTGGCCGGAGACGAATCCGGCCGCCTCGCCCGTGAAGAAGGCGATGGCGTTGGCGATGTCGTCCGGCTCGCCGACCCGCGCGACCGGGATCTGGGTGGCGGCGGCGGCCTTGAAGTCCTCGAAGCCCATGCCGACGCGGTCGGCGGTGGCCTTGGTCATCTCGGTGGCGATGAAGCCGGGGGCGACGGAGTTGGCGGTGACGCCGAACTTGCCGAGCTCCTTGGCGAGGGTCTTGGTGAAGCCCTGGAGACCGGCCTTGGCCGCCGAGTAGTTGACCTGGCCGCGGTTGCCGAGCGCGGAGGACGAGGAGAGGTTGACGATCCGGCCGAAGCCCGCGTCGACCATGTGCTTCTGGCAGGCCTTGGACATCAGGAAGGCGCCGCGCAGGTGCACGTTCATGACGGTGTCCCAGTCGGCGACGCTCATCTTGAACAGCAGGTTGTCGCGGAGCACACCCGCGTTGTTGACCAGGATCGTCGGAGCGCCGAGCTCCTCGGCGATCCGCGCGACGGCCGCCTCGACCTGTGCCTCGTCGGAGACGTCGCAGCCGACCGCGATGGCCTTGCCGCCGGCCGCGGTGATCTTCTCCACGGTGTCCTTACAGGCGGCCTCGTCGAGGTCGATCACGGCGACCGCGCGGCCCTCTGCGGCCAGTCGTACGGCGGTGGCGGCACCGATGCCACGCGCTCCGCCGGTAACCACGGCGACCCGCTGCTCAGTGGTGGACATTGCTGGTTCTCCTCGCCCTCGAGATGCGGCTCGTGCGGCGCGCCCGATGGTGAGCGACCGCTTAGTACCTTCAGCAGACGTGACGCTAGAAGCCCTGGCACCCGGTGTCAACGGCCGACCGGCTGCGTGTGATCGATTCCCCGTACGACCGGCGCGAACCGGGCGTACCCAGCCATGGTCCCCGCTCGGCCGTGTCCCGCCGTGCACACCCGAACGGCCTACGGCTGCGAGCCGCCGAGCGCAAGGGCACCTAGCGTCGAAGCGCGAAGTCATCGATGGCCGGAAAGGAGGCGCTCCATGCGCCGTCGCACCGGTGCCGTCGGCACGCTGTTCGTGATCGCCGCGATTGTGCCGTTCGCCGAACCCGCTCACGCACAGGAACTGGACTGCCGCAGTTTCACCTACCAGGAGGACGCGCAGGCTCTCTTCGACTCGGACCGCAACGATCCTCATCGGCTCGACGAGGATGAGGGACGGAACGACGGGATCGCCTGTGAGACGCTGCCCCGCCGCGGTGGCAACGGGGACCGCGGCGGCAACGGGGACGACGGGGGCCTCACCTCGTCCACGACGCGCCCCAGGAACCGCCCCTCGGCGCCCGTGACGCCCGAGACTCCAGCCGCGGCCATCACTCCTGCCACACCGGCCACCTCGGCCGCTCCTGTCCCGCCTGCGACTCCTCGTGCCACCGCCACACCTGCCGCTCCTCGTGCCACCGCCACCCCGACCCGCGGCACGCGAGGCGGGGTCGGCGGCGCCACGACGTCCGGCCCCGGTGGCTGGGACATCGCTGTCGGCCTGGCCTTCGTCACGGGCTCCGCGCTCGCCGCCGGCTACGTGCTGAAGCGGCGCAGGGGCTGACGCCGGGCGCGCGTGCGGTGCCGACCCGGGGGCGGTCACCGCACCAGCAGGTCCAGCAGTCGCTCCGTCTCGGCCGCCGGATCGGCGGTCAGCCCCGTGTGTACGGGTCCGGGCTGCACGACCGTCGAGCGGGGCGCGATCAGCCAGCGAAAGCGTCGCCCCGGGTCGTCGCCCGCGGCCTGCCCCGCCGCGTCGTCGCCCGCGCAGACGCCCTCGACGGCACGCAGTGCGGCCCGCACCCCGGCGACGTCGGCATCGGGGTCCAGCGCGCGCAGCCTGGTCTCGTCCAGGTGGGTCCGGGCAGCGACGTAGGACTTCGCCCGGCAGTACACGAGCACTCCGGCGTTGATGCACTCGCCGCGCTCGACGCGGGGTACGACGCGCAGGACGGCGTACTCGAAGACGTCGCGGTCGCCGCCCTGGCCCGGCTTGATGAAGTGGCGGTCGCTCACTTGGTCCCCTCGATTCCGTTGACGCGCTCGTGGACGACGGCTGCCCGTGCCAGCAACGGGCGCGCGTAGGCCCGCCTGAGGTCGTCCGCGGTGTCGAAGCCGGGCTCGGCGGCAAGCCAGGCGTCCGGGATCTCGGCGGTCACCTCGGTCAGCAAATCCTCGGTGACCAGCGGCGCCAACTCGGCGGCGGCTGCCCGCACGTCGGGGGCGAAGCGGGCGAGGGCGTGGTCGGAGGCGTCGTACGGGCGCTCCGCCGAGGCCTGTGCGCCGGGCCAGTTGTGCTGCCAGATCATGGTCGCGCCGTGGTCGATGAGCCACAGTTCGCCCTGCCACATCAGCAGGTTGGGGTTGCGCCAGGACCGGTCCACGTTGTTGACGAGGGCGTCGAACCAGACGACTCGGCCGGCGTCCTCGGAGCTCACCTCGAAGGCGAGGGGGTCGAAGCCGAGCGCGCCGGAGAGGAAGTCCATGCCGAGATTGGTGCCGCCGCTGGACCTGAGCAACTCCTGTACCTGCTGGTCGGGTTCGCCGAGCCCGAGCACCGTGTCGAGCTCCACCGTCACCAGCCGGGGCACCCGGAAGCCCAGCCTGCGGGCGAGTTCACCGCAGACGACCTCCGCGATGAGCGTCTTGCGGCCCTGTCCGGCGCCGGTGAACTTCATGACGTACGTCCCGAAGTCGTCGGCCTCGACGAGTCCCGGCAGCGAGCCGCCCTCACGCAGCGGCGTGATGTAGCGGGTCGCGATGACTTCCTTGAGCATCGCCCCAGGTTACTGGCGCGGGGACGGCGTCCGGGGGCGGCCCGTGGGTGTGGTGCGCCGCCGCGTCGACAGCAAACCGACAGCCCCCGACAGGGAACCGACAGCTCCGCTTTACCCACGCCCAGTCGGGACCGGGTCAGGATTTCGACAGCGTCTGAACAGCCGGTCCGAATGGACCGTACCTCTCGGCAGATCACGAATGACCGGAAGGAACGTCAGCATGACCAGCGAATCAGTTCAGCCCGTGTCGGGTCCGAGCCGCCGTACCGTCGTGGCGGCGGTCGGCGCGGCGGGGCTCGCCGTTGCGCTGACCGCGTGCGGATCGGACGACGACGCGTCCGGCTCGTCCACCGAACAGGGCGCCGGTGCCGGCGCGACCACCGAAGCGGGCGGCTCGTCCGGCGGGGCCGGGGCGGGCGGTGCGGCGCTCGCGAAGACCGCCGACATCCCGGAGGGCGGTGGCAAGGTCTTCAGCGACGAGAAGGTCGTGGTCTCGCAGCCCGCGACGGGCGACTACAAGGCCTTCTCCACGATCTGCACCCACCAGAACTGCCCGATGACGGACCTCAAGGAGGACACCCTCTCCTGCGCCTGTCACGGCAGCCAGTTCTCCGTTCTCGACGGCAGCGTGAAGAAGGGCCCCGCGACCCAGCCGCTGGCCGCCAAACAGATCAGCGTGTCGGGAGACTCGATCACGCTCGCCTGACCCGGGACGGACGCTTGAGGCCGCCCAGTACCTCGTCCGTGGTCGCGACCGTGGCGACCAATGCGAGGGTGTGGCGGATCATCGCCGCGGTGTAGTCGGAGGGCACCCCGGCGATGGCGTCCCGTGGCACGACCACGACGTACCCCCGGTTCACCGCGTCGAAGACGGTGTTGGGGATCGCGACGTTGGCCGAGACACCGGTGACGACGAGCGTGCGGCAGCCGAGGTTGCGCAGCAGTGCGTCGACGTCGGTGCCCTGGATCGGGGACAGGCCGTGCAGGCGTCGTACGACGAGGTCCTCCTCGGTGACCTCGATCGGCGCCGCCACACGGACTGCCGTCGTGCCGGAGAGCTGCTGGACGGGGAGCCGTTCGGCGGCGCGGAAGAGGCGGGCGTTGTGGTTGGCCCCGCGGCCGTCGGGGCGGCGTTCGGCGATCGCGTGGATCACCTGGACGCCGCTCTCGTGGGCGGCGGCGACCAGCCGGGCGACGTTGCCGAGGGCGCCCGAGGAGCGGGCCTCCTTGGCGAGTTCGGGCAGCGCACTGTCCGGTCCGACGACGCCCTGCTGGCATTCGACGGTGAGCAGGACGGTGGTCGCGGGGTCGAGGAGTTCACTGAGCTCTGCGGGCGACGGCATGGTTCCCCCTGTGACCGACGGCGTGGGCGGGCGAGCGTAGCCACCATTGCTTGTGGACGGAAGACGACTCATCCTTTTCTGACGTGATGTCAGAGGATCTCTCCTCTGGCACGACGTGAGAGAAGAGGGGGCCGCATGACCGTCACTCAACGCCGGGGCCGGAAGATCATGATGACGCCCGGTGAGCTGGACGAGTTCCTCGCCACGCAGCGCACCTGCCGGGTCGCCACAGTGTCCGCCGACGGCTTCCCGCACGTCAGCGCGCTGTGGTTCGCCTGGGACGGCAACTCGCTGTGGCTGTACTCGGTGGTCCGCAGCAAGCGGTGGACCGAGCTGCGCCGCGATCCGCGGATCGCCGTCGTGATCGACACGGGTGAGCAGTACGAGCAGCTGCGCGGGGTGGAGCTGTCCGGCACCGTCGAGTTCGTGGGCGAGATCCCGCGCGTCGGCGAGCTGCGCGCCGAACTCGACGTCCCCGAGACGCTGTTCGCGCGCAAGAACTTCGGTCTCGACGAGATGCCGCACGACGGCAGACACGCCTGGATGCGGCTGACGCCTCAGAAGATCGTGTCCTGGGACTTCCGGAAACTGGGGTAGCGCCAGGGACCTTCAGTCTCCGGCGATCTTCTCGGCCGCCGCCTGCAGGGCCTCCACCGCCGCCCGGATCGACGGGCGGCGGTCTGCGTCCGCGCGCCACACCGCGTACACGTACCGGTGGACCCGATGGCGCACGGGCACGGCCCGCACCCCGGGCGGCATCGGGTCACGGCCCAGCCGGGGCGCGACGCAGACGCCCAACCCGGAGGAGACCAGGGCGAGTTGGGTGTGATGCTCCTCCGCGCGATGGGCGATACGGGGCTCGATGCCCTTGGTGCGCAGCGTGTAGACCAACCACTCGTGACAGAACTCGCCCTCGGGCCAGGCGACCCACTCGTCGTCCGCGAAGTCCTCCAGGTCGACCTCCCGCCGGTCGGCGAGCGGGTGCCCCTCGGGCATGGCGATCTCCACGCGGTCGTCGAGGATCGCGGCCTTGGCGAGCCCGTCCGGCATGGGCAGCGGCTTGTTATACCAGTCCAGGACGACGGCCACGTCCGCGTCCCCCCGGATCACCGCGGCGACTCCGTCCTCGGGCTCCAGCTCCCTCGACCGCAGGCGCAGCGCCGGGTGGCCGGCCCGCAGCGTGGTGAGCGCGGCGGGGAAAAGGCCCCGCAGTGCGGTGGGGAACGCGACCAGCCGCAGCTCACCGACCACCTGGCCGCGCTGTGCCTCCAGATCGGACTGGGCGAGCTCGACCTGCGACAGAATGCGGGCCGCATGCTCGGCGAGCAGCCGCCCGGCGTCCGTGAGCCGCACACCCCGGCCGTTCTTGGCGAGGAGCTGCTGGCCGACCTCCCGCTCCAGCTTGGACATCTGCTGCGATACGGCCGATGTCGTGATGTGCAGGCCCTCGGCGGCACCGCTGACCGAGCCGTGCCGGGCGAGGGCGTCCAGGGTGCGCAGGCGCTCCAGGTTCAACATGTAAGCAATACTACGAGATACTGCACCTAAAAACTCGATTGTGCTACGAGATTGTGTGGCGGATCGTTGCTTCCATGAGCATCGCCTCCTCCACCGGCTCGGTCCCCACCGGCCCCGTCTCCACCGGCCCCGTCTCCACCGGCCCCGTCTCCACCGGCCCCGTCTCCACCAGCCCCGCTTCCACTGACTCCGTCTCGACCGGCCCCGCCTCCCCCGGCTCCCGCGAACCGGCCGAGGCCGCGCCGCGCCCCCGCCTCGACTGGCGGCTGCGCTTCGCCGCGCTGTCCCTGATCTGGGGCTTCAGCTTCCTGCTCATCAAGGTGGGCACCGACGGCTACGCCCCCTTCCAGGTCACGCTGGGCCGACTGGTGTTCGGCACGGCGGTGCTCGCGGTCGCGATGGCGGTGAAGCGGGAGCGGTTGCCGCGGGGGATACGGACCTGGCGGCATCTGGCGGTCGCCGCGTTCCTGCTCAACGCGTTGCCTTTCTCCCTGTTCGCGTATTCCGAGCTGACGATCCCGTCCACACTCGCGGGCATCTGCAACGCGACCTCGCCGCTGTGGGGCATGGCCCTGTCCCTGGTCGCCCTCTCGGAGGACCGGCCGACTCGGGTCAGGGTCGCCGGGCTCGGCGTCGGCTTCCTGGGCGTTCTGACCGTGCTCGGGGCGTGGCAGGGCTTTCACGGACTGGATGCCACGGGGACGGCGATGGCTCTGCTGGCCTCCTTGAGCTACCCGATCGGCTGGATATACATCCGGCGTACGCTGGCCGGCTCAGGCGAGTCCCATCTGTCGCTCACCGGTGCGCAGTTGCTGCTGGCCGCAGTGCAACTTGCCATTGTGACGCCGGTGTTCACCTCCGTGCCGACCAGCTTTCCGATGCTGCCCCTGCTCGCGATCGTGGCGCTGGGGGCACTCGGGACGGGGCTCGCGGTTCTGATTCAGTACGGGCTCGTCGCGGAGGTCGGGCCGACCACGGCCCAAATGGTGACGTACTTCATTCCTGTCATCGCCACGGTGGCCGGTGTTGCCGTGCTCGGCGAGTCGTTGACCTGGACCACACCGGTCGGGGCGGTGATCGTTCTTGTGGGGGCGGCCCTCACTCAGGTGAAGCGGGGCACCTGAAGGAGGTCGGCCGGGCCCGGCCGTGTCATGCGTAGCCCCTCGCCGGCGTCGACGCCACCGCCGTCGCCACCGCGTTCGCCAGCGGGGTGACCTCGTCCGGGGCGAGCGTCGCGACCGTGATGCGGATTCCGGGTGGAGCGCTGATGCGGAATCGTGCGCCCGGTGCCACCGCCCAGCCGGCGTGCAGCAGTCGGGCCACCGCACCCGTCTCGTCGGGTACCGGGACCCACACGTTCAGACCGCTGCGGCCGTGCGCCGCGATCCCCCGCTCCGCCAGTGCGGCGATCAGCGCGTCGCGCCGTGCGGCGTACGCCGCTGCCACCCTCTTGGGGTCGACGGCGCCCTCGGCCCACAGCCGCACCAGAGCCCGCTGGCCGAGGCGGCTCACCCAGCCGGGACCGAGGCGCTGGCGGCCGCGTACCCGGTCGACGGTGACGGGGTCGCCGGTGAAGACGGCGAGCCGCAGGTCGGGGCCGTAGGCCTTGGCGGCCGAGCGGACGAAGGCCCAGCTGCGGGTGGTGCCGGCGAGGGCGTGCAGGGGCAGGTCGACGATGCCGTGCCCGTGGTCGTCCTCGATGAGCAGGACGTCCGGGTGGTCCGTGAGTACGGAGCGCAGGGCACGCGCGCGTGCGGCGGTCACGACCGCGCCCGTCGGGTTCTGCGCCCGGTCGGTGACGATCAGGGCGCGCGCCCCCGCCTCCAAGGCCCGGCGCACGTCGTCCGGCAGCGGGCCCTCGTCGTCCACGCCGACGGGGGCCGTCCGCAGTCCGACGGCCGGCGCGAGGTCGAGCAGGCTGCCCCAGCCGGGGTCCTCGACGGCGACGGTGTCGCCGGGCTTGAGATGGGCCGCGAGGACCCGTTCGATCACGTCCAGCGAGCCGGAGGCGACGGCGATCGGCCCGTCCGGGACGCCGTCGGCGTCGAATGCGGCCCGCGCACTGCGCGCCAGCTCCGGTTCCACGGCCGCGTCCCCGTACATGACGGGCTCCCGGTCGTTGTGCTCGGCGGCCCCGGCGAACGCCTTGGCCAGGAGCGGCAGCAGTGCAGGGTCCGGGTTGCCTCCGGCCACGTTCCGTACGCCCTCCGGGACGTCCACCCGGATGGACTCGCGTCCGGTTGTGACCGGCTTGGGCCGCACCCGGCTGCCCCGGCGCCCGGCCGTCTCGATGACCCCGCGCTCCCGCAGGATCCGGTAGGCGGCCGCGACGGTATTGGGATTGACGCCCAGCTCCACCGCCAACTCCCGCATGGGTGGCAGGACTTGACCCGGCTCCAGGTCACCGGCACCCACCGCACGCTCGACGCTCGACGCAATGTCAGCTGCGCGACGCCCTTCGATCCGATATCCTCCTAGCACAAAGCAGATTATGCACTAGTGCAATAGAGATCGCAAGACACATCGCAAGGGAGACCGACATGCAGGGGACCACACAGCCGACGCAGCAGCCCGCCGCCTATCCGGCGACCGACCGCACGGTCCCCACACGCTCCCCGGACCGGGCCTCGTACGACAAGGAGCTCGTGCACGCGATACTCGACGAGGCCTACGTCTGCCACCTCGGCTTCGTCCGCGACGGCGCACCGGTCGTGCTGCCCACGCTGTTCGCCCGGGTCGGCGAGACGCTCTACGTCCATGGCTCGACGGGTTCGCGCCCGCTGCGGATGACCGGCCGGGCCGACCCGGGCCTGCCGGTGTGCCTGACGGTCACGCATGTCGACGCGCTGATCCTGGCCCGCTCGGCCTTCCACCACTCGATCAACTACCGGTCCGTCGTGGTGCACGGCACCGCGTACGACGTGACGGACCCGCAGGAGAAGCGGACCGCCCTCGACGCGCTCGTCGACCACGTCGTGGCGGGCCGGTCCCAAGACTCCCGGCCCGCCAACAAGAAGGAACTGGCCGCCACCGCCGTCATCCGCCTCGACCTCGGCGAGGTCTCCGCCAAGCTCCGCACGGGTGGCGTGAACGACGAGCCCGAGGACCTCGCCCTCCCCCACTGGGCCGGCGTCGTCCCCCTGCGCAAGGGCTACGACGCGCCCGTCGACGACCCCGACCTGGCTCCCGGCACCGAACTCCCCGACTACCTCAGGGCGCCGTGATGCTGATACACCCCTGGGACGCGCCTCGCGACGACACCGAGTGGCAGCGGTGGCTGGCCGTCCACGACTTCGGGCACCTCGTCGTCAACGGCCCGGACGGCGAGCCGCCGTTCGCCCAGCCACTGCACTTCGCGTACCACGCCGAGCGCGGCGAGGTCGTCACCCACCTGGCCCGCCCCAACCCGATGTGGCCCGCGCTGCTGGCGCACCCCGAGGTCGTGCTGAGCGTGGTGGACGACTACGCGTATGTGCCCGGGCCGTGGCAGGCGGCACCGGACGCGCCGCCCGAGCACGGCGAACCGACCAGCTTCTACGCGGCGGTCCAACTCCGCTGCCGGGCCCATGTCGTGGACGACCCGGCCGAGAAGGCCGAGCTGCTCAACCGCCAGGTCGGTCACTTCCAGCCGGAGGGAGGCTCGGCGGTGGTGGCGGTCGGCGAGGCACCGTTCGGCAGGCTGTTGTCCGGTGTCCGCGGGCTGCGGCTCGAAGTCACCGGCGTCCGCGCGAAGTTCAAGTACGCGGGCAGGCGCACGGCGCAGGTGCAGGACCGGATCGCCGCGAAGCTGACGGAACGGGCCGGTCCGGGTGACGCGGCGGCTCGCGAGCACATACTGCGTCGCCGCCCGGCCTGAGCGAACGGGCGCTCAACGACCCTCCGCCGGCCCAAGGGGCCCCGCACCGGGCGGTGCGGGGCCCCTTGCGCTCACGCCGGCAGCCGCCGCGCGCCCCTCGCCTCCGCCACCGCCAGCCCTGTGACGGAGCCGAGCATCAGCAGGGTGCCGGTGAGGGTCGGTGCCGTCAGGTGTTCGCCGAGCAGGAGGACGGCGAGCACCGCCGCGCTGACCGGCTCCAGCAGCATGATCACGGACACGGTGGCCGACCGTACGGCGGCGGCGCCCGCGAAGTAGAGGGCGTACGCGAGGGCGGTGGGGACGGCCGCGATGTACGCGAGCAGCCAGCCCAGCTGCACGGGTTCGGCCGTGTGCGGCACGAGTCCCTCGGCGAGGGCGAACGGCAGCAGGCACAGGCTGGTGACCGCGAAGGACCGCACGGACGTACTGGCGGCGTCCGCTCCGCCGTCGCGGCCCCACTTCCTTGTCAGCAGGGTCATCACGGAGTACCCGGCCGCGGCCACGAGCGCGAGCAGCACGCCCCACGGCCGTACGGTCGCCCCCTCGCCGCCCAGGGCCAGCACCGCGAGCCCGATGAGCGCACCGGCCACGGCCGCGACGCCGCCACGGCCGAGCCGCTCCCCCAGCGTCAGCCGGGCGCCGAGCGCGATGAACACGGGGCCGGCGCCGAGGGTGACGACCGTGCCCACCGCGAGTCCGGTGACGTCGACGGCAGCGAAGTACGCCGTCTGGAACACGGCGAGCCCGACGCCCGTGGCCCCGGCCCGCAGCGCCTTGCGGCCGAAGGGCTCGGGTGCGACGGACCGCACCTGCGCCTGCACACGCACGCGCGGCCGCAGGAGACGGACGGCCAGCAGCAGCACGAACCCGATCGCACAGCGCCAGAAGGAGAGGGCGACCGGTCCCATGTCACTGGCGCGGTAGACCAGGGAGGCGGCGGCGCCCGCGGTGCCCCAGGCGGCACCGGCGACGATCAGATAGAGAAGGCCACGCCCGATGGGCAGGCCGGAGACAGCGGTGTTCGACACGAGTTTTTCTCCGCAGACATGCACAAGTGCTGGAAGGAGCCCGGCTCGGCGGGATCCGTGGACTTCGTCTGCGGGCAGCACCGTTCCACCCGGCGTGACGCCGGGCAGGCGATCCGGAGGGCCCGCCTCAGGCGGCCGGAGGCGGAAGAACGAGTGCCGTGGAGTGCATGATCGGCACCCTATGCGGCCGGCTCGCGGGCCGACAAATCCCTTTCCGGACCGCCGCTCGCCACCGGCTCCGGGGAACCCTTCGCGGGCGCCGACGATTGCGCGATGAACGCACCGGCCAGGACAACCGCTCCACCGATGATCTGCGGCGCGGAGAGGTGCTCACCGAGCAGGAACCAGGCCAGGACGGTCGCGATGACCGCTTCGAGGCACGCGACGACGCCGGCGACCTGCGGCGAGAGCCGGCGTACGGAGACAACTCCGGTGACGTACGCAATGACCGTGGCGACCAGGACGATCCAGGACAGCAGCAGGACGGCCGCGACCGGGGTGCCGTCCATGTGCGCGGTGCCGCCGAGCACGGACCAGTCCATCGTCCAGGGGCGGGCGACCACGGTGAGCACGCCGGCGCCGATGAGGAGGCCGTAGGCGATCACGCCGAGCGGGTCGGGGGCGTCGGCGCCGGAGTCGCTGCCCTGGTCGGACAGGACGAAGTAGCCGACCTGGCAGCAGGCGGCGCCGAGAGCGAGGAGCAGTCCGAGCGCGTCGAAGCTCAGCCCGGACCAGATCTCGACGACACAGGCCAGCCCGCCGACCGCGAGGACGACCCCGACCGCGGCGGCGGGCGTGACCGGCCGCCGCTGCACGAACCGCACCCAGCCGAGGACGAGGGCGGGGGCGAGGTACTCGACGAGCAGCGCGACCCCGACCGGGATACGGGATATCGAGGCGAAGTAGAAGGCCTGCACACCGGCCACGCCGAGCAGTCCGAACCCGGCGAGCAGGGCGGGGCGGCGGCGCAGCAGCGCGCGGTGGCGCACGGCGAGCGGCAGCATCACGAGGGCCGCGCCGGCGACCCGTAGCCACACGACGTGCAGCGGGTCGAGCCCCGCCTCGATCAGTGGCTTGGCTGCGACACCGGACCCTCCGAAGGCGACCGCGGAACCGAGCGCCAGACCGAGCCCGACGCCCTTGCCGCGGCCGGCCTGACTGTTTTCAGACATACGCACCGGCACATGATGACAGGGGATGACATGAGCGTCACCCCCAATGACACCTGTCTCAACGAGTGGACGGCGGGGCCGCCTCGCGAAGGAGTCAGGGGGTGGGTGGGTCTAGCGGGCGGTTTCGGTGCCGCCGACGTATTCGTCCCGGTGGTCCTCGATGCGGGCGCGCAGGGCGTTCGCGTCGATTCCGGCGCGGGCGAGCACCTCGACGGCGCGTGCCTGCGGGTCCACGACGATCGCCGCGAGGAGGTCGATGCCGCGGGCCTGTGTGTCGCCGCGCGAGGTGGCACGTCGGCAGGCGTTCTCCATCGCGCTCGCGGCCAGCGGGGAGAACCCCTCACCCTCCATGGCCACGGGTACGCGCCCGGAGTCCTCGACGCTGCCCTGCCAGCGCAGGCCGTAGCCGATGGTGCGTTGGACGAGGTAGCCGAGGAGGCGCGCGATCTGGGGTCCTTCGCCGAATACGGCGTACACATCCCGGTCGTGCTCGAGGAGCGAGTGCAGCAGATGGGCCGTGTCGATCTGCCGGTCCCCGTCCCTGACCGCCCGGCGGCGGGCGCCGGAGATCACCGCTGCCAGCTGCTCGCTGAGCCTGGCATCGTCCGCCGCGGCGTCCGGGCGCCGGCAGTCCTGCTCCTGGGCCGACTGCCGGGGGATACGGGGTTGCACATCCCCTACCTCATCAACCACTTCGAGCCGAGTCATCCCCGAGGGGAAGCATTTGCGCGTCCCACACAGAGTGGACTCGGGCGGCTGGAATCTCCTCCTTACGGATGAGATCAGGCCGAACGACCCTGGTGGGCGCGCGCCGCCTTGCCGTGCGCCTCGGTCGACCTGTCCGGCGTCTCCACATTTTCTGACGGTTCATCAGTATTGAATGTTCCACGCCCCACAGCTACGTTCCGCGACACCGTAGCCCGAGACGAAGGGGTGGTCGCATGGCCGAAGTCAGCGCGGAGGCACGCATCGAGGCACCGGCCGAAAAGGTCTGGGCGCAGCTGACGGACTGGTCGTCGTGGAGCCAGTGGAACGCCACCCACACCAGCTTCCCGGGCGGCGGCCCCGCGGCCCTCGAAGTGGGCGGGACCTTCCAGGAGAACATGAAGCTGATGGGGTTCCCGGCCGAGGTCGAGTGGACCATCGAGGAACTGGAGCCGGCACGAGTGCTCGCCATTCGCGGCAAGGGCCCGATGGCGGTGACCGTGGCCACCCGCTACACACTGACCCCGGACGGCGACAGCGCCACGGCCGTGCGCATCGACGGGGAGTTCACGGGCGCGGCGGTGTCGTTGATGGCGGGCAAGCTCAAGGATTCGGCGACGGCAGCCCTGAACGAGTCGCTGCGGAAGCTGGCGGGACTGGTGGCCTGAAGACCCTCGCCGCGCGCACGAAGGCGCCCCGCGGATCACTCCACGGGGCGCCTTCACCGACGGCGGGGAGGCCGTACGTCAGTCGCCGCACGCCGGTCGCCGTACGTCAGTCCTCGTCGGCGAGGATCAGGTACAGCCGCTTGCGGGCGTCGTTGATGACGGTCAGCGCCTTCTCGCGCTGCTCCTTGCTGCCCGTCTTCCAGACCTGACCGAAGGCCTCCATCAGACCGAAACCGGCCTGGCGGATCTCGCCGAGGGCCTCCCAGTCGACACCGCGGGAGGCTTCCTCCCAGGGCGCCTCGGGCCCGGCCTCGGCCGCCTCGCGGCCCGCCTCCGTGAGCGCGAACAGCTTCTTGCCGCCCTCACTCTCGCTGGCGATCAGGCCCTCGTCCTCCAGCATCTGGAGGGTGGGGTACACCGAGCCGGGACTGGGCTTCCACGCCCCGCCGCTGCGCTCGGCGATCTCCTGGATCATCTCGTAGCCGTGCATGGGGCGGTCCTTCAGCAGGGCGAGGATCGACGCGCGCACGTCGCCGCGCCGCGCCCTCCCTCGAGGTCCGCCTCGACCTCCCCTCGGCCCCCAGGGGCCGGGCCCGAATCCGGGCCCACCGAAACCGGGGCCGCCAGGACCACCGGGCCCGAACGGCCCGAAGGCGCCGCGAAGCCCCTCGAAGCCACCTCGGCCGTGATGACCGTGTCCACCGTGTCCACGCTCGAATCCATGGGAACGCATCGCAATCACTCCATTCCATCGTTGATCTGTCGCGATGCCTCAACGATATATCGGAAGAGTCCGTTAAGCAAGGGTGGAGGGAGATGCGCGGGCGGCGCCGGCACTGAGGGGCGCTGAGGTGCGGCACATGGGCCACCCGCCCCCAAATCGGTCCAGCACCCACGAATTGGCCTTGGCCGCCCTCTCCGCACGCCCTCTACCGTCGCGGCATGCGGATTCGAATCGTCGACGCCTTCACCGACCGCCCCTTCGGCGGCAACCCGGCCGGGGTCCTCCTCCTGGACGCCTTCCCGGAGGACGGCCGGCTTCAGAACGTGGCCATGGAGGTCAATCACGCCGAGACGGCGTTCGCGCACCCGTTGGAGGAGGGCGGGGAGGCGGACTGGGCGCTGCGGTGGTTCACGCCCGTCGCCGAGGTGGCGATGTGCGGGCACGCCACGCTCGCCACGGCCCACGTACTGCACAGCACCGGCGTCCACGAGGGACCCGTACGGTTCGCCACCCGCAGTGGCGTCCTCGTCGCCACGCCCCGCGAGGACGGCTCCATCACGCTCGACTTCCCGACGGCCCCGCTCACACCGGTCGAGGTACCGGACGGGGTCGCACAGGCGCTGGGCACCGATCCGCTCGTCGCCTTCGACACCGGCCCGAACGTCGGCGACCTGCTCCTCGAGGTCGCCGACGAGAAGACGGTCCACTCGCTGCGCCCCGACCTCAAGGCCCTGGGCGCCTACTCCGAGCGCGGCATCATCGCCACCGCCCGCGCCGAGGACCCCACCCGCGGCCACGACTACGTCTCCCGCTGCTTCTTCCCGAACGTCGGCATCGACGAGGACCCCGTCACCGGCAGCGCCCACACGGCCCTCGCGCCCTTCTGGTCCGCACGCCTCGGACGCACGGACCTCACCGGCCTGCAGGCCTCCCGCCGCTCCGGCCACGTCTGCACGGAACTGCGCGGCGACCGCACGCTGCTGAGCGGCCGCGCGGTGACCGTGATCGACGGGGAGCTGATCGCCTAGACGCGTCGGCCGGTCCGCGCGGCGAGCAGACCGGCCGGGCATGCCGAAGGGGGCGTACGACGATCTCGTACGCCCCCTTCGGCACGCTCCTGGCGACTGCCGACCGGCGTCACGCCGTAGGCAGCCACCCCACCTTCCCGGCCAGGACCGCGTACCCCACGAACGCCCCGATGTCGAGCAGGGAATGGGCCACCACCAGCGGGCCCACCCGGCCCCAGCGCCGGTACAGGTAGACGAACACCACGCCCATCGCCATGTTGCCGAGGAAGCCGCCGATGCCCTGGTAGAGGTGGTACGAGCCGCGCAGTACGGAACTGGCCATCAGCGAGGCGCCGGGCGTCCAGCCCAACTGGTCCAGTCGGCGCAGCAGATACCCGACGACGATGACCTCCTCGACGATCGCGTTCTGCATCGCCGAGAGGATGAGCACCGGGTACTTCCACCACACGTCGGGCAGCGCCTCGGGCACCACGGTGAGGTTGAAGCCGAGTCCGCGCGCGGCCAGGTAGAAGGCGATTCCGGTGCTGCCGATCACGGCCGCGATGCCCGCGCCACGGCCGAGGTCCGGCCAGGGGCGGGTGCGGTCGAAGCCGAGGGTGCGCAGGCTCCGCCCCTCGCGCATCAGGAAGTGCGCGACGAGCGCGACGGGGATCAGGGCGGTCGTGATCCCGAACAGCTGCCAGGCGAGATCCAGCCAGGGACGGCCCGGCGCGGCCGAGGCGTTGAGCGTGGCCGCCTGATCCTTGAGGCCTCCCGGTTTGGTGACCGAGCCGACAAAACTGATCAGCGCGGACACACCACTCGCACCGAGCGACAGCCCCAGAACGAGCAGCGTCTCATCACGGAAGATCCGCCGCGAGGGCCGCTCATGCGGAAAAGAATCGGCCACGGGGCCTGCCTCGCCCTGCACACCTGCCTCCAGTTGAGTAATCCCGCCTCATCCTCATCGCCATCCCGCTAGGGTCTCGAATGCACTTACGAAGACCGTGCGCGACAGGCCGTTGGGGGGACGGGCGCCGTACGGGGCGTACCGCCCCTTTGCCTGCCATACGGCCGGACTCCGGCACGTGGTTCAGCAGGGCAACAGGGAGGGGCACCACCGTCATGGGACGTCACAGCTTGCCCGATCAGTATGGGGCGGGCGGCAGCGACCCCCGTCGACGCGGCCTCCGTCGAGGCGCACGCCGCCGCACGGTGGTCATCGCGACCGCCCTCGTCCTCACCGTCGCCGGCGGTACGGCCGCCGCAGTCGGCGGCGGGCTGTTCTCCTTCGGCTCCTCCTGCCAGGACGACCCGGTGCGGCTGACCCTGGCCGCCTCCCCCGACCTGGCCCCCGCCTTGCAAACGGCGGCGAAACAGGCCAGGGAGGCCGACCTCACCTCGGACGGGCGGTGCGTCGCCGTGACGGTGAGCGCTCGCGAGTCGTACGAGGTCGCGGACACGCTCCTGGCGGGCGAGGACCCCGACGCCGAGGTGTGGGTGCCGGACTCGGAGCTGTGGCTCCAGCGGCTCACGGCGGACGGCGGCGCGGCCGCGATCTCCACGGTGGGCCATGTCGCCTCCACCCCGGTCGGGGTGGCGATGGTGCCCGCGGCCGCCAAGTCGCTGGGGTGGCCGAGGAAGACGTACAGCTGGCTGGAGCTGGCCGGCGCCCGCCTGCGCGACGATTCGCTCCGGCTCGGCGCGGCCGACCCCGCGCGCAGCGCGAGCGGACTGCTCGCCCTCACGCAGCTGAGCACGGCGGCCGGCGCGGGCGAAAGCGGGGACACGCAGGCCGCGGCGATGATGAAGGCGCTGTCGCAGCGCGTCTCCGACAGTGACGGCCAGGTGCTGGAGACCCTGCCGCGCGACTCCTCGGGCACCGAACTGGGCAACCCGAAACGCAACCAGGCGCTGGTCGTCAGCGAACAGGCGGCGCACATGTACAACTCCGGGGCGGACGGCGGCAGCAGCCTGGACTTCTTCTATCCGAAGGACGGCTCGCCCCGCCTCGACTACCCGTACGCCCTCCGCGACCAGACAGGGCTGACGACCGACGAGAGCCGGGCCGCGATCCGGTTCATGAGCTACCTCGGCGACGCTCGACAGCGGCGGCTGCTGGAGCGGCACGGCTTCCGGACGTCCGACGACGCGGCGCCGCCCGACGCGCTGGTCACCCGGGCAGGCGGCAGCAGTCCCCAGCCGTACGCGGAGCCGGCGGGCCGGCCGGCCTCGGCGGTCGCGGTCCAGGAGACGCTCGGCGTGTGGACGATCACCGTGCAGAGTGCGCGGATCACCACGGTCGTGGACGCCTCCGCGTCCATGGCCGAGCCGGTGCCGGGCACCGAGCAGTCGCGGATGGACGTCACCAAGGCGTCGCTGCTGCAGGCTCTCGCCACGTTCACGGCGGACGACGAGATCGGCCTGTGGGACTTCGCCACCGAGCTGGACGGCGACAAGGACTACCGCGTCCTGGTGCCGACCGAGCGGCTCGGCGACGGGAACGGTGGCGGCGCGCAACGCGAAAGGCTGTCGACGGCGTTCGGCGACCTGGAGCCGGTGCCGGACGGGGCGACCGGTCTGTACGACACCACGCTCGCCGCCTACCGGGCGGCGACCGACTCCTACGCCAAGGGCAGGTTCAACGCCCTGGTCGTCCTCACCGACGGCCGGAACGAGGACCCGGGCAGCATCGCGCGCGCCGACCTCGTCACCCGCCTGGAACGCCTCACCAACCCCGAGCGCCCGGTCCCCCTGATCATGATCGCCGTCGGCCCCGACGCGGACCGCGAGGAGGCCGACCGCATCGCCAGGGCGACGGGAGGCTCGGGCCACGAGGTGACCGACCCGTCCCAGATCCACTCGGTGATCCTGAAGGCCATCGTGGGGGCGGCGTCACCGGGCGCCCCCAGCAGGTGAGAGGCCGACCCCCGCCAACCGCGCCCGTCCCCTCAAGGCCGTCACCGCAACGGCACCGGCTCCGGCAACCCCACCGGCCACGTGTGCACCGGGTCCCCGCGGTGCATCAACTCGCGGTACCGGCGCGTCGTCGCCGCCAGGGCCGCCTCTCTGGACAGGCCGGACTCCAGGGCCCGGTGGAAGGTGGCCGCCTGCCAGGACGCGCCGTTCGTGCGCCTGCGGCAGCGCTCCTCGATGACGCCCAGGTAGAAGTCCCGGTCGGCCGGCTCGACGCCCCACGCGTCCAGTCCGGCCTCGGCGAGCGGCAGCAGTTCGTCGCGTACGAGGCTCACCGCGTCGACCTCGGTCGTCCCGCCGTAGCGCCCCCGCCGGGGCCAGCGCAGCCGCGCGTCGATGCCGTGTCTGCACGCCTCGTCGAAGTTGGCGGCCGCCGCCTCGAAGGGCAGCCGGGTCCACACGGGCCGCGACTCCTCGGCCAGGGCGCGGACGACGCCGTAGTAGAAGGCCGCGTTGGCGACGACGTCCGTGACGGTCGGCCCGGCGGGCAGCACACGGTTCTCCACACGCAGGTGCGGAACGCCGTCGGCGATGCCGTAGACCGGCCGGTTCCAGCGGTACACGGTGCCGTTGTGCAGGACGAGTTCGGCGAGCGACGGTGTGCCGCCGGCGTTCAGGACCTCGAGGGGGTCCTCGTCGTCGCAGATCGGCAGCAGGGCCGGGAAGAACCGCAGGTTCTCCTCGAAGAGGTCGTACGCCGAGGAGATCCACCGCTCCCCGAACCAGGTGCGGGGCCGCACGCCCTGGGCCTGGAGCTCGGGCGGGCGGGTGTCGGTGGACTGCTGGAAGAGCGGCGGCCGCGACTCCCGCCACAGCTCGCGCCCGAAGAGGAACGGCGAGTTGGCGCCCACGGCGACCTGTGCGGCGGCGACCGCCTGGGCCGCGTTCCAGACGTCGGCGAAGCGCCCTGGGGTGACCTGGAGGTGCAGCTGCACGGAGGTGCAGGCGGCTTCCGGGGCGATGGAGCCCGAGGTGCACGTCAGGCGCTCCACACCGTCGATGTCGAGCGTGAACTCCTCACCGCGGGCGGCCACGATCTGGTCGTTGAGCAGGGTGTAGCGGTCGACGGCGGAAAGGTTCGAGGAGACCAGGTCGTCCCGGTCCAGCGTCGGCAGAATGCCGATCATCACGATTCCCGCGTCGAGCTCACCCGCTTTTCGGTCGGCATATGCCAGCGACGTACGAAGTTCTTCGGCCAGCCGGTCGAATACCCGCTCCTGAAGCCGGTGCGGGGCGATGTTGACTTCCAGATTGAACATGGCGAGTTCTGTTTGGAAATCGCGGCTCGCGATCCGCTCCAGTACCTGCATGTTCAACATTTTCGGCATGCCGTCGGCGCCGGCGAGATTCAATTCGATCTCCAGCCCCATGAGGTTCTTGGGGCGGTCGAACCGCTTCTCCTCCAGCAGCCGCTCCAGGCCCGTCAGACACTGCCGCAACTTCTCGCGGTAGTGCTGGCGATCGGACAGATCGAACCGACCTGCCACGACCTTCTCCCCCATCGACGCTTCCCTCCTCGGATGGCCGGGCTGTGAGGCCCGCTCGGCGGACCCTGGATCCGACCGCCGGTCCCGGGTCAGGTGGGATGATGCCCAGCGGAAGCGATCGATAACGTCCCGCGGCGCCCCGGCGGCCGCTACTCTGTCGGACGTGACCGGCGGCACATTCACCGGGCATGGGGCACTATGCAGTTGCGGACGGCTCAAGGAAGTCGTGAAAAACGCCGACGAGAATTGGCCGACCGCACCCGGGGTATTTTTCGAGGTCATGGACGTTTGGCCGGTCGGCAATCGGGATGATTCCCGCAAATCACCGGCCGATTGGGCCCTTGCCGGGTGCACCAAAAGCGGCTAGATGAAACATCGTCTGAACACTCGTCGTATAAACTCCGCAATCAAGGCAGAGGGTTGGCGCCCACGGTCCAGGGACCTGCCGTCAGGTGACGTACGGCAGGCCTCGCTATCCCCCCTCGCGCTCCCAGACCCCGGCCCCCGCCTCTCTGACCTCCGTGAGCAGACAGCGCCGTCCGCCCCCGCCACGCCCTCGCGCCACCGTGCCTGTCAATGAGAGGCGACCCACCATGCCGCTGCATGTTCCCCCGGCTCCCGCGCCCGCACTTCGCTCCGTCCTGACCGCACTCGGCTCGCCCACCGCGGTCCGCGAGGCCCGAACGCCCTCCCTGCGCGCCGCCCAGGGCCCCGCCACACCCGAACTCCCGCTGCCCGTGCACGTCGTGGACGAAATCACCCCGGCAGGCGTGACCGCGACCCGGCTGGCCGGCTGGCGCTTCCTGATCCGGTGCGGCGAACGAGCGGTGGCGGCGGCCGAGACCCGGCTGACCCCGGACGGCTGGACCTTCTCGCACTTCTTCGAGGGCCCGTACATCGCCTCCACCGAACGGGCGTTGCGCCAGGCCGAGACGATCGCACAGCCCTACCAGCCGCGCCTGCTGTCGTTCCCCGGCCTCTACATGCTCACCCTCTGGCTGCACGGCGACTGCACCGCGGACGCCACCACCGGCCACCCGGCCGCCACGGACCTCCTGGTGCCGCTGGCCCCCGCCCCGCCCGGCATTGCGGCCCATCTGCCGCACCGGGTCGCCGAGCTGCTCCCGGTGCTGACCCACCGGGCGACCCCGGCTCCGCTGCCCCCTGTGCCTCCGCTGCTCGGCTCACCCGCCTGACAGCGCACCGCGCGAGCGCCCGCGTACCCCGCCGCCCCATTCCCGGGTTGCGGGGTACGCCGCTGTCCGGGGCAAAATCGGACGGCACTCGATACTCGTACGAGCAGGAATGCACTCGCCTGAGCGAAGAATAGGCAAGAGTGCGAGGAGGATATCGCTCGCGCGAGCGACAATGCGCTCGAACGAGCCACTCGCGACCCCGGCCCGTCCGGACTAGCCCCATCCGACCACGGCGAACCACCCGAAATGACAGTGCAGTTGGGATGAACCGTCCGCGCGGGGGATGCGTCATCAACCTGTAAGAAAGCGGTGCTGCGAAATCCCTGCGGATTGACGCCCGTGGGGCAACACTGGGTTCCGACCGACTAATCACAACGGGGGGCGGCCATGAACGAAGCTTCACGCCGCGAAACAGACGCCACAGCCATCTCACACATCACGACAGAGCGAAAGATCCCATCCATGTGCCAGCACCAGCCACCGTGTCCCTCAGCCGACTCCGCCGACCGGGAATCCGCCCGTCTCGTGGCGCACCACCCGGAGCAGGGTTGGAGCCTGCTGTGCAACGGTGTCCTGCTCTTCGAGGACACCGGTGAGCTCCTGCCGGACGGCCAGATCATCGCCCCGCACCGTCCGCTGGGCACCGGCAAGGTGATGACCGCCGCGTAGCGCCTGCCGGCGGCATGCCGGAGAGGTCCTGCAGCACTACCGGGCGGAGCGATCACCGACGCCCGGCGTACTCCCAGGGGCCGGTCGCAGACCCTGACTGCGAGCCGGCCCCCACGTGTGTCCGGGGGTGGTCACTCAGCGTAGTTCGCCATGCGCCGTATCGACCTGCCTCAGCGCCTGCCGTATCGCGAAGTACGCCGGCTTCGGACGCAGTTCCTCGTCCCACGGCAGCGCGGCGCCCTCGCCCTCGAAGAACGCCGGGATCCAGGAGTACTTGTCGGTGTAGTCCCAGACGGTGATGCCGACACACCGGCGCACGGCCAGGCACGCCTCGGTCAGATCCCGGTACCACTCGGCCTGCTGGGCGAGCTTCTCCTCGGTCGCGGGCAGGATCATCCGGATGTCGACCTCGGTGAGCGCGGTGTCGAGCCCCAGCCCGGCGAAGCGCCGGAGGTTGTCCTCCAGCGTGGTCGGGTAGCCGTACTGCAGCGCCAGGTGTGCCTGCAGCCCGATGCCGTCGAGCGGGACGCCCTGGGCCTTCAGTTCCTTCGCGAGACGGTAGTAGGCGTCGCTCTTCGGGCCGACCGCCTCGATGTTGTAGTCGTTGAGGTAGAGCTTGACCTTCGGGTCGGCCTGGCGGGCCCAGCGCAGGGCGTCGGCGATGTAGCCGGGGCCGAGCGTCTTGTAGAAGACCGTCTCACGGTAGGTGCCGTCCTCGTTGAAGGCCTCGTTGACGACGTCCCAGGCGAACACCTTGCCCCGGTAGTGCCGTACCTCCTGCTGGATGTGGTTCTTCAGTACGGCCCTCAGCTCGTCCGCCGTCCACTCGCGGCCGGTCAGCCAGCCGGGCAGCTGGCTGTGCCAGACGAGGGTGTGGCCGCGCACCTTCTGGTGGTTGGCGCGGGCGAGGTTCACGATCTCGTCGCCCTCGGAGAAGTCGAACACGCCCTGCTGGGGCTCGGTGGCGTACCACTTCATGCCGTTGCCGGGCGTGATCTGGTCGAACTCGCTGCCGAGGAGCGCCTTGTACGGCTCGTCGACGAGTTCGGGGTTGTCGGTCGCGCTGCCGAAGTAGCGGCCGTGGCGCTGGGCGAGGTCGGCGAGGGTGGGCGGCTTGCCGTGAGCCTGGGCTGCCGGGCCGCTCGCGACGCCGGCCGCGATCAGGGCGGCGGCGAGGGCGCCTGCGAGTCTCAGACGGTTCTTGCGCATGGTGCGACTCCTCACGTAGCGGTGGTGTGTTGAGC
This sequence comes from Streptomyces sp. NPDC111606, assembly GCF_055656945.1. Taxonomy (NCBI): domain Bacteria; kingdom Bacillati; phylum Actinomycetota; class Actinomycetes; order Kitasatosporales; family Streptomycetaceae; genus Streptomyces; species Streptomyces sp. NPDC111606. The sequence continues at coordinate 597,280 of NZ_JBVKBY010000005.1, forward strand.
CGTACGTCCGCCTGCGCGCGTCAACCCTTGGTCGCGCCGGCGGTGAGGCCGCCGACGAGCTGGCGCTCGGCGACCGAGTAGAAGGCGAGTGCGGGGACCATGGCCAGCACCAGGTAGGCGAAGACGCGGGCGTAGTCCGCGGAGTACTGACCCTGGAACTGCTGGACGCCGATCGGGATGGTCCACCACGTCGAGTCGGTGAACACCAGCAGCGGCAGGAAGAAGTTGTTCCAGCTGGTGACGACGGCCAGGACCGAGACGGTGCCCAGCGCGGGCCGTGCCATCGGTAGCAGCACCCGCCAGAAGAAACCGAAAGAGCTGCACCCGTCGAGCGTGGCCGCCTCCTCCAACTCGCCGGGGATGTCCCGGAAGAAACCGCGCAGGATGATGATGGTCATCGGCAGCCCGAAGGCGGCCTGCGGAAGGATCACGCCGAGCGGGTTGTCCAGCAGGCCCAGGGAGCGCAGCAGCAGGAACAGCGGGAGGGCCGCGACCGCGAAGGGGAACATCAGCCCCATCGTGAAGAGGGTGAACAGCGTCTCCCGGCCCCGGAAGGCGAACCGCGCGAAGGAGAAGGCCGAGAGCGCGGAGACCGCCACGACCAGGACGGTCGTCCCCACCGCGATCAGTGTGCTGTTTCCGACCAGCCGCCAGAAGTCCCCCGAGCCGAGGATGTCCGCGTAGTTGCCGGCCACCCACGACTCCGGCAGCCCGACCGGGTTGCGGGAGAGCTCGTCGGTGGACTTGAAGCCGGACACGACGGCGTAGAGCAGTGGCACGACCATCACGGCGCCGACCACCACGAGGATCACATGCAGCGGCAGACTCTTCCTGCCGGTCTTCCTGCCGGTCTCCCCGCCGGCCTTCCTGTCGGCCATCCGGCCGGACCTGGCCGTCACTTGACGCCTCCCCGCATGGTCGTGGTGGCCCCTTCGAGGTCGCGGCGGAGCACGAACCGCTGGTAGGCGAGGGCGAAGACGAGGCTGATGCCGAACATGACCACGCTGATCGCGCTGGCGTAGCCGACCTGATAGCGCTTGAAGCCGTACTGGAACATGGTCACGGCCATCGTCTCGGAGTGGTGGTCGGGACCGCCCGCGGTGGTCACCCAGACCAGGTCGAAGAGCTGGATCGACCCGATGACGGACAGGAACACGCTGATGCGCAGGGTGGGCGCAAGGAGCGGCAGGGTGACGCTGCGAAAGCGCTGCCAGGCGTTCGCACCGTCGATCAGCGCGGCCTCGGTCAACTCGGCCGGAATGGACTGGAGTCCGGCCAGGTAGAGCATCATGTGGAAGCCGAAGTACTTCCACGTCATGACCAGGAACAGGGTGGCCATGACCATGGACGGGTCGGCGAACCACTCGCCGCCGAGTCCGTCGAGGCCGATGTGGCCCAGGACCTGGTCGGCGAAGCCGTCGCCGGGGGCGAAGATCATGCCGAACAGGACGCCGGTGATGGCCTCGGACAGGACGTACGGCCCGAAGAAAAGCATCCGGTAGAAGGCCCGACCGCGCAGCTTCTGGTTGAGCAGTACGGCCATGGCGAGCGCGAACGGCAGCTGGACGGCGAGCGACAGCACGACCAGGATCAGGCAGCGCCACAGGTCGCCGAGGAAGACGGGGTCCTGGAAGAGCCGGGTGAAGTTGTCGGCGCCGATGTAGTCGGACGGCATGCCGAAGCCGCCCCAGCGGAAGAAGGCGGCGTACAGCGCGAACAGCATCGGCAGCAGCACCAGGACGAGGAACAGCACCAGCGCGGGCACCTGGAAGCCGACCGCGGTGAGCCAGTGCAGGGCCCGACGCCGGGCCCGTGCGCGAGCCTCGCCGGTGGGCGGGGGCGCGGGATCGACGCCGGGGCCGGTGCGCTTGTCCGGCAGGAACGTGGAGGTCATCGCCGGCTACTGCTCTTCCTTCGCGGCCTGCGTGATCGACTCGGCGACCTGCTGGGGTGACTTGGACCCGGCGACGAGCGCGCCGACGCTGTCGTTGACCTCCTGGCCGACGGCGGGCGCATAGGCCTGGTCGAGATAGAGCTGGAAGCCGGTGGCGCCCTTCAACTGCGCCTGTACGGCCTTGATGTTGGGGTCGGTGATGGCGCGCTCGGCGGCCGGGACCACCGGCAGGACGCCTGTCTTCTTGACGAGCTCGACGTCGGTCGCCTCGGAGGCGAAGAACTTCAGGAAGTCGACGGCGGCCTGCGGAGCGCCGCTGCGCAGGGCGTGCCCGCCGCCCCCGCCGAAGACCTCGGTGATCGCGCCCTTGCCGCCGTCGACCTCGGGGAACGGGAAGAATCCGAGGTCCTCGCCGAGACCCTTGCCGGCATCCGCCTGCACGACCGGGGCCCACTGCCCCATGAGCTCCATCGCCGCCTTGCCGTTGCCGACCGCGGCGGCCTGACCGGTGGGGGTGGAGTAGGCGGCGCCGAGGAAGCCCTTCTGGAACGGCTGGAGGTCGACGAGTTCCTGGAGGTGCTGACCGGCCTGCACGAAGGCGTCGCCGGTGAAGTCCTTGTCGTCGTAAGCCTTCTGCAGGGCTGAGGCGCCCGCGGTGCGCATCGAGAGGTACGCCCAGTAGTACATGCCGGGCCACTTCTCCTTGCCGGCGAGGGCGAGCGGGGTGATGCCCTTGGCCTTCAACTTCCCTACGGTGTCGAGGAAGTCACTCCAGGTGGTCGGCGGCTCGCTGACCCCCGCGTCCTTGAAGAGCGCCTTGTTGTACCAGAAGCCGATCATGCCGATGTCGAACGGGATGCCGTAGACCTTCTCGTCCAGGAGATACGGCTCCTTCGCGACCGGCAGCAGGCCGTCGGCGAAGTCCTTGGTGCGGTCGGTGAGGTCCTCGACGAGTCCGGCGTCGACCTGCTGCTCGAGGACGCCGCCGCCCCAGGTGTGGAAGATGTCGGGCAGTTTCCCGGACGCGGTCAGAGCCGTCATCTTCGACTTGTAGGCGTCGTTCTCCAACTGGACGATCTTTACCTTCACCTTGGGGTTCTGGGCCTCGAACTTCTTGGCCAGCGCCGCCCAGACGCCCTTCGTCGGCTCGGTGGTGGAGATGTTCCACCACTCGATGGTGGTCGTGCCGTCCGACGACCCTCCGTCCGAGTCACCGCCGCAACCGCTCAGTGCCGTGATGCCCACACCGGCCGCGGCCGAGGCCGCCAGGAAGCCTCGGCGGGACAGTCCCGGGTCGCCCATGATGCGCTCCTTGGGTACGGGACGGCTCGCCCATGGGCCGTCCGCCGGATCCGCCTGGATCGAAAGTTTCGGAACAGATCCAGAAAGCTGCGTTGCTGCCGCACCCTAGAGACAGCTGCCAAATGGTGGCAACCCTTTGAACAAGGTGAATTGGTCTCCTCATAACTTCGCCGTGTGAGTGATCGAAACATTCGCGACCGATGGCGAACTTTACGGTCCTGGGAGCGAACGCTGGACACCTCCGGGCGAGGGCGTGGCCATGGCTCGCCCGGAGGTGGCTCGGATGCCGCGTCGGCTCCAGGCCCTGCAGAAGTTGCGGGCCCGGCAGGTCGGCCGGGTCTCAGAGGCCGACGTCGCGGCTGCGGATGTCGTCCAGGGACTCGCGGCGGATCAGGAGCCGGGCCTGGCCGTCGTCCACGGCGACCACGGGCGGGCGGCCGACCATGTTGTAGCCGGATGCCATGGACAGGTGGTAGGCGCCTGCCGCCGGGATGGCGAGCACGTCGCCGGGACGGATGTCGTCGGGGAGTTCGACGTCGGTGGCGAGGATGTCGCCCGCCTCGCAGTGGCGGCCCACCACGGTCACGGAGGTCGGGGCCGCGGTGCTGTGCCGGCCCACCAGACGGGGGGCGTAGCGCACTCCGTACAGCGCGGGCCGGGGGTTGTCGCTCATGCCGCCGTCCACCGCGACGTAGGTGTGCGCTCCGGTGCGCTTGACGGAGAGGACGTGGTAGAGCGCGACTCCGGCCGGGCCCGCGATGGCCCGACCCGGCTCGATGATGAGGTGGGGCACGGTGATTCCGGCCGTCGCACACGCCCCGGCCAGCTCGGTGCGCACCTTGCGGGCCAAGGTGGTGAGGTCCAGGGCGGGTTCGCCCGGTCGGTAGGCGATGCCATGGCCGCCGCCCAGGTCGAGTTCGCGCAGGACCAGGCCGTGCTGTTCGTACAGCCGGGCCATCAGGCCGACCATGCGGCGTACGGCAGCGAGGTACGGCTTGACACTGGTGATCTGGGAGCCCAAGTGGCAGTGCAGGCCGGTCAGTTCGAGCTGCGGCTGGTCAAGTATCCGGGCGATGGCGTGCTGGGCGTAGCCGTCCCGGATGGACAGGCCGAACTTCTGGTCCTCGGTGCCGGTGCGGATCTTCTCGTGGCCGCCGGCGCTGATGCCGGGCACCACGCGGACCATGACCTTCTGGTGGCCGTCGGGCCCGACCGCCGCGGCCAGCCCGGCGATCTCGGAGGGGCTGTCGATGACGATGCGCCCGACGCCCAGGCGCAGGGCGGTCTCCAGGTCGCGCGGGGACTTGGCGTTGCCGTGCAGCACGATCTTCTCCGGCGGGAAGCCGGTGGTGACCGCGAGCTCCAGCTCACCGGCCGAGCAGACGTCCAGCCCCAGGCCCTCCTCGTCCACCCAGTGGATCATCGCCCGGCACAGGAACGCCTTGGCGGCGTAGAGGACTTCGGCCTCTGGAAAGGCGTGCTTGTAGGTGCGGCAGCGCTCGCGGACCTCGTCCTCGTCGATGACGTAGACGGGCGTACCGAAGCGGTCGGCGACCTCGGCGAGCGGCACACCGCCGACGGTGATCTCGCCTCCGCGGGGCTCCACGGCCGAGGCGGGCCACACCGAGAGGGCGTGGGCGGCGGTCTCGGTGGTGACGGCGGGTTCGTGAATGGTGGTCATCGTGCGTTCCCCCTCAGCCGATCCACATGGTCAACGCGGAGATGAGCGCGGCGGCGCCGGTCACTCGCAGGGCTCCTACGGCCTGGGGGTCCCAGGCGCCTTCACGGAATCGGGGACCGGCGTGCTCGGCGCTGTCCCGCGTGGAGGGCGCAGTCGCGGTACGGGCGGTCGCGGTCGGGGCGGGGGCGCAGAACTGGGGGTCCACCGTGACGGTCGTGACGCCGAGCGGCGCCGTCAGGGAGCGCAGGGCGGGCTCGGCGAGCCGGATCCAGGGCTGGTCGGGGCCGAGCGTCGCGGTCAGTTTCCGCTGGGAGGTGAACCCTACGGCCGTACGGTCACCGATGGGCGTACGGAAGAGGCGGGCCGCGCAGGCGGCCTGTCCCGGCCGGACCGGAACGTACAGAGGGCCGGCCGGGAACCGATCAGAAGGCTCCGGGTCTTCGTCGTACTGGATGTCTGCCATGGGGTGCCTCCGGATGGAACCGAGGTGGATCGGGTGGTTGCTGACGCCCCGGACGCGGGGAGGCGGACCGGGGCTCGCAACTGACGCTATGCCCGGTGACCCCGGGTTCCGGACGGCTCATGACGGGATGCTGACGGCGATCGGCCGGACTCTGACGGGATGCTGACACCCGGCCCGCGAGGCCTGGGGGGAGGCCGTCAGAGGTGTGCCAAGAAGTGCCGTCGGGGCTGGCTGTGGGGGTGCCGCAGGCGTGTGATGGAAGGGGCCCGTCGTGGGCTTCCCGCGGGAGCGGCCCGCGGGCACGCGCAAAGAGGAACGGTGGAGTCATGTCTGGTAGCGACGGCCCTGCGACACCACGGGTCGTGGTGGGCGTGAGCGGCTCCCTGGGGAGCCTCACCGCCCTGTCCCGGGCCGCCGACGAGGCGCGCCGGCGCGGCGCCGAGCTGTGGCCGGTGCTCGCCTGGCAGCCGCCGGGCGGGGACCTCGCCGCGCGGCGGGGTCCCGCGTCGAGCCTGCTGACCGACGAGTGGCAGCGCCTGGCGCGTGAGCGGCTCGTCGGCGTCCTGAAGGACGTGTTCGGCGAGGCCGGTCCCGGCGTGTGGATGTACGCCCTGGTCGCCCTGGTCGCCCAGGGCAGCCCGGGGCCGGCCCTGGTGGAGGTCGCCGACCGCGAGGACGACGTCCTGGTCGTCGGCGCGGGCCGCCGCAGCCACTTGCACCGCGCCTGCCACCGCTCCGTGAGCCGCTACTGCCTGGCCCACGCCGCCTGCCCGGTCCTCGCGGTACCGCCCTCCCCGCTGGAGTCGGAGCTCGCGGCCGTGCACCGGCGCAACGCCTGGCGGCTGCGGTTGCACACCGGGCATCTGGCCGAGGAGACGGTGCCGCAGGAAGGGGCGTGACCCGGGCCGACGCCGTGTGGTGTCGTGGCGCAGCTACGACACCACCGCTGCCGGCAGCTCCGGGTCCTCCGGCTTTCGTCCCTGCGCCATCCGCAGGCTCAGCACCATGGTCAGCCCGCCCCCTGGCGTGTCCTCGGCCGTGATCGTGCCGCCCATCGCCTCGGCGAACCCGCGGGCGACCGCGAGGCCGAGCCCCACGCCCGCGCCCCGCGGGGCGTCGCCGTAGCGCTGGAAGGGCTCGAAGATGCGTTCCTTGGCCTCGTCCGGGACGCCCCCGCCGCGGTCGACCACGCGTACCTCGACCCGGTCGCGGATGGCGCTCGCGGAAACCAGCACCGGCTTGTCCTGCGGGCTGTACTTGACGGCGTTCTCGACGACGTTGGCGACGACGCGCTCCAGCAGGCCCTTGTCGACGCCGACCATGGGCAGCGTCTCCGGAATGTCGAGTCCCACGCTGCCCTCCGGCACCCCGCCGAGCGCCATCGGCACCACCTCGTCGAGGTCGATCTCCCGGATCAGCGGAACGACCGTGCCGGTCTGCAGGCGCGACATGTCCAGCAGGTTGCCGACGAGGAGGTCGAGGCGGTCGGCGCCTTCTTCGATCGCCTGGAGCAGTTCGGCCTGGTCCTCCTCGGACCAGGCCACGTCGTCGGACCGCAGTGAGGAGACCGACGCCTTGATGCCGGCGAGCGGCGTCCGCAGATCGTGGCTGACGGCGGCCAGCAGCGCCGTCCGGATCCGGTTGCCCTCGGCCAGTTCCTTGGCCTTGTCGGCTTCGTGCCGCAGGCGCCGGCGGTCGAGGACCACGGCGGACTGCGCGGCGAAGGCGGCGAGCACCCGGCGGTCCTCGGCGGGCAGCACCCGGCCGGTCAGCGCGAGCGCCAGGTGGTCGCCGACCGGCACGTCCACGTCCGCGTCGTCGGGGTCCTGGCAGGGCCGGGGACCCACACTGCCCGCGCAGGTCCAGGGGTCGACATCGCTCTCCCGTTCCAGCAGCGCCACCGACTCCATGCCGAACGTCTCGCGGACCCGCTCGAGCAGCGCCTCCAGGCTGGTCTCACCGCGCAGCACGTTCCCGGCGAGGAAGGAGAGGATCTCCGACTCGGCGCGCAGGCGGTTCGCCTGGTGGGTGCGCCGCGCCGCAAGGTCCACCACCGAGGCCACCGCCACCGCCACGCCGACGAAGATCGCGATGGCGACGATGTTCTTCGGGTCGGCGATGGTCAGCGTGTGGACGGGCGGGGTGAAGAACCAGTTGAGCAGCAGCGAACCGACCACCGCGGACGCCAGCGCCGGCAGCAGGCCGCCGAGCAGCGCCGACGCCACCGTCAGCGACAGGTACAGCAGCATGTCGTTGGCGAGGCCGACTTCGGGGGCGACGTGCGTCAGCAGCACCGTGAGGACAGCCGGGCCGAGCACGCCGACGAGCCAGCCCCAGATGATCCGCGACCGGCCGAGCCGCGCGCCGCGGGGCAGCGGCAGCCCGCGTCCCTTGCCCGCCTCGTCGTGTGTGATCAGGTGGACGTCGAGGTCAGGGCCCGAGTCGCGGGCGACCGTGGCACCGACGCCGGGTCCGAAGACGTACTGCCAGCTCTTGCGCCGGGAGACCCCCAGCACGATCTGGGTGGCGTTCACACCGCGCGCGAAGTCCAGCAGGGCGACGGGGACATCGTCGCCCACGACGTGGTGGAAGGTGCCGCCGAGGTCCTCCACCAGCCCTCGTTGCACGGCGAGTTCCTTCGGCGACGAGGACGTCAGCCCATCGCTGCGGGCGATGTAGACGGCCAGCACCTCACCGCCGGCGCCCTTCTCCGCCAGCCGGGCGGCCCGCCGGATCAGCGTCCGCCCCTCGGGGCCGCCGGTGAGCCCGACGACGATCCGCTCCCGCGAACCCCAGATCGTCGAGACCTCGTGTTCGCTGCGGTAGGCGTTGAGGTACTCGTCGACCCGGTCCGCCACCCAGAGCAAGGCCAGTTCACGCAGGGCGGTCAGGTTGCCGGGGCGGAAGTAGTTGGACAGGGCCGCGTCGACCTTGTCCGGCTTGTAGATGTTGCCGTGTGCCATCCGCCGCCGCAGCGCCTGTGGCGACATGTCGACCAGTTCCACCTGGTCCGCCCGGCGTACGACCTCGTCGGGGACGGTCTCCTGCTGCCGCACACCGGTGATCGACTCGACGACGTCCCCCAGCGACTCCAGGTGCTGGATGTTGACCGTCGATATGACGTCGATCCCGGCCGCAAGCAGCTCCTCCACGTCCTGCCAGCGCTTGGCGTTGCGCGAGCCGGGGATGTTGGTGTGGGCGAGCTCGTCCACCAGCGCCACCTTGGGCCTGCGGGCGAGGACGGCGTCGATGTCCATCTCCGTGAAGGAGGTGTCCCGGTACTGGAGGTCCTTTCGCCGGATCTGTTCCAGGCCGTGCAGCATCACCTCGGTGCGCGGCCGGCCGTGGTGCTCCACGAACGCGACCACGCAGTCGGTACCGCGCTCCACCCGCCGGTGCGCCTCGGACAGCATGGCGTACGTCTTGCCGACGCCCGGTGCCGCACCGAGGTAGATCCGAAGCTTGCCGCGTGCCATGTTCACCCTTCGAAGCGGTAACCCATGCCGGGTTCGGTGATGAGAAAGCGGGGGTGCGAGGGGTCCGTCTCCAGCTTGCGTCGCAACTGCGCCATGTAGACCCGCAGGTAGTTGGTCTTGCTGCTCTGGGAGACCCCCCAGACCTCCTGGAGCAGATGCTTCTGTGTGATGAGCCGGCCGGGGTTGGTGACCAGGATTTCCAGCAGGTGCCACTCCGTCGGCGTGAGCCGGACCTCACGACCGGCGCGCGCGACCTTCTTGGCGAGCAGGTCGATGGTGAACTCGTCCGTCTCCACGAACGTCGTCTCGGGGCCGAGCGGGCTCTCCTCGGTGCGGCGGACGGCGGCCCGCAGCCGGGCCATCAGCTCGTCCATGCTGAAGGGCTTGGTGACGTAGTCGTCCGCGCCCGCGTCCAGCGCTGCGACCTTCTCCCCGGAGGCCTGCCGCGCCGACAGCACGAGGATCGGCACCCGGGTCCAGCCGCGCAGGGCCTTGATGACGTCGACGCCGTCCATGTCGGGCAGCCCCAGGTCCAGCAGGACCACGTCGGGCTGGCGGGCGGCCGCCAGCCGCAGGGCTGTGGCCCCGTCGGGCGCCGGGTCCACTCCGAACCGGCGTGCCTGCATGTTGATCACCAGCGCCCGCACCAGCTGCGGGTCGTCCTCCACCACCAACACCCTGGTCATGGGTGCACGCCTTTCCTGTCTGACGGTCGGCCGTGATCGCCGGCAGCGCTGCGACCGGCTTCATGGCGGCGGGAGCCGGCGGAACCGGGAAGTTTCCCGGGCCACCGACTCCCGCTCGGGTCGCGTAACGCCATCAGCCCTTGGCCACGAGTTCCTTGAGCGCGATGTTGAGTTCGAGGACGTTCACGCGGGGCTCTCCCATGAAGCCGAGCGTGCGGCCCTCCGTGTTGTCGTCGACCAGCTTCTGCACCTGGTCGGCCGACAGCCCGTTCTTCTCGGCGACCCGGTGGACCTGGAGGTCGGCGTAGGCCGGGGAGATGTTCGGGTCCAGGCCGGAGCCGGAGGACGTCACCGCGTCGGCGGGGACCTCGGAGGGCTTGACCTTGTAGGCGGCGGTGGAGTTGTCCTTGACGACGGCGGCCTTGGCGTCCTTCACCCACTGGATGAGCTCTTCGTTGTCGCCGGACCGGTTGGTCGCGCCGGACAGGATGAGCTTGTACTGGGTGTTGACGCTGTTGGTGCCGAGGCCGTTCTGCGGGCGGCCCTGGAACCACTTCAGATCGGGATCCGGGGTCTCCTGGCCCTCCTTCAGCGGCAGGTTGTACGCCTGGCCGATCAGCGAGGACCCGACGACCTTGCCGTCCGCCTTGATCTCGGAGCCGTTCGCCTTGTTGGTGAACAGCGCCTGGGCCACACCCGTGACCACCAGCGGATAGATGACACCCGTCACCAGGGTCAGCACGAGGAGGGCACGCAGGCCCGCCCCGAGCAACCTGGCGGTGTTCGATACGGAGTTGTTCATGGCGGTCAGCCGATCCCGGGGATGAGGGAGATGAGCAGGTCGATGATCTTGATGCCGATGAAGGGCGCGATCAGGCCGCCGAGACCGTAGATGGTCAGGTTGCGGCGCAGCATCCTGTCGGCGCTGACCGGCCGGTACTGCACGCCCTTCAGGGACAGCGGCACCAGCGCGATGATGATCAGCGCGTTGAAGATGACCGCGGACAGGATCGCGGAGTCCGGCGAGGACAGGCCCATGACGTTGAGCTTGTCCAGGCCCGGGTAGACGGCCGCGAACAGCGCCGGGATGATCGCGAAGTACTTCGCGACGTCGTTGGCGATGGAGAACGTGGTCAACGCGCCCCGGGTGATCAGCAGTTGCTTGCCGATCTCGACGATCTCGATGAGTTTGGTCGGGTTGGAGTCGAGGTCGACCATGTTGCCGGCCTCCTTGGCGGCCGACGTACCGGTGTTCATCGCCACGCCGACGTCGGCCTGGGCGAGCGCGGGCGCGTCGTTCGTACCGTCACCGGTCATCGCGACCAGCTTGCCGCCCGCCTGCTCCCGCTTGATGAGCGCCATCTTGTCCTCGGGAGTGGCCTCCGCGAGGAAGTCGTCGACGCCCGCCTCGTCGGCGATCGCCTTGGCGGTCAGCGGGTTGTCACCCGTGATCATGACGGTCTTGATGCCCATACGGCGCAGTTCCTCGAACCGCTCCCGCATGCCGTCCTTGACGACGTCCTTGAGGTGGATGACGCCGAGGATCCGAGCGCCGTCGGCATCCTCCACGGCGACCAGCAGCGGCGTGCCGCCGGCCTCGGAGATCCGGTTGGCGATCGTGTCCGCGTCGTCGGCGATCGTCCCGCCCTGCTCCCGCACCCAGGCGATGACCGAACCGGCGGCGCCCTTGCGGATCTTGCGCCCGTCGACGTCCACGCCGGACATCCGGGTCTGCGCGGTGAACGCGATCCACTCGGCACCGGTCAGCTCGCCCTGGTGGCGCTCGCGCAAGCCGTACTTCTCCTTCGCCAGTACGACGATGGAGCGGCCCTCGGGCGTCTCGTCGGCCAGCGACGACAGCTGGGCTGCATCGGCGACCTCGGCGTCGGTCGTCCCGGCCACCGGCACGAACTCGGCGGCCTGCCGGTTGCCGAGGGTGATGGTGCCGGTCTTGTCGAGCAGCAGCGTGGAGACGTCACCGGCGGCCTCAACTGCCCTGCCGGACATGGCGAGTACGTTGCGCTGGACCAGCCGGTCCATGCCCGCGATGCCGATCGCGGAGAGCAGGGCGCCGATCGTGGTCGGGATCAGACAGACCAGCAGGGCGACCAGCACGACCATCGTCAGGTCGGTGCCCGCGTAGTCCGCCAGCGGCGGGAGCGTGGCACAGGCCAGCAGGAAGACGATCGTCAGCGACGCGAGCAGGATGTTCAGCGCGATCTCGTTCGGCGTCTTCTGCCGGGCCGCACCCTCGACCAGGTTGATCATCCGGTCGATGAAGGTCTCACCGGGCTTCGTCGTGATCTTGATGACGATCCGGTCGGAGAGGACCTTCGTGCCGCCCGTGACCGCGGAACGGTCGCCGCCGGACTCACGGATGACCGGCGCCGACTCACCGGTGATCGCCGACTCGTCGACGGACGCGACGCCCTCGATGACGTCACCGTCACCGGGGATGATGTCGCCGGCCTCGCAGACGACCAGGTCACCGATCTTCAGCTCGGTGCCCGGCACGCGCTCTTCGACAGCACCGTTGAACCGGCGCGCCACGGTGTCCGTCTTGGCCTTGCGCAGTGTGTCGGCCTGGGCCTTGCCGCGGCCCTCGGCGACGGCCTCCGCGAGGTTGGCGAAGATCACCGTCAGCCACAGCCAGGCGCTGATCGTCCAACCGAACCAGTCGCCCGGGTCCTTGAAGGAGAAGATCGTCGTCAGCACGGAGCCGACGAGGACCACGAACATCACGGGGGACTTGATCATCACCCGCGGGTCCAGCTTGCGGATGGCGTCCGGCAGCGACTTGAGAAGCTGCTTCGGGTCGAAGAGGCCCGCGCCGACACGGCCCTCGGGGGACTTGTGCCCGGTGGGTACGTCGCTGTGCGGCGCCCGGGTCGGAGTGGCTGTGGACATCGAGTCCTCTTGCTTCTCTATGCGGGTGGTCATCACGCCAGCCCCTCGGCCAGCGGTCCCAGCGCGAGGGCCGGGAAGTACGTCAGACCGGTGATGATGATGATCGTGCCGACGAGCAGGCCCGCGTACAGGGGCTTGTCGGTGCGCAGCGTGCCCGCGGTGGCCGGCACCGGCTTCTGCTCGGCGAGCGAGCCGGCCAGCGCCAGCACGAACACCATGGGCAGGAAGCGGCCGAACAGCATGCACAGGCCGAGCGTGCTGTTGAACCATTGGGTGTCCGCGTTCAGACCGGCGAAGGCCGAGCCGTTGTTGTTGGAGGCGGACGTGTAGGCGTACAGGATCTCGGAGAATCCGTGCGCCCCGCTGTTGGTCATGGAGTTCGCCGGGGTCGGCAGCGCCATCGCGAAGGCGGTGAACACGAGAACCAGGGCCGGCGTGATCAGGATGTAGCAGGCGGACAGCTTGATCTCGCGGGAGCCGATCTTCTTGCCCAGGTACTCGGGCGTGCGGCCGACCATCAGACCGGCGATGAACACCGCGATGATCGCCATGATCAGCATGCCGTAGAGGCCGGAGCCGGTACCACCGGGCGCGATCTCGCCCAGCATCATGCCGAGCATGGTGATGCCGCCGCCGAGGCCGGTGAAGGAGGAGTGGAAGGAGTCCACCGCGCCGGTCGAGGTGAGGGTGGTCGCCACGGCGAAGATCGACGAGCCGCCGACGCCGAAGCGGACCTCCTTGCCTTCGTACGCCCCGCCCGCGAGGTCGAACGCCGGACCGTGGTGGGCGAACTCGGTCCACATCATCAGGACCGTGAAGCCGAGCCAGATGGTGCCCATCGTGGCGAGGATCGCGTAGCCCTGCTTGACCGAGCCGACCATGACGCCGAAGGTGCGGGTCAGCGCAAACGGGATGACGAGGATCAGGAAGATCTCGAAGAGGTTGGAGAACGGGGTGGGGTTCTCGAACGGGTGGGCGCTGTTGGCGTTGAAGTAACCGCCACCGTTGGTGCCCAGCTCCTTGATGGCCTCCTGCGAGGCGACCGCGCCGCCGTTCCACTGCTGCTGGCCGCCCATGAACTGGCCGACCTCGTGGATGCCGGAGAAGTTCTGGATGGCACCGCACGCGACCAGGACGATCGCACCGATCGTGGCGATCGGTACCAGGATGCGGACGGTGCCGCGGACCAGGTCCGACCAGAAGTTGCCCAGCTCACCGGTGCGCGAGCGCGAGAACCCGCGCACCAGCGCCACGGCGACGGCGATACCGACGGCGGCACTGACGAAGTTCTGCACGGCCAGACCGGCGGTCTGCACGACGTGGCCCATGGCCTGCTCGCCGTAGTACGACTGCCAGTTCGTGTTGGTCACGAAGGACACGGCGGTGTTGAACGCCTGGTCCGAGTCGATGGCGGAGAAGCCGAGCGCACCGGGCAGCACGCCCTGTATCCGCTGGAGCAGGTAGAGGAACAGGACGCCGACGGCGGAGAAGGCGAGGACGCCGCGCAGGTACGCGGTCCAGCGCATCTCGGTGTCGGGGTTGGCACCGATGCCCTTGTAGATCCACTTCTCGACACGCCAGTGCTTGTCGGAGGAGTAGACCTTGGCCATGTAGTTGCCAAGCGGCTTGTGGACGAGCGCCAGGGCTGCGATCAGAGCCAGCAGCTGGAGTACGCCTGCGAGTACGGGACCCATGTCTAGTCTCAGAACCTCTCCGGGAAGATCAGGGCGAGGACGAGATAGCCCAGCAGGGCGACGGCCACGACGAGGCCGACGATGTTCTCGGCAGTCACAGCTTGGTCACCCCCTTGGCGACGAGAGCCACCAGTGCGAAGCACGCGATCGCGGTGACGACGAAGGCCAGATCGGCCATCGTGAACTCCTGGAGTGAGGTTCGGTTGAACAGGGACGGTTCGAGGAAACAGCCTTCGTGGCCGGAATCGAGCGCCGTTGACGGCTCCCTTACGGCCCACTGCGCGCCTTTGACGGAACTCTTACGGCGCGACGATCACCGCAGGTCGCAGACGCGCCGAGGTCAGAACAAGCGGAACCGCAATCGGCAGATCACCGCGTCCGTCTCCTTGCGGACGGCGTGCGCGACGACGGCGCCCCGCTGGTTCTGCAGCAGCCGCTGCCACAGCCGCTCCGGTTCGGTCTCCGGGATCAGCACGGTGACCCGGGTGGCCGGCTCCGAGGCCATGACCTCACGGACGTACGCGGCGATGGGACGGCCCAGGGAGCGCCGCTCGCCGGCGAGCCGGACCAGGGGGACACCGGGGTCCCACTCGGCCCAGGAGAGCTCCAGGGCGTACAGCGCGGCCCGGTCCTCGGGGTCGGGATGGCAGACGGTGACCGCGCGGACCTCGTCGCCCAGCGAGGCGGCCGCGGTGAGAGCCTCGCAGGTGAGCCGGGAGAGCGAGGAGACGGGCACGAGCACGACCGAGCGATCGCGGTGCGGATGCTCGGGGATGCGGCCGAGGCCCAGGCGCTCGCCGATGCGGGTGTAGGCGCGGTGCACGGTCTCGAAGGCCAGGACCAGCAGGGGCAGAGCGATCACGATCAGCCAGGCGCCCTCCCCGAACTTGGTGGCGGTGACGACGACGGCCGAGACACCGGTCAGCAGTCCCCCGAAGCCGTTGAGCGCCGCCTTGCCACGCCATCCGGGCCCGCGCTCGATACGCCAGTGCCGGACCATGCCGACCTGCGCGATGGTGAAGCCGACGAAGACGCCGATGGCGAAGAGCGGCACGAGGGTGTTGGTGTCGCCGCCGGAGAAGACGATCAGCGCGGTGGAGACGGCGGCCAGCGCCAGCACACCGTGCCGGTGCACCTGGCGGTCGGCCTTCAGCGCGAAGACGTGCGGCAGGTAGTTGTCGCGGGCGAGCAGCTTCAGCAGCACCGGGAGGCCGCCGAAGGAAGTGTTCGCGGAGAGCGCGAGCAGGATCATCGTCGCGAACTGGATGACGTAGAACGCCCAGTTGTGGCCGAGGGAGGCGTCCGCGAGCTGGGCGAGGACGGTGACGCCCTCGACCGGCTGCAGGTGGAAGCGGGAGATCAGCACGGACAGGCCGATCAGCATCACGCCGAGGACGGCGCCGAGTGCGATTTCCGCACGCTGGGCGCGCTTGGCACGGGGCACCCGGAAGGAGGGCACGGCGTTGGCGATGGCCTCGACGCCGGTGAGGGCGGAGCACCCGGAGGCGAAGGCCTTCAGCAGGAGCAGGGCGCCGACAGCGGTGGCGTTGTCGGAGAGGACCGAGGCGTGCCCGGCGGCCGTTGCGGTGCTGACCGGCTCGGAGCGGAACAGCCCGACGGCGATGAGCACGAAGATTGAGCCTACGAACACGACCGTCGGCACGATGAAGGCCTTGGCCGATTCCACGATGCCCCGCAGGTTGACCGCCGTGATCAGCGCGAGCACGGCCAGGCACAGCCACAGCCGATCGTCGTAGAGAGCCGGGAAGGCGGAGGTCAGAGCCGCCACACCGGCCGTGACGGCGACGGCGACGTTGAGGACGTAGTCCAGGACGAGCGAGGCCGCCGCGACCAGGCTGGTCCGCTTGCCCCGATGCGTCTTGGCCACGGCGTAGGATCCACCGCCGTCCGGGAAGGCCGCGATCACCTGTCGGTACGAGGCGACCAGCACCGCCAGCAGGCCGGCGATGGCGAGCGTGACCGGGAGCGTGAAGCCGAGGCCATGCCCGCCGGCGGCGGCCAGCACCAGCACGATCGCCTCGGGGCCGTACGCCACCGACGCCATGGCGTCGAGGGACAGGGCGGCCAGGCCCGTGACGGCGGTGAGCCGGTGCCGTTCGCCGGTGTCCGGCGGTTCCTCGTCGGCCGGGGTCGCCCCCGGCACGGTGGTCAGGACGGACATGGGATGCGTGCTCCTTCGTACGGACGAGCCGTCACGTGCGAGGGCTGCCCGTGACTGACCAAGGTTGTGTCCGGATCCCGCCGCACCCGACCGTCCTTGCGCGTTCTTCGCGCTCAGGCGACCGCCCTTGACGGCATATTGACGCGCGCGGACTCGCAACAGCCGCGCTGTGTCGCTGTGGTCGCGTCAAGAACGGCCGGGCGCTCGTCAGAGTCCCATCAAGGTGCGCCGCCGCGGCTCGCGCGATCCCTACGGTCGCCGTATGGCACACCACAACGCTGCACGTGACAGCGATCTGATCGGGGAACCGGCCCAGGCCATCGCCGAAACGGCGTACGACCGCCGTTGGGCACATGATTTGCTCGACTCGGTCCGGTGTGCGGCCGTGCTCATGGGTCTGCTCCACGTGATCGACTGGGGCGCCGACACCCTCACCTCCGCGCGCGCGGCCCTGTGGGTCGCGCTGGCGGTCCTGCTCTTCGTGGTGCTCTGCCCGGCGCGTGTCTCGGCCGGCCAGGGCTGGCTGGCCTCCCGGCGTCTGCTGCACCCTCGGCGCATCCGCACCGACCTGCTGGTGTCCGTGCGCTGCCTGGACGGTGTGTCCCAACGCCTGGTGCTGCGCGACGCCTTCGGCGAGCGCGTCGAGGTCGACCCGCGCGTCCTGGTCGACAACCCGGACCTGTGGCACCGCCTGCACGAGGACGCACACACGTCCCTGGCCCGCGGCACCCTGGTGTGCGGGGACACCGCACTGCGACTCCTGTCCGAACGAATCGATCGCGAGAACGCGGCCACCGTGTTCAAGGTCTCCGAGCTGGACTAGCCGAGGGTCCGGCGCTGTCAGCTCCACCCGTCCGCCGGGCGCGGCTGCACGCCGACGATCAGTACGTCCGGGCCGCGCCACGTGGCAGCCGACACCACCCGGCCCCCCGAGCCGCAGCGCACGTCCCCGCCCCGGTCGCCGGTCGAGTCCGGCACGACCGTTGCGGCAGGAGGCCGACCCTTGTCTCCATCGCGGCGGACATCGGCAGGGCTGCGGCGGTTCCGACGGTCGGCACGCCGCCACTTGCTGTTCCGGAACGCCGCATGCCGCGCGGGTGGCGCAGGAGCCTGGCGGCGAAGTCGTCCTCGTACGGCCGCATCACCATCCGCACGCCCAGGTCGGCCTCCCGACATTCATGAAACGCCGCTCGCCCCGGCCCTCCCCTGCTCGGCGTGCGCAGCCGGTTCCGCCAGTGGCAACGAGACCACCATCGTCAGGCCGCCTCCCGGTGTGTCCTCGGGACCGATCGTGCCGCTCATCGCCTCGGTGAGGCCGCGAGCCAGGGCGAGCCCCAACCCGAGCCCGGTGTTGTTGTCCGTGTCGCCCAGCCGCTGGAACGGCTCGAAGAGACGGTCCCGGCCTGTCGACGGAAGACCGGGCCCGCGGTCGACGACACGGAGTTCGGCCCGTCCGGCCAGGACGCTCGCGGTCACCAGGACCTTGGCGTCGGGCGGGCTGTGCCGGGCGGCGTTCGCGACCAGGTTGGCGATCACCCGTTCCAGCAGCGGCGGATCGACCAGCACGGCGGGGACCTCCTCCACATCTCCGACCTCGACATCGGGTGTGTCCACCAGGGCCGCCGGAAGGACCTCCTCCAGCGCGGTCGGCCTGAGGTTCAGCTTCAGCACGCCCGCCTCCAGGCGGCTGAGGTCGAGCAGGTTCTCCACCAGGCGGTTCAGCTTGGCCATGGACTCGTCGGCGGTGGCGAGCAGTTCGTCCCGGTCCTCGGCGGAGAACACGACGTCCCGGCTGCGCAGAGACGTCACTGCGGCCCAGCCCGCGGCGAGCGGAGTCCGCAGGTCGTGGCCGACGGCCCGCAGCAGCGCAGTACGCATCCGGTCTGCGGCCTTCACCGGCTCGACCTCGGCGGCGGCCTCGGCGAGCCGCGCCCGCTCGACGGCCGACCCGACATGTGCGGCGAAGGCGGCCAGCACCCGCCGTTCGGACGACGACAGATCACGCCCGTGTAGCGCCAGGTACGCGCCCGGCCCCGCCGGCACCGCGGTGACACCGCCCGCGTCGGGCGGCTCGTCGACCAGTTCCGCCGACTCCATGCCGAAGGTTTCCCGGGTGCGTTCCAGCAGGGCCGGGATGGTCTGACCGCCGCGCACGATGCTGCCCGCGAGGGACGACATGGTCTCCGCCTCGGCGGTGGCCCGAGCGGCTCTGCGGGACAGACGTAGGGAGCGGTCGACGACGGCGGCCACCGTGGCGGCGACCACCACGAACACGGCCGGCGCCAATAGGGCGTTGGCGTTGTCGAGCGTGAATGCCCCTATGGGCGGGATGAACCAGTAGTTGAGCAGCAGCGACGCGGTGACGGAGGCGATCACCGCGGAGGCCACGCCGCCTATGCAGGCCACACCCACCACCGCGAGCAGGAACAGCAGTGCCTCGCTGGTCAGGTTGAGGGTGCCCCGCATCTGTGCGAGGACGAGGGTGAGCAGCACGGGCAGCACGAGTCCGGCTACCGGTCCCGCGATCAGCCGGGACTTCGAGAGCGTGCGGCGACGGGACGGCAGCAACGTGCCCCTGCCGGCCCGCTCGTGGGTGACCCGGTGGACGTCGATGTCGCCGGAGAGCGCGACGACGGTCTCCCCCGTGCCGAGCCCCGTCACGAACCGTTCCAGGCGTCCGCGCCGGCTGGCCCCGAGGACGAGCTGGGTGGCGTTCTCGGCGCGGGCGAACTCCACGAGCGCGGTCGCGACGTCGTCGCCGACCACCTGGTGGTAGCTGCCGCCGAGGTCCTCCACCAGCCGGCGCTGGCGGGCGAGCGAGGCGTGCGAGGCACCGGCGGCCAGGCCGTCGCTGCGGGTCACGTGCACGGCGAGCAGGTCCCCACCGGCCGACCGGGTGGCGATCCGGGCGGCCCGGCGGATGATCGTGTCGCCTTCGGGACCGCCGGTCAGCGCGACCACGACCCGTTCCCGGGTCTCCCACACCCCGCCGATCGCGTGCTCCGCGCGGTAGGAGTTGAGCGCCTCGTCGACCCGGTCGGCCACCCACAGCAGCGCCAACTGCCGCAGCGCGGTGAGGTTTCCGGGCCGGAAGTAGTTGGCGAGGGCCGCGTCGATCTTCTCGGGTGCGTAGATGTTGCCGTGCGCCATACGGCGGCGCAGCCCTTCGGGCGGGATGTCGACGAGTTCGACCTGGCGGGCCCTGCGTACGACCTCGTCGGGCACCGTGTCGTGCTGCGGCACTCCGGTGATCTTCTCGACCACGTCCTTGAGGGACTCCAGATGCTGGACGTTGACGGCTGTGATGACATCGATGCCCGCGGCGAGCAGTTCCTCGATGTCCTGCCATCGCTTGGCGTTGCGCCCGCCGCCGGGGATGTTGCCGTGGGCGAACTCGTCCACGATGGCCACCTGCGGGCGCCGGTCGAGGACGGCCGCCAGGTCCATCTCCTCGAACTGGCCGCCCCGGTAGTGGCACCGGGCGCGCACCACGACCTCCAGGCCGTCGAGCATGGCCTCGGTACGAACACGTCCGTGGCACTCGGCGAACGCCACCACCACATCGTCCCCGCGGCCGGCCCGGCGCCGCCCCTCATCGAGCATGCGGTACGTCTTGCCCACCCCCGGGGCCGCCCCGAGATAGACCTTCAGCCGTCCGCGCGGTACTTCGTTCATCAGGTCTCAGCGAACCGCTCCGCGCGCCCCCGGTCAGGCATCTTGACGCATCCCTGGCGCCTCCCACGAGGACGTTGACACCGTTTTGACAAGGCGGGGGCCGACAGGATGGAGGCGGTGTGCCGGGAAGTCCGGTCGGATCGACGCCGGAGTGGCTTCGCTCGGAGCCCCCGAGGGGACGGACGGCACAACGGTGACGTTCCTGCTGGAGAGCTTGGTGTTCTCCTTGATCGGCCTCGCTCCGCCCGCCCAGATGCGGGCGTCGTCCGACTCCGACCGCGCCGGGCCGTTGTACGCGCCGACGGTGGCCCGGACCCTGATCGCCGTACGACCGCTGTGGCTGTGCCGCTGTCGGCGGTGGTGCACCGCAAGGGCGGGATCTCGCGATCGGCGACCGAGTCCCACGTGCCGAGGACTGCGAGGCCGATGGGGAGCAGCGGCGCCGCCGGGGCGGTGGCGAGCAGGGCCGTGGCCGTGAGCAGAAGGTCAGTCGCGCGGGCACGGTGGCCCGGTGACGACGGCACAGAGCGGCCCGCACGGCCACGACCCGGGCCCGGTGGGCCTGCCCCGGGCCATTCGGCCGTGTTCCCCCACGAGACCGCGGCCCGGGGCTGCCCCCGGCAGGGCGACCCCCTCTCGCCGTGGCTGGGCGGCACCCTCCGTTCGAGGGCTGCCGGTAAGGGCCGTCACGGCCTCTCCCACATCACGCCACGGACGGTCGCCCGTCCCCGTGCCGCTCAGTCTGCGACCACTCCCGCCATGAACAGCCTTCATTGACGGGCTTCTGACGTGCACTCAGGTGACTTTGACGAAGCCTTGACGCGACAGCTGACCTGGCCGTATGAGATCCGCAAATTCCTCGCTGAACAGGGTCGTCCGGGCACGGAGCGCGACTACATTTCCCTGTCGGCCGCCGAGAAGGCCACGGGTACCAGTGGCCTCACGGGACCGGACCGCCGTCCGGAACCGGCCGAGGTGGCGAGGTGCGTGTCGAGGGCACGCACCGGCGCACGGCGTACCACTGCCTCACCGCCGACGTCCGTGCGCCCGCCGTGCGGGGCCGGGGCCCCGGTCCCGCACGGCTTCGGCGGCCGCTGCCCTGTCGTCGACGAGCCACGAAGGTCTCCATGTTTCCCGCCGCTCCCGAGCAGGCCCCGCCGTCCAGCCCCCAGCGCGCCCCAAGGCCCGGAGCAAGACCGAGTGCCCGGCGGCGTGCCCCGGGCGGACTCTTCGAACCCGCCCAGTTCGTACGGTCCTTTCCCGACGCCCTGCGCAAACTCCACCCCCGGGTCCTGGCGCGCAACCCGGTGCTGTTCGTGGTGTCCGTCGGGGCGGCCCTCACCACGCTGTCGGCTCTGATCCACCCCGCCGTCTTCACCTGGGTCATCAGCGCCTGGCTGTGGCTGACGGTGATCTTCGCCAACCTTGCCGAGGCCGTCGCCGAGGGCCGCGGCAAGGCGCAGGCCGAGTCGCTGCGCAAGGCGCGCACGGACACCGTGGCGCTGCGCCTGTTGGATTGGCGCTGGGGCACGAATGCGCGCACCGCCCGCTCGGAGGTTGTCGCCGCGACCGACCTCAAGCCGCTGGACGTCGTGCTGGTCGAGGCGGGCGGGATGATCCCGGCGGACGGCGACGTCATCGACGGCGTGGCGGCGGTCGACGAGTCCGCGGTCACCGGCGAATCCGCACCCGTCATCCGCGAGTCGGGCGGCGACCGCACCGGCGTCACCGGCGGTACGACCGTCCTGTCCGACCGAATCGTCGTGCGGGTCAGAGCCCGTCCCGGCCACAGCTTCCTGGACCGGATGATCGCCCTGGTCGAGGGGGCCAACCGGCAGAAGACGCCGAACGAGATAGCTCTGAACATCCTGCTGGCATCGCTGACGATCATCTTCCTCCTGGTCGTGGTCGCCTTGCAGCCGATGGCGGCGTACGCGGACGCCGCCCAGTCGACGACCGTGCTGGTGGCCCTGCTGGTCACGCTGATCCCGACCACGATCGGCGCCCTGCTGTCGGCGATCGGCATCGCGGGCATGGACCGGCTGGTGCAGCGCAACGTCCTGGCCATGTCCGGCCGCGCGGTCGAGGCGGCCGGCGACGTGGGCACGCTGCTGCTCGACAAGACCGGCACCATCACCCTCGGCAACCGCGAGGCCGCCGCCTTCGTCCCGCTGCCCGGCATCGACGAGCGCCAACTCGCGGACGCCGCCCAGCTCTCCTCGCTCGCCGACGAGACACCCGAGGGGCGCTCCGTCGTCGTCCTCGCCAAGAACCGCTACGGGCTTCGCGAGCCCGCCGAGGGCGAGCTGGCGAACACCCGCTGGGTGGCGTTCAGCGCGCAGACCCGGATGAGCGGCGTCGACCTGAGCTGGGGCAACGGCGCCGTGTGCGCCATCCGCAAGGGCGCCGCCCAGCAGGTGATCGACTGGGTGCGGATGTACGGCGGCGAAGTCCCGCCCGAGGCACGGCACTACGCCGACTCGGTCGCGGCCTCGGGCGGCACTCCGCTGCTGGTGGCCGTGCACGACTGGAACGGCCCGCGCGTCCTCGGTCTGATCCAGCTCAAGGACGTCGTCAAGGACGGCATCCGCGAGCGCTTCGCCGAGCTGCGCCGCATGGGCATCCGCACGGTGATGATCACCGGCGACAACCCGCTCACCGCCAGGGCCATCGCCCAGGAGGCGGGCGTGGACGACTACCTGGCCGAGGCGACTCCCGAGGACAAGCTCGCGCTCATCCAGGAGGAACAGGCCGGCGGCAAACTGGTCGCGATGACCGGCGACGGCACCAACGACGCGCCCGCGCTGGCCCAGGCGGACGTCGGCGTGGCGATGAACACCGGTACGTCGGCCGCCAAGGAGGCCGGCAACATGATCGACCTCGACTCCAACCCGACCAAGCTCATCGACATCGTCGAGATCGGCAAGCAACTCCTCATCACCCGGGGTGCGTTGACGACGTTCTCGATCACGAATGACGTGGCCAAGTACTTCGCGATCATCCCGGCGATGTTCACGAGCGCCTACCCGGGCCTGGACGCGCTCAACATCATGGGCCTGCACAGCCCGACCTCGGCGATCACCTCGGCGATCATCTTCAACGCCCTGATCATCGTCGCGCTGATCCCGCTCGCCCTGCGCGGCGTCCGCTACACCCCGTCGTCGGCGCACGACCTGCTGCGCCGCAACCTGCTCCTGTACGGGCTCGGCGGGCTGGTGCTGCCCTTCCTCGGCATCAAGCTCATCGACCTGCTGATCTCCGGGGTGCCCGGTCTCGGCTGAGCCCCGCCCGCTGTCCGGGCCATGTGCCGTCAAGGACACGTATGCGCACGTCAGAAGCGCGTCAGAGAACCGCACTTCACCTTGTCCGGGGAGTGCGGAACGGATTCCATGGACAACGTGAACAGCGCATGGCTCCTCTTCGACGAGCCGCCGAGTCCCGCTCGGCCACCCCGTCGTGCGCCGCGCTGCCCGGAAACGCTGCCGTCGTCCCGCTGACGCGTTTTCCGTGACCCGAGGGGCGCCGTGAATCCGCCCGGCGCCCCTCGCGCTTCCCTTCATCCCGCACGTGCACCGCCCCCTCGACGGGGGTTGCGTGGCGTGCCGCACCCATGGATTGGATCATGTCCGACTCCACCCTTTCCTCCCGCACCGTCCTCGTCACCGGCGCCACTTCGGGCATCGGCTACGAGACCGCCCGCCGACTGGCCGAGCGCGGTGCCACCGTGCTCCTGCACGGCCGTACCGCCGAGGACGGGCGCGCCGCCGCCGACAGCCTGATCGCCACCGCCGGCGTCAGCGCCGATCAACTGTGCACCTTCGCCGCCGACTTCACGCGCCTGGACGAGGTCGAGACCCTCGCCCACAAGGTGGTCTCCGAGCACCCGCGCCTGGACGTCCTCGTCAACAACGCGGCCATGGCCGCTCCCGAGCGGCACACCGTCACCGCCGACGGCAACGAGATCGCCTTCCAGGTCAACTTCCTCGCCCACTACCTGCTGACCTGCCTGCTGGAGCCGGCGCTCACCAGCGACCCGGGCGGCCGCGTGGTCAACGTGTCGTCCTCACTGCACCGCACAGCGTCCATCCAGTGGTCCGACCCCAACCGGGCCCGTCGCTACTCGCGGCTCGCCGCGTACGCCCAGTCCCAGCTGGCCCTGACGGTGTTCGCAGCCGACCCGCGCGTCACCGCGGTCTCGATCCACCCGGGCGTCTGCGACACGGCACTGCTCCCCCTGTACGCCCACGAGGGGGTCACCCCGGCCGAGGGCGCCGAGCACGTTGCCCGGCTGTGCGACCCGGCGGTCGAGATCGTCAACGGTGCCTACTACGACCGCGCCGAGCGCGTCGAGCCTGCCCCGGCCGCTTCGGAGGACCGCACGGTGAAGCGCCTCAACAAGCTCGCCGACCTCCTCGTCGGCCGTACCACTTGAACTTCGTTCCACCGAAAGGGAGTTGACCCGCGTGTCGAAGCGCGCCCGCAAGAAGAAGGCTCGCCGCAAGAAGAAGGCCACCGGTTCCTGCCCCCGAGCCCGGCCGCCGGAGGCGTCAGCACTGACCGGCCTTGCTGCCGTGGCGGTGGGCAGCCCGGTGCTTCGGGGCCGGCTCAGCGCGTGAAGGTCACACGCCCACCGATCACGCCGGACGACAATGACGCTGGGTGTCCGAACACCCCCCACCGCCGCTGGCCCCCATACAGCCCAACCCCTGACGAACGCGTCCCAGAACTCACATCCTGATGTGCACCCGTCGCCGACCAGGCCAGTCTTAACGGAAGCTTGACGCCGATGGCCCCTTGATCCGTGGGCCCGTACGTCACTCTCCGCATACGCTGGTGCCGCCGTCCGCGTGATGGCCGGAATCCCCCGCCGTCCCGCATTTCAGGAGCACGCCGATGGCCTCGACCAAGCACCCTCCCTCCAGTCGCTTGCGCGCCTGGATGCTGGAGGGCCTGGCCGACATGGGCAAGGGGCATGGCAGCCAGGAACAGCGGACCCAGTCCAAGCTGGAGCACCAGGGCCAGCCCTGGTACCGCGTCATGTGCCTCACCGGCGTCGACTACTTCTCCACCCTCGGCTACCAGCCGGGAATCGCGGCCCTCGCGGCAGGCCTGCTCTCCCCCATTGCCACGATCGTGCTCGTGATCGTCACGCTGGCGGGCGCCCTGCCCGTCTACCGGCGCGTGGCCGAGGAGAGCCCCCACGGCCAGGGCTCGATCGCCATGCTGGAGCGGCTGCTGACCTTCTGGAAGGGCAAGCTGTTCGTCCTGACCCTGCTGGGCTTCGCCGCCACCGACTTCCTGATCACCATCACCCTGTCGGCGGCCGACGCCTCGACCCACCTGGTCGAGAACCCGCACCTGAACAGCGCCCTGCACGACAAGCAGCTGCTGATCACCCTCATCCTCGTGGCCCTGCTCGGCGCGGTGTTCCTCAAGGGCTTCCTGGAGGCGATCGGCGTCGCCGTCGCCCTCGTCGGCATCTACCTCGCGCTGAACGCGGTCGTCGTGGTCGCCGGCCTGTATCACGTCATCACCGAGGGGCACGTGGTCACCGAATGGTCCAGCGCCCTCACGGCCGAGCACGGCAACGTCTTCGTCATGATCGGCGTGGCCCTGATCGTCTTCCCCAAGCTCGCGCTCGGCCTGTCCGGCTTCGAGACCGGCGTCGCGGTGATGCCGCACGTCAAGGGCGACCCGGGCGAGACCGAGGAGAACCCCAAGGGGCGTATCCGGGACACGAAGAAGCTGCTCACCACCGCCGCCCTGATCATGAGCTGCTTCCTCATCACGACGAGCTTCATCACCACCTTGCTGATCCCGGAGAAGGAGTTCGAACCGGGCGGCCAGGCCAACGGCCGCGCGCTCGCGTTCCTCGCCCACGAGTACCTGGGTGGCGCCTTCGGCACGGTCTACGACGTCTCGACGATCGCCATCCTCTGGTTCGCCGGCGCCTCCGCCATGGCCGGCCTGCTCAACCTGATGCCGCGCTATCTGCCCCGATACGGCATGGCCCCGCACTGGGCTCGCGCGGTGCGCCCGATGGTCATCGTCTTCACCCTGGTCGCCTTCCTCGTCACCTGGATCTTCGACGCCGACGTCGACGCCCAGGGCGGTGCCTACGCCACCGGCGTACTGGTACTCATCAGCTCCGCAGCGATCGCCGTGACCATCGCGGCCCGCAAGGCCGGTCAGCGGAACTGGACCATCGGCTTCGCGGTCATCTCCGCCGTGTTCCTGTACACGACCGTCGTGAACGTCATCGAGCGCCCCGACGGTGTGAAGATCGGCGCCTGCTTCATCGCCGGCATCATCCTCGTCTCCCTGCTCTCGCGACTGATGCGCGCCTTCGAGCTGCGCGTGACCAGCGTGACGCTGGACGACATGGCGGAACGTTTCGTCCGGGACATAGCCAGCCGCAAGATCCGGTTCATCGCCAATGAACCCGATCGGCGCGACAAGGCCGAGTACCGCGACAAGATCGAGCAGATCCGCACCGACAACGACGTCCCCGTCCAGGAGGACTTCGTCTTCGTCGAGGTGACGGTCACCGACCCGTCCGAGTTCGAGGCGGGCGTCACCGTGCGCGGCGAGGTCCTGCACAACCGCTACCGCGTCCTCACGCTCGAGTCCTCCTCCATCCCCAACGCCCTGGCCGCGCTGCTCCTCCACGTCCGCGACTCGACGGGCTGCATCCCCCACATCTACTTCGAGTGGACCGAGGGCACCCCCTTCGCCAACTTCCTGCGCTTCTTCCTCTTCGGCCAGGGCGAGGTCGCCCCGGTCACGCGCGAGGTGCTGCGCGAGGCGGAGCCCGACCGTGACCGCCGACCCCGGGTGCACACCGGCTGAAACGGCCGCGGGCATCAGGATCGCGTCAAGGTTGCGCCGTAAGGCGTCAGAGCACCGACAGCGGCGGTCTTTCCTGCGCCTCGGAGCCCTACCGTCTGCACTGTGCAGGGAAGCGGACCTCGCCCGGTGCCGACCGGCGACCGCCACTGGCGTGGCAGCGCCCGGTTCGCCGTGGGCTGCGCCCTGGCCTTCCTCGGCATGACCTTGCTGGTCGACCTGGACGGGGAGACGCTGACACCGTCGCGTGCCCTGCTGTGGCTGGCCCTGACCGCCCTGCTCTTCACGATCCTGTTCCCCCAGCGGGTGACCGCGGGCCCGGGCTGGCTGGCGGTGCGTGGCCTCTTACGACGGCAGTCGGTGCGTACGGACGCGCTGGTGGCCGTACGACAGCACGGCCATGTCTCCGCTCTGCTGACGCTGCGCGACACGGACGGCTGCCGCCTGGATCTGGACCCACGGATCCTCGTCGCCAACCCGCTGCTCTGGCACGAGTTGGACACCGGGGTACGCCGCTCGCTCGAACGCGGGACGCTCCTCGAAGGCACGGACGTGGTCGAGCGGTTGGGTCACCAGATCGACGACGCCACGGCGCAGGCGGTGCTCAGGGCGTCTGGGATGTTCTGAACGGCGTGCGCCGCGGAGGACGTATCACTATCCGGCCGTACTGCATTCGCCCGGCGATCTCGATCCGCAGAACGACCGGTGCACCGGCATCACTGACGGGACGGGTCTTGACCTTGGCGTACTCGATCGCCAAAGAGTCGGTGTCCACCACCACGCCGGGCCGCGTGACCAGCCTCAGTGTGCCGCCGCGCATGTCCAGGTCGATCCGCAGCGTCCCGTCGCTTGTCACCGCCTGCGTGAAGTCGAGGGTCACATCGCCCCAGGACGACTCGATCTCCAGCCGCCGGGGCACCACCCAGCCCCCGCCCCGCACGGCCGAACCGCCCTGTTGCTCGATCCGGACGACGTCTTTGACCTCGGCACCGCCCGGCGCCGTCGGCAGATCCACCGTCAGCTCGGCCAACTCGCCCACCGTGCGGGCAAAGAGAGCGGCGGTCACCCGCTCGTCCAGCTCCTCCATGGTCAGCCGACCGTCCCCCGCCGCGGCGTTCAGCACGTCCACCGCACGGTCCCGGTCAGCGTCCGAGGCCCGCAGCCCCGTGCGCGACAGCTCAGCCGCCACAACCTCACCCCGTTCGAACCCGACCGACCCCACTAACGCTATATCGCGTTATACCCAACGGCCAACCCCCTGCCTCGAGTTCCCCGTCCGACCCCTATCGTGACCGGCATGCAGTCCTACACGATCGGCCAGGCGGCGCGGCTGCTCGGCGTGAGCCCCGACACCGCGCGCCGCTGGGCGGACGCCGGCCGCGTCGCGACCCACCGCGACGACACCGGACGGCGACTCATCGACGGCAAGGACCTCGCCGCGTTCTCCGTCGAACTCGCCAGGTCCGGCAGCGACGAGGAGGAGACCTCCTACACCTCGGCCCGCAATGCCTTCCCCGGCATCGTCACCGCGATCAAACTCGGCGACGTCGCGGCACAGGTGGAGATCCAGGCCGGCCCGCACCGACTGGTCTCCCTCCTGACCCGCGAGGCGGTCGAGGAACTGGGCCTGGAGGTCGGCATGGAGGCCACCGCCCGCGTGAAGTCGACGAACGTCCACATCGACCGCACGTAACCGGACACTCGACGTCGTTACGGTAGGGGCCGGAGTCCGCAAACCCACACAAATCCCCACCCACTCCCCCTCCCGCTCCCACCGTCTGCGAGGCGTCCCTCCATGAGCCTGAGCATCCGCAACCAACTCCCCGGCACGATCACCGCCATCACCCCCGGCGAGGTCATGGCCACCGTCAAGGTCCACCTCGACGCCGGTCAGGACCTCACCGCGGCGATCACCCTGGACGCCGTCGAGGACCTCGGCCTGGCCGAGGGAACCGGCGTGACCGCCCTCGTGAAGGCGACGGAGATCTCCCTCTCCACCGCACCGATCAGCGGGCTGTCCATCCGCAACCAGCTCCCCGGCACGGTCACCGGCATCGCCACCGGCGGCGCGATGGCCTCGGTGAAGATCGCCGTGGAGGGCGGTGTGCTGACAGCGGCCATCACCAGGGACGCCAGCAACGACCTTGCCCTGGCCCCCGGAATGTCCGTCGTCGCGCTGGTCAAGGCGACCGAGGTGGCACTCACGACCGCGTGACGCACGAGGGCTCCGCCCGACCGAACACGGCCGGAGCGGAGCCCTCGATCACCTATGCCGGTGCGTCAGCCCTCGTACGCGTCCATCGGCGGGCAGGAGCACACCAGGTTCCGGTCGCCGAAGGCCTGGTCGATCCGGCGCACCGGCGGCCAGTACTTGTCGGCGGCCGACACCCCGGCCGGGAACACGGCCTCCTCACGGCTGTACGCGTGCTCCCACTCACCGCCCAGCGCACCGGCGGTGTGCGGAGCGTTCCGCAGCGGGTTGTCGTCCGCGGGCCACTCACCCGACCCGACCTTCTCGATCTCCGCACGAATGGCGATCATCGTCTCGCAGAACCGGTCGAGTTCGTTCAGGTCCTCGGACTCGGTCGGCTCGATCATCAGCGTTCCGGCCACCGGGAACGACATCGTCGGCGCGTGGAAGCCGTAGTCGATGAGCCGCTTGGCCACGTCGTCGACGCTCACCCCGGTCGCCTTGGTCAGCGGCCGCAGATCGATGATGCACTCGTGCGCGACGAGCCCGCCCGGCCCGGTGTAGAGCACCGGGTAGTGCGGCTCCAGACGCTTGGCGATGTAGTTGGCGGACAGCACCGCCACCTGCGTGGCCCGCTTGAGCCCCTCGCCGCCCATGAGCCGTACGTACGACCACGAGATCGGCAGGATCCCGGCGGAACCCCAGGGCGCGGCCGAGATCGGGCCGACGCCCGTCTCCGGCCCGGCCGCGGGCTGCAGCGGGTGGTTCGGCAGATACGGCGCCAGGTGCCCACGGACACCGACCGGCCCGACGCCCGGACCGCCACCGCCGTGCGGAATGCAGAACGTCTTGTGCAGGTTCAGATGCGAGACGTCGCCACCGAAGTGGCCCGGCTTGGCAAGCCCCACAAGGGCGTTGAGGTTGGCGCCGTCGACGTACACCTGCCCGCCGGCCTCGTGCACCTGAGCGCAGATGTCGGCGACGTGCTCCTCGAACACCCCGTGCGTCGACGGGTACGTGATCATCAGCACGGACAACTCGTCCCGGTGCTTCTCGATCTTCGCCCGCAGATCCTCGACGTCGATCTCACCGTCGTCGGCGGTCTTCACGACGACGACCTTCATGCCGGCCATGACGGCGCTGGCGGCGTTGGTCCCATGAGCGGACGACGGAATCAGACAGACGGTCCGCTGCTCGTCCCCGTTGGCCCGGTGGTACCCGCGCACGGCAAGCAGCCCGGCCAGCTCGCCCTGCGACCCGGCGTTGGGCTGCAGCGACACCTTGTCGTAGCCGGTGACCTCGGCGAGACGTTCCTCCAGCTCGCGGATGAGTGTCAGATAGCCCTGCGCCTGCTCGGCGGGCGCGAAGGGGTGCAGCTGTCCGAACTCCGGCCAGGTGACCGGCTCCATCTCGGTCGTCGCGTTGAGCTTCATGGTGCAGGAGCCCAGCGGGATCATGCCGCGGTCGAGCGCGTAGTCGCGGTCGGCGAGCCTGCGCAGGTAGCGCAGCATCGCGGTCTCGGAACGGTGCTGGTGGAAGACGGGGTGCGTGAGGACCTCGTCGCTGCGCAGCAACCCGCCCGGAAGGCCGTCCTCGGCCCCCTCGTCCAGCGCCTCGACGTCAGCGTCGACCCCGAACGCCGTCCATACGGCGCCCAGTTGGGCCCGCGTGGTGGTCTCGTCGCAGGCGAGGGACACGTGGTCGGCGTCGACGAGGCGCAGGTTGACGCCGCTCTGCCGGGCGGCGGCGACAACTTCGGCGGCCTTCGCAGGCACCCGCACAGTCAGCGTGTCGAAGTAGGAACCGTGCACGACCTCGACCCCACCGGCGGTGAGGCCCGCGGCGAGGATGGCGGCGTACCGGTGAGTGCGCCGGGCGATACCGCGCAGCCCGTCGGGGCCGTGGTAAACGGCGTACATCCCGGCCATCACGGCGAGCAGCACCTGCGCCGTGCAGATGTTGCTGGTCGCCTTCTCCCGGCGAATGTGCTGCTCACGCGTCTGGAGAGCCAGCCGGTACGCCCTGTTCCCATCGACATCCACGGACACGCCCACGAGCCGCCCGGGCAGGCTGCGCGCGAACTTCTCGTGTACGGCCATGTAGCCGGCGTGCGGCCCTCCGAAGCCCATCGGCACACCGAACCGCTGCGTCGTCCCGACCGCGATGTCCGCCCCGAGCTCACCGGGGGACTTCAGCAGCGTGAGCGCGAGCAGATCGGCGGCGACGGTGACGAGGGCGCCGAGCTCATGAGCCTGCTCGATGACGGGCTTGATGTCCCGTACGACGCCGGAGGCACCCGGGTACTGCACCAGCACGCCGTTGATCTCACGCTCGGCGATCTCGGCCGGAATGCCGTCGCTGAGGTCGGCGACGACGATCTCCACGCCGGTGGGCTCGGCACGGGTCTCGATCACGGCGATGGTCTGCGGAAGCACATCCGCGTCGACCAGGAACAGCCCCTTCTTGTTCTTGCCCATCCGCAGCGACAGGGCCATGGCCTCGGCCGCCGCGGTCCCCTCGTCCAGCAGCGAGGCACCGGAGGTCGGCAGCCCGGTGAGGTCGGCGACCATGGTCTGGAAGTTCAGCAGGGCCTCGAGCCGCCCCTGCGAGATCTCGGGCTGATACGGCGTGTAGGCCGTGTACCAAGCCGGGTTCTCCATGACATTGCGCAGGATGACCGGCGGCGTGAAGGTCCCGTAGTAGCCGAGCCCGATCATCGAGTCCAGCACCTGGTTGCGATCGGCGAGCGACCGCAGCTCGGCGAGCACCTCGGCCTCGGTACGCGCGCCCGGCAGTTCGAGGGAGTCGGCGTTCTTGATCACATCCGGCACCGCGGCGGCGGTGAGCTCGTCGAGCGAGCCGTACCCGACCTGGGCGAGCATCTTGGCCCGAGCTTCATGATCAGGACCGATATGACGCTGCTCGAAGGGAATACCCTGCTCGAGCTCTGAGAGCGGAATGCGATGGGCGGTCATTGCGGAGGCCTCCTGGTCTGACACGACCTTCGAGGGGCACCACGGCGCGGGTACCCGGACGGCCTCCCCCTCTGTCATCTCAACCTGAGAGCTTCACCGGGTCACCACAAGGTGCCCGGCTTTCACCGTCGGTGAGAGCGGAGGCCATCGACACCCGCCCTGCTTTCCAGAGTGACCTCGTCCGTGCGGTACGTGTGCCTGAGAGATTCCGGGGAGGATTTGCTCCTTCGGCGCCTCCGGATGGTTCCCGGAGGACTCTCCCGCACGGGGTCAGCAGCCGCTAGCCAGACTACCAGCGGGGTCAACGCACGGTCCTTCGAGTGGCCGGGCTCACCAATGTGCCCTTTCGTAGTGCTTACGGATGAGTTGCGACCAAGTGGAGGGCCCGTGCAGACCGACATCGATCCGCGCAATCTGATCGGCCGCAAGGCCTTCGACCGCAACGGCACCAAGATCGGCACCATCGACGAGGTCTATCTCGACGACGCGACCGGAGTGCCGGAATGGGCGGCGATACGCACAGGCCTGTTCTCCAGGGACGCCTTCGTCCCCCTCGAGCCCAGCGATCTGGTCGAGGGCAGCCTCCACGTCCCCTTCGACCGCGCCCTCATCAAGGACGCCCCCGACTTCGGCGTGGGCCGCCACCTCTCCCCTGAACAGGAACTCCAGCTCTACCACCACTACGGCCTCGACGTAACCGCCCCACCCCCACCCCCCGACCGAGACTTCGGCAACCTGGCAACCACCGAAACCCCGGACGACAACGGCCCCCGCACATCCCACCCGCACTCCTGAAGACGCCCCCCTTCCACCGCCCATCCCCCAGCCCCCACAGTCACGCCCACCTCCGGCCCGCCCGCAGCTGACCCACCTGTCACCTCCGCGCGGCCGAGTTCCCTTGCCCAGCCGCACCCCATCGCACCGCAACGCCCGCGGCGCCGCCCACGCGGCACCCGACGACACACCTGGCCGCGGGCAGTCGTACCGCTGGAGCGGCACGGGCGGGCGCAGCGGCATCCCGCAAGCGCGGGCGAGCGACCCACCCCATACTGCAACCGCAACGCCGGGCGCCCGGAACCAACCGCACGTCCGGTTCCGCCCGCCCACGCCCTACCCAGGCACCACAGGCGGTGCCTCTCCCATGCCTCCGCCGCCCCTCTCCCGCCCCAGGTGACCGACCTCCACCTCTAAAACCCCACCAGGCCCAGTTCCCCCACCTCCCGCGTCTCCCCCGTCTCCCTCAGACACCCCAGGTCTCCCCCGCACCAACGGCAATGGCTCCGCCGCCTCCAGCCCCGGATCGTCAACCCGAAACGTCCGCACCCGCCCCGGCTCCGACGACTCAGGCGTCTCGAACCGCACCGTCACCCGCCCCAGCCCACTCCCCTGCACCCACCCGGGCCCGTACTCGACGTGCCGCACATCGTGCCCCGCAACCCACCGCCGCTCGACGGGCAGCGCAGCCTCCCGCTCCGCCATTGGCTCCTCGCGGTCGCCCTCTTCGCCGTGCTCGCCCCGCTCCCCCGCCACCTGCGCGAACAGATCCTCCTGCGTGTAGTCGGCCAGCCCGCTGACCCCGACTCCCAGCAGCCGCACCCCACCCGTCGTGTCCACGGAATCCAGCAGCCGCAGCGCAGCCTCCCGCACCAAACCCGGATCATCCGTCGGCCCCCGCAACGTCTCGGACCGGGTCAGCGTCGAGAAGTCGTACCGCCGTACCTTCAGCACGATGGTCCGCCCGGACAACCCGGCCCCCCGCAACCGTCGCACACAACGATCGGCCAGCCGCTGCACCTCGAGCCCCACCCGGACCCGGTCATGGATGTCCACGTCGTACGTGTCCTCGACGGACACCGACTTGGCCTCCCGCTCGGCCACCACGGGACGCTCGTCGAGCGCCAGCGCCATGGCGTACAGGGCATGCCCATGGGCCTTGCCCAGCAGCCGCACGAGCTCGTCCTCGCCCGCCTCGGCGATCTCGTCGACCGTGTGGATCCCGGCCCGCCGCAGATGATCCCCGGTCGCCGGCCCCACCCCCGGCAAGGTCCGCACCGACATCGGCGCGAGCAACGCCCGCTCCGTCCCCGGCTCGATCACCACCAGCCCGTCGGGCTTGGCCTCCTCCGAGGCGATCTTCGCCAGCATCTTGGAGGCGGCCAGGCCCACCGACCCCGCGAGCCCGGTGACGGCCCGTATGTCGGCGCGCAGCTTCACTCCCACCAGCCGCGCGGACTCTTCGTCCCAGGCGACTCCACCGGCCTCCAGGTCCACGAACGCCTCGTCCAGGCTCAGCGGCTCCACCAGCGGCGACAGCTCCCGCAGCAGGCCCATCACCTGCTCGCTGATGTCGCGGTAGATCCCGAAGCGCGGCACGAGATACGCGGCATTGGGCGCCAGCCGACGCGCCTGCCCCATGGGCATCGCCGAGTGCACCCCGAACACCCGAGCCTCATAGGACGCGGTGGCGACGACTCCCCGCGGCCCGAGCCCGCCCACGATCACGGCTTTCCCGCGCAGGCTCGGCTTGGATGCCTGCTCCACCGAGGCGTAGAAGGCATCCATGTCGAGATGCAGGATCGTAGGCGCGTTCCTCACATCTCCGATGCTGCCTCACGCCACTGACAATGCCCTGCTGCAACGGCCTGATACGGCGCCCCGGGCCGACCGATCGACCCACCCGGCACGCCCGCCGCACCACTGCGCAGGTGCGCCGGCGAAGACTGCTCAGACCGCCCGGTTGCGCCGCCGCGCCAGCTCGTCCGCCGGATTGTGCCCGACCAGCGTCTCCCCGGTGTCGATCCGCTCCCCGTGCAGCTGCGACAAGGCACTCTCGACGTCCCGCCACACCACGCCCACGGCGATCCCGAAGACCCCCTGCCCACCCTGGAGCAGCGCGTGCACCTCGTCCGGGGAGCTGCACTCGTAGACCGTCGCGCCGTCGCTCATCAGCGTCAGGCGCTCGAGATCCCGAAAGCCGCGCTCCCGCAGATGCTGGACGGTGGTACGGATGTTCTGCAGAGACACACCGGTGTCCAGGAACCGCTTGACGATCTTCAGGACGACGACATCCCGGAAGCTGTAGAGCCGCTGCGTCCCCGACCCATGAGCGGGCCGCACGCTGGGCTCGACAAGGCCGGTGCGCGCCCAGTAGTCCAGTTGCCGGTATGTGATGCCCGCGGCCGCACAGGCCGTCGGACCGCGATAGCCGATCTGCTCGGTCGCCATGGACGCCGCCCCTCCGCCGCTGCTCGGCACGGCCGTCGGTCGCTGCGGAGCGTGATCGGCCGCGCTGCCCTGAAGCGGGCTGCTGTGAAGCGGGTACGGGCCGCTCGCCCCGAGACTGCGTCCGGGGGCACCCCCAGCCGTACCGTCGCCGCTGCTTCTCACGCCGACCTCCGTCCTTGACCTGCCTTCTCGACGGTAGGCAGTCACCAGGGGTGCGTCAACGATCGCCACACTCGGCACGCCGAGTGATAATCACCCTAGGAGTGGTTTCCCGTGCCCCACCGCGGGGAAAGGCTAGCCGAATGCGCTCGGAGCAGGCCGCAGGACGCTCTTCCTCGCCGCTGGCAAATGCCGGCATTTGAGCCGTAACGGACTGTGGGCCGCACCACCACGGACCGCGAGTCCGCCGGGCCGCCCACGCCGCCTCACTGACTGCTGGTGCCGAAGTCCTCGGGCGAGATCTGGTCGAGGAACTCGCGGAACTTCTCCACCTCGTCCTCCTGCTCGTCCGGAATCGCGATGCCCGCGTCGTCGAGCACGCCGTCGCTGCCGTAGATGGGCGTTCCGGTGCGCAGGGCCAGCGCTATGGCATCGGAGGGGCGGGCACTCACCTCGACGCCGCTGGCGAAGACCAGCTCGGCGTAGAAGACGCCCTCACGCAGATCCGTGATGCGTACTTCGGTGAGCTCCTGGCCGACGGCCTCCAGCACGTCCTTGAACAGGTCGTGGGTCAGCGGTCGCGCGGGGGCCATGCCCTGCTGGGCGAAGGCGATCGCCGTCGCCTCCCCCGGCCCGATCCAGATGGGGAGGTAGCGGTCGCCTCCCACTTCACGCAGGAGCACGATCGGTTGGTTGGAGGGCATTTCGACCCGGACACCTACGACATCGAGCTCGTTCACACAGCAACCCTAGGCCGTGCTCGGGACGTTTGGGTAGTCGGGCCGAGAACGGGTGGCCGATCCGGGCTCCCCGCCCCTGCCAGGCTCAGGGCAGCCGCACCCCGAGAGCGGTCTGCACCAGTGCGGCGTGCAGCTTCACGGCAAGCCCCGCCAGTTCCTTCGTACGCGCCTCGGCATGAGCCCTGGTCTGCGGATTGCGGTGCCGCCGCAGGGGTGCCACGACCTGGTCCACGAGCCCGGCCTCACGATCTGCGGCGGCCTTCATCACCCGCAGATGCCGTGGTTCGATGCCGAAACGCCCCAGCTCGACAACGAGCGAGGCCACAGTGACCGCCTCGGCGTCGTACGCCCCGTCGGGCAACGGGGCGATCAGGCCGTACGACTCCCATTCCGCGAGCTCCTGCTCACCGATCTCGGCGGCGACGAGCAGCTCGGCCCGCCCGATCCGGGCCGCCGCGGGCGCCTCGACGGGCTCCAGGACCGTTTCTCCATCGCGCTGCCGGCACACGGTCGGCAGCGGTGCGGCCTCACCGCGTTCCATGGCGTCCAGGTGCTCGCGGATCACCTTGAGCGGCAGATAGTGGTCCCGCTGCATCCGCAGGACGTGACCGAGCCGCTCGACGTCCTGCGCGCTGAACTTGCGATACCCCGAGGGGGTCCGCTGCGGCTCGACGAGACCCTCCGACTCCAGGAAGCGGATCTTGGAGATGGTGATGTCAGTGAACTCGTCGCGCAGCACGTTCAGCACCGTGCCGATGCTCATCAGCCGACCGTCCGTGGCGGCGATGCCGTGCCCGGCACCGCCGCTCGGTGTTTTCAGCATGGACCTTCCCTGGGTCTCCCCGGACGGGCTCCGGGGGAGGGTCAGTAGCCCCGCTGGCTCGCGTAGAAGACCAGCCGGTACTTGCCGATCTGCACCTCGTCACCGTTGTTCAGAGCGACCTGGTCGATCCGCTCGCGATTGACGTACGTGCCGTTCAGGCTGCCGACGTCGGCCACCGTGAACGAGCCGTCCTGAGCGCGACGGAACTCCACGTGCCGACGCGAGACCGTCACGTCGTCCAGGAAGATGTCGCTCTGCGGGTGCCGACCGGCCGTGGTCAGATCGCCGTCCAGCAGGAACCGGCTGCCC
This sequence comes from Streptomyces sp. NPDC111606, assembly GCF_055656945.1. Taxonomy (NCBI): domain Bacteria; kingdom Bacillati; phylum Actinomycetota; class Actinomycetes; order Kitasatosporales; family Streptomycetaceae; genus Streptomyces; species Streptomyces sp. NPDC111606. Next base: position 634,508 of record NZ_JBVKBY010000005.1, read on the forward strand.
GAGTTCGGCCCGCGGCGCACCACCAGGAGCGCGGAGCCCAGGGGCAGCGCGTCGACGGCAGCCTGCGCCTCCGGAGACAGCGCCGGGATAGCCGTCTGACCGGTGGTCTCGGCGTCGTAGGCCTCAAGACCGGAGATGGAGATCGTGGAGGTCGTCTCGGACGGACGCTCGGGCGTCGCACCGGGCCGCAGCGGGGCGCCGCAGTTGGAACAGAAGCGGCTGTTCTCCGCGTTGCGGTTACCGCACCTCGTACACACCAGGGCCGACATCGGGGAAAACCCTCCACCCGTACTTGAGGTTGACGGTTGCCCGAAACCTATGCCGCCGGACTGGCCAGGGTCAACTGACGGCGCGCCCTGACCACCGGAAATGTCACCACCCGGCCCAGGTACCTGGTCCCTGAACAGGGGGCGCTGGCCCTCATCGTCCCCCTGTGCGCGGTGACGAGCGGTCGCGTTGTCGCTACCCTCTCGCGCGCTCTTGCCGAACAACTTCGCAAACAACTTCACGGGCGATTCCCCTTGACCGAAACAGACCCGCCCGTGGGGCAGGACGAACCCTGACTGCACTCCCTGTCCGACCCGGACATCTTCACAACGTCCGTCTCCACCAGACAGTTTCCACCACGCACCACCCATTCGGTGCGCCGACCCCCCGCAACCTCATGCCCTCGCCTGACGTCCCCCATGCACCGTCGGTTCACTGGGAGGACGACCGAGCGTAGTCAGGCCGCTTCGCCGCTCGCAAGGCGTCCACGACGATCTTGTCCGACCGCTCGATGGTCACGGTGGCCTGCTCCTTCTCGAGAGTCTGAACCACGCCGCCAGGGATGTTGAGGGCTGGTTCGAGGTCCTGCGACTTGCCGATGACCTTGAAACGATAGGGAGCGTTGATCTTGTTCCCGTCGACGCCAACGCTGTTGCCGGCGTCAGTCAGATAGGTGCCGGCGACGACGCGTACGCCGTTCACCTGGATCGCTTCCGCGCCGGCCGCGCGCAGCTCCTGGATCGCGTCGAGCAGCATGTCCGCCTCGACCGTCCCCTTCGTGTCGTCGATGGTCATCGTGATGCCGGGTCCCTGAGCCGCCACCGTGCCCGCCAGAATGCCGAGTTGTCTCTCCTTCTCGACCGTCTGCTTGCGGGCCTCCTCGGCCTGGTTCGAACTGTTCTCCAGTTCATCGCGCTGCTTCTCGAGACCTTGCTTCTCGTCCTCAAGACGCTGAGTACGGTCATCCAGTTCATCGAGGATGCGAACGAGATCTTCCTGACGTGCGCCGCGCAGGGCACCGTCACCCTCACTGTTCGACGCGACCTGGACGGCCAGGCCGAAGCCGAGGCCGAACAGCAGGACGGCGACGATGAGTTGGGCCCGACTGACCCGCGGCGGCCACAGCCCCTTCACGAGCCGCTGCCGACCGGTCAGGCCGGTCGTGGGTCCCTCGGTGCCGTCCGCGTCCTGCGAGGCGTTGTCCACGGCCTCGGTCGCACCCGCCGGCATCTCCTCGGGCAGTTCCTTGCGCAGCCTGTTCTCCGGCGTCTGGTCCTCGTTACTCATCGGCCTCACGCCCGGAACACGTGCCGGCGAATGGCCGCGGCGTTGGAGAAGATACGGATCCCGAGCACGACGACCACACCGGTGGACAGCTGGGCGCCCACGCCCAACTTGTCGCCCAGGAACACGATCAGCGCGGCGACGACCACGTTGGACAGGAACGACACGACGAAGACCTTGTCGTCGAAAATGCCGTCGAGCATGGCCCGCAGACCTCCGAAGACGGCGTCGAGGGCCGCCACGACGGCGATCGGCAGATACGGCTCGACGACCGCCGGAACCTCAGGCCGGACCAACAGGCCGGCCACGACGCCCACGACGAGGCCCAGTACGGCGATCACGATGTGCCCTTCTCGGTGTTCTCGGTATTCGGCTGTGCTGTACGTACGGTCACACTCGGGGCGGCGGGCAGCCGGAGGTCGCCCTGCACGGAAATGCCGGTCCGGATCCCGAAGTTCTCCTGCAGGGCGTGCAGATACAGGCCGTCGGCGCTGTCCTGGAACCTGGTGCTCAACCGCTCGCCATCCCCCACCGCGAGCACCGTGTACGGCGGAACCAGCGGCTTGTTGTCGACCAGTATCGCGTCTCCCGCGGCCCTGATCGCCGACAGGGCGGTCAACCGCTGCCCGTTGATCGAAATGGCCTCGGCGCCCGACTCCCACAGCCCGTTGACCACACGCTGCATGTCACGGTCGCGCACCCGGCCGGTGTCGGAGAACCCGGATGTTGCGCGCGGGTCGCCGTCGCCCCCCGAGACGGTCTCCTTGGCGTCGTTGACGATCAGCTTCACACCGGGCCCGTGCACCTCGACAGCGCCCGCCAGGATGCCCACGAGCTCCCCCTGGTCGCTGTCACCGGTCGACTTCAGCGCCTCACGCTGCCGGGCGCTGACGTCATCGCGGAGCTCGTCGACGGTCTCCTCCAGCTGGTCCGCCGCCGAGGTCTCACGGTCGATACGGTCTACCAGCTCCTCGCGCTCCTTGGCCACGACGGGCGCCGCGACCCGCGCCTGAGCCGCCCCCACGGTCACCACGAGCGCCGCGAGCACCAGACCGGCAGCGAGCCCCAGCTTCGCCCTCAGCGTCTTGGGCAGCCCTCCGTCGCCCGCGGCCTTCTTGCGCGCGGCTGCCTCGGCGTAACCGTCGTCGAGGCTGTGATCCATGACATTGGTGAGCAGCGACATGGACGCGTCCGGGCGCGCGGGGCGCGTAGGTGTGCTCCGAACGGGGGGCTGCTGCGGCATGCCGCACATCGTCGCACGTCGCCGCCGATACCTCCGAATGGCCCCACCGGCGTGCCGGACAGGCCTCCTGGGGAGGCCTGTCCGGCACGCGCGCGTGGGCCGTGCTTCAGCGGCCGGCGCTGTCCACGACCGCCGCCCATTCGTCGAGCAGAGCCTGTGCGGAGGCGTCGTCCGGGCCCTCCGCCCACAGATGGGTGACCGCCTCGGCCGGGTCGGGCAGCACCATCACCCAGCGCCCGTCCGTCTCCACGACCCGCACACCATCGGTCGTGTCGACAAAGCGATCCCCGGCCTCCTCCACGACCCGGCGCATCACGAGTCCCTTGACGGCCCAGGGGGTCGCAAGATCCCGCTTGATGACATGGGCCCGCGGAATCCGAGCGTCGATCTGGCTGAGCGTGAGCTGCGTCCGCGCTACCAGCCCGATCAGCCGAACGAAAGCCGCCGTACCGTCGAAGACACTGCTGAACTCGGGGACGATGAACCCGCCCCTGCCGTCGCCGCCGAAGATCGTCGTGTCGTCACGACCGACCCGGGTCAGGTCGTCCGGCGAGGTCGTCGTCCATTCCACCTGTGTCCCGTGGTAGGCCGCCACCTGCTCAGCGATCCTCGTCGTGGTCACCGGCAGCGCCACACGCCCGCTACGCCGCTCCGCGGCCACCAGGTCGAGCATGACGAGCAGAGCCCGGTCGTCCTCGACGATCCGCCCCTTCTCGTCCACCAGCGAGAGCCGCTCACCGACCGGGTCGAACCGCACCCCGAACGCGGCCCGTGCGGACGCCACGATCTCTCCCAGCCGCACCAACCCCGACCGGCGCGTATCCGCCGACTCCGTGGGCCTCGACTCGTCGAGACCGGGGTTGATCGTCAGCGAGTCCACACCGAGCTTGCCTAGCAGGCTGGGCAGCACGAGCCCCGCGCTGCCGTTCGACGCGTCGACGACGACCTTGAGCCCCGACTCCGAAATCCCCGTCGTATCGACGTTCCGCAACAACGACCCGGTGTATGAGTCGAAGACACTGGCCGGAAAATGCAGATCCCCGATCTCTCCGGGGAACGCACGCCGGTACTCCTGCCGCGCGAAGACCCTGTCCAGCTTCCGCTGACTGGCCTGCGACAGATCGGCACCCCGCCCGTCGAAGAACATGATGTCCACGGAATCCGGCACTCCGGGCGTCGTACGGATCATGATCCCGCCGGCACTGCCCCGCGCAGTCTGCTGCCGCGCCACGGGCAGCGGTACGTTCTCCAGGTCCCGTACGTCGATGGCGCTGGCCTGCAGCGCCGAGATGACCGCCCGCTTGAGTGCACGGGCACCGCGGGAGTGGTCGCGAGCCGTGGTGACGGTCGAGCCCTTTTTCAGGGTCGTCGCATACGCGCCGGCGAGTCGCACGGCAAGCTCGGGCGTGATCTCCACGTTCAGGATTCCGGAGACGCCACGGGCACCGAACAGATGCGCCTGGCCCCTGGACTCCCAGATCACCGAAGTGTTGACGAAGGCGCCGGCCTCGATGGTCTTGAACGGATAGACGCGCACATTGCCCTGGACGATCGATTCTTCACCGATCAGGCACTCGTCACCGATGACCGCGCCGTCCTCGATCCGGGCCGCCCGCATGATGTCGGTGTTCTTCCCGACGACGCACCCGCGAAGATTGCTGTGCTGCCCGATGTACACGTTGTCGTGCACGACAGCCTTGTGAAGAAAGGCTCCGCTCTTCACGACCACGTTCGAGCCGACGACGGTGTGCTCACGGATTTCCACACCAGCCTCGACCTTGGCATAGTCCCCGATATACAGGGGCCCACGAAGGACGGCATCAGGATGTACCTCGGCGCCTTCTGCCACCCAGACGCCGGGGGAGATCTCAAAGCCGTCGAGCTCGACGTCGACCTTGCCCTCCAGGACGTCGGCCTGCGCCTTCACATAGCTCTCGTGGGTGCCGACGTCCTCCCAGTATCCCTCGGCGATATAGCCATAGATGGGCTTGCCTTCCTTCATGAGCTGCGGGAAGACGTCGCCGGACCAGTCCACGGGGACGTCGGCCTCGACATAGTCGAAGACCTCGGGCTCCATGACATAGATGCCGGTGTTCACCGTGTCCGAGAAAACCTGACCCCAGGTCGGTTTCTCGAGGAAGCGCTCGACCTTGCCTTCCTCGTCGACGATCGTGATGCCGAATTCCAGCGGATTGGGCACACGCGTCAGACAGACCGTGACGAGCGATCCCTTTTCCTTGTGGAAATTGATCAGCTCGGTGAGGTCGAAGTCGGTCAGGGCATCGCCGGAGATGACGAGGAAAGCATCGTCCTTCAACGCCTCTTCGGCGTTCTTGACGCTTCCGGCGGTACCGAGTGGCTTCTCCTCATTGGCATAGCTGAGCTCCATTCCGAGCTCTTCACCGTCACCGAAGTAGTTCTTGACCAGGGAGGCCAGGAACTGCACTGTCACGACGGTTTCATTCAGCCCATGCCTTTTGAGCAGCCGCAGAACGTGCTCCATGATCGGCCGGTTGGCCACCGGCAGGAGCGGCTTGGGCATGCTTGAGGTCATAGGGCGAAGGCGCGTGCCTTCGCCCCCGGCCATCACGACGGCCTTCATGTCGGAAGCGTCCTCCTCGAAGAGACGACTGTCTAGCCGACTTCACCCGTCCAGATTGTCCCGCACTTTTCCGCCGCGGGCCATCGAGCGCTACGGGCTCTCCAATCCGCGAGTTCAATCGGCCATGGCGTCCGCACGGACCAGGCGGCGGACTTGTACCACGTAGAGGACTCCTGCCCACCAGTACAGGGTTGTACCCCATCCGGCGAACGCCCATCCGAAAATAGCAGCGAGTGACGGGATCCACCCGCTTCCGTCGCTGAGCAGCAACAACGGGAAGGCGTACATCAGGTTGAACGTGGCAGCCTTCCCAAGGAAGTTCACTTGCGGTGGCGGATAGCCATGGCGCCTGAGGATGCCCACCATCACCAGCAGAAGCAGCTCACGCGCCAAAAGTGCAGCGGTCAACCAGACCGGCAGAATCTCGCGCCAGGTGAGGCCGACCAAAGTCGAGAGAATGTAGAGCCGGTCTGCCGCGGGGTCGAGTAGCCGGCCCAGGCTGCTGATCTGGTTCCAGCGCCGCGCGAGCTTGCCATCCAGGTAGTCGGTGACGCCACTCAGAGCCAGCACCAGAAGTGCCCAGCCGTCACTCTTGGGCCCACCGAACTCAGGCCTGAGAATCAGCCACAGGAACAGCGGCACGCCAAGGAGCCGCGCCATGCTGAGGATGTTGGGGATGGTGAGCACTCGATCCGTCTGGACGCGAGTCTCCTGGACCTCCACCCGGGGGCCTCCTGTGGGAAACGTACCTACGATGCCCCCTGACCCTACCTCAACACAAAAAAGCTCTGGCCCTCGGGCTGTATGCCCAAGAGCCAGAGCTCTAAAAGGAGTTCGGCGGCGTCCTACTCTCCCACAGGGTCCCCCCTGCAGTACCATCGGCGCTGTAAGGCTTAGCTTCCGGGTTCGGAATGTAACCGGGCGTTT